>CAWAFD010000001.1:0-55213 GCA_963781225.1 uncultured Actinomycetota bacterium
CGTCTCGAGAACTGTAGTAAAACGTGTAGCAGCGCCAGCTCTCCCCCCGCCCGGCAGCGCGACGAGGGAGACGAGGTGACACGGGATGAGACAGCCTGGGATCTCTGGGTGCCTGGCCCAGAGGTCCACGAGTGCATCCCGGTCTCTTCCCATTCGTGCTGGACTAGCCGGAACATGCTGAGCTCAGTGTTAGGGCCAAGAGCCGCTAGCGGCTTGTCGTGGCATCTGGCTGCCAAGAGCGCGAGATCCGCCCTTGCTCGAGTTCAATGACGGCGCGGCCGGACGCCGCAGAGCCAATGCGGCTACCTATTTCCTCCGATGCGCGTTGCGCCGCGCACTGGTCGCCCAGCCCGGCGAGACCATCGTGCCCCGCCTGGCGCAGATCCCCGCTACCTGACGTTGCGGGCAGCACCCCGTCCTCGCGAGCCGCGGACTACCCGTCCGGGGATAAGGACGGCCTTCATCTCCGCGGCGCGACCTGGGACTGTTGGGCATGCAAGCCCTTCACAATTACCGCAGCAGGCCGCGGAAAGGAACCGATAGAGATGACCAGGAACACCTACGAGATCCCCGGCCAGGCCGGGAAGCTAGCCGTCGTCACCGGTGCAAGCGACGGGCTGGGGCTGCAGATCGCTACCAGGCTCGCCTCGGCCGGGGCCGACTTGGTGCTGCCGGTCCGCAACCCGGGCAAGGGCGCGGCCGCGGTCGAGCGCATCCGCGCCGCCGCGCTGCGAGCCAGGCTCACCACGACGGATCTCGACCTCGCGTCCCTGGAGTCGGTCCGCACGCTGGGCGACAAACTCCTTGCGGACGGCCGGCCGGTCGACATCCTGATCAACAACGCCGCGGTGATGACCCCGCCGGCACGCCACGAGACTCAAGACGGGTTCGAGCTGCAATTCGGAACCAACTTCCTGGGCCACTTCGCGCTGACCGCCCACATCTTCCCGCTGCTGCGCGAGGCATCCGCGCGGGTGACGACACTGTCCGCTCTCGGTGCCCGCTCAGGCTCCTTCCAGTGGGATGACCTGCAGTATCAGGGTAAGTATGCTGCCATGAAGGCCTACAGCCAGTCCAAGCTGGCCGAGATGCTGTTCGCGCTCGAGCTGGACCGGCGTAGCCGCGCGGCCGGCTGGGGCATCGTGTCCAACACGGCGCACCCGGGCCTAACGCTGACCAACCTGCAGACGTCGGGGTGGAACATGGGCCGCGACAAGCCCAGCGCGCGCACGGCCGTTTTCCGGCAGACCTCGAAGGTCTTCCCGTTCCTGGTACAGCAGCCCGGGACCGGGGCGCTACCGGCGCTGTACGCGGCGACCAGTCCCGACGCGCGGGGCGGCGCCTTCTACGGCCCCGACGGCTTCGCCCACCTCACCGGCGGACCGATCGAGCAGAAGCTCTACCGCGCCGCCGAGGACCGCGACTCGGCGAGGCGGATCTGGGCTGAAGCCGAGCGGCTGACCCGGGTCAGCTTCCCGGCGGTCCCCGCGGCGCGCTGAGCATGGACCGCAACCAGCTCGCTGACTTCCTCCGCACCCGTCGGGAGGCGCTGCAGCCTGAGGACGTGGGGCTGCCCAGGGGGCAGCGTCGGCGCACCGGTGGCCTGCGCCGCGAGGAGGTCGCGGCATTGTGCGGCATGTCGGCTGACTACTACAGCCGCATCGAGCAGCAGCGCGGCAGCCGTCCGTCGGAGCCGATGCTGGCCGCCATCGCCCGCGGCCTGCACATGTCCCTGGATGAGCGCGACCACCTGTTCCGCCTGGCCGGGCACCCCACGCCGGCCCGCGAGCTGCGCCTGGAGCACGTCGACGCCGGCCTCATGCGCGTGCTCGACCGGCTGCAGGACACCCCGGCCCAGGTCGTCACCAGCCTCGGCGAGACCCTGCTGCAGACTCCGCCGGCCGTCGCGCTGCTCGGCGACGAGACCGCCTACACTGGCCCCGACCGCAGCATGGTCTACCGCTGGTTCACCCGGCGCGACACCCGCGAGATCTACCCGGACGAGGACCACGGCATGCACAGCCGGGCCTTCACCGCCGACCTACGGTCGGCAGTCGCCCGCCACGGCCCCGGGAGCCGCGCCGCCGCCCTCGCGCAGAGTCTGCTTGAAGTCAGCCCCGAGTTCGCCCAGCTGTGGAGCGAGCACGAGATAGCAGTCCCGCGCGGCCACCAGAAACGCATCCGGACCGCCGAGCTGGGCGTGCTCGAGGTGTACTGCCAGATGCTGTACGACCTCGACCAGGACCAGGCCCTGCTGATCTTCACCGCCACGCCCGGTAGTGACAGCTACGACAAGCTCCAGCTGCTGTCGGTGATCGGCGCCCAGAAACTTCGCTCGCCCTCGTGACCTGCGAAGAAGGGTGACTGCGCACGTCCATCGGCGCGGGTCCCGCAGAGGAAGCCCTGAAGGGCCGGCGCGAGGCCGGCCCGTCGTGAGACGGCCAGCCTAAACTCGGGCGCCGCAGCGCCTTTCGCGCGACGAGGCCGCGGAGCAGCAAGCCAGGGCCGGTGTAGTAGCGCGTGTAGTAGAGACCTCCTGGACAGGCGGTGCCACCTGCGACGCGGTGAGACACCGTGGCGCATGGAGCAGCGCGCACGCTGGACTACAGGGACGTTACGACCCTCCGTAGATGGGGGCCGGTTTACTCATAACCCAGAGGTCGCAGGTTCAAATCCTGCCCCCGCTACCAAGGCAAGAGGCTGGAATCCGAATGAGGATCCGGCCCTTTTGTTTTGTCCGGGGCGAGCGGATTGCCAATAGAGGCACGTCGGCTCTTGATCGGATTCGTCCCCTGCGCGGTTTAACTGTGGCGCAGGCGACGCCGCGGTCAGACGGCCTCTAGGACGAAGAAAATGAAGCCCAGAAAGGATCCCGAGGGCTTGTTGGCGACGAAGTCGGGAAGCAGTTCACCGGGGGTGTCTGGTGCGGGGGGCGGCTCGCTGATGACGGCTGTCCGGAACCCGGCCGCGGTGAACGCGTCGGTCATCGCGTGCAGTGGCCGGGTCCAGAAAGTCATCAGGGCGCTGTGGTCGCCGAACGTCCATTCATCGGTCCAGCTGCGGGTCTCGAAATAGTCGGGATCGTCTCCCTGCATGTGGTGCATGAGGGCGATGGCGAAGGGATGGTCGACGGCCGCGATGAGTCGGCCGCCGGGCGTCAGTACGCGCCGCAGCTCGGCAAGCGGCCCGGTCCAGTCCTGCAGGTAGTGCAGCACCAAGGCCGCGATGACGTCATCGAACGCGCCGTCGGGGTATGGCAGCGGGCTGGCCAGGTCGGCCAGCCGCAGGTCCGTATCTGGGCCGAGCCGCTTCCGGGCCAGCTCCAGCATCGCGGCGCTGGAGTCGAAGCCGGCCACAATGGCCCCCCGGTCGCGCAGCTTTACGGCGATGGGGCCGGAACCGCAGCCGGCGTCGAGGATCCGCCGACCGGCCACGTCTCCGGCCAGGTTCATGATCGCGGGGTGCGCGTAGTACCCGTTCTGGAGGCTGGTCTCGGAATCGGCCGAGTAGGCCTCGGCGAAGCTGTCGTAGGCCTCGGCCACGGATCGGTCGGCGCAGTCAGCAGGACTTGGGCGAACGGGAGACATGCAAACCATCCTTAGGAGTTGTTGGTAGCTGAGATGAGTGGACTAGGAGCAGCCTCAGGTGGAGACGGCCGAGCGGCCGGTTAGGCCTCGCTTTTGCTCTCCGGGGCAGGTGAAGGACCGGTTCCGCCCACTAGCCAATCGGCAATGGGCTCCGTGAACGTGCTCCACTCCACCCGGTGTGCTCCCGGCGGACGTAGTGCCGGATTGTGCTGCCTGACCTCGAAACGATTAAGTACCTTACTCACTTCTGCCTGTGCGGCTAGGGCCTCGTCGGGGGTCATGAACACGTGGTGTTGCGACCAGCCTGGCACCCTCTCCCAGCCGGGGACTTCGCCGGGAGAGCCGAAGGTCTGCCCGGCCCGGCTGAGCCATCGGCCGAGTATGGTCCGGATCAAAGCACTGGCTGCGAGGGTCGCCTGAGGGTCGGTCGGCCGCGAGTTGATGTGCACGCCGCTGGGGTAGGCGAGCTTCCAAGGCCGCTCCCGGCGGTTGTTCCCTGCTGCCTCTCGCAGGAACCCGTACTTTGCCAGGGTGCGCAGGTGGAAGGCGCAGTTGGAGGGTGATTCGCCGATCAGCTCGCTGGCCTCGGTGGCGGTCAAGACTTCGTGGTAGCCGAGCAGGTCAATCAGTGACAAACGAACCGGATGAGCCAGTGCGCGCATGGCCTTGGCGTCGGTCAGCTCCGCCACCGCCACCGCCACCGCCTCCGGGGCGTCCTCCCCATCGCTACATGGTGGTTGCCGCATAGGTTCGGAACTCATGTTTCGAAACACTACTCCCGGAAGACTCGTAAAACGTTGAACCAGAAGGAAGCCTTTCGAGTCCCTTCCGGCGGAGCCCGGGGACCGTGCTAGCCGTACCAAGGTTCGGGTGATCGCACGATGGATCTCCTCTCGACGCGCAGGGAGTATCGAGACAGGTGGCCGGAGTGGCCGGGCACCGCCAGCAAGGAGACATCGCAATGTACGCAGCAACTGGCAACAGCAGCCTTAGGTCATGGGGATACCGTCACCCCTATGTCGTCACGGGTGCGCGCATTACCGCTGGTACCTGGAACCTGGTCCTTGGCATCGTTTTGCTCTCTCACGGCTACCGGTGGGCATGGGTGCTGTTCGCCGTGTCGGCAGCGATCTTCTCGGCCGCATACATCCGGGCCGCGGGAAAGTCCGGATCCCGGCGCAGCGGCCAGAGCTAGCATGACGTGGTTCCTGTGCTGTCCCGGTCCTACCTGCCGGGTCGGCGCGCAGGCAGCGCCTCCCAAGGGGTGAGGCGGGCGGCTGCCAGTCCACCCCGCATGCTCGTCCACGTCCAGCGCAGGTTCAGATCCTGCCCTCGCTACCAAGTAAAACGGCCCCGTAGCCTAGCTCCGGGGCCGTTTTGTCCCGGCTCCGGGCCACTACTAACCAGGGTATTAACCAGCTAAGCCGCAGACAGGTCAAAGAGCGTGTCTTGCCGCCCCTCTGGTCAGGCGGCGCAGTATGTCGGCCGCCGACCTCGCTGATGCCCTCGCCGGTCCAGAACAGCGCGAAGTTCCGCTGCGCCCACAGCCCGCCCCGCCGGGGATCGGCCCGTGATGGTCAACTTGAGCTCGCGTGGGCCGATGGGTTCGGCTGACTTCGTTGCGGGAGGTCGCGAAGGTGCCGCATGGGGGTGAGCAGGTAGAGGAGGCCGGAGGTGGCGATCAGGGCGGTGAGTATCCAGAGGGCGCCCCGGACCCCGAGAACGGTGGCGAGCGCTCCGGCGAGCAGCGCGCCGACAGGCATCATCGCGAACCCGACAGCCCTGGTCGCCGACGTGACCCGGCCGAATATGTCCGGCGGGACATAGGTCTGCATAAAGCTGTCGACGATCACGTTCCCGATGACGATGACGCATCCGGCGCACATCATCGCGATACTGGCGAAGGCCAGCCTTGGTCCCTTGTCCGCGAGCGGGATTAGCAGCGCGCAGCACAGGCCGCCAGCGACGGCGATGACCATGGCCCGCGCTGTGCCGAATCGCCGTCCCAGGGGCCGGGCGACAAGTGCGCCGAGGACGCCGCCGACGCCGAGGCTGGCCATGACGAGACCGGCCGCGGCCGAGGACAGCCCGACGGTGCGGACGAGGAAGACAACCAGGAGGGCGTCGACACCGGTGAGTGCCAGGTTGGCGAGCGACGAGAACGCTGTCATCGCGCGTAGGTAGGGATCTCGCCAGGCGAAGCGAAGACCGTCGAGCATGCCCCCGGCCGCGGGCGCGCCAGACCGGCGATCCCGCGGTGCCCGCAGCGCGGTCAGGCAGCAGAACGAGACGCCGAAGCTGATCGCGTCGGCGAGCAGCCCGCCGACCGGGCCGGCCGCCTGGGCGAGCAGCCCGCCGAGCCCGGGCCCGCCGATCTGCGCGATCGCTTGGCTGCCCATCAGCTTGGCGTTGCCCTCGGTAAGGTCCGCCTCGTGGACGATCCCGGGGAGCAGGACCTGGTAGGCGCTGTTGAAGAACACGGTCGCGGTTCCCGCGATCAGCGCGACCGTGATGAGCTGGGCCACGGTCAGCACTCCGCACCAGGCCGCGACCGGGACGCTCGCGTACACCGCCAGCGAGATCGCGTCGCAGGCCAGCATGACCGGCCTAGGCGGCAGCCGGTCGATCCACGCTCCGGCCGGAACGCCGATGATGACCCAAGGGATCCAGACCATCGCGGTCAGCAGGGTGACGATGAACGTGCTGGTGTGCAGGGTGTCGATGGCGACCAGCGGCACGACGATGATGGTGACTGAGTTGCCGATCTCGCTGATGCTCTCGCCGGTCCAGAACAACGCGAAGTTCCGCTGCCGCCACAAGCCGCCCCGTCGGCCGTTCACTGCCGCGGGCTCACGGCGGGCGGGATCCGTCCTCGCCCAGATCCACCACCAGACGGTCAGGCAAGATCGCACCCCCAAGCCAGATCATCGGAAACGGCCTGCACACAACCTTGTCACGGCCCTCCCGCCACCGCCACAGCCGCTCCCCGGGCCCGGGTGGCTGATGTATTTGACCGCACGAGCCGCGGTAAGCAGCCGGTCCGGATCGAGCCCTCCGACGTCGTAGGCGGCCCCAGCCCATCCGCGGTGAATCCGGGCCGGGCCGGCGGCACGATCGTCACCGCCGGCCATCCGGGCTTCGTCGACACAGTTCTGGTCGCCGGTCGCGTGGTCAAGCGTGGTGGTCGACTCCTCGACGTCGACCTGCCTACGCTGAGGGGTCGACTGCTTGAATCCCGCGACCGGATCGCTGCCGCCGCGAGCGTCTCACTCGACGGAACCTGGCACCCCAGCACCGACTCAGATTGACCGAAGGGCCACCCGAATGCGACGCCAACTCCCGTTCGCCCAGGTCGACGTCTTCTCCCCGGCTCCCTACCGCGGCAATCCGGTGGCTGTGATCCTTGACGCTGAGGATCTCGAAGGCGCGGACATGCAGCTCATTGCCCGATGGACGAATCTGTCAGAGACGACCTTCGTCCTGCCGCCGACCACCCGTGAGGGGGACTACCGGTTGCGGATTTTCACCCCCGGCGGCGAGCTGCCCTTCGCCGGCCACCCGACGCTCGGCTCTGCGCACGCCTGGCTGGAACGGGGCGGCTCGCCGAAGGTGCCGGAGCGCCTCCTCCAGGAGTGTGATGCAGGCCTGGTCGAGGTGCGGCGGCGCGACGGGTTGCTGTCGTTCGCGGCCCCGCCCACCCGTCGCAGCGGGGACATCGAGGAGGGTTATCTGGAGCAGATCGTCGACGCGTTCGGAATCGATCACGACCAGGTGCTCGCCCATCAGTGGGTGGACAACGGGCCCGGCTGGGCCGTCGTCCGGCTCGCGACGGCGCACGAGGTGCTCCGGCTGCAGCCGGATCTGTCGCGGATCCCTACCGCGATGGTCGGCGCGATCGGTGCCTACCCCGGCGGAAGCGAGCACGCATTCGAAATGCGTACGTTCGCACCTGGCGTCGGCGTCGCCGAGGATCCTATCTGCGGCAGCATGAACGCCGCTGTGGCGCAGTGGCTCTTGCGTACCGGCGCGGTGTCGGGCAGCTACCGCGTCTCCCAGGGGCAACGGCTGGGCCGAGCCGGAGACGTCATGATCACCGCCGACCCTGACGGGACCATCTGGGTCGGCGGGAACACAGACACCCTGTTCAACGGAACTGCCGTTGCGTACGAGGCGGTGGATCCGGTCCGGGTAGAGCGCCGAGACGGCTGAGACACCGGTCACCGGGCTCATCCGCGCGGGCACGCAATGATTCCGGCCCGATACAGGGAGTTCGGTGCTGGCTAAGACGGCGACCTGCATAAACGCTGATGCCGGAGGTCCAGTCGCAGCCTTCCATCCGGTAGCACGGTCGCTTCGCGAGCAGTGACGCGGCGGCCTGCGACCCGAGTGATGGCAGCGATCGAGGAGGACCGGGGAAGAGCGGGGGATAAGATCAGCGCAGCCCGACGAAGTCGCTGGGCCACAACCCAGGTTGCTCGCCGTACGGATAATGCCGCGAGATTAGCGGTGCGACCGGCCTTCCTCACCGGGTGCGAGCTTCCGCCACATCCCCTGCTCAGGGTCGTACTCTTCCCGTTCGAACAGGTACATATTGTCAGCTAGCAGGATGAGTGAGTAAGGGCTGGGACCCGTGCCGACGACGTGACCATGATTGTGAATGTCGCCGGGCGGGGTCAGCGTCGCCACGTCACCACGGTGCATGGCGCGATCGTCTACAAGGCGCAGTTCGGCCCGGCCGCCCTCACGGCGAACCGCGTCCCACCGCTGATGGGTCTCCACCCCGCGAACCGGTGCGATCCCAACCCAGCAATGGTGGGAATGGGTGTAGGCCATCACCCCCTCGGGCCGGTGGAACAGCACCAGCCGGGGACCCCGGTCGGGCTTGACCAGCCACTTGCCCCCGGGTGACCCAGCGGGCATCTCCGCGATCAGTGGACCCAAGAACTCCTCATCCGCGGCCAGCTCCACCAAGAGCCGCCCCACCTGGTCCATATCGAGGACGTCAGCGGAACGCAGCTCCTCCAGCTGAGCCAGGAAATGACGAAGCGGGCCTGGGACAACGCCAGTGCTCACCTTCCCACCCCCAATCCGGCCGGCTCAGAACTCGGCCTGTGCGTGATCTGATGGGTTGACGCATCCGCCATGGCAGCGGCCCTTCCTCGAAGGTGCCCGCCTGAGCGCGGCACGGTCCCACCATGCCGACTCAACCATCCGGCACAGGGCAAGGGCATCACCCACTGGAGGTGATGCGTCACCCGTCACCCACAGACCACGAGGCGTGTTACGTGCCTGTGAGGCGGTCGGCCGTGGGCCATCAGGAGCACTCCGGGACTCCCCTCTGTGCCGCTCCGGCCGACCCGATGCACTCCGGCTCACCCGCAGCGGAGACCTGACACGGAAGAGGCCACTGGTCCCGGCGACCCGCTAAGAATCCTTCATAGGTTCGTCACGGATGACCGGGCGGTGCGGACTGTGCGTGAAGCCATGTGAGCGGCGCGGAAAGGGTCTGCGTATCGGCTTGGGGCCATGCAGGGCGTCCTGAAGTTCTCATCCCTGACGTAACTGTGTGCCTAACCGGTGTCCAGACCGAGCTCGTGCATGCGGACGACCGCCCCGCTGCGTGATGAGACCCCGAGCTTTCTGTAGACCGAGTACGCCTGTGTCTTGACGGTGTTCTTGGAAAGGTAGAGCCGCTCGCCGATCTCAGGGAACGAGAGGTGGGTGGGTAGCAGCGGCAGGAGCCGCAACTCAGCTGCGGTAAGCGACGAGGCGCCGACGGCGACTGCCGTGATCTTGGCGAGCTTGGATTGCAGCTTCTCGGCCTCTCCCGGGAGGACACCGAGATCTGGACGTTGCTGGAGGATGTCGTGGACTTGCTCTAGCGCCGCGGCGGCGCCCCCTGGGTCAGCGAGCGCAATGTAGGAGCGCGTGAGCTCGAGAAGCGCCTGGATGGATACGACCGGCAGTGCATAGGTGAGCAGGGGCCTGAGCCGGGCGGCACGCCCGACATAGTACCGTGCCATGGGAGTGTCCTTGCGGTGCAACGCGTCTTGGGCCGCCCATACGTAAACCAGGGCGCTCGTCCAGTAGTCCTCGAAGCGCCCGGCCTCCACTAGCGCGACCGCGCGCTGCGCGAGCCCCGTGACTTCCGTCCAGCGATCGCGCTGGGCTGCCACGATGCAGCGCTCGGCAAGGACGAGGGCTGCCAAGGGCCAGGCGTTAGCGCTGGTCGCGACATCGAATGCGCGGGCGAGGATCGGGTCTGCCCTGTCGTAATCGCCCTGCACCAGGTAGGAGATGCCCTCGGTGTGCAGCATCGTCGCCCGGTACGGGCTCGCCGGGCTTAGTCCTTCCCACGCGATCTGTGCGTCGCGCCGCATCTCATCGATGCCGCTGCGGCACAAGATGGCACGCAGATATGCCAGCGTGCCTTCCATCGTTCTGCCGTCGGGGAGCGTTCCGGAAGAGGACCCCTGCTCGGCGGCGGCGGCCCACCGCTCGGCTGCGCCCGGATGGCCAAGCAGCGCGAGAATCAGCGAGCCGTGCACGGCGATCGCGCCATAATGCTTGGCTGACGTGGCGGCTCTGAGCCACTCCATCCAGCGCAGCACGGTCACGACGCGCCCGCTGGCCCAGGCGGGTTGTGCCTGTTCCAGAACCAGGCGGGCCACCCGGTCGTTGTCGCCAGCCGCCTGGGCATGCTCGATTGCCGCCTCGGGCATGGCGTTTGCTTCAAACCACGTGGCCGCCCGCGCGTGAAGATCGTGGACCAGATTGGGCTCTCGCCGGTGGAGTTCGGCCTGCAGCAGTTCTCGGAACAAGTGGTGATACCGGTACCATTCACGGCGACGATCCAGCGGGACCACCAGGAGATTCCGGCTCTCCAACTGCTCCAGGACCCGGCCCGAGGCCGTAGTGTCCAACACCGCGTCGCACAACGATCCGCACATCCGGTCCAGGACCGCGGTGCGGGTGAGGAACGACACCTCACTATCCGAGACGCGATCCAGAAGTTCAGAGCGCAGGTAGTCGCCCATGAAACGGTCATCGCCGGTAAAGGTGAATCCTGCCTCGCTTTGCCGCGTGCCGGCCCTGATGGCTAGCGCGGCAACGTACAACCCGGTCGGCCATCCCTCGGTCCGCTGGACGAGTTCGCCGGTACTCGTCGCATCGGGCTTCACGCCTGCGCCCTCCAGCAGCTGGGATGCTTCCTCCGGGCTCATAGCCAGATCTTCGGCGTCAACCTCGACGATCCCGCCCTGAGCGCGTAGCCGCGCCGTCGGCACCGGCACTTTGGTGCGTGACGCTAGCGCCAACGTCCAGCCGAGCGGGAGGTGCAGGACAAGTTCGGCGATCGTGTTCAGGCACCCTTTGTTCGTAACCGCCTCGATATGGTCGAGCACCACGGTGACAGGCAGTCGCATCGTGGCGATCGCGGACACGAATCTAGGGACGACGGTGATACCGGCTCCTGACGAAGCCAGCGCCCAGAACACCGCAGGGTCTACAGGTTCGATCCGGTCCAGCGCAACCGCCAGGGCACTCAGCAGAACGACAGGATCGTTATCTCCTTTGTCGCAGGAGATCCACGCCACCCGCGGCCAGACCCGTTCAGCCCACTGCGCCAGCAGCGTCGTCTTGCCGTAACCAGGTGGGGCGACGACCGTGATGACCGGCGCTTCCGCGGCGGTCAGCCGGTCGACGAGCGCCGTCCGGGCCACGATTCCGGGACGGGCCACCGGGGGGTGGAACTTCGACTCCAGCAGTTCGAAGGCCAGCCTTGACGCAGTTCCGTGATCTTCGCCAGAACGAGCCGGCTTCGCGTCGATAATCGCCGGCTTCACACTCAAAACGTACTCCTGCGTCAAACACCAGATCAACGAAGCGTCGGGTTACGACCAGGTCAAATACCGCGCCCGCCAGATTGTCAGCAATTCCCGACACTGTACGGATCAGGAGATCTCCTCCCGCGGTCATTCATGTTGCCCCGCCGCTCCTGGTCCTCGAGCCTGGTGACGGTCCCGGGTCGCCTACCGCCGGAGACCTGGGCTGAGCTGACAGCGACATCAGCAGCCAACCCCACCGCTCGATCCCGTTGGTGCTGTTACCGGCACAGCAGTGCCCGACCATGCCCCCCGGCCAGCTCAACCAGCGGCGATAATGGCCTGCGAGCCACACCACGCCGTCTTATTCAGGCACGTGGCAGGATACGGAATCGTGTTCTAGCAACTGAGTTAGGGCCGGGCGTGCGTCGGAAACGTGACGTGGCCGGCCTGGCCTCACCGTCGACCCGAACAGTCCCAGCGTCAGGTTGAGCCCCGCCGCGATGATCCTCACCTAGGACGGCGCCAGTATCTGCGGGAACGTTATCGCGCCGCCGGATCCTGCTGTTCCCGCGCTCCGAGCAGGGACAGCAGGTACTTGGCCAGCCGTGGTCACGCAAGAGACGCCAGGAGAAGGCCAGCGGCCACAAGCATCAGTACGGCCGTTGCCCCGTGCACGCCGTAAACGGTGGCTGCCGGACCGTGGTAAGTCAGCACGATGCCCAGTGCTAGCGGGATGATAGTTACGCTCTTGACAGCGAAGTAGGCGCCGGCCCAGTGGCTCTCCCGCCCGGCGGGATCGTCGGTGACTCGCTGGTCACGCGTGAGCGACCGCGCTCGAAGGTTGCTGGCAAACCGACGTGGCAAAACATCACCTTGTATGGATGATGTCTGCGGCTTTCTGCTCGGTGCAGAGTGCTTGAGAGAGAACGCAGCAATGATGGTTGGTAGCAGCGGTCCGCGAAAATCCGTGATGGCCTACTGGCGGAAGTTTCATGCTGCTACGGCCCGGAGGGACGTGCCATGACTGTGACGGCTGATCGTGCGTCGGTGCCGATCGAGCTGATGCGCCCGCCCGGCATGACGGCCTACGCCCAGCTGTGCGGGCGGACCCTGGCCCGGGCACACACCCACTCCGGCGACCGTATCGCCCTGGCCGCCTACCTCGGCGGGTCGGACAAGTTCGACCAGGCCATTGCCGACTTCGCTGAAACCTATGCTGACCAGAACGAGCTCGACTACGCCGCGCTCCAGGCCGCCGTGAGAGAAGGCAAAGCCGAAGCCACCACCGACATCTGAACGCAGCCCATATCCGCCTTGGGCCCGGATCACCGCCGAACCCTATATGCAAGATCCCGGCACCGCCGCCCGGGACGGGTGAGCTGTCCAGGCCCGTGCGCCTAACCCCAAGCCGATGTGAGGCATCCATGACCGCAGCAGAGCCAGTACCCACGCCGAACCCGCTGGGCCCGCTCGCTCGTTACGAGCAGAGCCTCATCGAGCGGATCACCGACTTCAACGATCCGGATCAGGAGTGGCGGCGCCTGTTCTCCGAACTGCTCGGCACCTTCTTCCTGGTGCTGGCGGCCGCGGGCGGGGGCATGATGGGCCACGCCTTCCCCGGTGTGATCAGTCACGGCGCCGCAGTCGTGGCCCCCGCGCTGACGGTCATGGCCATCATCTTGTTCATGGGCAAGGTCTCTGGCGCCCACCTGAACCCGGCCGTCAGCATCGCGTTCGCCCTCCGCGGCGACTTCCCGTGGAAGCGGGTCCCTGGCTACATCGCGGTGCAGCTCATCGGCGCGACCCTGGCCGCCGTGGTGCTGCGCGCCATCATCAGCGTCTCGGCCAGCTACGGGTCCAATTACCCCGCCAAGGGCTATTCCGCCGGGGCCGCGTTCTGGATGGAGCTGATCTTGACCACGGGGCTGGTCAGCGTGATCCTGGGCACCGCCTCAGGCGCCCAGAACGTCGGGGTCATCGGCTCCTTCGGAGTTGGCGGTTACATCGCCCTGGCCGGCCTGTGGGGCAGCCCCATCTCGGGCGCCTCGATGAACCCGGCCCGCACGTTCGGACCCGACCTGGCCAGCACCACTTTCACCAGCTACTGGGTCTACATCGCGGGGCCGATCGCCGGCGCCGTGCTCGCCGTCGGCATCGCCTTCGTCCTGCGTGGCCGCGGCGGCGGCAAGTCCGGCGCCGGGGCCGCTCAGGGTGAGCTGTTCACCGAGGTTTACGAGCGCGGCGAGTCCTGAGGAATCTGGGCATGCGGCGGCAGTGCGCGGACCTTGCCGGAAACGCCGGGGCACGGGCATGCGGCGATGACGGCTGAACTGCCTGAAGGCCCGGTCGCCGAAGAAATGAGCAGCCTGGAGGTGCGCTGGATCTTCCCGGGCCAGCTGGAGACTGCGGTGGCCGGATGGTTCGGGCGATTCCCGGCCAGCGCGGAGACCCGCGAGGACACCTACCTCCTTGATCCGCAGTTGCGCGGGCTGTCGGTGAAGGTCCGCGGGGGGATGGCACTGGAGGTGAAGGTGTACCGCGGCAGCCCGGGGATCCTCGAGGTGGCGGGACGCGCGCGCGGACACATGGAGTCCTGGCAGAAATGGTCCTTTCCCGTTAGCCCGTATCGCCGGGACAGCTGTGAGGTGGTGGGCTGGAGGCCGGTACACAAGAGGCGGCGGATCAGCCGGTTCTCATCGGCCAGCGGGCCGGCCGCGGCCCACGCCCCGGAGCTGGGCCGGGAGCCTCGGTGCGAGGTGGAACTCACCGAGGTCCGCATGGGCGGCCAGGACTGGTGGACCCTGGGCTTCGAGGTAACCGGCCCCGCCTATCTGCTCCGCAGCGAACTCCAGGCCACTGCCGCGCTCGTGTTTGCCCAGGCCCTGCCCGGTAGTGCGGAACCTGGCCCGGATGAATCCAGGTCCTACGCGGAGTGGCTGTACCGGCTGGCTGGCCCCGACAGTGACGCCCACACCTGAAGACTGGGCACGCCGGCGCCTTGGCGGCCCGGGGCGCTGTAGTGCTTATGACCCAGCAGCCGCACGTTCAGATCCTGGCCCCCGCTACCAATGCCAGAGATCGATTCTCGAGCAGAGAACTGGTCTTCGACTTGGTGCGTCAGGATATGAACCACCGGCCGACCACTGCGGGCAGCTTCTCCTTGCCGCCAGCACCCCGCCGCTAACCTCGGGTGCTGGTCTGCAGTCGGCGGACGGTCCAGAAGATGAGCGCCGCCCCGGCTAGCGGCACCGCTGCCAGCCACGTAAGCGGGCCCAGCCAGTGGGCGGACGCAAGCAGCAGGACGCCCAGGGCGGCGTTGAAGATGCCACAGGCAACGCGCACACGCACCCACGCCCGAGGGTGGCGGTACTCCCGTGACCTGACCAGGAACTTCATCAGAACGGGCTGTGAGGAACGGAATTCCTCAGCTGGTGCGTGTATCACGATGGCTCCTTCGGCCTGCGGTTCCCGGCTCTACTCCGGTCACCTGCACCTCAATGCTCGTCACGCGCGAGACCGCAATCCACCGTGCGACCACCCCAAACTAGGTACGGCTAGCACGGTCCCTGGCGCAGCTGCTGCCGCTTCTGAACTTGCTGGTCCAAAAACTCTTGCCTAGCGTCAGCGTCATGACGAAGCGACTTGAGGGCAAGACGGCTCTCGTTACCGGTTCCACCAGCAACATCGGCCGCTCCGTGGCAGTCGCTTTCGCCCGCGAGGGCGCGCACGTAGTCCTCTGCGGTCGCGACACTGCCCGGGGCGAGTCGGTCGTAGCGGGCATTCGCTCTACTGGAGGCCGTGCGGACTTCGTCCGCGCCGACCTCGACGGCACCGTATCGGCCAGCAAAGCGCTGGCTGACTCGGCCCTGGCCGCCCACGGAGGACGAATGGACATCCTGGTCAATAACGTGGGGATCTATCCTCCCGACACGACCCTCACCACGGACGAGGCCACCTTCGACAGGGTGTACGCCGTCAATGTGAAGGCCCCCTTCTTCCTCACCCAGGCCGTCGTGCCGAGCATGTCCCAGGCGGGCGGTGGGGTCATCATCAACCTGGGATCATGGGTGGCGCGGATGGGACTGCCGGTCGGTGCTCTCTACAGCTCCACCAAGGGGGCACTGGAGACGCTGACCAGGGCATGGTCCTCCGAATTCGCCGTCGACGGGATTCGCGTGAACGCGATCTCCCCAGGTGTCATCCGCTCTCCCGAACTCGCCCCCGACGAGGAAACCCTGGGCGGCTTCCTGATGGACGGCGCTCCTGCTGGTCGCGCCGGGCACCCGGACGCAATCGCGTCCGCGGCGGTCTACCTGGCCTCGGACGAAGCGGCCTTCGTCCACGGCACGGTGCTCGATGTCGACGGCGGACGCGTAGCCGTCATGGTCACGTCCTTCTGACAGACGGCGGCCGGGTTGCTGCACCTTTTGCCGCGAAGATGCGCGCATAGAAATCGTCGACGACGTCGTTCTTCGCCAGGCTGTAGTCGCCAGGTTGATGCACGGTGTCCCGCGCGAGGCGCCGTTTGGTCGTGGCGTACAGATCCCGTTCCGCGAGTCCTCACTCAGGGTAGTCATGCCCACCAGAGTGTTAAATGGTTGACGTCACGATCGGGGATCATGCGGAAGATGGCAAGTACGCTCGCAGCTAGCACGGCCCTGCTGAAAATCGGAGCCCCGGACGCAACGCATCATCGCCGTTCCCCCGACCTTAACGACGCAGGTGCGATCTCGGCCAGCAGATCGTCCAGTGACCGCGCCGGGCGGCCGGTGAGCCGCGCGACGGTACCGGTGACCTGGGCCGCGTAGCCATCGGTCCCCGAGCGGCGGTAGTCCTGATACAGGCCGACGAGGGCAGCGGCGAACCACTCGTTCAGCCCGGCGCCCAGGAGCGCCTGGCGGACCGCGTCGTCAGGCGCGTCCGCATAGCTGATGGGACGGCCCATCGCCTTAGTCAGCCGGACGGCGACGTCGGTGTAGGACAGTGCCTCCGGCCCGGTCACGTCGTAGTGCGCGCCGGTGTGACCGGGTTCGGTGAGAACCACGGCCGCCACGGCCGCCACGTCGCGGGCGTCGGCCATGCTGATCCTGGCCTGGCCGGCGTCGGCGTAGAAGGTCCCTGACGCATCGATCGAGGGAATCGTCGATTCGGGGATGTTCTGCAGGAACAGGTTGGGTCGGACGATCACGTAATCCAGACCGGAGGCTTCGAGGTACTGATCGCTTACGGTATGCGCGCTGATGAACTCCGCCGGGGACTCCCGGTCAGCACCAAGGATGGAGCTGCGGACCAGCAGCTGCACCTGGGTCCGGCGAGCGGCGTCGATGGCGTTGCGGTGCCATCGCACCACGTCAGGATGCGGGCTGGACAGCAGGAACACCTTTTCCACTCCCGCCATCGCCGTGACCAGAGTGCCCTCGTCGGCAAGGTCACCGGCGACGGCTTGCGCCCCCGCCGGGAGGCCGCCAGCCGCCTCGTCGCCCCGGACCAGTGCCCGGACCTGCTCGCCCCGGCTCAGCAGATCCGCGACCAGCGCGGCGCCGACCTTGCTGCGTCCCCCGATAACAAGAATCACTGTGCTGCTCCGCTCGTCACTCGCCGTTCCCGGCTCGCTGGTCGCCGGATTTCCTGTCTCAACCTGCGGTACCGGTCAGGTTCGATCAAGGGACAATCGCTGATCGGATTGATTAGGATCGTTGATTGATGTGGCGTGACCTTGAACTACGTGAGCTGCGGATCTTTCTCGCGCTGGCCGACGAGCTTCACTTCGGCCGGACGGCCGAGCGGCTGGGTATCTCCCAGCCCGGGGTGAGCGAGGCCGTACGGGTGCTGGAGTCACGGCTGGGCGTCAAGGTCTTCGACCGGACCAGCCGCCGGGTCAGCCTGACGCCTGCGGGTCAGGCGCTGAGGCGCGACCTCGCCCCGGTGCTGGCCGCTCTGGACCGGGTCCTGGCCCAGACCAGCGAGCTGTCCCGGGCGGTCCGCGGGCTGCTGCGCGTCGGGTTCGTGCTCACCACCGAAGGGCCGGCGCTCAGCCAGCTCACCGCCACATTCCAGACGCGCTACCCGGCTTGCGAGGTCCGGCTCACCGAAGTCGGGACCTTCGATGCCTACCGCCCACTGCGCCGGGGCGATATCGATGTCTTGTGCAACTGGCTCGCCGTTGACGAACCAGACCTCGTCGCGGGCAGCGCGTTCGCCCACTACCAGCGGGTGCTCGCCGTCGCCCCCGCGCACCGCCTGGCCTCGCGCCGCACGGTGTCCATCGAGGACCTGGCGCAGGAGGAGGTGGCCCAGCTTCCGCCGTCCACCCCAGCCGCTGTGTACGACCTCCTGGTGCCCCCGCGCACGCCGTCAGGACGCCCGATCCGCCGCACTCAGCCCGTCCAGACCATTCACGAGATCCTCTCGCTGGTGGCCCGGGGCCGCATCGTCCATCCCACCAGCTCAACCGTCCCCATCTTCAACCGGGACGACATCACCCTGGTCCCGTTCGGTGACCTGGGCCCGCTGCCGCTTGGCCTGGTCTGGTGCGCCAGCCGGGAGAACCCGCGCATCCGCGCCCTCGACGAGATCGCCAGCACCATGGCCGCGACCAGGACGGCATGACACAACGCCAGGGACCTGCCGGACGCCGGCTGGCCGTAGTCTCGAAGGTATGACCGTTACGACGACCTTGTTCCGGTTCGAAGACTCCTACGTCCGCGCGGTGCCCGGCCTTTCCGTGCCGTGGACGGCGGCCCCGGCGCCCGCCCCCCAGCTGCTGGTGCTCAACGAGGAGCTGGCGGGCGAGCTGGGAGCCGATCCGGCGGAGCTGCGGGAGCCGTCGGGCGTCGCGCTGCTGGCTGGGCAGGCCCCGGCTGGGGTCACGACGGTCGCCCAGGCCTACGCCGGGCACCAGTTCGGCGCCTACTCGCCCCGCCTCGGGGACGGTCGCGCGTTGCTGCTCGGCGAGGTGATCGATACCCACGGACGCCGCCGCGACCTTCACCTCAAAGGGTCCGGCCGCACCCCGTTCGCCCGGGGTGGTGACGGCAAGGCCGTGGTGGGCCCGATGCTGCGCGAATATCTCATCGGCGAGGCCATGCACGGCCTCGGTATCCCCACCACGCGGGCGCTCGCGGTGGTCGCCACGGGGGAGCGGGTGTTCCGGGAAAGGCCGCTGCCGGGCGCGGTGCTCGCCCGGGTAGCCACGAGCCATCTGCGCGTGGGCACGTTCCAGTACGCCGCCGCGTCCGGCGACCGGGACCTGCTGCGTGCACTGGCCGATTACGCCATCGCCCGCCACTACCCGGAGGCCGCCGACGCCCCGGACCGCTACCTGGACCTGTACCGGCGCGTGGTCGAGGCGCAGGCGTCGCTGGTGGCCCAGTGGATGCTGGTCGGGTTCGTTCATGGGGTCATGAACACCGACAACACCACGATTTCCGGCGAGACCATCGACTATGGCCCGTGTGCGTTCATGGACGCCTTCGACCCGGCCACGGTGTTCAGCTCCATTGACGACGGCGGCCGCTACGCTTATGGCAACCAGCCGAGGGTGCTGCAGTGGAATCTGGCCCGGCTGGCTGAGGCCATGCTGCCGTTGTTCGGCGACAACATCGGTGACAACAGCGAGGCCGCGGTGGAGGCGGCCACCGAGGTGCTGAACGGGTTCGCTCACGCCTACGAGCGGCACTGGGCCGAAGGCTTGGCGGCCAAGCTCGGGATCGCAGCGCCAGACCGGGATCTAGCGGAGGGCATCGTGAAACTGATGCAGTCGCAGAAGGTCGACTTCACGCTGTTCTTCCGCTCGCTGTCCGCCGGCACCGCGCGGACGCTGTTCGCCGAGCCGGAGCCTTTCGACGCCTGGGCGGCCCGCCGCGAGGTCCTGCTGCCCGCGGACCCGGCCACGGTGGCCGCCGCGATGGACCGGGTCAATCCCATCTATATCCCGCGCAATCATCGCGTCGAGGAGGCACTAGCGGCGGCGACCGATGGCGAGATGGAGCCGTTCCGCCGTCTGGTGGACGTCGTTTCCCGCCCCTTCTCCGAGCGGCCCGGCCGCCAAGACTACGCAGGCCCGGCCGCCGCGGGCCGCGCCCCGTACGTCACCTACTGCGGCACCTGAGTGCCGGGCCTACTCGACTTCCTTGAGGATCTTCTGCAAGGACTCGTTCTGCTCGCGCAGGTAGTCGAGTTGCGCGCTGACGGCCCCGAGCTTGAGGTCGGTGTGCTCCTGAGCCGTGATGGCCAGGTCGGCAAGCCGGCGGTACTCCTCGGCCAGCGCGCGGTACTGTTCCTCGCCGGTCAGCTCGAGCTGTGCCCTCTTCCTGGTCGTGAGCGACCGGGACAACGCGATCATCCCCGCCCCGATCGACAGGCCAACGACGACGAGCACCACCGGTTTGCCGTTGGACTGCCCGTTGTGGAGGCCGAGAAGCACCAGGAACAGCGCGATCAGACCAGTCGCGCAGATTATTGCCAGTTCGACTGGTGTCCTGAATTTCATCGCGCGCCCGCCTCCAGTTCGCTCTCCGGGCTCAGGGTTCGGGCCGCGGTCATGATGACCTCGGGCGTCAGGTGCAGCGCGAAGGGCGTCACCTCGTAGAACTTCATCGCCTTACCGTCCTCCGACACCTCGATGGAGGCCGACACCAGGCCGGCCGCCTCCAGCTTCCGCAGGTGAACCTGGAGCAGCGCCCGGCTGATACCCAGGCCGCGGGCCAGCCGGCTCACATAATTGCGCTCCTCGGCCAGGGCGGCCACAACCCGGAGCCGGTGCGGGTTGGCCAGCGTCGCCAGCACTTGCAGCAGGCCTTCTCCAGACAGGTCCCCGACGTCCATGACCACCTTCCTAGCATGTGCAAAAAAAACCTAGCAGGTGCCGCCGCGGGCGTCAACGGAACCGCGTAACCGCCCGCATCGCGCGCCAGGGTCAGTGCCAGGTATCGAGCCCCTGGCGGACGACGTCATTCTCTGACTAAGGTCAGAGAATATGGAGCGCGCTCAGATCGATTCCATCCGCCGGTTCAACCGAACGGTCTCACAGTGCATCGGCGCCCTGCGGGACGATTACTTGTCCCGGAACCGTTCCCTGGGGCTGTCGCGCGTGCTGTGGGAGATCGCGCCGGACGGGTCGCAGGTACGGGTCCTGCGTTCCCGGCTCGGGCTGGATTCCGGTTACCTGAGCAGGCAGCTGCGCCAGCTGGAGTCGGCGGGCCTGAGCACGACCGGTCCTGCCTGCGATGATGGCCGGGTCCGGACGGTCCGGCTGACCCCCGCGGGTATCGCCGAGCGCGCGCTGCTGGACCGGGCTTCCGATGAACTGGCGGAGTCGATCCTGGCCCCGCTCAGCGCCGCCCAGCGGGAACGCCTGGTGACCGCGATGGCCGAAGTCGAGCAGTTGCTGATCGCTTCGCAGGCCCGCATCGAGGTCACCGATCCGCGCGAGCCCGATGCGCGATATTGCCTGCGCTCATACTTCGAGGAGCTGGCGTGCCGGTTCGACGGCGGCTTCGACCCCGACCGCAGCATCTCCGCGAGCGACGAGGAAATGACCCCGCCGCACGGCTTGCTCCTGATCGCCAGCGTTCAGGGTAACCCGGTCGGGTGCGGGGCGCTGAAGCTTCACCCCGACACCAGGATCGCCGAGGTCAAGCGGATGTGGTCCGCTCCCGGGATGCGTGGACTGGGCCTGGGCCGGCGCATGCTCGAGCGCCTGGCCGGCGAAGCCACCGCCCAGGGCATGCAGGTGCTGCGGCTGGAGACCAATCACTGCCTGGTTGAGGCCCGCCGTCTCTACCAGACCGCGGGATTCACTGAGGTCGAAGCATTCAACAGCGAGCCGTACGCCCATCACTGGTTTGAGCGGCCCCTGCCCGGCGGCACCGGGCAACGGGCGTAGCCCGGCTACGTCAGAACCGGCGGCCCTGCCACAATGCTCAGGAAGGCGCGCGTTCCGGGCCGTGCGGCCCGTCGCCGGAAGGAGGCCGCATTGAGCCGGGTGAACGTCGACGGGGTCGGCACCGAGTACGAGGTCACGGGGCACGGGGCTCCCGTCGTGCTGCTGCACGGCTTTCCCGACTCCGGCCGGCTCTGGCGGCACCAGGTCCCGGTCCTCGCCGAGGCTGGATTCCAGGTCATCGTGCCCGACCTGCGCGGCTACGGGCGCTCGGACAAGCCCGCGGCCGTCGAGGCATACTCGCTGATGCATATCGCCGGGGACGTCCTGGCGATCCTGGCCGACCTGCAGGTCCCCCGGGCGCACGTGGTCGGCCACGACTGGGGCGCCGCGCTGGCCTGGGCGATGGCGTCCCTCGCCCCCGGCCAGGTCGACCATCTGGTCACCCTCTCGGTCGGGCACCCCGCCACCTTCCGCCGCAGCCCCCGGCAGCGCGAGAAGTCGTGGTACATGCTGCTGTTCCAGTTCGCCGGCGTGGCCGAGCGCTGGCTCACCGAAGACGACTGGTACAACTTCCGGACCTGGGCCGGGCACCCGGACGCCGACCAGGTGATCGCCGATCTGGAGGCCGCCGGTTCGCTGACACCGGGCCTGGCCTGGTACCGGGCCAATGTGCCGCCGGAGTCGTGGGTCGGCCCGCCGATCCAGCTTCCGCCGGTGCAGGCGCCCACGATGGGCGTCTGGAGCACGGGAGATATCGCCCTCACCGAAAGCCAGATGACCGACTCTGCCGAGAATGTCGCGGGTCCCTGGCGGTACGAACGACTGGACGGCCCGGGCCACTGGATGCAGCTCGAGGCACCGGATCAGGTCAATGCCCTGCTGACCGATTTCCTGCCCCGCTGAAGGCCCCGCTCCGCGATGACGACGGTCACGTTCGCCGCCCGCTTCGAGAAGGCGCGAGCCAGGTTCGGCCCGCTGGCCTGGGGAATCGACCCGTCCTTGGAGGTGCTCGGCCGCTGGGGGATGACAGACACCCCCGATGGCCTCGACCGGTTCGCCGATATCGCCCTCGAGGCTGCCAGCGGCACGATCGGGATCGTGAAACTCCAGTCGGCCTTCTTCGAGCGGCATGGCTGGCGGGGATTCCGGACCTTGCAGCGGCTCGTCGCCGACGCGCGCGGCTCGGGTCTGCTAGTGATCGTCGACGCCAAGCGCGGCGACGTGGGGACGACCAACGATGCGTACGCCCAGGCCTTTCTGGGGCCAGACGCCCCGCTCGGCGCCGATGCCCTGACCGTCCATCCTTATCTGGGCCTGGAGGCTATGGACGCCTTCGTGGACCGGGCCTTCCGGTCAGGAAGCTGCCTGCTGGTCGTGACCCGGTCGTCGAACCCCGAGGGACGGCCCATTCAGTCGGCCCGGCTCAGCTCCGGCCCGTGGGCCGATGCGAGCCTGTCCGTCGAAGCGGCACTGCTGGCTGGGATCGGGGCGCTGAACGCCCGGCTCACGCCCGGCGCCATCGGGCCGGTCGGCGCGGTCATCGGCCCGACGCATATCGCGCCCTCCCTGGATCTGCGGGCTCCCAGTTGCCTGTACCTGGCCCCCGGCGTGGGCGCGCAGGGCGCCATCCCGCGTGACGTGGCCGAGGTGTTCGCTGACTGCCCCGACCGGGTGATACCGAGCGCTTCCCGTTCGCTGCTCCAAGCCGGACCGGACCCTCATCGCCTGCGCGACGCGATCTGCGCGTTGGCCGCGGAGTTCGCCGGACTGCTGGTGCCGCCCGCCTGACGAACCAGGTCTGCGGCTCAGCCCTCGGGCGCCGACGGCACCGGGACGCCGAAGCAGGCCAGGATGGCGGCCAATGGCCGGCGCGTACAGGTAGGAATTGAACGGCCCGATCAGCCGCCCGTCGGGCAGCACCATCTCGAACCCGGCCGCGGCGGCATCCGCCCCCCGGCCGCCGGTGATCTGCTCCCGGAGCCGGGCCTGGTCCGCGTCGAGCCCGGCCGGGGTCGAGCAGCGGCAGCCGCCCTCCGAGCCGGTCATCATCGGTATGTGGGCTGGTCATAGCGCGAGTATCCCAGTCCGCCATTTAACAGGCCGAACGGGCGGCCCTCCACGCCCCCCACCAATACTGATGCCCGGCGGGGCGGGCGCAAATATCTGGCCGTCAACCTCCTGCCCAGCGGGCCACCTCGCCCCGCAGCCAGCCATGCCCCGCCCACGGCGTGCCGCCGTCCAGCCAGCCCTGCCAGTCGCCCGCCGCTCAGGCCGGCTCCGCCGGATAGCCCGTCACCTGGTCAGCGGCGCCAGCGTGACCACCAGCTGCATCCCCAGCGCTCCGGCCAGCCTGTTCAGGGCGGTCGTCGTCGGACGCTCTGGCATCATCGAATGGTGACCCCCGATCTCGAACGTCTGGCCCGAACCGCTTACGAAGCCCACCGGGATGTGAGTCCCGGGACCCTCCCGGCGTGGGAGAACGCCTCCGAGCAGGAACAGAAGGCCTGGAGAGCCGCCATGTCCGCGGTCGCCCCCCCGCCCGAGGACACCGTCACCGAGGGGGCCAAGGCGCCCTCGATCGTCCTGCAGTACGGCGGTGAGACCAATGTCTTCCACAAAGAGTTCACCGCGGGCCGCCAGGGCCAGCTGGCGGTCGGTGACGAGCACGCCTCAAGCCACCACGCGCTGTTCCAGTTCTCCCGCGGCTTCTGGTACGTCGAGGACCTCAACTCCACCAACGGCACCTGGCTCAACGGGCGGCGCATGTTCGCGGCTCAGCGCCTTAAGAAGGGTGACAAGGTCAAGATCGGCCGCACCGTCGTGACCGTCCTGTCGGTCTGACCCAGATGCCCGGAAATTCAGAAACCCGGAAACGGAACGGGGTCCGTGTTGATAGGGCGGCAGGGTTGCCCTATCAACACGGACCCCGGCAGGGTGTCCGTGCGCTCCGCCACAGGGAGGCGGTCCGCTTCACCAGGTAAGGAACTCTGAGAGAAATCATGCCCGAGCACTTACTAGGACCGGCACCTGAAGGAGTTCAGGTGTGGTTAAGATTTCCGCCCCCCCCGCGCAAACAGCCTGCCATCGGCCCCGCCAAGGCCTCATCCCCAGGCGCCGGCCGTCTGCCGCGTCGTGACGTTGAACCGGTTGAACAGGTTGGTCAGGCCGATGACCAGGACCAGTGCGGCCAGGCCCTCGTCGTCGTAGTGCCGGGCCGCCTCGTCCCAGATCTCGTCGGGCACCGGGTCCGGCCGGTCGGCGAGCCGGGTGGCCGCCTCGGCCAGGGCCAGCGCGGCCCGCTCGGCCGCGGTGAACCGGGGCGACTCCCGCCACGCGGACACCGCGAACAGCCGCTCGTCGGTCTCGCCCGCCTTGCGGGCCTCCCGCCAGCCGCCCTCCACGCAGGCGCTGCACCCGTTGATCTGGCTGGCCCGCAGGTGTACGAGCTGTTGCGTGGCGGTAGGCAAGCTGGTCCGCCGGCTAATGGAGGCCAGGTTCATGATGGCTTCCGTGGTGCCGGGGAGGATCATGGCGGGGTTCTTCAGCCGCGGCGCCGGGGCGGTCGTGGTCTCGGTCATGGTTGTCTCCTCTAACCAGTCACACCGGCCGCCTTCGGCCGGTCTACCTTTACAGACCGGCCGCGACCAAGGAACGTGACGATGCCCGACAACGAACTGGACCGCCCTCTCGACTCCGAACCCAGCGACCAGTGGCTGGCCGAACTCTTCGAGACCTACCGTGACCGCCTGACCAAGGTCGCCTACCGGATCCTCGGCTCGGCCAGCGAAGCCGACGACGCAGTTCAGGAGGCCTGGCTGCGGTTCAGCCGCTCGGACACCAGCGACGTGGAGAACCTGGGCGGCTGGCTGACCACGGTGGTATCCCGCGTCTGCCTGAACGTGCTCCAGGCCCGGCGGTCCCGGCCAGAACTCCCGCTGGACCCCGACGAGCCCGGCGCCGGACCCGACCCGGCAGCCGGCGCCTCGGCTGGCACCGACCCTGAGCACGAGGCACTGCTGGCCGACTCCATCGGGCTCGCCCTGCTCGTGGTCCTGGACCGGCTCTCTCCGGCCGAACGTGTCTCGTTCGTGCTCCACGACATGTTCGCCGTGCCCTTCACCGACATCGCCCCGATCGTGGGCCGTACCCCGCAGACCGCCCGCCAGCTGGCCAGCCGGGCCCGCCGCCGCGTTCAGGGGCAGGATTCGCCCGGCGACGGGGGAGCGCTCCGCCAGGCCCGCCTGGTCGAGGCGTTCCTGGCCGCGGCCCGGCGCGGTGAATTCGCCGCGCTGCTGGCGGTGCTGGATCCCGACGTCGCCATGCACGCCGACCAGACCGCCGTCCGGCTCGGCGCCACCGCTGAGCTGCGCGGAGCCCGGGACGTAGCGAAGTTCTCCAGCCGGGCCCGGGGCGCCCAGCCCATCCTGGTCGACGGCGCGGCCGGCGTGGCCTGGGTACAGGACGGCCACCTGCGCGTGGTGTTCCGGTTCACGGTCGGCGCAGACACCATTACCGGCATCGAGCTGATCGCCGACGAGGACCGGCTGCGACGGCTCGACCTGGTCCTTATCGGTAACCCGTGTGTTACGGTATCCTGGAAGTTACCGATGAAGGGTGGGTGGCATTGGCTCAGGAACAGCCTGCCCCTAACCCGTTTGACGCCCTCGGCGACCCGCACCGGCGCGACATCCTGCGCCTGCTCAGCGAGGGCGACAAGCCGGTCGGGGACATCGCCGCGGCCATGCCCATCAGCCGCCCCGCCGTGTCCCGGCACCTGCGGCTGCTCCGGGAAGCCGGCCTGGTGGCCGAACAGGCTCAGGGCACCCGGCACATCTACCACCTTCAAGAAGAAGGCCTGCGTGCGGTCCAGGCCTACCTGGAGGGCATCTGGGGCGACGCCGCCCGCCGGTTCCGGCTGCTGGCAGAGAACACCGGTAACCAGGGCACTAGCGGCCATCCAGGTGGACGGCAGCCGTGATCGAACCGCTGCGGATGTCGTTCGAGGTGGGATGTTCGGCCGAGCACGCGTTCCGGGTCTGGACCTCCGGCATCGGCACCTGGTGGCCGCCGGACCATACGGTGAGCGGCGGGCCGGCCCGGGTCGTGCTGGAGGCCGGCCTGGGTGGCCGGATCTTCGAACAGGCCGCAGACGGCGCCGAGCACGAGTGGGGCCAGATCACGGTGTGGCAGCCGCCGGAGCGGCTGGGCTACCTGTGGTACCTGGGCCGGGAGCCATCCGCCGCGACCGAGGTCGAGATCCGGTTCCGGGCTGGGAGCTCCGATGTCACCACGATCGAGATCGAGCACCGGGGGTGGGAGCGGCTGGCCACGGACGGCAACCAGAACACGGCCTGGACCTGGCGTGACCGCAACCAGGCCGGCTGGCAGTCGCTGCTGCCGCACTTCGTTACCGCAATCCAGATGACCGCAATCTCCGGAGGGGACCGCTGATGGCCGCAGGCACCAAAGACGACCCGTGGGAGCTCACCACCCCGCCGGGCAGCTCCAGTTACACCATGTATAAGGACGAGCAGGCCGACCCGCCCACGCTGGTCTGCCAGGTCGGCTCGACCACGCTGAAGTACCGGCTGCAGGCCATCGACGATCTGCACGCCTGGCTGGTCAAGCAGGGCGATTGGGTCCCGCTGGGCGCGGCCGATGAGAAGAAGCCCGCCGCGGACGGCACCGTGGAGGCGTTCGGCCGGGCCGCGGACAACCCGGTGGGGGGCTGGTACGGCCTGCGTAATGGTTACCGCGGCCGGTTCGGCATGTACTTGCCGCCGCTGCTCGAGGCGCTCGGCCTGGCCGAGGTCACCCACGACGCCCGCAACAACAAGATGCGGGCGCTCTAGCGGCCGCCTCAGCCGGCCCGCGCGGCCGGCCTGTGCGGCAGTCGGACCAGGTCCAGCACCACCGCGGCCGCGCTGCCCGGCTTGGTGACCAGGGTCAGATCTTGCTCGTGCGCGGCCAGTTGCGACCGGATCAGGTACAGGGCGCTGACGCCGGCGCTGGCCAGCTGGGTGACCCCGGTCAGATCGGCGGTCAGCGGGACCGTGCCGCCGCGGCTGACCGCCAGCAGGCGCCGGGTCAGCATGTCGGCACTGGTGATGTCGACCGGGCCACTGACCAGAGCCTGGGCCGTCCCGTCGGCCGCGGCCGAGGTGTCCACGGTGAACGGCGGCTCGTCCGGATGGGTGGCTGCCCCGGCGCCGCGGTGGCTGGGGGACAACATGGCAGGCCGGCGCAGCCGACGCCGCAGCACCACGGTGGTGCCGTCCAGATGGCTCACGTGCATGCCGTCCACCAGGTGCCCGGCCACCATCAGCCCGTGGCCACGGTCGGCCTCGGAGGTATTGGGCGGCTGCCAGGTCCCGTGGTCGGCGATCCGGCACTCGACGTACCCGTCGTCACCCAGCACCGCGGTCAGCTCGATCGGCCCCGGCTCCGCCGATCCCGGGTAGGCGTGCTCGATCGCGTTGGTGAACACCTCCACCATGGCCAGATGCAGCGCCTCGGCGTCCTCGGCGGCGATGTCGAGCCGCTCCAGCCAGCCGCCGAACGCCTCCCGGGCCCGGGTCAGGCTCCTGCGGATACTGGGCAGTTCCAGCCGCAGGGCCGGGACCGGCTCGGCCAGCCACTGCGCGGCCAGGGCGGTGACGTCGTCGGTGTAGCCGGTCCGGGTCAGCAGCTCCACGGCCAGCTCGCAGACCCGCTCGGTAGCCGTCGGCGGTGCGTTCAACGGCAGCGTCCGTCCGGCCGCCGCGTCCCCGGCTACCGCGGCCAGCTCGGCCATGCCCTCGGGGATGCTCCGGTGCGGCCGCTCGATCAGGCCGTCGCTGTAGAGCATGACCAGCTCCCCGGGCCTCAGCTTGCTGGTACCCAGCACGGGCGGTGACCCGGTCCCCAGCGGGCCGGTGCCGGTGCCGTCCAGGAACCTGGTGTTCCCGTCGGCGTCTGCGACCAGCGGCGGGGGATGCCCGCAGGTGGTATAGCGCAGCTTCCCGTCAGCCGGGTCAAGCACGGCCAGGGCCAGCGTGACGGCCCGTAGCGCCGGGTTCCTGGCAGCGTAGGCGTCGGTCCGCTCGAGCACGAGCTCAAGATCGGTTTCGGCCGCGAGCAGTTCGGCCAGCACCGCCCGTAGCTGACCCATGGCCGCCGTGGCAGCCATTCCTTTTCCGACCACGTCGCCCACCATCAAAGCCACGGTCCCGTCGGCCAGCGGGATCGCGTCGAACCAGTCGCCGCCGGCCGCCTGCTCCTGCCCGGCCACCAGGTAGCGAGCCGCGATCCGGGCCCGCGGCAGCACCGGCAGCGCGGTCGGCAGCAAGGCCTCCTGCAGCTCGGCCACGATGGCACGGGCCGTGGTGTACCGCCGTTCCGCCTCGGCCGCCTGTTCCCGCGCCGACTGCCGCTTGGTCACCTGCTCGGTGACGTCGGTGCAGATGACCAGCAAGCCGTCGATGGTGCCGTCGGGGGCCCGCCGCGGTACCGCGGTGAAGTCGGCATAGACCTCTTGCCGCCCACCGGGGCCGTCGAACTGCGCCCGCCACTCGTGGCCCGTTTCCGGGTCCCCGGTCCGGTATACCCGGTCCAGCATCTCGTGCAGCTGCTGGCCTTCGATCTCGGGAAACACTTCCCGGTAGGTCATCCCGATCACGTCGTCGCGCCCGGTGAAGGCCCGGTAGGCCGCGTTGATCGCCACCACCCGGTGCTCTGGCCCGTCCAGCGCGGTCATCACGACCGGCATCTGCTCGAAGGCATCCCGCACGACACCGGCGTCCCCTACGAGACGGGCGAGACTGACGTGATCCTTGGCGTCATCGTCAGCAGGCCTCTCGTGCGTAGCGCCAGGCAAAGTGGCCTCCTGTTTCGTCCCCGTGCCGACCAGCTACCCCACCAGCGCAGGTCAAACTGGCTCACATCCACCAAGTCCAGCCCGAACAAAACCAGAACAGAAAAGACGTCATGACGCGTTATGAACGTCTCGCTGCGGGCAGTGGGAGAGCCGTACGCAGTTCACGAGGGAAAGGATCGGTCATGAGCACCGAGGACAAGGCCAAGAACAAGGGCCAGGAACTCAAGGGCAAGCTCAAGGAGACCACCGGCAAGGCCGTCGGGAACGAGCGGCTCGAGGCTGAGGGCATCGCCGACCAGACGTCGGGCAACGTCAAGCAGGCTGGCGAGAAGGTCAAGGACGCGGCCAAGAACCTCAAGCCGTAACCAACCACAAAAAAATTCGGCCCGCCCGCCGAAGTCTTAACCCGCTAGCCGGTGTGGAACGGTAATTGCCGGGTAATCGGATCCCGTCCTGGGCGGACGTACTGAAAGAAGGAAACATGGGAATCATCTTGCTCGTTCTTCTGCTCGCCCTGATCCTCGGCGGGCTCGGGTTCGCGATCCACATCCTGTGGTGGATCGCCCTGGTGGTACTGGTTATCTGGCTGATCGGGTTCGTCGTGCGGCTTGGCGAAGGCGGATCCCGGGGTCGCTGGTACCGCTGGTGATCTAGGCCACTGCCCTCACACGGCAGTGGCATCTGGCCCGGTTGATTTCCTGGCGCCGTCGCTCACCGCGGCGGCGCCAGAGTCATGCCCGGGCTGCCCTCTCCGCCGTCTTCCCCGCCGCCCGCGGCGGCCGCCAGGGCCGCCTCCACGCTGTCGTACATCGGCATCCGGTCGGCCAGACCGGTGATCCACAGCGCCTTGGTATAGCGGTAGCGCGCCCCGGCCAGCAGGAACAGCCCGCCGTCCTCGGCCTGCCTGCGCCAGGCGCCGACGATCACGGCCAGGGCCGTGGTGTCCATGAAGTCGACCTTCGACATGTCGAGCACCACCCGGTCGCTGTGCGTGGCCGCCTCGGTCAGGCAGTCGCTGAACCGCTGGCTCGACGTCACGTCCAGCTCGCCAGCAACGGCCACGACCACGCTGGCGTCGTGGGGCTCGACGGAAAGGTGGAGTTCTGGCACCCCAGCATCGTATTCCCGTTGCCGTGCGGTTTCCGCCCGTGTCCGCGATAACGGCTTGACCGCTGATTCAAGACGCCGTAGTTGCGGCCACCGGCGCAGATGTACTGTTGACCGGTACATGACTAGCAGCCATGAAGATCATTAGGAATGCGCATCGATGGACGTTGACGTCAGCCAGGGACAGATGGCCGCTTACCTGCGCGAGCACCAGGAAAAAGTCGTCAGCCGCTGGAGTGAGCTCACCGTCGCGGGTGTGCGCGGGCGTCTGTCGGCCGTGGAGATCCGGCGCGAGCTCGAGGACCTCTACGCGCTCGTGCTCCGGGCCATGACGGGGGCGGACGAGCAAGCGGCCGGTGAGCTGAGGGCGGCACTTTCCGAGCTGTCCCGGACCCGGGCCCGGAACGGGTTCAGCCCCACCGAGACCGCAGTCGGCGTCTTCGCCCTCAAAGACGCGGTGTACGAGCTGGTCGCGGACGCGGCCGACCTGGTGCCGGAGTTCCTGGCCTTCTCCCGCACGGTCGACGATCTCGGCCTGCTCACCTTCGAGATCTACGCGGCCGCGCGTGAGCAGATCATCGCCGACCAGGCCACGGCCATGATGGAGCTGTCCACGCCGGTGATCAGGCTGTGGGATGGCATCATCGCGGTGCCGCTGGTCGGCACCCTGGACTCCGCGCGTGCCCAGCTGGTCATGGAAAAGCTGCTGGAGACCCTCGTTGCCACCGGCGCGGACCACGCCGTGCTGGACATCACCGGGGTGCCCACCGTGGACACCGAGGTGGCCCAGCACCTGCTCAAGACGGCGGGCGCGGTTCGCCTGCTCGGCGCCGAATGCATCATCAGCGGCATCCGGCCGCAGGTCGCGCAGACGATCGTGTCGCTCGGTATCGAGTTCGGTGACATCGCCACCAAGGCCACCTTGGCCGACGCGCTGGCCTATGCGCTGCGCCGCGGCGGCCAGACGATCGGCGCCCGGACAACGGGCAGCCAGACAACCGGCAGCCAGGCCGAGAAGGGCCCGGCCTGATGGAGTGCGTGCCGATCGCGAAGATCGGGACGACGCTCTTCGTCACCATCCAGATCGACCTGCAGGACGAGAGCGTCATGCGGCTGCAGGAAGACCTGGCCGAAGAACTCGCCGCCACCGGCGCCCGCGGCGTGCTCATCGACATCACCGCGGTCGAGATCGTCGACTCGTTCATCGGCCGCATGCTGACCATGATCGGTGCCATCTCCCGGCTGTTCGACGCGGAGACGGTGCTGGTCGGGATGCGCCCGGCGGTCGCGATCACTCTCACCGAGCTCGGGCTGTCCCTGCGCGGTGTCCGCACCGCCCTCAACGCCGAGAAGGGCCTGAAGCTGCTAAGCGGACGCGCTTGATGGATGAGCTGCCGATCCGGTCTGGCGATGACGTGGTGCGCGTCCGGCAGCAGGTACGGGCGGTGGCCGAACGAAGCGGACTGTCACTGGTCGATCAGACCAAGCTCGTCACCGCGGCCAGTGAGCTGGCCCGCAATGCCCTGATCCACGGCCGTGGCGGCATCGCCCGGCTCGAGACCGTCACGTCGGCCATCGGGCGCGACGGGGTCCGGCTCGAGTTCGCGGACGAGGGCCCCGGCATCGGCGACATCGACCAGGCCATGACCGATGGCTGGACCTCAGGGAACGGCCTCGGCCTGGGCCTGTCCGGCGCCCGGCGGCTGGTGGACGAGTTCGAGCTGACCTCCAAGCCCGGGACCGGCACTAACGTCGTGGTTGTCAAGTGGTCCCGCTGAACTGGCCGCTCATGGCGCCCGCGCCGCAAGACATGCGGTGGGTCGGCGTGGAGGACGCCAGCGCCGTGGGGGCCTGTCGCAACGCCGTGCTGAGCCTGGCCAGCCGGCTGGAGTTCCCGTCCGCCCGGGCCGACCAGCTGGCGCTGGCGGTCACCGAGGCCGCCTCCAACCTGCACAAGCATGCCCAAGCCGGATCACTGCTGTTGCGGGTCAACCGCGACGAGGCGGCCCCGGGGATCGAGCTGGTCACCATCGACGCAGGGCCGGGCCTGGCGGATGTGGGCGCGGCCATGCGGGACGGGCATTCCACCGCGGGCAGCCTCGGAATCGGCCTGGGCGCGATCCGGCGGCTGGCCGACTTCTGCGATCTGTACTCGCTACCCGGCCAGGGCACGGCGCTGGTCGCCCGGTTCCGGCCCGTGGCCGGCTCGCCGCCTGTCCCCGCCCCGCCGGCCCGCTACGCCGGCCTGACCCGGCCCATCACCGGCGAGCAGGAGTGTGGTGACGTCTACGGGGCCGTGCGTACCAGCGAGGGGCACACCAGCGAGGGGCACAACGACGAGGGGAGCGCGGGCGAGGTCACCACGGCGGTGCTGTGCGACGGGCTCGGGCACGGCCCGCTGGCCGCCGCGGCGGCTGCCGAAGGGGTGGCGGCCGTTCTGGACGACCCGGGCGCTGAGCCCGTCGCGCTGCTCGAGCGAGTGCACCGGCGGATGAGCGGCACTCGCGGCGGAGCCGTCGGCATCGTGCAGGTCACCGGGCTGGTGGCACGCTATGCCGGGCTGGGCAACATCGCCGCCTGCGTGCTGCACCAGGGCAGCCGCAAGGGCATGCTCTCCGTACCCGGGATCGCCGGGCATCAGGCCCGCTCGTTCCGTCAGTTCACCTACGAGGTGCCGCCCGGCGCGGCCGTCATCCTGCACTCCGACGGCATCAGCAGCCGCTGGCAGGCCGCCACCCTGTCGGGCCTGGACGGCCGGGACCCGCTACTCGTCGCCGCCGTCCTGCTGGGCCAGGCGGGCATTCATCGCGACGACGCCGGCGTGCTGGTCCTGTCCTCATGAACAGTCCCGCCGAACTCGCCCGGCTCGAGGTCCGGGACCTGGCCGGCGTCTTCGCCGCGCGCCAGTTCGGCCGCGGGCTGGCCGCGAGCCTGGCCCTGGACGCCCAGGACCAGGTCCGGGTGGCCACCGCGCTGAGCGAGGTCAGCCGCAGCGTCGTCACGGCCGGGCGGACCGCTGTCATCACCTTCGGTGTCGAACCGGGCGAGCTGGTGCTGACCGTGACCCTGGACGGGTCGCCGCGGGCCGACGGGATAGCCGCGGCCGCCCGGCTGATGGACGAGGTGACAGCCAGCGGGGAGGTGGTGCGCATGACCAAGCGGCGACCGGCCGACGTCGAGCTCGACCTGCGAGCGGTCAGTACCCAGCTGGCCGCGGCCCATCCGCAGTCCGCGCTGGACGACCTCCGGCGGCAGAACCAGGACCTGATCTCGGCCCTGGAGGACCTGCGCAAGCAGAAGGAGCAACTGCTGCTGCTCAACGCCGAGCTGCAGGAGACCAACCGCGGCGTCATGGCCTTGTACAGCGAGCTGTCCACCGAGCTGGAACAGACCAACCGCGGCGTGGTGGCGCTGTACGCCGAGCTGGACGAGACTTCCCAGCGGCTGCGCGCCGCGTCGGAGTCCAAGGACCGGTTCTGGGCCAACGTCAGCCATGAGCTGCGCACGCCGCTGAACTCCATCATCGGGCTGACCCGGCTGCTGGCCGATCCCCGCCCCAGCAGCAGCCCGCTCGACTCCGAGCAGCTGTATCAGGTCGGGCTGATCAAGAACTCGGGCACGGTGCTGCTGACCCTGGTCAACGACCTGCTCGACGTGGCCAAGGCCGAGTCCGGGCGGCTGCACACCAATCCCGCGCAGGTCGATCTGCCGGCGCTGTTCGGCCGGCTGCGTGGACTGGCCCGGCCGATGGCCGAAGGCAAGCCGGTCGAGGTGGTCGTCAGCGACGATGGCGTGCCGGAGACGCTGCTGACCGACGAGGTCGCGCTGACGTCCATCCTGCGCAACCTGCTGTCCAACGGGATCAAGTACACCGACCGCGGCGAGGTACGGCTGAGCGCCCAGGTAGCCGGCCCGCGGCTGGAGATCACCGTGGCCGACACCGGCATCGGTATCCCGCCCGGCCTGCAGGAGAACGTCTTCGAGGAGTTCTACCAGGTGCCCGGGACCGGCCGCGGTGGCACCGGGCTCGGTCTGCCGTACGCCCAGAGGCTGGCCCGGATCCTGGGCGGGGAGCTGCGGCTGGCCAGCGAGCCGGGCAACGGGACCACGGTCGTGCTCAGCCTGCCCAACCAGACCCCGGCCGTCGGCACCGTGGTCGTGGCCGACGACGACCCAGCCTTCCGGCAGGTGGTCGTCGGCCTGATGTCCGGGTTGGCCAGCCGTCTGCTGGAGGCCTGCGACGGCAGCGAGGCTCTGGAGCTGCTGGCCGGGACCCATGTCGATCTCGTACTGGCGGACATGCGCATGCCCGGCATGGACGGCGGTACGCTGCTGACCCGGCTCCCCGCCTCGATGCCCACGATCATCATCACGGGCACGGAGGTGGCAGCGCCGCCGCGAGCCGCGGCGATGCTGCGCAAGGACGAGCTGACCAGGGAACGACTGGAGTTCACTCTCCGCGGCATATTCGGGAGCACACCATGACCGACGCTCCTGCCGGGCCGCCAGCCAGCGGCCAGCCCACGCCCGAAGACGGCCTGCCTGCGCTGGCGGATTCCCCGGCCACCGTTCTGCTGGTCGACGACGACGAGGCCAAGCGGTACATCATGGCCACCTGGCTGCAGCGGGCCGGGCACACGGTGCGGGAGGCGGCCACCGGCCGTGAGGCGCTGGTGCAGGCTCCCTCGGCCGACCTGATCCTGCTCGACGTCCATCTGCCCGACATGAGTGGCTTCGACGTCTGCCGGCAGATCAAGAGCGACCCGGTCACCGCAGCTATCCCGGTGGTCCAGGTATCCGCGACCGCCGTCGGTGTCGCAGACCGCGCCCAGGGCCTGACTCAGGGCGCCGACGCCTACCTGACCGATCCGGCCGAGCCTGAGGAACTGCTGGCGGTGGTGGTGGCCGTGCTGCGCTACTACCGGGCCAGGCAGCGGGCCGAGCGCACCGCGTCGCTGCTGGCCGCGCTGACCCGTGCCACCCTGGCCATCAACGCCGCCGACACCTTCGACGGGCTGGTCCGGGCGGCCGCGGCCGGGGCGGCCCGGATCTTCGGCGCCCAGGCCGTGCTCATCGTCGAGATGCCGGACGGCCAGGTCCGTCGCACATCCTCGTCCCCAGCCCAGCCCCAGCCGGTGCAGCGCGGCGGCCCCCCGGACCTGGTGGAGCGGGTCATCAGGCTGGCCCTGCACGGCGGCGAGGCCAACGCGGCCGTAACCGTACCCTCGGACAATTGGCTCCAGGTGGTGCCGGACAGCACGCTGCGCGGTGAGGTCTGCCTGGCCGCGGCCCGGACCAAGGCGGGCCGGCCACCGGTGGCGCTGGCCGTGGCGGCCGACGGCATACCGGGCGAGGAGGAGCGCCAAGTGCTGCGCCAGTTCGTCCAGCTGGTGGCGCTGGCCGTCGGGGCGCTGCGCTCCTACGCCGAGGAGCACGTGGTCGCGCTGACCTTGCAGCGCAGCTTCCTGCCGGCCGGGCTGCCCTGGGTGCCCGGCCTGGCCATGGCTTCCCGGTACATCCCGGCCAGCGACCAGGCCGAGGTCGGCGGGGACTTCTACGAGGCGCTGGTGCATCAAGGCAAGGTCCTGGTGGCCATCGGGGACGTCCAGGGCCACTCGCTGCACGCGGCCACGGTCATGGGAGAACTCCGGCACGCGCTGCGCGCCTTCGCGGTCGAGGGGCACTCGCCGGTCGCCATCACCGGTCTGGTCAACCAGGTCCTGACCCGCTATCACCCGGGCATCATCGCCACCTTGTGCCTGGTTGTGCTCGACCTGTCCGCTGGCGATCTGCAGATCGTCAACTGCGGGCATATGCCGGTCCTCTTTGTCGTTGGATCGGACGCGGATTATCGTGGCGAGGGAGGCCTCCTGCTCGGCCTGCCCGTCCACGAGCCGCACCTCGAAACGACGAATCTGCCGTTGGGAGGGACTGTGCTTCTGATGACCGATGGCCTCGTCGAGGACCGGGGTGTGTTCCTGGATGACAACCTGGAGAAGTTGCGGATGGCTGCCGTCGAAGTCAGCGCGGCCGACATCGAGGCCTTCAGCAACCACCTCATGTCCGTGTTCGGCCCGCGGGATGACGACGTGGCCATGATCGCTCTGCGGCGGGTCCCGGAGTAGGCCGCCATGACCACGCCAGAACCCGACGGGACCAACCGCCAGGTCACCGAGCTCGAGGCGCGCTACGCCGCCCTGCAGCAGGCGGCCCGGTCCCGGGGCGCCGACCCCAGTGGGATGCTCGACGCTGCCTTCACCGAGCTGGAAGCGGCCATCGACCTGCTCCGCGAGGCCGGGGCTGGTCCCGCTGCGGGCCAGCCGGGTGACCGCGATGGCGCGGGTGGCGGCGACAACACCGAACGCGGCCTGCTCCGGGCGGCGTTTCAGGACACGCCCGTCCCGCTGTTCCTGATCACCCGCGATGGCACGGTCCAGCGGGTCAACCGGGCGGCTGGTGACCTGATCGGGGCCAGACCCGGGTACGCCACCGGCCGGCCGTTCACCGTCTTCGTCCATGGCCCCTCGCGGGCCGCGGTCAACTCCCAGCTCACCGCCGTGGGCCGGACCGGCAAGCAGCGCACGATCCGGTGCAGCCTAGTGGCCGAGGACGGCCTGGTGCCGTGTGAGCTGGTCATCGGCCGGGTCGTGGTCCGCGGCGAGGCCGACCCGCTGATGGTCGCCGTCCGCGACCCCGCCGGTCGGGAGGCTGCCCCGGAGGAGCAGGAACCTGTCACCCCGGCCCGGCTCGGCGCCGTGCAAGCCGTCACCCGGCGGCTGGATCTGGTCACGATGGTGGCCCGGCTGCTGCTGGAGAACGAGGGCTTCAGCGAGTCCCGCACGCTGCAGCGCTGTGCCCGGCTGATCGCCGCGGAGCTGACCGCCTGGGTCATCGTCGACATCGAGCGCCGGCACCGGGTCCGGCGCCAGTTTGTGACCGGCTCAGATGACCAAGGGCAGGCCGAGCTGACCCGCCTGGTGGCCGCGGTCGACCCGCCGCCCGGCTCGGTGCCCTGCACGGTGCACGAGTCCGGCGGCCGGCCCTGATCGCGCATGCCGAGGATCCAGCGATCATCGGCGTGAGCATGGACGGGGAGCCGCTGCTCAGCAAGCTGGACGCCAGCTCCGTGCTATCCGTGCCGCTGACCGACGGCGACAACCGCTATGGCGTGCTGACCCTGGTACGGCGCTCCGCCGACGGGCACTTCAAGGTGGCCGACCTGGCCCTGATGGAAGAGCTTGGCGAGCAGATGGCCCTGGCCATCCGGGTGGACCGGACGTTCCGCCGGCGCGCCGAGACCGCCGACGCGCTGCACGCCAGCCTGCTGCCGAGGAAGATGCCGGAGATCCCCGGCCTGGAGATCGCCGCCACCTATCTCGCCAGCGCCGAGGACCTGGAGGTCGGCGGCGACTTCTACGACGTCTACCAGACGCCCAGCGGCTGGGGTCTGGCCGTGGGGGACGTGTGCGGCAAGGGCGATGAGGCCGCGGCCGTGACCGCCGCGGCCAGGCACGCCATCCGGGTCCTGGCCCGCCGCCGGGACGACCCGGCCGAGGTGCTCGCGCTGGCCAACGAGATCGTGCTGGCCGAGGTAGGGGGGATCGACGGCGGCTTCGTCACGGCCAACATCGCCCATCTGAGCTGGGAGGGCAACAAGCTCCGGGTGATCGTGGGCAGCGCCGGGCACCCGGCGGCTATGCTGCTGCGCTCCGACGGCCGGGTCGCCATGCTAAACGGTGGCGGCCTGCCTCTCGGGCTGTTCCCCGAGGCCGAGGCGGCCACCCAGGACCTGCTGATGGACCCCGGCGACGTGCTGTTCCTCTACACCGACGGGGTCGCCCAGGCCCGCGGCGCGGACAACACTTACTTCCAGGACCGGCTGTCAGACGAACTCGCCGGCCTGGCCGGCGAGAAGCCCGCCGACCTGCTCGCCGCCATGCGCAGCGCGATGCTCAAGTTCAGCACCGGCAACCTGATCGACGACGTGACCATGCTGGTCCTGCGCGCCGGCACCCGCCCCCGCGGCACCGCCCAGGCCGCCAGCACCCGTGCGCGCCCAGCCGCCAGCGACACCGCCCCCACCCGCGACACCGCCCCCACCCGCGAACCCGCCTCGTAGCCTCCAGCCGATCCCGCCATGATCGCGAAGGGTTTTACCCCTCGGAGCGACCCAAAACCCTTCGTGATCATGGAAAACACCGCCCCGCTAACCGGTCAGGGCGCCAGGAAACCGATCCAGCAGCTCGGCGGGCCCGCGGTACACCTCGACCGCGCCGGCCTCCAGCAACTCGTCGCGGCCGATGCCGCCGCTGAGCAGGCCGATGCAGCGCACTCCAGCCTTCTGGCAGGCTTGCACGTCCCAGACGGTATCCCCGACGAACACGGCCTGCTCCGGAGGGACCCCGGCCTTGTCCAGTGCCACCTGGACCAGGTCCGGCGCGGGCTTGCTCTGCTCGACGTCACCGGAGTTCGTAGCCTCGTCGATGGCGTCGTCGGCGTCCAGCGCCGCGCGCAGGACGGCGAACTCGCGTTCGTCGGCCGAACTGGCCAGCACCACCTTGAGCCCCCGCCGGTGACAGGCGCGCAGCAGGTCGGCCGCGCCGTCCAGCGGCCGGAGCCGGGACCAGTACACCGAGTACAGCGCGCTGTGGGCGGTGCGGATGCCGGCGTCGCCGTCCCGGTCCCGGTCCTTGGGCAGCAGCGCGTCGAGCAGCTGATCCGAGCCCTTGCCGATCGTCCGGTGGATGTCCGTCATGGTCACGTCGAAGCCTGCCTGGGCGAACGCCTCCCACCACGTCACGGCGTTCAGGTAGTTAGTATCGACCAGCGTGCCGTCCACGTCGAACAGCACGGCCTTCACGGTGTCGTCCATGCGCGCTGCCTACCCGGGCGCACGGTTTCAACCCACCGGCGGCCGGACGTGTTTACCCGTCCGGCGCGGGGTATCCATCCAGCCCGGAAGAGGACAAGGGCACTATTGTCATCTCCTGCATAAAACGGGCACCATGTCCGAGTGATCGGTGAATCGGGAGTGATGCCCGTGGCAGACGCCTGGGCCGGCGACGCGCCCCTCGGCCACGCCGCCCGGCCACGCCGCCCCCGGCCACGCCGCCCCCGGTGACCCCACCCCCACCGACCCCGCCGTGGTCTTCCGGTTCACCGACCCCGAGCACACCCTGACCGGCGTGCGGCTCAGCCAGGACGTGCGCATCCCCGGCGACCAGCTCGGCTTCCACCGCGATGGCGACGGCTGGGAGTTGCTCATCGCCCGCCCGCCGGTGCACCGAATGGAGTACCTGCTCGAACTCGCCTACCCCGACGGCGGCGCCGCGACCGTGACCGACCCCGCCAACCCGCACCAGGCGCCGGGCGCGTTCGGCCCCAAGAGCGTCCTGGAGTTTGCCGACTACACGACGCCAGAATGGCTCACCGCGCCTGGCATCCCCGGCCGCAGCGACAGCTTCGACGTCCCCGCCCCCGCCCTAGGCGACGAAGCCAAAAACCACGACGCCAGAAACCGACCAGAAACCACGACGCCGAAGCCACGACGCCAAAAACCACGACGCCGCGGTCCCGGTCCGCCTCTGGTCCCCGCATGACGCCCCCGACGACGAGCCGCTGCCGCTCCTGGTCGCGCACGACGGCCCCGAGTACGACGAGCTGTCCCGCCTCACCCACTACCTGGCCGCCGGCATACACGCCGGCTGGCTGCCGCGTCTGCGCGCCGCCCTCCTCGGCCCCGGCCACCGGGACGACTGGTACTCGGCCAACCCTCGCTACGCGCGGACACTAACCCGTGCCGTCCTGCCCGCCCTCACCCGCCGGCTGGCCGTGACCCGCAAGATCGGCATGGGCGCCAGCCTCGGCGCCCTGGCCATGCTGCACGCCCACTGCCGCCACCCGGACACCTTCGACGGGCTGTTCCTGCAGTCCGGCAGCTTCTTCACCCCCCGCTTCGACGCCCACGAGCGGCGGTTCGGCTACTACCAGCGCGTGGTCCGCTTCGTCCGGAGCCTGCCCATCAGCCTCCCGGACCGGAAGATTCCCATCACCGCGACCTGCGGCGTCATTGAGGAGAACGTGGACAATAACCGCCTGGCCATCGCGACCCTGCGCGAGCACGGCTACCCGGCCGAACTGCACGAGGTACCCGACATGCACAATTACACGGCCTGGCGGGACGCCTTTCAGCCCTACCTGACCGCACTTATCGGGCAGGTGAGTGAGTGAACCGTGAGTCGACCGAGCTCTGGTCGGCCGCCCTGGGCGCCGCGGGCACGGTGATCCGCTACGGCCACTGGGGGCGTCCGGTCCTGGTGTTCCCCTCCGAGCGCGGCCGGGCGTCGGACTTCGGGAACAACGGCATGGTCGGCGCGGTGCAGCCCCTCATCGAGGAGGGGCGGGTCAAGCTCTACTGCGTCGACAGCTACGACGCGGCGTCCTGGTCCAACCATGAGATCCCGATCGAGGAGCGGGCCCGCCGCCACGGCCGCTACGAATCCTGGATCACCGGCGACGTGGTGCCGTGGATCTATCAGGACTGCGGCGGCAGCCAGGCCGACGTGATCACCCTGGGCTGCAGCATGGGCGCCTTCCATGCGGCCAACTTCGCGCTCAAGCGTGCCGACCTGTTCCCGCTGGCCATGTGCTTCTCCGGCAACTACGACCCGGCCGCCTGGGACGCCTGGGGCGAGCGCGGCAACGAGGCGTACTTCAACAACCCGATGGACTACGTCGGCAACCTCGACGGTGACCACCTCGAGTGGCTCCGCAGCCGGCTGTCCATGCTGCTGGTCTGCGGCCAGGGCCAGTGGGAGGACACCACCGGGGCGCTGCAGAGCACCAAGCAGTTCGGCGCGCTGCTGGCCAGGCAGGGGATCAAGCACGAGGTCGACCTGTGGGGGTACGACGTGCCGCACGACTGGCCATCCTGGCGCGCCCAGCTCGCCCACCATCTGCCCCGATTCTGCTGACGATAGGAGCCACTTCGTGACCGGTACCAGTCACATCATCGGTTTGCTCCTCGGCACCGAGGAGGACTGGCCGGCCGCATTCGGCGAGATCCTCCGCCGGTGCGGGCCGGTCCGCGGCCCGCGGTCCGACGGTGAACAGGACGGCAGCCCAGAAAATGACCGAACGGGCAGCGATCAGCACTCCTTCGATATCGAGCGGATCACCATCGAGCCGTTCAGCCTGCGCGACCACCCCCGCTACGATCTGGTCATCGACCGGCTGGCCTACTGGTACTACCATCCGCGGGAATGGCTGAAGAAGGTCGCCATGATGGACGGGGTGTACCTGCTGAACAGCCCGTTCACGTTCCAGTCCATGGAGAAGCACGCGGCCTACTGCGCGATGATCCGGCTCGGGCTCAAGGTGCCGGAGACGGTCCTGGTGCCGTACAAGAACCCGCCCGACAACAGCCGCTACGCCTACACCGCGAGCCGCTACAACCAGCCGTTCGACCTGGACGCCATCGCCGACCGCATCGGGTACCCGATGTTCATGAAGCCGTATGACGGCGGGGCCTGGCGCGGCGTGTCCCGGATCAACAACGCCGCCGAACTGCACGCCGCCTACGACGCCAGCGGCGAGATGCTCATGCACCTGCAGAAGGCGGTGGACTACGACGTCTTCGCCCGTTCGCTGTCGATCGGTGCCGAGACCATGGTGATGAAGTTCCAGCCGGATAAGCCCATGCACGAGCGCTACGCGGTCGACCACAGCTTCCTGCCGCCCGGCGCGGGCCTGGAGGTGCAGACGATCGGGCGGCTGGTCAACGCGTTCTTCAAGTGGGAGTTCAACTCTTGCGAGACCCTGGTCAAGGGCAGCGAGGTCTACCCCATCGACTACGCCAACGCCTGCCCCGACGTGGCCCTGACCAGCCTGCACTACTACTTCCCGTGGGCCATGAAGGCGCTGGTCAAGTGGTCGGTGTTCGCGCTGGTCACCGGCAGGGAGGCCAAGCTCGACCTGGAGACCGACCGGTACTTCGCGATCGCGGACGAGCCCGGCATGTCCTATGGGGACAAGCTGGCCGGCTACCGCAAGCTGGCCGACGCCTACTTCGAGACCGACCGCTACCAGGACTTCTGCGCGGCCCGGCTGCCGAACCTGGATCAAGTTGTGCTCGAGTGGGTGGCCGGCCCGGCCTTCGACGAGCTGCTGGTCGCCACCGTCAAGTCGGTCTACCCCGAGCACGAGCACGACAAGTTCATCGCGCACCTGCGCGGCCTGCTGCACCTGTGGGTCCGGGACGAGAGCGCCCGGCTGGAGGACTCCCACTAGCCGAGCCTGACTAACTCAAAAGGGGGGTACATATCCCCTTCAGCCGGTTCATCTCGACGAGCGGAGGCCTGACGTGGGCCGTGACATCCAGGCGATCAAGATCAGCGGTGAGGACCGGCGCAAGTACCGGGACAAGGTACGGCGCTCGCTGGACGCGTTCGCCCGCATGCTGCGCGAGCGGCTGTTCGACCAGGGCACCTCCACAGTTGGCCAGGAGATCGAGCTCAACCTGACCGATTCCCACGGGATGCCGTCCATGCGCAACGCCGACGTGCTCGACGCCATCGCCAGCCCGGCCTGGGCCACCGAGGTGGGCCAGTTCAACCTGGAGATCAACATCCCGCCCCGGACGCTCGAGGGTGACTCGCTGGCGACGTTGGAGGCCGAGCTCCGCGATGACCTCAACGCCGCCGACGCCCAGGCCCGCTCGGTCGGCAGCCATCTGGTCATGATCGGCATCCTGCCCACGCTCGGCGAGCACGACGTGCAGGAAGAGACGATGTCGGCGAACGAGCGCTACAAGGTGCTCAACGAGCAGATCTTCGCCGCCCGCGGCGAGGACATGCAGATCGCCATCGACGGCGCCGACCAGCTGCTGACCCACACCGACAGCATCACGCCCGAGGCCGCCTGCACCAGCGTGCAGCTGCACGTCCAGGTCAGCCCGGACGATTTCGCCGACTACTGGAACGCGGCCCAGTCCATCGCGGGCGTGCAGGTCGCGCTGGCCGCCAACTCGCCGTTCCTGTTCGGCAAGCAGCTGTGGCACGAGACCCGGATCACCCTGTTCGAGCAGGCCACCGATACCCGCTCTGACGAGCTCAAGGAGCAGGGGGTGCGGCCCCGGGTCTGGTTCGGCGAGCGCTGGATCACTTCGGTCTTCGACCTGTTCGAGGAGAATCTGCGTTACTTCCCGGCGCTGCTGCCGATCTGTGAGGACGAGGAGCCGCTGGACGTCCTGGACCAGGGTGGGATCCCGAAGCTGGCCGAGATGAGCCTGCACAACGGGACCATCTACCGCTGGAACCGGCCGGTCTACGACACCGCGGGTGGCATCCCGCACCTGCGGGTGGAGAACCGGGTGCTGCCGGCCGGGCCGACCATCGCCGACGTGGTGGCCAACGCGGCGTTCTACTACGGCCTGGTCCGCTCGCTGGCCGAAGCCCAGCGCCCGATCTGGACCCAGATGTCGTTCACCACCGCCTCGGAGAACCTGCACGAGGCCGCCCGGCGCGGCCTGGACGCCCAGCTGTACTGGCCGGGCGTGGGGGACACCCCGGTGACCGAACTCATCCTGCGCCGCCTGCTGCCGCTGGCCCGCGAGGGCCTGACCCACTGGGGTGTCGCCACCGAAACCTCCGACCGCCTGCTCGGCATCATCGAGCAGCGCTGCCTGACCGGCCAGAACGGCGCCGCCTGGCAGATCGCGACGGTGAACAAGCTGACCGGCCAGCACAACCTGGACCACGCCGAGGCGCTGCGCCAGATGACCCTGGCCTACACCGAGCGCATGCACTCCAACGACCCCGTGCACACCTGGACCGTCGGCCCCTGAGCCGCAAATCCGCGCCAACCTGCCCCGCACTTCGCGTTTACCCCGCCCCGCCCACCGCGATCAGCGCCACGCACGCCCCGGCCAGCACCAGCCCACCCAGCCGCAGCACGGTCAGCCGCTCGCCGAGCAGCGCCCGCGCCAGCACGATCGTGATCGCCGGGTACAGCGAGGTCAGCACGGCCGTCACGGCCAGCAGCCCGTGCTGGGTGGCGTAGAAGTACAAGATCGTGCCGGTGCCCCCGCACGCCCCGGTCACCGAGGCCAGCCCAGCCACCCGGATCCCGAACCGCCCAACGCCACTGCTCGCCGCCGCGCTTTCTCCTGCCGTCACCCCACTGCCCGTCACCCCACTGCCCGTCACCCCACTGCCCGTCACCCCACTGCGAGCCCCCGCGGGCACCGCCCTGGCCACCCCCGCCATCACCAGCGCTGCCACGACCGCCGCACCCAGCTCACCCACCTGCGCCGCCGCCACCGGCCACAGCCCGCTACCCGAACCGGCCCGGTCCAGCCCAATAAACAGCACCGCGAAACCCGCCCCCGCGAGCAATCCCAGCCCCAGCCCGCTCCCAGGCCGCTCCCGCCCCGTAGTACCCGCACCGGACTCCTCCGCACCTTCGTCCCCCGAACCTCCCGCCGACACCCCCACGATGGCCGGCAAGGCCAGCCCGATCCCGGCCAGCGCCAGAGCGCTGGGCCGCTCGCCCAGCAGCAGCCCGGCCAGCACCGAGAACCCGGCCGCGCCGACCGCGCTGATCGGCCCGGCCACGCTGAACGCCGCGTGCCGGAACCCCAGGTACAGCGCGAAAGCGCCCAGCGTGCCGCCCGCCCCGGCCACGAACCCCCAGGCCAAGGCGGCCGCCGACGGTGCCGGGGAGGCGGCGAACGGCAGCACCGCCGCGACCAGGACGGCGCTCACCGCCGAGGCCACCAGCGTCACCTGGATCACCCCAGCGTGGCGCGAGGCCAGCCCGGCGGCGAAGTCCGAGAACCCGTAACCCAGCGCCGACAACAGCGCCAGCACAACGGCTAGCAACCGGGCCCAGTCCTCACCGTCTAACTCCCGCTGGCCGGGCCGGACGGGCTCACCGTGTAGGCCGATCGACGCGCCCGCCGGGTCCTGGCCCAGTACTCGAACGTGAACCCCGGCCAGATGGTCCGGTTGACGCCGTCCGCGTCCAGGTACCAGCTGTCACACCCGCCCGCGTTCCACACCGAATCACGCAGCCGCCGCTGCAGCTCCGCGTTGTACTGGCGCTGCGCCGGCTCGTCGACCTCGATCGCGTCGCCGTGATCCCGGGCCAGCATCCGCAGGCAGCTCATGATGTGCTGGACCTGGGTCTCGATCATGAACACCACTGAGGTGTGGCCGAGACCGGTGTTGGGCCCGAGCAGCAGGAAGAAGTTCGGGAACCCCGCCACGGTCACGCCCTTGTAGGCCTCCAGGCCCTCGGGGGTGAGCTTGCGGCCACCCCGGCCGGCCACGTTCAGGCTGGTCACGGACTCGACCACCTTGAACCCGGTGGCGTAGACGATGACGTCCGCGGGATGCTCCACGCCGTCCGCGGTGATCACTGCGGTCGCGGTGATCTCCCGGATCCCGTCGGTGACCAGGTCCACGTCGGGGCGCTGCAGGGCCGGGTAGTAGTCCGAGGACAGCAGGATCCGCTTGCACCCGATGGTGTAGTCCGGGGTGACCTTGGCCCGCAGTTCCGGGTCGGTGATCTGGTGCTCGATGTGCATGCGCCCCATCTGCTCCAGCGGCGCCATCAGCTTGGGATTGATCGTGAACCCCAGCGCCCGCAGTTCCATCAGCAGGTAGATCGCGTCCCGGGACGCCCGCGCGGCTCCCGGTACCCGCCGGAAGACCCGGCGCACCCGCGTTGGGATCTCGACGTTGGGCCGCGCGTGGATCCACGGCGGCGTGCGCTGGAACACGCTGACGTGCGCCGCCCGCCCGGCGATCTCCGGGATGAACTGGATCGCCGACGCCCCCGTGCCGATGACCGCGACCCGTTTGCCGGTCAGGTCGCAGGAGTGATCCCAGCGAGCCGAGTGGAACGCGGTCCGGCGAACCGGTCCGCCCCGGGGATTTCCGGATAGGAAGGCACGTGCAGCGCCCCGGCCGCCGACACCACGGCCCGCGCCCGGTAGCCCGTCTGCTCCCCATCCCGGACCGTCTCGATGTCCCACCGCCGGGCGGCGTCGTCCCAGTCCAGCCGCTCGACCTTGACCCCGTACCGGATGTGCTCGTCCACGCCGTACTTGTGTGCTACCGCCCGCAGGTAGTCCCAGATCTCCCGCTGCGGTGCGAACACCCGGCTCCACTCGGGATTCAGCTCGAACGAGTACGAGTACAGCGGCGACGGCACGTCACACGCACACCCCGGGTACCGGTTGTCGTGCCACGTCCCGCCGAGATCCTCGCTCTTCTCCAGGATCACGAAGTCGTCGAACCCGGCGCGCTTGAGCGCGATCCCCATCCCGATGCCGCCGAACCCCGCTCCGACGATCACAATCCCTGGCATGTCAGGACGATAACCCACCCCGGCCCGCCAGTCACACCAGTTCATCTAGTTACTATTTTCGAAACCCGTCAAAAATGATAGCCATCTAAAGAATCATTCGCTATTCTGTTCTATACAACCTCATGCCGAACGGGTGGGTTTCATGCCCCTTAAACCGACCCCCAGCCCCCCAGCCCCCCAGCCCCCACTGGCCAGAGCCGAAAGACGATGAGCCGCAGTGGGAGGACGAATTCTGGGACCCGGCCGAATTCTGGGACCCCGACGAGATCGATGCTCTCGTCGCCGAGGCCGATCAAGCCGCCGCTGACCAGGTCGCGGCGCAAGCCCACATCGCCGCGATGGGGCAGATCTCTGCCATGGCGGCAGTCGCGGCCGGCCGTCGCGGCCCGGGCCAGCAGGGTTCCGCCCGCATTCTCCCTGGCGTCTGCGACGGTGCCGGCGGCGGCTTCGCTACCGGCCAGGCCCTCGACATCGCCCCCGGCGGCGCGGTCGTCCTGAGCCACATCGAGAAGGCGGCCGGCGATGACGACCGCTTTGATGACGTCAGCGACGACGAGCTGCTCGGCATCATCGCGGCCGGCGACCGCTGCGAGGCGGCCGGCTCCGCGCTCAAGCACGCCGCCGTCGCCGCGCTTATCCGCCGCCGCCCCGGCAAGGTCCCCGGGACCTGGGAGGAGTACACCGAACGCGAGCTCGCCTCCCTGCTCGCCGAGTCCCGCCACGCCGCCGGGGCCCTGCTGGACCTGTCCGATGACCTGGCCACCAAGCTTCCCGGCACCTATGCCCTGTTCCGGTCGGGCGTGATCTCCCGCCACAAGGCCCAGATCATCGCGTCCGGCTGCCAGCCCCTGGATGCCGACGAGGCCCGCGCGGCCGAAGCCCTCGTTCTCGGCCGTGCTGGCGGCCTGACTCCCGGCGGCCTGCGGTCCGCGATCGCCAAGGCCGTGATCGAGGTCAACGCCGAAAAGGCAAAGAAGCGCCGCGAAGCTGCGCGCAAGCACGCCCGGGTCGAGGTGTTCGCTGAGTTCTCCGGCAACGCCGCCCTGGTAGCCCGCGAGCTCCCCATGGCCGAGACCGCGGCGATGGACCAGCGGATCTCCTGGTGGGCCGATCAGCTCGGCAAGTCCGGGGTCGAGGGCACCCACGACCAGCTCCGCGCCCGCGCCCTGATCGACCTGGTCCTGGGCCGTGACTCCCGCCCCGGCCACGCCGGCGAGGCCCTGGCCGCCGTCCCGGCCGGGTTCGCCGGCCATCTGAACCTGACCATCCCCGCCGCCACCGTGCTGGGCCTGGCCGACCGCCCCGGCGAGATCGCCACCATGGGCCCCATCGACCCCTGGCTCGCCCGCGACCTGGCCTCCGCCGCGGCCCGCAACCCCAAGACCACCTGGTGCGTGACCGTCACCGACAAGGACGGCCGCGCCGTCGCCCACGGTTGCGCCCGGCCCGACCGGAAACGAAGACCTGGGCCCGACCCGCCCGCCGGCACCGGGTTCACCATGACCCCCGATTCCCGCGCCGGACCACCCGGCAGCCACGCCACCTGGCACCTGCACACCCCCGGCCCAGGCCCAGACCTCATCCTCACCCTCGAGCCCCTCACCACCGACCCCTGCGACCACCGTCATCAGACGGCCGCCCACGACCCCGGCGTCAAGCTCCGGCACCTGACCCAGATCCGCTACACCACGTGTACCGCCCCCGGCTGCCCACGGCCAGCATCAGCCTGCGACTACGAGCACACCACGCCGCACGAAGCAGGCGGCCGGACCTGCCTGTGTAACGGCGACCCGAAGTGCCGTTACGATCACCGCGTCAAGCAGCACCCCAAGTGGACCGTGGAACGGCAGCCCGACGGGACTCTGCGCTGGACCACCCCGACGGGCCGCAGCTACACCACCGAACCCACCCGGTACCCCATCTGAGCGGGCCCGGTCAGCGGAGTTCGTGCTAGCCGTACCGGAAGACGGGTGGCGTCACGATCGATGCGGGGACACCCGGACGCGCAGCATCGAGGTATGAAAACCACTAGCGACGAGACCACAATCATCAGCGACAATCACAGTATGAACGAGCCCGGTAGCTCACCCCTGGTGCGCATCCTGCTGGCGCCGTTCACCAAGCGGACCTGGACCGAGGTGGGATACGCCTTCGTGAGCCTGCCGCTCGTCGTGGCCGCCCTGGCCTTCATTGTGCCCATGCTGCACAACGGGGGGTTCTGGGGTCTGTCCACCCCCGGGGTCAGGAAGCTCGGCGGGGCCAGCCGCCACCTGTCCCGCACGATGCTCGGCCAGGAAGTCGCGGAGCCCCCGCCGATAAGGCGGATACCGTGCGTACGAGTGCGGACGCCGGACGCGATCCGGCTGGGGCGGCTAGCCGAGGCCCGCGGCGCCAAGGTGAGCCTGGCTGAGAACAAGGTCAAGATCATTGGGCTGCCGCTGGTCCAGGTCGCCGCACTGGCCACGGACGAGCACATCACCGTCCAGGACTGGCGCCCGGAGAGCAACCGGACGGCCTGGTGGCGCGGTGCGGTGCGCGACCGCCCGGCCTGGCGGACCCGCAGCTACTTCCTGCTGAAGCTGCTGATCACCGCCACCCAGCTGGCCAAGGTCGGGGTCATGGCCGCCGGGCTGTTCTACCTCACCTACCCCCTCTGGTGGAGCCTGACCAAGGCCGGCCCGTGGCTGCTCGGCGGCGGCCACATCACCACCCTGGCCGGGTCGTTCGTCCTGGTGCCGTTCGGCGCGATCTTGCTGCTGGCCGCCCCGTGGCTGCTGCACGTGTCGACCAGGGTGGACGCCGCACTCATCCGCGGCCTGCTCGGCCCCGGCTCGCCCCGCGCGGCCGGCCTCGCCCGGCGGGTTCACGACCTAGAGCGGACCCGGGCGCACGCGGTGGACGATTCGGCAGCCCGGCTCCGCGACATCGAGCGCGACCTGCACGACGGCGCCCAGGCTCAGCTCGTGGCCATGGCCATGAAGCTCGGCCTGGCCAAGGAGAAGCTGCACGCTGAAGCCGCTAGCCCCGCCGATCTGGCCCGGATCACCCAGCTGGTCGAGGACGCTCACCGCAACGCCGTCGAGGCCATCAACGAGCTGCGCACCCTGGCCCGCGGCATCCACCCCTCCGTGTTGGACAACGGCCTCGCGGACGCGCTGGCCACGCTGGCCACGCGCAGCGCGATCCCGGTCGAGCTCGTCGCCGACATCCCGGAACGACCGAGCGCCGCCATCGAGACCATCGCTTACTTCTGCGCGGCCGAGCTGCTGGCCAACGTGGGCAAGCACAGCGGGGCCCGGCACGCTACCCTCGAAGCCGTGCATGTCCCCGGCCTTGTGCGAATCCGCGTGACCGACGACGGCCACGGCGGCGCCGCTCTGGTGCCGGACGGCGGCCTGAGCGGACTGGCCGCCCGCGTCCGCACCGTCGACGGTCACCTCCGGATCGACAGCCCGCCTGGCGGCCCCACGGTGATTACCGCCGAACTGCCCTCCCACGCCTGAGCCGCGACCCGACATGCGCATCGTCATCGCCGAGGACTCCGCCGTGATCCGGGCAGGCCTGACCGAGATCCTCACCGACCGTGGACACCACGTGGTGGCCGCGGTCGGCGACGCTGAGGCCCTGAAAGCCGCGATCGCCGAACACAAGCCCGGCATCGCGATCGTCGACGTACGGATGCCGCCCGACCACACCGACGAGGGGCTGCGGGCCGCGATCGCGATCCGCCGCGACCACCCCGGCACCGCCATCTTGGTGTTCTCCCAGTACATCGAGACCCGCTACGCCGCCGACCTGCTCCGCGCCCGCTCCGGCGGGGTGGGCTATCTGCTCAAGGACCGGGTCGCCAACGTGGCCGAGTTCAGCGACGCGATCGACCGTGTCGCGGCGGGCGGCACCGCGCTCGACCCCGAGGTCGTCGCCGGGATGCTGAACGCCACCCGGCACGCCAGCGCGCTGGCTGCGCTGACCGCACGCGAACGTGACGTGCTCGCGCAGATGGCCGAAGGCCGCTCCAACAGCGCCATCGCCGGCCAGCTCGTGGTCTCCGAACGGGCGGTGGAAAAGCACATCAGCAACATCTTCACCAAGCTGGACCTGCCGCCGTCGGACTCCGACCACCGCCGGGTACTGGCCGTGCTGGCCTACCTCAACCCGTAGTCCATAAGCCATCGGCCACCAAACGGCCACGATCTAGAATCACCGGTTATGGAACTGCGTCGGCTCGAGCCCCGCCGATGACCGCCGAGAGCCGTCCTCGCTTCGCGCGGATGTCCGCCTATGCGACCGCGTCCTCGCACCTGGCGCTGTTGAGCGACTCGGCTCTCGAGCACGTGGTGGACAAGGCATCGCAGGTCAAGTACGGGATCGGCGGTACATCTGCGACCCTGGAAGTCGAGGGAGTGCGGGTCTTCGTCAAACGGGTCCCGGTAACCGGGCGGGAACTGCTCCCGGGAAACATAAGGTCCACCGCGAACCTGTTTGGCTTGCCGGGCTTCTATCAATACGGCCTGGGATCGGCGGGGTTCGGGGTCTGGCGCGAGCTGGCCGCCCACATCATGACGACCAACTGGGTCCTGAGCGACGAGCACCGGGCCTTTGCGCTGCTCTACCACTGGCGCGTACTTCCCGGTCCCGTTGCGACCGGGGGGATCTTGGCGGAGTTCGGCGGTCTGGACGGAGCGGTGGCGCATTGGGACGGCTCGGCCGCCGTACGCGGCCGATTGCAGGCCCTGCGCGACTCGCGCTCGCATCTGGTGCTGTTCCTCGAGTACGTCCCGCAGACCCTGGCCGCCTGGATGGCTGACCAGGATGTCTCCGCGTTCTCGTGGGCCGACACGCAGCTCGCGGATACCGCCGCGTTCATGCGCGACCACGGGCTGGTGCACTTTGACGCGCACTTCCTCAACATCCTGACCGACGGCCACGGGCTGTACTTCTCCGACTTCGGCCTGGCGCTGAGCGACCGGTTCGACCTCTCAGACCAGGAGAAGGCCTTCTTGTGCGAGCATCGCTGCTATGACCGGGACTACATCGCGGCCCACCTGGTCAACCATCACGTGGCCGAGCGCGTGCGCGGCGAGCGAGACCGCCGCCGGTTCGTGCGCGCCTGGGCGGCGGGTGACCGGCCCCGCGACGTCCCCGCTTCCGCGGCCGCGATTCTGACCAGGCACGCCGGCACCGCCGTCGTCTTCGACGACTTCCATCAGAGCCTGATGGAACGCAGCAAGCAGACGCCTTACCCCCGGGCAGAGCTCGAGCGGGTTCGCGCTCGCGAGAGGATGGGTACCGATGGATGACGCGAGCCAGCGGCGCATAGACGCAGGTAACGACATAGATCTGAAGTGGCTCAGAAGCTTCGTGGTTGTGGCGGAGGAGGCCAGCTTCACCAAGGCGGCCGACCGTGTGCACGTGGCCCAGCCGGGGGTCAGTGCGCAGGTCCGCCGGCTGGAATCCGAGCTCGGCCACCAGTTGCTGGACCGCTCGGGCCGGTCGGTCCGGCTGACCGAGGTGGGCACGGCCGTGCTGCCGTTCGCCCGGGCCGCCCTGGACGCCGTGGCCGGCGCGCGGCTGGCCGTGGACGAACTGGCCGGCCTGGTTCGCGGCCAGGTCCGGGCCGGAATGGTAAGCGGCTGCGCCCTGCCGATCCTGGCCGAGCTGCTGGCCGAGTTCCACGACACCTACCCCGGCGTGACCATTACCCTGGTCGAGGACAACTCCGACCAGCTGATCAGCCAGCTGCACCGACGGTCGTCTCGACCTGGCCCTGATCGGCTCGGCGGGGGAGCCCGAGCCGGGTCTGGAGATCGCCGTCATCGTGGACGAGGAACTGGTCATCGCCGTCCACCCCGACCACCCCCTGGCCGGCGCCGCCGTCACCCTCGCTGACCTGAAGGAAACCCCGCTGGTCAGCCTGCCCCGCGGCACCGGCGTCCGCAGCGCTCTCGACGCGGCCTGCGCCCAGGCCGGCTTCGCCCCGACGATCGTGTTCGAGGCCAGCGCCCTGCCCATGGTCGTCCACCTGGCTGCCAGGGGGCTAGGCGCCGCCGTGGTCCCAGCGTCCACCGCGACCATAGCCACCGCGACCATAACCAGCGCGCCCGACCACGCCGCCGAACCCATCCGCGTCCTGCCCATCACCGATCCGGCTGTCCGCTCCCGCCTGGAGCTGGCCTGGAACCCAGCGCCAGCCGCCAATCCCGCCGCCCACGTCCTCATCGACCACGCCCGCCGCTTCCTCGCCTGACTCACCGACGGCTCGGGCCCTAAGGGCGACCAGAGCCAGCCAGCGCGTCCGTGACCACCTGAGCCAGCGTGGCGATCAGCTCCCCATCCAGGTCGTTGTTCGGGTTTACCTCGGTGATCACCAGGCCGCCGAACTTCTCCCCACCGGCGAACTCACCCAGCGCCGCGCTCGCCTCCGCCAGCGTCAGCCCGGCGAAGTGCGGGAAGTTAGCCAGCGGAAACAGTCCCGTATGCAGGACGTCCACGTCGAAGTGCACGAGGTAGGTCTCCACCCGGTCCTCCAGGTACGCCCGAGCCTGCCGGGCTGCGCCGGCCGGATCGCTCCGCACCGCGGCGCCGGCGCCGCGTACAGATGCCGGCTGACCAGCTCGGTCCACTGCGCGGTGTCCAGCTCGTCCGGGCTGAAGCCGAACAGCGCAACCTGATCCGGCCGCAGCAGCGGTGATCGCGACCCCAGGCCCGCCCGCGCCCCCAGACCCGACAGCACCGGCGAGCCGCCACCTAGCATGTGCGTCATGCCCATGGTGTCGGCGACGGCCGAGTCGGTCAGCTCGGGCGTGTGCAGGTCGGCGTCGCCGTCGAAGTAGACCAGCCCCGTCTCGCCGGATCCAGCCAGCACCCCGAGCGTGATCGTGCAGTCCCCGCCCAGCACCAGCGGCAGCCGCCCGTCGGCCCGGATCGCGGCGACCTCGGCCGCCACGCCGCGGCACACCTGCGCCACCCGCTCCACGTCCCGCAGGCCGTCCACTGGAGCCACCGGGCGGAACGGCGTGACCGGCAGGTCACCCCGGTCCACCACGTCCAGCCCGGCCTTGCGCAGCCCCTCGATGAGCCCGGCGGCCCGCCACGCGGCCGGGGCCTTCTCCTGCCCCGGGTTGTGCGAGCCCGCCGTCGTTGGGACACCAAGAACGCCGATCCGCCTGCCCTCTGCCATCATCTGGTCCTGGGCCGTCATCCGTATCATCTCCATGTAACGCTTATCTTTGAATTAGTACGTTACTACCACGAGATCGGGCTGGTAAACGGATTTCGGTCCAGCAGTCCGTTACGCTGGGCCCATGCTGCTCGAGCCGATGGCCCCGGACGTGCTGGTCTGGCTGGTCAATGAATGGGGAACGGTGCCCCGCGCGAGGCCGGCGAAGAAGATCGCGCCTACCCGGACATGGAACTGCTGGCTGGCTTGCTGTCCGGCTCCGGCGTCCGTGACTGCCCGCCCGAGGTCCTGACCCGCGACGCCCTGACCCGGGTCGCGGACCATCTGCACCCCGTCTTCGCCACCCCCGACCCGGCAGGACGCGTCAGCCTCACCGCGCGGCTACTCGACAACACCGGGGTCAAGCCCGCCCTCGACCTGACCGGCGACGGCCCGCGGGCCACCTGGCAGGTCGACGACGACCGCCAGGTGCTGACGGCGGCCGCCGCCCTGACCCTGCGGGACCAGCTCGCCAGCAGCGATCCGGACCGCATCGGCACCTGCACCGGCCGCCGCTGCGCCGACGCCTACATCGACGCCTCCCACCGGCCAGCGCCGGTTCTGCTCGGTCACCTGCCAGAACCGTGCCCGCGTGGCCGCCTGGCGCCAGCGCCAGCGAGCCACCAGCGCAGCTAGCAGCGTCAGCTAACGGGGCCACCTACGCCTGTTTCGCGTACAGCTTCGGCGCGTAGTTCTCCGCCGAGTAGTACTCCTCGAGCTCGTCCAGCGTTTCGGACGTCTCCTGCACCGCCTTGGTGATGGCCGCGTGTGACGGCAGCACGCCGGGCTGCCAGGTCTCCGGCCGCCACAGCTCGGACCGCATGAACGCCTTGGCGCAGTGGAAGAAGATCGTGTCGATCTCCACCAGCAGGGCCAGGATCGGCCGGTGCCCGCGCACCTCGAGACAGGCAAAGAACGGCGCGTCCCGCAGCAGCCGGGCCCGGCCGTTGATCCGGAGCGTCTCGGTCCGGCCGGGGACCAGCGAGATGATCCCGACGTGCGGGTTGGACAGCACATTCAGGTAACCGTCCGCGCGCTTGTTGCCCGGCCGCTCGGCGATGGCGATGGTGGCGTCGTCCAGCACGTGCACCAGGTGACCGGCCGGGTCGCCCTTGGGTGAGGCGTCGCAGTTCCCGGCCGCATCACAGGTCGCCAGCACGCAGAACGGCGAGGCGGCCAGCCACTCCCGGTCCAGCGCATGCAGCCGGGACCGTTCCTTCGTCACTGACCGCCCGGTCGGCGCCCCGAGCAGCTCGCGCAGCTCGGCCGCCGAAGTGATCTCGGTGTAAGCCATACTTACAGTTTGGTATATACCCGCTCCGGGTTGTGCTCCGACAGCACCGACGGCGGCCCGATCAGCAG
>CAWAFD010000002.1:0-225172 GCA_963781225.1 uncultured Actinomycetota bacterium
TCGGCTTGCCGTCAGGTCTGACCGCGTGCGCGGACGGCCGACAGGTAGGACGCGTAGCTCCAGGACAGGTTGGCCACGCTCTTCTCATAGCCGGTCGCGGCGTCGAACTGCTCGCTGTCATTGGGGTTGGCCAGGAGGGCGAGGCCAGCACGCAGCCGGGCCGGGACAGCACCCCGGCACGCACCGGGTCGGTAAAACCAGGTCGTCGGAGGCGATGTTCCGGAACATCAGCCAGAACATGTACGGCGCGACCGTACTCGGGTCGGTCTGCGCCGCCGCGGGATGGACCAGGCTGTACGAAAGAGCGGCCATGGCGCGCCGCTAGGCCGACTGCTCGGCGTCGCCAGCCGTGCGCATCGCCATGCGCAGCCCGGTCAGCGTCCGGATCAGCTGGGCCAGTGACCGGGCCGGCACCTGCCCCAGTCGCAGGCGCAGCTCGTCGTCCACGGTCGCGGTGGCCCCGGCCAGCATCTGCCTGCCCGCCGGAGTCAGCGAGATGATCGACGACCGGCGGTCCCCCGGGTTCGCCCGCCGCGCGCACAGCCCGGCCGCCTCCATCCGGTCGACGATCTTGGACGTCCCGCCGACCGTGATGCTCAGCTCGGTGGCGATGTCGTGGACCCGGCACCGCGGTTGCCGCGAGATCACCTGCAGGAACTGAAAGGTCGGTAGGACGATCCCGTGGCCGGATCGCAACCGCGTCTCCACCGCGCTCCACAGCTCGGTCTCCAGCCGGACCAGCTCCCCGAACAGCAACCCCAGGTCAGGGTCGGCATCACCGGTCAGCCGGGCGGGCTCGGGGCTAGGTCCGGACATGCCGTCACCCTATCTTCCAGATTCCACGGAATACAGATAACCCTGCCTGCCCGACGATGCCCAGGACCAGCCTGGCGACGGCGTCCATGCCGGCCGCGTTCGGGTGGTAGGGCGCCCCGCCGCGCAGCGACAGGTGGAATCTCCGGGTCCACGGGACCGGCGACCACGCGTGGTGGCCGGCGCTGGCCGCGGAGGCCGGGGCGTAGTCACACCCGGCGTCCCCGGCGGCGGCCAGTGTAACCTCGGCCAGCCTGCCGGACACCCGGCGGCCCCATGCGGCGACGCCGGCAGGCAGTGACCCGGTCGGGATGGCCGGATCTGCAGGGACGAGGGTGAGGTAGTCCACGAAGACCAGGCGGCAGCCGGGCGATCGCCGCCGCACCTCGGCGGCGATCGCGGCCAGGTTCTCGCGCAGCGCGCCGAACCATTCGTCGGTCTGGCGCGGGTCGGCGTAGGAGTCCGCGCGGCGCCGGACGGATGGCACAGCCCGCAGTGGGCGCGGCAGGCTGGCCAGCAGTAGCCGGGGCACGTACCCGACGTCGTTGCCGCCGCAGGTGATAGTCACCAGGGCAGTGCCAGCGGTCACCGCGTCGATCTGGGCCGGCCGGTCATCAGCGCGGGCCTTCAGCACGTCGCCGGTGGTGGCGCCCGAGTAGGTGACATCGGTCAGGGCCAGGTCAAGCCGCTGTGCGATCAGGTGGGCGTAGTTGACCGCGGAGCGGCCCGCTTGCCGCGGGCTGCCGGGTGCACGGGGCCGGAGCCCCGGGCCCGCCGCGAACGAGCTGCCCATGGCGACGTAGCGAGCACCCGATTCGATCATGTCCCCATCATTTCAGCGGCTCTCATCTCGGCGCCCCCGGGCTGGCGGCCCCGGGCTGGCGGCCCCGGGCTGGCGGCCCCGGGCTCAGCGATCGCTGAGCCAGACGAAGCTCCAGGGCGGCAGCTCGATCTGGCCGGCCGTGATCGTCAGCTCACCGGAGCTCGAGTGCACGTGTATGGGGTCATGCAGTCCGGCACGGGCCAGGATCCCGGCGTCGCTCCCCCGGGTGAGGTCACTGAAGTTGGTGAGCGACAGGAACGGGGCACTGCGCGGGTGCACCCGGCGATAGGCCAGCACGCTGCGGTTATCGGTCGGCAGCACCTCGGTAATGCCCCCGGCCCACAGCGCGAGGAGCGACCTGCGAGCGGCGGCCAGGGTGCGGAGCGAGGCGAACGCCCGTCCTTCCAGCGATCCTGGGTCATGGCGCCGGGCAGCCGCGTCCCAGTCCATCCGCGGCCGGTGCATCCACCGGTTGTCGTGCTGGTGCGCCGGGTCCGCCGCCCAGTCTGGGTCGCTGCGCTGGGCCAGTTCGTCACCCATGTAGATGAGCGGGATCCCGCCGAAGGAGAAAACGATGGCGTACATCGACTCCAGCCGGCGCAGCCCCGCGCTCACCCCGTCCGCGTCGCCCGTCTCGAGCGCGGCCTGGATGCCGCACAGCGAGGCGGCCATGCCGGAGGTGCGGGCATCGCCGGTGACCGGGTTGTCCTGGAACAGCGCGCCACGGCCGAACGAGCCAGCGAAGCCGCCAGCGTAGAAGTCGGCCAGGAAGCGCCGGTGGGCGAAGCCGTCCGCCCCGGCCGCAGCGGCATCGGCATCGGAGACCGCCCAGCCGATGTCGTCGTGGCACCGGACGTAGGTGACCCAGGAGGTCGGCGCGGGCGCGGCCCGGCGCCGGGACAGCGCCTGGGCGGCCAGCCGGACGTCGCGGGTGGCCAGGCTGGACCAGAGCATCACCATGAGCTGGTTGTCGTAGGCCAGGTCGCATTCGGGCCGGAACCTGTCGTGTGCGCCGAGATACTGGGCCAGCATGTCCGGGTTGACGATCGCCTCGGCCTTGAGCACCAAACCGGGCGCGGCCAGCCTGGTCAGCGCGCGGAACGCCTGCAGCAGGAGGTGCGCTTCGGGCTGGTTCTGGCAGTCGGTGCCGAGCCTTTTGGCCAGGAACGGGACCGCGTCCAGCCGGAGCACGTCGACGCCCCGGTTGGCCAGGTCGAACATGGTGCCGAGCATGGCCCGGAACACCGCCGGGTTGGCGTAGTTCAGGTCCCACTGGTACTCGTGGAAGCTGGTCCACACCCATCCCAGGCCGGGGACCTGGGTAAAGCTGCCCGGCGCCATGTCCGGGAACACCTCGGGCACCGTACGCTCGAAGGCATCCGGTTCGGTCCGGTCCGGGTAGATCAGGTACATGTCCTGATAGCCGGGCTCGCCGGCCAGCGCCTTGCGCGCCCATTCGTGCTCCCGCGCGGTGTGGTTGAGCACCAGGTCGACGCAGAGCGCGATATCGCGCGCGTGCAGGTCGGCGGCCAGGGACTGCAGGTCGGCCATGGTGCCGACGCGGGGGTCGACCTGGGCGTAGTCCACCACGGCGTAGCCGCCGTCGTTCTCCCCTTCGCGCGGCCGCAGCAGCGGCATCAGGTGCAGGTAGGTGACGCCCAGCTCGACCAGGTAATCCAGGTGCTGGCTGATCTGGGGCAGCGAGCCGGCGAACCGGTCAGCATAGCACACGTAGCCGATCATGCGCGAGCGCTGGAACCAGGCCGGGTCGATCTCGCGGCGCCGGTCGAGCAGGCGCAGCTCGGCCGGGCGGGTCGCGGCCGCCTCGAGCGCGTCGAGCACCAAGCCCGCGATGAGCTCGCCGGCGTCGGCGACCCCGGAGTACAGCTGCCGCAGCGGCTCGGCGATGTCGGCGGACAGCGTGTCCAGCCGGGTCAGGAAGGCGTCAGCCTCGGCCGCACCCAGCCGGGACCGCACCTGCTCTGCCACGCGTGCCTGCTGCTCCGGACCCAACCCCGTCACGTACCTTGTCCCCTATCTGCGGTGGGAAACCGGTACCTGCGGCGGGCAGCCGGAAACAATCTCTGGAGCAGACGATAGCGTCGCCGTCTCATAACGCGCCAGCAGCCCAGCCTCAAGTGCTGCTGCTGTCACAAGATCGTGGTGATTACGGGCACCGTGGTGAATCCGGTGCACGCTAGGCGCCTCAATCCACCACCAAGACCGGATCCACCACGATAGATTCCGCCATACGGAAACCGGCGGCCGGTCACGGGCGGCTTCCAGGAGACCTGGCGGCGGCGGGCTAGCGGCCGGGGAGCTTGGTGCCCATGAGCCGCCGCAGGCGGAGGATCTCGGAGTCGCGTGCGTCCAGCACTGGCTCGATCACGTTCATGGCAGCGTGGACGGCGGCGTCGGGATCGCCGGATACGCCGTAGCGCAGGAAACTGCGCGCGAGCGCCCGGCGGAGCCGCTCGGCGGTGACCGTCACCACATCGGCCGGCTCTTTCCGGGATCGCGACGGGGCGGCGCGATTGGGACGGCGAGTGGTCCTGCCTCTTCCCGGCGGGCGCGCCGGGGGCCCGGGCGGGGAAAGCTCGGCATTGTCCGGCACCGCGAACAACGGCGTCATCGTCCCCGGCTGTGGCTCAGCCGGGACGGCGCGCCGCCGTTTTGGTACGGTCGGCTCCGGGAGCATCGGCGTGACCTTTCCTGTCCAGGATTGTCCTCACAACGCTAATGCTCTCCCTGTGCTACCCAAACGTCATGAATGTCCAGGTCACACGGCGTGTCTTTTCTGCTGCACACCGCAATTCAGCGGCAATTATATTCGAAAAAATATGCGACTATGCGGTCGCGGGACCCGATTCGGCCCGGGAGATTTCCACATGCGGGCGGGATAGCCATATTGCCCACTCCGCGCTTATCTCCCCCGCCGTCGTCAGCAGCAGCGGCAGATATTCACGCAGCAGCCGTTCCGTCGTCGTTTCGGCCGCGTGCACCGTGACATTCATCGCGGCCCGGACAATCCCGTCGCCGTCGCGGACCGGGACCGCGACCGAGCGGACGCCCGGAGCGAGCTCCTCATCGGCCAGCGCCCAGCCACGGGCCCGCACCTCGGTGAGCTCATCCCGCAGCTGCGGGGCGGACCGGCCGATGTAGGGCGGCAGCCCCGAGCGGCTCGGCTCGGCCAGCACCGTCGCCACCGCGCCGGGACTGAGCGCCGCGAGCAGCACCTTGCCCTGCGAGGTCTGCACCGCCGGGAAATGCGTGCCGATCTCCACCCGGAGCGCGATCAGCTTCGGCACCGATACGCGGGCCACGTAGACGATGTCGGAGCCATCCAGCTGGGCCATGGACGAGGACTCACCGGTCTGGGCCACCAGGTGCTCCATGTGTGGCCGGGCGATATCCCACAGGCCCATCGAGCTCACGTACGCCATGCCGAGGTTGATGACCTTCGGGGTCAGCCGGAAGGCACCATCCGCCGACCGCACGTAGCCCAGTTCTTCCAGCGTGAGCAGCAGCCGGCGGGCGGTGGGGCGGGCCAGGCCCGAGGCGGCCGCTACCTCGGTCAGCGACATGCCACGGTGACTGTCACCGAAGGAGGCCAGGATGTCCAGGCCGCGCGCCAGCGCCTCGACGAAATCCGGGCCGCGGCCACGCCCGGCCATCAGTGGGTCATCCCGGTCAGCTCGTCTTCTCCGTCGTCTGCTCCGTTGCCTTCTCCGGCTCGCCGAACAGGCTGCCCCGTGCGTTGCGGTTGGAGTCGGCCTTGTACTCGGTGTACTGGTACGGGTTGTCCAGCACGTCGCTGCCGGGCAGCTCGGGGTGCATGCCGCCGTTCCAGGCCTCGTCGCCGAGGATGCCGCGGATGTGCTCGATAGTGGCGTCGGCGGAGCCCTTGATCGCCGCGAGGTCGGCCCCCACCAGCTGGTGGTTGGTCTTGACTACCCGGCCGTCGACCAGGACCGTGTGCACGTCGCCGCGCTGGGCCTGGAAGGCGACGTGGCCGTACGGGTTGAGCAGCGGGAACGAGACCAGGGAACGGTCGTTCTTGATCAGTACCACGTCGGCCTTGGCCCCTGGGGTCAGCCGGCCCAGGTCGTCGCGGCCGATCGCGTGCGCGCCGCCGCGGGTAGCCCAGTGCACCACGTGCTCGGCCCGCAGCGCGGCGTTGGTCACGGTCTCACCCTGGGCGTGAGCCTCCAGGTGCTCGCGGGAGCGGTCGGCGCCCAATGTGGTCCGCATGGCCGAGAACAGGTCGCCGCTCCACCACACGCTGGTGTCCATGGACAGCGAGACCGGGATGCCGTGTTTGCGCACCTGCCAGGTGGGTGGGTAACCCTGCCCGGCACTCTGCTCGGATTCGGTGGCCACCGAGATCGAGCCGCCGGAGGCGGCGATGCGCTGGTAGGAGTCGGTAGTCAGGGTGGCCGAGTGCACGTAGGTGGTCTCGGGGGTCATGAACCCGTGCTCGTGCATGAGCCGGATGCTCGCGTCGCTGGTGGCACCCCACACCCCGGCGTGGGTGGTGACCGGCAGGCCGAGCTCGCGAGCCGCTTCGAAGGCCGCCTTCTCCGGGAAAGCCGGGTCGCCGGTGACGTCGAACGCGATCTGGTAGGCCAGCAAGTCGGTCGGGGTGTGCCGGGCGAAGAACGCCCGGACGGCGGGGTCGTTGGTCCACTCCCACGGGCCGGCCTGGATGTTGCCATAGGCCAGCACGAACCGGCCCGGCACGGCCTGCAGCGCCTGCACCGCCGCCTCACCGTGGTCGGGGGTCTGCAGCCCGTGCGACCAGTCCACCGTGGTGGTCACCCCGGACTCGAGCGACTCCCAGGCCGACATCAAGTTACCGATGTAGATGTCCTCGGGGCGGAAGTGCTTGCCGTGCTCCAGGTAATACCAGACGAAGTACTGGGTCAGCGTCCAGTCAGCACCGTAGGCACGCATGGCCGTCTGCCACATGTGCCGGTGGGTGTCGATCATCCCGGGCATCACGATGCCGCCGCGCGCGTCCACCTCCAGCGCGCCCTCGGGCGCGTCCAGATGCGGGCCGACCGCGGCGATCTTGTCCCCCTGGACCAGCACGTCCGCGTCGGTGAGGATTGTGTGCGCGTCGTCCATGGTCAGGACCGTGCCGCCACGCAGCACGACCGGGCGGCGGGCCGAGGCGGAGGCTGTCTCCGCGTCAGGATTCGTCATCATTGACCTCCACAACGGACTCGTGTCCGCTCCACGAACGATGCCGGTGATTGTGTCACTGTCCGCCATGCCCGATCAGGCTGTCAAGGAAGTTGGCTCGTTATGAACACCCTGTCCGTATGACGGACGGAATGGTGATGAGAGGATGGTGCGATGCCACTCCAGACACAAGCGGAGGCGCGGGGGCCGCTGGCCGGGCTGCTGGTGGCCGACTTCTCCCGCATCCTGGCCGGCCCGTACTCAACCATGCTGCTGGCCGACCTGGGCGCGGAGGTGATCAAGGTCGAGGGCCCGGGCGGTGACGACACCCGCACCTGGCAGCCTCCGGTCCGCAACGGCATCTCCACCTATTACCTCGGTGTCAACCGGAACAAGCGGTCGGTCGCGCTCAACCTCCGCGAACCAGACGACCAGAAGCTGGCGCACGAGCTCGCCCGCCGCGCGGACGTGTTCATCGAGAACTTCAAGCCGGGCGGCCTGGCCCGGTTCGGCCTGGACTACGAGGCCGTCTCGGCCCAGAACCCGGCGGTCGTCTACGCCTCGATCAGCGGCTTCGGCAGCGCCCCGGGAGGAGCATCACTGCCGGGCTATGACCTGATCGTTCAGGCCATTTCCGGGTTGATGAGCCTGACCGGTGATCCTGACGGGGAGCCCTACCGGGCCGGGGTGGCCCTGTTCGACGTGATGGCCGGGCTGCATGCGACCATCGGGATCCTGGCCGCCCTGCACCACCGGGCCGAGACCGGCCGCGGCCAGCACGTCGAGGTCAGCCTGCTGGCCTCGGCCATGTCCGGGCTTGTCAACCAGACCAGCGCGTTCGTGGCCGGCGGGGTGGTGCCGTTCCGGATGGGCAACAGCCATCCCAGCTTGTACCCGTACGAGCCGATGCTCTGCTCCGACGGCGAGCTGATCATCGCGGCCGGGAACGACGTCCAGTTCGGCAGGCTGGTGCAGGTCCTGGGCGTACCCGAGCTGGCCGCCGACCCGCGGTTCGTGCGCAACGAGAACCGGACGGCCAACCGCGACGAGCTGCGGCCGCTGCTGCTGGAGCGATTGGCGACCCGGACCAAGATGGAGTGGTTCCGGGACCTGACCGGGGTGGGTGTGCCGTGCGGCCCGATCAACACCGTCGACCAGGGCGTGGCCTTCGCCGAGGAGGTCGGGCTCGACCCGGTCGTCAACGTGGGCACGGGCGAGGATGCGGTGCCCTCGGCCCGCAACCCGATTACCTTTTCCGCGACCCCAGCCGAGTACCGGCTGCCGCCGCCCGCGCTGGACCAGCACGGCGCGGAGATCCGCCGCTGGCTCACGGAGCCCGCGGCGCCGCTGGTTGACCCGAAGGAGAACGTCACGTGACCGACGGCCTTTCGTTCCCCACTTCGCTCGGCACGTCCTCCCGGGACCAGATCCGGCTGCTCGGCCAGGATCTGACCGCTGACCTGATGGGGAAGGTGAGCTTTGGTGAGCTGGCCTTCTGGCTGGTCGCGATGCGGCGGCCGACGCCAGGCGAGACCCGCGTGTTCGAGGCCGTGCTGGTGGCGCTGGCCGACCACGGGTTCACGCCGACCGCCCTGGCCGCCCGGCTGACATATCTGTCCGCTCCGGACTCGCTGCAAGGGGCGATGGCCGCCGGCCTGCTCGGCGGCGGCTCCCGGTTCCTCGGCGTCACCGAGGACTGCGGGCGCTACCTGCACGAGGTGCTGGAGCGGCACGGCGCCATCGGTCCCGGCGCCCAGCCGCCCGCGGACGACGCCGGGTGGGACGCGCTCGCGCTGGAGGCGGTCACGCAGACCAAGGCGGCCGGCCGGTTCGTGCCCGGCCTGGGGCATCCGGTGCACAAGGTGACCGACCCCCGCACCCCGGTGCTGATCGGGATCGCCGAGGACGAGGGCCTGCGCGGGCCGCACCTGCGGCTGTTCGAGGCGATCGGCCGGGTACACGAGCGGGTGCTGGGCCGCCGCCTGCCGCTGAACGGCGCGGGCGTCTGCGGGGCGGCCCTGGCCGACCTCGACCTGCCGGTGGAGCTCCTACGCGGCTTCGCCCTGCTGGCCCGAGCGGCCGGGGTGCTCGGGCAGATCGCCGAGGAGCGCCGCCGGCCGATCGCGATGGACGTCTATATGACCGTGGACCGCAACGCCGTCTACGTCGAGCCCGAGTGATATTCACACCGTAAAGGGAGTGCCGCATGGCTACCGTCGCCGCGGTTATCGCCTCGACGCATCACCCGTTCTACTACCGCGCGAGCACGTCGGCGGGCGCGGACCGGCCGCCGTTCGCCGACGAATGGGTGGCCAAGATCGAGGCCTTCCGGGCGACCCTGACCCAGGCTGATCCGGACGTGCTGGTGATGGTGGGCAGCGACCACTTCCACCAGCTCTGGCTGGACAACATGCCGCAGTTCCTGGTGGGCAAGGCGCCGTTCTTCGACGCGAACTGGTACAACGAGGAACGCGAGTTCGGCCTGCCGCGGATGCAGCTCGCGGGCCAGGAAGACCTCGCGGCCTATCTGCTGCGGGAGGGCCTGGATTCCGGTTTCGACCTGGCGTTCAGCAACGAGCTGCGGATCGACCACAGCGTGACCTGCCCGATCATCACGCTCCGGCCGCAGGCGGACCTGCCGATCGTGCCGGTCTACACGAACATCTTCGCCCCGCCGATGCCGCGGCCCGCGCGCTTTGTCGAGCTGGGCCGGGCGCTGCGGCGGATGGTGGAGGCCTGGCCGTCGGATCAGCGGGTAGCCATCATCGGCACCGGGCACCTGTCGCTGGAGCTCGGCGGCCCGCGGCAGTTCGGCCCGCACGGCCCCGATCCGGAATTCGACCGCAAGGCCGTGCAGTGGATCGCCAACGGCGACATCGACGGCTGCCTGGCCGAGGTGAGTTTGGACAGCCTGCACGAACCGGGGAACGCCACCCACGGGTTCATGGACTTCATGCTGATGATGGGCGCGGCCGGTGACGGGGTGAAGGCCGACTACACCGACAGCCTGGACCTGTTCCACACCATGGAGGCGTACTTCACCTGGTATCCCAAGGGGGCTGGGGCGGCCGGTGAGGGGGTGCACCGGTGAGCAAGTACCTGCTGAACAAGTTCCTGTACACCGTGGACCGCGACGCCGGCCTGGTCGAGCGCTACCGGTCCGACCCGGCCGGCACCGTGGACTGGTGGGAGCGGGAGATGGCCAACACGCTGCTCAACTGCGTGGCGGCGGAGAAGTCGACCTGGCTGGCGTTCACCGCCCCCGAGCGCCGCGCGCTGGCCGAGCACGATTATGTGGGGCTGTTCGGCCTCGGCGCCCACCCGTTCCTGACGCTGACCCTGTTCATCGCCATGTTCGAGCGGGACCACGGGCCGCTGGAATACCAGCTGGCCTACGCCCGGGCGATGAGCCACATCCAGATGCCCTATCCCGATATCGCAACCTAGCCGCCCTGAGCTGTGCCAGGTTCGGCGACGTACGACGCCGACAGCTTGCTGACCTGCCGGTTCCTGGATTACGGTGAGCGAGCCCGTGCACTAAATCCGCAGGCCGGAACTATTTCAGGTGTTATTCATGTCTACAGCCAGGCCAGGATTCAGTCCGGCCAGGCGCAGGCGGGCTCCGGCTTCGTGCCGGGTCATTACCTGCCCGGGATCACCGTCCAGGGACTGGGTCTTGGCGTCGAACGCACGCTGCCACAGTCCGGCGGCCCAGCATGCCGCGTAGTCCCCGGGAGTCCAGCGGCGGCCGCGGGCGCGGGCGTAGGCGCCGAGGAAGGCAGCGCTATCCTCGACGCTGGCCAGCCTGGCCGGGTCGTCGATGCTGCAGAAGCTGACGGCAGCGAGCCCGGCGATCGCCGGCTCGGGCTGGCAGATCACGCTATCCCAGTCGTGCACGGCGATCAGCTGCGGGCCGTGCCAGCACAGGTTCCCCGGATGCCAGTCGCCGTGTCCGATTACCGGGCCGCCGCCGTGACCGCGCAGATGGTCGCGGACGGCTGCGGCGATGCGGGCCAGCCACTGCGGTTCCAGGTAGGCGTTCAAGTCGACGTCGCGGGCTTCGGGTGCGGGCCACAGCCCTGGCCCGGCATGATCCCACCCGGTCCAGGACGGAGCCGGGGCCAGGACCGGCACCAGCCCGGGGTCCGGGGCCAGTTTGACCAGGCGGGCCAGCGCAGCTGCCGACAGCACGGCCAGCTCGCTGTCCGGCGGCGGCTCGCCAGCGTCCGGGATGAGCGCCTCGGCGGTAGCGGCATAGCCGTCCAGCGGCTGCAGGTCCACCAGCGGCTCGGGGCACGGGAACCCAGCCGTCCACAGGGCCCGGTGCACCGCCGCGCATCCGGCCAGCCGCGGCTCGCCGGGCCGCACCTTGACGACCACCTCCCGGCCGTCCGCCAGGCGCAGCCCCCACACCGTGGACAGGTAGCCCGCCTCGAACAGCTGCGCTGCGGGCGGCGCGCCCAGCCACCGCCTGCACCAGCCAGCCAGCGCGTCCGTGCCCACGACTGGGCGGCGAGACTCGGGCACCACCCCATCTTGCCGGATCCCGGCCTATGTCCGGGTGATGAGCCACATCCAGATGCCCTATCCCGATATCGCCACCTAGCCGGGCAGGACGCGGGTCTGCGCGGCGGGCAGGTCCTTCCACCAGTGGGCGTAGCGCCGGTAGGGGTTGGGGTCGCGGCCGCCCAGGAACGAGACCAGGCCCTGAGCCTCGGCGGCCAGCCCGGCCCAGGCCTGCTCGGGCAGCGGGTGGAAAGCCGTCGCCTCGATGCCGGCGTCGGGCGGCCGCCACACCCCGGCTACGTAGCCGTCGACGAGCAGCGTCGGCAGCACGTCGCCGTTGCGCCTGACGACCAGCGCCCGGTATTCAGGCGGGATGACGCGGCTGCGGTCGGAGTAGGCCAGCAGGACGCTGTCCCACATGGCCATAAGCCGCGGCGGGGCGGGGATGCCCGGGTCGGGGCGGGGCGCGCCGGGCACGTCGAACAGCTCGGTGCCGTCCGGTCCCTCGAGCCGGTCGAGCTCGTGCTGCATGGCATCGATGGCCGTCCGAGTGCTTGAGCGCCTGTGCATGGTGAACTGCCCGATGTCCGCCGCCGTCGCCGGGCCGAACCCTTCCAGGTAGCGCCGGATCAGGTACTGCAGGCACTCCCCCGCACCCGCCTCGGTGGGCGGAATGGGCGAGGCGAGGTAACGGGGCCGTGGGCCAAATGACCACGGCCCGCCCGCTGCGGGGGCGTGCACCAGCGGGGCGAAAGCGCGCATGGCCCACCACATCCGCGGCTTGGACGCACCAAGCCGTTCGGCCAGCAGGGCTTCGACCTCGGCGTTGCCGCGGTGCTGCGTCAGGTACTCCAGCAGGTGCGGTACCAGCGCGTCAGCCTCGGCGACCGTCAGGCCGGTACCGGTAAAACGCCGGTCGCCGAGCCGGGCCGCGCGCAGGATCGGCACCATGGCCTGGTGGAAGGCCGGGTAGTCATCGGCGTGGACCGCGTGCAGGGTGATGCGCATCAGCGTTGCCTTGACCACCGCGTGGCGGGCGAAGGCCGCGTCCAGATCCGCGGGGTCGAACGGCGCGAGCCGGTTCCACAGCGCCAGGTACGGCGAGGCGGCCTCCTGCGCCTGCAACGCAACTATGCGCCGGACCGCCTCGGTGACGTCTGTGTCTTCTCGGCGCAGCAGCATCTGCCGGGCCAGCGTGGCCCGGTTGAGCTGCCGGGCGGTCAGGCTGGTCACGGCCGGAGCTTACCGGCAGCACCGGTCAATGTCAGTGGGCGGCCGTATGCTCCGGCCATGGCGTACTTCGCGGTGCGGCTGGTGCATGGTCCGGGCTGGGATCCCGCACGCGGGATCCGGGAGCAGGACGGCTGGACGGAGCACGCGGCCTTCATGGACGGGCTGGTCGACGGCGGTTTCGTCGTCCTCGGCGGCCCGGTCGGGGAAGGCAGAGAGACGCTGCACGTGGTGGAGGCGGCGGACCGCAGGGAGGTCGTGGCCCGGTGGGCCGGTGATCCGTGGGCGGCGGCCGGACTGCTCGAGGTCGGCGCGATCGAGCCCTGGCAGCTGTGGCTCGACGGGCGGGCGCGGCACTAGCCGGCAGCGGTGCCTGGAGGTCTGGGTGTTGCGGGGCCCGGTGCTCGCTGCGGGACACTGGGCGGGTGAACGCGGCCTACGAACCTGGCGAGTGGACGGCGATGTACGGCGCTGTCGCCGCTGCTGCGGCGGCCTTCGCGGGCTTGCTGTTCGTGGCGCTGACCGTGAACCTTTCCCGGATCCTGCCCGATGCTGCCCACGTGGCCCGGGCGCGGGAGGCGCTGGCCGGGCTGCTGTCACTGCTCGTGCTCGGTCTGCTGGTCCTGATCCCGGGCCAGGGACGGGACGCACTCGGCATCGAGCTGCTGGGCGCCGCTGCCGTCCTGGTGGCCATCAGCATCCCGCTCCAGAGGCAGACGATCCAGCGTCTGCCTCCTGGCGGCCGAGTGCGCTGGGCGCTGCGGATGCTGCCGGTCAACCTGGCCACGATAGCGATCGCCGTGGCGGGCGCCTGTTTGCTCGCGGGGGCTGGCGGTGGCCTGTACTGGCTGGCGGGGACGGTCGTGGTCTACATCATGAGGTCCGCCTTTGATTCCTGGGCCCTGGTTGTCGAGGCTGCCGACGTTCCGCGCCGCTGAGCTCAGGCAGACGGGCCGGTGTCCGGGGCGCCAGGATCGCGGGAACTGAGGGCTAGCCCTGATGTCTGTATACCGTCGGCGTGCGACGATCTGTACGTGAGGCCAACGGTCGTGCTTGTCGATGATCATTCTGGCTTCCGGTCGCGGGCCAGGGCGCTGCTGGAGGCTGAAGGGTTTGAGGTCGTGGCCGAGGCCGAAAACGGGATGTCAGCGCTCGCCGTGATAGCTCGGCTTCATCCCCATATCGTGCTGCTGGACATTCAGCTGCCAGATATCGACGGGTTCGAGGTCGCGGAGCGGCTGGCCCAGGCCGGCGATTCACCTGCGGTGGTGCTGATATCGACGCGGGATGTTTCCTCCTATCGCCGGCGGCTGGCCCGGAGCCCTGTCTGCGGTTTCGTCTCCAAGAGCGAGCTTTCGGGGAGTGCGATCTGTGCGCTTGTCCCGTGACGGGGTAACCGGCTGGCCGGCCCGCCTGCGGAGAGCTGCGTGGCCGGCGGGGTTTCTGCTCGGCTTGGCGGCGGAATGGCTCGCCAGCCCGGATCAGAGCCTGGCCGCGGCCGCGGCCGACCTGGCCGTCGGGTGGACGCTCATCGGATGCGGCCTGACGGGCTGGTCGCGCCGGCCGCACAGCAGCGTCGGCCCGCTGCTCGCCGTCGCCGGATTCGCCTGGTTCGGCGGCACGCTGGCCGGCTCCCGGATCGGGGCGGTCGCGGCGGTCGGCTCGGCGCTGCTCTTCGTCCACCGCGGCCCGCTGTGCCACGCGATTATCGGTTACCCGAGCGGGCGTCCCGGCGGCCGGGTGGGCTGGGTCGCGCTGGCTGTGTGCTACCTGTGCGCCGTGGTTGTCCCGCTGGCCCGCAACGACCTGGTGACGATCGGTGTCGCGGCCGTGGTGCTGGCGGCCACGATCTGGGGGTACGTGCGGGCGTCGGGTCCCGATCGCCTGGCCCGGGCCACGGCGGTCGCCGCGGCCGTAGTGCTGGCGATCCCGCTGGCATCTGGGAGCGTGCTGCGGCTGATGGGAGCGGGGCCAGCCGCGAACCGGGCCATCCTGGGCGTCTACCAGGTGGCTCTTGCGCTCATCGCGGCCGGTTTCCTGGCCAGTGCCGTGCGGGGGCGGTGGGCTCAGGGCGCCGTCACCAAGCTGGTCGTCGATCTCGGTGGCGATTCCGAGGCCGGCACTCTCCGGGCCCGGCTGGCGAGCGCTCTGGGTGACAGGTCGCTGGTGATTGGGTACTGGCTGCCAGAGGCGAATGGATACGTCGATGAGCGGGGTCACGATGTCGTGCTCCCGGAGGCTGGTTCCGGGAAAGCGGTCACCGCGATCGACCATGACGGCGAGCGGATCGCTGCGCTGGTTCACGACGCGACGGTCCTGAACGACCCGGGCCTGGCTGACTCGGTCGCCCAAGCGGCCGGGATCGTCTTGTCGAACGTGCGGCTGCAAGTCCAGGTCCAGCATCAGATCGCCGAGGTGGAAGCCTCACGGCGGCGGATCCTGGCGGCAGCGGACGCTCAGCGCCGTCGTCTCCAGCAGCAACTGGAGGCGGGCGCGGGGCAGCACCTGGCAGGCGTCCGTGAGCTCCTGGACGAGGCGATCCAGGAGGCCCGCACGTCGCGGCACCGGGCGGATGACGGAGGTCTGGAGTCCGCGCGCAGCGAGCTCGACGAGGCACAGGCCGAACTGCGCGAGCTGGCTGCCGGGATCCATCCACCGCTGCTGACCGAACGGGGGCTCGGCCCGGCGCTGGCGTCTCTCGCCGAACGGGCTCCCCTTCCCGTCCGGCTATCCGGTCCCCGCGAGCGGCTGCCCGCCGACATCGAGACGGCTGTCTATTTCGCCTGTTCCGAGGCGCTCACCAACATCGCCAAGCACGCCGGAGCGAGCTGCGCCGACATCGGAATCCATTCGCAGGACGGCGAGGTGACGGTGCTGATCGCCGACGACGGAGCCGGCGGCGCTGACCCCGCGGCCGGGTCCGGGCTCAAGGGAGTGGCGGACCGGATCGAAGCGCTCGGCGGCCGGCTGCAGATACACAGCCCGGTGGAGGGTGGCACACGGCTGCTGGCCGGCATTCCCGTTGCGCCCTGCGGCAGGCCGGCCGATCCCCGCAGCCTTAAGCCTTTCCCGGGAGCCGTTACGCCGAGGTCTTGATCCAGGGCTTCACCACCAGGTCAGTCGGCATAGGTGACGAGTCGGCCTTCTTGAATGTGAGCGTGCCCCGGTAGACGCTCCAGATGTACGGGCCCCAGACCTCGGTTTCGGAGCCTGGGTAGGCCTGATCGTGGCGGTGGAAAAGAACCTTGTCGCCGGTGACTTCGTAGTTGCCAGATGCCGAACGATAGCTGGCTGGGGCTGCCGGATCACCGCTGATTAGCCGTAGCTGCCAGTGCCCGTCGCCGAGCTTCAGGGAAAGATGGCCCCAGACCTCTTGCGATAGGTAGATCCCGAGCGGATCCGCCCCGGCCGCGACGAGTTCGGAGTTGGTGTAGGTGACCTGCCACGTCCCCTGCAGCGAACTGGATGCGGCGGTGGCCTGGCCGCTGCTCCCGGCCGGCGGGCAGGTCAGCGAATCGGGTGCGTCACCCATGGCCTGACGCATGGAGGTGATCTGCTCGATGACCCCTGCGGCCAGTGAACCGGCCTCCAGCGTGCGGTAGACCGGCTGGACTGCCGCGCGCAATCCGGCCAGCTCAACCGCGGATGCGGTAATGATCTTGTTTCCGCGGCGGCACAAGTCACGCGCGTTCGTCGTGTCGTTGCCCAGCCAGACCGCCCCCGCCCGGGACTGCGCGGCCGCGCGGGAGAGCAGGTCTTTCTGCCCAGCGGTGAGGGATCCGAATGCGCGCTGGTTCATGAAGAGCACACCGGGCCAGGGCCAGAAGATAACGTTGCCGGTGAGGGTCGCACCGGGTATGTCGAACACCTTGGCGGCCGACTCCACATCGGTCTCGATCCCGGTCATCGCGGCCATCTGGTCCCCGGTGTCAGGCCTGGCGCCCAGCGTCCGGAAGGTTTCCTCGTCCACCTGTGCGGGGAAGGTCCCCATCCTGGCTGCGCGGTAATCAGATGCGGCCAGCAGCGGCCGGCGCAGGCCAAAGGGCCGTGCGAAGGGTCCGGTCAGCAAGCTCACGCCGACCAGCCCGGCTGGTTTGAGCGCGGCGAGCATCTGCTGGGCAAGGCTGCTGTCCATGACCTTGCGTTCCAGCTGATAGCTGTCGATCAGGAAGGGTGCCTGCAGAGCCTGGAAACTGCTGATTCCAACGCTCTCGAATGCCTGGGTACCGGTGATCCCCAGCTGCGCCTTGCCGGTTTTCACGGCCTTGATCAGTCCGGTTTCAGAATCGGTGTCCCCGAGCCGGCTCGACGGGCCCTCGATCTTGATCTGGAGGGCCCCGTGTGACAGCGTGCTGACCGCCTGAGCAAACGGCGTTGCGCCGGAGGGGTCGTCCGAGTCATTAGCCAGCGTGAGGACGACCGGTTTGGGGGCAGCACCGCCGGCCTTGTCCAGGGTCCCCGACCCGCAGCCGGCCGCGCCCGCCGCCAGCGCGGCGGCGAGCAGGATCGCGATCCGGCCGGAGAAGCGCGTTGTGTTCATTGGCGCCTGCTTTCGGCTAGGTACCTGAGCGTAAATGCCTTACCCGCGCCTGGCATCGGGGCACGCCCGCATTCTGCTGGCCAGGAACGAGGGTTACCCCTGTGGTAATCCAGCGGGTGACGTGCCACGATTTGCGTTGTGGCGGCCTCTTGGCCGACGGTCACCACCGTCTGGATCGGCGCCCCGGCGCTTGGTGCGGCCGGCGCCGCATTCGGGTTGCTGACGCTCGCCGAGGCACGGTCAGCTCCCGCGGGGTCATTTGGCGGCACGTCCTGGGTCGGGGCCGCGGCTGAGCTGAGCGCGGGGTGGGCGCTGATCGTGGCCGGAGCCGCCGAGTTCCTGCGCCGGCCAGCGCGCCGGGCCGGGCTGCTGCTCGCTGGCGCGGGCATCGGATGGTTCTTCGCGGAATGGGACAACCCAGGCCTGGGCTCGCCGGCCGCCTTTACCTTCGGGCTGATTGTTTCCGCCCTGGCCGCGCCGATGGTGGCCCAGGCCGCGCTCGCCTATCCGGCCGGGCGCGTGGATTCACGTTCCAGCCGGGTTGTCCTGATCGTCGCCTACGCCGGAGCCGGGCTCATCCTGGGCCTGCTGCCGGCGGTTTTCTTCGCCCCCGGACCCCAGGCGTGCGCCTTGTGCCCAGCCAATCTCGTGCTGGTCCGCTCAGAGCCCGCTCTGGTCGGCGGCCTGTCGCGGGCCGGCCTGATCCTCGGGCTGGGCTGGATCGCCGCCCTGGTGGCGATCGGGGGACGCCGCCTGCATCAGGCCAGTCCGCCGTTGCGCCGGACGCTGTGGCCGGTGATGGTCCCGGCAGGCTGCTACTTGCTCCTGGTCGGCACGGACTTCGCGCACAGTCTTCCCCGCGCCGCTCTCAGCAACGATCCCTTCGAGTACCGGCTCTGGCTGGCCGAGGCGGCGGTGCTGGTGCTGATGGCGTTCGGCGTTTGCTGGGTGTGGATTCGCGACCGCCGGACCCGCGCAGCGGTGGTGCGGCTGGTGATGGAGGCGGCTCAGTCCCCGCCCCCGGGAGGGTTGCGCGACGTGCTGGCTGACATACTCGCCGATACCGGCCTCGAGCTGGCCTATCCCGTGGGTGAGCCGCCACGGCACGTACGTGCAGACGGACAGCCGGTCAGCGCTGGGCCGGGGGTCGGGCAGGCGGTAACGCCGCTTATCCGGGAAGGGCAGACGGTGGCGATCCTGCGGCACCAGGCGGGCCTGCTCGACGATCCAGGCCTGGTCCGGGAGGTCGTGGCGGCTACCCGGCTTGGTATGGAAAACGAGCGGCTCCGTGCTGAGGTCCTGGCCCGGCTCGAGGACCTGCGGGCCGCGCAGGCCCGGATCGTCGCGACCGGGGACGCTGAGCGACGGCGGCTCGAGCGTGACCTGCACGACGGCGCCCAGCAGCGGCTTGTCGGGCTCTCTCTCGCGCTGCGCCTGGCCCGCCCGCAGCCAGACCCGGACGCGGCGCCACGTCTGGCCGGCCTGATCGATCAGGCCGACCGTGAGCTGCGGCTGGCCATTGACGAGCTACGCGATCTCGCCCATGGCATCTACCCCGCCGCGCTGGCGGACGAAGGGCTGGCCGCGGCGGCCGAGGCCCTTGCTGATACCGGCCGCATCCCGCTCGTCATGGCAAGCCTTCCGGCCGAACGGCTCCCGGCCCAGGTGGAGGCGGCCGGGTACTTCCTCATCGCCGAGGCCAGCGAACTTGTCGGGGCTCTCGCCGGAACACGCGGGGCGACGATAGTGGCTAGCCACGACGCGGGACAGTTGGTCATCGACATCACCGCGGACGCACCGCCCGGTCCCGCCCTGCCGCTGCAAGCAGCGCTCACCGACGTCGCGGACCGGATCGGGGCGCTCGGCGGCCGGCTGCACGCCACGCAAGCCCCGGCCGGGGTCATCACCATACGAGCGGAGATCCCATGCGGGTCGTGATCGCCGACGACGCGATGCTGGTCCGGGAGGGGACAGCCCGCCTCCTCGAGCAGGCCGGCATCGAGGTCGCTGGCACGGCCAGCGACGGCAGCAAGCTCATGCAGATCGTGGCCGCAGAACACCCGGATGTCGCGATCATCGACATCAAGATGCCGCCCACCCACACCGATGAGGGCCTGGTCGCCGCGGAGCAGATCCGTCGCGGCTATCCAGGCGTCGGCGTGCTGGTGCTGTCCCAGTACCTGGATTCCCGCTACGCCATCCGCCTGCTCGAAGATCATCCGGAGGCCTGCGGATACCTGCTGAAAGAGCGCGTGTCGGACATCGCCGTCCTAGCCGACGCGATCGGGCGTATCGCTGACGGCGAGTGCGTACTCGACCCGACGATCGTGGGCCGCCTCGTCAAGCGCCCCCGTCCCGTGGGCCGGCTGAACCAGCTCACCGGCCGCGAACGCGAAGTGCTCGCGCTCATCGCCGAGGGCCGGTCGAACCAGGGCATCTGCCAGGCCATGGTGCTGAGCCCGAAGACCGTCGAGGCCCACGTCGGCCGGGTCTTCTCCAAACTCGGCCTGGATGATACCCCCGGCTCTCACCGGCGCGTTCTTGCCGTGCTGGCCTTCCTGCGCTCCTGAACCACACGGGGCCATCCCTGATCCCGTCCCAGATAAGTACGGGATAACCCTGTATCAACCTAGGGGTGCGCCCGCTTTTCCCCGGCCTGCGGCGTCTTTAGCGTTGTCATCAGGCAGGCCAGTCAGGGCCGCTGCTTTGGGGAAACAGATCCCTATCCGCCGCCTATTCAATGAGGGCTATTGGGATCGGTCAGGGGGAGGAAATGAAAGCGATTAAACCAGCGGCACTGCATTCACAGGCCCGGGTGGGCAGCGCAGCGGGAACGGGCTCTGTCCCTGTCCCCGCTGCGCTCGTCCCGAGGCGCCAGCTGGAGAAAACGGTCTCCTGGACACGCGGCGAATGGCTCCGGTGCCTGTGGTACCGGCTCCGCCTGACTGTGCAGGAGATGAACTATGCGACCCGCCGGACTGTCGAGGTGCAAGCGCCATGGATATCCGGTGACCGTTCTCGCTGAAATGAGGAAATCATGTTCGCGCACCCTCCCAGCGGGCGAAACCAAACGGACGAAGACTCTCCCGCACAGCACAATGGCCAGGTGACCGGCCAGGCCCCGCTGGTCACCGATCTGGTGACCCGGGCCAGAACCGGGGACAAGCGGGCATGGGACGCGCTCGTCGAACGGTACGCCCCGCTGATCTGGTCGATCTGCCGGAGGTACTGGCTCGGCCGCGCCGACGCCGAGGAAGTTGCGCAGAACGTCTGGCTACGGCTGGTGGAACACCTGGACAAGATCCGCGATCCGGCCGCGCTGCCCGGCTGGCTCGCCACCACGACCCGGCGCGAGTGCGGCCGGGTCCTGGATCAAGCGCACCGGCCGCACATGTCCGTCGCTGCCTGTGACACCGAGAACCTTCCGGATCAGCAGGCCGACCCGGCCGACCAGGAACTGCTCGCGGCCGAGCGCCGTGCGGCGCTGCGCGAAGCGTTCAGCCATCTGCCACGGCGTGGCCAGCAGCTGATCGCCATGCTCACCGCCGATCCACCGCTCCCTTATACCGAGATCAGCGCCCGACTCGGCATCCCGGTCGGCAGCATCGGCCCGAACCGCAGCCGCCTTCTGGACAAGATACGGCGTGATCCGGCCATTGCCGGGCTGATCAACGCGGCCGAAGCCAGCAGCGGTCAGCACACGGCGCCCCGGCCGCTGGCCGTCATCACCCGTGACGGCGGAGGTGTCATGCGAGCAGGGGGCTAGTGACCGGCGGATGGCACCATCTGCGCTCGAGCCGCCTCCAGCGTGGCCAGCATGCGGTCCGTCCCGGCCGCGACCGCCGCGAGCACCGGATCGTGCCTGGCGGCGCCGGAGACCTGGTCAGGTACCGGGGCTGGCGTCAGCCGGGCGTCACCGCTCAGCCAGGAGACGGTGGCGGCGAAGCCATCGTCTAGGGCGATGCGATACGGGGCCAGCGCCTCTTGCTGTACGCGGGCGCCGTCGTGCACCGCCGCGACGAGGACCAGAGCACACTCGCTGACCTGGTCCATGGCGGCCAGCAGCCCCTGCCAGGGCCGGCCGTCGGGACGCCGGCGGGGCGGCTCGGCCAAGGCGCGCGCGACCGCCTCCCGGGCTTGCGTGCGAGCGCGGCGGGCGGCCAGCCGGGCCGACCGCACAGGCTGCCGGTCACCGGTGCCCGAGTAGGCGGTCAGGATCGCGTCGAGCCACCGGGCCTCGGCCGTGACGAACCCGGTCAGGGCCTCCAGCGCCTTGGGCTGCTCGCGGGTGGGCCAGAGCGTGAACGCCGCGAGCGCGATGGCGGTGCCGATCGCGGTGTCGATGATCCGGTCGGTGAGCGCGCTGGCGGGCGAGCCGCCGCTGAAGCCGGCCAGCAAGGCGACCAGCACGGTCAGGACGACCGAGAACAGCGCATAGTTGGCGGGAAAGAGCGCGTAGGCCGCACAGGCCAGAAGGGCGAGCAGGATCACGATCGTGCCGTGGGCGGGCGAGAACAGCGTGACGATGCCGGCGGCGATGACGACACCGGCCATCGTTCCCGCCGCCCGTCCGATCCCGCGCGTCATCGTGTTGCCGTAGTCGGGCTTGAGCACGAACAGGACCGTGACCGGGACCCAGTAGCCCGAGCCGAGCGGCAGGCCCCGGTACACCACCCCGGCGACGATCAGCGCGACCGACAGCCGCACGGCATGACGGAACGCGCTGGAGCGCCATGTGAGTTCGGCCCGCAGATCCTCAAGCGGATGCGGGCGCGGCGCCGGGCCAGGAGCTCCGGTGCGGCTTTCCCGGGCCGCGGCCACGATCCACGCGACCAGGGTGGCCGCGATCCGGCGCGCGGCGGGGTCTTCGATGGTTCCCGCGCTGCGCGTCAGATCGGCCAGCGAGGGCGCCGGGTCGTCACGTGCCGCGATCGCATCCAGAGCGGCGGATGCCGCGGCCAGAACCGGCGCGGTGCCGGGAACATCCGAGCGGGACAGCGCGACCAGCTCCAGCCGGATCCATTCGCCCTGTTCGACCAGCACGCGCAGCGTCCCGCCCTTGCCTGCCAGCCCACGGCCCTCGCCGACCGTCTCCACGGCCGCCGCGAGCGCAGTGGCAGTTCCGGCGAACGCCGCCGTGCCCGGCGCGCGTGCACAAGCCGCGAGCGCACGGTACGCCTCCGCCACGGCCCGGCGCTCGGCCGCGAACGGCCGCAGCGGCCACGCGGCGCAGGCGATCACCGTCTGCACGAGTCCGCCGGCCGTAATCAGCCACGCCTCGTGCAGCACCGCCTTACCGTGCAGGTGCAGATCACCGGCCAGCAGCAGCGCCCAGGTGGACAGCATCCCGACGAACGCGGCCCGCGTCCCGAGCGACACCAGGAGCCCGGCGGCAAATCCCCACAGGCTCATCAGCACCACGCTGGCCAGACCGCTCGGCCCGGCCAGGCCGCCAAGCAGTGCGGCAGCCCCGGCCGCCAGAGTGGCGGCCAGCAGTGTCGCTGACCGGATCCGGTAGCGGCCGCCGAGGTTAGCGAATCCGACGATCAGCGCACCAGCGGACGCCGCTACGCCGTCCGCAACATGACCGGTCGCGAGCCCGGCAACGAGCGGGACCGAGTAACCTGCCGCGCTCGGGATCGCGGCAGCGACAGCCAGGCGTGAGCGATCCACGCGCGCCATTTCGAGCAGCCGCGACCCCAGGCGGCCAGCGGCGGCAGGCGCGTTTGCCTGGTGCGGTGGATCTTCGGCCCTGGCGATGCGTCAATGGTAATGCGGCAATTGCCGGGAGCACCGGGCTCACGGCGTCCCGATCGGCTCTTCAGCTGAGCTCCGATAGCCTGCGGGGATGGCACAGGCTGAGAAGATCGAGGCGTTCCTGGCTGAACCGCGCAACGTCATGGTCGCCGGGATCCGCCGTGACGGCCGCCCGCATCTGAGCCCCAACTGGTTTTACTGGGACGGCCAGCGGTTCTATGTCTCGACCACTCGCGATCGCGTGAAGTACGCGATCTTCCGGCGTGAGCCGCGAGCCCAGCTGGCCATCGACGACTCCACCGGGTTCCGCACCGTGCTGGTCCCCGCCACCGTCGAGGTCCGCGAGGACATCGCCGCAGAACTGCCCCGGTTCCGCGCCATCCGCGAGAAACACGGCCGGGCGGTACCGGACGACGCGGAGCTCCTGCGGGCCCTGACGGCGGAGGGCCGGATCCTGCTGGCCTTCACACCCGACGGGCCGCCCTCGACCTGGACCTGCTGGGGACTGGACTGACGAGGCCAGCTAATCAGGATGCCGATCGTCCGGAATTGGGTCTACCGTCGGCACAGGAAGGCTCAGTTTTACCCGCAGCAAGGAGGAGCACCAGGATGGACATCCTGCTGATCGCCGGCCTGTGGCTCGACGGGTCCGTCTGGGACAAGGTAGCCACCCAGCTCGAGACGTTCGGCCATCGCGCCGTGCCGATCATGCTGCCGGGACAGGGTGACGGCAACACGGCAGCGACGCTCGCAGATCAGGCGGCCGCGGTGCTAGCGGCCGTCGACGCAGCCGAGGGAAGGCCGATGGTGGTGGGGCATTCGGCCGCCGGCAGCCTGGCGTGGCTGGCGGCCGACGCGCGTCCTGCCAAGATCAGCAAGGTCGCCATGGTCGGCGGCTTCACCTCCCCGGACGGCGCGGCATACGCCGACTTCTTCCCGATCACCGATGGCGTGATGCCCTTCCCGGGCTGGGGCGAGTTCGAAGGACCGGACTCCGCCGACCTGGACGACGCCGCGAAGCACGCCTTTTCGGCGGCCGCCATCCCGGTCCCGGAAGGGGTCGCGCGGGGCGTGGTCAGGCTCACTGACGAGCGCCGTTACGACGTTCCCGTGGTGGTTGTGTGCCCGGAGTTCAGCCCAGCCGAAGCCCGGGAGTGGATCGACCACGGCCAGGTGGCGGAGCTGGCGATGAGCAAAGAGGTCTCGTTCATCGACATTGATTCCGGTCACTGGCCCATGATCACCGCGCCGGATGAGCTCGCACGCCTGCTGGCGCAGGCCGCCGGCTAGAGCTTGCCTCGGCTCAGTGTTTGCCTCGGCTCAGTGTTTGCCGCGACTCAGAGTTTGCCGCGACTGAGGGAGTTGAGCAGGATCTGGGTCACGACGTAGGTGCTGAGCCCGAGCTTGCCGGCGATCTGGTTCGGGGTCATGCCCTGCTCGTGGTACAGCAGAGTCAGTTTCTCCTGGGAACGGGTCCAGGGCTGGCGGGTGACCCGGGTCACCGGGGCCGGAGTCTCCTTCACCGTCCTGGCCGGCTGAGGCGTGCGCTGCGTTGGGACGTCGCCCCGGGGCGGCGACGCGGGTGAGGTGCCGAAGGAACCCCGGCGCTGGTCGTGGTATTTGCCGCTGGCGAGCTCATCCTTGGTGTGCTCGTCCAGCAGCATGTACTGCTCCGCCGCCTTGTTGACGCCGACCGCGACCATGGTCAGCGGCTTGGCGTTCTTCTCCTGGCACTCACGGGACATGCAGTAGTTGTATTTCTTCGCCCTTTCGGGGTGCAGTTCGCGACCGCAGGTGATGCATGTAGACATAACAAAGACGACAACGCCAAAACTGTCTTATATATTCCGTGGAAGGTTATTTCGCCGGGTGGCGGGAGGCCGCGCCTAACGTGCTCAAACCGGGGTTTCATAGCGTCGCCGCGTGCTGAAACTGGGGTTTCATGTTGCTTGCGCGGCCGCTGACGGTGCCGAGGTAGGGGCGCTTGGGGCAGAGGTGGCGCGGGTGAGGGCGGCGCGGACTCGGTCGAGCAGGGCGGCTTCGGTGAATGGCTTCTCGACGATGTCGAAGCCGGGGGACGGGATGCCATGGGTGTCCAGGATCGGCTGCGCGTAGCCCGACATGAACAGGGCCGGGACGCCCGGGCGGATGGCCTGCACCCGGGCCGCCACCTCGTTGCCGAGCATCTCCGGCATGACCACGTCGGTGAGCAGCAGGTCGACCGGCTCGGCCAGATCACCGGCCAGCCGGACGGCCTCGCTGCCGCCGGCGGCCTGGCGGACCCGGTATCCCCCGCGAGTCAGGATCCGGCTGGCCAGGTCGCGCAGGCTGGCCTCATCCTCGACGAGCAAGATGGTCTGGCCGCTCCCCCGCCGGTCCTCCGCCGGTCTGGCCGGTGTGGGTACCGCGGGCATCGCCTCGGCGTCGGTCACCGGCAGCAGGACGCTGACCGTGGTGCCCAGGCCCGGCTCGGAATAGATCTCGATGTTCCCGCCGGCGCCGGTCACGATGCCGTAGACGGTGGCCAGGCCCAGCCCGGTCCCCCGGCCCTTGGGCTTGGTCGAGAAGAACGGCTCGAAGACCCGCTCGGCGGTGGCCCGGTCCATGCCCATGCCGGTGTCGGAGACCCGCAGGCGGGCGTAGCGCCCGGGCGTCAGGCGAGGATGGCCGGCGGCGTAGGACTCGTCGACCTCGATGTTGCCGGTGTCGATGGTCAGGCGGCCGCCAGCGGGCATCGCGTCCCGGGCATTCACGGCCAGGTTCACCAGCACCTGCTCGAGCTGGCCACGATCGGCCGTGACCCGCCACAGGGCGGGTTCGGCCGCGATGGTCAGGGCGATGTGCTCACCAAGGGTGCGGCGCAGCAGCTGGCCGGCGTCGCGAGTGGCCTGGTTGAGGTCGATGACCTCGGGCCGGGTCACCTCGTGCCGGGCGAAGGTCAGCAACTGGCGAGTCAGCCGGGCCGCCTGCTGGGCGGCCGCCCGGACCTGCCCGATGTCGTCGAGCACGCAGGCCAGCCGCTGGTCGGACCGGGCCAGCGGTTCAATCTCCTCGGCGGTGAAGTCGGCGTAGCCCTGGATCACGTTGAGCAGGTTGTTGAAGTCGTGCGCGACCCCGCCGACGAGCTGGCCGAGGCTCTCGAGCCGCTGGGACTGCTGCAGCCTGCGCTCTGTTCGTTCCTTCTCGGCCTGGGCACGCAGGCGCTCCCGTTCGGCTTGTATTGCCCGCCGTTCAGAGACGTCGCGGATCGCCGCCGTGACCAGCAGGCCGCTGTCCATGGGCAGGCCGGACAGGCTCATCTCGGCCGGGAAGGTGCTGCCGTCCTGGCGCAGGCCGGATAGCGTGAACTCCAGGTCGAAGGGCCGGGACCCGGGGTCGGCGAAGTAAGCCGCGCGCTCGGCGGCCAGGGCCTCGCGCGCCTCTTCTGGCACCAGCATCTCAACCGGGCACCCGATCAGGCCGCCGGGCGGGTAGCCGAAGGTCCGCGCGGCCCGCGTGTTGGCCATGGCGATCGACCCGTCCGCGGTCACGGCGATCATCGCGTCCGGCGCGGAGTCGAACAGGCGCCGGAACCGCTGCTCAGCCCGCTGCCGTTCGGCCAGCGCCACCACCAGCCGGGTCCGCATCTGCTCGACGCCGCGGCCCAGGTCGGCGAGCTCGGCCGGGCCGACGGCCGGGATGTGGGTGCCATATTCCCCGGCGGCGACCGAGTCGACGGCCCGGCGCAGGGTGGCGAACGGGCGGAGCAGCCCGAGCCACACCGCGGTAGTGGCGTCGGCGGCGGTGGCCGCGACCACGACGCACATGGCGATGAGCGCCGCCAGCAGGACGTTCTGCGAGCGGTTGAGCCGGGCCGTGACGGCCTGCTGCCCGGCGATGATCTGCGCCGACAGGGCCAGCCCGGCCGAGCGGATGGCCAGCACATACGGCCGGACGTAGTCGGTGTCGGCTTGAAGCGCCTGCGCGGTGACGGCGTCACCGCGATTCATGGCGGCCAGCTGCAGGTCGGCGACACTCCCCCGCCACGCCTGGTAGGCCGTCACGGTCGTGGCCAGCTCGCGGGTGATCGCGGGGTAGCCGCGGGCCGCGCGTGCGATCGTGTCCTGCTCGGCCTGCGCCCGCGTGGCCGCATCGTCGAAGGGGGTCAGCGGGCCAGGGGCGCCGTTGGTCACATACTGGCGGAGCCAGGTCTGCTGAGCCTGGTACAGGTCCATCAGCTCGCCGGTGGCGGCGGCCGCGGGGACCAGCCGTCCGGACAGCTGTGCCCCCTGGGCCCGCATGCTGTCCGCGGCGATCAGCGCGACGGTCAGGGCGGCCACCGCCAGCACCAGCGCGACGGCCGACGTGACCGCGGCCCGCCGCCGCAACCCGATTTTGCTCCTCAATGTGCCCCTCCCGCGTTGATTGTCAAGGCGCTCAGGCGAAGTACAGCGTGCGGACGATGACGATGATGGCGACCATGGCCAGGGCGGCCAGAGCCTTGACGGCCAGGCCGCGCTCGTACCGCCGCGCAGCCCGGATCTCCCGCCGGAAGACCGGCGGCCGGGACGGCGGAGGCGTCACGTCGGGATCACCACCTTCCCTGTCTTCTCGGTCTTGTCCCAGGTCATCTCGGCCTTACGTAGCTCCTTGACGTAGGAGGCGAACGTGCAGGCGCACAGCAGCGAGCCGTAGCCAGACAGGTAGAGCAGGAACGGGCTTCCGAACCGGCCGGCCCGGCCCGGTTCGGCCACCTTGCCCAGATAGGCCACGACCATGGACAAGGCGGGCCAGGCGTAGATGAACACCACGCCCCAGCCCCAGTGCAGGCTGACAGGCCTGGGCCCCGTCGCGGAACAGCCGCGGGAAGCAGCTGTAGATGATGATGGTGATGTTCACCGCGCCGGGGAAGACCAGCGCCTGGCGCCAGGTGTGCCGGGCCGTCTGCGGGTCGATGAGCAGCGCGAAGGCCGTGATGAAGATGTAGGTGGCCGCGTTGATGATCCACAGCAGGTGAAAGGCCAGCCAGGCCCGGGGGAAGTTCGCGAAGTACAAGGTGACCAGCGCGGCCGACGAGGTGATCATGAAGACCGGCTGGAGGAACAGGCAGAACCAGAACAAGCCGAAGCTGGCGCTGCCCAGCCGGTGACGCCGGGACGGCCGGAACCACAGCCGGCGGTAGCGCCGGGTGACCTGGACGTTGCCGCGGGCCCAGCGCAGCCGCTGCTTCCACAGGCTGGCGATCGAGCCGGGTTCCTCCGCCCACACCGTGGCGTGCGGCTCGAACACCACCCGCCGCCCGCCGAGCTGGGTCTCGAAGGTGGTGATGGTGTCCTCGGCCAGGGACGACGTATCGATCCGCCCGCCCAGCGCGACGAGGCTGGCCCGGGTGTGCAGCTGGGCCCCGCCGGCCAGGCAGGCGATGGCACCGAGCACGTTCTGGCCGCGCCGGGCGGCCGCCTGGGCGGTGACGTACTCATAGCCGATGAAGCGCGTCAGGTAGTTGCCGGGGCGGCTGCCCTCCTTGATGTAGGCGGTGACCGCGCCGACCGCCGGATCGGCCAGGTGCCTGGTCATCTTGCGCAGCGAGTCGGGCGTGAAGATGACGTCGGCGTCCGTGATCAGCAGAGCTTGCATCCAGTCGTCGGCGAGGATGACGTTCAGGCCGTGGTTGAGGGTGTGGGCCTTGCCCTGACCGCCCCGCTCGCGCCGCAGATGGAACACGTTCCCCGGGTACTGCGCGGCCTTGGCCTGGGCCACCTCGGGCGTGGCGTCAGTGCTGGCGTCGTCGACGATGAAGACCCGCAGCGCGTCCCGCGGGTAGTCCAGTGCCATCAGCCGGTCGATCGAGGGGCCGATGACCGCAGCCTCGTTCCAGGCCGGGATCACGATGGCCGTGCGCGGGAAGACCGGGGCGCAGTCCCGGTAGTGATTCCGCGCGAAGTGCGCCGCAACCAGCAGGAACTGCCAGCTCGCGGCCAGCTCGGGCAGGGCGGCCAGGATTACCAGGGCGATCAGGACCCAGTCGCCGCCGACGAGGAGATCGCGGCTCATGGTCAGGACCGGACGGCGTCCGCGGTACGGCGGACTGAGTGGTAAACGCCGATGTCGCGGCAGTGATGGCTATCGCTCCCGGCGACCAGCGTGACGCCCGCCGCTGCCATGGCCGTGGCTACCCGCGGAGACGGGCAGGACCATTTCTCGTTCAGTTCGACCAGCGCGCCCGCGTGGGCGGCCCGCTTGGCCAGGTCGGCCAGCAGCGGATCGGGCACCGTGGCCTCGTCCAGCCCGATCTTCGGCAGCAGGCTGAACAGGTGAGCGAGCAGCGGCCGCGCGCACATGCCCAGGGCGTTCGCGGTGGCCTGGCACAGCCGCTCGATGGCCTCGCTCGCCTGCATCCCGCCGTAATCGATCGCCGCCCGCACTTCGGCCGGGTGCACCGGGCCGTTGTCGGCGGGGAACTGGTGATCGGCGATCAGCACCAGGTCGATGTCGCCGAGCACCGCCGGGGCGTCGAGCCGTCCGGCGGTGTCCAGGATTTTCGCCTCGACACCGGACAGCACCTGCAGGCCGGGCCGGCCGCGGTAGCTCGGCCACGGCGGCGGTGAACTCGGGTACCCAGGTCGGTGTCCCGGCGCACGTGGTCCACCAGGCACAGGGTGCGCAGGCCGCGTTCGCCGGCGACCCGCACGTTATCGCGCCAGGGTGCTGGCGCCGTCGGAGAAGGTGGAGTGGACGTGGAAGTCCTCGTCGAGGTTCATGCCAGCGCCAGTCCCACGTTCTCGATCTCGGCCGGATCGACGAAACGCTCGTCGAGGAAGCGGACCACGGCCCGCTCGCAGAAGTCGAGCCGGACCGGGACCGTCTGGCCGAGCAGGGCCGCGAGCGCGATCCGCGGCATGTCCACCCCGCTGGCGATGGTCAGCCCGAGCGTCCCCGGCATCCGGGGGTTCACCTCGAGCAGCGCGGGCCGGCCGTCCCGGTCGCGGCGGCACTGCACGTTGGCCACGTAGGTGAGGCCCGTTGCCCGGGCCACGGCCCGGCCGAAGCCCTCGACCTCGGGATCGTGCACGGTGCGGCCGCCGACCGAGACACCCGAGTCGACCCGGGCCCGCAGCCGCGGGACCGACGCGATCACATGCCCGGCCGCGTCGGCCAGCACGTCGACCGAGTACTCCTCCCCCGGCAGGAAGTCCTGCACGATCAGGCCGGGTGGCCGGTCGAGCGCGGCGAGTTCGGCGGCTGAGCCCACGATCACGACGCCGCGGGACCCGCTTCCCTGGCGCGGCTTGACCACCACCGGGTAGGTCCAGCTTCCCGGGTCGGTGGCCGGGCCGAACGGCTCGGTCCGCGGCACCGGGACGATGCCGTGGCAGTGCCGGGCCAGGGACAGCTTGTCCAAGATGACGCCGAGGGCGGTGGCGGGCGCGAGCAGCAGCCTGATCCCGGCGGCGGCGAACGTGTCCCGCGCGGCGGCCAGCGGCAGCAGCTCGGCGTCCACGGTCGGCAGCACGACATCCACCCCCAGAGCCCGGCACCGGCCCAGCAGGACCTCGGCGAACTCGGGGGCCGCGCCGGCCGGGACCAGGGTCCGCTCCGGCACCAGATAGAGCCCGGCGGCCCAGGGATCCATGTCGGCGGCGATCAGCTGGATCGAGGAGTCGGCCGCCAGAGACTTCATGGCGGCGATGGCCGCGGGCCCGCCCGCGCCGGTGACCAGGACACGCACAGTCATGAGGTCACCGCCGCGCGGCCGGCCCGGTCGCGGATGGCCTCGAACGGTTCGGCGTAACTGCCGCCGCAGTACCGGGACCAGTACCGGGCCGTGGACGCGATCAGCTCGGGATCCAGGTAGTCGCGCACCCCGGCCTGCGAGCCGAACGTGTCGATGGCCTTGAGCTTGCGGCTCAGATGGTCGTCGATGGTCACGAAGTGGGTTGGCCGGTAATCCACCGTGGCCGACGGGGACTGAAAGCAGTACACCCGGCCGACCCGCCGGGCGGCGACCATGGCCGCCCGGTGGACGTTGCGGTGATCTTGATGCACGTCGTGGAGCGAGTGGGTGTAGATGATCGTGGGCTGGACCTCCGCGACGACCCGGTCGATGACGCCGATCGTCGGGTCACCCTCGGGAATGCGGGTGTCCTCCAGCTCGTCCAGGAACAGCCGGGCGCCGATCACGTCGGCCGCCTCCTGCGACTCTCGGGCCCGCTGGGCCTGGTCGCCGCCACGTGCTCCGCGGGACATGGTCAAGATGGCGACCGAGTCCCCGGCCGCGCGGTGCACCAGCAGTGCCCCGGCCGCGCCGATCTCCACATCGTCGGGATGCGCCCCGATGGCCAGGATCCGCTCCTGACCCGCGGCCCGGGCGGCCCGGGCCGCCTTGATCAGCTCGGTTGCCTTGGCTACCAGGTCGCCGGCGCTGATCGGTTTTTGCAGAAACTCCGCCGCCGAACTGCGCAGCGCCGAGACGGCGTAGTCGACCGTGGGATGCCCGGTCAGCACGGCGACCGGAAGCCCCGGCACCTGCTGGCGGACGCGCTCCAGCAGCTCAAGCCCGGTCATGCCGGGCAGCTCGATGTCGGTGATGAGCAGGTCCCAGGTCTCGGCCTCGATGCGCTGCAGGGCAGCGGCCGAGTCGAGCTCATAGGTGACGTCGAAACCGGCGCGGGTCAGGACCCGGGTCAGGTACCCGCCGAGAGCGGGGTCGTCGTCGATCAGCAGTATCCGGCCACGCGTGCTGGCGTCCATGAGGCCCCCCGACCCATAGCTCCCCGTGTCAACGCCCCGCGTCAACGTCACCGCGTCGCCGTCGTCGTGTTAACGCAAAGTAGTATGCTGACTGTGATCTGTTATTTTCCACGATAGCAGCAGACTAACCGGACGACACGCCACCCGTGCGTCCGGTAATCCCGGACCGGCGGCCCGGCTTGCCCTATGCTCCCGACTGCGGGGCCGCAAATAAGCCGGGAGTGGCATGGTTGCGGTCCGTCAGTTGCCGTCAGATCAGCTGCCGCCAGGCGCGCGACTGCTGCACATCGGCCCGCATAAGACGGGATCCTCGGCCATCCAGGGCGCGCTGCACGCGGCCCGGGAACGGCTCGCCACCCAAGGCGTGATCTATCCGGGACGCGGCCGGCAGACGCTGTGGCCCATCCTGGCCGTCACGGGCCAGCCTCCGCTGCGCGGGGAGCCGTCTCCGGACATCGCGTGGTGGGACCGGCTGGCCCGCGATATCCGGACGGCAGGCGGCCAGAGAGTCGTACTGAGCAGCGAGTTCTTCGCCGAGGCTGACGACGCGACCGCGGCCCGCGTGGTGGCCGACCTCGGTCCCGGCGTCCACGTCGTGGTGACGCTGCGGCCGCTGATCCGCATCATGCCGTCGCAGTGGCAGCAGTACATCCAGAACGGCTACCGGTTCGGCTACACGGAGTGGCTCGAGGGAATCCTCAGCGACCCGCCCCGTACCCCCACCCCCGGCTTCTGGCGCCGCCACCGGCACGACGAACTGGTGGCCCGCTGGGCCGATGTAGCAGGCGTTTCGAACGTCACGGTCATTGCGCTCGACGAAACGGAACGGCTGATGCTGCTGCGCACGTTCGAGTCGCTGCTCGGGCTGCCAGGTGGTTTCCTCGTGCCCGAGCAGCGCGCGGCCAACCGCTCTCTCACCCAGGCCGAGGCTGAGCTGGTGCTGCGGCTCAACGAGGAGTTCAGCCACCGTGAGTGGCCGGACCGCAGCTACGCCCGGTTCATGCGGTACGGCGTGCTCGAGCAGATGAAGACGGCTCGCCAGCCGCCGGCCGGTGAGCCCGCCATCGCCACGCCGGCCTGGGCGGCGGCCCGGGCGGCCGAGATCAGCGCCGAGATGGCCGGCAACATCAAGCGGCTCGGCGTGCACATCGTGGGCGACGTCGAGGCGCTCGGCGCGCCGCCGATCGCCGGGACGGCCACTGGGACGGTCGCCGGACCAGCCACCGGGTTGGACGCCCCGCCCAGTATCGCCCTGGAGGCCGCTGTCCAGGCGATCACCGGCGCGTGCGCCGCGGGCGGCGCGGGCGGCTTGCCCACCGAGGATCTCGTCCGCGGCGTGGCCGCGAGCAGCCTGGCCAAGGTGCTGATCAACCGGGGCAAGCGGCGGGTTCTGCGAGCGCTGCCTCGAACCCGCTGAAAAGCCATCGCCCCGCAGGTGTACGGGAACACCTCCGACGGGGCACGCGTATCGTCCGGCCTAGGTAGTTCGGCGGCTGCCCGGCGTGTCAGGATGACGGCATGACAGACCCGCGCGCCGGGCAGCCCGCTGCCCCCGAAGACCTAGTCGATGTGGCCAAGCTGGTCACCGCGTACTATTCGGTGCACCCCGATCCTGGCGATCCAGTCCAGCGGGTTTCGTTCGGCACGTCGGGGCACCGCGGATCGGCGTTCAGCGCCACGTTCAACGAGGACCACATCCTGGCCACCACCCAGGCAATCTGTGAGTACCGGGCCAGCCAGGGCATCGACGGGCCGCTGTACCTGGGCGCCGACACGCACGCCCTGTCCGCCGGCCCAGGTGAGCGCGCTGGAGGTGCTGGCCGCTAACGACGTCCGCGTCCTCATCGACACCCGTGAGGGTTACACCCCTACCCCGGCGGTCTCCCGCGCGATCCTGGTGCACAATGCCTCCGGACCCGCGCACCGCGCCGACGGGATCGTGGTGACCCCGTCGCACAACCCGCCGCCGGACGGCGGCTTCAAGTACAACCCGCCCGACGGGGGCCCGGCCGGCACCGACATCACCCGGCAGATCCAGGACCGGGCCAACGAACTGCTCGCCGACGGCCTGAAGGCGGTACGCCGGGTGCCCTACGCCCGGGCCGTCGCGGCCGATACGACGGGCAGGTTCGACTTCCTCGACAGCTACGTGTCCGCCCTGGGCGGCGTGGTTGACCTGGCCGCGATCAAGGCGGCGGGGGTGCGCATCGGCGCCGACCCGCTCGGCGGGGCAAGCGTGGGCTACTGGGGCCAGATCGGCGAGCGGTACGGCCTGGATCTGACCGTCGTCAACCCCTCCGTCGACGCCACCTTCCGGTTCATGACCCTGGACTGGGACGGCAAGATCCGGATGGACTGCTCCTCGCCGTACGCGATGGCCAGCCTGATCAGCCGCCAGCATGAGTTCACCATCGCCACCGGGAACGACACCGACGCCGACCGGCACGGCATCATCACCCCCGACGGCGGGCTGCTCAATCCCAACCACTACCTCGCGGCAGCCATCGAGTATCTGTACCGCCACCGCGACGGCTGGGCCACCGGGGCAGCGGTCGGCAAGACGCTGGTCAGCTCCTCGATGATCGACCGGGTGACCGAGGGCCTGGGCCGCGACCTGCTCGAGGTGCCGGTCGGATTCAAGTGGTTCGTGCCCGGCCTGCTGGACGGTTCGGTGGCCTTCGGCGGGGAGGAAAGCGCCGGAGCCTCGTTCCTGCAGCGCGACGGCTCCGTCTGGACCACCGACAAGGACGGGATCATCCTGGCCCTGCTCGCCTCCGAGATCACCGCGGTGACCGGGCACTCGCCCTCCGAGCTCTACGCCGGCCTCACCGGCCGGTACGGTACACCTGCCTACGCCCGGGTCGACAGCCCGGCGACCCGGGAGCAGAAGGCCGCCCTGGCCAAGCTCTCCCCCGAGCAGGTGACGGTGGACGAGCTCGCGGGCGAGAAGATCACGGCGGCGCTGACCACCGCGCCCGGCAATGGCGCCCCGATCGGCGGCCTCAAGGTGACCACCGCGTCGGGCTGGTTCGCCGCCCGGCCGTCCGGTACCGAGGACGTGTACAAGCTCTACGCCGAGTCCTTCCGTGGTCCGGAGCAGCTGGCCGTGATCCAGGAACAGGCCAGGGAGATCGTCGCGGCCGCCATAGGTGGTTAGTCTGATGTCACATCATCCACATGAACCACACACCTCCTTCATCGCTCTCCCATAGCGCCTCGCCGTGCCGCGGCCCGCCCGGCCCCTGGCGGCCAGGGTGGCGCAGAGTGCGATCGCGGCCACCACGGCGGCGGCGGCCAGGCCCCAGCCGCAGAAGGCCAGGATGACCAGCACGGCCAGGACCGCGATCGCAGCGGCCAGCCGGGCCCGGCCGGCCAGCAGCCGGACCGCGGCGGCAGTGCAGCTGAGGTAGACGCAGACAAACATCGTGGTCGGCACGCTGACCAGGACCGTGATGCTGGCCAGCCCGGCCGCGGACAAGCCGATCAGCGCCAGCCCGGTGACGGCGATGAAGCCAAGGAAGACACCGGGGCGGCTGGCGCGGCGGGCAGGCCCACGGCCTGGGCCGGCGGCGAGCTCACGGAGCATCTCGCTGGCGCCGGTCAGGTAGGCGTTCACCGAGCCCGCGGTCAGCACCACAGCGGCGGCCGCAGCCACGGCCCGCCCGGCCGGCCCCATCGCCAGCTGGAGCAGGTCCGCCAGCGGCACGGACAGGTCGGCGCCGCGGCCGAGGCAGCTGATGGTCGCGACGGCGAGCCCGAGGTAGAGCACGGCGGTCACGCCGAACGCGATGCCGATAACCCGGGACAGCTGGCCGGCCCGCAGCCGGCCGGTCAGCGGGGCCACGGCCTCCCAGCCGACGAACGACAGCATCAGGGTCGAGGCGGCCCGGCCGATGGACAGCCAGCCGTGCGGGGCGAAGGGGGTCCAGTTGGCCAGGTGCGCCGCGTGCGCCGACCCCGTCACCGCGGTGACCACCACGGCGATGAGCAGGCCGACCAGCAGCAGCTGAGCCAGGGTGCTGGCGCGGACCCCGCCCGCCGCGACGCCGAGCACGGCCAGGAGCAGGGCGGCCGCGATGCCGGCGCGGGCCAGGTCGCCGCCGCCGGTCAGGGCGGTGACGTAACCGGCGCCGATGAGGCACACGATCGGCGCGCCGGTGATGACCCCGGCCAGGAACCACCAGCGGGTCACCGCGGCGGCCTGGCGGCCAAGCCCGGCCCCGGCGTAGCCCGGCCGCTCCCGCCGCGCCTGGCACGGCCTTCCCCAGGCCGGAGAACACCGCGGCCAAGATGGCGGACAGGACCAGCAGCCCGGCCCAGGCCAGGATGGAGGCCGGGCCGGCCTGCGCGGCCGCCAGGCCGGGCAGCAGGAGCAGCCCGGGGCCGAGCAAGGCGCCGATGTAGAGGGCCGCGGCGCGCGGCACCGAAAGCGTGAGAGTCTGTGCCGATGAGGTGCTCATGTATCAATATTCGGCGAAGTACAGCCGAATACGATGGCAAAGATTGCAGCTCCTGCCGCTTAATGCGCAACCCCATTTCAAAGATTGAGCGTTATTCTTATTTTTATGCCGACGACACACGACCGTCTCGACCGCGCCATCCTCGCCTGCCTTCAGCAGGACGGCCGCATCGCCAACATCGACCTGGCCGAGACGGTGTCGCTGTCGCCTTCGGCCTGCCTGCGGCGGGTCAAGGCCCTGGAAGCCAGCGGCATCATTGAGGGTTACCGCGCCGAGGTCAGCCGCTCCCAGGCCGGCCTGGGCCTGACCGCCTTCATCGGGCTGCGCGTCGATAACCACTCCCGCGCGGCCTCACGGGACATCGAAGACGGGCTGACCGCGATCCCGGCCGTGGTCGCCTGCTACGTGACCTCCGGGGAGGACGACTTCTTCGTGGAGGTCGCCGCGCAGGACCTGGCTGACTACGAGCGCATCCTGCTCGACCAGATCCTGGCCGTCCCGGGAGTGGGCCGGGCACGCACGACCTTCGCCATCCGGACCGTGCTGAGCCGCGGCCCGGTGCCCTTGACCCACTGGCGGTAGCATCCCGGCCGAGAATCGCGATTACCTGGCTGGTAGCTGGCGCGGGCAGGATGGCGGAGAACCAGGCCGTTCGGCATCGGACGGCGCCCAGCCGGTGCGGCGCGGACTAATTTGGCCGACGATGGCAACTTTGATTACTGATTACGCATCTTTACTCGCATAGCGGTGAGAAGTACCGTCAGTATCGTTCTGCCCCAGCGCCTGGAAAGGCATGAAGATGACGGCACAGGAGCCGGCTTGGCAGGTTGGCGAGTCCGCGGCAGCTTTGGCGGCGGCCGACGCTGACGTATTCGGCGCGATCGACGCGGCGGGATTGGGCGGCGCCCTGATGGAGGTGATGCGGCGAGCCGCGCTCAACCCGACGGCTACGGCCTCGGCCACCTTGAAATTCTGGACCAGCCTGACCATGGCCGGGCCCATCGCCGCGGCCCGCTGGATGGGCCTGGACGCGCCGCCACCGGTTCCGGTCCCAGAACGCGACAAGCGGTACGCCGACAAGGCCTGGAGCGAGAACCCGGCGTTCTTCGCTCTCCGCCAGGCCCACCTGGCCGTGGAACGTCTGGCCAACGACGTGCTCGAGGCCGGGTCCGGTGATCAGATCGAGGACGCCAAGGCCAAGCTCGCCACCGCGTTCCTGCTGGACGCCGCGGCGCCGACGAACTTCCTGCTCACGAACCCGGCCGCGCTCAAGCGGGCATTCGAGACGGGCGGGACCAGCCTGGTCTCCGGGGCCAGTCACTTCGTGGACGACGTGCTGAACAACAACGGCCGCCCGCGCCAGGTGGACACCAAGCCGTTCCATCTCGGCGAGAACATGGCCGCCACCCCGGGCAAGGTCGTGTTCAAGAACGACCTGATGGAGCTCATCCAGTACACGCCGCAGACGCCCAAGGTGCACGCCGTCCCGGTGCTGGCCAGCCCGCCGTGGATCAACAAGTACTACGTGATGGACCTGGCCCCGAAGCGAAGCTTCCTGGAGTGGGCGGTCCAGCATCAGCGCACCGTGTTCGCGATCTCGTACCGCAACCCGGACTCTGCCATGAGCGGTATCACCCTGGACGACTACCTCATCCACGGGCCGCGGGACGCGCTGGACGTCATCGCCGAGATCACCGGCGCACCCAAGATCGACATCGTCGGGCTGTGCCTGGGCGGGGCCCTGACCGCCATGCTGGCGGCATTCCTGACCGAGAAGGGCGACGACCGGATCGGTTCGATCACGCTGCTCAACACCCTGCTCGACTACAGCGAGCCGGGCGTCCTCGGGACCTTCACCGACGAGAAGACCGTGGCCCGGCTGGAAAAGCAGATGCGGGAGAAGGGGGTGCTCGAGGGCAGCCAGATGGCCGGCACCTTCGACATCCTGCGGGCCAACGACCTGATCTTCAGCTACGTGGTCTCCAACTGGCTGATCGGCCAGGACCCGCCCGCCTTCGACATCCTGGCCTGGAACGGCGACAGCACCCGCATGCCGGCCGCGATGCACTCGTTCTACCTGCGCAGCTTGTACATGCGCAACGAGCTGGCCATGGGCGACCTCGAGCTGGGCGGCCAGACGCTGTCGCTGGGCGACGTGAAGAACGACACCTATGTGGTGGGCGCGATCAACGACCACATCGTGCCCTGGCACGGCTCCTACAAGACCGGCGACCTGATGGGCGGCCAGGTCCGGTACGTGCTGTCCAGCGGAGGCCATATCGCCGGGATCGTCAACCCGCCCGGGCCGAAGGCGTGGCACGAGGCGGGCGACTACGACGCCGCCGGGCCGGAGGCCTGGCGTGCCAACGCGACCAAGGAGAATGGCTCCTGGTGGGAAGACTGGACCGCGTGGTCCGACGAGCGGGCCGGGGCCCTGATCAAACCGCCCCCCATGGGCAGCCGCAAGCACAAGGCGATCGCCGACGCGCCGGGAGAGTACGTGTTCGGGTGACGGTCCCCGGCGTTCGCGCCGACCACGACGCGGAACTGAGGTAACGCCATGGCAGACATGACTGGTCAGGTCGCACTGGTGACCGGAGGGATCCGCGGCATCGGCCTGGCCATCTGCGAACGTCTGATGAACCGCGGCATCAAGGTCGCGGCCGGGTATTCCAGCAACAGCGAATCCGCCCAGCAGTTCGCCGACAAGTACGCCGGCCAGGGCGTCACCATCCACCAGGGCAACATCGGCAGCAACGACGACTGCGTGCGGGTCATCAACGAGGTCCTGGACCAGCACGGCCAGCTGGACATCCTGGTCAACAACGCCGGGATCACCGTGGACAAGACGGTGCGGAAAATGACCCCGGAGGAATGGGACCGTGTCCTGCACGTGAACCTGTCCGGCGCGTTCTACCTGTCGCGGGCCATCTTGCAGCACATGCTGGACCGGGACTATGGGCGGATCATCAACATCTCGTCGGTGGTCGGCTCGGCCGGGGGGTTCGGTCAGGCGAACTACGCGGCGGCCAAGTCAGGGATGTTCGGCCTCACGATGAGCCTGGCCCTGGAGACGGCGAGCAAGGGGATCACCGTGAACACGGTTACCCCGGGATACATCACGACCGAGATGACCTCGGCGGTACCGTCCGACGTGATGGACAAGCTGGTCGCGCGTATTCCGGTCGGGCGGCTCGGTGAGCCGAACGAGGTCGCGCGGGTAGTGGAGTTCCTGGCCGATCCCGAGTCGGGTTACATCACCGGGCAGGTCTACCCGGTCAACGGCGGGCTGTATATGTAGGCCGGTTCCGGGCTGGCCCGGAACCGGCTGCTACGGCTGGTCCAGGAGGGCCAGGAGCTTAGTGACGGTGGACCAGTTGCGGGCGGTTCCGGGTGGAGTCTTCTTGTCGTTCCTGGCCAGCTGGGCGGCCAGCTCGCTGCGCCCGATGCCGTCTGGGGTGTTCAGGTACAGGGTGGCCCCGATGACCGTGGCGTCGTCGGGGCTGCCCTTGCCAGCGGCGCGCTGCTGGGCCTCCGCGACGGCTGCGACTTCGGCTGGGGTCATGACCGCGCGCCGGAACACCGCGTGCAGCCGGCGCGGATCGGTGTCCGGCGGGTAGGGGTTGGCGGCGATCACGTCGGCCAGCTGGTCGCGGGACAGCACCACGACGGCGGGACGCAGGCCAAGCCGGTCGGCGATCGCCGTCTCCAGGGCGTCGGCGAGCTGGACTGTATCGGTCTCCGGGCTGGTAAACAGGATGTTGCCACTCTGGATGTAGGTGGTCACATCGGCGTGCCCGAGGGAGGCCGTGATCTCCCGCAGGTCGCTCATGGCGACCTTGTTCCGGCCGCCGACGTTGATGCCGCGGAGCAGGGCCACATGAGTGCGCACGACGGCATCTTGCCACGGCGAAACGCGGCGAGCTGCTGGGCGGTCCGCACGCTCGTGAGCCCCGGCCGTGTCCAGACAGTTGGACAGCCGGTCAGACCGCGCGGCTAGCCTCCGTCTCACCTTGAGGTTGACCGCACTGGGCGCTGCGGCAGACATGATTCAGCTGCACGGCGTTGCTGCCTAGCGTCACCAGTATGACCGAAAGCCAGGCGCGCACGTGGGCCTACGCGGCGGCGGCTGCCGGGTTGATCGCCAACGCCTTGTTCATCGCGTTCTACGCCAGCTTCGCAGTCCAGCATTTCGCCGAGCCGCGCGGTGTCACCGCCAGCCTGGGATCGGCCGCCGATTACGCTAACATCCCGCAGAACGCGCTGCTGGCCATGATCGCCGGTGTGATGTTCCGTTTCCTGAGCCGCCAGCAGCTATCCGATCAGGTCCTGCGTATCGCTGGCTCGATCGCGTTTGCCACCGCGGCAGCCCAGGGCGTACTGACGGCGACCGGCCTGCTGCCAGGCATTAGTGCGGTAGCGGCCGGGGCCGCACTCGCCGCCGCGGTGTGGCTCCTGGCTGTCGGCATCCGCGGCGCCCGGCTGGCCGGCGCGCGGCGGGCCCGGGTAGCCCGCACCGCAGCGCTGATCGCAGCCACGATGCTGTGCTCGGCCGTGGTGGCGCTGACCGGCCTCGCCATCGGCATCGCCGCCGTCGTGTGGACAGGTCTCATCGCGGGCTGCCTGGCCTGGCTTTCGATCCCCCTTTGGGTCCTGACCGTTGGCCGGACCCTGGCGCCCTCCGTGCATCAGAAATGGAGGATGACATGACAGTCATCTGCAACACAACCCTGATCAACCGGCCGCTTGAGGAGGTCTTCGATTTCACCGTCGATCCCCGGAACGAGTTCAAGTGGAACCCGAAGGTCCGGATGATGACCAAGCTGACCGACGGGCCGATCGGGCTCGGGGCGCGGATGGCAGCGAAGTGGACGATGAGCAGTCACATCGAGCTGGTCTGTACGGAGTATGAGCGGCCGTACCGGTGGACATGGGAAAACGGCGGGCCGATTGCGGTAACGCTCACGGTAAGGCTCTCGGAGGAGGCTGGGGGCACGCGGTTGCGGTCGGCATTCGATGCGCATCCCCACGGGCAGGCGCGGCTGTTCTTTCCGGTGTTTCTGCGCTTCATGCGCAAGGAAGAGGCGCGGAACGCGGACTACCTCAGGGCGTGCCTGGAGTCAGGCTGGACCGCCCAAGCGTCCTCGCAGCCGTAGCCCGGTCATGACCGCGGCCATGGACAAGCAGCCCACCGCTGGAGCTCCGGATATGCCCGCCATCCCAGCCGGACGGCGGGCGGCGCGAGCCAGCACCGTGATGTGGGATGCGCTGGTCCCGGCCGCAGTCGCCGAGGTGGCGCTGGTTATTGTCGCGCGGAGCGAGCTGAAGGCCGGCGCGGTCGGCGGACTGTATCACCTGGCCACCGAACAGGCCGAGCCGGTTTCGCTGCGTCGATTTGGTGATTCACTCGCGGCCTGGGCGGGTCTGTCGGCTGGCGCATTTGGGTTCGGGGGATGGGAGCAGGGCTGCGGACGGCTATGGAGGTGATGGCGGCACCATCTCGCTCGCCTGCTTCCCGCAGTGTGCCTGCGCTGCTGGTCCTTGATGAGTTCCCGTACCTGCTCAGGAGACTCCCGGGCTGGCGTCCATCGTGCAGTCCCAGCGCGACAGGCTTTACCGAGGAGCTGACAGCCGAAGCGACCGCCAGCAGAGGCAACATTATCCTCGCCACCATGGACGATCTCTACGGCCAGCCGTCATGAGCGATCGGGCCCTACGGGCCACCCTGTGTCAGGTAGCGATGACGGGTCAGCGGGCCCCCGGCCGGGCACATGGTTTTCCGGAGTCGGGCTAGCCGAGCAGGGGCCGCATGAACGTGCGCTCGTAGCGCAGCACGCACCGGGACTCGTCGCGGATCTGGTCGGCGGCGATGAATTCCGGATCCACCCCGAACCGGCTCCGGTACGTCTCGTAGGCAGCCAGGGACGGGAACGAGAACAGGGCCAGGGCCTTGTCGCTGGCGCCCTCGCCCGGCAGGAAGTACCCGTGGTGCTGGCCGCCGTGCTTATTGACCAGCTCGATCCAGGCCGTCGCGAAGCGCTCAAATGCCTCCAGCTGGGCCGGGTCGATGGTGTAGTCGACGACGCATGTGATCACAGAACGGTGAGTCTAAGGCCGCCGTCGACCTTGACGTCCTCGCCGGTGACGAAGCTGGCCCGGGGACTGGTCAGGAAGGCGACCACCTCGGCCACCTCGGCAGACTCCGCTGGCCGCCCTGGCCGGGACAAGGCCCGTGCCGCAGGACTATCGAGCGAACCCGGGCTGACCGCGTTGACCCGGACCCCGTGCACCACCTCATCGGCCGCGATGGCCTTGACCAGGGCGTTCAGGGCTCCCTGGCTGGCCGCGTAGGCGGCCAGGCCGCCTTGCCCCGGGTCCGGCTGGGCCGGGGACACGACGACCATGGCGCCGCGGGCGCTGCGGCGCAGGTGCGGCAGCGCGGCCCGCGCGGCCAGGAACACGCCCTTGACGTTGACGTCGAAGACCTCGTTCCAGGTGGCCTCGTCGATATCGGTGACCGTCCCGTAGCGCTGGATCGCGGCGCAGGTGACCAGCGTGTCCAAGCCACCGAGGTCGCGGATCGTCTCGTGCACCAGTGCCATCATGGCCACGCCGTCACGGACATCACCGATCACGGCCAGCGCGGTACCACCGGCCGCCGTGATGGCCTCGGTGACCTCGCGGGCCTCGTCCGGGTCGGCGGAGTTCACGGCGACCCGGGCGCCCCGGGCGGCCAGCAGCTCGGCCACCGCCCGTCCGATGCCGCTGGAACCGCCGGTGACCAGGACCACGGTCTCGCTGTGATCATCCACCGGCGCCGCTTTTATCGGTTCGCCCACGTTAGTATCTTCCCGGCTTGTGTTACTTATGGGTAGTAATGGCTTACTGACCGTCTGGGCAGATCACGAAGGAGTGACGCCGATGCCGACCAACCACCAGGTGCGCCTGGCGGGCCGCCCGTCCGGGCTGCCCCGTGCCTCGGACTGGGAGTTCACCAGCGAGGACGTACCCGAGCCTGGCCCCGGCGAGTTCGTGGTATCGATCTCGCACGTGTCGGTCGACCCGGCCATGCGAGGCTGGATGAACGCCACCGCTTCCTACATCCCGCCGGTGGAGATCGGCGCTGTAATGCGCGCCGGCGGGGTCGGGAAAGTCACGGCGTCCCAGCACCAGGAGTTCTCCGTGGGCGACGAGGTCCACGGGCTGTTCGGCGTGCAGGAGTACGCGGTATCCGACGGCAGCGGGGTGTACCGGATCGACACCTCGCTGGCCGAACCGCCCACCTACCTCGGCGTCCTGGGCACGACGGGGCTGACCGCGTACTTCGCGCTGTTCGACACCGGCCGGATCAAGGCCGGGGACACCGTAGTCATCTCCGGTGCGGCCGGCGCGGTAGGCAGCGTCGCCGGGCAGATCGCCAAGCTCAAGGGGTGCCGGGTCATCGGCATCGCGGGTGGCCCGGAGAAATGCCGGACCCTGGTGCAGGACTTCGGTTTCGACGCCGCCATTGACTACCGGGCCGGGCACGTCCGCCGCGCGGTGCGCGAGCACGCGCCGCGGGGTGTCGACGTCTACTTCGACAACGTAGGCGGGGACATCCTGGACGATGTGCTGGCCTGCCTGGCCCGTGGCGCCCGGGTCATCATCTGCGGCGCGGTTTCCCAGTACAACGAGACCCAGGTCCGCGGGCCAGCCAACTACATGATGCTGCTGGTGGCGCGGGCCTCCATGACCGGCATGCTGGTATTCGACTACCAGGACCAGTACCCGCAGGCCATGGCCGAGCTGGCCGGCTGGCTGAAGTCTGGCCAGATCGTGGCCCGTGAGCACGTGGTGCACGGCAGCGTCCAGGACTTTCCCGAGACCCTGCTCATGCTGTTCGACGGGGTCAATACCGGGAAGCTGGTGCTGGCGCTCGATCACGGGCCCTGAGGTCGAGGCCGCGGAGCAGGGCCTCGATCACCGTGACGGCGCGGTCGACATCGGCGGCGCGGTCAACCTCGCCGGCGCGGGCGGCGACCACGTCCGCGTACAGGAAGCCCTCGCTGATCCGCAGGATCGCGTACGCGAGCGTCTGGGTATCGAGACTGGGATCCAGCGTGCCCCGGGCCCGTTCGGCATCAATGATCTGTTCCAGTGCCCGGGCCGTGCCCCGGTGCACCGTGCTGTGGCTGCCGGTGAGCAGGCGCAGCGCGGTCTCGGGGTCCGACTCCAGGAACACCCGCAGCGGGCGGTCGCCGGCAATGGCCCGCAGCACCCCGGAGATGACCGCGACCAGCCGTGCCGTCCCGGACAGGGCCACGGCCGCCCGGACCTGGCCGTCCAGCAGGCGGCGGGCCCGCCACCACAGCAGCTCGTCCAGCAGCTGCTCACGGTTGCCCGCGCGGCGGTACAGGGTGGCGCGGGCCACGCCCAGCCGCCGGGCCAGCGAGCGCATGTCCAGCCGCTGCTCGGCCACGAAGACGTCCGCGGCCGCGGCGACGATCTCGGTCGGGATCTGCCCGGGCGCGCGGTTCACGTGCGCTGTTCCGCCTCCCGTACCAGCAGCGCCAGCTCGTCGGTCAGGTAGCCGGCCAGCGCGTCGATGTCCGGGACCAGCTCGCGGCAGCTCACCAGGCCGAAATGCAGCTGGCCCAGGTAGCCGACGAGCGTGATGTTCAGGCCCTGGCCGTCGGTGACCACCGACACCGGGTAGTGCGCGAGCAGCCGGGCTCCGCACAGGTAAACCGGCACGTTGGGGCCGGGAACGTTGGAAATCGTGATGTTGAAGGGCGGCAGCCGGTGCAGCAGGCCGGTGGCGAATACCACCCGGGCCGCCCGCGCGGTCAGCGCCGGCGGGGCAAAGTCACTGATCTGATCGACCAGGCCTTGCGGGATCGCGGCCTGCTGGGCCTTGGCGATCTCGGTCGCGCTGTGCACGATCTCAAGCCGCAGCCCCGGATCGGTGACGGTGGTCGGCAGCGTGGCCAGCATGGCCGACACCTTGTTGCCCAGCGACCCCTTGCTGCCCGGGTCGCGCACGGACACCGGGATCATGGCCACCAGCGGCTGGTCCGGCAGGGCGTCGTGCTCGATGAGCCAGCGCCGCAACGCCCCGGCGCACATGGCCATGACCACGTCGTTGACCGACACGCCGAAGGCGTTCTTCACCATTTTGACCGTATCCAGGTCCACGCTGCGGAACGCGAACCGGCGGTGCGGCGTGATGGGCCCGTTGAACGGCGTGGCCGGAGCGCGTCCCGGCCGGTTGACGATAACCCCGCCGTCGCCCCGGTTGAGCCCGAGCATGCCACCGACCAGGGTGTTCACCGCCGGAGCCAGGGTCGGGAGGACCTTGACCAGCTCGTTGCTGATGCGGGCCGTCTGGACCGGGCGCCAGGCCAGCCGGGCAGCTGCCTTGGCCGTCAGCACGGGCCAGCCGGGCGGGCTGGCCGGGCGGAACGGCTCGGCCGTGGGCACATCGCGGCCCTCCGGGACGAGATCAAGGAGCACGGTCAGCAGCTCGGCGCCCGAGGCCCCGTCAATGGCGGCGTGATGGATCTTGGTGTAGACCGCGGCACGCTTGCGGGCCAGCCCGGTGATCAGATAGATCTCCCACAGCGGGCGGCTGCGGTCCAGCGGGCGGGCGTGCAGGCGGCTGACCTGTTCGGTCAGCTGGGCGTCGGAACCGGGCCGCGGCAGGGCGATCTCCCGGACGTGGTACTCGATGTCGAAGTCCGGATCGTCGACCCAGTAGGGCTGGTCGAGCCCGAGCGGCACGTTCAGCAGCTTGCGCCGCAGGACCGGCACGAGTGGCAGCCGTCCGGCCATGACCTCGGTGAGCCGGGCCAGGGTCAGTGGCGCGGGTGCCCCGGCCGGGTCGAGCACGCTGAGACCGCCGACGTGGCCGGTCGTGTTGGCCGTCTCGAGCGCGAGAAACGAGGCGTCGAGGCCGGTGAGCTGCTGCATGTCCGCTCCCTTGTCACGCTCGGGCTTTCAGGCTCCGGGCAGGTTCTCGGTCAGCCAGTCCCGGACGAGCCCGGTGACCTGGTCCGGGACCTCGAGCATCGGCGTGTGCCCGACCCCGGCCAGCACCACGGTGTCCCAGCGCGGGTGCCGGGCGCCAGCCTGCCGGACGGCGGCCACCGGGACCAGCCGGTCGGCGTCGCCGCCAATGAGCAGGACGGGAACCTGGATCGACGCCATCGTGTCCCAGTACCGCCGCTGCAGCCCCACCAGGCGCATGAGCGACCGGGACGCGGCCAGGAACGCCTGGTCGCTGGCCCGGGCCAGCCGCCGGTCCCCCTGCCGCTCGCCCAGCCGGTGGGCGGCCAGCGCGACCGACGCCGTGATCATCTCGGGATCGGCCCGGGACGGGTCGGCGAAGCACAGCTCGACCACCTCCTGCACGGCCAGCTCCGGTGACCGCCGGGCCAGCACCCGGCTCAGGTAGAGCTCGCCGAAGCCGGGCAGCGTGTACAGCACGAACTGCAGGGCCACCGTCGGGTCGGGCTTTCGCGGCGGCAGCGGCAGCGCCGGGTTAAGCAGTACCAGGGCCCGCACGCTCGAGGGCACGGCCGCCGCTTGCAGGATCGATATCAGGCCGCCCATGGAGTTCCCGACCAGGATCACCGGCGTGCCGACGACCTCGCGGATGAACCGGTCCACCAGCTGGGCGTTGGCTTTCACGCCGGAGTTACCACGCGTGCCCGGCGTCAGGCCGAACCCGTGCAGGTCCAGCGCGAAGGCGCGGCGGCCCTGGGCCAGCGGCGTCCCGACCGGGCCCCAGTTCAGGTGCGAACCGCCGAGACCGTGGACGTACACAATGGGCGTCTGGCCGGACGGGCTGGTGTTATCGAACTCGATCCAGTGCACGGGACCGGCGCCGGCGCCATCCAGGTCGCTGAGGTAGCCGTGACCGCCCCAGGGCGCCGCGAACCGCCAGGGCGCTGGGCGGGTGGCCACAGCGTTTGCGGTATCGGTCATCGGTTCCTCCCTGAATCAGATGCCCGCGGGTAGAGGGGCCGCAGCCAGGCGGGCGGGCAGAACGGGATCCGCTGGCCGGCCGGGGTGGCCAGCCGGTCGGCGATCAGCCATAGCGTGGCCGGGTCGACGCCGAAGCCCAGATGACTGCACCGCACCTCGACGTTGCGGTGCAGGTCGGTCTCGGGCTCGATGCAGGCCCGCCAGGACACGATGCCGTCCCAGCGGGAGTAGACCGATGTCGAGGGGACACCGATGGGCCGGGCGAGCTGATCCCGGCCGGGCAGCCGGGAGTCGGGTGCGCGCCAGCGCCGGAGCTGGTTGTACGGGACGTCGGCGTGGCTCTGCCGCGGATGGGTCTGGGCGTACGGGCTGCCCAGGGTGATGACCTGCCGGACCAGCTGGGGATACTGCCGGGCCATCTCCCGGGCGTAGATGCCACCTAGGCTCCAGCCCACCAGCGACACCGGACGGCCGGTGCGCGTCGTGGACGAGATCAGTGCCCGCGGCAGGCCGGCCAGCACCTCCTCGGACGGCCCGCGATTGCGTCCGAGGTTCCAGCCAGACACGTCATAGCCGAGATGGCGCAGGAACCGCCGCAGGATCGCGGTGCTCCGGTCCGAAGCCAGCAACCCCGGCCAGACCAGCACCCCGTGCCCATCGCCGCGCGGCGCTCTGGCGAGCCAGGGCGTTCCCGCGAACAGGGCCGCGACATCGCCGAGACCCCGGACCGGTTCGGTCACCAGGAGGCCGGCCGACGGCCTGTGGGCCGGGCCAGCAGAGGCTCGGCCAGCGGACGGCCGGCCGCCGGGCCGGGCGGACCCGTCCGCTGTTGCGTGCCGGGTGAGATACATCGCTGTCCCCGATGCTCGATGGGTGATACACACTTAATATATGTCTCACGGGGTAGCAACGGTCGATCTGTCACGCATGCGGGCAGTCCTGCTCGACATGGATGGCACGCTGGTGGACTCCGACGCGGCCGTCGAACGGGCCTGGCACGCCTGGGCCCGGGAGTACGGTGTCCCGCTGTCGGGCACCCCGGCCTTCCTGCACGGCAGCCCCGCGCTGCTCAGCGTGCGGCGGCTGCGGCCCGACCTGGACGACCAGGCGGCCGGAGCCGCGGCGCAGCGCCAGCTAACGCTGCAGTACGACGACCTGTCCGACGTGCGCGCCACCCCCGGGACCAGCGAGCTGCTGGCCGAGCTGGCCCGGCGGCAGCTGCCCTGGGCCGTGGTGACCAGCGCGGACGTCCGGTTGGCCGAAGCCCGCCTGGGTGCGGCCGGGGTAACGGCGCCGCTGCTGGTCACGGCCGAGGATGTGCGGGCCGGCAAACCGGATCCCGAGTCCTATCTCCTGGCCGCGCGTCAGCTGGGCGTCGACCCGGATCACTGCCTGGTGGTGGAGGACAGCGTGGCCGGGGTGACGGCTGGGCAGGCCGCCGGGGCTACGGTGGCCGGGCTCAAAGGCGTGCCGGCCGACCTGCCGATCGGCAGCCTGGCCGAGCTGGCCGACCTGATCCGCGCGGCCTAGCGGTTCCGCGGCCGGATGATCCTGAGCGACGCGGGACACCATGTTCGGCGACGGCGAGATCATCTTCGGGACGCACCTGGCCGCGCATGCTCACCTACTTCACGGCGGTCTCGGCTCCGCCGCTGGTCTTCCCGCAGCTGACCGAGCGGGAACGCGAGGTCCTGGACCTGGTGGCCCAGGGCCGGTCCAATACCGCGATCGCGGCCAAGCTGGGACTGAGCCAGAAGACGATCCGCAACCACGTGTCCAACATCTTGACCAAGCTCCAGGTGGCCGACCGGGCCCAGGCCATCGTGCAGGCCCGGGACGCGGGCCTGGGACAGCAGTCCCTGGTCTGAGGGGACATCCATCCCGGCCACGCGAGGATTATCTCCCGGTCCGGTCCTGATCCCTGCCTCATGACAACGGGACACCCGTCCACGGACGCTGTATCCATGATGGCTGACACGGCATTCCTGGTCGCCCGGGCCAGGCGCGGCGAGCAGCAGGCCTGGGACACGCTCGTGGAACGCTACGCCCCGCTGATCTGGTCGATCTGCCGGCGGTACCGGCTCAGCCCGGCCGACGCCGAGGATGTGGGCCAGAGCGTCTGGCTCCAGCTGGTGAACCGGCTGGACCAGGTGCGCGAACCGGCCGCGCTGCCCGGCTGGATCAGCACGACCACCCGGCGGGAATGCGGGCGGCTGCTGCGCGTGGCGACGGGGCCGCACGCGCTCAGCCCCGCGGCCGACGTCGAGGTCATGGCGGACAAGCACGCTGCAATGGTCGAGGAAGACGTGCTCGCAGCGGAGCGGCACGCGGTCCTGCTCGAGGCGCTGGCCGACCTGCCGCCGGCCGGCCAGCAGCTGATGGCCCTGCTCGTCGCCGATCCACCGTTGCCGTATGCGGTCATCAGCGCGACGCTGGGTATCCCGGTGGGCAGCATCGGGCCGAACCGGCGCCGCTACCTGGACAAGATACGGCGCCACCCGGCCATGGCCGCGCTGATCAGGGCCGAGGAGCCCGGAACACCCCAAGCGATGGCATCGGCGTAATGGCGTCGCCATGGCGGTGGACGATCTTCCACGCGCCACCCTCGCGCCGGAAGATCGTGGTGACCCGGAGCACGTAGGACTCCGGGGCCGCGTCTTGCGCCGCGACGGTGGTGTGCTCCAGGGCGACCAGGTAGGCCAGGTCGCCGCGGGCCTCGGCCGCGACGATCTCGTTCCGGTAGGAGGAGCAGTTCGTGAAGGTGTGTCCCAGCCACCGGAAGACCGCACCAATCTCGCTCCAGCCTCGCGCGGATCCGGCCGCGCCGAAAAGGGTCAGCGGATCGGTCTGCGACCACAGGGCCATCCGCGGGGCCGCGTCCCCGTCGTGCAGCGCGCGCTCGGCCTCGACGTACCGGTCGGCGATGGCGGCCAGGAACGCCTCGGTCTCAGCGGTGTCCGCGGCCCCGGTGATGTCGGTCATGGCCCACCCCTAATTAGACTTATAATCTAATTTATTAGACTTGCAGTATCATGCTGGCCGTGGCCACTGTCAACCGGCGTACCTACCGCTCCGGCATCCGCCGCGGCGATGCGCCGCGGCTCGTCCTTGCGGCCGCGTACCGCCTGTTCTGCGACCGGGGCTACCTGGCCACCTCGATCGAGGACATCGCGGCCGCGGCCGGGGTGGCCCGGCCAACCGTCTTCACCGCGGTGGGACCCAAGCCGGTCATCCTCAAGGTCCTGGTCGACCAGGCCCTGGCCGGTGACGATGAGCCAATCGCCATCGCAGCCCGGCCGTGGTTCACCGAGGCGCTGACCGAACCGGACCCGGCCCGGTCCCTGGCGCTGCACGCGCGGAATATGTGCCGGATCTCATCGCGGGTCGCGCCGCTGCTGCGGGCCATGGAAACCGCGGCCGGGGCCGATCCGGAGGCCGCCGTCCTGTGGGCCGAACGACTGCGGCAGCGCCGGGTGGATATGGCCGCGTTCGCGGCCGCGCTGGCGGCCAAGACCGCGCTGCGCTGCGACGAGGCGACCGTGACCGACGTCTTGTCCGCCCTGCCGCCCGACGCCTATCTCCGGCTTGTGCACGACGGGGACTGGCCTATCGAGAAGTTCCAGGCCTGGCTGGCCGACCTCCTGCAGCAGCTGTTCCTCGTAGGCTGAACGGCCGTTCCTCATAGGCTGCCGCTATGGGAAAGATCGAGATTGGCACGGCGGGCTGGACGGACCGGACGCTGATCGAGTCCGGCTGGTACCCGGCCGAGGCAACCAACCCGGAGAAGCGGCTGCGGTATTACGCCAGCCAGTTCCCGCTGGTCGAGGTGGACGCCACCTATTACGCGCTGCCCGCCGAGCAGACCGCCCGGGCCTGGGCCGAACGGACGCCGGACAGCTTCACCTTCAACATCAAGGCGTTCAGCCTGTTCACCCAGCACCCCACCCCGGTCAAGTCGCTGCCGGCCGACTTGCGCGAGGCGGCCTCGGCGGCCGGCAAGGACCGCGTGTACCTCAAGGACGTGGACGAGACCCTGGCCGAGGCGGCCTGGGACCGGTTCCTGGCCGCGCTGGAGCCGCTGCGCGAGACAGGCAAGCTCGGCGCGATCCTGCTGCAGTTCCCGCCCTGGTTCCCCATCTCGCGGGCCAACAAGGACTACATCCTGGCCTGCGCCAAGCGGGCCGCGCCGCGGCGGGTATGCGTGGAGTTCCGCAACCACACCTGGATGACCGACGACAACCAGGACGAGAGCCTGGGCTTCCTGCGCGAGCACAACCTGCCCTACGTGTGCGTGGACATGCCGCAGGGCTACCCCAGCTCGATCCCGCCCGTGCTGGCCGCCACCAGCGACCTGGCCGTGGTCCGCATGCACGGCCACTCGGACAAGTGGACAGCCAAGAGCGTGGCCGAGCGGTTCCGCTACCGGTACAGCGACGGTGAGCTGAGCGAGTGGGCACCCCGGATCCAGAACCTGGCCGGGAAGGCCGAGGTGACGCAAGTGCTGTTCAACAACTGCTACAGCGACTACGCCCACCGCAACGCGCAGCAACTGGAGATGCTGGTCAGCTGAGTACGGGGGCAGCTGAGTATTGCGGGTCAGCCCGGCCACCCCACCCGGGAAGCGTTCCGGCAGCGCTCCGGGGTAACTCCCGTTTCGGGGTAACTCCCGTTTCTACATAAGTAGATGATATAAATTACTTATGGAAATTTCGGGCGGCCCGGAGGAGCAGACACTGGCAGCCGGGATCGCGGCCGCGATGGAGCGGCTGGTCCGGTTGTTCCGGTCGATCAACACGGCCGACGGGCTGTCCCTGACCGCGGCCGCGACCCTGGCCACGCTGGAACGCTCCGGATCGAGCCGCCTGACTTCACTCGCCGTCAAGGAGGGCGTGACCCAGCCGGCCATGACCCAGCTGATCGCCCGGCTGCAGGACTCCGGGCTGGTGGACCGGGCCGCCGACCCGAGCGACGGGCGGGTGGTTCAGGTCCGGGTAACCGATGCGGGCCGGGCCCTGCTGGCCCGGCGAAGGGCGGCCCGGGCCGAGCGGCTGGCCCTGGTCCTGGATCGGCTCAGCCCGGACGAGCTGGGCGCACTGGAGGCGGCGCTGCCGGCCATCGACGCGCTGGTCAGCGCGCAGGGCGCGGAGTCAATGGCCGCGACGGCTGGGTAGGCGGAGCCGGCGACGCGATGAGGCAGGACACGATGATTGGAGTACGTCGATGAGTGGCACCCCTACGGGCGTGGTCACGAGCCCGTTCAAGCAGCCGAAAGCGGTCTTCGCGGTCGCGTTCGCCTGCGTCGTGTCGTTCATGGGCATCGGCCTGGTCGACCCGATCTTGCCGGCCATCTCGCATGAGCTGAAGGCCTCGCCGAGCGAGGTCACGCTGTTGTTCACCAGCTACCTGGTGGTCACCGCGGTGGCCATGCTGATCACCAACTGGGTCTCGAGCCGGATCGGCGCCAAGAAGACGCTGATCGCGGGCCTGATCCTGATCGTGGTGTTCAGCTTCGCGGCCGGGGCCTCCCCCAGCATCAACGCCATCATCGGGTTCCGGGCCGGCTGGGGCGTGGGCAACGCGCTGTTCATCGCGACCTCGCTCGCGGTCATCGTGGCCTCGGCCAGCGGCGGTTTCGCCGGCGCGATCGTGCTGTACGAGACGGCGCTCGGCGTGGGCATCGCGATCGGCCCGCTGCTCGGCGGCACGCTGGGCGAGATCAGCTGGCGGGGCCCATTCTTTGGGGTATCCGTGCTGATGGCCATCGCGCTCATCGCCACCGTGGTGCTGGTCGAGCCGATACCCAAGCCGGCCCATAAGACCGGGCTATCCGCGCCGCTGCGCGCGCTGAAGCACCGCGGGCTGCTGACCATGTCGCTGACCGCGCTCTGCTACAACTGGGGCTTCTTCACCGTCCTGGGTTACGCACCGTTCCCGATGAACCTGAGCCCGATCCAGCTGGGCCTGGTCTTTTTCGGCTGGGGCATCTTCGTGGCCCTGTTCGCCGTGTTCGGCGCCCCCCGGCTGCAGTCCAGGCTGGGCATCGCCAAGACCATGTACGCCAACCTGGCCCTGTTCGCGGTGGTCATCCTGGTCATCGCCACCTGGACCACGGACCGCGCGGTGCTGATCCCGGCGGTGATCATCTCCGGAATCTTCATCGGCGTGAATAACACGGTCACCACGCAGGCCGTGATGACCGTCTCCCCGGTGGAGAAGCCGGTGGCCTCGGCCGCCTACAGCTTCGTCCGGTTCATCGGCGGCGGCCTCGCCCCCTACGTGGCCGGCCGGCTGGTGCTCGCCATCAACATCCATTTCCCGTTCTACCTGGCGGCCGGCGCGGTGGTCCTCGGCATGGTGATCCTGGCGACCGCGCACCGGCTGCTCACCGAGGCCGAGCGGGTCCAGGCCGAGCAGGTCGTCGCCACGGCCCAGGCCGAGACGGCGATCGCTGAGGCGGTCCCGGCGGGCGACGTGGCGGCGCTCATCCCGGTCGCGGGCAGCCCGGCCGAGGACGGGACGGCCCATGACACCAGCAGCGCCGGCACCAGCGTGATCCTGGCCGCGGTCGATGGCTCACCCGTCGCCGGCCTGGTCACCGAGAAGGCGGCCGTCCTGGCGGCCGCCGAGGGCGGCGTGGTGCACGTGGTGCACACCCAGGAAGAGGCCGTAGCAGGCGACGCGGGCATCGACGGCGAGTCCCTGGAGGCCGCCCGCCGGATGGTCCGCGATCACCTGGACCGGATCGCCGCCCACCACGTCCGGGCCGAGGGTCAGGTCCTGCTGCACGCCGCCGACCACGGGGCGGCCGGCCGGATGCTGGCTGAATACGCCAACACCATCGGGGCCAGCACGATCGTGATCGGCGCGTCGACCCACGGCGGCCTGACCGCACTGGCCGACGAGAGTGCCACCGCAGAACTGCGGCGGCACACCCGCGGCAATGTGCTGGTCGTCGACCCGGAGCGCGAGTCGATCTGAACGAGTCGATCTAAAACGGGTCGATCTAAACTGCGCGGATACCGAGCTTCTCGGCGGCCAGGCGGGTTCCCTCGACCCGGTTCGCGATCTTGCGCCAGGCGGTCTCCCGGGCGAAGTCCGGCGAGCCGTGGTTGGGCTTCTCATCGATGCTGAACGGCGAGAAGCCGCAGTCGTCGGTCGCCCCGAGCTGCTCCTTCGGGATGAAGTTCGCCGCCCGGACCAGGGCGTCGCGGACCTCCTCGGGGCTCTCCACCCGCGGGTTCAGCGGGTTGATGACGCCGATGTAGGCCATCTGGGCCACACCGTTGGCATCGTCGCGCAGGTTCTCGCCGATGAGCTGGTAGACGCGGTCCTTGTCCCGCTCGCTGGCCAGCTGGATCAGGAAGTACCCGGCGTTGATGCCGAACATGGACGGCAGCAGGTCGCTGTAGGGGACGTCGGCGCTGTGCACCGAGTCCCGGTCACCGCCTGGGCAGGTGTGCAGGCCGATCCGGCTCCGCTCCTGCGCGCTGAACCGGTCGAACACCCGGTTATTCAGCTCGATGAAGTGCGGCAGCATGTTCCGGCCGGTCCAGGGGTTGCGCGGGTCGGCGCGGGTAGCCAGCCGCCCCTCGGTGAAGTCGACCGACACCCGGGCCGCCCCGGCCGCGAACGCCTGCCTGATGTCCTTCTCGCACTCGTTGACCAGGTCTTCCTCGAACGCCTCGCGCGGGTAGCCCGGGACTTCGCTGTCGAGGGGATACAGCAGGGCGAGCATGGAGGGGGCGATGACGGCTTGCTTCATCGGCTTGTGCGCCATCGGGATGGATTTTTTCAGGGTGTCGGCGGCATACGTCTTATACCGGAACGGGCCGCCTGACAGCCTCGGCAGCTGGCGATTGTGGCCGTCGGCGAAGATCGCGAAATACTGGCCTCCGTCCCCCGCCAGGTTGTCGGCCAGCCCGGTGCCGGCCAGCGTGTCGGTAATGGCGTAGGTCGCGAAACTCGACCAGCGCTGCTCGCCGTCGGAGATGATCGGCGTGCCGGTCTGCTCCTGGTGCTCGATCGAATCCCGGACGGCCTTGTCCTGCTCGGTCTCGAGCTGCTCGCGGGTGATCTCACCCGCGTCGTACTGGGCGTAGGCGCTCTGCAGCCAGCTCGGGCGGGGCAGCGAGCCGACGGGTTCGGTGGGGATTCCGGTGGCGGCCCTCGGGTCGTAGTCGGTCATAGCGCTTCGTCTCCCTCGGTCGCGTGCGGCATTGCACGTGGCGGACGCTAGACCTCCGGGGTGGCCCCGGTCAATGGGTCAGGTCTCACCGTATTCGTCGGGCAGGCGCATGTTGGGGCCGCCGACCTGCAGGCCGAGGGGAGTAGCGCGCTCCTGAGGCTCTTCCCACGCTTCCTGCCGGCCAAGGACGGTGAGGTCGAGGTGGGGGTAGCCATTGTGGAAGTCCTCGATGCCCCGGCCGAAGGTCGAGTAGGTGTGGTACACGATGCCGTCAACCTGCAGGAATGCGCTGATGCCCGGCCAGTCGCCGCGCATGCTCTCGCTCCATGGCGTCCCGGTGGCGGCCATCTCGGCCTCGTTACGGGAAAAGATCTGCACCGGCGCCACCCGTTCATCGACGGTCGCGTGGAAGTCGTAGTTGAAGTCACTGCCGTCCGAGGAGTACCAGGGGAACGTCCACCCCATCCGCTCGCGGTACGCGGCGAGCTTGTCATACGGCGCCCGGGTCACCCCGACCAGCGTGGTGTTGCGGACGTGCAGCTGACGGAGGTTGCCGATCTGGTCGGCGGCCGACGAGCAGCTCGAGCATCCGGTGTCGCGGGGATGCTCGTTGCCGTCGGCGTCGATGTCGTTGATCCACATGAAGTGGTGCATGACCAGCTGCGGCCGGCCTTCGAACAAGTCAAGCAGAGTGACCGGGCCGTCTGGCCCGGCGAATGTGTACGGCTTGTCGACCCGGACCATGGGCAGACGCCGCCGGGCCGCGTTGACCTCGATGCGGTGCCGGGTGAGCTCCTTCTCCCTGGCCAGCAGATCCTTGCGTGCGGCAAGCCATTCCTCGCGCGCCACCACCTCGGGCAGGTTTCCGACCGTCATGTTCGCCTCCTCCAGAACCGCTCTTGTTTTGCAACTAGTTTTACGCTAGAGCATACTGGTGCGTGAATGCAACCGGTTTTGGAGGCGGTGGGGTGCGGAAGGACATGCGGTCGGGGTGCCCGGTCAACCTGTCGCTGGAGATCTTTGGCGACCGCTGGACTCTGCTCGTCCTGCGCGACATCATCTTCACCGGCGCCCGTCACTTCCGGGAACTGCTGGCCGGACCTGAACGGATCTCCTCAAATATCCTGACCGACCGGCTTAACGCTCTCGTCGAGCACGGGCTGCTCACCAGGACCGGCGATCCCTCCCATAAGCAGAAGGTCACCTACAGCCTGACCGAGCAGGCGATCGACCTGGTGCCCGTCTTCGTCCAGCTCGGCGCCTGGGGAACCCGGTACCTCCCGGTGGCCGACGAGTACGTCGCCCGGGGCAAGATCCTGGACAAAGGCGGCCCGCAGGCCCTGGCAGCTTTCATGGACGAGCTCCGCGAGATCCACCTCGGCCCGCAGGCCCGCCGGCAGCCCGCCCCGGACGGTCCCACCATCACGGCGCAGATGCAGGCCGCCTATGCCGCCGCGCTCAGCCGCCGGGCGGACGCGGTCTGAGCTGCGTATCAGGCGTCGTGGAAGACGATGCCAAGGGCGTGCCTATGACCGGAACGGACGGTGCTGACGCCGTGCCGGACCGGGGCCGCGGACCAGCCGCGGGCGCTGCGCACCGGGCGGTCCCGGGTGGTGAAGATCAGCCCGTGGCCCTGCTCCAGCGGCATGCAGGTGCCCCGGGACTGGGCTCGCGGCCGCTGTTCGACCAGCAGGAACTCACCGCCGGTGTAGTCGGTGCCGGAGGAATCCAGGCCGATCACGACCTGCAGCGGGAAGATCAGGTCGCCGAACAGGTCGCGGTGCAGGGCGTTCCAGTCCCCTGGTCCGTAGCGCAGCAGGATCTGGGCGCCCTTGGCCTGGCCACCCTGGTGGCACATCTCCAGCCACTCCCCCAGCTCGTCCGGCCACGGCGCGGGCCGGCCCAGGCGCCCGGCCCAGTCGCGGGCGACGACCAGCAGGTGCGGGTACAGCGCCGCGCGCAGCGCGGCGACCGGCTCGGGCAGGTCGTGGGTGAAGTAACGGTACTGCCCGGAGCCGAACCGGTGCCGGGCCATGTCGATCGTGGCGCGGAATAGCTCCGGCTTGTCATAAAGGGCGGTCAGATCCCGGCATTGCTCCGGGGTGAGCAGCCGCGGGGTCCGGGCGCAGCCGCTGGTGTCGAGCTCGGCGGCCATGGTCGTCCACTCAGCGGCGGGCCAGTCGGCGGTGATCGTCATAGGTCCAGGCTAGGCAGCCCCGGGCCGGTCATGCTGGCGGGATTCGGACGCCGCGCTGGCGGGGCTCGCGATGCTTCAGTCGGGCTTGGGGTGGTCGCGGAGCCGGTCCCGGCCGCGGCCCACAGCGCTGCGGAGGTCCTCGGCCAGGTTCTCCAGCGCGGGCAGCGCCGCAATGAGCGCGGCCTGCTGCTCGGGCGGCAGCCCGGCAACGGATTCCGATATCACCGCGCTTCGCTGTGACTTAATCCGCTCGTATACGCGCTTGCCTTTCGGCGTTATCTCGATCCGGGCGGCACGGAAATCATCGGGGTCACGCAGCCGCTTTATCAGCTCATAGGAATCGAGCGCACCGATCACCCGGGAAAGCATGGTCGGATTGATGCCCTCGATCTCGGTGAGCTCGGCCAGGCTGAGCGGCCCGCGGACCGTGGCGATGCCGAGGACCGAGGCCTGGGTGGGGGTCAGGCCCTCCTCCCGGGAGGCGGCGTTAAGCTGCCGCGCGAGGTTCAGGACAACGCGCCGCAGCCGGATTACCGTGTCGTCATCCATCACGCAGCCTCCTTTCCCGCCGTCAATCAATTGCCTGCCGGCCAGCATTATACGGGCGGGGCTGGTGAATTACCGAGAATATTCGTTGTGGCGATGGAAGCGCGACGAGCCCCACCGTTTCGGCCCACCGCCACGTGGCCGAGCCATTGCCACACGCTCCACATTGGTGCAGCCGGGTGTCGAGGTCTGGGCGACTCTGGCGGCGGGAAACTGCAGGACCTTGCGCCGGGTCAGCGCGGCGGCCTGGCGAGCCTGCACAGCGGCCACGAGGGCCGGGTAGATGTTCTCGCGTTCCTCGTACCGGGCTCCGTGGTCAGTCGTCTGTGGCCAGGATGAGGTCGGAGGCCTTGACGACGACGGTGACCTCCTTGCCCTCAACCAGGCCTAGCTGCTTGGCGGCCTCCACCGTGATCGAGGAGACCAGGCGCGTGCCGCAGGCCTCCATCTCGATGTTTGCGATGGCCTCGCCGTAGTTGATGCCGGTAACGCGGGCTGGGATCTGGTTGCGTGCGCTCAGCTTCATAGCGGTGACTCCCCTTCCGATAAGGACACCAGGTCCAGTGCGGCCCGGATGATGCTGTCGGTGTCGATGCCGTTGTAGCGGTACAGGTCCTCGACCGCCCCGGACTGGCCGAACTGCGACACCCCCAGGGCCACGTGCGGCACCTGGTTGACGGTGGCCAGGAAGGACAGCGTGTGGGGGTGCCCGTCCAGCACGGTGACCAGCGGGGTAGCACGGGACGCGGGGAAGGCCTGCTCCAGGATCCACGGCTCCCCTGGCCCGGGCGCGCCCTGGCGGGCGCGCAGGGCCTGGTACAACAGCCCGGGGCTGGTGACGCAGACCACGTCGGCGGGCACGCCGACCTGGTCGAGACGTTCCGCGGCGGCCAGCGCCTCGGTCATGACCGCGCCCATGGCCGCGATCGTGACCTTGGCCGCACCGGAGCTGGCACCGCCCACGCGCCGCAGCGGGTAGGCGCCGGCCACGACCTGCCGGCGGCGCCGTTCCCGGGCCGCCGGGTCGGCGGGTATCGCGGCCAGCTTCTGGTCAACCGGACGGGTGGACAGCCGCAGGTAGGCCGAGCTCCCGTCGGGGCGGCCAAGCCGGGCCAGGCTGGCCAGCAGGCACCACTGGGTGTCGGTGGCGAAGGCCGGCTCGTAGGTCACACAGCCGGGCTGCTCGATGCCGATCGATGGCGTGGTGATGGACTGATGCGCGCCGCCCTCGGGGGCCAGCGAGACACCGGACGGCGTGCCGACCAGGATCGACTGGCCGCCCGCGTAGATGCCGAACGACCACGGTTCCAGCGCCCGCTCCACGAACGGGTCGTATAGCACCCCGATCGGGAACAGCGGCTGGCCCCAGCGGTTCCAGGTGGCGCCGAGCTCGCCGATGAGACCGACCAGGTTGGTCTCGGCGATGCCGAGCTCGATGTGCTGGCCGGTCGGCTTCTCCCGCCAGTGCAAGATGGTCTCGGCGTCGTCGGCGAACCAGTCCTGGCGTTCGGTGGGCGACCACACGCCGACCTTGTTGACCCAGCCGCCCAGGTTGGTGCTCGAGCTGACGTCCGGGCTCACCGTCACCACCCGGCCGCCTGCTTCAGGTGCCGCCCGGTTCAGGTCCAGCAAGGCCCGGCCCAGGGCCGCCTGGGTGGTGGCCACCCCGGTTGGGGTGTGCCCGAGATCGGCGGGCACCGCGGGCGGGGCGTAATGCGGTGACTCGGGACGGGTCAGCCGCTGGGCGGCCTGCTGGCACAGCTGGCCAGCCGGGGTGTCCGGCGCCGGCCGCGACCATGGCCGGGCCGGATCGGTGCCGAGCTGGGCACCGAGCTCGGTGAACTGCTTATCGCTCAGCAGGGCGGAGTGATTCTGCGGATGGCCCTCGATCGGCAGGCCCCAGCCCTTGATCGTGTAAGCCAGGATGACCGTCGGCCGGGTGTCGTCGATGCCCTGATATGCGGCCTCCAGGCTGCCCAGGTCGTGCCCGGCCAGGTTGCGGATAGCCCGGGTCAGGGTCTGATCGTCCAGGTCAGCGATCAGCCGGGTCAGCGCCGCGTCTCCGCCGGGCAGCCGGTCGCGGAGCTCGGCCGGATCGCAGCGCAGCAGCCGCTGGTACTCGGGATTGGGCATGGCGTCGATCCGGTGCCGGAGCGCGTCCCCGCCCGGCCTGGTGTACAGCTCCTCGAGCAGACGGCCGTACTTGAGCGTGATGACCTGCCAGCCTGCCGCGGTGAACATACCCCGCAGCCGGTCGGCAGCCATCAGCGGCACCACCCGGTCCAGCGACTGCCGGTTCACGTCGACGACCCACACGACCTCGCCGAGCTCGGCTACGGCCGGGTCGACGATGGCCTCCCAGACGGCGCCCTCGTCGAGCTCGGCGTCGCCCAGCAGTGAGAACTGGCGCCCGGGGCCGTCGCTGGCCGCGAATCTGTTGCTCAGATACCGCCGGGCGACCGCACCCCAGATCGGGGCGGTCGCGCCGATGCCGACCGACCCGGTCGAGTAGTCGACCGGGTCGGGATCCTTGACCCGGCTGGGATAGCTCTGCAGGCCGCCGAACGCCCGCAGCGTGGGCAGGTAGGACTCGTCCAGCGCGCCCAGCAGGTAGTTGATGGCGTGCAGCACCGGCGAGGCGTGCGGCTTGACCGAGACCCGGTCCTGCTGGCGCAGGTGCCGGAACCACAGCGAGGTCATGATCGAGACCATCGACGCCGACGACGCCTGGTGGCCGCCGACCTTGAGGCCGCCGGGATTGGGCCGGACCCGGTTGGCGTAGTGGATGATCGCGGTGGACAGCCAGAGCACCTGGCTCTCGAGCTCGGTCAGGGCGTCCACATCGGTGGCTTCGGGGCGCACGTCGGTCATGGCTGCATAAGAGCACGGCCCGCCGTCCGCGCACAACTGTCTGCCCGGATCTATTACCCCGGGACGGGCAGCCAGTAGCAGCGTTCCTCGCCGTAGTCCGAAAAACCGGCTCGCAGCAGGATCGGGCCCGAGGTGCCTGCCCGCCCCTTGACGATGGCCAGGACGGCGCCGTGCTCGCGGGCCAGCCGGAGCCGTTCGGCCAGCACGGCCCGGTAGCTGCCACGATGACGGAACGGCCGGAGTGTGACCGCCCCCCACAGCTGCGCGAGCTCGCCGCGCAGCGTGCATCCCCCGGTGCACGCGGGCTCTCCGGCTACCAGGGCCAGCACCCGGAAGCTGGCCCAGGCGGCCAGGTCCCGGAGTGCTTCGGCCAGGTCGCGGTCCACGTCGCCCTCGGCCGGCTCGGCGCGGCCCCAGCCGTGCACGGTGATCATGGCGGCCGTGCGGAACGTCGCGTCGTCATCGACCAGCCGGACATCGATGTCGGCCGGGACGGCCAGCTCAGGCAGGCCCCTACCGATGTCACAGGCCAGGAAGTTCACGGCGTCGATCCGGGTGCCGCCGCGTCCGCGCAGGGCCTCCTCGGTGTCCTGCGGCCGGGTCGCGGCCGAGACCCACCAGGCCACGCCCGGCTGGCCCCAGTGGGCCACCCGCGCCATCACCTCGTCGATGACCTCGGCGGCGGGGCGCCCGGCGCGAGAGCGGGTGACCTGGGCGGCGGGAAAGGTGGGATCCAGCGCCCAGTCGGGATACTTGATCAGCCGGTAGTCACCGGTCACGACCTCGATGGCCCCATCGGGCCGCCATTCCATCGCGGCGGCCGCGTCCAGCACGCGTTGCGGTGTCCAGGAACTCACGCCGCACCTTTCCTGGCTCGGGTACGTGGGACCGTTCGGCCCCCACGCCCTGCCCCTGCCCTGCCAGACCCTTTCTACCGAACGGGCGGGGTGCGTGCCGCCGTTATGGCCCGTGGGCTGGCCGCCCGAAGCGCTTTCCTGGCGGATCTCCGTGACCGGGCCCACTCTGCAGCGACCGGGCCCTTTTGCGCCGCCGCATGATCGCCCGGCTACCCCGATACGGCCGTGACGGCGATCGGTGATCGGTGAGTCCGGCCGGGGCACCCCGGCCAGTGCAGGTGACTGCTCAGCCTGAGGCCGGGCCGTGACGGCGGCTGCTGGCTGGCATGGACCCAGAACGCTTGATCCTTGCCGGTCAGCGCCAGGAGCCGCAGCACATTCCGCTGTGGCGCGGCCAGCACCACATTGCCGCAAATGCTCCAGGCCAGCCGTTGCACCTTCAGCAGAACACCGAGCGAGGTGCAGTCGATGAAGTCGAGCGCTGACATATCGATGATGAGGATCTGGCCCCACGTCATCAGGGCCGTGATCGCCGCCTCGGCGTCCGCCGCGCCGGTAATGTCAAGGTCCCCGCGCAGGGCAACAACGACATAATCGCCCCGTACGCTGGTTGTCAGCTCTGCACCTGGCATGGTCGCCGCCCTTTGCCACACGTGCGGGCAGGGGTCTGGACCAACGGCTAGATTTCTCAGGCTAGGACGAAATTTTATGCCGCAGAGATAAAATCTGCCAGAGCCTGACATGCTGTGCCATCAAGAAGCAGCTCAAAGCCCTCTAGGCCTGGACATCCACGGCAACACCGCAGCCCTGCTCGCCGGCTTCCCGCTAGGCCGTCGGCCCCTCGGCGGTCAACGGCGATCTGAGCCAGGCCCGCAGCTACGACGGCGTAACGCGGACAGTGATTTCGCTGGTCGATAGCCATCGTTCAATTTGACGTTAATTAGCCTTGACATCAAATTATTTTGACGTCAATGTTGGTTAACATGAAATCGCGACGGCCATACCGGATGGGAGCCCGGGCCGAAGCGACGGCCGACACCCGGCGGCGCATCCTGCGGGCCGTGCGGGCCCTGGCCACCGAGACCCTCGTTCTCAACCCGACCCTGGAGACGGTGGCGGCCCGGGCCGGGATCAGCGTGCAGACCGTATTGCGCCATTTCGGCGACCGCGACAGCCTGTTCAGCGCCGCCCTGGACGCCGCGATTGCGGAGACCGTCGCCGAGCGAGAGGCCCCGGCCGGTGACGTGGCCGCCGCGGTGCGGATCATCGTCGACCACTACGAGCTCCAGGGTGACTTCGTCGTGCACCTGCTGGGCCACGAACAAGACGACGAGCGCTATACCCGGATAACTGAGCCCGGCCGGACCTTGCACCGGAAGTGGGTCACCGAGGTGTTCGCGCCGCAACTGGCCGGCCGGGACGACGCCGAGGCGCTCACCGACCTGCTAGTGGTAGCGACCGACGTCTTCACCTGGAAATTGCTGCGCCGGGACCGCGGGCTGTCCCGGCCCGAGACCGAATCCCGTATCCGGCGGCTCGTCGATGCCGTGCTGGGTCCGCCCCCTGGAGGTACACCGTGACCAGCGCCCTGTTCGTCACCTTCGAGGCCGGCGGGAACGTGCCTCCGGCTCTCGGCCTGGCCCAGCGGCTCGCGGCCGAGGGCGGCCGGGCGCTCGTGCTGGGCACGCCGTCGCAGCGCGCGGTGGTCACCGCGACCGGACTGGAGTTCGAGCCGTTCAGCGCCGAGCAGCCGTACCGGACCCTGGTGCCGGTGAACCCGGCCGCGAACCTATCCCAGGTCTCACGCACGGTGGCCAGCCAGGACATTGCCCAGGACGTGATCCGGGTGGCCCGGCGGGAGTCGCCGGATGTGGTGGTCGTCGACTGCATGCTGCTGCGGCCGCTGGACGTGTCGATACGGGCGGGCTTCCGCACCGTGACCCTGGTGCACTCACTGCCGTCATACTTCGCCGGGCCCTTTGCCAAGGGCCCGGTCGGCGGGGCGGCCGCGCTCCGCGGCCTGCGCCCGGGCCGGATCTGGTCCGCGGCCGCTGGCACGATCGCCACCGTGCTTCCGGGCTTTGACGCCGGCCGCCCAGGACCGTGGGCGGACCTGCGCGAGGTGGGTCCGGTCACGCCGAAGTCCAGCAGCCACCCAGCCGCGGCGGCCACCGGGTCACGCGACCGGCCTCGCGTGCTGATCGCGCTGAGCACCAACTGGTTTCCGGGCCAGGAGAAGACCATGCAGAAGCTGCTCGACGCGGTGGACGGCCTGGACCTCGACGTCGTGGTGACGACGGGCCCTTCGATCGATCCCGCGACGCTGCGCTCCCCCGGCAACGCCATGGTCTACCAGCGAGCCGACCACGACCAGCTGCTGGCCGGTGTCGACCTGGTGGTCGGCCACGGCGGGCACGGCACCACCATGCGGGCCCTGGCCCGCGACGTGCCGCTGCTGATCGTGCCCAGCTTCAAGTTCGCCGACCAGCCCACCGTAGGCCAGCGGGTGCAGGACTGCGGTGCGGGCCGTACGCTGCCGGCCACGACATCTATGGCTGGCCTGCGCCAGGCCATCACCGAACTGGCCGCGCCGGGACGGCATCGTGAGGGCGCGGCCGCGCTGGGCGCGCGCCTGCGAGCGCTGGACCCGGCCGGCGCCGCGGTGGCCTACCTCGCGGCGGGCCTGCCGGCCACGTCCAGGTGATCCGCTTGCGCGGTGATCCGTGAACGCCGCGCCACGGAGCAGTTAGACATCGCGGCCGCGGTGGGCAGGGTGTGGCTGGTGCTGGGTAACGGCGGCGGCGGCGGTGGCCGCCGCCGCTGCCCCGGCGGCCAGGGCGAGGGCCAGGACGGGGCGCGCGGAGGCCAGGCCGGCCAGCGCGGCTCCGGCCGCCGCGCCGCCGTTCATGATCGAGTTGATCCAGGACTGGGTCTCGGTGCCGCTGCCGTCCGGCGCCGCGTTCGCGGCCTGGCTGAACAGGGCGGCCAGGGTCGGGCCCAGGCACAGGCCTGCCACCGGGGCGGCCACCGCGACCAGCGGCGCCCACACCTGGCCGGCCACGGTGAGCAGGAGCAGGCCGCCGGTGTAGCCGGCCAGCAGGCGTACCAGCCGGTGACCCTTGGCCGCGATGACCAGGCTGCCCAGGATGCTGCCCACGGAGACCTCGGCCAGCAGCGGGCCCGAGGCCCACAGGGCGTGATGGTGCCGGGCGTAGGCCGTCAGGGCCACCTCGGTCGCGGTCAGGGCAACGTTGGCCAGGGCCGCGCTGATCAGCAGGCGCCGCAGCGCGGCGGATCGCAGTGGGCCGGGGGGGCCGGGCGGGCCGCGACGGCGACTGGGGCACCGATGACGGCTGGGGCACCGATGACGGCCTGGAGCAGCGATGGCGGCTGGGGCGCGATGGCCTGCCGGCCGATAGTGACGATCGCGGCAGCGGTCAGGGCCAGCATCACGGCCAGGGCTGCGGCCGGGGCGATGCCCGTGGCCAGCCCGCTGGCCAGTACCGGCCCGGTGATGTAGGCAAGGTCGAAGACGGCCGCGTCGAGCGCGAACGCGGCCGGCCGGAGCGCGGCCGTGACGTGCGCGGACCACAGGCTGCGCAGGCCCGGGCTGAGCGGCGGGTTGACCAGGCCGGCCAGGGCCGCGGTGCCGATCAGCAGGCCGGCCGGGGCGTGTGCCAGCGACCCGGCCAGCAAGGCGGCCAGGGCCAGCACGTAACCGGCCCCACAGACCGCGGCGACCGGGATCAGCCCACGCCGGTCGGCGAGGCGCCCGCGCAGCGGGGCGGTCACCGCCTGCCCTAGCGTGTAACCCGCCACCACCAGGCCGGCGATCGTCATGGACGCGTGCTGGGCCGTCACCAGCAGCAGCGTGATGCTGACCATGCCCTGGGGCAGCCGGGCGCAGACGTCGGCGAGCGCGAGCCGGCGCAGCGCGGGTTCGGCGAATAGCCCCCGGTACGGCGCGGCGACCGAGCTGACGGTCACCATCGGGCCTGCGTCACCATGCACCGGCCATCACGGCGCTGATCATCGGGGGCACGTCAACTCAGTGTACGGGGGCCCTTCCGCTCGCCCCGAGTTACCCGCTAAACTGCATACAGTTTAAAGTGCATACAGTTTGTGGAGGGTCTATGCGGGCGGCGATCGTGGGCCCGGGCAACATCGGCACCGACCTGCTGGCCAAGCTGCAGCGCAGCGAGCACGTCGAGGTGCGCTACATGATCGGCGTGGATCCGGCGTCGGACGGTCTGGAGTGGGCGCGCCGGCTGGGCGTCGAGGCCTCGGCCGGCGGCGTGGACTGGCTGCTCAGCCGGGCCGAGCAGGCAGACCTGATATTCGAGGCGACTTCCGCGGGGGCGCACCGGGCTAACGCACCGCGATACGCCGAGGCGGGGATCCCGGTCGTGGACCTGACACCCGCGGCAATCGGGCCGCTGGTCTGCCCGGCGGTAAACCTGCACGAGCACCTGGGCGCGCCAAATATCAACATGATCACCTGCGGTGGCCAGGCCACGATCCCGATGGTGCACGCCGTGTCCTCGGTCACGCCGGTGCCCTATGCGGAGATCGTGGCCTCGATCGCCTCGCGATCCGCGGGCCCGGGCACCCGGGCCAACATCGACGAGTTCACCACTACGACAGCGCGGGCCATCGAGCAGGTCGGCGGGGCCGGACGCGGGAAGGCGGTCATCATCCTCAATCCGGTCGAACCACCGATGATCATGCGGGACACGGTGTTCTGCGCCATCTCCCCCGACGCCGATACCGGTGCCATCACCGACTCGGTGCACGCCATGGCGGCCGAGGTGGCGCGGTACGTGCCCGGCTACTGGCTGCGGGCCGACCCGCAGTTCGACCCGCCCCAGCCGGACTGGTCCGGATGGGGAAGGGTCGCGGTGTTCCTCGAGGTCAAGGGGAACGGCGACTACCTGCCCCTGGGCGGGCAACCTGGACATCATGACCGCGGCGGCAGCGCGCGTAGGCGAGCTGATCGCCGAGGTCATCGAGGTGTCCCACGGCGACGGGCTCGGCGGCTCCTCGTTCAACTACGGCTTCTCGCTGACCGACGAGATCGCGCTGATCCGGGCGGCCGCAGCCGAGGCGATCCAGGCGCGGATCGCCGTCCTGCTGCTGCCCGGCGTCGGCACCGTGGAAGACCTGCGCCGGGCCCGGGAGGCGGGTGCGTCGGTGGCCAGGATCGCGACGCACTGCACCGAGGCGGACGTGTCGGTCCAGCACTTCGCCGCCGCGCGGGACCTGGGCATGGAGACGGTCGGCTTCCTCATGCTGGCGCACCGGCTGGATCCGGCCGCGCTGGCCCGGCAGGCCAGGATCATGGTCGACGCGGGCGCGGAGTGCGTCTACGTGGTCGACTCGGCCGGGGCGCTGGTGCTCTCCGACACCCAGGTCCGGGTGCAGGCGCTGGCTGCCGAGATCGGCGCGCAGGCCGGGGTCGGCTTTCACGGGCATCAGAACCTGTCGCTGGGCGTGGCCAACTCGGTGCTGGCTTACCAGGCCGGCGCGACCCAGGTGGACGGGGCCCTGTGCGCGCTCGGCGCCGGCGCCGGGAACGCGCCGACCGAAGTGCTGGCGGCCACCTTCTCCCGGCTCGGGATCTCGACCGGGGTGGACGTGGACGGCGTGCTGGCCGCGGCCGAGGAGGTAGTACGGCCGATCATCCCGCAGCTGCCGTGGATGGACCGGTCCTCGGTGGTGCAGGGCTATGCCGGGGTGTACTCCTCTTTCCTGCTGCACGCGCAGCGCGCGGCCGAACGCTACGAGGTGCCCGCGCACGCCATCTTGCAGCGGGTCGGCGAGGCCGGCTACGTCGGCGGCCAGGAAGACATGATCATCGACGTGGCACTGCAGCTTCAGGCCGAGAAATCCTCGCGGTAGCGTCACAGGTTCGCGACCAGGGCCGCACGGATGGCCGCGGCCAGCCCTCTTCCGTTTGCGCCGCCCGGGTCGATGTCGGGGTTGTAGATGGCGACCTGCAGGCCCACGGCCCGGCCCGAGCTGATGGCCGCGCTGATCGCGGACACCGCCTCGTCCCAGCGCAGGCCGTCGGGACGCGGGTCGTCCACCGCCCGCATCAGGCTCTGGTCGAAGACGTCGGCATCGAGATGGATCCAGAATCCATCCGGGCCGCCGTCCCGGGTCAGGTAGCTGATTGCCTGCCGGGCCGCGGCCGGTGCGCCAATCCGGGCGACCCGGTCGCGGCCGATCTCCAGCAGCCCGGGCGGAAGCGGCTGGCAGCCACGGCGTTCACGGTCCGCGGCATCACGGGACGCGAACACCACCACGTCGCCGTCCCGGACGAGCGGCCCGCGTCCCTCCAGATCGCAGACCACGGCCGGGCCGCGTCCGGTGGCGAAGGCCAGGTCGCTGGCCGATGCCGCGCCGTCGAGCGGATTGACCTCGGGCTGGTAGAAGTCCGCGTCGCCGTCAATGTAGAGCAATCCGTATCGCCCGCGGCGCCGCAGCGCCAGCATCGCCCCGAGCACGATCGAGCAGTCGCCGCCGAGCACCACCGGGAACTCACCGGCGTCGAGCAGACCGGTCAGCGCATCGGCCAGACGGCTGGAGTAAACGGCCAGGGCCCGCGGGTTCAAGATCCCGGCCGCCTCGTCGCGGACTGGGCTGTAGCCCGCGGCGGCCACCCGGCCGGCCCGGCGGGCATTCAGGCCGTCGGCCAGCCCGGCCGCCAGCAGCACATCCGGCGCACGCTCGACCCCGAGGTGCCCGGGCACATGCCCGAGGGCGGAGGGTGCCTCAAGAATCGCGTACGCCGGCATCGGATCCACCGTAACGGGCCCGCAGTTCGTGCTTGAGCACCTTGCCCGCGGCGTTGCGGGGCAGTTCATCGATGACCACGAGGGCGGTCGGCTTCTTGTACGACGACAGCTTGTCCCTGGACCACGCGGCGAGGTCCTCCAGCGTGGGCGGCGCGGCCGGGTCGGCGGGGACGATCACGGCGATCGGGGTCTCGCCCCACCGCTCGTGCCGGGCCCCGACGATGGCGATGTCGGCCACGCCCGGGTACCCGGCCAGGACGTTCTCGACCTCGGCGCAGTAGATGTTCTCCCCGCCGGAGATGATCATGTCCTTTTTGCGGTCGACCACGTAAATGAACCCTTCCCCGTCCTGGCGCACCAGGTCACCGGAGTGGAACCAGCCGCCGGTGAGGGCTTCCTCGGTAGCGGCCTGGTTGTTCCAGTAACCCGCCATCAGGGTCGGCCCCCGGTAGACGATCTCACCTATCTCGCCGGGCGCCACGTCGTTCATCTGGTCATCGACGATCCGCGCCGCGATGAGCGGGACCGGCTTGCCGACCGAGCCGATCTTGCGGATCGCGTCGGCAGGCGGCAACGCGGTGGTCACCGGCGACATCTCGGTCTGGCCGAAAACCGAGATGATCTCCGCCGCCGGGAACTTCTCGTTCATGGTCTGCAGCAGCTTCACCGTGGCCGGGGCGGCACCCCAGGAGATCGCCCGCAGGGAGCCGGTTCTGCGGGTGACGTCGGGATGGGCACACAGCACCTGCCACTGGGCCGGGACGCCGAACATCGAGGTGACGCGCTCAGACTCGATCACCTCCAGTGTGGTCCCGGCATCGAATGGCGCGGTGGGCATGATCACCGTCCGCAGGCCCAGCATCAGCGCGGGCGGCATACCGCCGATGCCGGCGATGTGAAACATCGGGACGTTGAGCAGCCCGACGTGGTCCTCACCGTCCAGCCGCCCGGTCCGGATCGAGGTGATGGCCTGCATGAGCAAGTTGAGGTGGGTGAGCATGGCGCCCTTGGGGCGGCCCGTTGTCCCCGAGGTGTACATGATCAGCGCGACGTCACGCTCGTCTACTGCGGCCTCGGGCGGTACGCCGGTGCTGTGGTCGAGCATTTCCTGGTAGGGCTCGGCCCCGCCCGGGAGCGGGCCGGCGGAGCCGCCTGGACGCGGTCCGGCCACCACGATGTGCGGGGCCTGCGGCAGGTCCGCCGCGGCAGCCGCGGCCAGCGGGGCGAGCGCGGTGTCGGTGACCACGAGGCGGGCGTCGCTGTCGGCCAGGACGTAGGCGGCCTCGGCCGGGGCCAGGCGGAAGTTGACCGGGACAGCGATGGCTCCGAGGGCATTGGCGGCCAGCGTCGCCTCGAGGAACTCCGGCCGGTTGGTCATGAGGATCGCGACCCGGTCGCCGGGCTGCACGCCCCGCTCGGCGAACCCGGCCGCCGCCAGCTGGACGCGCTGGTGCAGGCCGGCCCAGGTGATCGACTCGCCTTGAAAGCGCAGCGCGACCTGGTCCGGGACGGAGTATGCGTGCCGAGCGACATGATCGACCCAGTGAGCCCCGCTGTAAGGCAGCCGATTTGGCGGCATCGTCGTCCTCCCTAGGCCATTCTTGGTACTGCCCGATAGTGGCACAAGGAAGGATTGCCGTGACAGCTGAGGCCATTGGCCAGTTTCGGCGGCGCCGCCGCTGGCGGCACGTGCTGGCGATGATCGCCGGCGGCGCTGCGCTGGTCCTTGGCACCGCTGTCGTGGCCGCGCAGCTGACGCACCGCAACACGGCCGGGCTGCCCTCGGCTGGGGCCGGGGCCGGGCTATACGGTGCCGGGGCGCTGCTGGCCGCATGGGGTGCGGCCGGCGGGTTCACCCGGCGGCTGGCGGGGTGGCTGCCGGCTTGCCTCGCCTTCGGCGTGCTGGCCGTGCTGGCGTTCATGGCGGCCGCGGTGTTCGCCGACGAGGCCGACACGATGACCTATAAGGCCGGACCAGGCGGGGCCAGCGGGCGGGCGCCGGCTGCGCCAGGTCACGTCCTGGCGGCTGAGCTGCTCGGCCAGGCCGAGATAGGGCGGCTGCTGGGCCCGGCGCCGGCCGACCTGGTGACCCCAGGGGCGACGGCGGCGCGGGCTCACTCGGTGGCCATGTGGCGCAATGACCAGGGCCTGGTCAGCCTGAACGTGAAGTACTCGCCCCGGCGGGCAGCCCGGCTCGAACGGGGCGGTCACACGGCGTCCCACTACGGCCGGGTGATCCGGGTCAGGGCCGGCCACGCGGGCTGGCTGGTAGTGCTGCAGCTGCGCTCCGGTGTTGCGAGTGGTGAGTTGCGCGCGATCCGGAGCCGCTGCTCGCCGAGCTGGCCGGCCAGGCGCTCGGCCGGCTCGCGGCGGCTGCAGGGGACCGCGCCGACTCGCTGACGGTCCCGGCCAGTCCCGCGCGGGTCTGCCGGCCCGCTTCAACACGCGCGCCACCTCGGCCGATGCTCCGGGTTCACCCGGCCGCCGGGCGCTCACGACCGAACATAGGCGCACCGCCTCTGCCCCCGTATTCCTGGCATGACACATTCCGGGGCAACTTGTTTGAACTTTATTGGCGGGCCCGTCGTATCAATCGGTGGAAGGGGAGCACTTACTTGGTAGCTCCGGCGAGTCCCGTCTCGGGGCCTCGCGCACTTGGGAGGGTGCGCGGCCGGAGGTCCGTTAAGCGTAGTTCGCGGCTTCCTTCAGCATGGCCTGCCATCGATGAGGAGGGCATCGTGTCAGTAATTTCTGTTCCGCAGGCCTTTAACGAAGACAACCTGTTTGTGGACCTGCAAGGGATTTTCGGCCAGTCTCTGTACCTGAAATGCGAAGGCTTCAACTTCGCGGGATCCATCAAGCTCAAGGCGGCTACCGAGATGGTGGAAGCCGCCGAGCGGGACGGCGTGCTCACGCCGGACTCGATCTTGATCGAGTCGTCGTCGGGAAACCTTGGGGTCGCGCTGAGCATGATCGCGGCGAGCAAGGGCTACCGGTTCATGTGCGTGACCGACTCCCGCTGCAACCTGTCGACCAGGCTGCTGATGGAGGCGCTGGGCAGCGAAGTGCACATCGTCAACGAGCCGGATCCGGTGGACGGTTTCCTGGGCGCACGGCTGGCCTACGTCAAGGCCAGGTGCGCCAGTGACCCCCGCTACGTCTGGCTTAACCAGTACGGCAACCAGGGCAACTGGCGGTCGCACTTCCGGACCACGGCGCCGGCCATTGCGCGGGAGTTCCCGCAGCTTGATGTGTTGTTTGTGGGAGCCGGGACCACCGGCACGCTGATGGGCTGCGCACGCTGGTTCCGGCAGTGGCACCGCCCGGTGCGGATTGTGGCCATCGACACCGTCGGCTCGGTGATCTTCGGCGGTCCTCCCGCGCGCCGGATGATCCCAGGGCTGGGCATGACGGTCCGGCCGCCGTTGCTGGATGAGTCTTATGTGGATGAAGTGGTCCGGGTTGAGGAGGCCGACGCCATCCGCACCTGTCACCAGCTGGCGCGGCGTGGGTTCTTGTTCGGCGGTTCCACCGGCACGGTGGTCAGCGGCGCGCTGAGCTGGCTGGCTGGCCACGATGCCGGCGGCCTGACTGCCGTGACCATCTCGCCCGACCTGGGCGAGCGCTACCTCGACACCGTCTACCAGACCAACTGGATCGAGGCTATCTACGGCAAGGACGTACTGAGCCTTGCTCCGACCGCGTCCTGACGAGGGGATCGCGTCATGGGAATGCCAACTCTGATCGCCAGGCCGGCCCCGCGCAACGCCGCCGGCACCGCCGCCGCCACCGACATCGGCACTGACACCGGCACTGGCGATGTCGCCAAGCTGGCCGGGGTCCTGGCCGAGGTCATGCGCACCGACCAGGTGCCACCCGACAGCCACTTCTTCGACGAGCTCGGCGCCGACTCGCTGGTCATGGCCAAGTTCTGCGCCCGGCTGCGCAAGCGCGAGGACCTGCCGTCGGTGTCCATGCAGGACATCTACGCCAACCCGTCGATCCGCAGCCTGGCCCGCTCGCTCGGCCTGGAGCAGGTGGCGGGACCCGGCGCGCTGACGACCGGGCCGGTCACTGGCGGCGCCGCCAAGCTGGCCGGGGTCCTGGCCGAGGTCATGCGCACCGACCAGGTGCCACCCGACAGCCACTTCTTCGACGAGCTCGGCGCCGACTCGCTGGTCATGGCCAAGTTCTGCGCCCGGCTGCGCAAGCGCGAGGACCTGCCGTCGGTGTCCATGCAGGACATCTACGCCAACCCGTCGATCCGCGGCCTGGCCCGCTCGCTCGGCCTGGACGGGGCCACCCCCGAGGCCGTGGCCCTGCCGGACTTCGACGACGTGGCCACGCTGATCCAGCCGCGGGACCCGATCCTGATGCGGCAGGTGTCCTCGGGCAGCACACGGCAGTACGTCGTCTGCGGCTCGCTGCAGCTGCTGTTCTTCCTGGTCTACGCCTGGGCCGCGGCCCTGGCGGCGCCCGGGCGTATGGCTGGATTTCCAGCGCCCACGGCTATGCCGACATCTACCTGCGGTCGGTCATCTTCGGCGGGGCAGCCTTCGCTGCGCTGTGCGTCGCTCCGATCGCGCTCAAGTGGATCCTCATCGGCCGCTGGAAGCCGCAGCAGATCCGCATCTGGAGCCTGGGGTACGTCCGCTTCTGGATCGTCCGGACGCTGATCCGGTCAAACCCGTTTGCCTTCCTGACCGTGGGCTCGCCGCTGTACAACTGGTACCTGCGGGCCCTGGGGGCAAAGGTCGGGCGGGGCACGGTCATCTTCTCCCGGCATGTGCCGATCTGCACCGACCTGCTCACGATCGGCGCGAACACGCTGATCCGCAAGGAATCGTACTTCGGCTGCTACCGCGCGCACTCGGGCTGGATCCAGACCGGCACCGTCACCATTGGCCGCAACGTGTTCATCGGCGAGAAGACCGTGCTCGACATCAACACCTCCATGGGTGACGTGGCGCAGCTCGGTCACGCCTCTGCACTGCACAGCGGCCAGGCCGTCCCGGTGGCCCAGCGCTGGCACGGCTCCCCGGCCCAGCGCACCGGCGTGAACTACCTGCGGGTGTCGTCGCGCCCGTGCGGCAGCTGGCGCCGGTTCCGGTTCGGCGCCGTCACCCTGGTGTGCCTGTTCCTGCTGTACCTGCCGCTGGCGGAAGGCGGCGTGTTCGCCCTGCTGACCGCGGTCCCGACGCTCGGCCGGGTGCTCGACCCCAGCATGGGAGCGATCAGCTCGATCCGGCTGTACCAGGACGCGGCGGCCATCTCGGCCGTGCTGTTCTTCGGGGCGGCGCTCATCGGCCTGATCGCCGTGGCCGTCGTGCCCCGGCTGCTCAGCCTGGTGGTCAGGCCGGTCGCGGTCTACCCGCTGTTCGGCTTCCACGACCGGATTCACCGGGCCGTCGTACGCCTGACCAGTGCGAAGTTCTACAACCGCCTGTTCGGGGACAGCTCGTTCATCGTCTACTATCTGCGCTGGCTGGGCTACGACCTCGGCGAGGTCACCCAGACCGGGTCGAACTTTGGCACCGAGGTGAGCCACGAGACGCCGTACCTGTCCATCATCGGCAGCGGGACGATGGTGGCCGACGGCCTGTCGATCCTGAACGCCGATTTCTCCACCACGTCGTTCCGGGTCTCGCCGGTGTACATCGGCGGCCACAGCTTCTTCGGCAACAACATCGCCTTCCCGGCAGGCGGCCGGGTCGGCGACAACTGCCTGATCGCCACCAAGGCGATGATCCCGCTAGACGGCGAGATCCGCCAGGGAGTGGGGCTGCTCGGCTCGCCGTCCTTCGAGATCCCGCGGACGGTCGAGCGTGACGCGTCGATGGCCGTCGACGAGGACGAACTGCGCCGGGGACTGCGGGCCAAGAACTGGCACAACCTGCGGACCATGGGGCTGTTCCTGTTCGGGCGGTGGCTGCACCTGTTCCTGGTCACCGTGTTCGGTATCGCCGCCTTCGACGCCTACGGCGGGTTCGGTCAGCTGGAGATGGCCGCCCTGCTCGCGGTGAGCATCCTCATCAGCCCGGTCTACTTCGTGCTGCTGGAGCGGGCGGTCGGCGGCTTCCGTCCTCTGCAGTCGAGGGAATGCTCGATCTACGACCCGTATTTCTGGCGGATCGAGCGCCTCTGGAAAGTACCGGGCGAGGGGTACCTGCACATGTTCGACGGCACACCATTCAAGAACCTGATCTGGCGCGGTCTGGGCGTCCAGGTAGGCAAGAGGGTCTTCGACGACGGCTGCTACATCACCGAGCGGACCCTGACCACGATCGGCGATGACGTCATGCTCAACGCCGGAACCAAGATCCAGTGCCACTCGCAGGAGGATGGCGCCTTCAAGTCTGACCGGACCGCCATCGGCTCCGGCAGCACCGTCGGAGTGGGCGCGATGGTCCACTACGGCGTGACCATGGGCGAGCGCTCGGTGCTCGCCCCGGATTCCTTCCTGATGAAGGGCGAGGAAATCCCGCCGCACGCGCGGTGGGGGGGAAACCCCGCGAGGGAGATGTGACATGACTGCTATAAGCCTGCCTGAGACATTTGCTGATTCCGGCCGCGAGTACTGGCGCGGGGTGCTGCTGAGCGGGGGGTTCACCGCTATACCGCGATGGACCGCCGAGCCAGTGCCCGGCATTGCGCAGTACGAGGCCGCCATCCCCGGTGATCTGGTGGACGACCTGCGCCGGCGCCTGGAGGTGCCATTGAGCTCGGTCCTGCTGGCCGCGCACATCAAGGTGCTGGCGACGTTGTCGGGCGAGACCGAGGTGGTGACGGGTTACGTGGCCGCGCCGGGTGGCCTGCCACTGCCCTGCCGCCTGGAGGCTGGGCCGGGATCGTGGCGCACGCTGGCGCTGGATGCCCACCGGACCGAGTGGGAGCTGCTATCGCACCAGGATTTCGGCGTTGGCGAACTGCGCGGCGAGCTAGGCCTGACCGGGCCGATGTTCGAGACCGTATTCGACTCGGCCGGCGACGACGGCGGCCTGGCACCGGAGGTCGTGCTGCGGGTCGGGATCGCGCGGCATCGCGGGCGTCTGGTGCTGCGGCTGCGGTACCGGACCGACGCCCTGGACGCGGGCGCCGCGGCCCGGATCACCGGTTATCACCTGACCGCCCTGGCGCTGATCGCCGCCGACCCGGACGCCCCGCACGGCACCGCAGGCCTGGTCGGCCCCGAAGAGCGCGAGTACCAGCTCGAGGGACTGGCCGGCCCGCAGCGGGAGCTGCCCGCTCAGCGGGTGCACGAGCTGTTCGAGGCCCGGGTGCGGAAGCACCCAAACGCCGTCGCGGCTATCTGCGGGGACCGGCAGTGGACCTACGCCGAGCTCAACGCGCACGCGAACCGGATGGCGCGGGCCCTGCTGGCCCGCGGGCTGCGGCGCGAGGGGGTCGTGGCCGTGGTGACCGAGCGGAACCTGGACTGGCTGGCCTCGGTACTGGCAATCTTCAAGGCCGGCGGGGTGTACCTGCCCATCGAGCCGCACTTCCCGGAGGGCCGCATCGCGGTCACGCTGTCCCGGGCCGGCTGCCACCTGGTGATCACCGAGCCCGACAGCATGACCACGCTCAGCGCGGCCCTGAATGGCCTGGAGGGCATCGCGACCTTGCTGACCGGATCCGCCTACGGTGAGGATCACGACGACGGCGACCTGGGCATCGAGGTCCACCCCGGTCAGCTCGCCTACATCTATTTCACCTCTGGCTCCACCGGTGAGCCCAAGGGAGCGATGTGTGAGCAGGCGGGCATGCTCAACCACCTGTTCGCCAAGATCGACGATCTGGGTATCGGCGAGGGCCAGGTAGTCGCCCAGATCGCGCCGCAGTGCTTCGACATCTCGCTGTGGCAACTGATCTCGGCGCTGCTGGCGGGCGGCCGGACGCTGCTCGTCGGGCAGGAGACGATCCTGGAGGTCGGCCGGTTCCTGGACACGATCACCGCCGGCCGGGTCAACGTCATGCAGGTGGTCCCCTCCTATCTGGAGGTGGTGCTGTCCTACCTGGATCAGCACCCGCGGGAGCTGCCGGACCTGCGCTGTGTGTCGGTGACCGGGGAGGCCCTGAAGAAGGAGCTGGCGCAGCGCTGGTTCGCGGCAATGCCCGGGATCAAGCTCGTCAACGCCTACGGGCTGACCGAGACCTCGGACGACACCAACCATGAGGTCATGGACCGTGCCCCGGAGGGCGACCGGGTGCCGCTCGGGCGCGCGGTGAACAATGTGCGCGTTTACGTGGTCGATGAGCAGCTGTCCCCGGTGCCGCTGGGCTCGCCGGGCCTGATCGCCTTTTCCGGCGTGTGCGTCGGGCGGGGCTACATCAACGACCCCGAGCGCACCCGGCAGGCCTATCTGGCCGACCCGTACCGCCCGGCCGAGCGGCTCTACCTGGGCGGGGACTACGGCCGCTGGCGGCCAGACGGCAAGCTGGAGTTCCTGGGCCGCCGCGACAGCCAGGTCAAGATCAGCGGGTTCCGTATCGAGATCGGCGAGATCGAGAACACGCTGCTGCAGGTGCCCGGCGTCCGGGACGGAGCGGTCGTGGTGGCCGGCCGGCCCGGCCAGGAGCAGCGGCTGCTGGCCTTCTACTGCGGCCCGCGGGAACTGCCGACGGAAGACCTGCGGGACCAGCTGGGCCGGTCGCTGCCCGTCTACATGGTGCCGGCCGCCTTCCACTGGCGTGAGCAACTGCCGCTGACCGCCAACAGCAAGATCGACAAGAAGGCGCTGACGGCGCTGGCGGCCGAGCTCGCCGACGCGGCGGGCACGGACGACGACGCGCCAGCCACGGCGACCGAACGTCGGGTGGCGGCGGCCTGGGCCGAGATACTCGGCGTGCCTGCCGGGCGGATCGGCCGGAGCGACAACTTCTTCGACCGGGGCGGCAGCTCGCTGTCGGCCGTCAAGCTGGCCATCGCCCTGGGCCGGGTGATCTCCCTCAAGGAGCTCACCAGCCATCCGGTGCTGGCCGACATGGCCGCGCTGGTCGACGCAAAGGCCAGTGGAGACGAGCCCGACGGTCATGCTCAGCGAAACCACTCCCGCCCGGAACTGCTCCAGCCGCTCCTCGAGCCGGATGACGGCGCCGGACTGGCCCTGGTGTGCTTTCCCTACGCCGGCGGCAATGCGGTGAACTTCCAGCCCATGGCGGCCGCGCTGCGCGGCAGCGGGCTGGCTGTCTACGCGGTCGAGCTGCCCGGGCACGATTTCGGTGCCCGCGGGGGCGAGGAGTTCGCATCGCTGGACCGGGTCGCCACGGCGGTGGCCGGCGAGATCACCGCGCGTGGACTGAGCCGGGTCCTGCTGTGGGGCCACTCCTCCGGCACCGCGTTCGCCCTGGCCACGGCGGCCAGGCTGGCCGGTCTGGGCGTCGACGTCCAGCACGTGTTCGTCGGCGCACAGCTGCCGGGCGACGTGGTCGCGCGGCGGGCCGGCATCGCCCGGCTCGGCAGGCAGACCGACGCCGAGATCGCCGCGGATCTGCTGGCCATGGGCGGCTACACCGATCTGGCCGAACTCGAGGTGGCCCGGATCGCGGCGGCCTACCGGCACGATTGTGTGTCCGCGCACCGGTACGTCGCCGATGCCCTGGAGCACGGTCCGGCGACGCCACTGACCGCGCCGGTCACCGTGGTGGTGGCCGCGGACGACCCGTACACGGCGGACTCCGCCGACCGCTTCCGCGACTGGTCGCTGTTTGCCGAGGTGGTCAGCCGCCACGAGCTCGCCGACGGCGGCCACTACTTCCTGCGCACCCGCCCGGCACAGGCCGCCGCGGCCGTCCTCGCGGCCGTACTGGCCCCCGCCTCACCAGCTTCTTAACCAGTCATTGAAAGGAAAGTTGTCATGTCACACCCATCACTGGCATCCCTGCTGGATGTGGACCTGCAGCCAGGCAGGCCCCCGCTGGTGCGGGCCGGCGCCGTCGCAGACGCGGCGTCCTGGGCCGCGGCGCACCGCGAGGCGCTGCGCGCCGTGGTCACCGAGCACGGCAGTGCGCTGGTCCGCGGCCTGGGGCTGCGCGACGCGGCCGGGACCGCAGCCGTCTTCGGGCAGCTGGCTAACCGCCTGATGCCCGAGCGTGAGGCCTTCGCTCCCCGGCAGCCCCACACCGAGGGCCTGTACTCGGTCACGCCGTGGCCGGCGAACCAGCAGATGTGCATGCACCACGAGCTGAGCTACCGGCTGGAGTTCCCCGGGCTGATGCTGTTCGCGTGCCTGACCCCGCCGGCCAGCGGCGGGGCGACCGCCGTGGCGGACGCGCCGACCGTGCTCGACGCGCTGCCCGGTGGCCTGGTGCAGCGGTTCGAGGCCGAAGGCTGGCTGCTCGTCCGTAACTACAACGAGGACTTCGGGGCCTCGCCGGATCAGGCGTTCGGCACCGGCGACCGCGACGCGGTGGAGCAGTACTGCCGGGCCAACGCGATCGAGTTCGAGTGGCAGCCGGACGGGGTGCTGCGCACCTGGCAGCGCCGCCCGGCCGTGGTCCGCCACCCGATCACCGGCCAGCGCTGCTGGTTCAACCAGATCGCGTTCCTCAACGAGCGGACCATCGACCCCGAGGTGCGGGAGTACATGGTCGACATGTACGGCGAGGACGGCCTGCCGTTCACGACCCGGTTCGGCGGCGGCGACCCGATTGGTGAGGACATCGTGCAGCTGCTCAACGACACCTACGAGGCGCACACCGCGCGGGAACCCTGGCAGGCCGGCGACCTGCTGATGGTGGACAACATCCGCACCGCGCACAGCCGGGAGGCGTTCGAGGGCCCACGCGAGGTGCTCGCCGGGCTCGGCGACCCGGTGAGGAGCTCGCGATGAGCGCGGCGGTCCCGTCGTTCGCCGTCATATCCGGCGGCCAGGTCGCCCAGGCCCTGCGGGGCCGCGAACGCCAGATCACCGAGCTGGTCGAGGCCACCTACCAGCTGCACAGCGCTGGTGACTCGGTCAACCCGCCCTCCTATTTCCTGCAGTTCCCGGACCGGCCGAACGCCCGGATCATCGCGCTGCCCGCCTCGATCGGCGGCTCGATCCGGGTGGACGGCCTGAAGTGGGTCTCCAGCTTCCCGGACAACGTCCCGAACGGGATCCCGCGGGCCTCGGCCGTGCTGATCCTCAACGATCACGACACGGGCTACCCGTTCGCCTGCCTGGAAAGCTCGATCATCAGCGCCACCAGAACGGCGGCGCTGGCAGCGTCGGCCGCGGGCTGGCTTAGCCGGGGCCGCCCGCGGCCGGCCAGGGTCGGGTTCTTCGGCACCGGCCTGATCGCCCGCTACATTCACACGTTCCTGGCCGGCAACGGCTGGACGTTCGACCAGATCGGCGTGCACGACCTGTCTGCCGACAGCATGGCGGGCTTCCGGGGTTACCTGGAGAGCTCCGGCGTGACCGGGGAGATCACCTGCTACGACCGGGCCGAGGATCTGATCAGCGCCAGTGACCTGGTGGTCTTCGCCACGATCGCCGGGCAGCCGCATGTGACAGAACCATCGTGGTTCAAGCACAACCCGGTGGTGCTGCACGTGTCCCTGCGGGACCTGGCGCCGGAGATCCTGCTCGAGTCGGTCAACCTGGTCGACGATGTGGAGCACTGCCTCAAGGCCAATACCTCACCGCACCTGGTCGAGCAGCTCACCGGCAGCCGCGAGTTCCTGGCCGGCACGCTGGGCGACGTGATGGCCGGGCGGGTGACGGTGCCGGCCGACCGCACCGTGGTGTTCTCACCGTTCGGCCTGGGTGTGCTGGACCTGGCCGTCGGCAAGCACGTTTACGACGAGGTGACCCGGGCCGGCGACCTGCGCGTCGTGGACGACTTCTTCCACGAGCTGCGCCGTTACGGGTAGGCACCGGGACGTGGGGTGGCCTGCTCGAGCGCGTCCCACCCCACGTCCGCGTCGTGCTCGGCCTTTTCCGCTTTGCCGCCGCCGCGCAGGCCGAACAGCCGCTTGGAGTACAGCAGGTACGCGGCGATGGCCACGTTGATGACGAAGGTCAGCACCTTGAGCCAGGAGATGGTCTTGGTCAGCTCATAGATCTCATATGGGATGAAGACGATCGTCGCGATGAAGGTCAGGTATTCCGCCCAGCGCTTGGCGAACCACAGCCCGACGGCCTCGGTCGCCTCCATCAGCGCATAGATGGCGACCGCCGTACCGACCAGGTACAGGTTCCTGATGCTGATCGCGAACAGCGACCGCAGCTCCCTCACGACGCCCTGGTTGCTGCTGACCACCGGGCCGCCGACACCACCCTGAAGGTCATCCAGGACGCGGGTGAACTCCGCGTTCAGCGCGTCCCGGTTGCTGGCGAACAGCAAGACGACCGCGGCCAGGGCACCCAGGACCAGGAAGTGCACCAGCCGGTCTAGCGCGATCAGCCGCAGCACATACCGGTCGCGCAGCGGCTTGCCCCGCAGCGGCAGGCTGACGTCCTCCCGGGCCGGCGGATATTTCTCGGTCGGGTGCGCGGGTGGGGTCAGCGCGACCCAGGAGTCGCAGCGCAGGCAGCGGTACCAGCGCAGGCCGCCGGCCTCCCGGACGAACAGCTCATCCTCGCTGCGGATCTCGGCCGCCTCCACGCCGAGCAGCTCGTGACCGTGCAGCCCGCACCCGATCAGCTCATAGCGCAGCCGCGGCAGGTACCGCCGCGGCTTCTCCGTCCCCGGTGCCGGCGTGTGCTCGTGCGTTCCGGCGTCCGCCACATCCACTCCCCGTCTCTGTTCCCCGGTCAAGGGCTCCCGTCAGGCATCCCATCATGGTGATGGCTTACTGCCGCTTTATCCGGCAAGTATGCCTGACCGTTTCCCGGGCCGGAGCCCGGGAAACGGCGGGGTGACGGCGTGGCAGGCTACGGCGCGGGCGGGATATTGGCGTTCTGGCGGAAGAGGTTCTGCGGGTCGTATTCGGCCTTGAGGCGGCCGAGGCGGGCAAACTTCTCCGGGCCGCCGAAGGCCTCGACGACCCGGTCCTGCTCGTCGAAGTTGAGCATGTTGGAGTAGACGCCCTTGCCGACCCAGGGGGCCAGGTCCGCCACGATGGCCCGGGTGCGGCTGATGTAGTCGGGGTCGTCGGCCGGGTCGTCCCAGCGCATGGCGAAGTTGAGCCAGAGCAGGTAGCCGCGGTTGGAGAACGCGGAGTCGGCCTCGGGCACGTCGCCGATGGCACCGCCCAGGCCGATGATCTCCACCTCGCCTTCCATCGGCATGTCTTTCCAGAACGCATGCAGCTTGTCGATGGCCTCGTCGGCCAGATCGGCGACGTGAGCTTCCTTGGTGTAGTAGCGGTGACCATTCTCGAACTCGACGTCGATCAGGTGCTGCACGCCGGCGCCGAACGGCATCACCGTGGTGGCCTTGATACAGGGCTGGCCGATGTCGGTCAGCTCCCCGATCGTCTCGATGCCCTCGGGGTCCTCGGCGTCCTCGAGCCACATCGACACCAGCATGACCAGCCGCTTGCCCACGTACTCCGGCGGGACGAAGGGCAGCGCCGGCATGTCGTGCTTCAGCGCGGCGTGCCACCCGACCGAACGGGACAAGGTCGGCACGATGCGGGCGTAACCACGCAGTGCCTCGACGGCCTGCTCGGGCTCGTAGCACGAGACCCCGATGCGCATCATCGGGCCGAAGTCGTGCGCGGCGAACGTGAAGCGGGTGACGATGCCGAAGTTGCCACCGCCGCCGCGCAGCGCCCAGAACAGGTCCGGGTGGGAGTCAGCCGATACCTCGATAACCTCGCCGCTGGCCAGGACAACTTCCAGCGAGACGAAGTTGTCGCAGGTCAGGCCGTGCTTACGCGAGAACCAGCCGATGCCACCGCCCAGGGCCAGGCCGCCCGCGCCGGTCTCGGACATGATGCCGGCCGGGACGATAAGGCCGTGCGGTCCGGTGGCCGCGTCGACCGTACCGAGCATGCTGCCGCCCCCGGCGTGCACCAGCTTGCGCTCGGTGTCCACGGTGACCTCGCGCAGCCCGCTCAGGTCGATGGTCAGGCCGCCGTCAGATATGCCCTTGCCCGCCACGTTGTGCCCGCCGCAGCGGACCGCGGGCGGCAGCCCGTTCTCGCGGGCCACGTTGACCGCGGCCACCACATCCTCGGTGCTGGTGCAGCGCAGGATGAGCCCGGGACGCCGGTCGATCATGGCGTTCCAGACCTGCCGGGCCTGCTCGTATTCGGCGTGGTCGGGGCCGATGATGTCGCCCTTGAAGTGCCCGGCCAGCTGCTCGGCGATGCGTGCTCGCAGCTGGTCGTCAATTGTCGACGGTATGGCAGGGGAAAGCGGGGTGACAGAGGTTGGCTGCGCCATGGGGGTGTTCCTTTCTTGCCTTTAAGCAGACACCGCGATGCGGCGCATAGCGTTCAGGGTGGCGGCTACGGCCTTGAGGTAGTCACCGGTCATCGAGTCGGCGTACTCCTGCTCGGTGGCGGACCCGCCCTCGACGCCCGTGACCACGAGGGCAAAGCTGAACCGGAGCTTGAGGTCATCCTCGGGGCCCTCGATCTCGTTGGCGATGGTGCCGAGCACCGGCCCGGCGATCCGGGTGAAGGTGACCCGGTGCGGCTCCTCCATCGTGATCCGCTCGGTCATGCGCTGGCCGCGGAACTCGATGTCCCGGTCGAAGGTAGTCTCGCTGAGCCGCTGGGTGACCTCGCACTGGGTCATGGCCGGCACAAAGGGCAGGGCGTTGTTGGCCTTGAGGACCAGCCCGTCCCACACGGCCTTGCGGTCAAGTTCGGGCTCGCCGGGCACGTTGACCGGCAGCAGGTGGGTCACGAAGATCATGAGTTCTCCTTTACGGGGTTGATGATGCTGCCCAGCCCGTCGATGGTGACCCGGACCACGTCGCCGTCCCGCAGGTACAGGCCGCGGGCCACGCCCACCCCCGACGGCGTGCCGGTGGCGATCACGTCGCCCGGCTCGAGGGTGACGACCTGGCTGGCCGCGCTGACCAGCTCCGCGACCGGGCAGACCATGTCGGCGGTGGATTCGTCCTGCTGAAGCTCGTCGTTGACCCACAGCCGCAGCCGCAGATCCTGGGGGTCTGCTACCTGGAACGCCGGCGTCAGGCCGGGCCCCAGCGGCAGCGATCCCTCCATCGATTTAGCGGCGAACCAGTCATAGCTGAAGGCCTCGGCCGGCACGATGTCACGCTTGTGGTAGCCACGCGCCGTCACGTCGTTGGCCACGCAATACGCGGCCACGTGAAACCCAGCCCGTTCGGCTGGAATGTTTTTGCCCTTGAGCCCGATGACCACGGCCAGCTCGGCCTCCCAGTCGTACCTGGCGCGGTCCGGGGCACTGATCGTGATCGGGTCCCGGGGGCCGATGACCGAGGTGGTGGGGGCCTTGAGGAAGAAGAACGGCTGCCAGCCCTGGTCGGGGACCTCGCCGCCCATCTCGCGCATGTGCTTGCGGTAGTTGACCCCGGCGCAGATGACCTTGCGCGGCCACTGCACCGGCGGCAGCAACCGGTCATAGCTGACCGCCGGGGCGTCGGTGATGTCCAGCTCGCGCAGCACGGACTCGGCGGCGGCCCAGTCCTCCAGCAGCTCCAGCGTGGTGGACCAGCGCTTGAGGTCGGTCGGCGCGACGAGCGTGCCGTCGTCGCGCAGCACCCCGAAGCCGTCCGTGCCCTGGGCGGTGTAGGCGGCAAGGGACCAGGTCATATGCGGGCTCCCGTGATTTGATCATGGACGCAGGCGATGTCCTTCTCGCCCCAGCCGTCGGCCATGGCCTTGTCGAAGACCTCCTTGGCCGCGGTGAAGACGGGGGCGTTAAGGCCGGTCTGGGCCGCGTAGTCCTCGATCTGCTCCAGGATGGGATGCAGGGTAGCGACCGGGCCGGGTGCGGGAGACCAGGCACGTTCGGCCATCAGGGGGGCACGCATCTTCCAGATGGCCGAGCCGGCGATGGAGTTGTCCAGGGTCTGCATGACCTGGTCCAGGTCCAGGCCGCTGGCCTTCGCCATCGCCATCGCTTCCGCGGCGGCCACGGTGTGCACCGCGAGCAGCAGGTTGGCGATGTACTTCAGGTGCGCGCCGGCGCCGAACTCACCGGTGTAGATCCACTTGCCGGCCGCGTCCAGGACCGGCCGGACGCGCTCGGTGTTATCTGGGTCGCCGGAGACGAAGGTGGTGGCCAGCCGCGGCCTGACCATGGCCGGCGTGCCGCTGACCGGGCAGTCGAGCAGGTCACCGCCGCGAGCCCGGACCGCGTCCCGCAGCCGGGCCTTGCGGTCGACGTCGACGGTGCTCATCTCGATGTGCGCGGTGCCGGGCCGCAGGGCGGCCAGGGTGCCGTCCGGGCCGCAGATGATCTCCTCGACATCCTCGGCGCCGGGCAGGATCGACAGCAGCACATCGGAGTTCTCCGCAACCTCGGCCGCGCTCGCCAGCGGGACGCCACCCGCGGCCGCGAGCTCGGGCGAGCCGCTGCGCCGGTAGCCGGTGACGGTGAAACCACGCTCTAGCAGGTTCTGCGCGATGGGCAGACCCATCTTGCCCAGACCGATTACGCCGACTCGCTCCATCGCCGCCTCCTCGCAACGGGGATGGATAAACTGTATGCAGTTTGGTGAGCTGGTTTCAAGAGGCAGCCGCCAGAAACTGCATGCAGTTTAGCGCGTGCAGTTTCTGGCGGCGCGGTTTGCGATGGGCGTCAGGACTTCGGCTGGAGCAGGAGGTAGACCGTCTGGCCGCCGATGGTGGCCGACGTGTAATGCGCCTTGACCCAGGCCGTGATCTGGCTGAACGATCCCTGGCCGCCGGGACCGCCGCTCATGCCGCCGCCGGCGATGTAGTAGGTGATGTCGCCCGCCTTGACCCATGTCTCGAACTGAGCCAGGGTCGGCGCGGGGTCACTGCCGGTGAACCCGCCCATGGCCATGACCGCCTTGCCGCCGCTGGCGAGTTCCAGGCTCGCCGCGCTCTGCGACCCCTCGACGGCCGCTGCCCACCGGGTCGTGGTCTTTCCCAGCGCCTTGACCAGCGCGGAACTCGTGCTGGCGCCTCCGCCGGCGCCGCCTGGAGCGATACCGCCCGTGCCGGGGGTGGTGCCTGACTGCCCGGTGCTTCCCTCCGGAGGACCTGAGGTGCCCGCTCCCCCGGCCTGGGCGGTGCCGCCGGGGCCGGCACCGCTAGCTCCGGTGGGCGCCTTGCCGCCGGTACTGGAGCCGAAGCCGGTGCTGCCGGGCACCGCGGCCGGGATCGACCCGGTGTGCGGGGTCGCGGCGGTCGCCACCGCCCAGGCGGTCGTCGGCACGGCCAGCGCCGCGGCGGTCAGCACCGCGGTCGCCGCGACCAGCCGCCGTCCGGACCGTGACCGCAGCGCCGTCAGGACCAGCGCCGCAATAGCCAGCACCGCGACCACGACCGCGAGGTAGCGGACCCACGGGTGGAACTTGGAGTCGGTGCGCAGCAGCTCGAACCCCCACCCGCAGGTGACGGCCACGGCCAGCGCCAGCACCATGCAGGCGGCGCGGGGCGCGACCAGGCGGTGCCGCCAGAGCAGTGCTAGGCCGATGCCGGCAAGCGCCCCGATCGCCGGGGCGAGCGCCACGGTGTAGTAGGGGTGGATGGTGCCCTGCATGTAGGCGAACGTCACCCCGGTCGAGATCAGCCAGCCGCCGAAAATGATGAGCGACGCGCGGCCCGGATCGGTCCGGCGGCCCCGCCAGGTCGCCCAGACCCCGCCCGCGAGCAGGACCAGGGCGGCGGGCAGCAGCCAGGAGATCTCAAGACCGGCTCCCCGCTGAACAGCCGCTGCACCCCCGCCGTCCCGCCGAAGCTGCTGCCGGCAGCGCCCATACCGCCGCCCCCGTTTCCAGCTCCGCCGACCAGCCGGCCCAAGCCGTTGTAGCCGAAGGCCAGTTCCAGCGGGTTGTTGTCGGTCGACCCGCCGATGTAGGGCCGGTCCGCCGCGGGTATCAGCAGCACCGCCACGATCCACCAGCCGGCCGACACCGCGATGGCCAGGCCACCCGCGGCCAGCTGCCAGATCCGCCGCCAGAACGTCACCGGCGCCGCGACCAGGTACGCCAGGGCGAACGCGGGCGCGTTGAGCAGGGCTTCCCCGCTCTTGGTCAGGAAGCCGAACCCGAACGCGGCGCCCGCGCCGACCAGCCACCAGGTCCGCCCATGCTCCAGGGCCCGGACAACGCAGTACGCGGCGGCCACCACGAGCAGGACCATGAGGGCATCGGGGTTGTTGAACCGGAAGATCAGGACGGCGGCCGGCGTCAGCGCCATGGCGGCGCCCGCGATCAGGCCGGCCAGGGCCCCGGCCTGGCCGCCCGCCGACCGGCGTACGGCGCGGCGGACGGCCGCGCACGCCAGCGCGGCCGCAGCGACCCCTTCGAGGGCCTGCGGTACCAGCAGCGACCAGCTGCTGAAGCCGAAAATCCGCCCGGACAGGCCCATGATCCACAGTGACGCCGGCGGTTTGTCGACCGTGATAAAGCTCGAGGAATCCAGCGAACCAAAGAACCAGGACTTCCAGCTCTCCGTCCCTGCCTGCACGGCCGCCGCGTAGAACGTGTTCGCGTACCCCGAAGCACTCAGGTCCCACAGGTAGAGCACCGCCACTGCCGCGAGCATGACTGCCAACGCGGGCCAGTACCAGCGCGGTGTGATCTCATCCAGCACCGGCCCGGCCGCGGGTGGCGACGGCAACCGCCGGTGCCTGGTGGCCGGGACCCCGTCGCCGGTGGCGCCGGCTCGCGTCGGCCATGGCTGCTCCAGGTACGTCATGCCGGTGAGGATGCCAGCGCTACCTAGATCCCAGATCTCCGGTCTTTCTGCGGATACTCTGAATCTGCCGCTCGCGGCCGGCGCCGGCGGTGCTCCCGGCAGGCCTTGGCCAGTGATGGCGGGGCCGTCGGCATACGGTGCGCATCCACCCGGTAAACTGTATGCAGTTACTGTCGCCAGGTGAGGGAAGGCTGCCCATGTCTCGTGTCGTGCAGCTGCCGGACATCCGCAAGGTCGATCTGCCCGAAGCCCGGCAGGCCATCCCGCACGTCCACGCCTACCTGCGGGAGTGCATCCTGGACGGCACCTTGTCGCCGGGCACCAAGCTCTCCCAGGTAAGCCTGGCCGCGCAGCTCGGCATCAGCCGCACCCCGCTGCGGGAGGTGCTGCGGATGCTGCAGGAAGAGGGCCTGGTCGAGATCGAGCCGAACCAGCGCACCCGGGTGGCGGGCCTGGATCCGCAGGAACTGGACGATGTGTACGCCAGCCGGATCCTGCTGGAGACACTGGCGCTGTCCATGACCATCGGGCACTTCGGGACCAAGGCCCGGGCCGAGGCCAGGAAGATGCTGACCGCGATGCGGCAGGCGGCCAAGACCGGCGACTTCGGCGCCTGGTTCGCGGCGCACGCCGACTACCACCGCGTCTGCAGCGCGGCGGCCGGGGAGTCGCTGCAGCGGCAGCTGCAGGCCTTCGCCGACCGGACCACCCGGTACATCCGCATCTATCAGCTGTCCGAACCCAACAGCTGGCAGGCGGCGGGCGACGTCGAGCACGCCGCCATCCTGGAGGCCCTGATCGCGGGTGACGAGCAGGGCGCGCTGACCGAGATGGCCCACCACCTGGAGCGCACCGCGCTGCGGGTGCTGGCCGACTGCGCGCCGGACTACCAGCCGGTGGCGGTGCCGCACGCGGTGGCCCTCATCGACCGGGACGGGCCCGCGCCGCTCCGGCTGGCCAAAGCTTAGGCCGCCTCGCCCGGGTGGGTCCTGAGCCCGCCTGCTGATTATCCCCAGCCTCGGCTGTCCGGCTCCGGCACGGGGGTGCTCATGAGGCGGCTCGGCCAGCGCTGTTGCCCACCCTGGCGTTCCCTACGGCGGCGGGCCGGACCTGGGGCTGGGTGATGGGCCGGCTGGTCGGGCCGAGCCACATGTCGATGGACCCGAGCTCGCCCGGGTCGAACGTGCGCGGCACCCAGGCTGCGTCGTCGGTAATCCGGCGCACGCCGAAGGAGTACTCGTAGGTGAAGCCCTCCGGGCCCAGGAAGTACAGGAAGATCGCGGTGGACTGCGGGTGCCGGCCCGGGCCCATCTCGATCTCGACGTCGTGGTCGAGCAGGAAGTGCCAGTTCCTGAACACGTCGTCGATGGTCTCCACCTGGAAGTTCATGTGGCACAGACCCGGCTCGTCACCCTTGAACACGGCCAGCTTGTGATGCACCGGGTCGATCCGGATCAGGCACGCGGCGTCGCCGATCCAGTCCGACACCCGGGCGTTGAAGCGGGTGTTCCAGAACCGGTAGGCCTCGTGCACGTCGGGCGCGTCCAGGCACAGGTGCCCGAATTCGGTGATCCCGGCGCCGCGGGTGAAGGCCACCGGCCGGGCGATGCTCTCCTGCTGCGCGACCAGCTCGATCCGGTTGCCGAACGGGTCGTCGAAGCCGATGAACTCGCGTACCCGGCGCGACCTGGCCTGCCCGGGCGAGCCACGCCGGATCGAGAACCCGGCTCGCTCCAGCTCGGTCTCAGCCGCCTCCAGCGCGTCGGTGTCGGCCACGGTGAATCCGGAGGAAATGACCCCGGACGGTCCCTCGACCAGGGCCAGGCAGTGGTGCCGCTGGTCGGCGCGCAGATGGGCCACGCCCTGCTCGGTGGGCGCGGCCAGTTCCAGGCCGACGATCTCGGTGGCGAACCGGGTGGCGGCGTCCAGGTCCGCCACCCCCGACCGGACGTAGGCGATATCGGTGAGCGTGATCATGATCTAGGCGAACCCCTTTACCTAGGCAAACACCGGGGCCAGGTCGATGTAGATCTGCCAGTCGCTGACCAGGTCGCCGTCGAAGACGAGGATGTCGGCGTTGGGCACGGTGACCGACTTGCCGTCCGGGCGGATGTACTCCACGTCGATCTTGGCGATGACGGTGTCACCGTCGCTGTAGGTGCTCAGGATGTGGTGGTGCATGCCGGCGATGGTGGTGAAGAACCCGGCCACGCCCTCCCTTACCGCCGCCCGCCCGGTTACCGGGTCGTTGTTGCCGAAGCGGAAGGTCACGTCCGGCGTGAGGTGGGCGACGAACTTGTCCGGGTCCAGGGTGTCAATGTCGGCGAAGATGGGGGCGACGTCGCGGCTCATGCTTCACTCCTTCTCAGATTGCGGCTCGTGATTGGCGAGGAAGGTCTCGGGGGGCGGCGTGCCCCACAGGTGCGGGGGCACGTTCCAGTCGTTGGCCACCCAGCAGTCGTCGATCTGGTCGATGTCGGAGAACCACTCGATCCACGACCCCCACGGGTCGGGGTTGTAGTGGAAGAAGTTGGACCCGATGGTGTGCCGGCCCAGGCCCCAGCCCGCCTCGCGGCCCTTGGCCCGCATCCGGTCCGCGCCGATGGCGATGGCGTCCACCGAGGGGACCTCGAAGCTGGCGTGGTGGAAGCCGCGGTGGCTGCTGGCGATGAAGCCGAACACGTGGTGATCCCCGGGGCCGGCGTTGAGGAAGGTGACCAGGCCGTGGATGGTGTCGCTGACCCGCAGGCCCAGCACACCGGTGTAGAACTCGGTCATCCGCTCCGGCTGGGCGGTGAACAGCAGTGAGTGCCCGAGCCGCCGCGGCAGTACATCCTCGGTGGCCTGGGTCCACTGCGCGACGCCGATCCGCTGGCGGCTGGCGCCCATGTTGACCAGCACCTCGGCGACCGGGCGGGCCGGGGCCGGGGCCTCGTCGAGCAGCTGCACGGCGGTGCCGTCGGGGTCGCGGATCCACAGGCCGTCCTCGGTCGCGCCGGCGGGCGGCTCGATGACCGGGGTTCCGGCCCGCTCCAGGGCCTCGCGGACCGTGTCCATCGACCCTGGCTGGAGCGTGAACGTGACGTGGTGCAGCCTTTTGGCCGGGGCCTGCACCATGCGGACCTGGTCCTGCTCCCGGCCCGGGCACTTGGCCACCAGGGATCCGTCCTTCTCCCCCGTCTCCAGCCCGAAGTCCCGCAGGAAGCCGTCGGCGACCTCCAGGTCCGGCACTTCGAGCGCGTAATGGTGCAGTCCTGAGATCACGGGCCTTCCCCTTTGACGGCAAAGTGCATACAGTCGTTAAACTGCATACAGTTTAGACACGGGCGGGCTCATCTGGGAAGGGGCAAACACGCCGATGATGGCAGAATCTGCGGCCGGGCTGGCCGCAGACGTCGCGGAGGCGGGAAACGTCGTGTCCCGGCTCGGTCTGGTCACCGCCTACGGGCACGTGTCTGCCCGGTCCGGGCCGGCGATGCTGATCACCCCGGCCGCCGATCTGGCCGGGGTGAACGCGGCGGACGTGCTCGAGGTGCCGCTCGAGCCTGGCCCGGAACTGCCCGCGGGCGCTCCGGCTGAGGCGTGGGCCCACCTGGCCGTATACCGGGCCAGGCCGGACGCGGCCGCGATCGCCCGGGCCCAGCCGCCGAAGGCCTTTGCGGCGGCGGCCGTGACGGGCGAACTGGTCCCGCTGCACGGGCAGGCCGCCTGGCTGGGCGAGTCGGTCCCGGTGCACGACGACGCCCGGTTGCTGCGGTCACCGCAACGGGCCGAACGGGCGGCCAGAACCCTGCCCCGCGGAGAGGCCTTGCTGCTCCGCGGCAACGGCGCCCTGACCTTGGGAGCCACGCCGGGAATCGCGGTAGCGCGGATGTGGCTGCTCGCCGCGGCCTGCGAGGTCTACCTGGCCGTGCGGGCGGCCGGCCCGGTCACGCCGCTGACGGCCGAGGAGATCGCCTCATGGCGCGCCGTCCGGGACGAACTCCTCCCCCGCCTGTGGGAGCACCTGCGGCGCTGAGTTCTCCCGGGTCTCGGCGCTGGCCGGGGCCGGGCGGGCCAGGTACAGGGCCAGGATCAGCCCGGCCACCATCGGCGTCCACCAGGCCCAGGGGTTGCGCCACCAGATCTGCGAGAAGAACGTCAGCGCGACCACCACGGCGGCCGTCCGGAGCAGCCGCGCCCAGTCCGCGCACGCCGCGATCAGGGCTACGGCCAGCGGCGGCCACAGGTAGTAGGCCACCATGACCGGCTCGAACACCGAGCGCACGGCCAGCGCGACCGCGATCCACCAGAGCAGCCCGGCCAGCCCACGGTCAGCCAGCCCACGGTCAGCCAGCCCACGGTCAGCGAGCCCGCGGTAAGCGAGAACAGCGCAGCCGCAGGCGGCCACGAGAGCCAGGATCCGGGCCGGGCCAGCCGCGACCAGGTCGCCGGCCTGGTGCGGAGCCAGGTAGATCCACGGCGTTGGATGGTCGATCCGGGGCGAGTTGGGCTGGCTGGTGACCGCGTGCAAGGTGGCGGCCGGGTTGGCCGCGACCGCGACGGCCAGCGCGATGGCGGGGACCGCGGCCACACGGATGGCAAACCCAGACAGCCGGCGCACCGCCCCGGGTCCGGCCAGGACCGGCACGGCCAGCACGGGCAGCGCCAGCAGGACCAGGGGTTGCACCGCGACCGCGGCCCCGGCCAGCCACGCGGCCCGGCTGGTCCGCTGGGCGGCCTGGCTGTCGACGGCATACAGCAGCAACCCGATGCCCACGGCGTCTTCCGGATGCCCCCAGCGCACGGTGACGCTCCACAGCGCAGCGGCGCCCGCCGCAGCCAGCACGAAGCGCCGCGGCCGGGTCGCGCCCAGCCGTTCGGCCAGTGCGTCCGCGGCGAACAGGGCCACCGCCGACACGCCCACCTCATACGGCCCGGCCAGCAGCCACAGCGCCGGGTAGGGCCCGTGCGGCATCACCAGGGGCAGCCCGGCCAGGTCGGCCAGGGCGACCAGCGGCACCATGATCACGGCCGTGCCGGGCAGTGAGACCAGCGCGGTGGGTGGGGTGTACAGGCCGGCCAGGTTCAGGTGCACAAGCCGCTGGGCCGCGATCATCGTGGCCCACAGGTCGTCAGGCAGCGCCCAGGCGGTCTTGCCGTAGTAGCGGGGCCCCCAGATCGTGCCGGCCAGGCCGACGGCAGCCAGGACGAGCGCCGCCAGCAGCGGGAACAGCCGGTTACCCAGGCGCCGGCCAAGCCGCTCAGCCACGTTCCCTCCCCGGCCGCATCGCGATTTCCGGGATGGACGGCCCTGCGTCCACGGCGGGCAGCCCGGGAACGATCCCCAGCGCCAGCCGGGAGCGGCGTTGCGCAGCCGAGTCCATGCCCTTATTGTCGCCGCTGGTCAGTTCGGCTGCGTCCGCCGCCCGAAGGATGCGGGATGGTGCCCGCGCACCGCAGGAGTGTGGTGTCGCTGAGCTCATCAGACCCGCGGCACCACGGTGGCGGGCATAGCCAATCGGCCGACAGCCGGTGAAATGCTGATCTGATGTCGTTCTGACGCTATGAAACCCCGATTTCATACTCTGATGCAGAGGGCCGTGACGTTTTGGGAGAAAGGCACGGGCGAGAGCCCGGCACGGACCCGGGAATGGGTCCGTGCCGGGCTGTGCCATTACGGCCTTTGCGGTCGGCGCCTTTAGGCGGCGGCGCGCTGGTCGGCCTGGCTCGAGGCGAGCGCGCCGTCGTGCACGACCAGCTGGTGGACGACCTTCTCGGTGGTGGCCTCGTGTGCGGTCAGGTCGGCCAGGGCGAGCAGGCCCACGGCGATCGCGTCGGCGAAGACCAGCCAGGTCAGCAGCGTGCCGGAGAAGGACAGCGCCGCGACCAGGGACCATAGCGCGACCAGGGCGACGATCCCGTGGCCGAGCTTGCGGCCGCCCCGCTGGGCCAGCACCGCGCTGGCTCCGGCGATCACGGTGATCGCGGTGGACACACCGAAGGCGGTCCAGCCTGCCACGCCCGCGCCCCATGCCATCGAGGCGACCACCACAAAAGCCGCCGCGAGGATAAACAGATTGTCCAGAATGAAACGTGAGCTGAGCCTCATAATGTACGAGCACCTCCTCGATACTGTCGCCATGGCAGCATCAGACCGCGGTAACGGCGGGTCGTGGCGGGCGCTACTCCTTAGTGTCCGTGGCGGCTCGTCGGGTGGTCCTTATTCCTTTTCTCACCACCGATGCGCGCAACGCCAAAAGGACCGGGAAATGCCCGGTCACTGCTGTCTCATAGGTCACACCGGGCTAGCCAGGACGAGCAGGACGTCATCGGCGAGCTCATCGGCGGCGTGGTCGAGTAGCAGGCCGACCACCCGCTGGACGGCGACGTCCAGTTTGGTCCCGCCCAGGGCCGCGGCGACCCCGCGGTCCAGGGCAAAGAAGCGGCCCGCCTGATCACGGGCCTCGACCAGCCCGTCGGTATAGAACAGCAGCCGGTCCCCCGGTTTGAGGCCGATGTCCTGCCGGTGTGGGCAGGGATGCAGGCCGAGAGGAGGCACGGCAGGCTCTGCCGCGAGGACCTGCAGCTCGCTGGCGCCGACCGCCAGCATGACGGGGGGGTGATGGCCACAGTTCACCAGCCGGACCTCGCCGGGCGCGAACTCGGCCAGGATGACGGTGACGAAATCCTCGATCTCCATGTCCTGGGCGAACCGGGCGTCCATGATCTCGGCCAGCCGGACCAACGAGGGCTCCGCAGAGGCCGTCTCGCGGAAGATGGCCAGCACCGCGGCACACCGCCCGACCGCATCCAGGCCCTTGCCCTTGACGTCACCGATGATCAGGCGCGGCCCGAACGGGGTCATGGTGACGTCGTACAGGTCGCCGCCGACCAGGGCCTGCGGACTGGCGGACTGGTAGTGCGATGCAAAAGCAATGCCGCCGATTTCGGCGGGCAGCGGCCGCAGTATCGCACGCTGCACTCTTTCGCTAATCCGGATAAGGGTGTGTTCCCGGCGGCTGCGGACGACGGAAGCCAGCACGGCGAATATCCCCGCACCGCCGACAATGGCGAAACGATACGCCACGCTGGCGTTGCCCGGGGCTCCTGATACCGCACCCACAATTGCGCAAAAAGCAATTGCACAGACGGCTGCCAGCGCGGTCAGCCGGCCGCTGCATCGGGCGCAGGCCAGCAGCGGCGTCACCGCCAGCAGGTCGGCCAGGTTCAGCCGGTCACCTGCCGCTATCGCCACGACGGTAATCACGGCGCCGACCGCGAGAGCCATCGTCAGCCAGGCCGATTGCCGATCAAAAGCCCTTGATAGGCGTCGCAGTCGTACGCTCATGACTCCCACCCAGGCTGCCGTGCGCTAAAACCAACTTACTGTAAAAAGGAACGTTTTACCGTGTTATGCCGGGCGGGAAATTAGTTCGCAGGAATGGCACGTACCTGGTCGTTCTGGATAAAAATATGATTCGCCCACACGGCGAGGGGTACCGCTGCAATTGCAGTGTGTACGCAGAGTTACAGTGGCCGGGCGCCGAAGCGGGTTACCACGGTGGCGGCGACCTCGGTGGCGAACCTGGCGGCGCCGGCCGGGTCGGGGGCAGCCTCGCCAGCCAGCCACCGGCTCATGAAGGCGCCGCAGAACGCGTCGCCGGCCCCGGTGGTGTCGCTGGCCTGGACCGGCCGGGCCGGGATCAGCGCAGGCGCCTCCCCCGGCACGGCCAGCACGCATCCGTCGGCACCGAGGGTGATCACTACAGTCCGGTAATGACGGGTCAGGCGGGTCGCCATCACGGCCGGGTCCGTCTCCGGCGGCAGGCCGGTGAGCACGGCCGCCTCCTCCCGGTTGGGGAAGCAGACGGCCGCATCCTCGGTCCAGCCCAGGAATGCGCCCGGCTCCAGCCGGGCCAGAAAGGACGCCGACCCCGGATCGACCGTCACGGCCAGGCCGCGCGACCTGGCCTGGCCGACCAGCCACAGCGCCACCTCGAGCAGCGGCGGCTCGCAGAAGGCATAGCCGGTCAGGTGGAGCACCGCGGCCTGGTCCAGGGCCCGGGCCGGGATATCAGACCTTCGCAGCCGCAGGTTGGCGCCCCGGTCGGTGAACATCGTCCGCTCGCCATCAGGTGACACCATGATGACGATCGTGCCGGTGCCGACGTCGGCATCGGCAGCCAGGTACGGCTGGACACCGGCCCGGGCCAGCTCGTCGCGGTGATAGTCCGCGTCCCGGGCGCCGGCCCGGCTGGCGAACATGACGTCGGCCCCCAGATAAGCCATCCAGGCGGCCTGGTTGGCGGCTGAGCCGCCAGGCCGGGCGGCGATGTCCGAGACGGTATCGCTGCCCGCGGTGACAGCGTCTCGCGGTTTGACCAGCACATCGTTGATGACGTCGCCGCAGACCAGGACCGGGCGCCTGGGCGGCACGGCTAGCTGGGTCCTGGGCGCCCGGACCAGGCCCGGGCAATCTTCGCTGCGAGCTCGATGTTGCCACGAGCGATGTGCAGGTTGACGCCTACGCTGACGCCGCCGGTGACCTGCTGGATCCGGTCGAGCAGGAAGGGGCTGACCGCCTTGCCCCGGACGCCCTGCGCGCCGGCCGCGGCCAGGGCGTCGGCGAGCGCGTCGTCGAGCACCGCCGGGTCCAGCTGCAGCTCGGCCGGCAGCGGGTTGGCCACGAGCAGAGCGGACTGCTCGCCGAACGATGCCCGAGCGGCCATGATGTCGGCGATCTCCCCGGCGGACTCGACTCGCCAGTCCAGATCACAGCCGGAGTCAGAAAGCCAGAAGGCGGGAAACCGGGAGGTGCGGTAGCCGACCACGGCCACGCTCAGCGTCTCCAGCCGTTCCAGCGTCGCCGGGATGTCCAGGATCGACTTCACCCCCGCCGAGACCACGGTGATGGGCGTGCGAGACAGCACGGTCAGGTCGGCCGACTCATCGAAGGTCTCGCTCGCGCCCCGGTGCACACCGCCGAGACCACCGGTGGCAAATACCCGGACCCCGGCCCGCGCGGCCAGCACGGACGTGGCCGCCACGGTGGTGCCGCCGGTCACCTTCCGTGCCATCGCGATGCCGATGTCGCGGCTGCTGACCTTGACCACGGACTCATCCGTGGCGATCCGCTCAAGGTCGGCCGCGGTCAGGCCGACCTTCGGGACGCCGTCCAGGATCGCGATGCTCGCCGCGGTCACACCCTGGCCATCCAAGATGGCCTCGAACTCCCGGGCCGCTTCGTGGTTGCCCGGGCGCGGCAGGCCGTGGGAGATGATGGTCGACTCGAGCGCGACCACCGGCTTGCCCGCCTGCAGCGCCTCACGGACCTGTGGGGATACCTCTACCTGGGACGACACGGGACGATTCTAGTAAGCCCGCGTCCCCCGGCACGCGGGACCCAGGGGTGCAGCGCTGGTTAAGCGAGCGGCGCCGGAACTCTGCAGCGCGCGCTGCCACGCCGGCGGCACGTGATTGGTTTCCCGCGTCATGTCCTCGTCCGGGCTGATGACCACGACCGGGCAGCTGGCGGCCCGCAGGCACGCCCGGATGACCGGGCCCGCAGGCCGGTACGGATCCGGAGCGTGAACGGTACGCCCCAGCACCAGCATGTCGGCGCCCGCAGCGTGATCGAGCAGCACGCGAGCGGCCAGGCCCTCGGCAATCTCGGTGCGCACGGTCACGCCCGGAAACAAAGTGACCGCCTCGCTGACAGACCCGCGCAGCACGTCGCGGGCCGCTCCCCAGCTGCCCCCGGACTCCCGCGGGGCCGGGACCGCATAGCTCGCGACCTGGTGACATGCTGATTCGAGAGCCAGTACCGCAAGGACCTCGGCGGCACGCAGGTTCGCTTCCTTGCATCCCCACCTCAGCGCGGCCACGGATTCTGCCGAGCCATCGACGCCGACGACAATGCGTCGCACCCCGGACTCTTTCGCCATGACGATACCTACCCGTTCGCCACCTGACACACCCGGTCCGTCCCGCCACAGCCGTATCGTCAGGGTTTATCGATCGTTACTGACAGTTTCCGATCCTAGACTGCGAGAAGGTCTCCTGACGAGAGGCGCGAGCCGCTTTTGTCAGCGGCGCCGCCCGTCTCCGGGACCCGCGGTTATCGTACCGTTATTGGGCGCCTGCGGCGAAATGGGTTGAATGTCCGGCTTGTTCGGCGGTCCGGAGATCGCGGGTTGCGGCTCGCAGACGGCGACCGAGGTCAGCGGTTACAGGCCGCCCAGCATCGTGCTGGCCTGGAACGGGGCTTTCAGCATCCCGAACTGATACATCTCGTTGGCGACACGCTGAGTGCGGGCCAGGTCGATGTCCGGGGCGACGGTCAGCGGATAGGTCTCGACCGACATCACCGCGGCGATGCCCGGCGGAACAGTGTAGGGCGCGGGCAGATGCTCCATGGCCTCCTGGATTGCGGCCCGGCTGGTGTCGGCGACCTGCTGCCCCTGCCGCAGTGCGATCAGGAACGCGGCCAGCGTGTGCGGGTACTTCTTGGCCCAGGCCCTGGTGACCACGTACCAGCCGACCGGGAAGCCCGTCGTGGCGCCTTGGTCCAGGTCGGTCAGCTCGGTCAGGCCGTCGGATTCCGCATTGGCGCTGCCGAACGGCTCGGGCAGCCAGGCCGCGTCGATCTGGTGACGCTCGAGCGCCTGCCCCATCTGCGGGAAGTTCATCGCGACGAAATGCACCTGGCGGGCGCTGAGCCCGTACTCCTTGAGGACCGAGGTGATCAGGAGCGTGCCGATGTTGTCCAGCGCGTTGACGCCGATCCGGCGTCCCTTGAGGTCGGGGACGGACTTGATGGAGGAGCCGGGCAAGGTGTAGAGCGCCTGGTTCCCGGCCTGCATCAGCGAACCCTCGGCCACGATTTCCAGGTTAGAGCGGCCGGTGACCTCGTCCTGAATATAGGAAACCGAATTCCCCGCGGTGACGTCGTACGTGCCGTCATTCTGGCCCTTGGTGGCGTCGGCGCTGCTGACCAGGGAATCGATCTTGACGTTCAGCCCTTCGGCCGCAAAGAGGCCCTCCGCCTTGGCGATATACAGGCCGACCTCGTCCGCGACCGGCACCGCGCCCACGGTCAGCGTGGTCTTCTCCAGATCAGCGGGCTTCGCCGTGCCCGCGTCCGCGCTGCTGCAGCCTGCGATAACAGCCACCAGCGCCACCAGGCATACGGCACGCGGGAATCTGCGGTTCATAATTTCCCCTTTGGATGCTCCAGGGAGATTATTCCGATTTGTGAGCAGCTCGCCTGGCGTATTCAGCATTTATTCCGGTCCGGCGTTACCAATAGACAACGTTGTGGCCATTTGGGTCGTGTGGGATAAAAGCTGCTTAACGTGCCGGGATTGGACGCAGGTCCTCGTAGTGCACGCGCCGGGCCGTTCGGGAAATCGGGTCTTGTCAGCTGTACTGAGTGCGGACGGTCAGGTGACTGCCGGCGTGGCCCTTGTGGACCTGGAGCTGCGCCGGGATGCGCTGCCGGAGCTCGGCGACATGACTGACGATGCCCACCATGCGGCCGCCTTCGCGCAGGCCATCGAGCACGGTCATGACCTCCTCCAGGGTCTCCTCGTCCAGGCTGCCGAAGCCCTCGTCAACGAACAGCGTCTCGATCCGGGTCCCGCCGGCCTCGGCCGTGACCACGTCGGCCAGGCCGAGGGCCAGCGCCAGGCTGGCCAGAAAGGTCTCGCCGCCGGACAGAGTGCTCGTGTCACGGTCCACTCCGGTCCAGGTGTCACAGGCGAGCAGGCCGAGGCCGGAGCGCCCGGCGCCACGGCGGGCGTCGGTATGGACCAGGGAGTACCGGCCGGAGGTCATCGTGAGCAGCCGTTCGCTGGCGGCGGCCGCGACTTCCTCCAGCCGGGCCGCGAGCACGAAGGAGGACAGCGTCATCCGCAGCGTGTTGGCGCCCAGCCCCGAGGCCAGGTCGGCCAGCCTGCGGATCTCGGCCGCCCGGGCCAGCAGCGGGGCCAGCTCGTCCAGCCGCGTACCGAGCTGGGGCGCGAGGGCAGCCAGCTGCCCGGACCTGGTCTGGGCCCGGTCGTGCGCGGTCAGGGCGTCCTCGTGCGCCTGGCCGGCCACCTGGACCGCGGCCGCGGCGCCGGCCACGTCCGCGGGCGGATCCAGCGGCACGTCGAGGTCCGGATCGGCCAGCACCTCGGCCACGGCCCGGGACGCGGCCTCGTGCTCGCGGATGGCCTGGTCGGCGTCGGCCCGCCAGGCCGCGTCGCGCTGCGCGGCCCGGGCCGCGTCTACGCCAGTGAACCCCGCGCTGGCCGCGGTCTCGGTGGCCAGGTCGCCAGCCCGCTGGGCCTCGGCGCCGGCGCGGGCGGTGGCGTCGGCCGCGTCGGCCGCGGCGATGAGGGTGTCCGCGGCGGCCTGCGCGGCGGCAAGCGCGGCTTCCAGGTCGGGCTGGCCGTCCAGCTGGGCCAGCAGCGACGCGCGGTGGCGGGCGGCCCGCTGGCTGGCCTCGGTGGCCTGGCGGAGGTCGGACTCACGCTGTTCGGTCAGCTCGACCACATGCTTGTCGGTGGCGGCGATCTCCTGGTCCAGCCGGTCCAGGTCGGTCTGCAGCTTGCCTAGCCGGGCGGTGGACCCGGCCAGCCGCGCGGCCGTGGCGGCCAGCTCCCCCGCCTTGGCCTGCAGGGCGGCCAGGTCCTCGGCCGCGGTGAACCCCGCGTCTTCCAGCCGGGCGGACAGGTTGGAGACCAGTACATCGGCCGCGGCCACCTTGGCCCCGATGTTCTCAGCCCGCTCAGTGGCGAGCGCTACCTCCACGTCGGCGGCTTCTTCCTGCTCGCGGGTGACCCGCTCGCCGCGCAGCTCACACAGCTCCGGGTGATCCAGCGACCCGCAGACCGGGCAGGGGGCACCGTCGACCAGGGTGGCGGCGAGCTCGGCGCGCATGCCATCGATGCGGGCCAGGCGCAGCCGCGCCGCCTCTCCGACGACATTGCCCCTCGTGATCTGGGCAGCCACATAGGCCTCGGCCTGGCGGCTGACCTCCAGCCGGGCCTCGCCCAGCTCACGGGCGTTCTCCGCCGCCTGGGCGTAGCGGGCCGCCTCGGCCTGCGCCGACGGCAGCTCCTGGCCCGCCTCGCGGGCCGCGTCACGATCCTGGCTCAGCCCGGACCGCTCGTCGCGCCGGGCCGCCACGGCCTGCCGGGCGGCCTCGATGTCGGCAGCTAGCCCGGCCGCCCGGCTCTGGGCTCCGGCGGCCGCTGCGTCCTCCTCGCTGGCCTGCCGGGACAGCGACCGCAGCGCGTCCAGGCGGCCGACCCGGGTGACGTGTTCCTGCCCGGCAGCGCGCAGCCCAGCCGCGGCCGCACCGGCCGCGGCGGAGTCCAGAATCCCGGCCTGCTCCCGGGCCTGGGCCTCGGCGGTGCGAGCGCGGGCCAGGGCAGTGCGGGTGCGCTCGGCCTCGGATAGCGCCGGGGCAACCTCGGCGGCGCGACTGGCCGCAGCGAGTTCGGCGCGCCGCGCGTCCACACCGGAGTGTGCGGCGGCCAGCTCGTCGCGGGCGGTCTCGGCGTCCCGGCGGCGGCGCTGGCGATCCGCGAGCCGTTCGGCGTCGCGTTGCCGGCTCTGGGCCTGGTCCAGCTCACGGCGGTGCACGGCGGCCCGCTCGGCGCAGGCGGCGGCCTCGGCCGCGGCTGCGGCGGCCAGCTCGGCGGCCCATCCGGCCGGCGGAACAGCCTGTGCGCCGTCGCCCGGCACCGGCACGCCCGCGGCCTGCGCGATCCGGGCCAGATGCTCCTTGATGCCCTGCTCGGCCTGCGTGACCTGCTGGTTCGCTGACTTGCGCCGCTCCGCCAGCCACTCCTCGACCGCCCGGAAGCGGTCGGTGCCGAACAGCCGCTGCAGCAGCCGGGCCCGGTCGGCCGCATCGGCGTGCAGGAACTGCGCGAACTGGCCCTGCGGCAGCAGGACGACCTGGAAGAACTGGTCGGCGGACATGCCCATCAGGTCGGCGATTTCCTGGTCGGCCTCGCCGGCCCGGGTGGAAGTGGCGTGCCAGCTGGTCCCGTCGTGCTCCTCGAGCAGGATCCTGGCCTGCTCGGTGGTGGTGCCGGTGCCACGGCGCTTCGGGCGGTCCTGCTCGGGCTTGCGGGTGATCCGCATCCGGCGGCCACCCAGGGTGGCCTCGAGCTCGACCTCGGTCGCTACGCCCGGGGCGGCGTGGTCCGAGCGGAGCCTGCGGGTCTTGCCCCGCTCGCCGGGTACCCGTCCGTACAAGGCGAACCCGAGGGCGTCGAGCAGCGTGGTCTTGCCCGCGCCGGTCTCGCCGTGCAGCAGGAACAGCCCGGAGGTGGCCAGCTCGTCGAAACTGACCTCGACCGTGCCGCCGAACGCGCCGAAGGCGGTCAGGCGCAGCCGGTGCGGGCGCATCAGCCGTCCGCCTCGGTCAGGCGGACAGCCTCGAAGGCTTGCGCCAGCAAATCTTTCTCGCTCTCGGTGGGCGGTCCGCCGCTGACGTGCTGGACGAACTCGGTCGCGATGGCCTCGTCGTCGCAACCCGCCGTGCGGGCGCGGTAACCCCGGCTGTCCGGTGCGGCGCCCTCGGGCTCGAACGCGAGCACCAGGATGTGCGGGAAACGGGCGCGCAGCGCGTCCATGGCTCCCTCAGGCCGGCGCGTATCGGTGAGGGTGACGGAGACGAAGTCGTCTTCTTTGTCCTGGTGGGCGGCGGAGCTCAGCAGCTCCCCGAGCCTGCCGCGGAGCACGCTGAGCCGCCGGTACGCGGGCGCCGGTACCTGCTCCACCCGGGCGATGCCGGCGGCGTCCAGCTCGACCAGCCAGCTGCCCTTGCGGTGCGCGGCCTCGGAAAACGAGTACGGCAACGGGGATCCGCTGTAACGCATGTTCGGCGCCACGGTCTGCTGGCCGTGCAGGTGGCCCAGGGCCACGTAACTGAACTCCTCGAACAGCCCGGCTGGTACCTGGCCGACCCCGCCGACCGTGATGTCGCGCTCGGAGTCGCTGGCCATGCCGCCGCTCACCCAGCCGTGGGCCATGACCACACGGCGGCGGACCTGGCGGCGGCTGGCGTCGGCCGAGATGCACCGGACCGCGTGCCCGAGCACGCCGCGGTGCCCGCGCGGTGGCTCCGCTGCGTTGCCGGCTGCTTCTGCTTCTGGGGCCCCGGCTGGGCCGGTCAGCTGGGGAAGCTCGTCGCGCACGGCGTCGGGTTCCAGGTACGGGATGCCGTACACGGCTACCGGCCCGTGCTCATCGTCGAGCATGACCGGCCGGGCCAGCGCGCCGGGCCGGGTACGCAGGTGCACCCCCGCCTGGTCCAGCAGCCCGCTGCCGAACCCCAGCCGGCGGGCGGAGTCGTGGTTGCCGCTGATCAGCACGATCCGGGCGCCGGTGGCGTTCAGCCTGAGCAGGGCGTCCTCGCACAGTTCGACCGCGTCCACCGGGGGCACCGCGCGGTCATAGACGTCCCCGGCGACCAGGACCGCGTCCACCTTCTCGGCCCGGGCCACCTCGACCAGGTGATCGAGGAAGGCTGACTGCGCCGCCCGCAGGTCCGCCCGGTGCAGGGTCCGGCCCAGGTGCCAGTCGGAGGTGTGCAGCAATCGCATGGCCCGGACCATAGCGGAGGGCACCGACATTACGTGCCGGTACGCGCCGGCACCCGGCCGGGTTAGGAGGTCGCAGCGTGGCCGGGCCGGGCGGCGAGCCAGCTGTCGACCTCGGCCTGCCAGCGCTGCTTGTCCGTGCCCGGGGCAAAGGAGGCGTCGAAGGAGTCGCGGGCCAGCCCGGCCATCGTGGCGTCGTCGTAGCAGAACTCGCGCTGCACCGCGGCCAGGTTGTCGTCCAGGTACCCGCCGAAGTAGGCCGGGTCATCGCTGTTTACGCAGATCAGCAGGCCGGCGTTCAGCATGGCGGGCAGTGCGTGGTCAGACAGCTGGTCCACCACCCGGAGCGCGACGTTGGACAGCGGGCAGACGGTCACCGGGGTCCGCTGATCTCGCAGCCGGGCGACCAGCTCCGGATCCTCCATGGAGCGGACGCCATGGTCGACCCGTTCCACCCGGAGGTGGTCAAGCGCCTCGTGCACGTACTCCGCTCCGCCTTCTTCGCCCGCGTGCGCCACCAGATGGAGCCCTTCGGCCGCGGCCCGCTGATAGACCTTCGTGAACAGCGAGGGCGGGAAGCCGACCTCGGCCGAATCCAGGCCGACGCCGATGAAGGAGTCCCGGAACGGCAGGCAGGCCTGGAAGGTCGCATCGGCGGCGTCGGCCCCCAGGTCACGCAGGAAGCACGGGATCAGGCCGGCCGAAATCTCGTGGTCCCGGGCCGCGGCGGCCAGCGCGGCGCTCAGGCCGCCGAAGACCACCTCCAGCGGGATGCCGCCGGCCAGGTGGGTCTGCGGGTCGACGAAAATCTCGGCCCGGCGGACACCCGCCGCGGCCGCCCGGTTCAGGTACGCGCGGGCCAGGTCGTAGAAGTCTTCCTCGGTCCTGAGCACCCGGAGGTTCGCGTAGTACAGGTCGAGAAAGGACTGCAGATCGCTGAAACGGTACCGGGCCCGCAGCGCGGCGGCGTCCACGACCGGCAAGGCGATGCCGTTGCGGTTCGCGAGCTGGACCAGCAGCTCAGGCTCGAGTGTGCCCTCGATGTGAACATGAAGCTCGGCAACCGGCAGCATGGACGCCTGCGCCGGGCTCATCATCCGGCCCGCCTGGTATCGCGGGCCACCGGCGCCCACGCGGTGACATCGGCCCGGACAGCGTCCAGATGGCCGGTGATGGCCTCGACGGCGTCCTCGCCCAGGGGCAGGCGCAACGGCGGATCGTCGCTGTTCTAGGGCGGTCGAGGATGGCGGCCGCCGCCTTGGCCGGATCACCCGCCTGGCGGCCATCGCCGGACTGGACCATCTGCCGGGTCGGGCCGACTGTCTCGTCGTAGGCCGCGATAGGCGTGCTCGTGCTGCTGCTGGCCCACAGCGACGTTCGGAACGCACCGGGTTCCACGATCAGCACCCGGATGCCCAGCGGCCGCACCTCCTCGGCCAGTGCCTCCGACATGCCCTCCAGCGCGAACTTGGTACCGCTGTAGGCAGAGAAGCCGGAAAGGACATCTGGCCGCCCATGCTGCTCATCTGCACGATCGCCCCGGAGCCGCGGGCCCGCATGTGCGGCAGCACGGCCCGGACCAGCGCGGCCGGGCCGAAGACCTGCACCTCGAACAGCGCGCGCAACTCGGCGTCGGAGGTCTCCTCGAACGCGCCGACGTGGCTGCGCCCGGCGTTGTTGACCAGGACGTCGATCCGGCCGTGGCGGCCGGCCACGTCGGTGATGACCGCGGCGACCGCAGCGGGCCTGGTCACGTCCAGCGACAGCGCCTCGACCTGCCCAGGATGCGCCGCGGTCAGGTCATCCAGCGCCGATATCGTCCGGGCGGTCGCCACCACCGTGTCGCCGGCCGCCACCGCAGCCTCGGTGATGGCCCGGCCGAACCCGCTGTTCGCCCCCGTGATCAGCCAGATCCTGTCCACCAGATGCTCCCCGCCGTGACTCCCGGCCGCTCAGGGTCAGCTTTCCGAACGCACGTCGGTATCGTCGTCGTCGACGACGTGCAGCGCGGCTTCCTCCGCGCTGGCCGCGCCGCCGTCGATCCCGACGTCGGTGGCGACCAGGTCGGCCTCTTCATCGGGATGAGCTCCCTCGTCCTCGGCGACCAGCCGCCCCGCCCGTGGATCCGGGCCGTCATCGAGCAGGAGGCCGTCCACGTACTCATCGGCCTCGTCCGCGTCGTCGCGATCCTCGGGCACCTCGTCGTCGTTTTCGTCATCGAGCGAGACATCCGGTTCCTCCTCGGCGAGCAGGTCATCGAGCGATTCACCCTCGGCCTGCTCGTCGGCGGTGGTGCCGAACCGCTCCCCGGCCGACCAGCGCTCCGGGGCCGCGACGCCCCGGTCCAGCGGGTCGTCGCCGGGCTCGCCCGGCTCCCCGATCAGGGAATCGGCCCGCTCCTGCACCGAATAGTCCGTGAGGTCGGCGGACTCGTGAGGCGTCTCATCTGGCATCTGTCAGCTCCTTGTCGTTGCCGGTCCACCGTCGTTCCCCGGGCGGCCGTGCTCAATCATGCCGCAGCGCCACAACAGGCCGGCGGTTACCCGGCGCTGGGCCGTGCGCATAAGCCGTCCTTTCGGTGATGATTTCGTCTTACCACCTGGACAGTGCCTGGCGTGGCGGCTCTTGAGGTGCCGCCACGCGGGCGGCGGTGCCGGTAGGTTCATGGCCGGGGAGGAACGATGTCACACGTCAAGTCCGGCGGGCCGCCGGCCATCTTGGTAGAGGGCCTGACCAAGTCGTTCGGCGAGGTCCGCGCGCTGCGCGGCATAGACCTGTCGGTGCCGCGCGGGACCGTGCTCAGCGTCCTTGGGCCGAACGGGGCGGGCAAGACCACCGCGGTCCGGATCCTGACCACCTTGCTGCGGCCGGACGGTGGCCGGGCGGTCGTCGAGGGTCACGACGTGGTCCGGGAGGCCGCCGTAGTCCGCCGGTCGATCGGGCTGGCTGGCCAGTCGGCCGCCATCACCGGCGAGCTGACCGGCCGGGAGAACCTGGAGATCATCGGGCGGCTCTACCACCTGTCCCGGCCGGACTCCCGCAGCCGGGCGGCCGAACTGCTCGGGCAGTTCGGCCTGGCCGACGCGGCCGACCGCCCGGCCAAGACCTACTCCGGCGGCATGCAGCGGCGGCTGGACCTGGCCGCCAGCCTGGTCGGCCGGCCGCAGGTGCTGTTCCTGGACGAGCCGACTACCGGCCTGGACCCGCGGTCGCGGCTGGGCCTGTGGGACGTCATCAGGTCGCTGGTCACCGGCGGCACCACGCTGCTGCTGACCACCCAGTACCTGGAGGAGGCAGACGAGCTGGCGGACGCGATCGTGGTCATCGACCACGGCCGGGTCATCGCGGCCGGGACCGCGGAGGAGCTGAAGAGCCGGGTCGGCGGGGACGTGATCGAGTTCACCGTGCCCGACCGCACGCAGGTGCCTGGTGCGGTCAAGGCCATCTCGGCCATCGCTGAGGGGGAACCGCACGCCGACCTGGACACCGCTGTGGTCAGCGCCGGGGTCGGGAGCCGGGGATCCGATGCGCTGGCCGAGGCGGTCCGGCTCCTGGACGCCGCCGGGGCGCAGACCCGCGGCCTGGCCCTGCGCCGCCCCTCGCTGGACGACGTCTTCCTGGCGCTGACCGGGCACGCCGCCGAGGAGGATGCGGCCGTCAAGGACGGGTTAGGCAGGACGGCGCGGCGAAAGGCCGGGCAGCAGGCGGCACGGCCGGTGCGCCGCGGACGGCGGCGCAAGCACCGGCGTGGCCGCCACCACGACACGGGAGAGACCGGAGCATGACCACGATCACCCAGGCGCTGTCCGCACCGGGCCGCCGCGTCCGGATGAGCTGGGCGGTGACCGACACACTCACCCTGACCAGGCGCAGCCTGCTGGTCTGGGTCCGGGTACCCGCTTACCTGGTGTTCACCGTGATCCAGCCGGTGATGTTCGTGCTGCTGTTCCGCTATGTCTTCGGCGGGGCGATCCACGTGCAGGCTCCCGGCGGCTACGTCGACTACCTGCTGCCCGGGATCATCGGGCAGACGGCCGCTTTCGCGACCTTCGGGACGGCGATCGTGCTGGCCCAGGAGCTGAAGAAGGGCGTGATCGACCGGCTGCGGTCGATGCCGATCGCCCGTTCGGCCGTCCTGACCGGACGGCCTGACCGCGGACACCCTGCGGATGACGGTCACCATCTTGATCATCGTGGGCGTCGGCTACGCCGTGGGGTTCCGGTTCCGCAACGGCGTCGGCCCGGCCATTGCGATGGTCGTGCTGGCCATCGTGTTCGGGGTGGCGATCGCGTGCGTCGCCGCCTGGACCGGGCTGGCCATCGGGGACGAGGAATCGGTCCAGGCGTTCGGTATGATCTGGCTGTTCCCGCTGACGTTCGTGAGTCCTCGGCCTTCGTGCCGATCTCGTCCATGCCCGGCTGGCTTCAGGCCTTCGCCAACAACCAGCCGGTCACCTACGTGATCGATACGATGCGGGCGCTGGCCCTGGGCGGCCCGGTGGCGGCGGATCTGTGGAAGAGCCTGGCCTGGCTGGCCGGGATCTTCATTGTGTTCCTGCCGCTGGCGGTGCGCGCTTACCGCCGGGCCAGCTGAGCACCGGGCCAGCTGGGCGCGGCCTGATCCGTCAGCGCGGCACCTCGCCGCCGGCGTCGAACGCGTCGAGAAGTTCGCTCGGGGCGCGCATCCGCCAGGCGTCGGTGACCAGCTCGGCTAGCCGTCCGACGTCGACCGCGTCCAGCCGCAGCATCACCAGCGGCCAGCCGTCGTACCCCCGGGGTGGTGAAGAACGTCCCGGGTTCGCCTAGCAGCAGGGCCTGCTTTTCGGCCTCGTCGCCCACGAACAAAACGGCGATGTCGATCCGGATGACCCGGCGCTGACCCGGCTGGCGCTCGGGATAGGACCAGACGAAACCGCGGCCGCCGACCCGGAAATCGAAGCCGTCGCTGTCGATCTCCTCCACCTCTGGCAAGGCCAGTGCCAGGCGGCGCACGTCGTCGGCGTCGGCCATCGCGGTACCTCCTGTGTCGTGGGCCCGCTCCCACTCGTCCGGCCGGGCTGGCGCTCAGGTTAGCGGCCGCCGCTGACATTCCGGGGGACCACGCCGCGTTACTGCAGGGGCCCGGCGGCCGTGAGTCCGTGGGACCATCATTGTCCCGGCGCCTAGGCTCGGGAGCGGACGCCGTGACAAGGGAGACGCGGATGCAGCAGGAGCAGGTGGGCGGGCTGTGGGCGCCGCAGCGCCGGGCGCTGACCGCCGGCCTGATCCTGACCATCACCTTCGTGGCATCCGAGGCGCTGGCCGTGGTGACGGTGATGCCGCTGGTGGTCCGCGATCTGGGCGGGCTCCGGCTGTACGGCTGGGCGTTCAGCGGGTTCATGCTCGGCAGCCTGATCGGCATCGTGGCGGCCGGGCGCGAGACCGACCGGCGCGGGCCTGGCGATCCCGTTCGTAGCGGGGGTGGTGCTGTTCGCCATCGGGCTGACCGTGGCGGGCCTGGCGCCGTCCATGGGCGTGCTGGTCGCGGGCCGGGTGCTGCAGGGCATCGGCGCGGGAGCGGTACCGTCGGTGGCGTACGCGACCATCGGCCGCAGTTTCCCTGGCCCGATCCGGGCCCGGATGATGGCGGTCCTGTCCACCGCGTGGGTCGCGCCCGGGCTGGTGGGACCCGCGATCAGCGCGGAGGTGGCACGTCTGGTCGGCTGGCGATGGGTGTTCCTCGGCCTGCTGCCGGTGGTCGTGGTGGCCGCTCGCTGGCCGTGCCCGCGCTGGTCCGCGTCGGGCCGCCGGAGGAGGCTCCGCCGGCCGGGCAGCGGCTGGGCGACGGGGTGCTGACTGCCGCGGGCGCCACCATGGCGCTGGCGGGCCTGACGCTGGTGACCGGGCGCAGCCTCGTCGCTGTGCTGGGTGGTGCCGCGCTGGCCGTGGCTGGGGTCGGCATCGGCCTGCCCGCGCTCCGGCGGCTTGTTCCGCCCGGCACCTTGACCGCGCGCCCGGGACTGCCGGCCGTCATCCTGACCCGCGGGCTGCTGACGTTCGCGTTCTTCGGCACTGACGCCTACGTGACACTGACCATCACCGCGGTACGTCATCGCACCCCCCTGGTGGCCAGCCTCGCGGTCACCGGGGCCACGCTGGCCTGGGCGGCGGGGTCGTGGACGCAGGCCAGGCTGAGCGAGGTGTGGGAAGGGCGCCGTCTGGTGCGCACCGGGCTGGTCATCATCGTGCTGGCCATCGCCGGGATGGTCTTGGTGCTGGAGCCGGGTATCCCGGTGGCGGTGGGGCTGGCCGCCTGGACAATCGGCGGGCTGGGCATGGGCTTGGCCAACTCGCCGATCGCCCTGCTGATGCTCCGGCAGGCCCCGCCGGGGCAGGAGGGGCAGACCTCCGCGTCCCTGAACCTGGCCGACACGCTCGGCACCGCGATCGGCATCGGCGTTGGCGGGGCGGCTGTGGCGGCCGTTTCCGCCAGCCACCTGCATCTGGGCCTGGACGTCGCGTTCGCCACCTCGGGACTGGTCGGTGTCGTCGCGCTGGCGGTCAGCCGCAGACTGCCCGCGGGTACCACCGCGGCTGCCCAGGGCAGTAGCACAAGCTCGCAACTTTGACCGGTTCGCGTACCGTCCTACGCCGGGCGGAAGGTGGCGGCGAAGGCCTCGAAGTAGTGATAGTCGGCAGTCCAGTCGCTGAGCGGCGTCGACCAGTACAGCGCGTACGCGTGGTGGGAATCCGCGAGGATGTTGCGGTTCAGCACCTCAACCTGGATCCCGTCGCGGTCATAGGTGAATTGCCAGTCGGCCGCCTTTATGGCCTGTGCATAAGGGACCGCCTGGATCCGGATGAGGTGGTAATCGGCAAAGCTGCCCTGCCGGTTGGCGGCCTGCTGCTCCCAGTCCGACAGCGGACTCGCCTTGGGCTGGTCGGACTGGTCGATGAGCAGGAAGATACCGCTGTTGACGGGATCCCGGATATACACGTAATGACCCACATGCGAGATCTGCCAGCCGCGGGGAACCCCGATCGAAAAGCCCGTGGAATTGGTGAACCGGTAATAGCCGGCTGGCAGGGCGGCGGCGGGTGAGGACGTGGCCGAGGCGGACGCTGCCGCCGTGGTCGCGGCGCGGCCCGACGTGGCTGGGGGCGACGAGGCGGCGGAAGCTCTCGTGGCCGGGGCCTTCGGGTTCCCGCCTGGCCCCTGGGCGGCGACGATCAGGCTGATAGTGATCACGACGATCGCCGCGACGGCGAGCGCGACCAGGCCGGCCAGGCGCCATCGCTGGTTGCCCGCTGCGGCGGGCGGAAGGGTGCCGGCCGCGTCGGCGCGGCCGGCCCCATCGGGGTCGCCGGCCGGTGACGTGGTCCCCGGTCCCGCCGTCGTCTGCGCTGGCTTCTCCGTCTGCGCTGGCTTCTCCGTCTGCGCTGGCTTCTCCGTCAGCACTGGCTTCTCCGTCAGCACTGGCTTCTCCGTCAGCACTGGCGCTTGCGGCCGCATCAGCGTCTGCCTCAGCGCTGGCATCCCCGTCGGCGGCGCGGCGGAGCATCTCCTCGGCCTCGGCGACGCCGAGCCGTTCCGCGGGATCCTTGCGGAGCAGGCCCTCGATCACCGGCCACAGCAGGCCCGCCTGAGCCTGGCCGGGGGCTCCTCGGTCACGACCGCCGTCAGGCTGGACAGCGCGTCTCCCCGCTCGAACGGCGGCCGGGCCTCGACCGCCGTGTAGAGCAAGGCCCCCAGGGCCCACAGGTCCGAAGCTGCCTCCGCGGCCCCGCCGCGGGCACGCTCGGGAGCCACGAAGGAGGGCGAGCCCATCAGGATGCCCGTGCCAGTCAGGGCCGAACTGTCCGCCGCCCTGGCAATCCCGAAATCCGTCAGCACGACCCGGCCCTCCGGGCTGAGCAGGATATTGGAGGGCTTCACGTCGCGGTGCACCACGCCGGTCCCGTGCACCGCCCGCAACGCGGCCAGCACCTGCAGCCCGATGCGAGCCGCCTGCGCCGATGTCATCGGCCCGTCCTCGATCACCGCGTCACGCAGGGAGCGGAACGGGACGAGTTCCATGACAATGCACGGGCGGCCATCCTCTTCCACGATGTCGTAGATGCCGACGACGTTCGGATGGCGGAGCCGCGCCGCCAGCTGCGCCTCTCGCACCGCCCGGCTCCGCGCGACCTCGCGATCGGCCGGGTCGAGCTCTGGCGGCCAGATGAGCTCCTTGAGCGCGACATCCCGGTCGAGCAGCTCGTCGTGAGCACGCCAGATCGCGCCCATCGCGCCGCGGCCGATAGCGGCCTCCAGCCGGTACCGGCCGGCCACCACGCGCTCCGGCTCGGCGGACGTCACGCTTGGCCGTTACCCCGGCCACTGTGGCCCTAACGGGCGCGCCCGCACTAAAATCCCGCCAGCCAGTCCCCGGGCCTGATCAGCCGGAGGCGGGGTGGTCGGCGGTGAGCTGGGTCAGCTCGTTCCGGACGGCGATCGCGTCGGGGTGACCGGCGCCCAGGACACGACTGCGGTCGGCAATCAGCTGCCGGTAAAGCTCCACCGCCTCGGCGCGCCGGCCCTGGCGGGCGGCCAGCCGGGCCAAGGTAGCGCGCGAGGTGAGGGTATCGGGATGGTCATCGCCGAGAATCCGCCGGCGGACCGCGAGCACCTCCCGGCTGAGCTGCTCGGCTTCGGCATAGCGGTGCTGCAGGCCGATCACCCGGGCGACGTCCTGGCGGCCCTGAAGCGTGTCCGGGTGGTCGATCCCGAGCATGTGCTGCCGCCCGGCGAGCACCTGACGATGCTGCTGTTCGGCTTCGGGATAGTGTCCTCGCTGCTCGTCCAGCCACGCCAGGGTGCCGCGGGTGGTCAGCGTCTCGGGATGATTTTCGCCCAGCAGCCGCAGCCGGTCGGCTAGCACCTCGCGGCATAGCGCCTCGGCCTCGGGCAACCGGCCGCGCAGCCCGGTGAGCCAGGCCAGGGTCTCGCGGGCGGCCAGGGTGTCGGGATGATCGTCACCGAGAATGCTCCGGCGGCCGCCGATGACCTGGCTGATGATCTCCATGGCCTCGGTATAGCGGCCTTGCCGCCCGATCAGCCAGCCGAGACGGTGACCGGTGTCCAGGGTGTTCGGGTGCTCCTCGCCGAGTGTCCGGCGGCGGGCCGCCAGGACCTGCCGGAACATGGGCTCGGCGTCCGCGTAGCGGCCCTGCAGCCCGAGCACGCGGGCCAGCCGGTGACTGGTCGACAGGTTGTCGGGGTGATCCTCGCCCAGGAGCCTGCGCCGGTCTTTCAGGACCTGACGGCACAGGTCCTCCGCCTCGGCATAACGCCCCTGCAGGCCGATGATCCGCGCGAGCCGGTGCCGGGTGGCCAGGGTATCGGGATGGTCGTCGCCGAGAATCTGCCTGCGGTCGCGCAGCACCTGGCGGTACAGCTGCTCCGCATCGGCGTAGCGGCCGGCCTGCCTGGCCATCCGGGCCAGGTTCTGGCGGCTGGCCAGGCAGTCGGGATGATCGGGTCCGAGGATACGTGCCTGGTCCTGGTGGACCTCGCGGCTGAGCCGTTCGGATTCGTCGTGACGGCCCTGTGAGCCGATCATCCGGGCCAGGTGGTGCCGGGCGGCCAGGGTCTCCCGGTCCTGCGATCCGCGCAACCGGGTGTTCTCATCGATCAGACGGCGATACAGCTGCTCAGCTTCGCCGTAGCGGCCTTGCAGGCCGATGGCGGCGGCCAGGTCGCGGCGGGTGGCGAGGGTGTCCAGGTGTTCGGCTCCCAGCACGCGGATCCGGTCGGCCAGCAGCTCACGGTAGATGGTTTCGGCCGCGCCGCTGCGGCCGCGCCGGACAATCGTGCGCGCGAGGTAGCCGCGGGCGGTCATGGCGGCGGGGTCGTCGCGGCTGAGCAGGACGGCCCCGGTCACGCTGGCCTGGGCCAGCTTCTCGGCCGCGGCGAGCCGCCCGGCGCTGAGCAGGGCCTCGGTGCCGACTGCGCTGACGGCCAGCAGCCGGGCCAGCACCGAAGGACCGAGGTCGGTGGCGAGCAGGTCGATCATGGCGTTCATGTGGGGCACGATCAGCCGCCAGGCCGGCCAGTCGCCGGGCCGGACCGGATCGAGCCGCGCCGCGGCGGCCTCGAGCAGCGCCACGGCCGTTTCCCTGACCGCGGCCTGCTCGGCCGGGGTGCTGGCCGCCAGCCGGCTGCGGTTCGCGTCGGCCACCATCGGGTGCACGGTGACGGCTCCCAGTCCGGCCGGGCTGCCAGCCGCCGCGATCTCGGCCAGGCCGAGGCGCGACAGGCCCTGCAGGCCGGCGAGCAGCCCGCTTCGTTCGGCCTGGTTGTGTCTGGTGTCGTGCCCTGCGGCCAGCAGGTGTGCGAGCGGCGTCAGCTGCAGCAGCCAGGCCGGGATGGGAGCGGCCGGCGCGAAGCAGGCCAGCAGCAGGAGCAGCGGGCGGGCCTGCGGCATGCCCTCGGCGGCGAGCGCGTCGAGGGACAGATCCCAGGTGCGCTGGACGGTGGCCGGGATGTCCGCACCCCGCTCGCCGGCGCCGGTGAGGGCCGCGGGCAGTTCCACCCCATCCAGCGCCTGGCGGTAGCCGGCGAAGCTGGACCAGCGCGCGAACGGGGACCCCAGGTAGGCCCCGGCCAGGTGCAGCGCCAGCGGCAGGCCGCCGAGGCGGCGGGAAAGCTCACGCGCCTCATGGCCGCCCGGATCCGCGACCTCGGGAGCCAGGTCCCGCAGGACCTCGGCGCCGGCCTCGTCGTCAAGCGGCTTGAGCTCGCGCAGTGTGACGCCGGTCCCCCAGGCCTGGGGATCCCGGTTGCGGGTGGTCACGATCACCATCCCGGCCGGGTCGGCACGTAGCCAGCCGGTGCCGTCCGCCGGGGTGCTGGCGTCGATGCCGGCCAGTACGGCGGGATTGTCGGCACCCTCGAAGACCAGCAGCCAGCGGCGCCCGGCCGTGTGCTCGCCGTTCAGGAACTCCCAGGCCCGGGCGGGCGCGGTCCGGGCACCCTCGCGCACCGGCACCGTCACCGACTCCGGGGCGCCAAGCTCACGGAAGACCTCGAGCATGCCGCTGGTCAGCAGGGCCGTGTCCGCGGCGCGAACCCACCACACCCGGTAGCCGCGTTCGCGGGCCATCCGGGCGGCGGCCAGCGCGAGCGTGGACTTGCCCATCCCGCCCATGCCAGCGAAAACGAACGCCCGGCTCGCTCGCCACGGATAGGGGCGCAGGGCCCGGCGCAGCTCGCCGAGCAGGCTCTCCCGGCCGCGCACCTCGCGCGGGAGATTGCCGAGCGGAGCCTCGACCGGGAGCGGCCCGTAGTCGTGCGGCGGCCCCGGCTGGGACGGGCTGCTGCCCAACCGGGCGGGCCCGGGGCCGGCCAGGTGCACCCACGCCGACACCTGGATCTGTTTGACCTGGCACTGGATGTGCTCGAAGGTCACCGGATCCGTCTGGCCGGGATGGTTGCGGATCACGTGCTCGTAGACGAAATCCGAGGCCGCGAAGCCCAGATCCGCCTGCGCCGCGGCGAGCCGCTCCTTGAGCGGCTGGGCGTCGAGGATGCGCGCGGTCGTGATGATGGCCTGCCCGGTGAGCCCTTCGGTGTCCCGGCCGACTGGCCCGACGTGCAACGCCGCCCGCAGCTGGATTCTCACCACATCACTGGCCCGGCGGTTGTACTGCCGCAGCCGCATCGCCAGCTCACCGATCAGCGGATCGACCACGCGGACGGTGGAGACCGCCGGCGGGACCACCACGATGATCCCGTCACCGCGGTCTTCGTGGTAGCACGCGGCCCACGAGACGCCGGACGCCTCCAGAGCGGACCGCACGATCTCATACAGTGCCTTGCGCACCACGTCACGGTCGTCGTCGGTCCGGTCCGGATTCCCGTACCCGGCCACGTCGGTGAACAAGATCGAGCAGTTGAGCGGCTCGTCCCACGCCCAGGACCAGCGGCCCGGCAGCGCGAGCCCGGGGCTGACCTGCCGGCTCTCGTCCGGGGCCGGCTCATCCGGGACGCCCTCGTGGGGGGCAGCCGGCGTTGCGTCACACATCTCGGCCAGCCGGCTCATGTCGACAACGGTCAGCCGTCGCGAGCGCTCGCTGGGCGCGATGATGCACCGGTCCCGCCATGACCGCACGATCCGCGCCACCGCGTCAGCGCTCGTCCCGGCCCAGTCCGCGAGTTCCTGCTGCGACATCGGCAAGGTGAACGGCGCCCCGGATCCGCCCCGGCGCTGAGCGAGGTCGAAGAGCAGCCAGGCCAGCCGGCGCTCCGCACCCGCCCGGTCGCCCGGGAACAGCCGCACCCGGTCCTCTTCGCGGCGCTCGGACACTTGCCCCTGCAAGACCACCACGGCACGGGGATGGCCGCGCAGGAACTCGGCGAACCGCTCGGCCGGCACCACCATCGCGGACACCTCGTCCAGCGCGGTCACCGTCGCCGACCGTACCTGGGTGGTCAGGGCGGCACGTTCGCCCACGATGTCCCCTTGCCCGCGCACCGCGAGGATCTTCTCCCCGCCACTCTCCCCGGTGCCGCGGACGCTGACCTTGACCCAGCCCGAATCGATGATCATCACCTGGGACGTGTCGTCGCCCTCATGGCACAGCACCGCGCCGGCCCGGAAGACCTCCTCCACGCCGGCGGCCGACAGCGCGTCCCGTTCGGGATCGGCCAGCGCGTTCCAGAAGCTGCGCACGGTGGGCCGCTCCCATCGCACGGCCCCCGCGATCACCGGGACGTCCCTGGCCTGCCCATCGCCCGGCTCACCCAGGCGGCCACTGCCGGCCCGATCATCGCGTTCCGGATCGCCCGGGCCGGATTCGCTGTCCTTCCTCACGGCATTCCCGTTTCCCCTGATGCGCTGCTCCAGTGACGCCGCCGGTTCCGGCCACGGGAACTATCGGTCCAGAACCTGGGAATTCCCCACCCGACGCTCGTGCCGCTAGTGTACGCAAGCCACATACAGGCACACTGTCCGGCAAATGGTGTCCGATTTCTTAAGGCGGGGCGACGCTTGGATAACTGGAGCGCTCAGTAGGGAGAACCTACGGTCGGTTTCCTGGGTGCCCTCGTCTTCGCAGCTCGCGCGTCGCCGCGGCGATGCGAATCTGGAGATCGGTCGCTGGGTGGCGGCCGAGCGGGTCCCCGTCGATTGGTGCGCCTTGCGTTCTGGCTGCCGCGCGTGCCGCGGCGTCGTGTATCAGCCCGTACCGGGCCGGAGCTGGCCGTGGCGCGATACGGGTGAGTAGTTCTCCGAGATCATGGGCGTGCGCTACCCGCGCCCCCACGGGATGCGGGCGCCCGGCGCTCCCGACCCGCGCGAGCAGCCCGTGATGCCGTTCGGGGTCGTTGAGCGCGTCGGGGCAGAACCGCAGCAGGATTGTCTTGATGATCGATGTGTGGTCCAAGATCGTGTGTGACACTGCGCCTGGCTCGACCCACGGCGAGACGACCAGCGCCGGTACACGCAACCCGTAGCGGCCGAACAGCTGCGGGTCGTCGTCCGGTGCGCCGCCCGGCGCGACGTGATCAAAGAAGCCTCCGTGTTCGTCATAGGAGATGATCAGCAGCGTTTTCTCCCACTGCGGGCCGGTGGCCAGCGCATGGTAGACGGCAAGCACCAGCTCCTGGCCGTCCTTGATGTCCGCTGGTGCATGGTCGTCGTTGGGCTGGAAGCCGACGGGGTTGAAGTTGCTGAAGTTCGGATCGATCCAGGCAACCGACGGCAGCGTGCCCCGGGCGGCGTCCTCCAGGAAGCTCGCCGCGTGGGCATCGACCCTCTCGAGCAGGGTTTTCCAGTTCAGGTTGGTCTTGCTGAAGAACGCGAACCTGTCGTGATGGCCGAGCGCATAGCGGGCATCGGCGAAACGCAAGGTGCCCGCTTCGAACGAATACCAGCGCCACGAGATGCCGTGGACGTCCAGGTGCCGCACAAACGAGGGCTGGTCATATAGCGGTGGCGAGTTGTGCGGCAGGTCATCGCGGCTGCCGGCGGCACGACCGCAAATCGCGTACAGCCGGTTGGGCCAGGTCGCGCCGGGAACTGAGCTGAACCACCGATCGCAAACGGCGAACTCGCGCGCCAGGTGATCGTAGACCGGAACGTCGTCCGCGTTGTAGTAGCCCATTACCTGGCCCAGATCGCCATCCCGGACACTCCGGCGCGCGAGCGTCTCGGCGAAGCTCGTGACGAAGCCGTTCATCGCGCCGCCGCCGATCTGCAGGTCGACCGAGCTGGCGGAGTGATCGGGATCGTCCGCGATCGCCGTGCTGCTGAGATGGTGGACGGGATAGCTGCGCCCGCCGTACTCGTTGGCGAACTTCCTCCGCAAACCGTCGACATCGCCGCGGCCACCCTCAAGCGACAGGTACCCGAGCATGTGATCAAACGAGCGGTTCTCGAGCATCAAGACGACGATGTGGTCGATCTTCTCCAGGTTGGTCATGCCGACCTCCTCATCGACCACCCCACACTCTAGGTGCGCACGTTGCCCAGACCGAGCGGCCAGCCGCGCCGTCAAATCGGCCGACCGCCGCTGGAGCACACTGCCGGCGTCGGGAAGCCAATCTGGGGTTGCAGCACGCTCAAGGTGAGGGCTCGCGTGCAGACGCTGCCGAAGGCTGGCGAGTGGGGAGCCGTCGGCTGAAGAACACGGCGAGCAGCGCAATGATGGCGAGCACCGCCAGTGATGCGCGCAGACCGTCGATGCGGGCGGTTGCGTCCTCCTTGACGATCGCATCGGCCGCCTTGGGGGGCACCTTGGCCTTGTCGAGTGCGGCCCGCAGGTCCTTGTCGGAGGTAAAGGGGATACCTCCGGCCAGCTTCACCTGCGCCGTGGCGGCGAGGTCCTTGGGGACGGCGGGGTTGTTCTGGACGCCGCCGAGGAACGACGTGGTCAGCGCCGAGATGAGTACCGCTCCGGCCAGCGCGGTCCCGATCGACGCGCCGAGGTTGGTCACCGTATTCTGGACCCCGCCGACTTCGCCGCTTTGCTCATCGGGCACCGATGAGACGGTGACGCTGCCGAGCTGGGAGGCCAGCGCGCCGATACCCAGGCCGGCGAGCAGCATCGGCCAGGTCACGACCTCCGGCCCGGCACCCGCGTCAAGCGCGGCCAGCATGATCACGATGCCCGCGAACAGCGCGATGAACCCGGCCTGGACAACGCGGCGCGGCGAGGCGTTCGGGAACACCTTGGGAATACCCGCGGCAGCCAGCAGCAGCGTGACGGACAGCGGCAGCAGCCGGACGCCGGTCGCGATCGCCGACAACCCGAGCGCTACGGACAAGAACAACGGCACGGCAAAGAACAGGCCGGCTTGCAGGAAGTACTGGAAGAAAAACGACGTCAGCCCGGCCCGCAGGGTCCGGTTCCGCAACATCGCCGGGTCAAGCAGCGCAGCCCGGCCGCGGGCCAGGCGGTGATCCTCCCACCACAAAAACGCCCACAGCACGATCCCGCCGGAAAGAACCAGCCAGATCACCGGCGAGAGCCCCAGCCACGCGGGGGCACCGGCCTTGGGCCGGATGAAACCCCAGGTGCCGGAGCGCAGGATGCCGTAGACGACCAGGCCGAGGCCCAGCGCCGACAACACGGTGCCCACGAGGTCAAGCCGCGCACCCTCCTCGGCCGGGGTGTCCGCCATCCGGCGGGTAAGGCCCAAGACGATGAGGACCACCAGAACCTCACCGACGAACACCCACCGCCAGGACAGATACGTGGTGAACAGGCCGCCGATCAGCGGCCCGGCCGCCACCGCGATCGCACCCGCCGACGCGACCAGCCCATAGGCCCGCGGGCGCTGATCACGCGCGAAGTTCGACGCCACCAGCGCGACGACCGCCGGCATGATCAGCGCGGCCCCGACACCTTCCAGCACCGACCAGCCCAGCATCAGCACGACCAGATTCCCGGCCAGCGCGGTGATCAGCGACCCGCACCCGTAGATGACACACCCGATGGCGAAGGCGCGCTTGCGGCCAAGGACCTGGCCGAGCTTGCCACCCGTGATCATCAGCGAAGCCATCACCAGTGTGTAGAACGTAATCGCGGTCTGGATCCCGGTTACCGTCGTCCCGACATCCGTGGCGACCGTTGCGATCGACACGTTCATGACCGAACTGTCCAGCGTCATCAGGAACTGCGCGGAGGCCAGCGTCAGCAGGACACTCCCAGCCGCTGCCGCCGTACGCTCACTGCCCCGGCCCACTGCGGCCCCTCCACGTAGATACACACGGCGAGCTCAACCCGGCCAGCATGATCCGGAAGATGAGAAGAATCTGGACAGAGCCCGGCCTGGGGCGAGTACTGACTACCAGGTCAGCTCGATCTCAAGCTCGGTGCCGTCATCCTCAATCTCAAACTCGACTTTCAGATGGACCTGATCAGGGACGTGCGCGACGAACTTGAGGTCCTCCCGCTCGATCACCACATCATTGTTGGACCCAAGCTCGTCAGCGATTGCGTGCAAGCGCGCAGCCGCTTCCTCCCGGGAGAGCGTGGTCTTTTCCTTCAGTTCCATCAGTTCCACTTACGTCTCCAATCTTTGACGGACGCCGCCAGGATGCTTATGCCGCGTGGCATTCGCGCACGAGCATGAGATGCGGCCGCACACCAGCCCATACGAAGCCTGCGAGCCACGACACGTGGCCGCATCACCCGCAACCGGTGAAACCAACCTCCCGGCGGGGTCCGCGTTCAGGGGCGAATTCGGCTCAGGGGAAATGCCGGCCACCGTGTCCGCCCCAGCGGCCGGAATGGCCCCAGGAGCCGTGCCCACCGAACCACCCGCCGGCGTGCCCCATACGATGCCGTCCCTGGTAGGAGCCCCAGCGATGCGGTTCCTGTGGCGGGGTGTAAGCCGCCGCCTCCACCGGTGGCCTCGGGGCGCTAGTGGCCTTTGGCTTTGGCTTTGGTTTTGGCTTTGGCTTGGGTTGGGTATGCGACGGCGAGAGCAACGGGGAAGCTGTAGCCGGGACCACGGGTGCCGATGAGTGCGGCGCGACGTGGGCGGCGGGCGCACTGGCGACGTCGGCGTGGCTTCCCCCTAGGCTGACGGCCAGCGCGATGGCACTGCCCGTGACGGCGAGCACTCCCGCGGAGGCGGTGGCACCCGCGAGGAAGCTCGTCTCTTCCAGGCGCGCGTTGATCGCGTTCCGGACCCTGCCCACGCGACCACCCCCAGCTCCCGACAAAGCACGATACATCGGCCTTCGCGGATTCGGGTGCAGGCACGCTGGGATCCGGACGCGGGCGGCCAGCCCACGGGTGGCGAGGTCAGGCCCCGGGAGTCAGCACAGCATCGCCGCAGTGGTTACCCGCGACCGGGCGCACCTCGATGGTGCCGTGCCAGGCCGTCGGGTGCTTGCTCGCCACCTCGATGGCCTCGTCCAGGTCGGCGCAGTCGATCACGTCGTAACCGGCGATCTGCTCCTTGGTCTCGGCGAACGGGCCGTCGCTGACCAGCAGTTCCTGGCTGCGGACCTGCACCGTGGTGGCGTCGCTGACGTATTGCAGCCGGTCGCCGTGCAGCAGCACGCCCCGGCCTTCCATCTCGGCCAGCCAGGATTCGATCGAGGGAGCGCCGGGCGCGGGCTCGCCGCTGCGGTCTCGCTCCTCGGCTTCGTCGATGCAATGGATCAGCATGTACTTCACGTTCGGCCTCCTGGTGTCATCATCTGCCCGACGAACGCGAGCGGCCGGGATGGACAGTCACACGATAAGGTCGATCATCATCGGGGCGGTGGGACGGCTGGTACCGGCCGTGGGTTCGGCAGTAAGAGCAAGATGGTCGCCCGGCCGCAGCCCGGACGCAACGACGGGGCCGGTCATGTCCTGGCGGGCCGCGGGCAGCATGCCCACCGGCCGGTCCCCGGCCGGGCCGATCAGCCACAGTTCGTAGCCGCGCGAAGCCGGGCAGCCCGTGCAGCCCGGTGGCGCTGAACACCAGCGCGGCCCGGGAGCGGGATGCCACCACGGTGACCGAGCCGCCGCCGCGGACCGTTCCGGTCATCATCGTGGCGTCCTGCGCGGTCAGCACGGCGGCGATCTGGCGGCTGCTGTCCTGGGCCCGGCTGAGCTGGTCGTGCATGCTGCCGTTGGAGATGCCGAACGTCACCGCGATCCCACCCACGACGAGCACGACCGCCGCCGCCGCAGCGGTGACCAGGCGGCCCGGCCAGGCGGGCCGGCCGCGCCAGCCCCCGCCGCGAGCCGGTGCCGGGCCAGTGTCCGGGGCATGCTGGCGGGTGATGGCGGCGGCCGCCATCACCCGCTGCTTGAGCGCCACGGGCGGGGCGAGCGCGGTGGCGGCAGCCAGCCGGGCGGTCGTCTCGTGCAGCCCGGCGACTTCCTGCGCGCACTCCTCGCAGCCGGTCAGGTGGCGCTCGAACCGGGCTCGTTCGGGCGCGGACAGGGCGTCCATGGCGAAGGCTCCGGCGAGCGCGTGGATGTGCTGGTCACGAGCTCTCATCCCGCCACCCCCAGGCAGTCGCGGAGCCGGATCAGCGCGTCCCGCATCCTGGTTTTGACCGTGCCGGATGGCACCCCGAGCAGGCTGGCCACCTGGCCGTAGGTGTATCCGCTGTAGTAAGCCAGGTTGACCGACTCGCGCTGCAGCTCGGTCAGTGAGTCCAGGCAGCGCCGTACCCGCTCGCGTTCCAGGCTCGATTCCACGGCCTCGGCCACCTCGTCATACGGGATATCCGCCGCGGCGGTGCGCCGTTCCCGTTCCGCTTCCCGCTGCACGGACCGGACCCGGTCTACGGCCCGGCGGTGCGCGAGCGTCGCGACCCAGGCCACGGCACTGCCCCGGCTGGTGTCGAACTTGCCCGCGCCGCGCCAGACCTCGAGCAGCACCTCCTGGGTGACCTCCTCGGACTGGGCCGGATCCCGGACCACCCGGCAGACGATGCCGAACACCGAATCGGCCACCTGGTCATAGAGTGTGTCGAAGGCCACGGCATCGCCGCGGGCGACCCGCCCGATCAGCGAGCCAAGGTCCTCCGGGCCCGACGTGGAGGACCCAGGCGCGCCTGGGCCAGGGCGGTCTGGCGGGATGGCATCCCCCCACGATCGGGGGGCTCCAGGGGGTCGCCCCCCCGGGTCAACAGAGTTCACACCTGGTATTCGTAGCAGGGAGGGCCGCGGTTTGGGCAATCTGCGGCTGCCGCGGCCACGAATGTTCCCGATGGGGCCAAACCCTCACCGCCGCCGCGCCGAATAAAGGACATGAGGATGCTGGGGACCGGGCGGGGCGCCGTGGCCGGAGTGCTGGCCGCGGGCACCGCGCTGGGTGTGGGGCAGTTGGTCGCCGGGCTGACCGGCGCCAGCGGATCGCCCGTGGTGGCCGTAGGCGAGCTGCAGATCGACTTCACCCCGCCGTGGCTGAAGAACTTCGCCATCACCGAGTTCGGCTCCGACGACAAGCTTGTCCTGGTCAGCGGGATCGTGGTGGTGCTGGCCGTGTTCGCGGCCGTGATCGGCGCGCTGGCTACCCGGCGGCTCGCCTATGGCATGGCCGGCCTCGCGGTCTTCGCGATCGTCGGGCTGACCGCCGCGGCGACCCGTCCGAACGCGAGCCTGGCCAGCCTGCTGCCGACGCTGGCCGCGGTGGCGGCGGCAGCGGCGGTGCTGCGGTTCCTCATCCCGCTGGCTGGCCCGCCTCAGGTCCAGTACCCGCCGGCCTGGCTGGACGACCCAGTACCGGTCGCCCTGGCCGGCGAGGAGCCGGAAACGGACGACGACGGCTCCGGTTCGGACGATGACGGCTCGGGCGCCGACGACGGCTCGGGTGAAGACGGCGAAGAGCTGGCCAGCGCTGACAGGGGCGTGCTGATCCAGCCGCGGCGGAGCTTCCTGGCCGCCAGCGCGGCGACCGTCGGCGTCGCGGCCGGGGCGGGACTTGCCGGGCGGCTGCTCACCGAGCGCAGCAGCGTGACCAGCGCGCAGAAATCCCTGCGCCTGCCCAGGCCGGTGACCACGGAGAGCCTGCCGCCCGGCGTCAACCTGCCGGTGCCCGGCATCTCGCCGTTCGTCACGTCCAACACGGGCTTCTACCGGGTGGATACGGCCATCGTCTTGCCCCAGGTCGATCCGTCCAGCTGGCAGCTGCGGATCCACGGCATGGTGGAGCGCGAGATCACACTCACCTTCGACGACCTGATCCGCCGCCCGCTGATCGAGGATTACATCACCTTGTGCTGCGTATCAGACCCGGTCGATGGTCCCTATATCGGCAACGCCAAGTGGCTGGGCGCCAGTCTGGCCGCGGTGCTGAGGCAGGCCGGGATCAAGGCCGGCGCGGACCAGCTGATGTGCACCTCGGTCGACGGGTTCACCTCGGGCACGCCGGTCCAGACCGTGATGGACGGCCGTGACGCGCTGCTCGCGGTGGCCATGAACGGGCAGTCGCTGCCGGTCGCGCACGGCTTCCCGGCCCGGATGGTCGTGCCCGGACTGTACGGATACGTATCCGCGACCAAATGGGTGACCGACATCAACGTGACCACCTTCGCCGGCAACTACGCCTACTGGGCCCAGCGCGGCTGGTCCCAGCAGGCACCGATCAAGACCGAGTGCCGCATCGACGTGCCGACCGGGCAGAAAAACCTGGCCACGGGGACGGTGGCGGTGGCCGGGGTGGCCTGGGCCCAGCACAAAGGCATCGACGCCGTACACGTGCGGGTCGACAGCGGGCCGTGGCAGGAGGCCCGGCTGGCCGCTGTGCCCGGTCTGGACACCTGGCGGCAGTGGGTGTGGGAGTGGCCTGCCACCTCCGGGCAGCACACGATCGAGGCGCGGGCCACGGACAAGACGGGCTATACCCAGACGGCCTCCCAGGCGCCGCCCGAACCCAACGGAGCCAGCGGCTACCCGGCCGTGCAGGTCGCCGTCACCCGTTAGTGCACGGGACGCGCAGGGTCAGCTGGTCCGCAGGACCCGCAGGGCCTGCGCCCAGCGGGCCAGCTCGGCGAGCATGGCGGAGGCGGCCTGCTCCATGATCTCGTTGGGCTTCAGCCGGCCTTCGCCGTCCAGCTTCTCGGCCACGAACGGGATGTTCACCGAGTCGGTCACCGGCACCACCTTGAGCGCCGAGAAGACCTGCTTGAGCATCTGGGCGGCCCGGGTGCCTGCCGCCACGCCGCCGTAGCTGACGATGCCCGCCGGCTTGTTGTTCCATTCGTGGTGCAGGTAGTCGATAGCGTTCTTGGTGGCGGCATTGATGCCGTAGTTGTACTCGGGGATCACGAAGACGAACGCGTCGGAGCGGTCGACCACGGCGCTCCAGTCCTTGGTGTGCTGGTTGACGTACTGGCGCAGCCGCGGATGGTTCGGCTCGTCGAAGATCGGCAGGTTCAGTTCGGCCAGGTCGGCGATCTCGACGTCGAAGTCATCGCTGCTCCGGGCCCGGTCGATAATCCAGTCGGCCACAGCCGAACCCACCCGGCCGGGGCGGGTGCTGCCGATGATGACCTGCAGAACGGGCTTGGGCACGGACAGTCTCCTAACTATTGAAACTTCAAATAAGAGTTTAGCCAGTCGGCTGGGGCATCCGGACGCGTTTCGGAGTGCTGTGGTTGTTACTCTTCTTGAAGACAGTCGCTGGTCGATAAAAGGGCGGGGCGATGACTATACCCATGCGCAGCCAGGGTCCCAGACCGGATCCTGCCCAGCAGAGCTCGCGCCGGGTCGACGCCCGGGCGCTGTGGTCGGGCGGAGCGGCCACCGCGGTCGTCGCGGGCCTGATCGCGCTGGTCGGCATCTTGGTGTGCCGCTGGCTGTTCAAGGTTCCCATCCTCGCGCCACGCCAGGACGGCGCGTGGGGGGACGCTTCGACGCTTGGCTACGTATTCGCCGCGGTCGCCTGTGCCCTGGTCGCGACCGGGCTCATCTACCTGCTGCTGATCTCGACCCCCAGGCCGACGGTGTTCTTCGGCTGGATCATCGGGCTGGCCACCGTAGTTGCCGTGGTGTTCCCGTTCAGCACCACCGCGCCGCTGTCCCAGAAGGCGGCCACCGGCCTGGTCAACCTGATTCTCGGCATCGCCATCGGTTCGCTGGTGAGCGGGGTCGCCATGCGTGCCAGGCGGCGCGTGGTGGTGACTGGCGGGTACCCGCAGCAGCCGCCGCCCGCCTACCCCCCGACGCGGGCTCAGGGCGAGCAGTATCCGCGGACTCAGGGTGAGCAGTACCCGCGGACCCCTGGCGACCAGTACCGCTGACCCCTCCCCGGCCCGCGGTCCTAAGCCAGCCGCGGGGACGCTGATCCGGCCCGGCCGGGGCTTGCGCGCGCTCGCCAGATGGTTAGCTCGGGAAATGAAATTTCCGTCCCCGCTGTTACCTTCTTCTGGCGGGATTAGCGGCGGGGACGAGCGGCGGGATGGTGCATGACGCTGTCGAGGAAGACAGGGAAAAAGGCCGGGACCTCAGGAAACGGATGGCTACGGCGGCTTTGGGGCTACTGCTGGCGTTACCGGCGGACGGTCCTGCTTTCCCTGGGCGGCGCCCTGGTGGCGACGGTCGCGACCGCGGCCATCCCACTGGTGCAGCGGCAGATCATCGACAACGTGATCGTGCACCGGCGCGAATCGATCTGGCCGCTGGCCGGCCTGCTTGTCATTTTGGCGGGGGTGAACTTCGCCGGCATCTACATGCGCCGGTACCGGGGCGGCAAGCTCTCCCTGGATGTCCAGTACGACCTGCGCACCGAGCTTTTCCGCGCGCTGTCCCGGCTGGACGGCGAGCGCCAGGACGAGATCCACACCGGCCAGCTCGTAGGCCGCTCCATCACCGACCTGAACATGGTGCAGAGCATCTTGTCCATGGTCCCGATCACGCTGGGCAACCTGGCGCTGTTCGTCGTGTCCATCGCCATCATGGTGGCGCTGTCTCCGGTGCTGACCCTGGTGACCGTGGCGGTCGCACCGGCCCTGTGGATGATCGCGCTCGCGTCCCGGCGCAGGCTGTTCCCGGCCAGCTGGCATGCGCAGCAGCAGTCCGGCGACGTGGCCGGCATCGTCGATGAGTCCATCGGCGGGGTGCGGGTGGTCAAGGGGTTCGGCCAGGAGGAACAGGAACAGGAGCGGCTGGAGGCGGTCAGCGCCGGCCTGTTCGCGTCCCGGCTGCGGATGATCAGGCTGACGGCCCGGTACAACCCGGCGCTGACCGCCATCCCCTCGCTGGGCATGGTGGGCGTGCTCGCGCTCGGTGGCTGGCTGGCCATCCACGGCTCCATCACGCTGGGCACGTTCCTGGCCTTCTCCGCCTATCTGGCCCAGATGTCCGGCCCGGTCCGCACGCTGACCATGATGATCACCATCGGGCAGGAAGCGCGGGCCAGCGTGGTCCGGGTCCTCGAGGTGATCGACTCTCGCCCAGTCATCACCGACAAGCCGGACGCCCCCGACCTGCCGCGGGATGCCGCGGGTGTCAGCTTCGACGACGTGACCTTCGGGTACGTGCCCTCCCAGCCGGTGCTGCGCGATCTGTCGCTGCGCGTCGAGCCGGGCGAGACGGTAGCCGTGGTGGGCGCGTCCGGCTCGGGCAAGTCCACCATCGCCCAGTTGCTGGCCCGCTTTTATGACCCGCAGGGCGGTGCGGTCCGCATCGGCGGCCACGACGTCAGGGACGTGACGCGGGACTCGCTGCGCGATGCCATCGGGCTGGTCATGGAGGACAGCTTCCTGTTCTCCGACACGGTCCGGGCCAACATCGCCTACGGTCGGCCCGATGCCACGCAGGAGCAGGTCATCGCGGCCGCTGAGGCGGCTCAGGCGCACGAGTTCATCGTCCGGCTGCCGGACGGCTATGACACGGTGGTCGGCGAGCAGGGCCTGACCCTGTCCGGCGGCCAGCGGCAGCGGGTGGCGCTGGCCCGGGCGCTGGTGACCGACCCCCGGCTGCTGCTGCTTGACGACGCCACCTCGGCCATCGACCCGCGCTTGGAGGCGGAGATCCACGCCGCGCTGAGCGAGGTCATGCGCGGCCGCACCACGCTGATCATCGCGCACCGCCGGTCCACCCTGAACCTGGCCGACCGGATCGTCGTGCTGGAGGACGGCCGGGTGGCCGACTCGGGCACGCACGAGGAGCTGACCGAGCGCTGCCCGCTGTACACCGAGCTCATCAACGGCCCCGAGCCCGGGGCCGAGGTCCGGCTGATCCGGCCGCGGGCGAGCCACACGGTCGAGGACGTGCTCGACGGGCGGGCGCTAGCAACCGCCGGAGGAGGGGCCGGGGCCAGTGGCGGGGCGGCCATGGGGATCAGCGGGCTGGGCGGGCCGGCGGCCGGAGTGGCCGCGGCCGGGGCGGCGCGGGGGCGAACAACCTGAGCGGGACCTTCGCCAGCCTGCCCCCCTCCCCGAGCTGCTGGCCCAGGTGGACGCGCTGCCGCCGGTCAAGGACACCCCGAACGTGGACATCACCCGGGCGCGGGCCGCGGACCGGCATTTCACGCTGGGCCGGCTGCTGCGGCCGCTGACCGTGGCGCTGATTATCGGGCTGGTCCTGGACGGCCTGGATGCGGTGGCGGGGCTGGCCCTGCCCGCGCTGGTCCGCAACGGCATCGACTCGGGTGTGCAGACCAAGGTCTTCCACGCCATCGTGGTCGTCTCACTCATCGGGCTGGCCATTGTGCTGGCCGACTGGGTCGTCAACATCGCCGAGACGATGGTGGTCGGCCGCAACGGCGAGCGGCTGCTGTTCACCCTGCGTACCAAGCTGTTCGCCCAGCTGCAGCGGCTCGGCCTGGACTTCTACGAGCGCGAGCTGTCCGGCCGGATCATGACCCGGATGACCACCGACGTGGACGCGCTGTCCTCGTTCCTGCAGACCGGGCTGATCACCATGGTCAGCTCGGTCCTCACCTTCTTCGGCGTGCTGGCCGCGCTGCTCATCATCAACCTGCAGCTGGGGCTGGCCGTGCTGTGCATCTTCCCGGTGCTGGTGGCGGCGACGCTGGTATTCCGGGCCAAGTCGGCCAAGGCGTACACCGAATCCCGGGAGAAGGTCGCCGCGGTCAACGCCTACTTCGCGGAGAACGTCGCTGGGCTGCGGGTGACCCAGGCGTTCCGCCGGGAGCAGGTCAACCGGGACCGGTTCGGCACGCTCAGCAACGCGTTCCGGGTCTCCCGGCTGCGTGCTCAGCGCTACATCGCCATCTACTTCCCGTTCGTGCAGACCCTGTCCACCGTGGCCGGCGCGATCGTGCTGGTGCTGGCGACCAGGCAGGTGCACAGCGGCGCGCTGACCACGGGCGCGCTGATCGCCTACCTGCTCTACATCGACATGGTCTTCGCCCCGGTCCAGCAGCTGTCCCAGGTCTTCGACGGCTACCAGCAGGCCATGGTCGGCCTGCGCCGGATCACCGACCTGCTGCGGGTCGGCACCTCCACCCCACCGGCCACCCACCCGGTCACCGCGGGCCGGCTGCGCGGCCGGATCGAGCTGCGCGACGTGGACTTCAGCTACGGCGGCACGATGGAAGCGAACGCGCTGTCCGGTGTCGACCTGACCATCGAGCCGGGCGAGACCGTGGCCCTGGTCGGGCAGACCGGCGCGGGCAAATCCACCCTGGTCAAGCTCATCGCCCGCTTCTACGACGCGACGGGCGGTGAGGTCCTGGTCGACGGGACCGACGTGCGCGACTACGACCTGGCCAGCTACCGGCACCAGCTCGGCATCGTCCCGCAGGAGTCCTACCTGTTCGCCGGGACGGTCCGGGACTCGATCGCGTACGCCCGGCCGGACGCGAGCGACGCCGAGGTCGAGGCGGCGGCCCGGGCCACCGGGGCGCACGACATGATCATGCGGCTGACCGGCGGCTACAGCCACGAGGTGACCGAGCGAGGCCGCAACCTGTCGGCCGGCCAGCGCCAGCTCATCGCGCTGGCCCGGGCCCAGCTCGCCGACCCCGCTATCTTGCTGCTCGACGAGGCCACGGCCGCGCTCGACCTCGCCGCCGAGGCCGCGGTCAACCATGCCATCAGCGAGCTGACCGCGGCCCGCACCACCATTGTGGTGGCGCACCGGCTCAACACCGCGGCCCGCGCGGACCGCATCGTCGTGCTGGATCAGGGCCGCATCGCCGAGGTCGGCACGCACGGGGATCTGCTCGCGGCCCGCGGCACCTACGCGGCCCTGTGGGATGCCTTCACCGGGGAATCCGAGCTCGTCGCCTAGCCATACGCCGGCCAGATGATTGCTCCCCAGCCTCAGCGGCTGGTAATTATGCCCAGGGCGGCCGTCGCCTCCTGGCCTTAGAACTGAGGCAGGAGCGCGGTGGCCGGCCCGGCTCACCGCCGCACAGCGAAGGACGTGAGGCGGACATGAGTCCCGCATGGATCCCACCGGGTGGCTTCTTCACCGACAAGGACTTTGATTTCGAAGCCCGCATCAATCTGGGCGCGGCCGCGACCGGGATTGGTGACGTCGGGCTGGTCTTCGCCACGCTGGACAAGATCACTGATGGCGACCGGCAGAGCTGGTTCGACGGCTGGACGACCCGAGCCGCCGAACTGGCCGCCCAGGGCCACCAGGCGGCCGCGGACGGGCACCTGGCGACGGCGCGCTGGGCCCTGCTGGCCGCGGCCGAGTACTACGCCAAGGCGCTGGTCGTGGTGGACGGCCTGCCCGACCAGTCCGTGCTCCTGCCGACCTTCCGTGAGCACCGCGCCTGCTGGGAGGCGGTCGTGGACGCATCGCAAGGGTGCTACGTGCGGGTGGCGGTTCCCTACGAAGGAACCACGCTGCCCGGCTACCTGCTGCGCCCGGACGCCAGCGGCGCGGCCCGGCCGACGTTCGTCATGACCAATGGCAGCGACGGGTCGCTGCCCGGGATGCTCGGGTACGGCGGGGCTGAGGCCCTCAGCAGAGGCTGGAACGTCTTCCTCTACGACGGCCCGGGCCAGCAGTCCATGCTGTTCGAGCGGGCGGTGCCGTTCCGTCACGACTGGGAGGCCGTGCTGACCCCGGTCATCGACGCCCTGGTGGGGCGGCCGGACGTCGACGCGTCCGCGCTGACCGGTTATGGCGTCAGCCAGGGCGGTTACTGGATCACCCGGGCGGTCGCGTTCGAGCGCCGCCTGGTCGCCGCCGCGGCCGACCCGGGCGTGGTCGACGTGTCCACGAGCTGGACCGCGCACCTGCCGCAGGCCCTGCTCGGCCTCCTGCACAGCGGCCAGAAGGACGCCTTCAACCAGGCCATGGCGCCGGTCGAAACCAACCCGGAAATGGCCCGGACGATGGCGTTCCGGAGCAAGCCCTACCAGCTGAGCGACTATTTCGACCTGTTCACCGAGGTCGAGAGGTATCAGCTCCGCGATGTGGCCGGCCAGGTCACGACGCCGATGCTGATCCTGGACCCGCAGGACGAGCAACTCTGGCCCGGGCAGCCACAGCAGATCTACGACCTGCTGCCGGGCGAGAAGAAGATCATCGAGTTCACCCGGGAGCAGGGCGCCAACTACCACTGCCAGCCCCTCGGCCGCCACCTGTCGAACACGCTGATGCTCGATTTCCTGGGCGATCACCTGCCCGGCCGGAACTAGCAATTATGCCCAGGGCGCCGGCCGGCCCCCGGCCGTAGAACTAAATCAGCAGTACCCGCTCCCGCTCCGAGCCAAGAATCGCAGGTCCAGTCATGAAACCCGTACCGCTGATCCTCGCCTTCACGCCGCTGATCCTGTTCTCGCTGCTGACCAAGGTGCTGCCGTCCCACGACGTCGGGATCTCCGCGCTGGTGGCCGCGGTCGTCGCGGCCATCGCCCTGGTGGCGCTCAAGCCGATCTGGCCGCCGAAGATCCTCAATGCCGTCTCGTTCGTGCTCTTCGGGGCGCTGGCCATCATCGGCTTCTCCAGCGGGCACGGCACGGACAGCTGGGTCGCGACCTGGGCCGGCGCCGGTGTCGGCATCGTGATGGGCCTGGTCATCCTGGCCCTGATCCCGGTCATGCCGTTCACCGAGCAGTTCGCCCGCGAGAGCGTGCCGCGCGAGCAGTGGACCTCGCCGACCTTCATCCAGATCAACCGGGTGCTCAGCACCGGCTGGGGCCTGGCCATCCTTGGCCTGGGTGTGTCCCGGACGGTGGCTGCCATCATCGACCACCACCACAGCCACGCCGCGGTGCAGATCATCCTGGGCCTGGCCGTCCCGATCGTGATCCTGGTCTACATGTTCAAGTTCACCAAGAGCTACCCCGAGAAGGTCCTGCACCAGCAGGCGCCGGCGGCGGCCACCGTGGGCGGCGCGCACGAGCGGCACTGATGGTTCAGTCCCACAAGATAGCGCCGCAGGCAGCACAGGTGCCGGTCTGGTAATCCCGGGCATCGGCCGGGTGCGGGCAGGCTGGCTGCGCGGCGAAGCGAACATCTGGTGGCGGAGGATCGGGCTCTGGCGGCGGGGGCTCGGGTTCCGGCGGACGGCGTGGCTCGGGGGCCGCGCTGCCCGCGTCCGGAACGTAGTAGCGCAGAGCCGTCTGGACGATCTCGTAGCACCACTGCTCCCGGGTCCACCCGGTGAACTCGGGCCGGGCCAGCACCTGGTCGATCCGGGCGGCGTCAGAGCCGGAGACCTCCAGTCCGAGCCGGACCACGGCGGGCTCGGATCGCGCGGGACGTGCCATGGATTCAAGGTACCCAGAATGGGCGATTTACAGCACGAACGGCGCGTTCCGGCCTGAGGCGGGGCTTGCGGCCGGCCCGTTCGGGATAATTGACCCCGGGGTGAGGCATGTACCGGCTTGTATATCGGGTCCTGCTCCGGCGGGTGCCGGCGGAGACGGCGCACCGGGGCGCGTTCGCGCTGATCCGGGCGGCTGCCTGGGTACCGGGGCTGACGGGGGCGCTGCGGCGGTGGCTGGGTCCACGCGACCCGGCGCTGCGGGTGCGGGCGCTGGGGCTGGAGTTCCCCGGCCCGCTCGGGCTGGCGGCCGGGTTCGACAAGGACGCGCGCGGCTTCCGCGGGCTGGGGGCGCTCGGGTTCGGGTTCGTGGAGGTCGGCACGGTGACCGCGCGGGCACAGCCGGGTAACCCGCGGCCACGGATGTTCCGGCTGACGGCGGACCGGGCGCTGGTCAACCGGATGGGGTTCAACAACGAGGGCGCGGCCGCGGCCGCGGCCCGGCTGCGGCGGCGGGCCCGCGGCGAGCTAATCGTCGGGGTCAACATCGGCAAGACCAAGGTGGTGGCCGAGGACGAGGCGGCGGCCGACTACGCGGCCAGCGCGCGGGCGGTGGCCGCGGTGGCCGACTACGTGGTGGTCAACGTCAGCTCGCCGAACACGCCAGGGCTGCGCGACCTGCAGGCGGTCGGACCGGCTCAGGCCGGTGCTGGTCGCGGTGCGTTCGGCGCTGGACGGCGCGAGCCGGCCGGCGGGTGCCACTGCTGGTGAAGATCGCGCCGGACCTGGCCGACGCGGACATCGACGCCGTCGCCGACCTGGCGCTGGAACTGGGGCTGGACGGGATCATCGCCACCAACACCACGATGGCCCGGGACGGGACTGGTGACGGACCCGGCCATGGTGGCGGCGGCGGGGGCCGGCGGACTGTCCGGGCCGCCGCTGCGGGACGCGGGCGCTCGCGGTGCTGGTTCGGCTGCGGGCCCGGGCCGGGGACCGGCTGGTACTGGTCGCGGCGGGCGGGATCGAGACGCCGGACGACGCCTGGGACCGGCTGCAGGCCGGCGCGACGCTGTGCAGGCCTACACCGGCTTCATCTACGGCGGGCCGCTGTGGCCGCGGCGGATCCACGCGGGGCTCACGCGGCGGGCCCGGAGGGAGCCAGCGGCGGGTCGAGCAGCTGCACGGTAGCGGCACCGGCGTCGAGTTCGGCGGCGATGCCGTAGGGGTAGCTCTGCACCCGGCCGCCATGCCCGACGTTCGCCCAAGCGATCATGGGGACGGCGAGGCCGCCGAGACGTTCGGTCAGTACGCCGGTGATCAGGTCTGGGGAGCCGCAGCCGGTGAAGGTCCCGGCCACGATCCCGGCTACCCCGTCGAGGTAGCCCGCGCGGCGCAGCTGGGTGAGCATCCGGTCGAGCCGGTACTCCTCCTCCCCGACGTCCTCGAGCAGCAAGATGCCGCCGCACGCGGGCCGGGAGGTGCTGGTGCCGAGCGAGGCGCAGATCACGGACAGCGTGCCGCCGGTGGTGACCCCACGGGCGACCCCGGGCACCACGGTGACGGCGTCCGGGTAGTGGATCTGAGTGGCCTGCTCGGGCCGCATCAGTGTGCGCAGCAGTGAGCCGAACGAGTAGTGCGACGCACCCTCGCGGATGGCGACCATCGGCCCGAACACCGACGCCCAGCCGAGGTGCGCGGCGACTGCCTCCAGAACTGCCGTCACATCGGAGTAGCCCGGCCAGGGCCTTGGGCGCCAGCCCGGCCAGGCCGGTCCAGTCCATCGCCTCCAGGGTGCGGTGGGCGCCCGACCCGCCGCGGGCGAACAAGATCCCGGCGATGGCCGGGTCGGTCAGGGCGGCGCGCAGGTCACCGGCGCGCATGGCGTCGTCGCCGGCCAGGTAGGGGCGCGATGTGCCCTGGTCGTGGGCGGAGGGGTAGGTGACCGGGTCCAGGCCCGCGAACCGCAGCGCGTCCAGTCCCGCGGCCAGCGCGGCCGGGTCGACTGGGCTGCTCACGCATAGCACCGCCACCCGGTCCCCCGGCGCCAGAGCAGCCGGCCGGGTCAGCGATACCGAAGTCACAGGCGGATGTCCAGCGGCTGGTACGGCTCCTGGCAGGGGTTCCCGGCCGCGAGCCAGATCTGCCGTGATTCGGCGTCCATCAGCAGGGAGGCAATGGTCCTGCCCGCATCCAGGGGGTGGTCGGCCGGGTCGGGGTGAGCGCAGATGCTGTGCGGGTAATCGGCGTGGTCGGCCAGCAGTGCGCGGAAGCCGTCCAGGTCCCGTTTGACCGCGCCGGCCCGAAGCCGCTGCAGCCGGACCGCGCTGCTGGGCATGGCCCACAGGCCCAGGTCGGCCGGGCCGGTGCGCTGGGCTTGGAGGTGGGGGGACTGGAAATGGTTGGTGTGCAGGAGCAGGCCGTCCTCGTCCGGGAACAGCGGGTACAGCCGGGTGACGTCGCCCGGCGCGGCCTCGATGTCCAGCGCGGCGCCGCCGGCCTGGGCCACCAGGTAGTTGGCTGAGGATGACCGCGGGCCCGTCTGCAGGACCTGCAGCGCGCCGGTCACTGTGCCGCAGTCCAGGATGGCCCGCAACAGCACGTGGTACGGCAGCCCGGGCTCGCCCACGTCGGCGTCGGTGACCATCGCGTTGGTGACCAGGCCGAGGCCCGCGGAATTCAGGCCCGCCTTGGCCAGCAGGCCGGCCTCGACCACGGTGACGAAATCCGGCCCGTCGTCCGGCCGGGCCTCGAGCACGATCAGCGTCTGCGCGGCGTGGGACAGCCAGTCCCAGTTCTGGCCGAGGATTGGGCCGCCCGGCTGGCCCGGCGCGGGGGCCCGGGCAAAGGCACTGCATTCCGCTGTCAGCGGCCGGATGACCGGCGCTTGGGCGTCGGGGGCCTGGCGGGTCAGCGGGGCATGGCGGGCCTTGGCGGAGTACATCACCTCGGTGCGCACGTTGATGGCCAGGATGTCGGCCAGGCCGAGCCCGGCGCCGTCCGCGATCCCGCGCATCTCGTCGAGGTAGCCGGGCCGGAACTCGCCGATCGGTGTCTCGAAGCGCGAGGCCTCGCGCTGCACGGCCGGCCAGTCCCACCCGGTCAGGTGGGCGAAGACCCGCTCATAGGCCTGAACCGAGAGCCGGACCCGCTCGGCGGCCTGGGTGCCGTACTGCCGGCCGCGCTGGTAAGCCGTGCCCTGGGCGCGCACATGCTGGAAGGCGGTCATCGCGGCTCCTGAGTGCTCGGTACTGGCAGGGTAGCAACGGGGCGCAGGCCAGCGGCGAGGGCGGCTTCGCGGTAGGCGGCGGCGAGCCGGTCCAGCGGCGCGTGAGCGTTGCGGCCGCTCGGGTTGGGCACCACCCACACCTGGGCCCCGGCCAGGTCGGTGGGCTGCCGGCCGAGAACCGCCTTGGGCTGGCCGAACGCGGTCCGGTAGGCGGTGATGCCAAGCACGGCGACGACGGCGGGGCTGAACCGGGCCACCCGGCCGGCCAGCGCGGCGGCGCCCTCGGCTAGCTCGGCGGCGCGGAGCTCGTCGGCGCCGGCGGTGGCCCGGGCGACCAGGCTGGTGATGCCGATACCGCGGCGCAGCAGGTAGGCCCGGTCGGCCGGGGCGAGCCCGTCGGCCGCGTCGATCAGGTGGTCGGTGATCCCGGCGCGCAGCAGTGCCGGGTAGAACCGGTTGCCTCGCGGCGCGAAGTGAGCCTGTACGGCCACGCTGAGCAGGCCAGGGTTGTAACCCACGAACAGCAGCCGCACGCGCTCGTCGATCAGGTCGGGCAGCGTGCCGCCGGTGAACGACTTCAGCTGCACCCGGGAGAAGCTCACGCGCATCACCATCCTTACCTGCCCATACCCGCCTGCGGCGACTGCCGGATTCCCGGACGGGGATATGACACACTGAATCGCGCCTTCCGGGCAAATGCGGGGGTTCCGGGGCGCGAGGTGGCTCGGCCCAAAACTCGCCCCAATTACCCCCGAGGACTCACCAGGCATGCAGGACGGCCAGCCGGCCGACGCGCAGGTCACCGCCGGCCAGGACAGGCAGGCGGCGGCCGCGCCACGGGCCCGCGGCCGCAAGACCTGGCGGCAATTGCTGATCGTGGTCCTGACCGCGGTCATCCTCATGCTGGTCGTCAAGGCCTACGTCCTGCAGGTGTACCGGATCCCGTCAGGCTCGATGGAGAACACGCTGCTGCCCGGTGACCGGGTCGGTGTGAACAAGCTCGTCTACCATGTCCGCGGCATCGGCCGCGGCGACGTCGTGGTGTTCAGCGGGCGGGGCTCGTGGGGCACCACGGCTGGCGCACCCGAGCCCGGCGTGCCCGGCAACCCGGTACTGCGGGTAGCCGAGGACGTGCTGTCCGGCACCGGGATCTACAGCACCCAGACGTACTACATCAAGCGGGTGATCGGCCTGCCCGGGGACCATGTCGCCTGCTGCACCCGCGGCAGGCTCACGGTTAACGGGGTGCCGCTGGACGAGACGGCCTACCTGTTTCCCGGCAGCGCACCGTCCCAGCAACGGTTCAGCGTGGTCGTGCCAGCTGGGCGGCTGTGGGTGATGGGCGACAACCGGGGGGACTCCGACGACTCCCTGGATCACTATCTGGCCGGCTATCAGGACCTGGGCACGGTGCCGGAGAGTGCGGTGGCCGGCCGGGCGTTCCTGATCATCTGGCCGCCATCCCAGCTCGGCGACCTGCCGATTCCCCCGACGTTCCAGCAGGTCGCGCTGCACGGGCGCTGAGTATTCGGCCTGGGCAGCCGGCCTGGGCACGGCCTGGGCAGCCGGCCTGGGCAGCCGGTCAGGGCAGCCGGTCAGGCTCGGGCGGCAGGGTCTGGCAGCACGGCATGGTTGCGCAGGTGCTCATAGATGACGCTGGTGCGGACGTCGGCGACCTCGGGGCGCTCGGTGAGCTTGTCGATCACGAAGGCATACAGGTGCTGGTTGTCGGGCACGGCCACGTGCAGCAGGAAGTCCTCGCTGCCGGAGACCACGAAGACGCCGACGGTGTCGGGCAGGCGCGCGGCCCAGTCCCGGAAGGCCTCGATGTTGCGCCGGGACGGCGGCCGGATCCGGACGGCGATCAGGGCCTGGACCGGGCGGCCAATGGCGGCGAGGTCGATGTCGAGCAAGGTGCCGCGGATGACGCCACGCTCCCGGAGCGACCTGGTCCGGTCCAGCGCGGTCGTGGGCGCGATGCCGACCGCGGCGGCCAGATCGCGGTTGGTGCGCCGTGCATCACGCTGCAGTTCACGCAGGAGCGCCGTATCTAGTTCGTCCAGATGAGGCATATCCCTAATGTAGCCGAATTAAGTGCGGTCCAGATATATCGACCCGTATTAATAACTAGAATAAGCTGGTGGAAACGTACGAAATTCAAGGTTTTACGCCGGATGAGATGAGCACCGGCGAGCGGACCGGCGCGGCCAAGCTGAAGTGGGTCGTGATCGTCGACAAGGCGCTGTCGCCCGGCCAGGCGGTGAACGCCGCCGTGTGCGTGTCATCCGCGACCGCGCCGGCGGTAGCCGGGCTGCTCGGCCCGGGCGGACCCGACGCGGCCGGGCAGTGGCACCCCGGCCTGCCCTGGGCGGGCTGCTCCATCCTGGCCGCGACCGCGGCTGAGCTCGCCGCCATCCGCCAGCAGGCGCTGGAGCGGCAGCTGCTCGCGGCGGACATGCCGGCCGCGGCCCAGGCCACCCGGGTCTATGACGACTATCTGCGGGAGCTGGCCAAGACCGACCCCGGCGACCTGGGCCTGCTGGCGGTCAGCCTGATCGGGCCGCGGAACCGGGTGGCCAAGCTGGTCCGCCATCTCGGGCTGCTGCCCTGAGCATCCGGCTGCTTTGCGCGGTGCCCTGGGCGTGCGCATCGTGGGGTGTTGAGTGCCGCTTTCATGATCTTGTGCAGCTGGGCGTCATTTTTGACGCATCGCGGCACACGGTGATTGTTGTGGCACCTTGGCTCAGCGGTGGGTGGGGTGTGAGAGGCGAATGGGGCTCGCGGGATCGTAGATAAGCAGTGGCCGGAGCGCGGGTGGAGCGGTTGGGCCGGGTTGCGGCTAGCTGGGCGGCGGTGCGGTGGAGCCGCGGACCTGCAGGGTGGGCGGCAGCAGGCGGAGCTCGGCCGGGCGGGACGGGTCGGCGATCCGGGCCAGCAGCGTCCGGGCGGCCACCCGCCCGGTCTCGACGATGGCGCTGTCGACGCTGGTCAGCCAGATCGAGCGCAGCCGGGCCAGGTAGGAGTTGTCGTAGCCGACGAGCGAGAGGCGGCCCGGCATGTCCACGTTCATCTCGGTGGCGGCCGACTGCGCGCTCAGGCAGGTCAGGTCGTCGACGGCGAAGATCGCGGTCGGCGGCTGGCCGCTGCTGAGCAGCCGGACGGTAGCCCGGTAGCCGGCGTCCTCGGTGAAGTCGCCGGGCTCGACCCGGACGCAGGAGGCCAGCCCGTGGGCCCGCATGGTGTCTTCGTAGCCCTGCTGGCGCAGCTGGCCGATGACGTTGCTTGTCCCGGGCACCCGGCCGGAGATGTGCGCGATCCGGCGGTGCCCGAGCTCGATCAGGTGCCGGGTGGCCAGGGCCGCCCCCAGCAGGTCATCGCCGGCCACGGTGTCCACGTGCGGCAGGTCGATATCACGCCAGCCCACCGTGATAGTCGGGGCCCGCTCGGCAATCTCGGTGATGACCGGCGAGTTCGCCTGGGTGCCAGCCAGGATGAAGCCGTCCGCCTCCAGGGAGCCGAAGCCGCGCAGGGCCGAGTCATCCATCCGCCGGTCCAGCCGCCCGCCACCGCTGAGCAGCACGTGCCGCCCATCGGTTTCCAGCACGGAGACCAGGCCGTCGAGCAGGTCAGCAAACCAGGGGTGGCGGACATCGTGGGCCAGGACCCCGATGGCCCGGCTGCGGCCTTCGCGCAGGGTGCGTGCGGCGGCGTTGGGCCGGTAGCCCAGCTCGGCGACGGCCCGGTCCACGGCGGCCCGCCGGTCCGGGCTGACCTTGGGCGAGCCCTGCAAGACCAGGGACACCAGGGATTTGGAGACCCCGGCCCGCGCGGCCACGTCCCGGATGGTTGGCCTGGGCCCGGGCTGCTGGCCGCTGGCAGTGATCACCGGTCTCCTCGTGCGGCTCGAATGGAACGATCTAACAGGCTCGAGCATAGCCCTTGACAGGGCGGTTCGGCTCAGGGATGCTGCAGTTGTTGGAACGATCCATTTTATCCAACCTTTGTCCAACCCCCTTCTGGCCGCGCATCCGCGGAGGTCGAGCATGAGCAGCAGCAGCGTCGCGCCGGTGACGGAGTATGACCCATTCAGCCGGGAGTTCCAGGCCGACCCGTTCGGCGTCTATCGCTGGATGCGGGACGAGGCGCCGGTGTTCTACAGCGCCAAGTGGAACTGGTGGGCGCTGTCCAGGTTCGACGATGTGCGCGTGGCCGCCACGGATCCGCAGACATTCCTGTCCTATGAGGGCATCGACATCGATGACACCGCCAAGGACCAGAGCGGCCCGGGGTTCCTGCCGGATATCGACAATCCGCGGCACGACCAGATCCGCCGGATGATCCAGCCGGAGCTGCTGCCCAACCGGATCGCCCAGCGGGAGGACGCGGTCCGCGCGGTGGTGCGCGGGCTGGTCGACGCGTGGCGGGACCGGGGCACCGTGGACCTGGCCCAGGAACTGGCCTGGCCGATGCCGAACGAGGTGTTCTTCGACCTGCTCGGGCTGCCGGCAGCCCGCCAGGAAGGGCGGGAGCAGCTGAACCGGTGGGTGCACGAGCTCAAGGACCGCAAGCCGGACGACACCCGGCTGACGCCGGTGGCCAAGGCGGCCACAACCGGCATCCAGAGCTACTTCACCGACTTGCTGCACGACCGCCGCGCGAACCCGCGCCGGGACCTGGTCACCCACATCGTCAACGCCGAGATCGACGGGGCACCGTTCGCCGACACCGACATCGGGCCTGCCTCTGAGGTGCTCGGCCTGATGATGGTGCTGTTCCTCGGCGGCGTGGAGAGCACGGCCGGGCTGACCGGGACACTGTTCAAGCTGCTGGCCGAGAACCCGGACCAGCGGGCCATCTTGCGGCAGAACCCGGCGCTGATCCCGGACGCGGTGGAGGAAGCCATCCGGCTGGCTACCCCGCTGCAGCTGGTCGGGCGGACGGCATCGCGCGAGGTCACCCTGCACGGGGTGACGATCCCGGCCGGCGGCCGGGTGGTGCTGGTCTACGGGGCCGCGAACCGGGACGAGCGGCGGTTCGCCGATCCGGACCGCTTCGACGTGACCCGCGGGCGATTCCGCCACCTGGGCTTCGGCGAGGGGATGCACGGCTGCCTGGGTGCGCCGCTGGCCCGCCTGGAGGCCAAGGTGGCGCTGGAGGAGGCGCTGCCCGTCCTGGGCGACTACACCATCGCGGCACCCCCGGAGCGTTACCGCACGACGCCGAACATGTACGTCTGGGAGCACCTGCACCTGGCCTTCGCGGCCAGCGGGCGCCGCACGGCCGGCCCTGCCCATGTGGAGACCGTGCCCCGCACGACCACCAGCGTGACCGTGGCGGCCCGCGAGTTCGAGGCCGACGTCCGGGTCGAGGCCAAGCAGGCCGCCGCGGACGGGGTGGTAACGCTGACGCTGCGGGCACCGGCCGGTGGCCCGCTCCCCCGCTGGGAGCCAGGCGCACACGTGGACCTGATCCTGCCGGACGCGCCGACGCGGCAGTATTCGCTGTGCGGGGATCCGGCCGACCATCACGTGTGGCGGCTGGGCGTCTTGCGTGACGCGGCGGGCGGCGGGGGTTCGATGTTCGTCCACGACCAGCTGCGGGCCGGGGACACCGTCCGGGTCCGCGGGCCGCGGAACAATTTCAAGCTGGTCCCCTCGCCGCGCTATCAGTTCATCGCCGGCGGGATCGGCATCACCCCGATCGTGGCGATGATCGCGGCTGCTTCGGCGGCCGGGGCGGACTGGCGGCTGCTGTACGGCGGGCGGCACCGCGATTCGATGGCGTTCACCGGCGAGCTGGCCCGCTACGGAGACCGGGTCACGGTGGCGCCGCAGGACGAGACCGGCCTGCTCGACCTGGACGCGCTACTCGGCGTGCCCCAGGACGGCACCCTGGTGTACTGCTGCGGCCCGGAGCCGCTGCTGGCCGCGGTCGAACAGCGGTGCGCCACCTGGCCGGCGCGGTCGCTGCATGTGGAACGGTTCGCCGCCCGGCCGCTGACCGCGCCGGCCCGGGCCGAGGCATTCGAGGTGGAGCTGGCCGCCAGCGAGCTCACGCTGACCGTCCCGCCGGACCGGTCGATCCTGGATGTGGTCGAGGAAGCCGGAGTCGGGGTGCTGTCCTCGTGCGCCGAAGGGACCTGCGGCACATGCGAGACCGCCGTGCTCGGCGGCCTGCCCGATCACCGGGACTCGGTGCTGACCGACGAGGAGCGGATGACCAGCGCCTGCATGATGATCTGCGTGTCCCGGTCGTGCTCGGATCGGCTCGTGCTAGACCTCTGAGTTGAAGGGGACGGTGACCGGGCTAGCTGCGGCCACGGCGTCCGGCCACGAGCCACACGACGATGAACACACCCAGCGCGATCAGCGCGATGACAACGAACAGCTTGAGGGTGGCGACGACGCCGCCCACGGACATGACCGCCAGCCAGATGGCGAGAATTGCCCCGACGATTGCCCCGATGATCCGGCCCATCCACCAAGTATGCTCCCGCCGGAAGAACCTCACATCGATTTAGCGGGGCGTGAGGTGCACCCGTTCGGCATCTTCAGGCCAGGCGGAAGGCCAGCAGCGTCTCCCACTTGCTCAGGTCCGGTTCCTCGCGCGGGTCGGTCAGGTAGAGCTCCAGGCGGCAGCCCCACCGCTCCCCCGCCGGGGACGGGGACATGTCAAAGGTCAGGCCCTTTCCCGCGGCCCAGTCCAGCAGGAAGCTGGTGGCGCCGATCAGGGTCTCGGGCGCGCCGACATGGTGCAGGGTCACGTACTGGCCCGCGGGGAGTACACCGGTGGTGACGCGGCCATCGCCCTCGACCGGGCGGGCGACCGTGACGCCGGCCTCGATCTCCAAGCTGTGCTCCATGTCGATCACGTTGTACTTCCAGAACGGCGGGCCAGCCGGGGCAACACCCTGGCGGCCGAGCCAGGCGAAGACCTCGCCATTCAGCGGCGGAACCGCCGTCCCGAGCGTTTCCATGGTCGCCTGCGTCCGGATGGCCACGTACGGCGCTTCGGCGCGGGTCACAACCTCAGGTTCTGCCATTTCTATCCTCCGTGGTGTCGATCGGCTGCTGGAGTTCGGTGACCCAGTTTCCGGGGTCGGGATCCCATTGCAGGGTGATCTCGCGGGCATAACCGGCTGAGCGGTAGCCGCTGGCGTCGACCCACCGGGCGAGAGCCTGGCCGGTGGGCATCACGTCGTCCATGGAGCCGTGATGAATGATGGCCGCCGCGCTGGCCACCTCGGGCAGGTCCACGACGGTGAAGCCGTGGTCGCGGTCAGGCTCGGCTGCGACCACATGAACCGGCACGGCGGCGTGCACCGTGACCGCGCCCTCGACGTCCGGCGCATCTTCATACCACGCCAGAGCCGGGCCGGCCGGGCTGATCCCGGTGCTGGCGAATCGTTGCCACAGTTCCTGGTACAGCGGGCCGATGACCGGTGTGATGGCCTCCGGCTCATACGACGCGGCCACGCCGGTCAGCTCGGCCACCCGGACCGCGGCGAGCCGCTTGATCACGACGCCGTCGGCTGGGACGCGGGCCTCGTCCTCGATGGTGGCCAGCCGTGCCTCGATCCGGGTCAGCCGGGCCTGCTCGGCCTCGATCTGGGCGTGGATCTCGGCGCGGCGGAGCTTGAGCATGCCGCGCAGTTCGGCCGCCGAGACCTTCTCGGCCGCGATGGCCTGGACCTGCTGGAGGGTGAAGCCGAGCTCCTTGAGGGCGATGATGCGGTTGAGTTCGGCCAGCTGGGCAGCCTGGTAGAAGCGGTAGCCGCTGTCCGGGTCGACGACGGCAGGCCGGAGCAGGCCGATCGCGTCATAGTGCCGGAGCATCCGGACCGAGACGCGGCCATGCCGGGCGAACTCCCCGATGCTGAACATGGGCCTGTTGTACCGCCTGACACCGTGTCAGGGTCAAGCCCGGACGCAAGCTCGCGCTGGAGATGACTTCATTATGCATTCAGCGCTGCTAAAACGCGTTCATGACGGCACTCACCATCCGGGACGTCTCGGACGAGGCCGTCCGCACCATGAAATACGGGCAGCCCAGGTCTGGCCAGTCCCAGTGACGCACGCCCTGTACGCGCCGTATGTGCTCGACGCGGAGGTCATCTCGGCACTTCTGGGGCTCGTGCGTGGGCAGAAGATATCGGAGCAGGAAGCCGACGCCGCGCTCTCCAGTTACCAGGCATTTCCGGTCAAGCGCCAGGACGTGCTCCCGTTGTGGCCCCGGCTGAAGAGCCGGCACGCCACCCTGTCGGCTTTCGACGCTCAGTACGTTGCCCTGGCCGAGGTGCGCATGGTCACAAACACGTCCGCCCCCGCAGTTTCGCACTAACGCTGGCGCCCCGGCGAGCCGTCTATGTGCCTGCCAGGGCGTCGCCGAGGGAGGTACGCCAGTACATGACCTCGCGGCCGGCCCGGCGGCGCAGTACGGCACCCGCGTCGAGCAGCACCCGCAAGTGGTTGCCGACCGCGCCGAGCGGCAGCCCGGTGAGGGCGGCAAGCTGGGTCGTCGAGCGCGGCTCGCCTACAAGGCGCAGCAGGCGGGCCCGGTTCACGCCGATCAGGCGGGCCAGGCCGTCCGCGTCCTCATGAGTGCTTCCGGTGCCGGCGAGCGCACCGGATACGGGGTAGACGAGCATGTACCGGTGGGGAAGGTCCCGCCCGTCCCATCCGGCGTAGCCATGGACGGGTACGAAATCCAGCTCTCGCGCCTGCGACAGATCCCTGTCAGGCAGCTCGTACCCGTTGATCTGCAGGCGGCCGTCACCGAGCCAGGATGTCCGCCACGAGAGCGTGCCGAAGACCCCGGCCCAGCCGTGACTCGCCAGCCTGCTGGTGCGGGTGATGATGTCCGCGTCAAGGACGCGCCGCCGCCGGGGCCAGTCTGACGCCAGCGTCGTGGTCCAGATCCACCGCAAGACTCCTGCCACCGCGTCGCTGCAATCCGGCACAGCCGAGCGCGGTGAGCGGCGGCGCCCCGGCGAACTGGCCGATCTCGGCCCGGATCCGGTCGTCGTCCCAGGCCGCGAGCTGGTCGAGTTCGGTGTCGAACGTGGCACCATCGCCGAGCGGCGGGAGCGCGAGGAAGTCCGCTATCCAGCCCGGCACCTGGCCACGCCGCGGCCGCCACATTGATTCCGCCATGGCGGCGCGCAGCTCGTCCTGCGCCAGCATGCCGAGGTAGGCCTCACGGTGCAGCGCACGGAACGACCTGATCCAGGGGGTGCCAGGCGGGTCCGGCCTGCTCAGGATCATCAGCGCGGCGACCGTCTCGCTCAGAGGCGAGACGACGAACCTGCTGCGCGCCAGCAGGTCGGCGCTTACTACCCAGCTCTGCCCCATGGCGCCTCCGGCCCGGTCTCCGCCGTGGATGCGACCGCCGCGAAGTTTCGCGTCCTCGCGAATCATTATGCGCCGTCGCGTTCAGCCGGGAGTATCCCTTACGTGTCTTTGCCGCCAGCCGTGCTTACGTACCGGTCGCTGTTCGCGATCCGGGAGTTCCGTTTCCTGTTCGTCAACTTCTGCGTCGTGGTGATCTCGGTAGCGGCGTCCGGGCTGGCGCTGGCGACCATCACCTTCGAGGCGACCCGGTCGGCCGTGCTGACCGGTCTGTCGTTGTTCGGCGGCCCGCTGGTCTCCTTGGTCGTGTCCCAGCTGCTGCTCGCGTCCTCGGACCGGGTCAGGCCCAGGACGGCACTGATGTGCCAGCTGGGCGCGGCGCTGGTCTCCGATGCGCTGCAACTGGTGCCGGGGATGCCGTGGCAGGCGCGATTCGGCCTGCTGGCGATCCCGTACGCGGTGTACGCGATGTTCGGCGGGACCAGGTGGGTACTGGTCCGCGAGATCGTTCCGGAGGGGTCATACATCCTGGCGCGGTCGACGATGAACCTGGCCGAAGGCATGCAAGTGGTTGGCTACGGCGCCGGTGGCCTCGCCTTGCTATGGCTCTCGCCACGGGGCCTGTTCGGTTTCGCTGCCATCGCCGACTTGGTGGCCCTGGTCAGCGTGCGGCTCGGTATCCGCGCTCACCCACCGCGCACGGGCCGTAGTCCCCGATCTGGGGACGCGGGGAATGTGATCGGCCGCACCGCGGCGGTGAACTGGCGGTTGCTCCGGTCGCCGGTCACCCGGCCGCTGTACGTCGCGCTCTGGGTGCCGAACGGCCTGATCGTGGGCTGCGAGTCGCTGTTCGTCCCCTACGGGCAGTCCAGTTCCGCTGGCCACGGCGCGGTCACCGGATGGCTCTTTGCCGCGACCGCGGCCGGGGCGATGCCGGGTGAAGTTCTGACGGGGCGCCTGATACCGCCGGGGAGGCGTGACCGGTTCATCGAGCCGCTGCGGCTGCTGCTGGCGGTGCCGTACCTGTTTTTCTTTCTCGCTCCACCCGTGGCGATCGCGGTCCCGCTGGGATTCCTCGCCTCGGCGGGCTACGCCGCATCGCTGCCGCTGCAGGACCGCCTGATCCGGCACACCGATGAAACGATCCGGGGCCAGGTCCTGGGCCTGCATGCCAACGGCATGATGACCTGGCAGGCCATCGGCGCACTCATCGCCGGCGCGGTCGCGGCGTGGCTGCCCCCGGCCACGGCCATGGGCGCGATGGCGGTGGCGTCGACCGCCGTCACGCTCCTGCTGGTCCCGGGCCTCCGGCGCTCCTCTCCCAGCGGAGCGTAAGGCCAGGATCAGGCGGACCTCCGCGGACAGTTTGTACCAGCGTCACGAACCGAGCTTGCCGGTGAGATACCTCTGGATAGTCGGGACGATGCAGGCCCATTGCCGAGCTGCGCTCACGGATTCCGGACGCGCAGATCCACGAGGTTCCGACCGGGCATAACGTCCAGGAAGACGATCCAGTGCTGCTCGCCGGGATCGTAGACCGCTTCCTCACCGGCGGCCCCGTCCGGGCCGGAGGAGTATCCAGGTAAGCAGACTGGCTCACAGCCCAGCCCGTTCAGCCTGATTTCCCGCTGACGTCACGGCGAGACACGGCCGGCGGCGCCGTCTGCGGGAACCTCACGGAGACGTTCAGCGTGGCGGGGAAGCTCGGCTCCGATGGGGGCTGGACAGCCCAGAACCATCCGCGCGGCGACTACGGACGGCTGCCTTCGCCGTCGTAACGCTGAACGTGTTTATACCTCTGCCGAGGCAAATCCTCCCGAGGAGGGGCCAAGGTCCTGGTCAGCGCGAACCTGGTTCAGTGCAGGCAGTGCCACGGCCAGCCGTTGCATGCCCGCGTGCAGCTCGGCCGTGGAACTGGCCGCGGAGAACGTCAGCCGAAGGTGCGGGCCGGATGGCTCCGCGGGAAAGAAGGGCTGGCCGGGCATGACGATGACGCCGGCCTGGCGGGCCGCGCGGGCGACGTCGATGTCGTCGGCGCCCGGGGGAAGCCGGGCCCACAGGTGCATGCCGCCGGATGGCCGCAGGAAGCGGACTTCCGGCAGCAGGGTCTGCAGGTCGCGGGCGACGACATGGGCGCGCTGGCTGAGCTGTTGCCCCAGGGTCCGCAGGTGCCGGTCCCAGGCCGGCCGGGTGACAAGACTGAGGGCGGCTTCCTGCAGCGGGCGGGCGACGAACAGGTCATCGACAACCCGGATGGCCTGCAGCCGGGAGGCGACGGGGCCGCGCGCGATAAGAGCCCCGACGCGGAGGCTGGGGGAGGCGGCCTTGGTGAGGGACGTCAGGTAGATGACGTGGCCGCCCGCGTCGTCGGCCAGCAGCGATCGCGGCGGCCGCCGGCTGTGGTAAAGCCAGCGGCAGGCATCATCCTCGATAATGAATGCCCGCGCGGCCGCGGCGACCGCGAGTACCTCCGCCCTGCGGTCCGGGGTAAGGACGGCACCGGTCGGATTGTGGTAGGTGGGCTGACAGTAGAAGGCGCGGGCGCCGCTGCGGGCGAATGCCTCCGCGAGCAACCCGGGAACCACGCCGTGCTCGTCGACCGGGACGGGAAGGACGCGGATGCCCGCCAGTCGCGCGGCCGCCAAGGCGCCGGGGTAGGTCGGTGACTCGACCAGCAGCGGCTCGCCTGCGTGCAGCACAGCCCGCAGCGCCGTCGTGATGGCTGCCTGGCCGCCCGGGGTAACGATCACGTCCCGTGCGTCGCAGGCACCCGGTCCTGCACTGCGGGCGAACCAGGCACGCAGGCCGGCCAGGCCCGCGGTGGGGGGCCGCTCCCACGCCTGCGGGGAGCGGGCGGCATGGTTCAGCGCGCTGTTCAGCGCCTGGGCCGGCATCAGCGAGGAGTGCGGGTATCCCGAGGCGAGGGAGATGAGGTCGTCTGCGCCGGGTGGGTCGGCGAGCGAGGAGATGCCCTCGGCGTTAATCGTCCGCTCGCCCAGGGCAACCGACTGCCACGACATGTCCGCCGTGTTGCCCCTGGCCACCTGCTGGACGACATAGGCACCGGCCCCGGGCCGGGTGACGATGAGCCCTTCCCCGGCCAGCAACGCCAGGGCGCGCGACACGGTGACCGGGCTGACCTTGTGCGCCTCGACCAGCGACCGGGTAGAGGGCAGCCGGTCACCAGCGGCCAGGCGGCGAAGATCTTCCCGCAGCCGGTCCGCTACGCGCACGGTACTGCTATCGTTATTTATGCAGGTAAACGATAGCGCTACTCATCCAAACGAGCTACCGCTACTAGTGACTCCGTGACCCCGGCCTGGGGCGCCGCGCTGCTGGTGCCCGCCGGAGCGCTGGCGGGCGTGGTTGGGACCGCGGGCGGGATCACCTCGCTGGTCTCCTATCCCGCCCTGCTGTGGGCGGGCGTACCCCCGCTGCAGGCCAACGTGGCGAACATTGTCGCGCTGGTAGCGTGCTGGCCCGGGTCGGCGGTGGCCTCCCGGCCGGAGCTGGCGGGACGGGGACCATGGCTGCGCCGCTGGACCGTGGTCGCCGCCGCCGGCGGGACGGCCGGGTCGGTGCTCCTGCTGGCCACCCCCGCGGGCACGTTCGCCGTCGTGGTGCCGTACCTGGTGGCCGCCGGGTCGGTTGCCCTGCTGCTGCAGCCCAGGATGGCCGCGAGCGCGGAGTCGCCCGGCAGGAGCAGCAAGAGGCTGCTCCTGCCGGGCGGGCTGGTGGCGGTGTCGGCCTACAGCGGCTACTTCGGGGCCGGGTCGGGGGTGATGCTGCTCGCGCTCATGCTGGCGACCGCGGACTCCGCGCTCCCCAGGGCCAACGCCTTGAAGAACATGCTGGTAGGCGCGGCGACGATCGCCTCGGCGGCGATACTCGTGTTGCTGGCCAGGGTTGACTGGGATGCCGTGGCGCCTCTGGCGGCCGGGCTGCTGGCGGGCAGTACCGTCGGCCCCGTCGTGGCGCGCCGGGTACCGCCAGGCCTGCTGCGCTGGCTCGTCGCACTGTCCGGCCTCGGGCTCGCGGCCCACCTGTGGATCACCGGCGGTTAGCTCCGGGACTGATCCGTGGCCCGGTGGCAGAGCACAGCGGCCAGGGACGGGATCTGCAACGTCAAGGATCACGCTCACCAGGCCTGCTTGAGCTTGCTGGCTGCTGGTTCGGCAGCCTATGGGCCAGCAGGCTGGACAGCTACTGTTGATGTCGTGAAACGTCCTGTGCCCCAGGACGCAAGCCCTGCTGGGAGGCCGGGGCGTCCTTCGGAGCCATTTGTGGCCGGCGGGATGAGCTGGCGGTGATTTCCTCCCACGTAGCGGCGATCGTTTCCGGCGTCCCCTGGGTGGTCTGGGTCGAGGGTGACGCGGGGTCAGGCAAGACCACGCTTGTCCGCCAGGCAGTGGCCCGGTTGCCTGCGGGGGTCCGCGTCCTGCAGGCCGTTGCGGATGAGCTGTCGGCCGGTGTCGAATTCGCCGTCGTAGACCAGTTGGTGACTATTAGCGCGCGGAACGCCTTCGCGGCCGGCCTCGAGCTCCTCCGGTATGTTGCCGACGCTGAAAACAGCGGGCCGGCTGTCGTCGTGGTGGAGGACCTGCACTGGGCCGACGCTGCGTCGCGCCAGGCACTGCTGACCTTGGCCAGGCGGCTGGAGCAAGACCAGGTCATGTTGATTGTGACCAGCCGCCCGGGAGCCGCGCCTGACGGGTGGGACCGCTTCCGTCTCGACCGGTCCCCTTTCTGTCGCCGAGGTGGCCGCCCTCGCCCGGGCCGTGGGTGTTCCGCTCGGGCCGCACAGTGCCGAGCGGCTGCACCGTCACACCAGCGGGAATCCCTTGTATGTCCAGACGTTGCTGACTGAGCTTGATCCCGCGCGACTCGGCGGTGAGGACGAGCTTCCGGTGCCCCGGTCACTGGCTTCGGTCATCGTGGCTACGCTCGCCGACCGGCCGGATCCGGCCCGGGAGCTCGCGTCCGCGCTAGCGGTCTTGAACCAGCGGGTCGCGCTGGCCGTTGCCGGCCAGGTCGCCGGCTCGGCAGATGCTGCGGCGGCTTTGGAGCACCTGATTCCGACCGGTTTCATCCAGTGGTGGCCCCGGGAACCGGGCACCCCGGTCGGGTTCGCGCACCCGCTGTTCCGTATGGCCATTTACGACGACCTCTCGCCCACCCTGCGGCGCCGCTACCACCTGGCCGCGGCCGCCTTTACCGATGCCCCGGCGGCGCTCGAGCACCGGGTTGCCGCTGCTGACGGTCCCGACGAGGAGCTGGCAGCCGCCCTTGCTGATGCCGCCCGGGTCCGGCAACGCCACGGTGCATTGTCCTCGGCCGCCACCTGCCTCCTGCAGGCATCCGGGCTCTGCGCCAGCCTGCGGGATCGGGCCCGGTACCTGCTCCAGGGAGTGGAGCTCCTGCTCGCGGATCAGCAGGTCGCCGCGGCTGCCAGGTTCCAGGGCCAGGTCGAAGCGTGTCCCGACGGGGCCCGCCGGTCCCTGGTTCTCGGGCTGCTGGCCTGGTCCAAAGGCGACGCGGTGACCGCTGAGGAGCATCTCAGCGCCGCTGCGGCCGCTGCCAGCCAGGAGGAACACGACGTACTGGCCGGGGCGCTGGTCCAGCTGGCGATGATCTCTTTCAATGCCGGGGACGGTGACCTGACCGTCGACCGGGCAACGCGGGCGCTCAGCCTCGGCGTGCCCGCCCATCAGATCGAGCTGCGGGCCTGGACCGGCCTGGCCCTCGGTGAGGGCCTGCGCAACGGGGCCCCTGCCGGACTGGAGCGCCTCGCCGAGCGCCTGCCCGACCCCCCCGATCAGGTCGCCGCCGGCGATGCGGGCCTGCTCACCACCCGGGGATCGCTCCGCTTCTACGCCAGTCACACGACCGCCGCCATCGCCGACCTGCGCGCCGCCGCGCGGATGAGCCAGGAAGCGCCGGTGTCCGCACTGCCACGGGCGCACATCCACCTGGCTCAGCTGCTTTTCGCTCAGGGTGACTGGGACGAGGCCGAGATCCAGGCCCGGATCGGCCTGTCGCTCGTGGAGAACGAGGCCCACCTGTGGGTCGAGGCACAGGCTCATTCCGTCCTCGGAACTCTCCTCGCCTCCCGCGGGGAGTGGGATTCCGCCGCTGACTACGCCACCTCCACCCGACGGGTGGTCAAGGCTCTCGGCACCGCCGAGATGGTCTTCGCCGCTAGCTACCTGGAGGCCAGCATCGCCCGCGCCCGGTCGGACCCTGGAGGCGTGGTTGAGGCGATCGGCCCCCTCGCGCGCGACCCCAGGATGATCCCGATGCTCAGTTCGCTGGCCTGGTGGTCCGTGCTGATCGAGGCGTTCATCGACCTGGGCGATTTTGAGGCCGGGCAGCGTCATCTGGAGGCGCTGACGGCCGGGACCAAGGCCCGGCGCCTGGACTTCGGAGCCCGGCTCGCCGGGCACCGCGCACGGCTGGCCGCGGCCAGCGGAAAGCCAGGCGAGGCACAGCAGCAGTTCCACCGGGCGATCGAGCTCTACGGCGCCGACGACCCGCTCCTGGACCGGGCAATGACCCGGCGGGCATTCGGCCGCCATCTCGCTACGCACGGTGATCGCCGGGAGGCAACGGCGCAGCTCAGGACCGCCTACGAGCTCCTGGCCCCGGCAGGTGCCGCTCCTTACCTGCAAACAATCGAAGCTGACCTCGCGGCGATGGGCACCGGCCCGCGACGCAGGCGCTCTTATGAGGGCCGGTCGTCCCTGCACCTCACCGACCGGCAGCGCGACGTGGCCGTGCTGGCGGCGCGCGGTCTCACGAACCGGGAAATCGCCGATCGCCTGTACATAAGCGAGAAAGCCGTCGAATATCACCTCAGCCATGTGTTCGGCAAGCTCGGGATCCGGTCCCGCCGTGAGCTCCGGGAACATCCCGCCGTCATCCCCAGCCGTAGGGGAGGCCGCGAACGCTAGGGGTTTCCCCTAGGTATCTCTTCCCGTGTGCTCGGCACGATGCTGGCATGGAAATCATCCTGAACGTAGCGGCCAGCCTAGACGGGCGGCTGAGCGGGACGGTCGCCAGGGCAGCGGGGGGCGATCCTCTCGCATTCTCCGGCACCCTCGAGCTGTTCGCCCGGCTTGAGCAGCTCCTGGATAGGCACAGCCAGTCACAGCCTGCCAGGCCAGGGAGCAGGCCATGACCAGGCTCGTCAGGAGTCTCGGCCCGTGGCTGGTGTTCCTGCTGGCCTCACGCCTCACGCCGGTTCCCGTGGCGGTGGCCCTCGGGTTGCTGGCTTCGCTGGTGGTGCTGTGTCAGGCGTACCGCTACAACACCAGCCAGCAGGCCCAGGCACAGGCAGCTCAGCCGGGCCCGCATGAGGCCGGTCTGCGATTCCAGTAACCCGTATCCCGCGCTCCAGGCACTACTTAAGGCGGAAAAATGTCTCAGCAGCGATCAAGCGGCTCGCGCGTCGTCCTCATCAGCATGACCGTGGCCAATGCCATGATCCTGGTCGATCAGACGGCTGTCCCGCTGGCCTTGCCGTCGGTCATGAAGCAGTTCGGCGTCGGAACAGATGTGGCCCAGTGGGTCCTGAACGCCAGCCTTCTCGCCCTGTCTGGGCTGCTGATTCTCGGCGGCAAGCTCGGGGACGTGCTTGGCCGGCGGCGCATCTTCCTCCTGGGGACGGTCCTGTTCACCACGGGCTCCGCCATTGGCGGGCTTGCGCCGACGTTTATCGTGCTCCTGGCCGCGCGCATAGTTCAGGGCGCCGGGGGCGCCATGATGCTGCCGGGCAGTGTGGCCATCGTGAACGGCGCCTTCCAGGCTTCGGAGCGTGGGCGGGCCCTTGGCACCATGGGCGGCGCCGCCGCCGTGGCCGGCGCGCTCGGGCCCACTGTCGGCGGCGTCCTGACCGCTCTCAGCTGGCGGCTGGTGCTGCTGGTCAACGTACCCCTGGCCGTGGTGTGCATCGCCGTCACCCTGGCGTCGGTGCCCGCTGACAGGCAGCGGGCCCGGGAGTCCCACCTCGACATTATGGGCGCGGTGCTCCTCTGCCTGGCCATCGTGGGCCTGGTCTACGGCCTGACCGAGACTCAAGACGAGGGATTCGTCTCGCCTGGAGTGCTCGGCGCCCTCATCGTTTCCATCGTCACTTCCGCCTCGTTCGTCTGGTGGGAATGGCGCGCCAGCCAGCCGCTGATGAACCTCGGGCTGCTGAGGCGGACCCCGAACTACCTCGGCTCGACTCTCAGCCAGGCGCTGGCAGGAATGGCGGAAATGGGCCTGGGCCTGCTGCTCCCGCTGCTGCTGATCCTCAACCTGGGTATGAACCCGGCCCTGGCCGGGCTGGCCCTCATGCCAACTACCCTTCCGATGGTGGTGCTGTCCCGGGTGGCGGGCAACTGGTACGACAAAGCAGGAGGCCGCCTGCCGCTGGTCGCTGGGTTCGGGATCCTCGCAGCCTCCGGCCTGACCCTGTGGATCGGGGTGTCACAGCACAACTACGCCGGGCTCGTGCCCGGGCTGCTGCTCTACGGCACCGGCCTGGCCCTCGTGCTGACCGTCAACGACCCAGTTAGCCTCGACTCCGTCCAAGAGGAGCAGACCGGAGAGGTCTCCGGGGTATCGGCCACCGCCGAGCAGGCCGGCGGCGCCGTGGGCATCGCCGTTCTTTACGCCGTTTTCCACACCATCTACGTCCATCGCCTGCACCAGCTGATCAACACCGGCCCGCTGAAGGATCTCACCACTCGCCAGTACAGCCAGCTGCGGGACGCTCTCCAGGCAGCGGAGCAGACCGGGTTGTCCCCGCACCACTTCAGCCAGTCCTTCCTCCCGTACCTGGAGCCCGCCTACCGGGCCTCCGACCGCGGATACGCTGCTGCGTTCGTCGCCGTTGCGATCATCGCCCTGGCGGGGATGGGGATCACCGCGCGCCTGGTCAAACGGCCAGCCACCCGCCTGGCCGAGCCCGGCAAAGCGGCGGTAACGGAACTGAACGGCTGACTTCCAGAGCCGGCACCTGCCTGAGGCCGGGGACTCGAACCCATTGGTCAAGTCCGCCAGCAGACGGCCTCAGGGTGCTGACTGGGTACGTTGCATGCGTGGCCTACGAGCGGATCACCATCGACCCGAACTGGATGAGCGGCTGCCGGGCATCCGGGACACTCGGGTAACGGTGAGCGCTGTGCTGGGTCAGCTCGCAGCTGAGCGCAGCCGCCGGGACCGGACCAGGTCCGACCTGATCAGCCTGTGCGCCGACGCGGCGCTCTGCGGCATGTTCTTCGTCCTCACGATCTTCGTGCAGAGCGATGGCCCCGGGCCGGTCAAGGCCGACCGGCGGGGCCATCGGCTTGGGTGGTTACTGGTGGCGTCTTGTCAGTCCCGCAGCGCCGCTTCGGTCTGGGCGGTGTCTTCGGTTCCCCGATAGTAGGCGATCTTCCCGTCGCGGAACCTGAACAGGTGATGCAGGTCCATCGCGATGGACTTGCCGGTGTGGCGCGACTTCGCGCGGCAGCGGACAACGGTGAGCACATCCGTGTCGTTGCCGGCGAAGGTAAGTGGTGTGAACTCCTCGATCTCCATGGCCGATCCGAACGCCGTGAAGAACTCCGATACCGCGCCCTTGCCATGGCGGACGCCATACCAGGGAGCGGTAGGCGAGCTTGCCTCCGCGGCCCAGTCGACGTCATCGGTGATCGCATCCAGGATCGCGGTGACGTCGCCGCGGCCGAACGCCTGGTAAACCTCCGCGATCGTCTTGATGTTAGCGTCAGTGCTCATGGTGGTTTCCTCAGTACTCATCGGGTGAGGAGATGGCCTCGGCGATGGTGATCTCGGGCTCCCCGGTGGCACCGGCATTGGCGACGAGCGCCTGCAGGTCAGGATTGGCGAAGAATTGCTGGAAGTGCCCGGGGCTTTGCCACTCGTCCACGACGAGAACGAAACCGTCGCCGACCGCGAAGCGGTGGTGGATGCCGGCGCCTGACGCCTTGGCCTGCTTGGCCATCTTGGCGAATTGATCGCCGTGCTCAGTCAGAGCCTGGCGGAACCTGGCTACGTCACCGGGGAATTTCAACGTGACGATGACACTCATGATGTGGGCCCTCCCTCGAGTCATATGCCGCGCGGCGCGGCTGACGGTAGAGGTACGTCACCACGATGAGTAGCGGATCACCCCGTGGCCTTCTTGGCTGACGCAACCAGCCGCTAGTCGAGCGCAAGCGTGCTGACCGCGGCCAGCACCGCGGTGGCGTGACCGGGATCCCCGGTGACGTGCACGTCAAGGCTGGCGGGAGTGATCCGGTTGGCCGCCAGCCGGCAGAACCCGACCGCGTCGGTCACGATCGAGACGGCCGACTGGGCCGACGCGGAGCCAGGCGCATCCCTGCCTACCGTCATATCCCAGGTCCCGCCACCCAGCCCGGTCAGGACCAGCCGCACGTCCACCACCGCGGCCAGGCCAGCCTGGGCCGCGGCGTGCGGCAGCAGCCGGGCCGCGAGGTCGGTCATCAGGCGCAGCGTCGACGGGTCCGGGTCGGATGCGTCCCATCCAGCCGCCTGGCGGATGTCGTTCTCGTGGGTCCACAGCTCGAAGGCCCGCGCGACCAGCAACGTGGCCAGCGACAGCCGCAGGCTGTGCATGGCGAGCTTGGCTCCGGGATCGGCCGACCGCACGCGGTCCAGGATCCGGTCGGCGCCCCGGCGCCAGTCGGCGCGGGTGAGTGCCGGCGGCAGGCCGGCCTGGGCGAGAGCCGCCGGCAGGGTGGACTCGACGTGGCCCGCATCGGCTACTGCCAAGTCGCCGGACAGGCAGCGGTACATGTCCTCCTCGACGCCGATCAAGTGCCCGACCAGGCCCTGCACGTCCAGGTCGCGCAGGACCGGAGTACGCCAGTCATCCTCGCTCAGCGAGCCCAGCGCCGCGTCGAACGCGTTCGCCGCCCGGCTGTAGGCCTCGCTGGCCGGGATCTCGGGAACGCCCGGGACCGGACGGCCGACGGCCCGGGCCCGCAGCGAAGCCATCAGTACACGCTCACGCAGCCCAGGCGGCAGCACCGGCTGCTCACGGTCGGCGGCGGTCACGACGACTCCAGCAATTCGCGGTCCAGGATCTGTCCCAGCTTGGCCAGCGCCAGCCTCAGCCGCGATTTGGCCGTGCCTTCCGAGATGCCGACGGCGCGGGCGACCTCGCGGTAGGTCAGCCCCTCGAAGTATGCCAGCTCGACAACCTGGCGCTGGCTAGCGGGAAGCGCATGGACCGCGGCCCGGATCAGCCTGGCGGTTTCGGCCGCCAGCACCTCATCGCCAGCCCCGGTGGCCACCGCCGGGGGCGTCAGCCGGTGGGAGCGCTCCTGGCGTGCCACGCGGCGCAGGTCGGCCCGGAGCAGGTCCACGGCACGGTGGCGGGCCAGCACGGTGAGGTAGGTGCGCATTGTCCCGGCCGCCGGATCGTAGCGTCCCGGATGGGCCCACAGTTCGACAAACACATCCTGGACAACGTCCTGCGCGGCGCTATTGTCCCCCAGGACGCGCAGCGCGCTGCCGTACACCGTATACACCAGGGCGTCGAAGACCTCGGCGAGTGCATGATCGTCCCCGGCCGCCAGGCGGGCGGCCAGGACAGCGTCCGTACCCCCCACCCCTCGGACGTTAGCGCGGCCGGCAGTGACCGGGCAATACTCACTTACTACCTGACCTGCGGGCCGCTCGTCCAGGCAGAGCCGGGACGTCACGGTGGTTACCATCTCTTCCGCCGCGCGGGGTGGGCCCAGGCGCCCGCTAGGCCAGCCTGCCCGGTCAGCCACCGCGACATGGCGCCCGGTAGCGTACCTGCCTGCGCATCCAGGCTCATCGCGGTGAGAGCTGCGTCTGCGCCATCGCAGCACGCCCAGGGCCGCCGGCCCGGCGCCCAGGACAGCCCATCGCGCGGCTCTAGCTGGCAGGTACGGCTGTGACCGTGCGTCCGGCAATGCCTGGCCCGCCGCCAAGGCGGCGGGCCAGGCTTTGGCCGCCCTCGCGCATCAGCTCGTCGTGATTCCAGCGGAAAAGCGGCCGGGCCACCGGAGCCAGCATGTTCATCCACCGCCTCGTGGTGCGGATATCCCAGGCGTAGCGGACCAGTGTGCCGCCATCGGCAGGGGCCAGTGTCCAGCGGCCGGTGCCCTCCAGCTCCCCTGTCGCCTCGGCCTCGAGCTCCGATGGCGGAAGCACGCTGGTCACGCATATCTCGAAGCCGAGCGTGTACGGCAGCCGGGTCCGGTACAGCAAGCGCAGTCTCTTCCTGGTGCCATCGGCAGCGCGGGATGCAGCTCATCCACCCCGGACGACATACCTCCACCAGCTGGGCCGACGCTCGGCGTAGTAGATCTCCTCCCCAAACCCGCTCGATCGGCGCGCTGATCTGCCAGATGCTGACGAAGTGATACTCGCCCAATGTCCCCTCCTGTAATGCTGGGTCGTGCCGCGCGGCTAGCCCACCAACTCCGTCGGTTCGTCGCCGGGCCCGGCGGCGGCCGGGTCCGTCCCACCCGGCGCTACCAGTCCTGATGAACGGTCGGCGAGCAGCCTGACGCCGAGGCACGCGGGGCAGGCCGCCTCCATCCACCCCACAGGTGCCTGGTTGCGCCGTCTGGCCCGCCAGAAGACCAGGGCACCGGCAGCGAGCAGGGCCACCGCGGCTATGGCCGGCCCCTTGGCCTGATTGAAGGCCCGGTCGGCTAGCGGCCCCAGAAGCAGGCCAAGCACCAGGTGGATCTGGAGGAACACGCTGCTGCCCAGGATGAGCGCGGGCAGGGCACGCCGCCCGCGCAGCCCCGACACGCCCGCGGCGATCACGGTGAGTGTCCGCAGCCCTGGCGTCGCACGCCCGACAGCGAGCCCGGTCCGGCCGCGGGTCCCGGCGAATGCCGCCGCGCGGCCAACCCGCGCGCTGGTCAGGCCCACGCGTGGCCCAAACCGGGCGATGACCCGGTGAGCCGGTCCCCGGCACACCAGGAACAGCGTGGTCGTGCCCACCACCGAGATGACCTCGAAACCGCCCACCGCCAGCCACAACGGGAACCGTCCCGCAGCCACCTGTTCCCCCACAGTCAGCATGACCAGATCGGCAGGCAGCGGAATCGGCACGCCTGCCTCCATCGGCAACAGCAGCGCCAAGGCCGCCAGCCCGCCCACGCCAGCGACGGCAGCTCTCACCTAGCACCACCTAGGTCCGCGACAGCCACGGTATTCCAGGTCCAGTTCCGCAGACCCGTGATGCCGACCTTCGCCATTACGTCTCCCCAGGTCAGCAAAGGACTCGTCAGCTAACGACCACGCCTCACGTGTCCCGCCGTTAATGTCCGCGGACTTCTCCTAGCCGGAACGGCTAAAGGAACCGCTGCCGACGTACCAGCCGCCCGAAGACGTCCTGCCACCGGTGATACGTTGCCGTCACCGCCACCGGATCACTGCAATGGGATGACCATCTGCATGGCGGCTGAGGGGACCGGACCGCAGACGAATGGTCAAGGCCGCCCGTGGCGCATAGCGGATACATACATGCCGCTTATGTGCTGGCTGCCGTCCGTGACAGAGCTGAATTCCCCTCCAGTGCCGGACCGGGCTGCCATGGTCGCCATCCGGCGCCAGGGTGAGAACCCAAGAAAGCGTCCACGCCTAACATGGCGAGCACAGCGCGAGATCCGCCGTTCGGTACGGTTCCGTCGATGTCATCGGGCGGGCCATAGGCGTACAGATGCGGGCGTTCTGTTCGCCGTTTGGCAGTCACCGGCTGGCGCAAACCTGGGGCTGGGAAGGTGGCGCCATTCCCGTGGGCTGCCGGCCTGCGGGCCGATGGCCGGACCGCTATGGGGTCCTTTAGGCGGCGAGGGCGGTGAGGAGCTGCTCACGGGTGGGCTGGGCGACCGGCGGTGCGGCGCCGTGCTGGCTGAGTGTTTCCCGTGTGCACGCCACCACGTCCGGGTCGGTGTAGACCTGGCCGGGAGGGCAAACCATCCCGTTGATCTTCCAGAACGCGCGGAAGGCGGTCGGGTCCCAGGACGCGGCCAGGCGCAGCTGGGAATAGGTGACCCGGCCGGGCGTGACGGCTCTCGGTGGCAGTGACGCGCCCGAGATGGTGTGCCGCATCATCGCCAGCCGCGCGGCGTCGATAGCGGCCTGATCCTGGTAGAAGGGCACCACATGCGCCTCGGCCAGGCGGTCCAGGGCGAGCGCCCGCGCGGCGGGATCGGCGGGGTGCTCGCCGATGGTGTCGGCTAGGTCGGCGGCGCCGGACAGGGCTAGGGCCAGGCCGCGGCCGAGGGTCGGGTTGGTGGTGCAGACCGAGTCGCCGATCGCGTGCAGGCCGGTGACGACGGGTACCCCGTCGGCTACCAGGCGGCGCAGGGTGTTGTGCAGTCCGGCCATCGGGAAGACCTCGGTGATGGGGTCCATGACGTCGAGCCAGGCCGCGTAGGTGGGGATCGTCCGCAGTACGGCGGTGAATACCTGCGGGTCCCGGACCGTCCGGAACCGGCGGTCGGCGGCCAGCGGCGCCACCACCAGCTGCACAGCACCGTTGTCACCGCCCCATTTACCGGCCAGGAACTCATCGAGGGCCACGACGGTCCGCGTGACCAGCGGGGAGGGCAGCCCGGCGCCCGGGCGTACCCGGTAATGGCGGCTGAAGTAGGCGATCCCGCACTCGGCCCGCCAGGTGGCGGTGGCCCGGGCACCGGCCTGCGTCAGCCAGTCATCGATCGGTGAACGGCGACCGGTAGCGTCGACGACCAGATCAGCGGCCACCTCGCCGCTGTCGGTGCGCACGCCGGTCACGTGCGGCGGCCGGCTGCTGGGCTGGCCGGGAGCGGTGAGCAGCCCGGTGACTTTCACCCCGTGCCGCACCGTGACCCGCGGCTCGGCCGCTGCAGCCCGCTGCAGCACCCAGTCCACGGTAGATCGCCTGGTCATCATCGGGGTAAGCTGCTCGTCCCCCGGCCAGGGCTCGGTGTCCAGCAGCGAGTCCGGCATCTGGGTCCGCAGCGGGGCTTCGGCCACCCCGGCGGCCAGCAGCCCCGCATACACATCCGGCAGCCGCTCGATGAGAAGCTGACGGCACCTGGCCATGACGATATGCGGCTGGACAATCTGCGGCGCCGAAGGGCGGAACGCCGCGGCGGCAGCCGATTCCACATCCGAGGCAGGCTGGAGACAGTCCCGCTCAAGCACAAGGGCCTGGTGCCCGGCCCGGGCCAGCAGCAGCGCAGCGGCCAAGCCCGCGGCACTCCCCCCCGCAATGACGATATCCATCGTGACCCCCTCCCGCCACGCCGCCGCCCCTGCGTAATGGAGCCGACACCACCATAAGCCGATGAAAGCCCGGCCAGTAAGGCAGAACCCGAAGCCGCGGGCCTGCCAGCCAAGCTCGCGCCACCGGCCGGCTAACCGCAGTCGGCACGCGAGATCCGCCGTTATGGATGTTCTGCGTCCGGTCACTCCCGCAGCCCAACGGCCTGCCAACGCTTTGGATCTGCCGATGAGCGCGCACACTCGCCGCGACGGGCCTGGCTGTCGCTCCACCGGGCGATCAGTGGTCACGGCGATCCGGTGAGCCACGAGGACGGATCTTCACGTCCGGTCCAAGAGACGCTGCCCCACGTCCCGGCTCAGGCCGATGCGCAGACCCGCGTTCTCAGACCGCCGCCAAGGCAAGTCCTGCGCTAGCGCTGCGGGCCGCCTTCGATCAGACGCAGCCGGGACGTCACCGCCGGCTATCAGCCTGGCGGGGCATCGCGTCGAGTTCAGGGTCGGCCCCGACCTCCCGGACCTCTTGCGCGCACCGGCAGGCGACGGCGATCTTGGCAGCCCACTGCAGCGCCTCCTCGCGTGAGGGCACGTCGACGAGCGTGAACCCGCCGATGGCCTCCGGGTACGGGCCGCCGGTGACCGCCCCGTCGGTGGCCACGATGCTCGCCGGCTGGTTTTTCAGCCCGCCGGCGGACACATACACGCCGGCGTTGATGGCCTCCTGGACCGCCGCGTGCGCGGCCCTGGCCACGGCAGGCGCGTCTTCGTCGGGGACGTGGTCCATCGCGTGGGCACCGAACGAGATCAGGTACTGCGCCATCCACAACTCCGTTGTCCCGGCGGCCTGCTCCGGCCGTGTCCTGACTCATAGACGAACGACTCGCCCCGGATCTCATCGCTCGGCCAGAAGAAAATTTTCTCACTGGTCCCCGCCGTTCGGCCCCGCGAGCGCATGCGACCCGTGTTCGCGGAGATCACCGCCGCTGCCGCCGGCCACGAGCAGTCCAACCGCACTCATCTAATGCCGCGATAGCAGCGTCAGTCCGGCTATGCCGCCGCGCAGACCTGGGGCATCTGCTCACAGGTGCCGTGCCGTGGCAGACCGAGCGTCGACCGTGAATATTCGGCGATAAGGAACTCAGCGACCCAGCGTTCCGATCACGCTCAGCGACCGCGACTGGTCTGCTCCAGTACGCACACTCCCGTCGTTCGGCACCGTTGCCGGACCGCTGCTGTTGGGCCACGAAGCCGGGCGCATCGCCTGGATGAGCGCCATCAGGATCTGATCCGCGATCTAGTGAGCAGCTCATCGGGAGGCGGTGAGTGAGGCTAGCGGTGACACCCAGCTGGCATGCCGGTCAGGTCTGTTCCGGCGGCGCGGCCGGACTAGGGCCACCGGACGCCTCGGGGGCCGGGGCGATCTTGTCCAGCCAGCACAGCGGGCACAGCACCTGCGGTCGTCCGTGCCTGCCCTGCCCGTGCTCCCACACGAAGTACGCCGCGCCGGCAACGAGCAGCAAGTTGAGGCCCCCGCCGAAGGGAAGCCCCGGCGCTCTCGGCATGTGGCGGTGCATCGCGGTTCACCTGTCCCTCGATAAGGCGGCGCGACCGGGGACGATCGCAGGAGCCGCCCCTTCCAGTGTGACACCATCAGGCCGATTGACGGCAAGGCCTGCCGGCGCTGCCCGCGCCCGCCCATGTGGCCGGCCAGCCTCACAGCAGCCGGATCCGGCGATCTCTTACCAGGGTGCAGGTCAGCGTCAGTCACGTTACGCTATCGGCCCTGGTCACTCACCGCGCGCGGGATCCGCCGTTCTGGCCGGGTAATGGTCGCCACTATTCTGTGCTCCTGACTGTGCGTAACTAGCAGTTCTGTGCGGGTTAGCGATAGTACGGTTTCTTCGTAGGTGAGCGACGGGCAGTGCGCCAGGCGGGCGCTCCAGGTCCTCCGGTGCAGGAGCAGCCTGGGCGAATCGTGGGTGGGTCACAACGGCCGAGTGCTCCGCCGCTGGCGCGGGCGGTTCGCCTCCGGCAGCCAGATGAGCATGTCGTACATTTGTGCCAGCCGCCCCTGCCGGCACTTCTCGCATCCGGCAGGCCGGTGCGGTCGGGGCTGAGTGCGCGGGCGACGGTCAAGAGTGTGTCCCGGCAGCGGGTTCACGGCCGTTCACCTCAGTTTCTGTACGAGACTGACGCCGTCGCCGATGGGCATCAGAACTACTTTCACGCGAGGATCGGCGGCGATCGCGTCGTTGACGGCACGGATCGCGGCGACGTCCTGGTCGCCTGCGAGATCACCGACGACGTGGCCACCCTGGAGCGTGTTGTCCAGCAGGATTAGTCCTCCTGGCCGCAGCCGGGCCAGCACCTCTTCGTAGTACTGGGCATAGCTGGTCTTGTCGGCGTCGATGAACGCGAAGTCGAACTGCTCGCCGGGTGGCAGTGCGCGCAGTGTTGCCAGGCCCGGACCGACCCGCAGCTCGATCCGGTCGGCGACCCCGGCCTCCTGCCATGCGGCGCGGGCGATCGAGGTCCACTCCTGGTTGACGTCACAGCACAGCAGACGCCCGCCAGGACCCATTCCCCGTGCCACGGCCAGAGCCGAATAGCCGGTGAACGTGCCGATCTCCACCGCGCGCGTGGCTCCCATGGCCCGGACCAGCATCTCCATCAGCATCGCCTGGTCATCGCCGATCTGCATGCCGGCAGCGCGGCCGGTCTTCTCGCGCGTGATGCGCTGCAATTCGAGCTGGTGAGCGTCGGGCGGGGTGGAATGTGCTGCTGCGTACTCATCGATCACCGCATCGATGAACTGGCTGCGCCTGCGAGCGGTCGGTGGGGTCATTCCGTCGGGTTCTCCTTTCAGAGGTGCCACATCCCTGACAGAGTCAGAAGCGGCGTTGTGCTGATGGTCATCACTGCGCTAGCGCCCGGTCAGGCATTTTACGCGGCGCGGTTCCGGCGCTGGTCAGCGCCGTGACAGCCGGATCGCGGCGGAGCTTGTCCAGGCAGCGGCCGCGGGTCGGCCCGATGCTGCTGACCGGGATACCCAGCCTGGCGCTGATCTCGGTGTCCTGCATTGAGGGCTCGTCGATGAGCAAGGTAAGCAGCCGCTGGCAGCAAGGGGACAGGCGGCTGAATGCCTCGCGCAACGCCGCGTGACGTTCCGCCACAAGCCGCTCCTGTTCGGCCGTCCTAGCCTGTTGGCTAGGTTCCGGCCTGGCGTCGGCGAGTTCCCCGGCACTCTGCGGTGCCGCCGTCGCGGGCCGCACATTTCCGCATTCCCGCCAGGCGGTGACCGCCAGCCAGCCAGCAAGCGCGCCGGGATCCTGGACTTCATCCAGGTGGCGTGCGAGCTGTCGCCAGACGTTGTGGCTGGCGGCGCGGGCGTCGGCGTCCCTCAGCCGGTGCCGGCGGCAAATCGCCCAGATCAGCGGTGAGTACCGCTCGACCAGCGCGTCCCACGCCTGCTTCTCGCCGTTTCCCGCGCGAGTCACTAGGTCGGTGACCAGCAGGTCATTGTGCATCGGGTTACCTCCTTGCAGGTATGCCATCCGGTCAGGCTTGATGCGATCGCCGCACCGACACGGTGCCAGGAGATGCGGGCCTCGCGGCGAATCCGGCGCTGTGCCGACGGAGCCAGGCACCCAGCTGCGGCCTCCGGGCCGTGACCGCGAATGCGACTCATAGCGACTTCCTGTGACTGATCATCAGCCCGGCGCCGGCGGGTGGCCATACGAGGTTCGTCGTATCTTCGCGCTGGCGCCCTCGGGCCGCACTTTTAAGAGGTGCAGGCTCGCTGTCCGCCATCTCAGGTCTCCCAGCGTTGATGAATCAAGAGCGCCGCTTGTCCGGTGCTGTACCGACTCGGCCATGGCACCCAGCCGGGGCGCTTCGATCCCGTGTGTGGATGCCGCTCACAGCAACCTCCCGTGTGACCGGTCATCACTCCGGGCGCTGGCGCACAGGCCATACGAGCTTCCTCGTATCTCCACACGGGCGCCCCAGGGCCGTACGCTGACAAGAACAGGCACCTTCAGGTGGTGGCAATGACGGAATCGGTCAGCGCTAGCGATCTGCGCGCGATGATGAACCTCGTCCATGACGGCTATGCCGACGAGCCAGCGGACGGGCTTCCAGCCGCGGTCGTGGAGGGGCTGTCACGGCTGGTGCCCTGCGATTCCATCTGCTTTTTCGAACTAAGCCCGGGACATCGAAATTGCACTGGCGACGGCTGCCTACATGACCCCAGCATGTCGCCGGTCTTCTGGACGCACTACTGGAGCTGCCCGCCCTGCTGCTACCCCGAGCGCAGCGGCGACTTCAAGTCCGTGACGAAGACCTCAGATTTTTACTCCCGGCTGCGGTGGCACAGCGCGCCGATGTTTTGTGACTATCTTCGCTACTTTGGCGTGGAGGACGAGATCGTCGCCTGCCTGCCCGCCCCGCGCGGCAGGTCCCTCCGCCTGCTCCTACGCCGGGCCAGCGGCAGCTTCAGCGAGCGGGACAAGCTCCTGGTGGAGCTGCTGCGTCCCCACCTGCATGCTGTCTACCAGGATTCCCGGCGACGCCGGGTCGGCGCCCCCAAACTCACGGCGCGCCAATGGGAGCTGCTCCAGCTGGTGGCGGCCGGACACAGCAACGCCGACATCGCCCACCAGCTATTCCTGTCCGAGAACACCGTCCGCAAGCACCTTGAGAACATCTACGAACGGCTCGGTGTCTCCAGCCGCACCGCGGCAGTCGCCCGTGCGTTCCAATCTGGACACATAACCTGACCACCCGGCAGGCAACGCCTCAGCTGCGTTCCGCCGCTAGCATCGACCCGTTAAGCAGGCACGATATATGCGGATGTCGACGAGCTTATGGAACCCAGGGCAGCAGGTCGCTGCACTTTACCGCACAGGTCGCGCCTCATCCGGCCACGCATACCGCCCAAGCAGAATGGCGGTGGAGACCGAATTCGGGGCCGGTCGGCGCCAAGAGTCATTCGGCCCGGTGGGCGGGCACAAGCGGTCCCGGCATCGGCGGCTGACGCGGGTGCTGACCCTGATGCGATGCTCAGCCAGTGGCGGCGAGCGCGTTGTCGGCCCAGGTCCGCAGGCCGGCCAGGGGGACGGCGCCGGTCTGCCGGGCGATCACCTGCCCGCGGCGCAGTACCAGCAGGGTCGGGATTGCCTGGACCCCGAACCGCTGCGAGAGCTGCGGCGAGGTGTCGACGTTCACCTTGACCAGCTTGACTTTGCCTGCCAGGTCACGAGCGAGCTGCTCAAGTGCGGGGCTGACCATGCGGCAGGGCCCACACCAGGGTGCCCACAAGTCGACGATGACAGGAATCTTGGCGGCATCGGCGACCTCACCGAAGGTCGTGTCGTCGGCGTCAGCGATCCACGGCAGCGCCTGATGGCACTTGCCGCAGCGAGGCGTCCCAGCCGCTGCGATCGGTACCCGGTTTGTCTGGCCGCAGTGCCCGCACCGGACAACCTCGCCTGTCATGGCTTCATTATCCCCGCTTCAGTACGCCAGGCGGTCCTGACGGACAGCACATCACCGGCCAGGGCCGACCGTGACTACTGGACCGTCGCCGACATCCACCCGCACAAAGGGGCCCTTGCGTGGGTGATGATCTGTGGCTGGCTTAAGCATGATCCCAACATTGAACAATGCTCGGATAGCTGAAATATCGATACCGTTGACTTGGCGGCATTCGTAGGCGGCGTGGCCGCGAGCGCATCGGCCATGGTGATGGGGCTATCCTGTCGGCCGACGGTCGCTGGTGCGCCCGTTGCCGGAAACCAGTGCAAGAAGGATCGAGTTGACTGCGGTGCGACGCAGCACGAGGTTGACGAATTGGCGCCCCTTGGTAACTGCGAAGAAGTCGGCCGTTGTGCCAAGAATCGTTTGACCCACGTCGTTTCGCTGTCTTCATGGTCTACTGCCTGAATGTGCATTGCTGAGCCAAACAACTCGCGGATTCGGATCTCGGTCAACGACCAGACACTGCCATCACCCTCGATGGGGCCCGGGTGGCGATGGCCAGGGCAATTCGACCGCACCCCTCGCGTTTCGTTCGGCGGGCTGCGGGAGGTTGCCATCGGAAGGCAGGTACGTCTGCATCTTGCCTCGGGAGCCATGGCAGTAGTCGCTGAGAATTAGGTTGCTCTGGGGCACCGACCTGCCACATCAGCCAGTCCCGCCTCGCCGGTGCGGCCGTTGGCGTCGGCGCCGGCGTCCAGCAGCATCCGGGCCACGGCCAGCAGGCCCTCGGCCCGGGCCGCCTCGAGCCGGTACCACCGCGAGGTGCTGGCCGCGTGCAGCGGTGCCCAGCCCGTCCGCGTGCCCGGCCTGGCCAGCTGCGCGCTGGCCAGGGTCAGCGTGCCCGCCACTGCCCGGATGCGGCCGGCGGCCGTGCTGTCGCCCGCCTGCGCCACGCGCACCAGGTCCCGGGCCTGGCGGCGCAGGTGATCGAGGCTGGGCTTGGCGGGAAGATCCGCCATGACGTCTCCTTCACCGGCCCGCGATCGGGCGGCAGCCTGGCAAAGGGAGATCGCCGTGATCTGCTTTCATTGCACTCAGAGGTGGACTGTGTCCTGCCCGCGGACCCGGAGGCGCGCTCTCGCACCCGCAGCCACGGCAATCAACGCACCGTGCTTCCTGTCTAGCGATGGCCGCGCAGGTCGTCCAGGAAGCTCCGGGCGGCGGAGACGGCGCCGGCTGTGCGGTTGACGGCCTCGACGGCAGCGCGGGCCGCGGTTCCCTTCACACCGGGCACGACCGCGGCGGCGTCGGCGAATGGGTTGCCGGTTTCCTCCACGATGCGGGTGCCGGGCGGGATGTGGACCCGGAACTCGTCCGGGCCGGCGGGCTCGGTGCTGATGTCGTCCAGCTCCGACCAGATCACGAGCGTGTCGCCGCTGTAGGAGATCAGGCGGAGCAGGCAGCCGGTCTCGGCGTCCACGATCGCGTCGGTGGGTGCGTCCACGATCGTCTCGGTGGTGAAGGTAATCAATGGCCCCGGGGCTATCGGCGCGTCGCCGGAGACGCGAGTGACGTGGAGCTGACGGGCGGGCCGGCCGCGGTAGGTGAGCTCCGCGCCGCCGGATAGCCGACGGCGGAGCAGCCAGCACGAGTCGGCCAGGAACGCGATGTCGTCCCGCAGCGGGGCGGCCGGGCCGACCATGATCTGGTCCTGGTAGACCACCCAGCGGCGCTCCCCGTCGCAGGCGATCGTCCTGAAATCTATGCGGCGCCGGCGGGACGAGAAGTCGAGGCGGTACCGGTCCGGGCCGCTGACGCGCAACCGGGCTTCCGTGCGGGCCACGGCCGTTTCGGGGGTTATCGTTTCCATGAGGTCGCCGAAACCGCTGCGCCCGGCGGCGCGGAGTCCTGCTGGCAGCATCGGTGCCATCATGGCGGGCAGGTCGATCCACCGCCGCGCCGTGGCGCCGAGGTCACGGGGCTCCCCGCTGCGGTAGAGCAGGTCAAGCACCTCGTCGGGGGGCGATGAGCCGTCGGTCGGCCCGAGCGGGGCCGGGTCGGGCGACGGCATCGCCTCCGGCTGCTCGTCGGCCGCGCCGTGACCGAGCAGGCGCGGCACATGCCTGATCAGCGCGCTGAGGACGCCCGCCGCCTGGTCCGCGGCCCTGCCGGGACCGCTGAGCCTTTCCGCCCGGCTCTCCCCCGGGGTTTCGCTGCGATGGCTGCCCGGTGGCGGCGCGAACCGGGTGGGGTCGGCCGCCTCCGGCGGGTTCATCATCACGTCTGTCAGCTCGGTAAGGGTGACCAGCTCGCCCCCGGACGTCTCGATCCGGCGGAGCAGGATGCCGAGCTCGGCGTCCACGGCGACCTCGATGCGGTCATAGGACCGTTCGGCGGAACGGGACCCGAGCACATCACGGCGCGGCGTGGCCGCGACGGCGGTCGCGTCGCGGCCGGCGACGGTCAGCGGCCCCAGCTCTTCCAGGGTGTACCCGCCGAGCAGGCAGGACGGGCTGAGCAGCTCGGGCACCGGCGGATAGGCACCGTCCACCTTGAAGGGGAGCGGCGGAGGACCTCCCCTTTCCGGCGGCCGCCACAACCAGCCGCGCTCGCCGTCGTTGCCCTCGGCGGCCTCTCCCCCGGCGCCCTGTCCCTCGGCGCCGGGGCCGGGAACCGGGCACTCCAGGCGCCACCGGCCACCGGGACCGACCAGCAGCGCTCCGCGCGCCACGTAGCGGCCATCGTCCTGCCTATGCCTCGGCCAGGCGTGGAACCAGCAAGGCCGCCCCTGGTGCGACGGGCGCGGGAGCGGGAGCGGCTCCCGGTCGGCCTCGGAGCGCAACTCGGCCGACAGGGACAAGCGGGTCCAGTCGGCCCGGTAGAGCAACCCGATCATTTCTGGCAGGCCGGTCATGGCGGCACCATCCGGGGCAAGTCGGTTCCGGGGAGGCGGGAACGCCACCCCGTTTGGTCAAATTATGCCCCGTGCCGCCCTGGGACCCGCTCGGCTTGTGGTGAGGCGCGGGGGGCGGGATTGGCGCTGTCTGGCCATTGCGTGAGGCCTAGCGCCGGCCGTGCGGGCCACCCCACGGAGGTGATGAGTTGACAGGCTCCGGTTGAGGAGTTCCCCGAACTCGACGGCGGCCGTGCCCATCTGCCCCGGCAGCCGGCCAACTCCGGGCCTACTCAGGTGAATCGGTCCACGACCCGGTCCACGGCAAAGCGCCGATCTCCTCCCATCGCGCTACTGTGCGTAACGTTGGCAGAAGCTCCAGCACACGGCTGGGCAAGTGATTTGCCGGACCCCGCCTTGAGGCGAAGCGCGGTTTATTTCTGTTGCTGGACGTGAGAGGAGGCGGCCTGGATGACTGCCGAATATCCACGCGATGACGAGCCATTGATCCCTATGCCCGCCCTGTCGCTTCCCGCTCTACGCCAGGCGGTCGCCGCGGTCGCGCCGTCCCGGCTGCCAGAGTTCTTCCAGGAAATTCAAGACACCTTCACCGAGGCTGGCGACGAGGACAGTGTGTTCCCCATCCGCCACTTCTACCAGCGCTGGGGCGCCACCATCGCTCTCGAACGGTGGCCCTCGGTCGCCGCCCGGCTCCACGCCGCCGAACAGGCCCTCGCGGACCCCGACCCGGCTGTCCGGGACCAGGCTGTCCGGGAAGCCGCCGAGATCGTCCAGGCGGCCTACCGCGAGGTCGCGGGTGGCTGAGTGGCACTGGGAACTCGTCACCGATGACCTGCTGAACGGGTTGCCACCTGCCGCACTGGCAGCGGTCCGTCAGGTAGCCGAGGAGCTGACCGTCCGCCAATCGATGATTTTCCTCGACGGGCGCGAGTTCACCGGCGAGCCGCCGGGGCTGCGTACCGTCCAGCGAGGCCCATTAATGCTGGTCTACCTGACCGACGTCGCGGCGAACGCGTGGTCATCATCCAGGTGAACTGGATTAGCTAACCGCCGAGGTCGGCATACCGTCGCGGCCACTACTCCCATCACCCTTGAACGAACGCGCGTTTTACATGTTCCCGGGATGAGCTCAGAACCTTCCTGCCAACCGCAATTTTGAAATGCGTATTCAGGATCTGCTACGTGGGGCGGCTGGGGCTCGAACCCGCGTCCGGCGGATTATGAAAGCCCGGCCCGGAGCTCCGGACGCGCTGCCTGCACGGATACCACGGATTCGTGCCGCTGATGACGCTAATCGCACCGTTCGCATGGGTAGCTTGGTTCACGAGCCGGTCCACGCCTCGCAACGGCACTCATCGGATGCTAGCTACAGAACGTTACCGCCGCGACTGGAGCCCGGGGGCGGTGCGGATTGGGCTTGCGCGGCAGTGAGCATCTGGCCTTGCCCGGCCTGGCCGTCTGGCTGCCCGGTTTCGGCCTGGCGGATCAGCGGCCCCGGGCGCAGGATCGTGCCGCAGACTATGCCGCCAACGGCGAAGATGGCTGCGGTCCACCAGAACGCGGTGGTGTACCCGTGTACGGCCGCGGCGGCCTCGATGGCCGCGACGGCGGCGGGTGAGGGATGCGCGGCAGCGGCCGGGTGGCTGGCGGCCAGTCCGGCGATGTAGCTGGTGATGGCGCTGGTGGCGATGGTGTTCAGCAGCGCGGTGCCGACTGAGCCGCCGATCTGCTGCCCGGTGTTCAGGCTCGCGGACGCGACGCCTGCGTCGGAGGGCTGCACGCCGAAGGTCCCGGTGTTCATCGCGGACGGGATCGTCAGCCCCAGGCCCACGCCGGTGACCAGCATCGGCCCGACCACCGTGGAGGCATACCCCGTGTGGACGCCGATCCGGGTCATCCAGGCCATCCCGGCGGCCGCGGCCAGCATCCCCACCCCGACCAGCGGCTTGGGCCCGATGCGCGGCATCAGCACGATATTCGACAGCTGGGCGCCCACCACCAGCGCCCCGATCATCGGCAGGAACGCGACCCCGGTGATCAGGGGCGAGTAGCGCAGCGTCGTCTGCAGGTAGTAGGTGAGGAACAAGAAGATGCCGAACATGGCCGCGCCCGCCACCAGGATGGTCAGGTAAGAGCCACCGCGGTTGCGATTCAGGACTACTCGCGGCGGCAGCAGCGGGTAGCGGGCCCGCGTCTGCCAGAAGGCGAAGAATGCGAGCAGCACCACGCCTGCCGCCAGGAACCCCAGCGTGGAGTCCGCGCGCCAGCTGTGGGTGGCCGCGTTGGAGAAGCCGTAGACCAGGCAGAACATCGCCCCGGAGACGCTCACCACACCGGTTATGTCCAGCCTGGCTGGGCCGCGCTCCTTCTGCCACGGAAGCAGGACCAGCGCGCCGGCTAGTGCCACGACGGCGAAAAACAGGTTTACGTATAGGCACCAGCGCCAGTCGAGGTACTGGGTCAGCGCGCCGCCGAGTAGCAGCCCGATCAGCCCGCCCGCGCCGACGATCGCGCCGAACACGGCGAACGCCTTGCCCCGCTCCTCGGGTTTGCTGAACGTGACCGTCAGGATCGACAGGGCCGCCGGGGCCAGCAGCGCACCGAACACCCCCTGGCAGGCCCGCGCCGTGACCAGCATCGCGAAGCTGACCGAGGCCCCGCCCACCGCCGACGCGACCGAGAAGCCGACCAGCCCGGTGATGAACGTCAGCTTGCGGCCGAACAGATCACCCAGCCGGCCGCCGAACAGCAGCAGGCTGCCGAACGACAGCGCGTACGCAGTGATGACCCATTGCCGGTCCACGTTGGAGAAATGCAGGGCTTGCTGCGCGTCGGGCAAGGCGATGTTCATCACCGTCAGGTCAAGCACGATCATCAGCTGGGCGATCCCGACCAGGCCCAGGATCAGCCACCGACGGCGGGCAGTCCCCGTCGCTGCGGCTGTCGTCCCAGGCGGCCGACCCATGCTTGAATTTGTTCCGCTCACTTGTCGCACCTATCTGGAGGTCCCATCTCCGCTTCGTTCACGCTACATTGGACCTAAGCGGAGATGCAACCTCCGGTCGTGCTGGCCGGGAAGAACCAGGGAGGAACATGGTCCAGCCGGGTCGGAGTCATCCGGTGCGCCCGCTGCGCCGGGACGCTGAGCAGAACCGGCAGCGCATTCTGCTCGCCGCCGCCGAGGTTTTCACCGCCCGCGGGCTGCAGGCCAGCCTGGACGAGGTCGCTCGGCACGCGGGAGTCGGCGTCGGCACCGTCTACCGGCGGTTCCCGGACAAGGATTCGCTGATTGAGGCGCTGTTCGAGGAGCGCCTTGACCAGGTGGCCGCCATCGCCGACAAGGCGCTCGCCGAGCCGGACTCGTGGATCGGCCTGACCGGGTTCCTCGAGCAAGCGTGCGAGTTGCTCAGCAGCGACCGCGGCCTGCGGGAGATCCTCATGTTCGCCACATATGGGCGAGACCGGGTGCAGGCCGCCAAAACCCGGATGCAGCCGCTGGTCACCGCCCTGGTCGAGCGGGCGCAGCGGCACGGCAAGCTGCGGGCCGACCTGAGGCCCACTGACTTGCCGTTCATCGAGTTCATGCTCACCTCGGCCGCCGGCTACGCCGAGCAGGTCAGGCCCCAGGTCTGGCGGCGGTACCTCGCCCTGCTCACCGACGCCCTGCAGCCCGCCCGCGACGGCACGACACCGCTGCCGGCGCCTGCCCTGACCCCGGATGAGATGGCCATCGTCATGCGCTCGATCCCGTACGGCCGCGGATAACGATAACCAGCGGCCGCAGCAGGCTAGCCAGCTGGCGGCATACGCTTTCGTACGTTAGACCCAATCGGCAGGCATTCTGTATCACTAGACCGCTGGGCCAGCACGATGAATCCCACCACCGGCATCGGTCCACGGCCATCGCCAATCCGACGCGAACGGTGGGGGGAGCGGGTAGGTCAGGTGGGTCGGGTGGAGCTCGAACCCCCAATAGGCGGATTACGAGGGGACCGGCCCGACGCTCCGGGCGCGCTGCCCTCCGGCGGCCTCGGCACATCGGCGAGATGGCCGACAGCGCCCCAGAGCGCAGCGACACCGCTGCGCGGGCGACAACATGGTCGCGGGGTGGCTGAACGACGGCGCCGGGTCCGGTATCCCGTTCGTCTCACCCTCCAGCAGGCCGCCCTTGTCCGCGCGCCCGCCGCCGACATTTACGTGTGCGGCAATCCGGCTGCGCCTGCGCTAAGTTGACAGACCCGTGACCCTCAACGCAGCAGGCCGAAGTGCCTGGACAAGCACTGTTCGACCTGCGCCATGTCATCGCGGGACAGGTAATCCACGAGTTCTCCGGAGACATAACGGGTGTCGATGGTGCGGATCTGGTCGATCAAGATTTTGGTGTCCCGCCCCGCGATGACCACGTCCGGCCTGAAGATGGCCGCCTGAGCGCTGGTCGAGGTGGGGAGGATGGTCACCGTGGACCAGGCGTTCTGCTCGATGCTGATGACCAGCCCAAGGCGCCGACCTCGCTGCTCGTGCCCGCGCTTGGCCTCGCCCAGATCCACCGGGTAGACGGCACCGCGGATCATGCCGGATCGGTCGGCCGCGCCGGGACGGTGAGGCTTGTGCCGGTGATCCGGATGTTGCCGTCGGCGTTGTACTCCCAAGCGTCCGCCTCGGCGGACAGGTCCTCGTCCTTCAGCCGGTACATGTCGGCACGTGCGCGCTCTTCCCATGCTTCGCGGTCGAGCAGTCGCAGCGCACGGCGGATGACGTCGCTGGTCTTCTCGTCCTCGCGGCGGTTGGCTTCGATGACGCGGAGATCCTCTTCGGTGGGGCGGAATCCGACGCTCATAGATCTATTGTATAACAATTGTTGGACACCTCGGCTCGCCGGGTGGTCTTCCCTAGGCTTCCGGCCTTGCGGCAGCGCTGGCCGTTAACCGCTTTGCACCCTGCCTCCACGGCACCGGACCCGGTGAAAAGAGCAGCGGGAGCGGAACCAGTCGAGCTGCTGCGGGCGTACGCGGACGGATTGCCGACGGCAAGTGAGCCGCTGAGCATCGCTAACAGTGAGCTCAGATTCGGGTCGATGCCGAGTGCGCGCAAAGGTATGCAGCTGAGGCGGGATCCGCGGTTTGCCCTGCATGATCCCTGGGCTACTCCGAGAACAACACGCCCCGCATGCGCGGCCTTGGCGAACGGCCCGGCGGCCACCCGGTCGTTCATCGCGGCCAGGCCCGGTGAAATCGATGTGCCTCCCACGCCGAGCCCGGCGTCCCGGGACGCCATCCCGTGGCCGCACCCAGCACAGTGATACTGGGCTCGCGTGAGCGTGATCGGGCCGAACATCGTGTCGACGACCTTTGTCCCGGTACGCGACTCCGCCTGATGCCATGAGTTGTTTTGTGTGTCCCTCGGGCAACCCTTGGCATGGCAGTGAATATCCGCAGATCAGGGTTCCAGCAGCGTCTTATGGCGCGGCGCTCGTCCATGGCCTTGTAGCCTTCCGCAACCTGATCGAGCGGCAGGGTGAGGTCGAAGACTTTGCCGGGGTCGATCTGCTGGCTCCAGATGCGGTCGATCAGGTCGGGCAGGAAGCGGCGTACCGGGGCGGGACCGCCGTGCAGATGAGTGTGGCTGTGAAACAGTTCCTGGCCGGGCAGTGACACGTCGTGGGAGACGCCGACGTAGCCGACGTGACCGCCCGGGCGGGTCGAGCGGATAGCCTGCATCATCGACTGCTGGGTGCCGACCGCCTCGATCACGCAGTGGGCACCCAGGCCGTTCGTGAGGTCCTTGATCCTGGCCACGCCCTCATCGCCGCGTTCGGTGATGATGCCGGTGGCTCCGAACTGGCGGGCGATCTCCTGGCGTGGCTCGTGGCGGGAGAACGCGATGATCTGCTCGGCGCCGAGCTGCTGGACGGCGAGTACAGCAAGCAGGCCGACGGCGCCGTCACCGACCACGGCGACGGTCTTACCCGGCTGCACGCCGGCAGCGACAGCACCGAACCAGCCAGTGCCCAGCACGTCGGAGGCGGCCAGCAGCGACGGCACCAGCTTGGCCTCCGGCACGTCGGGCGTTGCGACCAGGGTGCCGTCGGCGAGCGGGACGCGCAGGTACTGCGCCTGGGCGCCCCCGGCGCCGACGAACTCGCGGTGGATGCAGTTGCTCTGGTACCCGGCCCGGCAGATCTCACAGGTGTTGTCGGAGGCAAAGAACGAGCCGATGACGAACTGGCGGGCTTGATCGTGGTGACGCCGGTACCGGTTTCCTCGACGATGCCCACGTACTCATGACCCATCGGGGTGGGCTGGGTCACGGGGTTGATGCCGCGGTAATCCCACAGATCTGACCCGCACACGCAGGTAGCGGAGATCCGGATGATCGCGTCGGTCGGCTGCTCGAGCTTCGGATCGGCGCGGTCCTCGAAACGGACGTCGCCGGGAGCGTGGATGACTGCTCCGCGCATGAGATGTGCTCCTCTGTTTCTGTTGGTTGCGAAGAATCGCGGGCGTGGCCGCCCGTGCCACCGGCCGGGTTATCCGCCGAAGACCTGCTTGGCGACGGTCATCGCAGACATGGCCAGCGGCCAGCACCAAGTTGCGGCGCGTCACTGTTGTCCTGCTGGCCGCAGCAGGATCTCGTTGATGGCCAGGCGGCGCGGGCGGCTCAGGATGAAGGCGATGATCTCGGCGACGTCTTCGGCGGTGACATCGGCCTTGTCGTAAAGCTGCTGGACGCCTTGTTTGGTGCCGGCGTGGGTGATGTGGTTCGGCAGCTCGGTGGCCACGACACCTGGCTCGACGAGCGTCACGCGGACGTTGGGCAGCAGTTCCTGCCGCAGTGACTCGGACCAGCCGTTGATGCCCCACTTGGTAGCTGCGTAGACGCCATTACCGGATCGGGCAGTTCGCCCGGCGACCGAGGAAATGTTGATGATGTCGCCGCCACCGTCCTTGAGGTGATCGAGGAACACCTCGGTGGTGGTGATCGCACCGAGCAGGTTGACCTCGATCATCTGCCGGTAGTCCGCACGCTGATCGGAGTCGAACGGACCGAGCAGCATGACGCCGGCATTGTTGATCAGGGCACTGGCGGTGCCGAGCTCTTGGCGAACGCGGTCGGCGGCGGCCACGATGCTGTCGCGATCAGTGACGTCCGCTTCGATGGCGATGGACCCGTTGCCCAGTTCGTCCGCGAGAGTGGTGATGCGATCGGACCGGCGGGCCAGCAGGGCGACGCGGTAGCCGTCTGCCGCCAGGGCGCGGGCGGTTGCCGCGCCGATGCCGGACGATGCGCCGGTGACGACGGCGACATTGTCCGGTGTGCTGTTGCTGGTCATGGTGATCAGGCCTCCGGGATCGCTCGGCCGAAGCGTTCAAGGGTGATGGCGTCCGGCTCGGGACCGCCGCGCTTGCCGGTATCGAGCCCGTCGATGGCCGCGACCTCGGCCGTGGTGAGCTCGAAGTCGAACACGTCGAAGTTCTCAGCGATGCGATGGGGCTTGGTTGACTTCGGGATGACCGAACGTCCCTCCTGCAGATGCCAGCGCAGCATGACCTGCGCGGGACTCTTGGAGTGGGACTCGGCGATCTTGACGATGGCCGGGTCTTCCAGGGTGCTGGTGTGCTCGCCCTCGCGGTAGAAGGTGATGCCGCCGATCGGTGACCAGGCTTGGGTCACGATGCCGTGCTCGGCGTTGAACGCCTGCACCTCGGGCTGCTGGAAGTAGGGGTGCAGCTCGATCTGGTTGACCGCGGGGACGACCTCGGCCTCAGCAAGCAGGTTTGTGAGGTGCTCGACCATGAAGTTGCTGACGCCGATGGCGCGGACCTTGCCGTCCTTGAGCAACGTCTCCAGCGCCCGGTAAGCCTCAAGTGTCTTGCCGAAGTCGGACGGCAGCGCCTGGTGCAAGATCAGCAGGTCGATCTGGTCGACACCGAGCTTGCCGGCGCTCTTGCCGAAGGCGTGCAGCGTCTCGTCGTATCCATAGTCGCTGATCCAGATCTTGGTCTCCAGGAAGACCACCGCACGACCACCCTTCGACGCGTGCACCGCTTCGCCAACCTCGCGCTCGTTGCCGTATGCGGCGGCCGTGTCAATGTGGCGGTAGCCGGTGTCGAGCGCGGCCGCGACCGCGCTGCGTGTCTCGGCCGGCGGTGTCTGGAAGACGCCGAGGCCGATCGAGGGCATCTCGACGCCGTTGTTCAGGGCTATGTCTGGTACTTCGTGTGCCATGGTGATACTCCTCCGAATGCTTGTCTGGCCCGCGGCGAGTTAGTGCTGCGGCGCGGTCTTGCCTCCGGCGGACAAAGCAGCCTTGGCGATGTCGGTTCCCATGCCGCGTCCAGTGCCGGTGATCAGCCAGACTGTCTTACTCATCAAATTCTTCCTGCCTCGGCCTTGCCGCGTTCCTGGCCGATGACGTGCTCGTGGGGGTGTCTACCGCCGGCGGGCCTGCGGCGTCAGTTCGGCCGCGCCGTAGCTGTTGTCGTCCGCGTTCAGCGTTACGCCTGGCGCTACCAGCTCATCGATGCGATCCAGGATCTCGGTGTCCAGCGTGACGTGCACCGATGGGAGCTGCGACTCGAGTTGTTCCATGGTCCTCGGGCCGATGATCGCTGAGGTGACGCCCGGGTGGTTGATCGCCCATGCCAGTGCGAGTTCGATCATCGTCAGTCCTGACCGCTCGGCCAGCAGCGCAAACTCTTCGACGACGTCCAGTTTGCGCTGGTTCGCCGGGGTGCTCATGTCGAAGCGGGCACCCGGGCGTGCAGCCGACGTGGGCGTACCGGGGCGCCCTTGCGCCACCGGCTGGTCAGCCAGCCACCGGACAGCGGGCTGTATACGAGGGTTCCCATGCCGTAACGCTGCACCGTTGGGAGTACGTCCTCCTCGATACCGCGGACCAGGATCGAGTACGGGGGCTGCTCGGTGACGAACCGTGCCAGGTTCCGCTCGCGGGAGACCCATTGCGCCTCGACGATCTGGCTGGCCGGGTAGGAGGACGATCCGATGTAGCGGACCTTGCCTTGGCGGACGAGATCGGTCAGCGCACCGAGGGTCTCCTCGGCATCCGTCGTCGCGCTCGGGCGATGCACCTGATACAGATCGATGTAATCCGTCTGCAGACGCCGCAGCGAATTCTCGACCTCCTGCACGATCCACTTCCGGGAACCGCCGCTGTGGTTAGGCCGGTCGTCCATCGGCATGAAGAACTTCGTCGCCAGCACGACATCGTCGCGGCGCCCCTGCAGGGCCTCACCGACGATCTCCTCCGACACACCGCCGGAATACACGTCGGCGGTGTCGACGAAGTTGATCCCGGCATCGAGGGCGCGGTGAATGACGCGGATCGCGTCGGCGCGGTCGTCGTTGCCCCACGGCCCGAACATCATTGCGCCCAGGCACAGCGGGCTCACCGATACCCCGGTCCGTCCCAGCAACCGGTATTCCATGTCGTGCTCCTCGTTGTTCATGTTCAGCTGCCGGTGATGTCGTTGACTGCGGCGAGGCCGTTGAGGGTGCGGGGGTAGCCGATGAAGGGCACGAGCACGGTCAGCACGGCGAGCAGCCTCGCGCGGGTGTTGCCGACCCGCAGGTTCCCGTTGACGTGCCCGCGCACCTGAGCGTCGGCACCACCCAGGGCGACGAGCATCGAGAACGTGAGCAGCTCGCGGACCTGCAGGTCGATGCCGCCGCGCCCGACGGTGTCGCCGAAGCAGTTAGCGGCTAGGTAGCGCTGGAAGTGCATCTCGTCCGTTGGGGTGTCCGTGAGGCGAGCGGCCACCGCGTCGTCGCCGATAATGCGGCCCTGCACCGCCTTGCCGTGTTCCAGGCGCGTCTGCGGCGTGGACGCCGACTGCCCGGGCAGAGGCAGCTTGATCCCTGCCTCGGTGAGGACATCATTGACCGCGTGCAGGTAGTCGAACGCGCGGGCCATCCCGACGTAGGCGACGGACTGGTAGACGATTTCCTTCAGCTCGACCGGGCTCACCCCGCCGTTGGCCACCGCTGCGGCGCTCACGACGCGGAACTCTGCGAGCCCGCCGACGGCCAGGATCGCGGCCAGCTGCACCATGAGCCGGGTGTGCACGTCGAGCGTCTCGTCCAGCCGCGCGGCGTCGGCGTGCACCTCGCCGAAGGCGAAGTTGTCGAAGTACTCGATCAGCTCGGGGTCGGACTGCGCCAGAGTGGAGACCCGATCGCCGAACAGCTGATCGTGGTTGCTCTTCGCGGCAGCGCTGATCGCCATCGACTACACCCCCGCCGTGCGGTGCGCGGCCAGGTACTGCTCGTCGGTGACGGGCTCGAGCCAGGTGGTGGCCTCGCCGTCGCCGGAGGCGTCGAGGATCGCGTAATGGCACATCATGTTCCCGGCGGTGCCACCGTGGAAATGCTCCTCGCCCGCCGGGGTCCACACGCTCTCACCGGCGCGCAGCACGACGGTCTTCCCGTCGCGGGTGCCGACCAGCCCGATGCCGTCAGTGCACACCAGCAGCTGCCCGTTGACGTGACTGTGCCAATTGGTACGTGCACCCGGGGTGAACCGCACGAGGCCGCAGGTGAGCTGCGAGGTGCCGTCGCCGCCGAACACTGGGTTCATCCACACGTCGCCGGTGAAGTTCGACGATGGGGTCTTCACCGTGGCGGTGCTGGGGTTCTTGTCCATGTCGTGTCCTTCTCGTCGTTGAGGTGATCAGGAGTGGGGGGTTCAGGCGGGGTCGACGCGCAGGGTCGTCGCGCGGGCGACGTCTGCGGTGATGCGGGCGACGGCGCTGGATGAGTGGCCGTACTTGCCGCGATAGGCGGCATCCAGGGCGTCGTCCAGCCCGCTGCCCTCGCCAGCGTGGGTGCCGGCCTCGACGAAGACCACGCCCCGCTGGAGGCGTCCAGCGCTCAGCTCGCCCTGGTGGCAGGTCTGGACGCCGCGGTACCAAGAGGCTGTCGTGCCGTTGACGGATCGGACGTACATGGCGTTGCCGTGCCGGACGATCCACACAATGCGAGCCGCACGTAGCGTGCCGTCGCTACGCCGGGTGGCGATGTCGACTTCACCATAGCCGTCGATCGTGGACAGCTCGTCGGCGCGCCACCCGTTCGAGGCGGTCACGGACGTACCACCAGCTTCGGTGACCCACGATCGATGTGCGGACTGTCTGCTGTCTCGGTGACTGTGCTCACGGGAACCAGTCAACCCGCGTGCGCGCACCCGTGGGAGTGTCTGCTCTTACAGGTAACGGCGGTACCTCCCAGGCTGCGTCGCGGTCACCTACCGTGGAGTCATGGACAACCGAGCACAGGTCCGCGAGTTCCTCGCCTCCCGGCGGGCACGGATCACCCCCGGCCAGGCCGGCCTGCCCGCCTACGGCGGCAACCGCCGGGTCAAGGGCCTGCGCCGAGAAGAGGTCGCGCTACTCGCAGGGGTCAGCATCGACTACTACATCCGGATGGAACGCGGCGACCTCGCGGGCGCCTCCGAGGCGGTCCTCGACGGTGTTGCGAACGCACTGCAACTCGACGAGGCCGAGCGCGAGCACTTGCGGGCGCTAGCCCGCTCCGCCGGTCCAACCGCGACGCGCCGCGCCCGGCCCAGCCCAGCCACGGTTCGCCCAGTCATCCAGCAGGTTCTCGACGCGATCACCGAAGCGCCGGCCTGGATCCGCAACGCCCGGCACGACATCCTCGCCATGAACCCACTCGCCCGCGCACTCTACTCGCCGGTCCTGGACTCCGCCGTCGCCGGCGCGACAGCCAAACGCGCCGCCAACACCACCAGGTTCATCTACCTCGACCCGGCCGCCCGAGAGTTCTTCGTCGACTACGACCGCATGGCCACCGACGCCGCCGCCATGCTCCGACTCGAAGCAGGACGCAACCCTCACGACAAAGCCCTCATCACCCTCGTCGGCGAACTCTCCACCCAGAGCGAGCTGTTCCGCCAGCACTGGGCCTCGCACAACGTCAAATTCCACCGCAGCGGCCGCAAACGACTCCGCCATCCCGCCGTCGGCGAGCTCGACCTCAACTTCGAGGCCATGGAACTCCCCTCCGACCCCGACATGCGCCTCAACCTCTACACCGCTGACCCTGGCACCCCTTCGGCCGACGGACTCAAACTACTTGCCAGCTGGGCCGCCACCCATGCCGCCGGCAACACCGGCGCGCGAGACGCCCACGACGTCCGCTGATCAACCGGCTCCCCAGCAGAACGTGCTGGTCCGGCGCGTTCGACAACGCCACGACCACAGCCGAGTGACGCTGCTCCACTGCCTTCAAGCCGCGACGACCGCGCGGCTGATGGGCAACTGCGCAGCGTCATTCCAGGTGTTGCGGCTCGACGTCCCTGGCCACCGCCGGTTCGCCTGCTCAGGTCGCTTTACTCATCCAGGGCGGCTGGACGTAGGGAGACTCGCTTTCCTGCTCCGGGAAGTTCGGCGGATACGGCGCATCCCCAAGAATGCGGTCGCTCATCCCGGTCGGCCCACTCGAGTAGGGGCTCGATCGATCACACAGCCTCATCCATTCCGGCGTGCAGGTCGCCGAGTTAGGCGAACCGAGCCGGCGCCGTGGCTATCGTGAAGTCGCGTATTCCCGGGTGCCGAGCGTCCCGCTCCCGGTGCGAGCGCTGCGTGGCCGTAACCCGCCGTACCCTGCCGCGCGTCATGGCCGTCCCGGTAACCGGGCGCTGTTCCGGCGGTTGGTCGAAGAAGGCCGCCCCGAAGGAATCGTCGTCATGGCCCTCGCGAACGCGGTCATGAACCACCGCATGCGCGCACACAGCCGCCCCTCGCATCCGTGCCGGACGAGCGGTGGGAAGCTCAAGCGGAAGGAATGCGAAAAGAAGGTCGATAACCTCGACCCACGCGCAGTCACCAGGGCAGAGGATCGCCCGCACGGTGACGTCTGCCCCAGCAGCCCTGACCGGCTGTGCTGGATGGCGCTGGCCGCCAGATTGGACGCCAAGAGCACGAGGTCATCCGCGACCGGGCACTGTCCGGTCGGCTGACCCAAACAGATTTTGGGATCCTTATTCAGATCCCGTTAGGTGGGCGAGTGGGGCTCGAACCCACGACCGGCGGATTATGAAAAGCGCGGCCTGGCGCTCCGGTTGCACTACCTGCACGGATACCACAGGTCCAAGCCGACGTAACGTTCATTGCACCCATTTGCGTTCGTGACTCGGTCCACGAACCGGTCCACGGCTCACCACGACCGCCGCCTCACGCCGATCACACAACGTCACAATGAGCACATGCGGCCACCAACCACCGACCTGCTCTGGCACTTTGCCGCCACCCGCGGCATCGACCGCAGCGTCATCGCGGACAAGGCGAAACCGGCACGCCATCCGGCTTCCGGATGGCCGCCTAGCGCCGTGACGAGCAAGCTCGAGGCCACATCACCGCGTCCATGAACCTCCGGCAAACCGGCCGGGCGGCGGCCGGAGCACCGCCGACGACGACACAGTACCGGGATTTCCGGCTCGATCAGGACGTTGTGGACCAGCACCCGGCGAGATCGCCGAACGATCACGCCACCCAAGTCCATGGCGGTCCATCTCGAACACCAGCCGCTTAGGGACCCGCTTCGGATGTGACCGGTGCAGCTTACAGAACACGCCTCGAGCAGCGGACTCCCGTCAGCTCGGTGGATCGGCCGGTGAATTCGTAGTCTGTCACTTTGACTCGACTGGGGCGTCCTCATGTCATGGGATGCAGCTGCCGTCGTCCCGGTAAGCCGGCGCGCGAGACTTTGTGCCAGCCGACGCAACATTCCCACGCGGCTGAGCACTTTGAACTGCATGTCGCCAACAACCGGTTGCCGCTCTGCGACGGGCCAAAAGGGCAACAGCTGACGGCAATAGACTCAGGCGCGTGAAGCGAGCAATCTACGTGGCACCGTTTGGCGAGCTGGCAGACCCACGGATCTTGGCCGAGCTCGCGGTTGCTGCGGAGGAGCGGGACTGGGACGGCTTCTTTGTCTGGGACCATATCGTATATCGCGCACCGGTGCGGGCCGTCGCCGATCCGTGGGTGGCACTAGCGGCGGTGGCATGCGCCACGCGCAGTCTGCGGATAGGGCCGCTAATCACCCCGCTAGCGCGGCGGCGCGTGCATAAGGTGGCCAGGGAGACCGTCACCCTGGATCTGCTGAGTTCGGGCCGTCTTACGCTCGGGGTTGGCCTCGGCGGGGCGCGAAACGGCGAACTTGAACCGTTCGGGGAGGTCGGGATCCAATCGAGCGGGCTCGACTACTCGATCAAGGTCTCGATGATCTGGTCAGGTACTGGGCCGGGGAGTTCCAGCCAGTCCCGGTGCAGCAGCCGAGGATCCCCGTGTGGGTAGCCGCGGTGTGGCCGCACCGGCGGCCGGTACGACGCGCGCTGCGGTGGGAAGGCGTGTTCCCCATCGGCCTGCCAGGCCCGGAGGCGCTAGCTGAACTGGCTGGCGAGATCCGCGAATCGCGCCAGGCAGATGATCCGTTCGACGTGGTTGTGGACATCGCGCCGGGCGACGACACGGAACCATGGGCGCGGGCCGGTGCGACCTGGATTGTCACCGATTTCGGCATGCAACCTACCGAGGCCGAGGTGCGCGAGGTAATTGACGCGGGCCCCGGCTGACGGCTGAGGCCAGCAAGCCGTGCACGGAAGTACTCCAGGAGGGCAGGTCGGGCCAGGGAGGGTAGGCCATGTGCGCCAGCGGAGCCTGAGCACGACGCAATGGACGCCGCCCAGCGCGCCCTGGAAGAGGAAGAGGAGGCCCGCCTGGCATCGGCATCGCTTGCCGCAGGCGACCCGACCGGCTGGTTCGATCGCCTGTACGCCGCGGGTGCGCGCGGGCAGGTGCCGGTCCCGTGGAGACGCCGCCAGCCTCATCCGCTGCTGGCTCACTGGGCCAGCGCGCAGGAACTTTCAGGGGTGGCCAGCGTGCGGTGGTGGTTGGCTGCGCCCTAGGCGCCGACGCCGAATACGTCGCCTCCCTCGGCTTCGACACCATCGGCTTCGACATCTCTGGCACAGCCATCCGGCTCGCCCGGCGGCGCTTCCCCGGTTCCACCGTCCGGTACGTAGTCGCTGATTTGCTCAATTACCCGCAGGCCTGGCTGCGCGCCTACGACCTGGTCATCGAGATCATCACCGTCCAGGCGCTGCCCGACCCACCCCGCCGCCAGGCCATCGCCAACGTCAGCCGCCTGGTCGGACCAGGTGGAACGCTGCTCGCCATTGCCGCCGTTCACCATGACGACACCCCCGACACACTGCTCCCGCCCTGGCCACTGCGGCGAGCCGAGATCGAAGCGTTCAGCGTCGACGGACTGAGCCCGACCCGCATCGAGATTACGGCGATTCCCGGGCAGCCAGACGAGCATCGCTGGCTCGCAGAGTTCCGCCGCCCCACCCCAGGGCAGCTCATCGACCAAACGCGGTAGCCGACGAAGGAACCCAAGCAGAAGTAATTCCCAGGCACCCGAAGCTGGTGCTGGTAGCGGGACGATCTGAGCGGAGCCGCCTATCGGAGTCGAACGATGACCTACGCATTATGAGAAGCCCGGCCCGGCGCTCCGGATTCGTTAGCTGCACGGACTCCACGGAGTCGCGCCGCTGATGGCCCTAATTGCACCACTTGCACAATTGGCTCGGTCCACGAACCGGTCCACGACCACCGCAGCGAGCGCCTGAGCTCTGTCAGCCCGGTATGGGCGAGGCCGGGCAGGTGCGCGATGCCTACCGCGGGGAGCGGACCTGGATCAGCTCGGTTGCTCTGGCTTCGGCGCCAGGCTCTGCGCCCGCACCAGCAGGCTCCCGTACAGCAGCACGGAGGCGATGAAGCCGGCTGCCATGGCGTAGGACCACCAGTTGTTCTTGGTGATCACTGTCATGACCCCGGCGATGACAGTAAGGCCGATCAGGACGGCGCCCGAGCGTGCGAGCTGCCGCGGCCGGTCCCCGCCGCCGCGGGCAGCCCGGATGACCATGACGGCCCCGGCGAGCAGGCCGATCGCGACCACGACGTGCAGCCCGAGCAGCACGGTGCTGACGGCGTGAGCAGCCCCGGTGGTCTCCGACGGCTGCCCGATCAGGTTGACCGCCATCCCGAGCAGGAACTGTGCTGACAGGAACACGAGCTGGTTCCGAGCCTCGCGGCGCATATTCATCCTGCTGGCCGACGCGGCCTGGACCGTTGTCTTCTCGTTTTCGCTTAGGTTCATCGTTTCTCCAGGAACTCATCGGTCATATTCGGGTTTTCGAGGCGAGTTTGGCGCAGGGCGCGGCGGTCGATCAGGGGCGGAGCACCCCGCGCTGAAGGGGACGGGTCCGCGGCGACGGGAACGGCTGCGGCATCGGCGTCGCCGGCCTCGCCACTGCGGGCCGCCTTTGAGTGTTCGTGGCTGTCGCGCGAGGAGATCAGCACGGCGGCGAGGATCGCTCCGGCGACGGCGAGGAACGCCAGGTCAAAACCCTTGGTCAGCGCCACGGCCGAGCTGTGGACGCCGACGTGGAACAGGCCTTAGGTGCGACGGTCGCGAGGCCGAGCGCACCGCCGACCTGCTGGGAGGTGTTGGCCAGACCGGAGGCCAGGCCGCCTCGTGTGGCTTATGCCGATGCCAGGGGCAGGTCCTTCTTCGGCTTCTCGGACAGGGCGCGTTCTCCGAGCCGGGCCCATTCGGCAGCGGTGACGAACTTCTCGGCCAGGGGGAGGATTACCTTCTTCTCCACCGCCATGTGCTCCAGAAGGCGGTCGAGCAGCGCGTCGATGGACGCGGCCAGATTCTCGCCGTCCTGCGCGGTGGACTGCCAGGCTGGCACGAGCGCGTGGACGTTGTGGAGGGCTGCCTCGATGCCTTGGTGCTGCTCCTCCATCGAGGGGACGATAGCAGCGGCCTGTTCGGCACCGCGTTCCCACAGCAGCGGCCACAGGACGGCGTCCTCGTCCTCGTGATGCAGGCCGAGGATGAGGCAGACCTTCTGAGCGTGGTCCGCGACGACCGCGGCGCTCCGGTTGTCGCCCGGCGCGACGTCGCGGACGGCTTGGGGAAAGAGACGGAACTCCCGGCGCATCATGGTGTGCGCCATATACATGTCGCGCAAGTCCGCCATGGGTTCGTTGGCTGCTTGTATCTCGGGTGCCTCAATCGGTGAGTGACAGCTGCTGCGTTGAAACGCACGAATGATGCGGCCTTCTGGACGGCTTCGTGCGTTGTGGTTGCCGGCCGGCCGATGGCTCGCTGGGCTTTGGCCCATGACATCGTGAGCGTCATTACGACCTGAGGCGGCCATTGCCAACGGACCGGCCACGGCGGGGCGGCCCGGGGGGATGGTGCGGCCGTCGGGGAGCAGTTCGGCGCCGTCGTCAAACACAATGACGCCGTTGCACAGCATGCGCCAGCCCTGCTCGGGGTGAGCGGCGACAATCCGGGCCACCAGGTGATCGGGCGCCCGTGATCGCGGACACCGCGGCTGATGCTGACACATGTGCTTCCTCCGTTGCTAAGCGGTTCGCGGGATACTTCCGACTGTTTGCGAGCCTCTCGCCCGGCTAGATGAGCCGCCGTCATACAAACGGGATGATTTCTTATGACGCCTGGCGGAGCAGGTCGCTCAGTTCGGCGTCGATGTCGATGTGGCCGCTTTCCTGGCCGTCGGGGACGATCTGGTAGGCCCGGCGCAGGAAGTCGGTGGCTTCCCTGGCCGGGGTCTCGAAGCGCGCCTGGCCGTAGGGCGAGATCATCTCGATGTTCAGCACGCTGCCGGGCTCGCCGCCCGCGGGTCCAGGCGACGGCCGCACTTGCACCTCGCCGATGCCCTGGCGGCCCTAGATGCGCCGCTACAGCAGATCGCGGGCGAAGATCCACTCGACGGGCTCTTCCTGCCCGACGTGGAAGCGATCCGGACGGCGTAGGGGTCCCGACGGGAGTACAAAGGCTGCCCGTCAGCGGGACGATCGTCTGCGGGGTTATAACCAGCCGTAGTCCGACTTCGGCTGATGCCGTGCTGCTGCTGTTCATTACCAGGCCAATCTTGATTCGATACCCAGGGCAGTTGGTCCACCGAGCGGGCAAAATCTGGGCACGCCGACCCAGCCGGCCAGCGTGCGTGGTGGTTCGCCAAGCCGGGTGCTAAGGCCGAAGTCGGCCAGGTCGTCGCGACATTCACGCCAAGCAGCGTGGGCCCGGGCGTAATACTGTTGCGCGGGGCTGACCAGCGCGGCGCATGGGGGATGGTGCGAGCAGGCCCAGATCGCGGGCCCGCGCGACGGCCTCGGAGCGGCGGTGGGCGCCGAGTTTGACGAACAGGTGGCTTACGTGCGTCCGGACGGTGGTCACCGACACTGACAGTTCCCGGGCGATCTCCGGGGCGGACAGATTCGTCGGCAGGTAACGCAGCACCCGCATCTCGCTGCGACTCAACGGCTCTATCAGCTCGGGGGAACGATCTCCCCCAGACCACTCTTTGCCGCGGGGGGGCTTCCCGCTTCCCAGTACCGCCCTGGGCCCCGGATACCCATCGGGGGCCGGTTCCGCAGGGCGTGGCTCCAGTGGTGGAAGCAGGGTGAGGATCTCCGAGACCAGGGCCGCGTGTTTGGCGCAGTCCCAGGCGTGGCGCTCCAGCAGCCCCGGCGCACGGTAGATGAGGAACGGGAAGAGCATGCGATCGGGCTCGGCGATATCGAGGGCACGCTCGAGCGCGCGCCAGGCGGCGGCCCGGTCGCTGAGTGCGTCCCAGACGATCGCCTCTAGCACGAAAACGCTAACCAGCCAGTTTGGCCAGACCACGGGTGCGGAGCCGTCCAGAACCGGCGCCAGCGCGGCGGTCGCCGCGCGCGGGTCGTCCTGGGCCAGCCGCAGCACCGCCTCGGCGACGCGGATCTCGCCGCGGTCGCGGTCCTCGTCACGCAGGCCGCCCAGGGTCTGCTCGGCGCGCCCCGTGTCGCCCAGGCGCACCAGGGCGTGCAGCAGCCACGCCCGCGTCGACGTGACGAAATAACTGCCGTGCGGGGCGGCGAGGTGCCCCGAAAGCCGGTCGGCGGCCCGGCAGGCGGCCAGCGCGTCGGTGACGCGGCCGCGCGCCAGCTCCAGCATCGCGCGAAGGGAGTGAATCAGGATCGCCGTCACGGGCTCGGCTTCCGGCCTGACGGTGCGCTCGGCCCGCTGGACCCAGGGCTCTGCCTCATCGGGCCGCCCCTGCCGGATCAGCGCGCCTGCGAGTGCGATGTACGCGCTTCCGGCGGCCGGCTCGTCGGTCCAGCCGTGCCGTTCGGCCAACTCGACCGCCTGCCTGCCCAGCTCCGCCGCCCGCGAGAACGACCGCTCGAGTTCGACCGGCGCCTGGTACGCCAGGCCGGTGAACTCGAGATAGGGCCGCCCGACCCGGCGGGCCAGCACCGCGCCCTGCTCCAGGTGCGCCGCTGCATCCTCGAACCGGGCCGCCCCGTACTCGGCGCTGCCGAGGCTGATCAGCGCCAGCGCGCGCAGCTCCTCGCCCAGGCCGGGCGCCGCCTCCGGAGCCTCGGCCGTGGCCTGCAGCCGCCGCGCCTCCTCCGCCACCGCCGGCGGGTTCCCGCGGTGGCGGGCAACCAGCAGCCGGATGATCCCGAGCAGCACCTGCGCCTGCCCGCGCCGGGCCGCCGGCACCGACGCCGCCCCCCGCGCCGCCACCTCCAGATACCGCTCCGCGGCCTCCAGCGATCCCTGCGCCAGCTCATCGGCCGCCGCCACCGCCGCCAGCTCAGCATCCGCCGCCGCGGCCCCCGCCGGGAACCCGGCCAGGATCGCGTGCACCGTCGCGGCCTGCCCGCCCAGATGCAGGCCGGGCCAATGCCCGGCGAGCAGGCGGGCGGCCAGCCCCCAGTCCTGCGCCGCCTGCGCGTGCCGGATCGCCTCCACCGGGAACCCGTGCTCCGAAAACCACTGCGCGGCCACCTGGTGCAGCCCGGTGACCTCCCCCGGCGCGGTGCGCCGCAGCTCCAGCTGCAGCAGGTCGGCGAACAGGTGATGGTAACGGAACCAGGAACGGCCCGCGTCCAGCGAGACCACGAACGCGTTCGCCACCTCCAGCTCCTGCAGCACCCGCTCCCCGCCCAAGCCTCCGGCCAGGGCATCGGCCAGCGGGCCGGACACCCGCTCCAGCACGCTGGTACGCAGCAGCAGCCGCCGCACGTCTTCCGGCTGCCGGTCCAGCACCTCATCCAGCAGGTACTCCGCCACCGTCCGCTCACTGCCGGAAAACTCCGCCGCGAACCGGCCCGGATCCGGATGCCCGGCCAGCGACAGCGCCGCCAGCCGCAGCCCGGCCGCCCACCCCTCGGTCCGCTCATGCAGCATCACCACCGCCGGATCGGCCAGCTCCACCCCGGCCCCGGCAAACAACTCCCGCGCCTCGGCCACGCTGAACCGCAGATCCCCGGCCCGGATCTCGGCCAGCTGACCCTCCAGCCGCAGCCGGTGCAGCCCCAGCCGCAGGTCATGCCGGGTACACAGCACGAACCGCAGCGCATCCGGGGCCCGCATCATCAGCAGCTCCAGCTGCCGCAGCGCCTGGTCCGGCCCCAGCAGGTGGACGTCATCGACCACCAGCCAGACCGGCTCCGCCAGCGGCGCCAGGTCCTTCAAAAGCCGCTCCACGACCGCCCACCCGTCCAGGTCCGGCGCCGCCGTCAGCTCCCGCACCAGCCCCGACCCCGGAGCCGTCCCGCGCAGCGCCCCCAGCACCGACGCCCAGAACCGCTGCGGATCCCGCTCATCCCGCCCCACCGGCACCCAAGCGGCGCGGTCCGCCACCCCCGCCTCACCGATCCACGACCGCAGCAGGACCGTCTTCCCGCTCCCCGCCGGCGCCGACACCACCGTCACCCGCGCCCGCGCTCCAAGCCGCCCGAACAGCCCAATACGCGGAACGACTCCTCCCGCACCAGGGGAGACAGCAGCAATGGCACCGGACTCCGGCCCCCCGGCAGACCCCATCGCCCTATCATCACACGAACCCCCGGCAGCGCCCATAGGCCCGGTGAGCGCGGGCAAGCCAGAGATCCGATGCGTCGCTCTGGCACGTTCGACGACAGTCAGCTGTGGCGTGCAGATCCGGTATTACATGCGCGTGTATCGGAGCGCTGCCGGTTGTCGCCCGTCAACCTGTCCGGCATTGTTCAGGGGTCGGCCACCCCGGCCGTCAGTGCCGGGCTGGCCGCAGAGCCGGCGCCAGGTCCGCCTCTGCGCTGGCCTCCAGGCTGCAGCTTCCGCGCTGTGTGCCGTGGTGGCTCACGGCGTCTGAGTGCCGGTACCACGCTGGTCCCGGACGATGGCTACCGCCTGCTGCTGGGTGAGCCCGGAGCCGGCGGAGAACGCCTGATCGAACCGGGCTGCGCCCAGCCTCTGGCGGACCTGGGCCACCAGATCGGCCTCCACCTTCCGCAGATGCGGCCACGCCGATAGGCCGACCCGCCGGCGCAGGCCCTCGGCCGCGCCTTCCAGCAGCGCCGCCCGGCCCGGGTCGCCGTCTGCGAACGCCAGCTGGGCGTACCCGGCCAGGCACAGGGTCACGAACGAGGTGCTGCGGGCCGCCAGGCTCAGGTCCAGCGCCTCCTCCAGCAGCGGCCGGGCCTCATCGAGGCTGCCGCGCACGACATCCAGGATGCCCAGCTGTACCCGGGAGCCCGCGGCGAGCCAGTCACCGCGGACTCGCTCCGCCAGGTCACGCGCCTCACGCAGGTGACGCAGGGCGTCATCGTAGCGGCCCAGCGTGGTCTCCAGGGAGCCGACGGTCAACGCGGCCATGGCGGTGAAGACAGGCTCGTCCTGGCCGCGGAGCTCCTCCAGCGAGGCCGCCGCCTCCCGCAGCGCCCCGCCGTAGTCGCCGGCGACCGGCAAGGTCCACGCCATCGCCAGCCGGGCCACCGCGTGCAGGAAGGGATCCTGGATCCCGGGCAGCAGCGGCGCCAGGCGCTGGCGGGCCGCCAGCGCCGCCGCGTCGTCCCCGATGTCGCCGGCGAGCACCGCCGCCGCCCAGGCCAGCTCGGCCCGGGCCTGCGGGTCCAGCGTGCCAGAGCCGGGCAGCAGCTGCTCCACCCAGGACCAGGCCTCGCGCCCGAGGTCCCGCTGCGACCAGAACAGATACAGGACCCGGAACAGGTGCGGCAGCGGCCCGCGGTCATGCGCCAGGTACCAGCGCACCGCGGCGGCCAGGTTGCCCGCCTCGGCCTGCAGCCGCTCCGTCCATTCGCTCCGCCCGGGGCCGCGCAGCGGCCGGTCGGCCTGCTCGGCCAGCGCCCGGTAGAAGCCAGCGTGCCTGCGCCCGACCTCGGCGGCGTCGGGCCGGGCCGCCAGCCGCTCGGCCACGAACGCGCGGACGGTCGCCAGCATCCGCGACCGGGGCCCGAGCTCGGTGCTGTCGATAGCGACCAGGCTGTGCCGGGCCAGCGCCTCACACAACTCCAGCGCCCGGTCCTCATCCAGGCCCGCCACCTGGGCGGCGGCCGGGATGGTCCAGCCGTCGGTGAACACCGCCGTGACCTCCAGCAGCGAACGCTCGGCGTCTTCCAAGAGGCCGACGCTCCACTCCACGGTGGCGCGCAGGGTCCGCTGCCGCTCGGGGAGATCCACCGCGCCGGTGCCGAGCGCGTCCAGCGAGGCCGCCAGCCGGTCCAGCAGCGCGGGCGGGTCCAGCAGCCGGGTGCGGGCGGCGGCCAGCTCGATCGCCAGCGGAACCCCCTCCAGCCGACGGCAGATCTCCGCCACCGCCGCCGCGTTGCCCTCGGTGAGGGCAAATCCTGGCCGCACCGCGCGGGCCCGGTCCACGAACAGCGCCACCGCGGGCGAGGCCGCCACCTCCGCGACCGAGGCGGTGCCCGGATCCGCCGGCGGCGGCAGCGGCGGCACCGGGTACTCCCGCTCGGCGCGCAGCCCCAGCACCGTGCGGCTGGTGGCCAGCATCGCCACCCCCGGGCAGCGGGCCAGCAACTCGCCCAGGTCCGGGGCGGCCTGGACCACCTGCTCCAGGTTGTCCAGGACCAGCAGCCACGCGCCGTCGCCGAACATCTCGGCCAGCGCCTCCAGCGGCGCGCCGACGCCGGCGAGGTCGGCGCCCGCGGCCCGGCCGATGGCGGCCAGGACCTGCCCCGAGTCGGTGACCGCCTCCAGCGGCACGAAGGCGGTGCCCGCGCCGAACCGGTCTCGCAGCCGCTCGCCCACCGCCACCGCCAGCCGGGTCTTGCCGACCCCGCCCGGCCCGGTCAGCGTCACCAGCCGCACCTCAGGACGCTCAAGCAGCCCGGCCACCTCGTCGACGGCCCGCTCCCGCCCCAGCAGCGACGTCGTGCTCACCGGCAGCGGGCGGGGGCCGCGGGCGACGGCCGGCGACGGCACCGCGGCCGCGGCCTGGCCCGCGGCGGCGGCGAACCGCTCACTCAGCAGCACCGCCAGGTCATCACGCACCAGCCGGCCCAGCTCGGCGGGGGTGCGGAAATGCCGGTAAGACGCCGAGGCGTCATCCTGGATGCGGGCCAGCAGATCGCCCAGGCGAGGGTCGCGGCCGGCCGCCGGCGCCTTGACATACAGCAGCCGGGGCAGCGCACCGGACAGGTCGAACTCCTCCTCCAGGCCGGAGACCTGCATGCCCGGGGCGGGCTGCCCGTACCGCTGCCAGTACAGCCCGATGAACACGTCGCTTTGCGCCAGGTACTGCTGGTACACCTCCCGCGGCGGGTACGGCCGGGCCCCGAGCTCAAACATCACCGGGGTCAGGCGCAGCGCCCCGATCGCGCGCGAGACGGCCCGCCGCTCGTCGGCTAGCTCGCCCAGCGTGGAACTCACGAACACCCGCAGACGCCGGTCAGGAGTCCGGATGACTGGCTCATCCCGCGGCCCCTGGCTCACCGATCGCCTCTGAGCTGGCCCACCACGCAAGTCTGCAACCAGCCATCCCAGCCGGCAAGCCCGCGTAAGCGCCCAATCCGTCAGCCAGCACCGGCAAGCGCAGGCGACCAAGTCCCCGGCGCGCAGCTATCAGGGCCGCAGTCCCGACCATCAGCTCAACGGCGGCCCGAACCGCCGTTGACGCGCGAGTCTCTTGACCAGGCCTCTGCCCAGGTCAATGCTGCGCATGACAAATCTTCTGCGCGCGCAGCGTGGTGTAGGTCGAGCGCAAGTGCGACCCGCGCCGAGTCGGCGATCTGGAATCGTTCGAATCAATTACAACCCTCTCGCTGGTCACGCTATGTAACAGCAATCAGCGCTATCGGACTCAGAGCAGAAGGGTGGCGCACCCGCATACTCGGCCGGGCCGTCTGCCGGGCATGAGGTCCCCCGCTGGGACCGCCGGTAATAGTCAAGATTGACAAGCCATGCATTCATTATGCATAATGAATGCATGGCGCTGATCCAGATTAGGGACGTCCCGGAGTCCGTTCGGGACGAGCTTGCGAGGAAGGCCGCCGCCGCCGGACAGTCAATGCAGGCGTACCTGCTAGGTGAGCTGAGCAAGCTGGCCGAGCGGCCAAGCATGGCCGAGGTTGTCAGGCGAGCGCAAGCCCGGGCCAAGGCCACCGGGTCCACGGTGACGATGGACGACGCCGTCGCTGCGGTGCGCGCCGCACGAGATCGCCGACAGGAAACGTGAGCGGATATATCCTCGACGCATCCGTCGCCGTGACCGCATTGACCGAACCAGGGAGTCCGGCGGCCGACTTGCTGTCCGTGGACGACGCGGTTTTCCAGGTTCCGTCGATCTTTGACGCCGAGGTGCTCAGCGCCCTTCGGGGTCTGGTCCGCAGCGGGAAGTTCGACCACGCCGCGGCAGCAGACCTCATCGTCGACTTGATGGTGCTTCCCGTCGACCGATGGCACATGTCACCTCTGCTCCCCCGTATGTGGGAACTACGCGATAACCTCACCCCGTACGATGCCTCCTATGTGGCCCTAGCAGAGCTGACCGGAGCCGTCCTGGTCACAGGCGACGAACGCATCGCAGCCGCCCCCGGGGCACGCTGCGACATCCAGGTCATCAAGTAGGCTGAGCCGAACCGACAGTCCGGGCTGATCAAATAGCGTGAACTGGATCGGCTGAGCTAAAGCGGCGCCACCACAGACCAGCAGTTCTCACGGTCAAAGTCGCGGGCCAGACCGAATGGACTTGGGGCGAACAGGCCCGATTACCGCGCCACCGCGGAGCACCATGCCTCTCGCCGTAAAGCATGGGAGCGCCAGGAATTCTTTCGCTTATTACCGAGCACCACGACACTAATGCTTGCCAGGCAGCATTTTCGAACTTAGTTCACATCAGGTTAAGTGGGGCGGGTGGGGCTCGAACCCACGACCGGCGGATTATGAGAAGCCTGGCCTGACGCTCCAGGCCCGCTATATGCACAGATACCACAGAGCCGTGCCGCCAATGACGCTAATTACGCCATCTGCACAAGTGGCTCGGTCCACGAACCGGTCCACGGCTCGGTGCGGTCATCAGCTCATGCCGGTCACATAAAGTCACCACGGCGCGCGGCCAACAGCCACGACCAGATCTACCGGCGCTCGCCCTTCGACCTAGCCGACCTCCTCAAGCGCGAAACCGGTACGCGGATAGGCCGCAGGTTCTGGTCCAGACCTCCTTGTCCCCATCCCCGGTGCACGGCGGTACGGGAGGTCGGGATGAGCATGCGTGCCGCCGTGGTTGGGGCGGCAACCTTCGCTTATCGGCACATCGCCACCGCGCCGGTAACGGTCCGGGTCATTTCTGCACCCTCCGTCACCCGGAACCGGATCTGACGGCACGTCAGAGGTCCTTCCCGGCGTACGCCTTGGTACGCCAGGACCCGCTCGACAGCTGCTCAATGTGACCAGACGGGTGATGGCTATGGCGACGTACATCGCAGCACTGACATCGGTCCCCGGAGCCGGTCCAGCAGCATGATTCGGCGGGATCATCCTGCGGCAAGGCCGGCGGGCGATCGTCCGTGACCCCACGCCCGCCCCGGCGGCCTACCCCGCAAGGAGCTCATCAGACGGCGCCGCAAACGGGAATGCGCTCTGCGAGACCGGCATCACGGTGGCAGTCCACCAGGTCACTGGCCTCAAGCAGCTCGGGGAGCCGGGACCGGGCCAGCCCGCGTGGGCCGCCCTCATGGCACAATACGGCGCAAGACCCTCATCGTCTGCGCCACCTGCCACGGCTAGATCCACGCGAATCCCGTCGCGCACGCGGCATAAATCGCGGGAGAGCCCGGTGCGCTCAACGGCGCACGCCGGGTTCGGAGGGAGCCGCCCGGAAAGGCCCGGGTTCGCGCAACATGAACACGGGACCTTGCCGGGCCGGCGACTCCACCGCTCCCAGTCGAGTCCGACACCACGGCGCGGATGCAGTGGCATGACACCTCGCGGGCCCGCAGCCATGCCAGGATGGACAGCAAAGCCCGGAAGCCACGTACAGGAGGCAGCACGATGACCGCCCAGCCAGCCGACCGGATCCCGGCGAGCGGCCCGGACACCGGGCCGTATGAGGTGATCCACCTCGGCGGCGAGGCTGCGGTGGTGGTGCCGGTGTCCGACTTCTTGCGCTTGCGTGCCCTCGAACAGGCCGCTAGCCAGCAGGAGCTAGAGGACGCCGAAGACAGGGCAGCGCTGGCGGACTGGCGTGCCCGGGAGGCCGCCGGGCAGACCTCATACGTAACGCACGATGAGGCGCTGCGGCGGCTCGGCCTGGCAGGGTGAGCCTCCAGGTCATCTGGGAGGCCCAGGCGATCGACTTGGCCGCCGGGTTCCTCCGTGACGACCCCGACGGGGTCCGCGAGATGCTCGACGCGGTCGCCCGGCTCACCGAGGAGCCTCGCCCTGCTGCGTCGTTCCCCTATGGCTCACCTGACCGACGGCGGCTGCGCATCGGCCGCTACCGGGTGATGTACGACATCACTGCCGAAACGGTGTCGGTTTGGCACCTCGGCCGCAGCTTGGCTGGAAACTAAAAGTGGGAACATTCCGCAGATCGACGGCCTCGAGCTCGGGTAAAGAGAGACCGGGACGATAGATACATCCGTCGGCTCCCGGACGTTATCGAGGGCGCTAGCCTGATGCAGTCGTCCCATGCCAGCCAATCTTTTCGAACTGGTCACCGCGTCGGCAGAAGCAAGCTCTCTCGCGGCGATCGCCGTCTCCGTGGGCGTGCTCATCGTCATATTCGCGCTCGACATCGCCGTGTTCCGCTGAGCCGTACATGTCACCAACCACCTGGACGCCGGCCGGACGCTGGTGACCGCGAAGGTCTTCGGGTTCCTGCTCGTCACGCTCGCCGCGCAACTGGCGCTTAGCGGATTGTCCGACGTCGGGGTAATCCACCTGGCCGGGCACTGGGGTGTGCCGGTCTCACTAGCTATGGTGAGGCAATGCGTGCCGTCACCGTGATCCCCGGCCAGCCAGGTTCCGTCGCGCTCACCGGCATGCCCGAGCCACCACCGCACGACGGTCCCGTCCTGGTCCAGACCCAGGCGATCGGCATCTGCGGCACCGACCTGGAGATCATCAACGGTGACTACGGGTGGGCGCCGCCGGGCCAGGACCGGCTCATCATCGGGCACGAATCGCTGGGCCGGGTGGCCGAGGCCGCACCGGGTACCGGGTTCGGCCCCGGGGACCTGGTCGTCGGCATTGTGCGCCGGCCCGACCCCGTTCCCTGCCCGGCCTGCGCAGCTGGTGACTGGGACATGTGCACCAACGGCCAGTACACCGAGCGCGGTATCAAAGCCCGGCACGGCTATGCCGGCGAGCGCTACCGCATTCATCCCGAGTACCTGGTCGCGGTGGACCCCGCCCTGGGGACTCTCGGCGTGCTGCTCGAACCGGCCACCGTCGTGGCCAAGGCCTGGGACCACATCGAGAGGATCGGCCGCAGGTCCAGCTGGTTCCCCGCCAGGGTGCTCATCACCGGCGCCGGGCCCATCGGGCTGCTCGCTGCCCTGCTGTCGGTTCAGCGTGGCTATGACACCTACGTGCTTGACCTGGTCACCGAAGGCCGCAAGCCGGAGATGGTCCGCCAGCTCGGCGCCACCTACTTCCACCGTGGTGACCTGAGCGAAGCGGCCGCCGAAGCGGACGTCGTCATCGAATGCACCGGCTTCGTGCAGATGCTGCTCGAGGCCGCCCCGCACTACGTCCGGCAACGGATCATCTGCCTGACTGGCGTCTCCGCGGCAGGAGCGGAGACCAGTGTCGACCCCGGGCTCCTCAACCGGAACATGGTCCTGCAGAACTCCGTCTTGTTCGGCTCTGTCAATGCCAACCGCAGCCACTACGAACTCGCCGCCAAAGCCCTCGCCCAGGCCGATCCGGCCTGGCTCGCTGGCCTTGTTACCCGCCAGGTGCCCATCGGCCAGTGGGCCGATGCCTACACCCGCCAGCCCGACGACATCAAGACCATCCTGACCTTCCCGGACGGACCACCCTAGCCACGGCCAGTGCGGTTCGGTGCGCGATAGCGCGATGAAACCCGCCAATGCCGAGGCGGGAGATGGAGTCGTGTCAGCGACTGAGCGTAATAAGACAGGCAAACCCGTCATATGCGAGTCGCTGGATGGCGATGGGCATCAGCGGCCCGGTCATCCGCCCAGAAATGAACAACCCATAACCTGGCATCTGTGGCACCGTACCTGAAGTCATGGGCGAAGTGCCGATTCGGAGGCCACCGGCCACCTGGACGAGGTCGCCAACGAGAGCGCTGCGGCGGGCGAGGTGATCTACCTGACCCGTGGCGGGCACCGTCTAGCCGCGATCGTGCCCGTGGAGGTCGCTGCGGGAATCGAGGCTGCCGAGGCTGCCGCCGACATCGCCGCGGCCCAGGCAGCCATGGCTGAGCCTGGTGAAGACATCCCGGCCGAGGGGTCTGGGCCGAGCTAGGCGTCGCCAACGACCAGATTGGGCACCGGAGCGAGGTCTACGACCGCTAGCCAGCGGCGCGCTGCTGACTAGCGCTGGCCGCGCAGGTCGTCCCAGAAGCTGCGGGCGGCGGAGACGGCGCCGGCGGTGCGGTTGACGGCCTCGGCGGCGGCGCGGGCCGCGGTTCCCTTCACCCCGGGTATGGCCGCGACAGCGTCGGTGATCAGATTGCCGGTCGCCTCTACGATGCGGGTACCGGGCGGGACGTGCACCTGGAACTCGTCCGGATCGATGGGCTCGGTGCTGATGTCATCCAGCTCCGACCAGACCGCCAGCGTGTCGTCGGCGTAGCAGAGCAGGCGGAGCAGGCAGCCGGTCTCGGCGTCCACGATCGCGTCGGCGGGGAAACTCATCAGCAGCCCCGGGACGTGAAGCTCACCATCCGAGGAAGTCACGCGGAGCTGGTGGGCTAGCCGGCCCCGGTAGGTGAGCTCCGCGCCGCCGGATAGCCGGAGGCGGAGCAGCCAGGACGACTCGGCCAGGGACACAATCGGCTCCCGTAGGGAAGTGGTCGGGCCGACCAGGGTCCGGTCCTGGAAGACCCGCCAGCAGCGCTCGCCATCGCAGGAGACCGTCGTCGCATCTGCGGGGCGCGGGCGGGCGGAATAGTCCAGGCGGTACCGGTCCGGGCCGCTGACACGCAGCCGGGCTTCGGTGCGGGTCACGTTCATGGCGCTGGTCGCCGTGTCGAGGAGGGAAGCGAAGCCGCCTCCCCCGGCGCGCATTTCTTCTGACATCGGCCTGGCGATGGCGGCGAAGTCGAGCCACTGCCGCGCCGTGGCGCTGAGGACCTGGGGCTCGCCGCTGCGGTACAGCAGCTCAAGGACCTCGTCGGGCGGCGGTGAGCCACCGGCCAACCCAAGTGGGGCTGGATCGGGCGATGGCATCGCCTCCGGCTGCTCGGCGGGCACGCCGCGACCGGACCAGTTGGGCAGATACCTGGTCAGCGCGTCGAGGCCACCCGCCGCCAGGTTCGCGGCCGCCCAGCCAGGACCTGATGGCGGCTTCTCCCCCTTGTCATCGCCGAAGTGGCTGCCCGGTCGCGGAGCGAACCGGGCCGGGTCGGCGGCCTCCGGCGGGTTCATCGTCATGTCGGTCAGCTCGGTGAGGGTGACCGCTCACCGGCGGACGTCTCGATCCGGCGGAGCAGGATGCCGAGCTCGGCGTCCACAGCAACCTCAATGCGGTCATAGGCCTGCCGGGCGGGACGGAATCCGAGCGCATCACGGCGCGGCGTGGCCGCGACCGCGATCGCGTCGCGGCCGGCGACGGTCACCGGTCCCAGCTCTTCCAGCGTGTACCCGCCGAGCAGGCGGGAGGGGCAGAGCAGCTCGGGTACCGGCAGATAGGCGCCGTTCTCCCTGACCGGGAGCGGCGCAGGACCTCCCATCTCCAGCGGCCGCCACGACCAGACGTGCTCGCCGTCGTTGCCCTCGGCGGCCTCTCCCCCGGCGCCCCGGCCGGGGTCCGGGCACACCAGGCGCCACCGGCCACCGGGACCGATCAGGAGCGCTCCGTGTCCCACGTAGCGGCCGTTGTCTTGCCTCTGCCCCGGCCAGTCGCGGTACCAGCGGGACCGGTACTTTCGCGGTGAGCGCGGGAGCGGGGGCGGAGGCGGGGGCGGAGGCGGCTCCGGGCCATATTCGGCGCGCAGCTCGGCCGACAGGGACAGGCGGGTCCAGTCGGCCCGGTAGAGCAGCCCGATCAGGTCTGGCAGGCCGGTCATGGCGGCACCATCCGGGGCAAATCGGCTGAGGGGAGCGGGATAGCCACCCCGTTTGGTCAGATTATGCCCTGTGCCGGCTTGAGAGCTGCACGGATGGTGCTGACGTGGACTTACCCGGGGAGGCCGAATAGTGCCCGCCGCGTTGCCGTAGCAGATTTAGAATTTTTAATCATCGCTTTAATGTGGGGCGGGTGGGGCTCGAACCCACGACCGGCGGATTATGAGAAGCCTGGCATGACGCTCCGAACGCGCTGCCTGCACGGATACCACGGAGTCGCGCCGCCGATGACGCTAATCGCACTGCTTGCACAGGTGACTCGGTCCACGAACCGGTCCACGCCTCACCATGGCGGAGACCGGATGCCAGCTACAGAACGTCACCGCCGACAGAGTCTTGATATGCCTGTACTACAGCAGCCTGGCGACAACGTGGTAGGGCTGGCTGAACGACGGCGCCGGGTCCGGTATCCCGTTCGTCTCACCCTCCAGCAGGCCGCCCTTGTCCGCGCGCCCGCCGCCGACATTTACGTGTGCGGCAATCCGGCTGCGCCTGCGCTAAGTTGACAGACCCGTGACCCTCAACGCAGCAGGCCGAAGTGCCGGGACAAGCACTGTTCGACCTGCGCCATGTCATCGCGGGACAGGTAATCCACGAGTTCTCCGGAGACATAACGGGTGTCGATGGTGCGGATCTGGTCGATCAAGATTTTGGTGTCCCGCCCCGCGATGACCACGTCCGGCCTGAAGATGGCCGCCTGAGCGCTGGTCGAGGTGGGGAGGATGGTCACCGTGGACCAGGCGTTCTGCTCGATGCTGATGACCAGCCCAAGGCGCCGACCTCGCTGCTCGTGCCCGCGCTTGGCCTCGCCCAGATCCACCGGGTAGACGGCACCGCGGATCATGCCGGATCGGTCGGCCGCGCCGGGACGGTGAGGCTTGTGCCGGTGATCCGGATGTTGCCGTCGGCGTTGTACTCCCAAGCGTCCGCCTCGGCGGACAGGTCCTCGTCCTTCAGCCGGTACATGTCGGCACGTGCGCGCTCTTCCCATGCTTCGCGGTCGAGCAGTCGCAGCGCACGGCGGATGACGTCGCTGGTCTTCTCGTCCTCGCGGCGGTTGGCTTCGATGACGCGGAGATCCTCTTCGGTGGGGCGGAATCCGACGCTCATAGATCTATTGTATAACAATTGTTGGACACCTCGGCTCGCCGGGTGGTCTTCCCTAGGCTTCCGGCCTTGCGGCAGCGCTGGCCGTTAACCGCTTTGCACCCTGCCTCCACGGCACCGGACCCGGTGAAAAGAGCAGCGGGAGCGGAACCAGTCGAGCTGCTGCGGGCGTACGCGGACGGATTGCCGACGGCAAGTGAGCCGCTGAGCATCGCTAACAGTGAGCTCAGATTCGGGTCGATGCCGAGTGCGCGCAAAGGTATGCAGCTGAGGCGGGATCCGCGGTTTGCCCTGCATGATCCCTGGGCTACTCCGAGAACAACACGCCCGCATTCCTGGCCTCGCAGATCGCCGTCATCTGCCCCACCAGGTACCGGAACCGCTCATACTCGCTGACCTCACGACGGGCCTTCTCCAACTCTGGACCCGGCCGCAGGTGCCGGGCCACCGCCTTGTCGCCCGGCGCTGACCTGCCAGATCCCAAGATCCCACATATGTGTCGCACACCCCGCTGTCTCAGGTTCCAGCCCGAATTGTCAGACGCCGCCCTTACGATGTGCGCGTGGCTGGTGGCTTGGAGTTCGACGACATCGTCTGGCTGCGCTCGAACAGCAGAGCGTGGCGGCTGCTGCGCGCCGACAACGCGCCGCTCGTGCTCAGCTTTCTACACCAGGTCTTCGTCGAGGACAACGTGCGCGCCATCCCCGCGACGGAGCTCGCGAGCCGCCTCGACGACCGGCTGTACGCCCTGAACGAGCGAGAACCGCGAAGCTTCCCCGGTCGGCCAGGGAGTACCTGGACGACTGGGCGTCCCCCGAGTCGGGGTGGCTCCGCAAGTACTACCCCGAGGGCAGCGACGAGCCGCACTACGACGCCACCCCGGCGGTGGAGCGGGCACTGCAGTGGGTGGCCGCCCAGGGGGACCGCGACTTCGTCGGTACCGAGTCGCGGCTGAACACGATCTTCGACCTGCTCCGCCAGATCGTCTTCGGCACCGAACCGGACCCGGCGGCGAAGATCGGGGAACTGCGCCGCCAGCAGCGCCTGCTCGAAGAGGAGATCGCTCGCATCGAGGCAGGCGAGCTGAACATGCTCGACCCGAGCGGGGTCCGTGACCGCTACCAGCAGTTCGCCGCGATGGCGAGGGAACTGCTCGCGGACTTCCGCCAGGTCGAGGAGAACTTCCGCACGCTGGACCGGAGGCTGCGGGAGAAGGTCGCGGGCTGGCATGGCGGCAAGGGGGATCTGCTGGATGACGTGCTCGGCAGCCGCGAGTCGATTACCGGTTCTGACCAGGGCAGGTCATTTCAGGCGTTCTACGACTTCCTGCTTTCCCATGCTCGTCAGCAGGAGCTGTCCGAACTGCTCGACCGGGTGCACGAGCTGTCAGGTAACGCGGAAAGCGATCCGCGGCTGCAACGGATCCACCATGACTGGCTTCAGGCCGCCGGGGGCGCCCAGGCGACGGTGCGGCAGTTGTCCGAGCAACTCCGGAGGTTCCTTGATGACCAGGTGTGGTTCGAGAACCGCCGGGTCATCGACCTACTCAGGGACATCGAGGCCCGGGCGCTCGCGCTGCGCGATGAGCCGACGACTGACCTGGCCACCGAACTCGACGCGCCGGCCCCGGAGGTACGGCTGCCGATGGAGCGGCCGCTCTACACCCCGGTCCGCAAGCCGCGCCTCGACAGCAGCCCGGTCCGGCCGGCCGGATCCGGCGACGAGACCGATCCCAGTGCCCTGTTCGAGCAGGTCTATGTCGACCCGGATCTGCTGCGCGGTAACGTCCGCGCCGCGCTCCGCCGGCGCCCGCAGATCCGGCTGGCTGACCTGATCATCGAGGAGCCGCTAGTCCACGGCCTGGCCGAGCTCGTCACCTACCTGTCGCTACGCGACGATGCATTCGCCACCGACTACGACGAGGCCGCGGCCGACCAGGTGAGCTGGATCGACCCCGATGGGCACAGCCGGACCGCCACGCTCCCGCGGGTCACCTTCACCCGCGCCGCCGCGAGTTCCGTCAGGGGAGCAGGCCATGACCGAACCTGAGTTGTCGTACGTCGTCATCCCGCTCATGAAGGGCGCCGTCTACCGGGACACCCACGACCGTGCCTGGAAGCACCTGCTCGAGCTCCAGCCGCGGGTCAGGGACTATGTCGGGACGATGGGGCTGCAGGTCGTCATCGACGAGGCCGAGGGGTACGCGTTCCTCCGCCAGCAGCCTGCCGATCCCGACGAGGCCAATCCCCTGCCCCGGCTGATCCCGCGTCACGCGCTGTCCTTCCACGTAAGCCTGCTGCTCGCCCTGCTGCGCAAGAAGCTGGCCGAGTTCGATGCCCAGGGCGGTGACACGCGGTTGATCTTCACCCGGGCCCAGATCACCGAGATGATCCGCGTCTTCCTCCCGGCGACCAGCAACGAGGCGCGCCTGATGGACAAGATCGACGAACATATCGGCAAGGTGGAGCGCCTTGGCTTCCTGCGGCCCGTGAAGAACGCCGAGCAGTCCTTCGAGGTCCGCCGCATCCTCAAGGCCTTCATCGACGGCCAGTGGCTCGCGGACTTCGACGAGCGCCTCGCCGAGTACTCGGGCCTGCTGACGGGCGACACCACCGGGGAGGACGGCGAATGACGACCGGACAACCGCTGGACGGCTTCCGGCTGACCCGCCTCGAGGTACGCAACTGGGGCACGTTCGACGACCTGGTCTGGACACTGGTCGCCGACGGCCGCAACACCCTGGTCACCGGCGACATCGGCTCCGGCAAGTCCACAATCGTGGACGCGATCACCACGCTGCTGCTGCCCGCGAATCGTATTTCCTACAACAAGGCGGCCGGCGCGGACGCCAAGGAACGCTCGCTGCGCTCGTATGTGCTCGGCTACTACACGTCGGTCAAGAACGAGGCGACCGGCACCACGAGGCCGATAGCGCTGCGGAACGCCACCAAGTTCAGCGTCGTCCTCGGCGTCTTCCGCAGCGAGGAGCTGGCCAGCACGGTCACGCTGGCCCAGGTCTTCTGGATGAAGAACGGTGATGCCGGCGGCCAGCCCGAACGCTTCTACGTCACCGCCGACGTCCCCATGTCGATAGCGACGGACTTCCTCGACTTCGGCCAGGACATGGCCCGGCTGCGCAAGCGGCTCAAGGCGACCAGCGGCGTGGAGGTCCGCGACGCCTTCCCCGAGTACGGCCGGGACTTCCGCCGCCTCCTCGGCATCGAATCCGAGCAGGCGATGGAGCTGTTCCACCAGACCGTCTCCATGAAGTCGGTCGGCAACCTGACCGACTTCGTCCGTGAGCACATGCTCGAGCCGTTCAACGCCGTCAAGGCGACCAAGGACATCGTCGCCCATTTCGACCATCTGACCAGCGCGCACCAAGCCGTGCTGCGGGCCCAGGCGCAGCTTGATGTCCTCTCCCCGCTGCTCGCCGACTGCGACGCGCACGACCGGCTCGACGCCGGGATCAGGACGCTGAACGCGCAGCGCGACGCCCTGCGGTACTACTTCGCCGATTCCAAGGTGCGGCTGGCCGACAGGTTGCTCGCCGGATTTTCCGCCGAACGGGTGAGGCTCACCACCCAGCGCCAGCAGCTTGCCGATGATCTGGAGACGCTACGGGCGCAAGAGACTGGCCTGTGCGTCCAGATCGAGGGACACGGCGGCGGCCGCCTTGCGGAGATCGAGCGCGAGATCTCCCAGCGGGAGAACGATCGCAGCGCCCGGATGGCCCGTCACCAGAGCTTCAGCGTCTTGCTCGGCCAAGCCGGGCTCGGCCCGGTGCAGAGCGCGGAGCAGTTCGCCGAGCGCCGCCCGCAAATCACCGCGGCCCGCGCCGCGGTGGAGACCGAGCACGCGGACGCGCAGAACAAGCTCATCGAGGCCCGCGTGGCCAAGCAGCAGTTGGACGCCGAGGCCACCGAGGTGAACACAGAGCTGCGCAGCCTAGGGGAACGAAAGAGCAGCATCCCCCGCCGCCAGCTCGACCTTCGGGCCCGGCTGTGCCGTGAGCTCCGCCTGGACGAGGACACGCTGCCGTTTGCCGGCGAGCTGATCGCCGTCCGCGAAGAAGAATCAGCCTGGGAGGGCGCGGCCGAGCGGCTGCTGCATTCCTTCGCGCTGTCCATCCTCGTCCCGGGCGAGCGCTATAGCGCGGTCTCCGACTGGATCAACGGACATCACCTGGGCGAACGTGTCGTGTACTACCAGGTTCCGGCCGCTGCCAGGGCGGGCCGGGCCGCACCGCCGCGGCTCGCCCGCACCACGCTGGCGGCCAAGCTGGAGGTCAAGGACACTCCGTTCGCTGCCTGGCTGGAACGGGAACTGGCCGGCCGGGCCGATCTGGAGTGCGTCGAGACGATGACCGAGTTCCGCCGGGCGACCCGCGCGATCACCGAGGCCGGGCAGATCAAGGGCGGCAGCCGGCACGAGAAGGACGACCGTCACCACATCGGCGACCGGAGCCGGTATGTGCTCGGCTGGAGCAACGAACGGAAAATCGAGGCCCTGCTCGCGGAGGCGGCCGACCTGGCCGCGCGGCTCGCCGAAGCTGAGCGAGCGCGCGATCAGCACGACACGGCGGCGAAGTCCGCTTTTACCCGGGGCCAGACTCTGGCGGCCCTGGCCCAGACCCGCGAGTTCACGGAGATCGACTACCAGTCGGCGGCCAGCCGGATCGCCCAGCTGAAAGCGGAACACGCGAAGCTGAAGGAAGCCTCGGCGACGCTGGCCAAGCTGGACGCCGAGCTGAACGAGGTCCGCAGGCGGATCGATGCGGCCGAAACGGAGCGATCGACGGCCGATGAGAAGCTCGGCCTCGTGAACGGGGCGATTTCCGGCGCTGAGGCAACCGCCCACGATGCTCGGGAGATCCTCTCTGGCGCACCTGCGGAGGGGGCTTCGGCGCACTTCGACGCGATCCGCGTGCTGCTCACCGAGGCCGGGCAGGAGCCTCCGGACAAGCCGGAATCGTGCGACCGGGCGGAGGGGCGGGCCGCCGCGGAGATCGGGAACCGCGTGGAGAGGCTCCGCGGCCGCCGGGAGAAGCTGGGCGGCCGGATCGTCTCGGTCATGACCACCTTCCGCAACCAGTACCGAGTCGAGACCAGCGAACTCGATGCCGCCGTCGAGGCGGCGGACGGCTACCGGGAGCTGCATCAGCGGCTCGCCGACGATGACCTGCCCCGCTTCCAGCTGCGGTTCAAGACCTACCTGAACCAGAACACCATCCGGGAGATCGCCCAGTTCCAGGCCGAGCTGAACCGGCAGTCCGGGCTGATCAGGGGACGCATCGACACCATCAACAAATCCCTGGTCGGCGTAGATTACAACCCCGGCCGGTACATCCGGCTGGAACCAGAGCCGACGCCGAACGTCGACATCAGGGACTTCAAGTCTGAACTGCTGGCTTGCACCGATGGTGCCGTGTCTGGGAGCACCGCGGATGACCAGTACTCGGAAGCTAAGTTCCTGCAGGTCAAGCGACTCATCGAGCGGTTCAGCGGCCGAGAGGGGCAGACCGACGCGGACCAGAAATGGACCCGGCTGGTGACCGACGTGCGGAACTGGTACACCTTCACTGCCTCCGAGCGCTACCGCGTGGACGACACCGAGTACGAGACGTATGCCGACTCCGGCGGCAAGTCCGGCGGGCAGAAGGAGAAGCTCGCCTACACGATCCTCGGAGCATCCTTCGTCTACCAGTTCAAGCTAGACAGCGGCCGGCCGCGGACCTTCCGGTTTGTTGTCATCGACGAGGCGTTCGGCCGCGGGTCGGATGAGTCGACCAGGTTCGCGCTTGAACTGTTCGAGCGGCTCGGCATCCAGCTGCTCATCGTCACCCCGCTCCAGAAGATCCACGTCATCGAGCCCTACGTGGCGGCGGTCGGCTTCGTCGACAACCCGACCTCCAGGTACTCCCGGCTGCGCACGCTGACGATCGAGGAGTACCAGGCCGAACGGATCGCCCGCATGGTCAGCGTGCCGACCGCGGTCGCGGTGGCCTGACATGGCCCGGGCCTCATCCGGGCGGCTGTGGACCCGGCCGGCCGACGTGCGCGAGGCCGCCGCCCGGCGGTGGCCCGCGCTGCTCTCAGCCTTCCTGGCCGGCCAGGAGTGGGTTCCGTTCGACGTCCCGCTGCGCGGCCCCGGCCCGGCCGAGATAGGCACGCGGCTCGCCGAGATCCAGGCGTGGGCGGCCGAATGGGAACGGGCCGGGCGCGGCCCGCTGCGCGTGGAGTACAAGCAGGTGGGCGGCCGCCTAGTCGGCGCCAACCAGATCCCCGGCCGCGCCTGGCTCGACGGCTATGCCCAGGCCTGGGAACTGCTCGGCGCGCGCCGGCGGGTCAGCGAGCTGATCAGGCTGGCCGACCGGGCAAAGGCGGAATGCCCGCGCGTGCTCGGCTGGCTGGAACGCTACCCGGTTCAGGCCCTGGAGCTGGCCGCCGACTGGGATCGGCTGCTCGCCACGGTCCGCTGGATCGACGAGCACCAGCTCACCGGCCTGTACATCCGGCAGGTCGACGTGCCCGGCGTGGACACCAAGTTCATCGAGGGGCACCAGCGCGTGCTCACCCAGCTTCTCGACCTGCAGCTCGACCCGGCCAGGATCAACCCGGCAGCACCGGACTTCGCGGGCCGCTTCGGGTTCCGCCGCAAACCGGAGTACGTGCGGTTCCGGTGCGCGGGCCCGGACTTCCCTTACACCGAGATGACGGTCCGCGCGGCCGAGCTCACCGCGGCTCCCGCGGGCGTCACCCGGGCCTACATCCTCGAGAACGAGGTGACCTACCTGGCGTTCCCGCTCGCCGCCGACGCCGTCGTGCTCTTCGGCGGCGGCTACGCGGTCAACATCCTGGCCGGACTCGGCTGGCTGGCCGCTCTCGACCTGACCTACTGGGGTGACCTGGACACCCACGGCTTCGCCATACTGAACCGGCTGCGCAGCCGGTTCCCGCACGCACGCTCCATCCTCATGGACCGCAAGACCCTCCTCGCCCACCAGTCCCAGTGGGTCACGGAGAAGACCCCAACGAAGGCGGCCTTCGTCCTCCTCACCCCGGCCGAGCAGGACCTCTACCAAGACCTCGTCGAGGGCACCTTCGGTCCCGCCGTCCGCCTGGAACAAGAACGTGTCAGCTTCGCCTCACTTGAATATGTTCTTCCGCTCGCCTGACGGTGAGGCATCGCTGCTCAACGGCAGCCAAGCAGCCACAGAAGCTCCTCGTGAGTCGCGGCCGATGCCGAATCGGTCTCTCAGATCGTTAACAGCGACTATTGGACAACCAAGATTTGAACTTTTATTCAGTTTCTGTTTGGTGGGGCGGGTGGGGCTCGAACCCACGACCGGCGGATTATGAGAAGCCTGGCCCGGCGCTCCGGGTGCGCTACCTGCACGGATACCACGGAACCGCGCCGCCGATAACCCGGATTGCACCGATTGCCCGGGTGAGTCGGTCCACGAACCGGTCCACGGCAAAGCTCTGATCTCCTTCTGTCCTGCTACTGTGCGTAACGTCACCAGGAGCGCTCAGCCTACGTCTGCGCGAGCGAATAGCCAAACTCCGCCCCGAGGCGTGGCACGGTTTATTCTGTTGCTGGATGTGAGAGGAGGCGGGCTGGATGACTGCTGAGTACCCACAGGGTAACGAGCCGCTGATCCCCATGCCCGCCCTGTCGCTCCCCGCTCTGCGCCAGGCGGTCGCCACAGTCGCGCCGTCCCGGCTGCCGGAGTTCTTCCAGGAAATCCAGGACGCCTTCACACAGGCTGGCGAGGAAGACAGCGTCTTCCCCATCCGCCACTTCTACCAGCGCTGGGGCGCCGCCATCGCCATCGAGCGGCGCCCCTCAGTCGCCGCCCGGCTCCACGCCGCCGAACGAGCCCTCGCCGACCCCGACCCCGCTGTCCGGGACCAGGCAATCCGGGAAGCCGCCGAGATCGTCCAGGCAGCTTACCGCGAGGTCGTAAGTGGCTGACTGGCACTGGGAGCCCGTCACCGATGACCTGCTCGACGGGCTGCCACCTGCCGCCCTGGCAGCGGTCCGTCAGGTAGCCGAGGACTGACCGTCCGCGAATCGATGATCTTCCTCGACGGGCGGGAGTTCACCGGCGAGCCGCCAGGGCTGCGCACCGTCCAGCGAGGCCAATTAATGCTCGTCTACCTGACCGACGTCCGCGGCGAACGCGTGGTCATCATCCAGGTGAACTGGATTAGCTAACCCAAGCAGCCGTAGAACCCCCTCGTCAGCGCCGCCGGCCGCAGTGCGGCTGCATGACACCTGAGTTGGCTCATTTAGTCACTATGAAGCGGCCGGCTCCTGGTGACCGGGTCTCCTGGTTAGCGGTGCCAAGTGGCGGGGGAAACGCTTCTGCTAAAGCGAATTAGACATGGAGTAGTAGGCACCTGGCCGTTTCATGACGCCGGTGATGTCGAAGCTGAGGGTGGGTCTTGCGGGATGCTGGAGATGCGGGTGGCGACGGTGACGAGATCGGCGACGGAGGCGGTGTCTTCGGGCCACCAGGCGAGCACGACGCGGCAGGGTTCGAGGTCGTGGATACGGACGAAGACGACACCCGGCCGGCTGTAGTAGCGTGCGGCGGCCATCGCCGTGACGCTGATCCCGTGTCCGCTCGCTACTAGGTGCAGTTCGGTTTCGAAGGTTGCTGCCTCGGCTACGACGGGTGCTGGGGTGGAGCGGTACTCGGTGAGTATCCAGTAGTCGCGCCACGGGCCGAGCGACGGGGGGGCAGCGATGATCGGCTCGGGAAGCAGGTCGGCAACAGAGACGGATTCCCGGTTGGCGAGTTGGTGTCCTTCGGGTAGGCAGGCGACGCGTGCCTCGCGGGCCAGATCGACGGTGAGCAGGCCCGCCAGGCCGATGGGGGGCCGCACGACTGCCGCTTGGACGTGGTGATCTCGTAGCCCGGCGCTGGGTTCACCGAAGTCGTATTCCTCGGTCTGGACCTGGCAATCGGGATACTCGGCGGCGAAGGTGCGCAGCAGGGTCGGAACGATGTCCAGTCCCGCGCCGATCGTGTAGCCCAGTCGCAGGTTAGCCCTGGGCGGTCGGGCGATCGTGCGCGCAGCTTGGATCGCGCGCTCGAGGTCGGCGAGGGCGCGTTCGGCCAGCCCGGCGAATACGCCGCCGGCGGGGGTAAGTTCGACCGAGCGGGTGGTGCGGGTCAGCAGCGTGTAACCCAGCGCGTGTTCCAGTTGCTTGATGGTTTGGCTGAGGTAGGGCGCCGACACATGCAGCCGTTCGGCCGCCGCGGCGAACTTGCGTTCCTGGGCGACGGCGAGGAACGCCTCGATCTGCCGCAGCGTGATATTGGACATTGCTGACATGCCAGGCTCCCCTCGCGCTGATCGGCCGGGCCAGTGTTGCGCCAGCTATTATGTCATAAAATTTACATAATAGCAGCATAAACTCCACATTCCGCTGGGCAAGTTGCGGAACTAGTATCGCAATCACCTAACAATACAACCGTGATCGAGTTCACGTCTCGCGTGAGAGGTGGTACCGCAATGGCATCAGCATCGGCTGAATCGAGTGTCGAGCAGGAATTGTCTGACCCGAAGGACGTCGACGACCTGCATCAGTACGGTTACGCTCAGTCGCTACACAGGACGATGGGCCCGTTCGCCTCGTTCTCAGTGGCGTTCTCGATGGTCAGCATCACGACCGCGATCTTCTTCCTGCTGCCGAGCCTGTTCGGCACGAGTGGCGCGGTCGGAGTGTGGCTCTGGCTGCCGTGCGCGGCCGGCGTGTTCTTGATCGTCATGGTGTATTCGCATCTGGCCGCGCGCATCCCGATCACCGGCTTCGCTTATCAGTGGAACAGCCGGCTGATCAACCCGCACTATGGCTGGTTCACCGGATACACGGCGTTGCTCGCGTTCATAGCGGGTACCGCCGCGACCGCGGTCGCGCTGGCGACGGTGTTCGCCGGCGACATCTGGTCGCACCCGTCTCACGGCGATATCGTGCTGCTCGCCACGGGTGCGATGGTCGCCGCCGCGGTGATCAACATCGTCAGCATCCGACTGGTGAGCGCGGTGAACAACGTCGGGGTGTTCTTCGAGATCGTCGGCTCGGTCGTGGCCGCGCTGCTGCTGCTGGTGGGGTCGGCCTTCTTCCATCACCAGGCGGGCTTCCACATCCTCGCCTCCACCGCACGCACCAACCACAGCTCGCTGTGGTACGGGTTCATCCTCGCCGCGCTGCTGCCCATGTACTGCTTCATCGGCTGGGAAGGTGCCGCCGACCTGGCCGAGGAGACGCACGACCCGCGGGCCGTCACGCCGTACGCGATGATGCGGGCCAACCTGGTCTCGATGGCCGCCAGCGCTTTGATGATCGTCGGCTTCCTGATCGCCATTCCCTACGGTGTGGCGAATCTGCTGGGGCAGTCGAAGAACCCGCTCATCTATATCTTCCAGAGCCAATTCGGCGTCATCGCGGCCAACGTGCTGCAGGTCGTGGTGTTCCTGGCGATCTTCTCCTGTGTGCTGGCCAATATGGTGGTCGCTACCCGATTGACGTTCGCGCTCTCCCGCGACCGGATGCTGCCGGGCTCGTCCGTACTTGGCAGCGTCCACAAGACCACCCGCACACCGATCGCCTCGATCCTGCTCGTGGCGATCGTGGGCATCGGTATCAACATGCTCTCTGCCGGAATCGCCGCGAATGTCGTGTCGATCTGCAGTGTTGCCTACTACTTCGTCTACCTGCTCACGGTGGGCGGGGCCCTCTACGCCCACCTCACGAACAGGATGCCTGGCGTTCGGGCCAGTGACTTCTCCCTCGGACGATGGTTCGTCATCGTCGCAGTATCCGCTCTGCTGTTCTCGATCGGCGTCGTCGTGATCGCTCTGGCCCCGCAGGAGGGCCACATCGCGGCCCGCTATCTTCTCGGCGCAGAGGTCGTCGGCCTGCTCTGGTACCTGCTGTACCTGCGCCCCCGCCTGAGGGACCGCAGGGTCGGCATCTATCGCGAGATCCCGTCCGCCGATACCACCGGCCTGGTCGTGCCTGTCGCGGCCGAGCAGTCCCCCGGCGCCTGAACGTCACCACGCGGCAGCCGTGAAAGCGGGGCGCAGCGCACCCACGAACACTGCCCGACCCAAGGAAGCATTGATGGTCACGAAAACCCATACCCTGACGATCGACACGCCCGCGCGGCAAGAGTTCTTCGACCTGACGCAAAAGTTCGAGGAGTTCGTGTCCGGCAGCGGCGTCACGAATGGCCTGGCGGTCGCCTACTCGCAGCACACGAGCTGCTGCGTCCTCCTCCAGGAGGAGTCCGAGGACACCACCTACTACGGCACGCAATACATCCTGCAGGACACGTTGAACGTCCTCGCGAAGATCGCGCCGCCGACGCGGCACGAGAACCAGTATCTCCACCCCGGCCCGATCCACATCCGCAATGCGGCCGAGCTCCGCGAGGAGCTTCCGGCCTGGGGACTGAACACCGACGGGCACATCATCTCGTCCATCCTCGGCCGCTCGGAAACCGCTCCGGTGCAAGACGGTCGCTTGGTGCTCGGCGAGTTCGGGCGCATCTACTTCGGCGACCTCGACTCGGTCCGTCCACGCCGGCGAATGGTCCACTTCCAGGTCATCGGCGACTGAGCATGATTGTGTACGCGGTCGACGTCGGCACGACCAACATCAAGGTCGCGCTGTTCGACGAGCGACTGCGGCGGCTGGCTCTGACGCAGGCGCCAGTGGCTTACGACCGCGAGGGAGCACGCGTCGAGTTCAACCCGGAGCGCCTGTTCGATCTCATAGTCGAGCTGATGCAAGGCTGCAGTAATCAGCATGGCGACACGGCCAGGCACGACGCCGTCATCGCACTCACCGGACAGGCGGAGTCCCTAGTGCTGCGCAACGCGGCCGGCGACCTGGTCCGGCCGGGCATCTCCTGGCTGGACGCGCGGGCCACCGCGGAAGCCGAGGAGCTCGCCGAGGAGTTCGGATCGGCGCAGGCATTCGCCATCACCGGGGAACCCGAAGCGTCCGCGACGTGGCCGGCCGCAAAACTGAGATGGCTTGCCCGGCACGATCCCGACGCGCTCGACCAGGCACGGGCGGTCCTGATGGTGAAGGACGACATCATTTTCCGCCTCACGGGGGTCAAGGCGGGCGAGGTCACAACGCGCGGGTTCACCTACCTCTACGACGTGCCTGGGCAGCGCTACTGGCCAGAGATGCTCGACTTCTGTGCCGTCCGAACCGAGACGCTTCCGGAGATCGTCGGTGCCGGCCAGAACGTGGGCCCGGTGGTCGCTGAGGTACTTGACCGGCTGCCTGCTGCCGCGAGCTACCGGGTCAACACGGGCGCACTCGATCACTTCTGCGCGATGGTCGGCACAGGCTCCTACGCATACGGCATTGCGAGCGAATCGGCCGGCACGGTCCTGTCGCTGTCCATGCTGGCGCGCGACTGGACCTTCGACCCCGCGCGGCGAGTGTCCTTCCACGCGGGACTGCGACCCGGCGAGATCCTTCTCTTCACCGGCGCCGACAGCGGAGGGGTTGTCCTCGACTGGTTCCGGAACACCGCTCTTGGCGGCATGCGATACGAGGAGCTCGAGGACCTCCTGCAGTCTCGACGGTCCACGGACGCACCCATCTTTTTGCCGTACCTCACCGGCGTGAACCCGCCCGACTACTCCGTCTGCGCTAAGGGGGCGTTCCTCGGCATCGAACTCAAGCACGACCAGGTCGACCTCGCGCACGCGGTCGAAGAAGGCATCGCCCACCTACTGCGTCGGAACATCGAATACCTCGCGCCGGACGGTGATGTGACCGAGATTGTCTCGACAGGAGGCGGCGCGGCGTCGCCCTACTGGAGTCAGCTCAAGGCAGACGTCTGTGGCGTGCAGGTCCTCGTGCCACGCGAACAGGAAGCGACCTGTCGCGGCGCCGCTGCGCTGGCGCTGGTCGAGCACGGTGCCCTCGACAGTCTCAGCGACGCCGCACTGCTCAACCAGCCCGAGGTTGTGACGTACCGGCCGGGCAAGACCGACGCGGCCGCGGCGCGATACCAGCTGTTCGAGACCTATCTCGCCCGCCTTTACCCGGGCACCGACTGAAGGAGGAAGCACGTGAAGCTGTGCTGCTCATCGCCCATGGTTCCCGGGCAGACCTTGACCGAGAAGGCGCAGAAGCTGCGGTTGTGGGGGTATGACGCGATCGCGGTGTTCCAGCCGTATAACGAGTGGTCGGACGAGCTGCGGGAGGAACTGGGGTCGCTCCAGAAGCGGACCGGTGTCCGGGCCGCCGAGTTCGTCTTCATGGATGCCAGCTACGGCAACGCCATGTCACCCGACGACGAACTCCGAAACCGGTGCCGCGCCATGTACCGGCACGCCGCGACCGTCTGCGGTGAGATCGGCGCGGTGACCGAGATCGAGTACCAGTACGGTCCACAGGATCCGATGCCGTTGTTCGATCCCTACCAGCAGCTCAGCCAGGACCAGGAGGACGACTTCACCGCGTTCTACCGGCAAGTCCTCGACCTCGTGGCCGGCACACCCGCACGGGTGCTGCTCGAACCAATTAACAGGTACGAGAGCCGCTACCTCAACCGCATCGCCGACAACATCCGCATCATCGACGCGGTCGCGCATCCGAATGCGGGGCTCCTGCCCGACACGTTCCACATGTCGATCGAGGAAGCAGACATGGGGAAGGCGCTGACTGAAGCGGGCCACCGCATCGCGCACGTTCACCTCGGTGACAGCAATCGCCTCCTGCCCGGCCGCGGCCTCCTCAACTGGCACGACATCTTCGACGCGTTGAACACGGTGGGGTATGACAGCTACGTCAACCTCGAATGCTCTACGACCGGGGACCCGGCCGTGACCCTTCCCGCAACAGCAGCCTCCCTCCGTGACCTTGTGCGGCGTTGAGAAGGAAGCTGGCACCGAATTGTCAAAGGTCGCGTCCAGTCCTGAGCAGGCCGGGCTATCCGGACCCTTCTTCGAGATCGGGCCGAAGAACCTCCTACGCCGAGCCGAACTGGAGGGTCTTGCACGCGCTGCCGGCGCTGCCGGCCTTGACTACGGCGTCTCGGTCATCCTTACTGTGCCTACCGCACTCATCGCACCAATCCACGACCTCCACAGCGGCGTCCTCCCCTTTGCGCAGGCCATGGCACCGGACCCACCAGGCAACTCCATGGGACGAGTCATCGCTGAAACGCTCGTCGATGCCGGAGCCGCAGGCGTCATGCTTAACCACGTCAGCAACCCCCTCGACGCACCGGCACTCGCTGCAGCAGTCGAACGCGCTCACTCCGCAGGCTTGCAGACCATCGTCTGTACCAACACCAAGGCCGAGGCCGTGCAAGCCGCCCGGCTCGGCCCGACCGCGATCCTGCTGGAGCCGCCCGCACTTATCGGCACCGCGGGGCGTATCTCACGAGACTGGATCACTCCCGCTAACGAAGCGGTGCGTCGCATCGCCCCTGTTGTGCTGATGATGCACGCTGGCGGAGTCTCCTCACCGTCAATCGCCGAAGCCATCATGGCCACCGGCGCGGACGGAACCGGCTCAACCAGCGGCGTGATCGGCGCGGATGACCCCCTCTCCGCCGCCCGGTCGTTCATCGCCGCCACCCGAGTCGGCTGGGACAGCCTCCATCAGCGGTAACCGAAGCCGTTCATCCGCAACAGTCAGAACCGGATCGCAACACGAAGGAGAAACACAAGTGAAAACCGACCTCAACGGACGGACCGCTGTCATCACAGGGGGAGCACGCGGAATTGGGCTGACCCTAGCCCGGTCACTGGCGGCGGACGGCGCGAAGATTGCCCTGCTCGATTTGCTCGACAACGTCGCCAACGCTGCGGAGCAGATTGCTGACGAGTACGGCGTAGAGTCACTGGGTCAACAACTCGACGTCACCGACCGGGACGCGACCATCGCCGCCTTCAATGCGATCGAAAGGCGGCTCGGCGTTCCGCAGGTGCTGGTTACCGCAGCGGGCATCGAGATAAACAATGATTCGGTAAAAGTAACGGCCGACGAATGGCGCAAAGTCATCGACGTGAACCTGACCGGAACTTTTTTCTCAGCTCAGGCATTCGGCGGCGCGCTACTCCAGGCCGGCCTGTCCGGAAGCGCCATCCTAATCTCGTCAATGTCGGGGTTCATCGTGAACGTGCCGCAATGGGCAGCGTCATATAATGCATCGAAGGCAGCCGTCGTCCACCTCGCAAAGTCCCTAGCGGTAGAGTGGGCGCCGGCAGGCATCAGAGTGAACTCGATCGCTCCCGGATACGTCCTCTCCGACCTGACGGAACGCATCATCGAACAGCAGCCGTCGCTCCGCGACGAGTGGATCGCCCGCATTCCCCAAGGACGCATTGCCACACCGGCTGATCTCTCGGGACTGGTTAGCTTCCTTGCTTCAGACGTATCTAGCTATCTCACTGCACAAACAATCGTCATTGATGGCGGCTATACAGCAGTCTAAACCTCGATCCACCGGCCGAATTCAGACAAGAGCGACAAGACGAGTCGGCCCGGCTGAAATGGTGCCAGGCTGAATTCGGCCGCGGGCTTTCTGCCAGGCCCCTTCTGCCACTCACTGATTCTGCGGCTTGTCCGGTTTCGATCAGGACTCGGGTCGTAGGCGCGGGCGTGGTGCCCCAGGAGCGGTCGGCCCGGCGAACCACGCGAAACGATCTTGTCCGTTACTGAGGACTTCCGGACACGGAGATCACCGTCACCGCCCACACCCAGCTGCGGGCGTCGAGAACTAGATGCAACGCGATTTCTTCGGCCATGTGGTGCGGGTCTGGCTCCTGGCCACTCTCGATGTCTCGCGCAATATCTTCAAATGCCCGGGCGAACTTACGAAAAGAAGTCTCCGCTCTGCCACCAAGCGGCTTCGGGAATAGGCCACAGATCGTCGTGCAGCTTGAGCGGGATCGCAGGCCATGGCCGGCGCTAACACAGCTGACGACGAATACCAGAAATGGGACTACACGTCGGCCGCTACAGCCATAACGGCAGAGACGCACTTGCTACAGGTTCGTGCCGAACGGATGACCTACCGTCTGACTATGGGCCGCAAGTATGGGACCGCGACTGGGCGGAGGCCGCTCCCGTCGGCGTGGCGTCGCAGCTTGATACTCGCGTCAACCCGTAGAGAACGGGCGCGCTTGCTGCCAACCGATAGTTTTCAAATATCTATTCAGTCGAAATTACGTGGGGCGGGTGGGGCTCGAACCCACGACCGGCGGATTATGAGAAGCCTGTCGCGACGCTCCAGACGCTCTACCTGCACGGATACCACGGAGCAGCGCCGCTGATGGCTCCATTTGCACCGCTTGCTCAGGTGGGTCGGTCCACGAACCGGTCCACGGCTCACTGCGGCCATCACCCATGCCGATCACATAACGTCACTGTGGTCATGCCGAGCAATCCCGGGCTGGCACAGTCAGGGAGCCGTTCCATGGCTCATCCATCGACTGCGGCTAGCCACCGTGATGTCGCCGTCCCCGTAACTGAGCCTGGGCCATAAACAGCCAGCCGCCTACCAGGCTAGCCCGGCCTCATCGATCTACACTTAGGCCTGAAGTGCCGAACTGAGGGAGCACCGTGAGCGCCGAAGCATCCGAATTGGTCAGCATTCCCCGTGCCGAACTGGATGCGCTGAAGGCTGAGCTGAAGCGACTGCGCCGGGAGGCCGGGCGAGGTGTCGCCCTGGCGCGCATTCAGTCTGACCCCGGCCCGGGCGATGAAGCGACCGTTTTCACGCGCGAGGATCTCGCTGAGGCATGGGGAATACGTGAGTGATCGCCTCGTCCGCTTCCCAGGCTCGTCCTGGCAGCAGATCGAGGCCTTGCCGCAGCCGCTGCGGTGGACGGTGCACGGCGTGATCTTTCATCTGCTGGACGAGCCGGTCCCGTCCCTCGCGGACCCTTTCCCCCAGGACGACCCTCTGCCCGGCGCCTACGAGCTGCACCTGCCCGCCGACAACGTGACCATCTGGTACACCGTCAGCGAGCATCAGGGCCAGGAATTAATCAGCGTGCAGCACGTGAGCCTCGACACGTGACACCCAAGCGGCCGAATCGGCCATCAGATCAAAGCCCGCTCGACCCGGACTCCAGGTCCGTCACATCCTCGGCCTACTAAGCAGAGATTTCCGGACTTATATTCAAATAATGCCAAGTGGGGCGGGTGGGGCTCGAACCCACGACCGGCGGATTATGAGTCCGCTGCTCTGACCGGCTGAGCTACCGCCCCGGTGACGGCTGCACACTACACGAAGCCGGCCACGGGCGTCGACGCGGCGCGGCCGTGCGAGCCGTTATCGTGTGACGATGCAGGCAACGGCGCCACGATCCTTCCCCCCGCAGAACTACACCCGCGACCGCTACGACGGCGCCGGGCCGGTGGCCCCGCCGCCAGGGGCGGCCATCAACCAGATGGGCGGGGAGATCTGGCCGCCATCCCTTGGCGGGGCGGCCCGCTACGCGCACGCCGCGACAGGCGTTCCGCTGCTGGTGACCGAGCACGGGATCGGGCACCGCGACGACAGGGTGCGGGTCGCGTTTATCGAGCCCGCGCTGGCCGGCCTGCTGGATGCCATCGAAGACGGCGTTCCGGTGCTGGGTTACCTGCACTGGTCGCTGCTGGACAACTTCGAGTGGATCTTCGGCTACGACGTGCGGTTCGGGCTGCACGAGGTCGACCGGACCACGTTCGCCCGGACGGCCAAACCGAGCGCGGCCGTCTACGCCGCGATCGCCCGCGCCAACGCGGTGGGACAAAACGCGGTGGGACAAAACGCAGTGGGACCAAACACAGTGGGACCAAACACAGTGGGACCAAACACAGTGGGACCAAACACAGTGGGACAATAAGCCATGGCTGCTGAGCTGATGCCGGCCGCGTTCATCGGGCACGGCAACCCGATGAACGCGCTCGAGACCAACCGGTACACCCAGGCCTGGCATGCGTTCGGCCGGGCGGTGCCTCGCCCGCGGGCGATCCTGGTGGTGTCCGCGCACTGGTACATCAACGCGACCGCGGTGACGGCCATGCCACGGCCGCGCACCATCCACGACTTCTATGGTTTCCCGCCGGAACTGTTCGCCGTCCAGTATCCCGCGCCGGGCCTGCCCGAGCTGGCCGCCGAGATCAGCGACGCGGTGCACCCGACCTGGGTCGGCGCCGATGTGGACTCCTGGGGCATCGACCACGGCACCTGGTCGGTCCTGGTGCACGCCTTCCCCGACGCCAGCATTCCCGTTGTGCAGCTGTCCATCAACGCCGACAAGAACTTCGACTACCACCTGGAGCTCGGGGCGAAGCTGACCGGGCTGCGGCGCCAGGGCGTGCTGGTGGTGGCCAGCGGCAACGTCGTGCACAACCTAGGCGGGATGAGCTGGGACCTGGCCGATTCGGGCTACGACTGGGCCCAGCGGTTCGACGAGGACGCCAAGGCCCGGATGCTCGACGACCCGGCCACGGTCACCAAAATGGACGGGCACCGGGACTTCGGCCACGCGGTGCCGACCCCGGACCACTTCCTGCCCCTGCTGTACCTGGCCGGGATGGCCAGCAGCGGCGGACCCGACGGCAGCAAACAGGGCGCCGACGTGCTGATCGACGGCTACACCTACGGCTCGCTGTCGATGACCGCTTACACGATCGGGATGGCGCCCGGCTCAGAGCCCGCGCCGGCCGCCCCAGCCGGGGACACGACGCAGGCGACACCCGATGTGCCGCCGGACGCGAGCAATATTTAGCGGCCGCTGGTGCCCAGCCCGTTCAGGAGTCTGGCTCGTTCAGAAGATCCCGCAGCCTGAACTTCTGGATCTTGGTCGCTGACATGGGCCAGCTGCCGACGAAGCGGACGTCGCGCGGGACCTTATAGGACGCCACGTTGCCGGCGCAGAACTCGATGAGCTCGGCGGCCGTGCAGGTGGCGCCGCCGATGAGCTCGACGAAGGCGACCGGTTCCTCGCCGTAGCGTTCCGAGGGCCGCCCGACCACCTGGGCCATGTGGACGGCAGGGTGCGTGCTGAGCAGCGCCTCGACCTCCAGTGGGGAGACGTTCTCGCCGCCGACCTTCAGGACGTCCTTGATCCTGCCGAGGAACAGCAGCTGGCCGCGGCTGTCGACAGTGCCCAGGTCACCGGTACGGACCCAGCCCCCGTCGATGATGGTGGCGCGGGTCTCGTCCGGGTTCTTGTAGTAGCGGCGGAAGGCGTTGATACCGCGGAACTGGATTTCCCCCGCCACGTCGGGGGGTGCCACGGCCTGCGGGTCGCCGGAGGTGGTGACCCGGACCTCGATGCCAGGCAGCGGGACCCCGTTGCGGGTCAGCCGGTCCTCCCCCAGGGCGTCCCGCGGGGTCACCGTGATCATGCCGGCCCCCTCGGTCATCCCGAAGTCGGTCAGCAGGACCGCGGTGGCTGGCAGCAGCTTCTCGATTACGCGCTGGGTGTCGGCGGGGGCGACGTTCAGCACGGTGCGGACGAAGCTGAGCCGGTCCGGGTCGTATCCGGGGGTGCGGAGCAGGCCCAGGGTGAGCGGCGGGAAGGCCGGGAACAGATGCTCGGCCCGGCGGCGCTCGATGTGAGCCAGCGCCGTCTCCGGATCGAACCAGTTCATCGACATCATCGTCGCCCCGCGGACCAGGGCGCAGGTGGTGACGCCGATGCCGCCGACGTGAAAGAACGGGCACGGGGTCCACATCGACTGGTCGGGGGTGAACCCGACCAGGTCGGCGTAGGCGGCCCAGCTGCGCACCAGGGCCTCATGGGTGATCTCGCAGCCCTTGGGGTCGGCGGTGGTACCCGAGGTGTATAGCAGCAGCGCGGTGTCCTGGGCGTTCCGCCCGGACCAGGCACGCGCCACAGCGTCCGGGTCGGCCTGCTGGCCGGCCGTGACCAGATCCTCCAGCGGACGGATCCCCGGTACCCGCACGTTCTGGGTGCCGGAGCAAAACGGCTACGAATACCCGCAGATGCTCCGCTCGCACCTCGGCAAGGCCACCGGCACCCTGGACGGCGAGCCGGTCGAGGGCCTGTTCATGCTGGATTACATCTACAGCCGGCCCGACGCCATGTGGACCGAGATGGGCATGCTGACCAAGCTGCACAACCTGTGGCTGAACTGGCTCGTGGAGTACGACGACGGCAGTTACGAGGGCGGCTACGCCTGGCGCGGGCGCCCCGGTACCGGTTTCGCGGCCGCGCACCACGTGGTGGACGGGGTCAGCACAGCCCGCAGCGACGCCGCCGTGACCACCCACTTCACCGACCGCGGCAGCGTGGCCCGGGTCGAGCTGGCCCTGGGCGACGACGCGGCGTTCACCCTGGAGCAGGCGGGGTCGACCGACTGGCCGCTGCACACCTGCGGGACGGTCGGCTCCAGCGGCACCGCGCGGGGACGCACCATCGTCAAGAGCTGGAACTACACCGAGTTCTTCCCGCTCAACTGGTCGTCGGTGGCCGATTACCAGGCCGCGCACGCTGGGCTGTTCGGCCACTACCCGTCCTTTGCCCGGCTGATGAAGAACGCGCGCGTCAAGGACCAGCTGCTGGTCTTCGACTAGGCCAGCTTCGACTAGGCCAGCCTCGCTAGGCCAGCCTCGCTAGGCCAGCCTCGGCTAGGCCAGCCTCGGGTGGGCCGGGGGCCGCTCGGCGGCCACCCAGCGGAACGTGTTGCGCATGGTGACGACGCCGGTATGCGGGTTCTGGAACTGCGGCAGCACCTGTTCCAGGACGTCGCGCACGGCCTGCGGGCCGGCTGCCTCGGCGGCCCAGGCGCCGCCCGCCGAGCACAGCAGCCCCCGGACGGCGTCGGCCATCGAGGCGTAGCGCCAGTCGCACACGACCTCGCCGCGCCCGGCGACGTGCAGGCCGGCGTCGGCCAGGGCGGCCTCGAGATTGCCGGGCGCCGACAGGGCGTACGGGGCGTGATCGGAGGCGTGTCCGGCCGGGATCAGCGCGCTCATGGCCTCGTGCGCGACTGTGCCCTGGGAGAGTTCGGGTGCGGCGAACAAGCTGGCGACCACGCGGCCGCCGGGACGCAGGACGCGGGCCGCCTCGGCCAGGGCCTGGCGCGGGTCCCCGGCGAACTGGAACGCGTTGACCCCGGTCACAGCGTCGAACGCGGCGTCGCCGAACGGCAGCGACTCCATGTCACCCTCGCGCAGATCGGCGCCGGGCAGCCGCTCGCGGGCGATGCCCAGCAAGCCGGGGCTGACGTCCAGGCCGGCGGGCCGCGCGCCGCGCTGGGCGGCCAGCACCAGGGTGAGGCCGGATCCGCAGCCCACGTCGAGCAGCCGGGTACCCGGGCCGACGCCCGCGGCGTCCAGCACGGCCTCGAACAGCGGGCGGTTGTGTGCCTCGGCCAGGTCGGCCCAGGCCCGCGGGTCGGTGCCCCACAGGCGGCGCTGCACCTGGGCGGCGGCGCTGATCGCCACGCCGGCGGTGCCGTGGCCGTCGGCGGTGCTGTTGCTGGTGCCGTTCATCCGGGACTCCCGGTCGTGGTCGCCTGGGCCAGACCCGGCGCTGCCGGATTGCCTGGTGCGGGCGTGATGTTCTGGTTCAGGCGGAAGATGTTGCCGGGGTCGTAGACCCCTTTGACCTGGCGCAGGCGCGAGATGGTCGGCCCGTAGGCGCTGGCCGCCGTGTCGTCCTCGTCGTCACCCATGAAGTTGACGTAGCTGCCGTCGGCCAGGAACGGCCTGATCGCGGCGTAGGTGCCGCGGGCCCAGCCGATCTCGTGCTCGTCATCGGCCACCTCACGCCAGGTCGCGGGGATGTTGACCAGCCACCGCGCGTGACGGAACGGGAAGGCCGTGGCGCCGGGATCCACCCGGGCGATCGCGCCGCCCAGCGCCAGCAGCTCCACCTGCGAGATGGGCGAGCGCAGCAGCGCCGCGCGCTCGAGCAGCACGTCGATCAGGGCGCCGGGCAGGTCATCGGCGAATCCGGCCTTGATATAGGTGCGCAGGCCAGCGGCGAACAGGTCATCGGTGACCGTCTGCATGAACGAGAACGGCATCACGGACAGGTCGCTGGCGGCCGGTGCCAGCTCGGCGCGGATCGCGGCCAGCAGCGGGCGGCCTTCCTCGGGGTCGCCGGACCACTCGACCAGCGACATGATGCCGTGCCTGCCCACCAGTTCCGGCGGCATCCACGGCACGTCGCTGGCCCGCCGCAGGAAGCTGGTCCACAGCAGCTCGTCGCGGGCGCCGGGGTCGGCCATCGCGCGCCGGCCGCGCTCGATGACCGGGCAGGCCGCCTCGAGCGGGTGGAACGTCGCCAGGATGACCAGCTCGGACAGCTCATGCAGGGCGAACTCAAATTCGGTGACCACGCCGAAGTTCCCGCCGCCGCCCCGCAGCGCCCAGAACAGGTCGGGGTGCCGGTCAGGCGCCGCCGTCAGTATCTCACCGCCGGCCGTGACGACCTCGGCCGAGAGCAGGCTGTCGATGGTCAGGCCGAAGCGGCGCATCAGGCGGCCGACACCACCGCCGAGGGTGAGACCGCCGACGCCGGTGTGCGAGACGACTCCGGCCGGCACCACCAGGCCGTGCTGCTGGGTGGCGCGGTCCAGGTCGCCGAGCAGGGCCCCGCCGCCGACCCGGACCCGCCGGGCGGCGGCGTCTACCCGGACGTGATTCAGGGTGCGCAGGTCGATCACGATGCCGTGATCGCAGACGCTGTGGCCGGGCATCGAGTGCCCGCCTCCCCGGACCGCGATCGGCATCGACCGGCCGCGTGCGTAGGCGATCGCGGCGGCCACGTCCCGCGGCGACTCCGGCCGCGCTATCAGCGCAGGCCGGCGGTCATGCATCGCGTTCCAGATGGCCCGGGCGGCGTCGTAACTGGGCTGGCTGGGGCGGATCACTGTCCCGCTGAAGCCCGGGATGGCCGCGGGTGCCGCGCACGTCACTGCTGGCCGGCCGCAGCGCAGAGCGCAGACAGGCGCCCGTGCATGCCGGCGATGACGTCGTTGTGCTGGTGCACCTCGATCGGGTGCGGGAACAGCGGGCCGCCGTGGTGCCACGCGACCGAGATCGGGCCCGACCGGGCGGTGTTGATCAGGGCGCACCCCAGCCGGGCCAGCCGCTCGCTCTCGGCCGCCACGTCGGGCACCACCCAGGCGACGTGGCTGACCGCACCGGGGGTGATGTCGTACGCGGCGGCCAGGCGGTCGTCGATGGCGTGCACCTGGCCCAGCTCCACTACCACCGGGCCCCAGGCGGCGAAGGCGGCCGCGTGGTCGAAAACCACGTCGCCGAACTGATGGCCGCCGGCGTGCAGCACGAACTCGTCGAACGGCACATGGCCGATCACATCGAACGGGCCAGCGCCCAGGTCCCGTTCCCACCGCTTCATCGCGGCGTCCAGGTCGTCGGTCCAGTAGCCGACGTGGTGCAGGCCCGGCGTCATCGGTCCTCGTGCTCGCGGCCCGCCAGCGCGCCGCCGCCGAACTGGCGGTCGTGGTCCATGGTCATCCGCATGAACGGGTAGACGTAGTCGCGCATGTCCTGCTCGTGCGCGCCGATGGCCGCGACCAGGCCGGTCTCGCCGCGGGCCGCGGCGGACAGCCGGTCCAGCAGGTGCGCGGCGTCGCGCAGGGCCAGGTTGGCACCCAGGCCGAGGGTGGGGAGCATGGCGTGAGCGGCGTCACCGATGAGCGTGACCCGGGACGGCTGCCACGGCGGAGCGGGCTCGAGAAACCCGAACGGGATCACGAACACCGAGTCCAGGTCCACGCCCGCGACCAGGGCCCGGGCGGCGGGGTGCCAGCCCTGGACCGAGGCCAGCATGGCGTCGCGGAGCATGGCCGGGGTCTCGGGCGTCCAGTCGGCGGCGGCCGGGATCACCGTGCCGGGCGGCACGCTGCAGCTGATCATGACGTAGTCGCCGACCGGCTCCAGCTGCACATCGGGCGCGATCTCGGCGGCCGCCTCGGCCGGGCGCTGCCGGGGCCGGTAGACCGCGATCAGCAGCCGGGAGCCGCGGCGGTCCGCGGCGATGATCACGCCCTCATACAGGTGCGGGGGCAGCTGCGCGGCCAGCTCGGGGGTCAGCGGGGTACGGCCGAACACACCGAGCCCGCGGACGCCGGCGTCGATGACCGTGGTGCCGGGGAGCTTTTGCCGGCGGACGGCCGAGCGGATGCCGTCGGCGCCGACCAGGACGTCGCCCTCGGCGGTGGCGCCGCCGGCGAGGGTGACCGACACCCCGTCCGGTGTCTCGGAGTAACCGGTGACGGCCTGGCCGGGACGGAACGAGCTGGCGAGCCGCGCCCGCAAGATCGACCGGAGCGTCCGCCGGTGGACGCCGGTGTGCGGGCGCTCGCCCTCGTTCGGCGGGCCCAGGTGCGGCTGGGAACTCAGCTCGGTCAGCTGGTCGTCCAGCACCACAGATTCCCGCCGGTCATAGGTCCGGCGGGAGGTCTGCGTGTACAGCTCGAACAGGTCCGCGGGCAGGCAGCGCCGCAGCGCCTCGCCGCCGTCGGCGTTCATGTGCAGGTAGTAGCCGATCTTCCGCGAGTCATCGGCGTCGCGCTCGAAGACCTCGCAGCTGTGCCCGTCCTTGATCAGGCCCTGGGCCAGGGCCAGGCCGCTCAGGCCGCCGCCGGCGATCAGCACATGCAGTGGGTGGGGGGTGGTCATGAGCTCAGCCCGTCGAGGAGTACAGGTCGGTGGAGTATGGCGGCGTGTCGTGCACGGCGCTCCAGGGCACGACATGGTTGCGGAGTACGCCCACGCCCTCGATCTCGGCCTCGATGTTGTCCCCGGGCTGCAGGTAGAACTCGAACGGGTTGGGCTGGACCGCGGCCACCCCGGAGATCGTCCCGGTGGTGAGGATGTCCCCGGCCGAGTAACCCTGGGCCGAGTGGTGGGCCACCAGATGCGGGATGGAGATGAGCATCTGATCGGTGTTGCCGCGCTGGCGGACCTGGCCGTTGACCCGCAGTTCCATGGGCAGCGCCTGGGGGTCAGGCAACTCGTCCTTGGTCACGATCCACGGGCCGATCGGGCAGAAGGTGTCGATGGCCTTGGAGAAGGAGAACACGCCGGACTGCATCTCGCGGCGCTGGATGTCCCGGGCGGTGATGTCGTTGAAGACCGTGTACCCGGCGATGTAGTCCGCGGCCTCGTCTAGCCCGAAGAACTTGCCGCTGCGGCCGATGATGATGGCCAGTTCCAGCTCGTAGTCGAGTTCCTTGGTCAGCCCCTCGGGGTAGACGATGGCGTCGTCCGGCCCGATGATCGCGTCCACGTTCTGGAAGAACACGATGCCCTTGTGCACCGGGTGGGACCAGTCGACGGCCTGCAGCTCTTTGTGATGGTCGGCGAAGTTGCCGGCGGTGTGGAAGAACTTCTTCGGCACGATCGGCGCCCGCAGCCGGACACCATCCAGCGCGAGCCGCTCCCCGGTCTCGTCCACCTGGCCGCCCCGCTCGAAGTACTCACGGGTCGAGGCGCAGCCGAGCTCGACGACGGTCTCACCTTCCAGGCGACCCACCCGGCCAGCGTCGAAGGTGACCAGTTTCATGGCAACTCGCTCTCATTATACGAAAGTGACTTTCATATAATCCGGTGCGGGTGAGCGTGATGTCAAGGCTTGCAGGCGGCGGAGCGGGCGGCTCAGGCCAGGCCGGGAGCCGGGCCGCTGCCGGGAGTCGTGGTGCCGGGGGCCGGGCTGCCGGTAGTCGGGGAC
>CAWAFD010000003.1:0-95883 GCA_963781225.1 uncultured Actinomycetota bacterium
CCGGGCCGGTGCCCAGATCCCTCACTGGGCCGGCGCTGCGATGGACTTGACTCTGCCTGATCCATATCCGCGTCCTAGAGGCAGACCGCTTCCTCGACAGCCATACAGTGATGAATGCCCCGGATCAACGGCCTTACTCGTATTTGAAAAGCACTATAGATCAGCGCATGGCCATTTGTTGAGTGCTCACGGCGGTTAGCGTGGCACGATGTTCAGGTGACCGCAGAGGAAGCGGAGGCCGTCGGCAGCCGTACCGATGTGACGGCCCGCACCGTGATCGAGTGCGCGGCCGACGCGATCGTCGCGTTCGGGACCGACCGGACGGTGATGCTGTGGAATCCGGCGGCGGAGCGGATGTTCGGCTGGACCGCGTCCGAGGTCGTCGGCCTGGAACCGCAGATCATCCCCGAGGAGCTGAAGGCCGAGCACAACGCGGTGCTGGAGCGGGTCAGGGGCGGCGGACAGATTTCCTTCGCCACCCGCCGGATCCGCAAGGACAGCACGGTCATCGACCTCCGGATCGACACCAGCGCCTTGCTCGACGCCAGCGGCGAGGTGACCGGCTGGGTCAACGTCTGTCACCAGACCGGCGAGGACGAGGTGGCCCGGCATTACATGGCCGAACGGGCCCGGGTAGTGCGCCGGCTCGGCGATGTCGTCGCGGACATGAACGCCCAGCGCGACCTGGAATCGGTCCTGGACCGGATCGCGGCCAGCCTCCGGGAGCTGACCAGCGCCGACGCCGGCGGCTTCGTGATCATCGAGGACGACATGCTCCGGCTCGTCAGCACCGCCGGGCTGCCTGCCCGGCTGCGTGGCCGGACCGCCACCTTGTCCACCAGCTTGGTCGGTGAGCTGATGAGGTCGGGCAAGACGGTGATGATGGCCACCGGCGAATCGGGTGGTTTCGATGACTTGATCTGGTCGGCCCTGCCCGGCCTGCACACCATCGCACTGAGCCTGTCCCACGTGGCCGGCCTGCCTACGGTGCGCTGTACGCGCTGTACAGCAGGCGCAAGCTCAGCCACGTCGAGCTGGAGCTGCTGGAACTGCTGGCCGGTCACGCCGGGGTGGCGCTGACCAATGCGATGGCGTTCGAGGAGGTGGTCCGGCAGCGGGCCCACGAGCGGGCTGTCATCGACGGCAGCGCGGACGGCATCGCCGTTCTGGACGAATCGGGGCTGGTGCGGCAGTGGAACCCGGCCGCGCACCGGATCACGGGGACTCCGGCGCCGGACGTGATCGGCAGGCCGCCGCCGTTCCCGCTGCCCGAGCCCGGCTCGACGCTGACGCACAAGCTGCCTAACGGGCGCTGGCTGGACGTCCTGGCCACCTCGCTGGCCGATGGTGACGAGAGCGTCATCGACTTCCGTGATGTGACCGCGGCCAAGGAGCTGGAGGAGGCTAAGGACCTGTTCCTGGCCACCACCAGCCACGAGCTGCGCACGCCGATCACGGTGGTGCAGGGCTTCGCCAGCACGCTGGCCAGCCGGTGGGACCAGCTCGCGGACGCCGAGCGCCACGCCGCGGTCCGCACGATCGCTGAGCGGGCCGGCTCGCTGGCCGGCTGGTCGAGCAGCTGCTGCTCGGCTCGCGCGCCGGCGCCGACCAGCTGCCCGTGACCAACGGCCCGTTCGACCTGGCCGCTGTGCTGCGCGGCGCGGCCGCGGCTTTCCAGCCGCTGTCGGACAAGCACACCGTGGTGGCGGAGATCCCCGGCGACCTGCCACCGGCTAGCGGCGACACGATGGCGACCGACGTCGTCGTCGGACAGCTGCTTGAGAATGCCTTCAAGTACTCGCCCGACGGCGGCACCGTCACCGTCCGGGCTCGGCTGACCAGCGACGGGGACGGCGGAAGCTGGATCGAGGTGATCGTGGAGGACGAGGGCATCGGCATCGCAGACGGCGACCACGAGCGCATCTTCGACCGGTTCTTCCAGGGCGAAGCGGGCGACCGGCGCCGGTTCGGCGGCGTCGGCATCGGCCTGTTCATCGTCCGCCGTCTCGCCGAGGCCCAGCACGGCCAGGTCACTGCCAGCTCCCGGCCGTCCGGCGGCACGGCCATGTGCTTCCGGCTCCGTCCCGCGAGCGCTGAGGCCTAGTCGTGGCCTAGCGGGCGGCCGACCCGGGTCGCCCGCGCGGCGCGCAGCGCCGGGTCACCCCGCGGGTTTGATCATGTGTCCAAAGGCGCCATCCTGGTGATCGTGGACAGAAGGGCGTCAAAAATGACGCTCAGCAACACAAGATCTTGAAATTGACACCCGGCGGCACACGGCAGTGGCGCCGAAGGTCACACGATCACCGTTCATGGTGCCCAGCTACACACGACGACGGCGCCGAACGCCACACGATCGCCGAACATCGCCTGATCATGCCCGCCTGAGTCGCCTCCCGGCGGGGTTGGGCCGGGTGCAGCCGGCCTAGCCAGGCTCAGTCGGCGCCGTGGACGTTGTCCTGCGGCTTGTCGCGCTTGCGCGGCTCACCGCCGGTGGCCTCCAGGTAGGCGTCCACGATGGCGGGCACGTCGTAGCCCTGCCGCATGATCTTGCCCTTTTCCAGCCAGATGACCCGGTTGCAGCTGGCCTCGATCTCGGCCAGGTTATGGGCGACGAGGAACACCGTGCCGGCTTCCCCGCGCAGCTCGACGATCCGCTCGTGGCTCTTGGCCCGGAAGGACGCGTCCCCGGTGGCCAGCGCCTCGTCGATCATCAGGATCTCGTGGTTCTTGGCCGACGCGATCGAGAACCGGAGCCGCTGGGCCATGCCGCTGGAGTAGGTGCGCATGGGGTAGTCGATGAAGTTGCCCACGCCGGAGAAGTCCACGATGGACTGGAATCGGTCCTTGGTCTCCTGCGGGGTCATGCCCATGGCCAGGCAGCCCAGGACCACGTTCCGCTCGCCGGTCAGGTCGTCGAGCAGGGCGGCGTTGACTCCGAGCAGGGCAGCCTGGCCGCTGGTATAGACACAGCCCTGCTCCGGCGGGAGCAGCCCGGCGATGGCCTGGAGCAGCGTGGACTTGCCGGAGCCGTTCCGGCCGATGATCCCGATCGCGTCGCCGTGGTTGACCACGAAGGACACACCGCGGATAGCTTCGACCTCACGGACCGAGGGGCGGCGCTGGCGCTTCAGCACGCGCATGAGCGCGGTGGCCGCGGTGCCCTTGTCGCCGCCGGCTCCGTAGACCCGGTAAACCACATGCAGGTTGTCCACGACCACGGTGGGCTGACCCCGGGTTCCTCCAGAGGGCGGGGCAGGAGCGGTCTCGTCCACTGCGACCTCAGCCACGGCCGTACCTCGTTTCTGCCTGCCAGAAGAACACGAATCCGATTATCAGCGCAACCACCGCCCAGCCGAGCCCCCAGAGCCATAGCTGTGGTGTGCTGACGGCGGCGTGACAGTACGCGCTGGCGTTGACGAGCTTGCTGTTGTGATAGTAGAGGTCGCAGATGCGCGCGTTGTACGGTTTGCTGCCCGGCGCGGACTGGCGCTGCGTCGCCAGGATGGCGTTGCGGACCAGATCGATGAAGACCGCGGCCGGATTGATCTGCAAAATGTAGCTGATCGTCGGGTGATGCCGCAGCGTGCTGATGGTCGAGATGCTGTACATCACGCCGGAGGCATACATCCAGGCCCGGACGATGAACGGCATCAGCTGGCTGAAGTCATCCGCGCCCGAACCGAGCCGGGCCAGGAACAGCCCCATCCCGATGTTGAACACGGCCTGCAGCAGCAGGGCCGGGATGGCCAGCAGCCAGTACCAGGTCAGCGGCTCGCCGGTACCCAGGACGATGGCGGCGAGCACCACCATCGACACGAGCAGCTGCTCGAGCTCGATCAGCACGTAACCGATCGGCAGGCAGGCGCGGGGGAACGGCAGGGCCCTGATCAGCGGCAGGCTGTCGGTGATGACCCGGGACGTGGTGATGAACGTCCGCTGGGTGAAGTTGAAGACGAAGATGCCGGTGATCAGGAAGGCCAGGAAGTTCGGCACACCACGGCTGGTGTCCAGGATGATGCCGAAGATCAGGTAGTAGACCGCGGCGTTCAGCAGCGGGGTCAGCACCTGCCACAGCTGACCCAGCCGGGCCTCGGTGTACATCGCGACATTGCGGGCGGTGGCGAAGCCCACGATGAAGTGCCGGCGCGCCCAGAGCTGGGCGGCGTAGGCCAAGACGCTCGGCCGGGCCGCGCTCGGCCGCAGGTGGTAACGGGCGGCTAGCTCGGCCAAGGGCTCGCCCGGCGTCAGCCCCTCGTCGATCTCGGGGAGCACCAGCTCATCGGTCAGGGTTCCCGGGCCACCCTGATCGCGCGCTCGCTCCTTCATGCCCGCGAGCCTACGGCGCGCCGGGCGGGGCGGGCGCGGCGGAATGCACTGACAACCTTCACGGAGAGACGTTACCGTGCCGGCGGCAGGGAGCGTGGCCAGCGGAGGTTTCTGCTGAGACGCCGTTACCGTTGCGATATCTGGAGTACTCCTGTGTTTCCCGACGGCGCTCGCGGGGCATTTCCGCTCGTAATGGGTTCGGTCGAAGGGCGAACAGACGGGCTGGGGCGTGGCATGGAGGTGACCGCGGCGAGCGTATTGCTGCTCCCGTTCGCGGCTTCAAGCGTCGGCGTGGCCCGCCGCCGCCTGGTGTCGGACCTTTTCGCCGCCGGTGTCTACGACTCCGCCGCCTGCGATGTCTCGCTTGTGGTCAGCGAACTGTTCAGCAATGCGCTGCGGCACGCGGGGCCGCTGCCGGGGGCCCAGATCCGGGTGTCCTGGCGGATCGAGGCCGACAGTGTCGAGGTTGCCGTCAGCGACGGCGGCGGGCCCACCCGCCCGGAGCTTGGCCAGCCCACGCTGTCCGCGACCGGAGGCCGGGGCCTTCGGATCGTGGAGAAGCTCTCCCGGAGCTGGGGGGCCAGCACCGGTGAGGAAGGCACCACCGTGTGGGCGCAGGTGCCGGTGCAGCGGATTCCGGCCGCCCAGGCAAACGGCACCGCGATGACGGCTGTAGGCGGGCCGGTGGCGGCCGCGGAAGGCGGCTAGCCGGATCGGGCGCCGGGCGCCTGCTTTTTCCCACCTGCCGTGGGCAGTGCGGGTTTCCCATCCGCCGGCGTTCGGCGACCGCGGCGGCGCAAGCTACGGGCCTGGACCGGTGCAAGCTGGTGGAGACCGGCCTGGGACCGGCGGCGGATCGCAGCAGTGGGACGACGCCGGCAATCTGCTGGTGCTGGCCCCAGGGGTGGTGGTGTCGCACGAGCGCAATGTGGCCACCCATGCCCGGCTAGAGAAATCCGGCATCGAGGTGATCACCGTGCCGGGCAGCGAGCTGTGCGGCGCGCGAGGCGGTCCGCGCAGCCTGTGCTGCCCGGTCAGCCGTGATCCGGCGCCGCTTCCGGGTGATTTATACAGGAACCTCTTAGGTGGCACTCAGCGTAGTTGCCTGGCGTCCCGGCGCCGGGCACGATAGGGTCTGGCACGTGGAGCTCAAAGTCTCAACTCGATTTCACGATGATCACACAATCGTGACCATTTCCGGTGAAATCGACCTCTATACCGCTCCGCGGCTGCACAGCGAGCTGGCCGCCGTACTGGCCGATGGCATGCCCGCGCGGGTCGTTATCGACATGTCCGGCGTGGAGTTCTGCGACTCGACCGGCATGAACGTGCTGCTGTCGCTGCTGCGCCGGGTGCGCGAGCGGGGCGGCGAGCTGGAGATCGCCTCCCCCAAGCCGGCGGTGCGCAAGATCCTCCAGGTGACCGGGCTTGACGCGGTGTTCACCCTGGTAGACGGCACGAACCTGAGCCAGCCGAAGCCCGCCATCCCCAACTGAAGCGGGTGACGGGGCGGCAGGTCGAGGTTCGTTGACCTAGGATCGGCCCATGTCAACAGCGTCCCGCACCGGTGACGTCGCGGTAGTCATCCCGGCTCGCAACGAGGCCGATCGGATCGCCGCGACCGTGATGGCCGCGGCTGAGCTGCCGGAAGTCGGCCTGGTAGTCGTGGTCGATGACGGCTCAGCCGACCGGACCGGCGCCATCGCCCGGCGGGCGGGCGCGATCTCGCTGCGGCACGGCCGTAACCGGGGCAAGGCAGCCGCGATGCAGACCGGCGCCGTCGCGGTGAGCATGGTCGATGAGCGGGAGCAGCGAGAGCACCCCCGGCACCTGCTGTTTCTCGACGCCGACCTGGGCGAATCGGCCGCCAAGGCCGGGCCGCTCGCCCGACCAGTGCTGGCAGGCGCGGCCGACATGACCATCGCGGTGTTCGCCGCCACGGTAAAGATCGGCGGTCACGGCCTGGTCGTCGGGCTGTCCGGGGCTGGCATCCAGCGAGCCACCGGCTGGCAGCCGGCCCAGCCGCTGAACGGGCAGCGGTGCCTGACCCGGGCGGCGTTCGAGGCAGCGCGTCCGCTGGCCTGCGGCTGGGGGGTGGAGACCGCGCTCACCATCGATTTGTTGCGGCAGGGCCTGCGGGTGGTCGAGGTCGAAGTCGAGCTTGCGCACCGGGCCACCGGGACCGGCCTGCGCGCCCAGCTGCACCGCGCGCACCAGCTCGCCGACGTGGCCAGGGCCCTCGCCGTACGCCGATGACCAGGTGGCCGGGGCGGGCAGGACCGGCAGGGCCGCCCGGACCAGTCAGTTCAGGCGGAACGGGCGGCCTGATCGCCATCGCGGCCAGCGTTGCGTGCACCTTGGCGGTCGCGGCGGCTGGCCCGTCGGTCATGGAACCGGTGCTGCCTGGCCCCGGCGGGGAGCCGCCCTGGTCGTTTGGACTGCACCCGAGCGGTTACCTTGTGGTCGCGCTGACCGCGGCCGGGCTGGCGCTGGGTGTGCTCGGGCTGGTCCTGGTGCTGCGGGCCACCCGTCGCGGCTGGTCGGTGCCGGCCGGCGCCGTACTGGCTGGGGGACTGCTGGCGGCGGCCGCGCTGACCCTGCTGCCGCCAATCGGATCTTCCGATCACCTCAGCTACGCTGCCTACGGCCGGATGCTCGTCACCGGCCACAACCCCTACACCACTACTCCGGCCCAGCTGGCCGCGCTGGGCGACCCGGTGGCCCGGGCCGTGCAGGACTGGTCCGGCTCACCATCGGTCTACGGGCCGCTCGCCACCGCGGTTCAGGCGCTGGCCTCACTGGCCGGTGGCACCTCGGTACGGCTGACCGTGTTCGTCCTCGGCCTGGCGAACCTGACTGCCTTCGCGGGCACCGCGCTGCTGCTGCACGGGATGCTGCGCGGCCGCCCGGACCGGCAGCTGCACGCGGCCTTGCTGTGGGCGGCCAACCCGCTGCTGCTGCAGGTTCTGGTGGCGGGCGCGCACGTCGACAGTCAGGCCGTCGTGTTCGCGGTCGCCGCAGTGTGCTCTGTTAGCCCGGGGGGGCGACCCCGCGTAGAATCCCCCGATCACGAGGGGGCTGCCCGCCCCCCCGTACCCCCCGGGCGGCCAGCAGCCCGCTGGGGCTTGGCGGGGGTGCTGGTCGGGCTAGGTTTCGCGGTCAAGGTCACGATCGCCCTGGCCGGGCTGGGGCTGGTCCTGGCTCTGGTTCTCCCGGTGGTGGCCCAGGCCGCTGGGAGAGCGGAGCGCTGGCGTGCGGTGTGGCCGCGGCTGGCCGCGCTCGGCGTGGGGTTCGCGGTGACCGCGGGCGCGGCGGTGGCCATCGGCGGGCCCGCCATGCTCCAGCAGTCCTCGCGGGCCAGTGGCATGGTCTCGATCGGGTCGCCCTGGCGGGTGATCCGCACCCTTATCGAGTTCGGCGTGCACGGGACGGCCGCGACCGACATCGTCAAGTACGGCGCCGTGCTGCTGGCTGTGGTGCTGGCGGTGCTGCTGATCCGCGGCCTGCCCGCGCTGCTTACCCCGGATCCACCCCGGCTTGGGGAAGCTTTCCGCTCCGGGGAAATTCGTGGCCTCTCTAGCGGCCCCGATCTTCCCCAGAAACAGGTGCTGGCTGGCGTGAGGGCGGGGTGGGCAGGCTACGCCGCCGCCGGGATCACCTTCGCGCTGGCGCTGGCCTGGCTGTTTGCCTGGCCGTACGTGCTGCCCTGGTACGACGCACTGGGCTGGGCCCTGCTGCCGCTGGTCCCGCTGGCCGCCGTCCCGGCTGCGGATGCCCTGATCTGGCTGCTGATCGCCCGGACGGCCGCGCTCGGCTTCGGGTATCTGCCGGCCCGGGCGACCGACGTCACCATGCCGGCCGGGTTGGCCTGGCTGCAGCCGGTGCTGCGGCACGGCGTGACCCCGGTGGTACTGGCCGCGGCTACCGTGTGGCTGGTGGTCCTGATGCTGAGGGCGCGGCGGCAGGGACACGTGGGATCATCTGACGACGCGGATGCGGGCGCGGCCGGCCCTCAGACCACCGCGACGAAGGCGGCGTGACCCGGTGAGTACCGCGACCGGGCCGTCCGAGCCGGTGAGTACCGGCACTGGGCCGCCTGAGCGGGCCAAGACCGGGACGGGGCTGCCGGAGTCAGCCAAAACCGGGATCGGTTCGCCTAGCCGGCTGAGGCCGGGAGCGGCGTGCCCACGGCCGGCGCTGGGAGCCGCGGTCCGGGGAGGATAGCTCGCCGGATGGCTGCCTGGCCGCCGTGGGTGGTGGCGGCGCTGGGCGTGCTGGCCTGGGTCGCGGCGCTGGCCGCGATCACGCCGCTGGTGCGCGGATACCTGACCAGCGCGCCCGACCAGCGCATGGTGGACCTGGCCGTGTACCGGGCCGGTGGCCTGAGCGTGCTGCAAGGCCAGCCGCTGTACACCGTGCTGACCCAGCCGCCGCAGTTGCTGCCATTTACCTACCCGCCGGTGTCGGCGTTGTTCGCGGTACCGCTGGCCCTGCTGCCCTGGCCAGCCGCGCAACTGGCCTGGGTGCCGTTCATCTACGTCCCGCTAGCGGTAGTGATCTGGTTCGCCTTCGCGCCGCTGCTGGCCCGGGCTGGCCGGCTGCGGGCCGCCGCGTTCGCGGTCCTGTTCGCGGCCGGTGCTTACCTGTTCCCGATGCGGGATGAAATGCGCTTCGGCCAGGTCGACATGGTGCTGCTGGCCATGGCGGTGGCGGACTGCGCGGCTGGGGCCCCGCGCTGGCCGCGCGGGGCGCTGGTGGGGCTGGCCACCGCGATCAAGCTGATCCCCGGCGTCTTCATCGTCTACCTATGGCTGTCCGGGCGGCGCCGGGCCGCGCTGGTCGCGGCCGGGTCCGCACTGGCCTGGACGCTCGGCGCCTGGCTGGTGCTGCCGCACGACTCGGTCACCTACTGGACCAGCGTGATCTTCGACCCGGGACGGCTCGGATCCAACGCGGGCACGTCCAACCAGTCGCTGCGCGGGATACTGCTGCGCGAGTTCCTGCCCAGCCAGGCGCCCGCCGCGGTGTGGATCGTGCTGGCCGCCGTGGTCGCGGTGGCGGGCTTCGCGCTGGCCCGGCGGCTGGCCCGCCAGTCCCGGCAGATGGAGGCCATCGCGGTCACCGCGCTGCTGAGCGTGCTGCTCTCACCAGTCTCCTGGATCCACCACTATCTCGTAGTAGTGGTGGTCATCGGGGCGATCGTGGCCGATGGCCGGTCGCCGCGCCGGATCGCGCTGGCGGTGGGCACCGCGGCCTTCTTCACGTTGACCATCCCCTGGTGGGGGCAGACCCTGGTGAACAAGCACGCGACGCCACTGCTGGCCGCCCGGGTGGTGCAGGACGCCTTCGGGATCGCCGCCATCGCGCTTTTGATCATCCTGGCCCGGCTTCGGGACGCGAGCCGGCGCGCTTCCGCCGGTTGACTCTTCGTGATCGCTATAGTGCGACGTGTGATATCCCTTACGCTCACCGAGCTTGCGCCCCTGGTCAGGCCAGCCGTGGGGCCCGCCGTCGGAGCGCTCGGCGTCCTCGTCGGGGCCATCGCCCACCGCCGCGCCGGGCGGGCGGTCAGGGAGTGCACCGACCTGATCAATGGCAGCGTCGGCTCACGCGGGACGGTAGACCCGCGCGCCTTGCGGGACCTCGCCGTGGTCCGGTATGACGCGCTGAGCGAGATGTCGGGCCAGTTGTCCTTCTCGATCGCGCTGCTCAACGCGCTGGGTGACGGTGTGGTGATCAGCTCGATCAACGGGCGGTCAGAAACCCGGACCTACGCCAAGATCGTGATGGCCGGCGCTGGCACCCAGCCGCTGTCGCCTGAGGAAGAGCATGCGGTCCGCGCGGCCCGGATGGGGCAGGGCCTGCCCGCGGCGGCATCGCACCCCTCCGCCGACAACAGTGTGATCGTGCGCAAGCGCTCGCCCGTGTCGGCTGCCTAGCAGGCAGCTGGACGCGCGGCGACGGCACCCCGGCCTGGTCCCAGATGCTGGCATGATGTGGGCATGCCTTACGCCTACCTGGGGCCGGAGGGAACCTTCTCCGAGGCGGCGCTGCGCGCCGTAGACCCCGACGCCGAGCCGCTGTCCTGTCCACCATCCAGGCCGCCCTGGCCAGCGTGCGGGACGGCACGGCCGAGCGGGCCGTGGTCCCTATCGAGAGTTCGGTAGAGGGGGTCGTGACCGCGACCCTGGACGATCTGGCCAGCGGGAATGACCTGGTCATCGTGGCCGAGCTGCAGATTCCCATCGCGTTCGCGCTGCTGGGCAGGCCCGGCACGGGGCTGGGCGACATCAAGCGGGTCGGCGGCCATCCGCAGGCCATGCCGCAATGCCGCGGCTGGCTCGCGGCTAACCTGCCGGACAGCGAGTGGGTGCCGCTGGCCTCCAACGCCGAGGCGGCCCGGCAGGCCGGCGACGGGCAGGTGGACGCGGCACTGGCCGGTGCCTTCGCCGCGGACCGGTACGGCCTGGAGGTGCTGGCCGCCGACGTGCACGACCGGGCCAGCGCGGTCACCCGGTTCGTGGTGGTGTCCCGGCCCCAGCCGCTGCCGGCCCGGACCGGGGCGGACCGCACGTCGCTGGCCGCCTTCCTGGCCGAGGACCACCCGGGCGCGCTGCTCGAGATCCTCACCGAGTTCGCCGTGCGCGGTATCAACCTGACCAGGATCCAGTCGCGGCCCACCGGCGACCGGCTCGGGCAGTACTACTTCTTCATCGACTGCGAGGGCCACGCCGACGACGCCCGGGTGGGCGAGGCCATGATGGGCCTGCGCCGGGTCTGTGGCGAGGTCCGCTTCCTGGGCAGCTACGCCCGGTGCGACGGCGGCGTGACGCACGTCAGGCCGGGCACCTCCGACGCCGAGTTCGCCGAGGCTGCCGCGTGGCTGGGGCGGCTGCGGTTCGGCCGTCCCTGAGGCGCGGTCCTTCAGGAGAGACGCCCCGGGCGGAGCGCGGAAAGGACGGGGCGGCGGTGCACGCCACCCCGCCCGTTCGGCTGTCTGGGTTTACAGGTAGGGGCCGGACCCGAAGCGCTGCTGCGGGGCCTCGGCCTCCTGGGGCGGCAGCGCTCCTGGCGGGAGCGCGCGGCGCATCTGCTCGAGCTGAGCCCGGGCGGCCATCTGCTGGGCGAACAGCGTGGTCTGGATTCCGTGGAACAGGCCTTCCAGCCAGCCCACCAGCTGGGCCTGGGCTACCCGCAGCTCAGACTCGCTGGGCAGCTCGTTCTCGGTGAACGGGAGCGAGAGGCGCTCCAGCTCGTCGACCAGCTCGGGCGCGAGGCCGTCCTCGAGCTCCTTGATCGAGCTCTCGTGGATCTCCTTCAGCCGGGCTCGGCTCTTCTCGTCCAGGGGCGCGGCGCGGACCTCCTCGAGCAGCTGCCGGATCATGTTGCCGATGCGCATGACCTTGGCCGGCTGCTCGACCATCTCGGTGACCGGGCGTTCCCGGCCGGGGTTCTCGCCGGGCTCGCCGCTACCGGAGGTGGCTATGCCATCCGGGCCCACCACAAGGACCTGGGGGTATTGCTGTTCTTCAGGCTTCGTCGGCTCGCTCATTCCCCTAGTCTGTCCGATCGGCCTGGCTGCTGGCGCCCGGGGGTCAGCCGGGCACCAGCAAAATCTTGCCGATGTGCTCGCTCATCGACATGGCCCGGTGCGCCTGCGGCGCCTGGGACATCGGCAGTTGCCGGTCGATGATGGCGGCCAGGCGACCCGTCCCGATCAGCGGCCACACGTTGTCCCGCACCGCCGCCACCACCTCGGCCTTTTCCGCGGGCGGCCGGGCCCGCAGCGTCGTCGCGTATACGCTGGCCCGCTTGCCCTGCAGCACGCCCAGGTCGATCTCGGCCCGGCTGCCGCCCTGGCGGCCGATGATGGCCAGCCGCCCGTTGATGGCCAGCGCGTCCAGGTTCCGGGCCAGGTAACTCGCGCCCATGATGTCAAGGATCACGTCCGCGCCCGCACCGCCGGTGGCGTCCTTCACCGCCGCGACGAAGTCCTCCTCGCGGTAGTTGATGGCCACGTCGGCGCCCAGCTCACGGCATCGGGCCAGCTTGCTCGCCGAACCCGCGGTGCAAGCCACCCGGGCGCCGAAGGCCTTGCCCAGCTGGATCGCGGTGGTACCGATCCCGCTGCTGCCGCCATGCACCAGCAAGGTCTCGCCGCTAGCCAGCCCGGCCAGCTGGAACACGTTGGAATACACCGTGCACACGGTCTCGGGGAAGGCAGCCGCCAGGACGACATCGAGCTCCCCAGGCACCGGGAGCAGCTGGCCGGCGGGAACCAGCACCTGCTCGGCGTAGCCGCCGCCCGCCAGCAGCGCGCAGACCTGGTCGCCAGGCTGCCAGTCCGTGACGCCATCGCCCACGGCCCGGATACGGCCGGAGCACTCCAGGCCGGGGTAGGGCGACGCGCCTGGGGGCGGCGGGTAGTGACCCTCGCGCTGCATCAGATCGGCGCGGTTGACGCCGCTGGCGGCAACCTCGATCACCACCTCACCCGGGCCCGGCTCAGGGTCAGGCACCTCGAGCCAGCGCAGAACCTCCGGTTCGCCGGGCTCGGTGATGACGACAGCGCGCATGCGGCTCCTTCCCAGGCTTCTTCTTCCGGCTTGCGCCCGGGTTATCCCGGCTCGTGCCACGCTATCCGGCTTGCCGGGGCCAGCTGGGCGCCTGACGCGGGGCGACTGGCCCGGTTGCCCACTCTGCCATCACAGGGCCACCAGCTAGCCAGTGATCCGCTTTCGTAACTCTGTGCCAGTGACCAACCGCGTGGAGTATCGAATTTGGACCTCGTTTGGCTTACTCTCGGAGAGATGTACGGACCGGCCCCGCATGCGCGCCCGAACTCATGAGGACCTAGAGAGACGATCGTGACGACGAATAACGATACGCCGCAGATCTCCGGCGAGGACACCAGCGACGAGTGGGCAGCCTGGGCGGACCGGGTCGAGCCGGTGGCGCCGCAGGAGGACTACCCGCAGCCGTCGTTCCACCCCTTCGAGCCTGCTGACGAGGCGGGCGCCGAACCTGCGGACCGGCCGCCGGCGGACCAGGACCACCCGCGCGTGCCCGGCTACGTGCCAGGGCCCCGGGACCATGGCGTCCCGCGGGCGCCGGGATACCTGGAGGCTCCCGGTTACGCGCCCGAGGCCGGGCACGTTCGCGGCGCGGAGTACGAACCGGAGACCGGCTACGCCAGCAACCTCCAGTACGCCGGCGGCCAGGGTTATCTGAATGCGGCAGAACCGGATTACCCGCCGTCCTCCGAGCGTGGCTATCCGGACCTGAACTACCGGGCCGACGGGAACTACGGCGACGAGGCCGCCGGCCGGGGCTTCGGGTCCGGCTCGCGATCCGCGGCCAGCGCCGCCCCGGTCCCGGCGATGGAATCGCTTCCCGAGACCGGGCTGGCTGGCACGCACGGGCGCGGGCCCGCCCCGGCCCTGACGCCACTGCCGACCCGGACGCCGGCCACCGGCCGTCGCGACGGCCACGCCGGCGAGGACTGGGTCTTTGAGGACCGGCCCTGCGACGTCTGGGTTTCCGGGGGCCAGACCTCCGGGAACTGGGCTTCCGAAGGCACGGTTTCACCGGGCCAGGCTGCCGGGAACTGGGCTTCCGAGGGTCAGGCTTCCGACGGCCGGATCGACGACGGCCGGATCGACGACGGCTGGACCGGTGAGGGGTGCGGCCGGCCAGGAGTGGGCAGGCCAGGGCTGGGTGGCGCAGCCCGAGTCACCCCCCGAGCCGGAGGATGTGCGGGAGACCTCGGACAGCCTGACCACCGAATCACTGCTGCACGGCAAGCGGGCCGCTCCCGGTTCCGGCTGGCGGCGGAACGTGTTCCGGGCTACGGGTGGCCTGCTCAGGCTGGGGGAGTCCGCGGCCGAGATGCGCCGCCGGGATCTGATCAATCGGGTCCGGACCCCGGTCGCGGGCGGCCACCACCGGGTCGCGGTGCTCAGCCTCAAGGGCGGGGTGGGCAAGACCACCACCGCGGTGGGGCTGGGCGCGACCCTGGCCACCCTGCGCGGCGACCGGGTCATCGCCGTCGACGCCAACCCGGACCGCGGCACACTGTCGGACAAGGTCCGGCTGGAAACCGCCGCGACAGTCCGCGACCTGCTGAACGAGCGCGGCCAGATCCGCCGGTACGCGGATGTGCGGGCCTTCACCTCCCAGGCGCCCAGCCGGCTGGAGGTGCTGGCCTCCGACCGCGACCCCGGGGTGTCGGTGGCGTTCGGCGCGGATGACTACTGCGACGCGGCGCGGGTGCTGGAGAGCTTCTACTCGATCTGCATCACCGACTGCGGGACCGGCCTGCTGCACTCGGCCATGGCCGGCGTTCTCCAGCTGGCCGACCAGATCGTCCTGGTCAGCTCGCCGTCGGTGGACGGCGCGCGGAGCGCCAGCGCCACCTTGGACTGGCTGGAGGCGCACAACTGCGGAGACCTGGTCCGCAACGGGGTGGTGGTGCTATCGGCGATCCGGCCGAAGAGCAAGAGCACCGTGGACCTGGACCGGCTCGAGCATCACTTCGCCTCCCGCTGCCGGGCAGTCGCGCGGATCCCGTACGACCCGCACCTGGAAGAGGGGGCCGAGGTCGAGCTCGAGCTGCTCGCACGACAACACGGCAGACGCCTATCTCGGCCTGGCCGCCACCGTCGGCGACGGCCTGGCCTGGCCGCGCGCGGCTGACGGCGCGTTCGGCGTTACCGTATGCTCGGTGACCACAGGAGGGCTCGCCTAGTGGCCGATGGCGATGGTCTTGAAAACCATTGTGGCGGGAACGTCACCGTGGGTTCGAATCCCACGCCCTCCGCTCGACCTCGGAAAACCCGGGCTTGACCTGGGCTTATCCGCGCCAGGATCACGGCCCGGGCTCGTTACCGACCGCAGCCAGACGCAGCCAACTCCCGCCGTTTGTCGGTGGTCGCGGGATATACGCGGGATGGATCTTGAAGCGTTTCCCCAGTTCAGCCCATGGGAAACGGAAGGGCCTCGCCGGAAACGAGACCCTTGCATGGTAGAGCGCTCAGGGCGCCAGACGGAGCGTCAGCGCGTCGAGCGCCAGACGCAGGTGACGGGGCTTCTCCAGCTCGATAGCGGCAGCGATGCCCGTTCCAGCCAGCCGAGCGCAGCGACGACATCGGCCGGACGCGGCAGCGTACGAGACGACGGCACCAGGGCGTACTGGCGCAGGAGTAGCACCTCGGGCTGACCGGGGCGGTCGTCACGAGCACAGCGGTAACCGGTATTCATGGCCACTTCAGGTCAGCCGTGCTCGGAGCGCAGGATGCCCATCGTGATGAAGTCTTTCCAGCCGTCAGGGTAGAGTTCAGCTTCGCGGCGGACCCCTTCCCGGTGGAAGCCGCAGGCCAGGTAGCAGTTGATGGCACGCCTATTGCTGGCCAGCGCCTGCAACTCGACGCGGTGCACACCCAGCACATCAAACGCCCAGGCCAGCACCAGACGGGTAACCTCACGGCCCAGCCCCCGGCCGCGCAGGGCAGCGACGAACAAGCCCACCGTGTATTCCGCGCAGTGCTGCTGGGGGTTCACTTCAAGACCGGCGCTGCCAATGCTGTGGCCGTCGTATTCGACCGCCCAGGTGTAGGTGCGGGGATCTGGCGGGGAGCTGGTGGCGGTCAGATACTCCCGCGTGTGGTAGCGGCGGCCATCCCACTCCCGCCGCCACGACGAGCCGTAGCCGTCTTCTTCCTCGGGGTCGATGGGATGGCGCAGCCGGTCATCAACATCCGAGTCCCGCGGGCCACGCAAGATGACCCGCTCGCCGTGCAACGTCGGCAGCGGCGGGAGCATCAGCGAGTCCAACATGAGCCAGACTCTATGCAATGCCCGGCAAGACCCAGCCGGTCGGGCACTTGGCCTACGCATGACGAGCGTGCCCCCGAGATGCCCCCGAACAGCCAGCAACAGCCAACTATCGCCACTAGCAGTGACCTGCGAACTTGAAGCTGGCACGAGGTTTGAACCCGCGAGCAACGCACGAGAACACCCTCGTAATGCGTAGCTCTGCGCGGCCCTGGGTCCTGGCCAGCTACCGTGCAGCTCGCCGCATGAACGTGATCGGCGGGCATGTTCCAGCGTGCGCTTCGCCGGTAACCACGAAACCGTGACGCTGGTAGAAGGAGATAGTGCGCGGGTTGGGGGGTTTCGAGGTAGGCGGCTGGTGAGTGGCGTCGACGACCTGCAGGCAGGGCTCCATCAGCTGGCTGCCGAGCCCTCTGCCCTGCAGGGCGATGTCGACCGCGAACCACGGCAGGTACCAGTGCGGGTAGCCCGGGTGGGCCGTGTCCATCTGGCCGAGGACGGCAAACATGTCATCATGCTTGTCCGCTGCGACGGTCTCGGCCAGCGAGGTGGTGATGGCGTCACCGTCTGCTTCGGTGCACGGACCGGGCGCGGGCTGTCCGCCGCAAGGTGCGGGACGGTTTCCAGGGACAGCTGCCAGGCCCCGGACAAGGGCCTCAGACTAGGCGGTAAGCCGCAGAGTCGACTCCTGGATCGATCACCTCTGGCGAGGCGCCTGGCGGAATGTAGCTCTGGCACGGGCAGTGCCCCCACAAGCGCTGCCATCCCAGCCGCCCTATGCAACCCCCCTGGCCGTGGTGAAATGCGCCGATGTGCCCGCATCGGACGCACATTGGCACGTTTGAAATGATGGCCGGCGGCGTAAGGAAAGGCATCTTCGCCCTCCTCTCGGAGCAATTCCGCTAGCTGCTACCCAGCGGGCCGCTGACTAATCACGCGCAGTGTGGTCTGCGTTGATACGGCAGGCCTGCGCATAACAGGCGCGTGCCTGCGGCGCTGGGCGATGAGACTTCGTCCGGAGCGGGTGATGCGCGCTGCGGCCAGGCCTGACGGACACTGGCACGGTCAGCCAGCCCGGACGTGGCAATGAAAACGGTTAGGGGTAATGGGATTGTTTGGCAGGAAGAGAAGGCAGCAGCGGCGCTTCGACCGTGCCGCCGTGCGGTACAAGATGCGGCAGCGCATGATCTCCATCGGCGACGACTACGAGATCGAAGACGATCAGGGGGAGCGGGTCTTCAAGCTGGACGGCAAGGCGCTCCGGGTCCGGAAGACCATCCTGTTCAAGGACATGGACGGCCGCGACCTGTGCAAGATCCAGGAACGGATGCTGCATCTGCGGGACAGCATGGAGATCGAAGGGCCGGACGGGAACCGGATCGCGATGGTCCACAAAGCCATGATCACGCCGTTGCGCGAGCGGTGGATAGCGAAGCTCGAAGACGGCCCGGACCTGCACGTCCAAGGCAATATTGTGGACCACGAGTACACCATCGAGCGGGACGGGACCAAGGTCGCCGAGGTGTCCAAACGGTGGTTCCGGGCCCGGGATACCTACGGGGTCGAGGTCGCGCCGGGTCAAAGTGACGTCCTGATCCTGGCTATCACCGCGGTCATCGATACCATGGCCCATCCGGCCAGATAGCTGTAGTTCGGCATGAAGAGGCCAATCGCTGTCCTCGCGGGATGATCTTGGGATGACGTAGCGACGGACATGCCGGACGCCGAGGCAGCAGCGGCGGCCGATAGTGAGTCCCCCATGCTCTTGAAACCATTGTGGCGGGGCAACGTCACCGTGGGTTCGAATCCCGCGCCCCCCGCTTTGTGATCGTTCCGAGAGATCGGAATGACCCCGGACCCATGCCAGGGTTCGGGGTTTTTGTGTCCGGGATGTCTGGGCGGGCGTGGTACCGGCGAGAGCGGTTATGTAACGCAGAGTAACGGCTTGGTGAGCTCCGCGCTATGGCGGCGGAAGCGATGACGGTGCGGTCGCCGGGAAGACCTGTGGGGTGGACGATGAAATTGTTGCTGGTGTTACACAACCGAACGGTAAAGCGTTGCGATCGCCCAGCACCGTAGATCGCGGTGAAGGTGCGGAGCCGCTGATGAGGTGCGCCCGGGCTGACCCGGAGAAGATTTCTCGAGGATCTCCGATTTCTGGCGTCATAGCCGAGGTGCGAACCGGTCTAGTTGGTATGAGCCGAACGAAAGGTAGTAACCCTACTACTCTCAGTTACATAGCTCGTCGCGCCTCGCTCGGACCACACCAGCCCGTTGGCCGGCCCAGCCGCGGCTTAGGGGTTATCTGGCTGTCCGAATCAGGACCGGTTTGCCCAATCGAGGATCCACAGGAGAGGACTGCAGCGCTATGACCGTCGAGACGATGTTCGCTTCTATCGAGCGCGGCGAAGCGGTTCGCGACCGAATCATCAGCTCCGAATGGCCTGCCGGTGGCCGTCAGGGCATTATCTGGGCATTGTCAGGCCTCATCGACGCCCTGGAGACGTACCAGCTGGTTCGCGATTACGCCATGTGTCCCGCTACGGCCTTCCCGGAACTCGAGCGTGAGGAAAACGCCTGGCGCAGGGCCCTATCGATGGCTGCCCAGGACGCATCGGCCTGGGCGGCGGAACTGGATCGTCTGGTGCCCGTGACCGTGCAGATCGGCGCCCCGCAGGCGGTGTAATCCCCGGACCCCACCGAGCGGCGCATCCCGGGTGACGCTGCAAGCCAGCGGCGCCCGAACAGGTGTGCCGGAGCTACCGGGTCCTGCCGGGATAAGGCATCTTGCGGTGCCATGCCCCGGGCCATCACGACGCGCAGGTCGGCGATCTTGTCCTTGTGGATGTGTCACCGGCCGGCCTTGGCGCAGATGCGGTTGATGACGGCTTGCTGAAGTCGGGCCAAGAGCCGGGTCCCGGTGTGCTTGCCGTGGGAGGGTTGCCTCCTCGCCAGTGAGCCATCGCTCCTGGTGCGGCATGATGCCGCCACGGCGGACAAGAGGGCATGAAGGAGGCCAACCGATGACGGGGTCGCCAGGATCTACCGCACGTCATTACGGCAAGGTTTTCAATGAGGTCGCCGCTGAGTACGACCGCTACCGGCCTGCCGGATCCCGACGAACTCATCGACCAGGCCTGCCGGGTCGCGGGGATCGGGAGCAATGATCACGTGCTCGAGGTCGGGTGTGGCAGCGGCCAGCTGACGCGCGGCCTGCTCGCCCGGGGCTTGCACGTAACAGCGCTCGAACCAGGCGAGAGCCTGCTCGCACTGGCCAGGCAGAACCTGGAAGGTGCTGGACAGGTGGAATTCGTCAACGCCCAGTTTGAGGAAGCACCGCTTCGGAGCGAGCATTACCGGGCCGTGTTCTCGGCATCCGCCTTCCACTGGGTTGACCCCAGGGTCAGCTGGCAGAAGGCCGCTGACGTGCTTGTTCCTGGTGGAACGCTCGCCCTCGTCCAGTATTTCGGACTCGAGGAGCCGCGCAGCAGGCACGATCAGGAAGCAGTACTCGCCGCCATGGACAAGGTTGCACCGGACGTTGCCGCCAATTGGCCGGCCTACCGGGATCTCGACGCCACGCTAGCTGGGATGGAGCAGCGCCGCGGCAACGTCTCACAGGTATGGGCGTGGCTCGGCAGCTACGACATCGGGCGAGATGATGCCGGCCGCTTGTTCGATGATGTTCAGCTAGCGGTTATGCCGAAGCTGAGCGAGCACACCCCCGACAAGCTCAATGCCGTCGTCCGCACGATGTCGTTTTACGCCCGGCTTTCACCAGAGCAGCGGCAGGCCCTTGGGCGTGAGTACGAGGCCGTTTACGAACGATTCGGGCGACCGATTCGCGCGAGCACGGTAGCGGCTCTGGTCACCGCCCGGCGCACTGCGGGAGACGGGCGCAGCGCGGGATAGCCGGGCTAGTAGTCTCGGCGGCATGGACCTGCCCCCCTTCACCTTCCTCGAGGTGCCGATCCGGTGGCAGTTCGCGCCGGTGGTGACGGCCTTCGCCGTGGCCGCGGCGGGCCTTTACCTGTGGGGCGTGCTGCGCGGGTCGGCGCGCGTCATCCCGGCCCGGCCGTGGCCCTGGTGGCGGACAGCGCTGTTCCTGGGCGGCCTGGCCGTGGTGGTGATCGCCACCCAGAGCGGCATCGGCAGCTACGACGACGTGCTCTTCTACGACCACATGATCCAGCACCTGCTGCTGCTGATGGTCGCCCCGCCGCTGCTCGTGGTGGGCCAGCCATCCACGCTGCTGCTGCACGCCAGCCGGAACCCGCTGCACACCTGGGCCAAGAAGACCCTGCGCTCCCGGGCCATGGCCGCGATCACCTGGCCCCCGTTCGGGGTGGTCGCTCTACGCCGGCGTCATCGTCGGCACCCATCTGACCGGGTTCATGAACCTGGTGCATGTCCAATGAGACGGTGCACGAGGCCGAGCACGCGCTCTACCTGGTCGTCCGGCTACCTGTACTTCCTGCCGCTGGTCGGGCGGGAGCCAATCAGGTGGCGGGTGTCCTATCCGTCCCGCATCTTCCTGCTGTTCATCGCCATGCCGGTGGACGCGTTCACCGGCCTGGTCCTCGGCTCCGAGGGCGGCAACCCGTTCCCCGGCCTGGCGACGGCCGCCCAGCCTGGGCGCCGAGCCCGATCAACGACGTGCACATCGGCGGGGCGATGATGTGGGTGGGCGGGGCCGGGCATCATGTTCGGCCTGATCATGGCGGTGTTCTTCGCCTGGAGCCGGGAGGGCCGGGCGGACGGCGGCCTGGGCTGGCTGGAACCGGCGCGGCGGGCGAACTTCGCGACCCTGGTCAGCTCCCACGGCGACGCGAACGCGGATGTCCGCCCCGTCCGCGCGGTCCGGGCAGCCTGCGCCGCGCCACGGCGTCGCGTCGAGGCGACGAGAGCGTAGACGACGACGATGCTCTCGCCGCCTACAACGCCTTCCTGGCCCGGATCAACCAGCATCCAGAGGGCTGAGCGCGACACGCCGTAGGGCTTTCTAAGCAAATCTAGGGTTCAGGCTAGATCAGGCCATAGAGTCCGATGCCATGGATCCGGTGCGCAATCCGTACGCCCCCGGCGCGGGGCAGCGGCCCCCCGAGCTCACCGGGCGGGACCGCGAGATCAGCCAGTTCGAGGTGGTGCTGGAGCGGATCGCCCGCGGCCGCCCGGAACGGAGCATGGTGCTCACCGGCCTGCGCGGCGTCGGCAAGACGGTACTGCTGAACACGTTCCGGTCGATGGCCATGCAGCAGCTGTGGGGGACTGGGAAGATCGAGGCCCGGCCGGATCAGTCGATCCGGCGGCCGGTCGCGGCCGCGCTGCACATGGCCGTCCGGGAACTGGCCCCCCGGCACCGCGCCCCAGACCGGGTCGAGTACTTCCTCGGCGTGCTCAAGGCGTTCGCCTTGCGCGACCCGAAGGCGCCCAAGGGAACCTCGGTCACCGTCGCGCTCGGCATCGACGTGCCCGCCCAGCGCGGCCGCGCCGACTCCGGGGACCTGGAGGTCGACCTCAACGAGCTGTTCGCCGAGGCCGCGTCGGTGGCGGGCGATCTGGGGGTCGGGCATCGCGCTGTTCGTCGACGAGATGCAGGACGTGCCGAGCGCCGACGTGTCCGCGCTGTGCGCGGCCTGCCACGAACTGTCCCAGACCGGCGGCCCGCTGATCGTGGTCGGCGCGGGCCTGCCGCACCTGCCTTCGGTGCTCTCGGCTAGCAAGAGCTACTCCGAACGGCTGTTCCGGTATGCCCGGATCGACCGGCTCGAACGGGAGGCCGCCGACCTGGCGCTGATCGCGCCGGCCCAGCGTGAGGACGTGACATTCACCCAGGACGCGCTGGACGCCTTGTATGCGGCGGCCGACGGCTACCCGTACTTCGTCCAGGCCTATGGCAAGGTCACCTGGGACGTGGCTGCGGCCACTCCGGTGACGGCGGCGGACGTCAGCGTGGCCGCCCCCGAGGCGGAGGGCGAGCTCGCCGTGGGGTTCTTCGGCAGCCGCTACGAGCGGGCCACGCCAGCCGAGCGGGAGTACATGCGGGCCATGGCCGCGACCGGGGACGACCCGGTGCCGACCTCGATCGTGGCCGACGAGCTTGGCCGCAAGCCGTCCAGCCTGTCACCGGCCCGGGACGGGCTGATCAAGAAGGGGCTGATCTACAGCTCCGAGCGAGGGCTGATCGCCTTTACCGTCCCGCATTTCGGCAAGTTCCTGCGTGCCCAGCCCGTCTAGCCGATAGGTCTCTTCCGGCATCTATCTGGCTATCGGGCTCTCTAGCAGAATCGCTAGAGTTGACTAGAGAATGGCAGAGATCCGGGTACCCGCCGACCCGAGGATCTCGTCGGTGTCCGCGTCGAGGACCGCGGCACGGATCGGCGGACGACGGGACTGCAGATAGACGGCAAACACGATGTCGACTGGACGGCCACCCGACATCCCCGGGTAGACCACGAACCGCCAGCAGCCTTCCCGCCAGACGTCGGCCGGGATGTCGGTTGTGATCTGATCCACGTACCGGTGCCACTGAGAGCTAGCCCGCAGCGCCCCCAGGGTCCGGCCTACCGGAAGCCGCCGCAGCTCGCAGGGTTCGGAGTAGCCGAGCCGCACCATGACCTCCCCCAGTTCCGGCGACAAGAAGGCGATCAGGGCGAGCTCAAAGGCCAGCACGGCCAGCCAGAGCTCAGCCTGGGCCGACGAAGCCGGCATGCGCAGCGGGGGCAGGCCCAGCGTGGCTGCTGCCGCGGCGCATAGCACCCCGGCCCGCGCGATGGTGCGCCAGCCGATCGGCGTCTCGCTCAGCTCGCCGAAACAGCCGCAGCCCGAGTCGGGGCTGCGCTGGCGCATCTCGTTCAGCGCGCCCACGGCGATGAGGAAGAACAGCGCGGTCCCGGTCCGTATGAGGTTTGCGGGGAGGCTGGGGTGCTGGTCGCCGAACCGGCCCGCCGTGCTGAGCAAGCCCAGGCCCAGCAGCAGCTCGGTGGTGAACATCACGACGGTGACCGGCTTTTGCAGCCGGCCGGGAAGCAGCCGGGACGGGTCGGCCCGGCCACGATCGGCACGCGGCCGCAGGGCTCGCCACATCTTGGCCATGCACGCGCCCAGCAGCATGACCGCCAGCAGCGGTATCTGAACTTCCCTGACCGTGGTCAGCATCGGTCAGCCGCCGATCGTCAGGGTGGCGTTGAAGCAGCCGACCTCCAGGGCACCGCCGAGCTCCACGAACGCGGCCATCGTGAGGTCGGCGATCCGGCCCTTCCGGGAGGTCCCGCAGGTGACGCATCGGTCGCAGAAGAGCCGGGCGGTCGCCCCGCAGCTAGTCACCGGGAGCAGGCGGGTGCGCTCGGCGCAGTCGTTGCGCAGTAGCAGCAGGCTGCCCACCGACAGGTAGGGCAGCCGCACGCAGCCCGGCCCGGTGGCGTGCGGATCGACCGCGTGCAGGTCCCCCGAGCACGAGGGTGGGATGGCGCCGGCGTGCTCACAGCTGGTCTCCGGGTCCAGGGCCGGGTAGGCCAGCCCGAGCATGTTCGCTGATTCCTCGCCCGGCTCGTGCCAGACCGCGGTCCCGCTGGCCGGATCCGGGACATGCCCGCTGACCATCGGTGCGGCAGGGGGGTGCCCGGCCCGGTAGGGCGGCTGGGACGTGGCTGGCACCAGGGCCTGAAGGAATCCGTCGTGCTTCAAGCCGATCACGTCGATCAGGTAGCCCGGCTCCTGCATGGGGAAGCGGACCTGGATCCGGCCGGTCGCCTCCGGGCCGATCAGCACGATCCGGCGGCCCTTGGCCGGCCCCTCGTCCACTAGCAGGCGCCCCGGCTCCTGCCGCTCGATGATCGTCCCGGTGACCCGGCCGATTTCGGCCCAGATCCGCTCGATCACCGGATCCCCCGGGCGCCGTCGCCGCGCAATAGCACGGTCGCCTTGGCGCAGAGCGGCCGGCGATACCGGTCCTCCCCGCCAGGCCTCGGCTGAGGCCGACAGCGGGAAGCGCTGCTCGCCCTGGTCCGTGAGCAGGACCAGAATGTGCGGGCTGACATCGAGGACCCGGCCCGTCACCGTATAAGCCAAGGTGGTGTACGTAGTAGCCGAGCCACCAATTTCTGGGGGTATGGGAGAAAAGCCGGAATTGTCACGTGCGCCAAGGACGGCAGCCCTCAGTCGTGAACGGCGGGCGAATCGGGCCGGACTGGCAGAGTCCGTGACATCGTCACACCAACGGGAAATCTCAGCCAATTGCCGCACTTGCCCTCCGTGGGATTGCACAGGCCTGGATATGACCCTGCTCGGCATGGACAGTTCCGTCAAGTCATTCGGACAGCTTTGTCCTGCAGGACACACAGATACATCCCCGGTGGATAGCCAGAGGCCGGCGCGCCGACCTGCGGCTGGCCTGCGACTGTCAACGAGCCTGAGCACACTGCGTAATCAGAGTGGCTACTTTCAGTAAGGTGTTCAGCATGAGCTGCGTCGGCAAGCACGAGGAATCGCGAGCCAGCGACGATGATGCCGCCTTTCGTGAATACGTCCTCAGCCGCGGTACCGCGCTGCTCAGGATGGCGACCATGCTGACCGGCAACCGGGCCGACGCCGAGGATCTCGTGCAGGCCGCGCTGGCCAAGACCTACCTGGCCTGGGGCAGGATCAACGACCGGGCGGCCCTGGATGCCTATGTCCGGCGAGCCATGGTTAACACGCACATATCGTGGTGGCGCCGCCGCCGCCTCGAGGAATTTCCCACCGATGAACTGCCCGACCAGGTGGTAGCAGATCCGGCCCGGGAAAGCGATATGGCCGAGGTTGTGCGGCGGGCCCTGGATCGGCTGCCGCAGCGAATGCGAGCCGCGGTCATGCTCAGGTATTTCGAGGACATGACCGAACCGGAAATCGCCGCAACGCTCGGGATAAGCCTGGGCACGGTGAAAAGCACGGTGTCGCGTGCGGTGGCCCGTTTGCGTATTGACACCGAGCTCGGCGAGGATTCTGCCGGATAGCGCGCAAAGGCCGCAAGTCACGACTTATCCGTTTTGCGGCTGTGCTGTGTGATCCTCCCGATCCGCAGGGGCTACTACCGGGTGCCCGCCTCGTGGCACTATCAGGTATGCAGGTCACGCACCCTGAGGAGGCGGCTCGTTGCGTAGCACGATGATGGATGTCCCGCTGACGATCACGTCGGTCATGCGATACGGCACGTCGATCTTTGGCGATCGTGAAGTAGTCACCTTTACCGGCGAAGGAACCAGGCGCCGTACCTACGCTGAAACCGGCCGCCGCGCCGCCCGGCTGGCAAACGCCCTGCGCCGGCTCGGCGTAGACGCCGACCAGCGCGTCGGCACCTTCATGTGGAACAACGCCGAGCATCTCGAGGCCTACCTGGCCATTCCGTCCATGGGGGCGGTGCTGCATACCCTGAACATCCGGCTCGCCCCGGCCGAGGTCGGGTACATCGCCACCCATGCCGGGGACTACGCCGTTATCGTGGACGCCTCGCTGGTGCCGCGGTTCGCCGAGATCCTGCCGCAGGCCAAGACGGTGAAGCATGTCATCGTGGCCGGCGCGCCGCTGGCCGAGACCCCCGGCGCCGACCAGTTCACCGGGGTGAGCGTGCACGACTACGAGGAACTGCTCGCGGCCGAGACCGACACGTTCGACTGGCCTGAGATCGAGGAACGTTCGGCCGCCGCGATGTGCTACACCAGTGGCACCACCGGGCACCCGAAGGGCATCGTGTACAGCCACCGGTCCAGCTATCTGCATTCGATGGCCGCCTGCGAGGGGAATGGCTTCGGCCTGACCGAGCACGACCGGGTGCTCCCCGTGGTCCCCATGTTCCATGCCAACGCCTGGGGACTGATCTACGCCAGCCTGATGTCCGGTGCCACCCTGATCCTGCCCGACCAGTACCTCCAGCCCGCGCCCCTGGTCAAGCTCATCAATGCCGAGCACGTCACAGTGGCCGGCGGGGTGCCCACTATCTGGGCGGGCGTGCTTACCTACATCCGGGCCGAAGGTGGCGATCTGAACTCGCTGCGGCTGGTCGTGGCGGGCGGATCGGCGGTGCCGCACTCGCTGCAGTACCGCTTCCAGGAGGAGCTGGGCGTCCGGATCCTGCAGGCCTGGGGGATGACCGAAACCTCTCCGCTGGCCAGCGTGGCCAATCCGCCTGCTGGGGTCAGCGAGGAGGAAGGGTGGTCCTACCGGGACAGTCAGGGGCGGCTGATGGCCGGAGTCGAAGCCAGGCTGGCCGGAGACGAAGGTGCCCTGCTGCCGTCGGACGGCGAGTCGGTCGGCGAGATCGAGGTCCGCGGTCCCTGGATCACCGGCTCCTATTACAAGGACGACGACCCGGCCAAGTTCCACGACGGCTGGCTGCGCACCGGCGACGTCGGGACCATCGACGAGAACGGCTTCATCCGGCTAAGCGACCGGGCCAAGGACGTGATCAAGTCCGGCGGCGAATGGATCTCCTCCATGGAGCTGGAGAACGTCCTGATGGCGCACCCGGACGTGGCCGAAGCCGCGGTAATCGGCGTGAGCGACGAGAAATGGGGCGAGCGGCCGCTGGCCGCGGTGGTCCTGCACTCCGGCGCGGACGTCACCGCGGACAAACTGCGGGCCTTCATGGCCGAGCAGGTCCCGCGCTGGCAGCTCCCGGAGCGCTGGTGCTTCGTGGACGAGGTACCCAAGACCAGCGTGGGCAAATTCTCCAAGCGGACGATGCGAGATGCCTACCAGAACGGTGACTACAAGGTCGTCGAGGTGCGCTAACCGGCACCAACGAGGCGTACCGGCCGGGTCTGGCGCGGATACCCGGAGATACTTTGCCGCGGCCCGGTCAGTGCCGGTACGCTATGGCCCACCGCACCGCTTGAGTGCGGGTGGAGGATTCGCCTAGTCCGGTCTATGGCGCCGCACTGCTAATGCGGTTGGGTTTAACGGCCCTCCGGGGTTCAAATCCCCGATCCTCCGCAGCTCCCAGGCCCTGCCCCCGATCCAGTCGGGGCGGGGCCTGATCTGCATACAGCCCAAGGGTTGCAGTCTGGGTTGCAGTTGCGCTCATCCGCGGCCCCACAGCGCCTCGCCCATCCGCTCGCTGGCATCCCTCATCTGGAGCGTGGCCACGTGGGTATAGCGCTTGGTGGTCGTCACCCGCGGATGGCCAAGCACTGAAGAATTCGGCCCCCGAAGAAGTGCACTACAGCGTCCCGGTACGTGGGGCCCTCCGCGAAATGCTCAAGCGAGAGCACCGCCATGCCACATTTGAGCTGCGCCCGCCGATCTGACGCACCTGCTTGTTGTCTCAGCAGACCTGACACGGCACCGGGTGTTCGTCAGACCTAAAAATGCCGGGCTTTCCTGGGCGGCGAGCACGGATGTTCGCGACGCCCGCCACGTGCGAACGCGTCGGCTCACACCTGCGGAATTACGCCAGCAGCCCCGCAGGCCAGCACGAACGCCGTTAAACAGCTGGGTTTAGCTGTCGGTGCATGAGGGCCAGTGGTCTCCTGCCCACTCTGGCCAGCCCGGCCACCCCGCTGGCGGCCCGGGGATCTCACCGCCGCCGAGTTCGGCGGCGTCGGGCACCTGGAACTGCTCCCGCCACGCGTCCACGTCGGCCTCGCTCATCGGGAATGTCCGGTGCGGCGCCGTCTCCTGGCGGTGTGCGATGCGATCGAGCTGGACGTCTTTGTCCACGGGCAGGTAGACCACCTGGCATGCTGCCCCGGCCGACCGGGCCAGCCAGCGCAGTGCCGACCGTTCATCGCGGCCCCAGAGCCCGTAGTCGAGCACGACGCTGGTCCCCAGTCGCAGCGCCTGAAGGGCGACCGAGATAAGCCGGCCTTCGAGGACCCACCGCTTGCCGTCGGCCATCGAATCCCCGAACAGCGGGATCATCCAGTGATCCGGGGTGAGCCGCAGCGCCTGGTGCGTCGCGGCGAGTTCTACTGCCCGGGTGGTCTTCCCGGCTGCGGGGAGCCCGACCATCAGAACCAGGGTGGCGGCACGCGGATCCTGCGTGACGCCGGGTCTGGCTGGCGACGGGCACGGGAATGGTTCCCCGCGCCGGGAACCGGAACGCTGCGACTGAGACATGAATCCCCTGATCAGGCAGAATGAACCGGCAGCACGGGAATACACAAGTGCGTGCCGGCAGGACACTGATCCGGCGGTACGTCCTGGCACTGCCCTCCGCAGGGGCAGGCAATGAGGCCGCGGTGGCGGCACCCTCGGTACCGCCGTTAGGCGGCGGTCCGGGTAGTCATAGCAGCGATGCAGCACATGCCTCCACCGTAGCTGACAGCGTTCGAGTCGTCGGTGTCACATTGACAGGAAGAGGGTAAAAAGACCGACCGGGCCGTCAGCCAGCTTCGCCCTGAGTTCTGCGCTCGGCTCACCGAGGAGTTCGCCGGCCACCGATCCCGTCGCGAAGATTGCCTCCCCTATGTCACCGAGGTTCGCTGTGTGCTCGATGAGCGCCTCGGAATCCTTGTACCGCTCAAGGACGACGGCTTCGGACTGATCGTCGTTGAAGTAGATCTCGTATTGCAGCGTTCCGGTTTCCTTGGACCGCACGATCTCCATCTGCTGAGCAGACAAGCGCTTGAACTCCTCGACCTTGCCCTCGTGAAACTTGAACCGGGCGATTCCCTGAAGCTCACTCACTGTTCCGGCCTCCAATCTTTGCGATCGCGTCCCGATCACAGGTACAGGCCGTAAGACCGTTCCGGGCGCCGAAACTCATCGCTACCGGCTGCTTGCCCGGTCAAGCAGCGGTCTGCGGGGAGTGACGCCTCAGCTAAGGTACTCGCGCCAGTACCGGGCATACCGCGCCGGACTGGATGCGAGTTCAGCGCGCATTTCATCAGCCAGCTCGTCGTGAGGATTGGCATCGAGCCAACGGCGGATGCTGAACCATGACGCTGTGGCGTAACGGTCCCAGCTGTCTTGATCTGCCAAACGCGCCTCTGGTTCATCCGCCGCGGGTGAGGCGCCCAGCCCTCGGCTTGGCTGAGGCTGGGCCAGGTCCCTAACGCGAGACAGAGGGAGAATGTGATGGCGGGCGACGCGGGGTACCCGTTCGATGACGAGCGTGACTTTGCCGACGCCGATCGTGGTTTCATTGCCGCGCTGGTGCCGGGGGTGGTGAAGAACGCCGCCGACGAGGTGGTCTGGGACAACGATTCGTACTCGTTCCTGGCGGGCGATGCACCGGACACCGTCAATCCGAGCCTGTGGCGTCAGTCGATGCTGAACGCGAAGCAGGGCCTGTTCGAGGTGACCGAGGGCATCTACCAGGTCCGCGGCCTGGACCTGTCCAACATCAGCCTTGTCGAGGGTGACACCGGGGTGATCGTGATCGACCCGCTGATCTCGGTGGAGACGGCGGCGGCCGCACTAAGCCTGTACCGGGCGCACCGAGGCGACCGCCCGGTCGTCGGGGTGATCTACACCCACAGCCACGTTGACCACTTCGGCGGTGTGAAGGGCGTCACCAGCCAGGAAGAAGTCGACGCCGGGGTACCGGTCATCGCACCGGAGGGTTTCCTGGAGCCGGCGATCGCGGAGAACATCTACGCAGGCACCGCGATGACCCGACGAGCCGGGTACATGTATGGCGCGGTGTTGCCCCGCGGCCCGCGCGGCAGTGTCGGCGCGGGGTTGGGGCAGACTACTTCGACCGGCACGGTGAGCCTGATCGTTCCTACAGTGGACATCACCCGCACGGGGCAGGAGCTGACCGTCGACGGGGTGCGCATGGTGTTCCAGCTCGCGCCGGGCACCGAGGCACCCGCCGAGATGCACTTCTCGTTCCCGGACCTCAAGGCGCTCTGCATGGCCGAAAACGCTACGCACACGCTGCACAACATCTTGACGATCCGCGGCGCGGTGGTCCGCGACCCGCACGGCTGGGCGCGGTATCTGAGCGAAGCGATCGAACGGTTCGGTGCCCAGACGGAGGTGGTGTTCGCTTCGCATCACTGGCCGACCTGGGGCCGTGAGCAGGTCATCGAATTCCTTGGCCTGCAGCGTGACCTGTACGCCTACCTGCACGACCAGACGCTGCGGCTGATCAACCAGGGCTACACCGGCGCGGAGATCGCCGAGCAATTCGAGCTGCCCCCGGCGCTGCAACGAGCCTGGCACACGCACGACTACTACGGTTCGCTCAGTCACAACGTCAAGGCGATCTACCAGCGTTATCTCGGCTGGTACGACGGCAACCCGGCCCGGTTGTGGCAGCACCCGCCGCGGGAGGCGGCCAAGCGCTATGTCGCGTTCATGGGTGGCGCGGACGCCGTCGTCGACAAGGCCCGCGGCTCTTATAAAGACGGTGACCTGCGGTGGGCCGCCCAGGTGCTCGACCACGTCGTGTTCGCCGACCCTGACCACCAGGAGGGCCGCGCCCTGCTGGCCGACGTCCTGGAGCAACTCGGATTCGGCAGCGAGAACGGCACCTGGCGCAGCGCCTACCTGTCCGGGGCCACCGAACTGCGCCACGGCAACTTCGGCACTCCGGTCGCCGCCGCCTCCGGCGACGTGCTCGGCCAACTCCCGCCGGAGTTGTTTTTCGACGCGCTGGCCATCCAGGTTAACGGCCCGGCCGCCTGGGACCTCGACCTCGCCGCCCGTTGGGTGTTCCCCGACCACGGCGCCACCTACCGCACCACCTTGCACAACGGCGTATTCAGCTACGCCCGCGACGGATCCGGCGATGTCACCCTCACCCTCACCGTCCCCCGGTCGGCCCTCGGTGCTCTGGCCACCGGAGACCTGGAGACAGCCCGCAACGCCGGCCTGACCCTCGACGGCGACCCCGCGGCCCTCCAGCAGACCTTCGGCGTACTCCAGCCCGGCGATCCCGCCTTCAACATCGTCGAACCCTGAACATGCCGATCCGCAGGCCCTGCCCCACATCTAGCCGGGACAGGGCCTGCTGCACAGACATGCTTAAGGCGAACCCAGATCCCACGGCCGGGATCCGCGCTCAGAACGGCGGTTCGTCGGCGTACCCGCCAGCGCTGTCGCTGGCCCACGGGTCGGAGTCGCCGCCCTGGTGAGGCTGGCCCACCGCCGCCAGCGCCGGCCGCCCGCCGTCGCCCCCCTGGCCATTGCCCGAGCCGTTCCGGGTGGCCCGGTTGACCTTGGCCGAGGCGTTGCGCAGCGACGGGCCGACGTCATCGACCTCGACCTCATACACCGTGCGCTTCTCGCCTTCCTTGGTCTCATAGGACCGCTGCCGCAGCCGGCCCGAGACAATCACCCGCATCCCGCGCCGCAGGCTCTCCGCGACGTTCTCCGCCGCCTGCCGCCACACGTTGCACGTCAGGAACAGGCTGTCGCCGTCCTTCCACTCACCACTGGCGTTGTCGCGGTAGCGCGGCGTGCTAGCCACGCGGAAGTTTGCCACCGGCTGCCCCGACGGGGTGAAACGCAGTTCCGGATCGTCGACCAGGTTGCCCGCGATCGTGATCTGGGTATCGCCTGCTGCCATCAGCAGACCTCCTTAGCTATGACTTAATGCTCGTCACATCATGCATCCGGGCACTGACATTCTCGCCGATCCCGCAGCTGCCCGAGACGACGCGATCTGGGTATCCCTAGGTGACAGGCCTGCACGGCAGGCTCGCGGCGATATTGCTCTTTGCTAAGGCATTTCCCTAGACTGAGCCAACGCTCGAGGAGGATAGATGCCAGTCGACTGGGTTGTCGTCGGGGTGGACAACGGCGGAACCGCGAACAACGGGACCATCCTCAACGCGGACGGGCAGTTTCTGCTGGACCGGATGGCAGAGGTGCCGAGCGAGGTCCGGGAAGGGCCAGACAAGGCCATCCAGGCCCTGGTCCTTTCGGTGGAACAGGTGCTCGGTATCACCGGCGTGCCGCTCACGTCGGTCATGGCCATCGGCCTGGACACGCCCGGGCCGGCCAGCCGGGACGGCGTCATCTCGTCCAAGGGCGCGACCAACTTCGGGCATCCCGGGTGGCGCGGCTTCGACATCCGCGGCGCGCTGGCCGAGCGCATCGGCCTGCCGGTGATCTACAACAACGACGGGAACTCGGCCGCCCTGTACGCGCACCATGAGCGGTTCGCCGCCGAGTCCGGCCAGCGCAGCTCGGTGTCGGCCATCGTCGGCACCGGCCTCGGCGGCGGGATCATCGAGGCCGGGCAGGTGATCAAGGGGGCCGCCGGGATGGCTGGTGAACTCGGCCATGTGCCTATCCCGCTGGACGGTCTGCTGGTGCCGGGTCAGCCAATGCCCGCGTGCAACTGCGGCCAGTCGGGGGACGCGGAAAGCGTGGCCTCCCTGACCGGCATCCAGAACAACCTGCTGCCGTACTGGCTCAGCCAGTATCCCGATCACGATCTGGCCAGCCTGCCGATCGGTCAGGCCGCCAAGCTGGTCCGCAAGTACGCCGTGGACGGCGATGAGATGGCGCTGGCCATCTTCCGGCAGCAGGCTATCGCGCTGGGGCGGCTGTTCACCATCGCGGCGAACTTCCTGGATCCCGACGCCTACTTCCTCGGCGGTGGCGTGGTCGAGGCTGCGCCGCACTTCCGTGACTGGTTCTTCGCCGAGGTGCGGGCCAATACCGTGCTGCGCGAGGAGCAGGCCCATGCCGCCGAGATCTCTCTCGTCCGCGACCTGGACATGGCCGGCGCCCGCGGCTCTGCCGTGGCCGCCCGCGACTGGTTCCAGCGGCAGGCGCACGGAGCCAAGACGGCCAGGATGTGATCGGCAAGATCCCGGGATCGCCGGCGAGGCCACGACGGCCGTCCCGGGCGCGGCACACCGCCGCACCGCCGGAAGGCGATCCGCTGACCCGGGGGCCCAAGCAGGCCTTCGGCTGGCGGGATTCTAGTCGGGGCTTTCCTCACGATCCCTGAAGATCAGGCCGCACACCTCGAGGTAGAGCTGTTCCGGGTAGGGCAGGTAGTCGACCTTGTTCAGAGCCTGCTCCTGCCCGGCGGATTCCAGGATGAACTCGCCGTACCCCAGGATCCGGCCCATCGTCGTCCGCTGGAAGCTCATGTCCGTCACCTTGGTCAGCGGCATCATGTTCACCTTCTTCACCACCAGGCCGGTGGTGAGCAGGAACCGCTGCGAGGTGACGACGAAGTAGGTCTCTGTCCATTCGAAGACCTTCACCGCCAGCCGCAGGAAGAGCAGCCCCCACAGGATCCAGATGACCAGGATGGCGGTGCCGTTGCCGTTGACCACGTTGCTCAGCCAGCCCGCGATGGCCAGCCCGACCAGAACCTCGAAGATCGGCCTGATCAGGGTGGCCGGGTGCTGGTGAACGGTAATGACCTGGCGTTCGTGGGGCAGGAGGTACTTATTGACCGAGGCAGGAACCGCATCTGCATTCGGAACCAGCCTCATGGCAGCGCCCGGCTACTAGATCGACGAAACGAAGTGGGATATCCCCGACGCGGCAGTGGCCAGGAAGGTCCCGATGTTATGCACGAGGTGAGCCGCGCTAGCAGGCTGCTCGATGATCCACCAGACTATGAACGCGACCGCAGCCCATCCGAGGATGGTCTTAAGACTCACGTCGCCTCCCACGGGCGCCCTAGTTGCCAGAGAACCTATGCTAGCTTGCGCCGATTTGCCAGCCAACGCTAATAGGGTGAAGCTGTTGCCGTGCCGGCATGAGTATGCCCCCGCGGCGTTCCCAGTATGCCCGATGGGCGGAAGCAGTGTGTAACCGGCCATGCCGCAAGCGCCAGCAGCCGACGCCGGACCGCCGGCCGTGGTCACGGAATCGTCGCCTGACGGGCATGATCGACGATTATGCCGCCGTAACCGGCAGGCATCTGACAGCATTCCTCCCGTGCATAGCATCCTGGTGAAATGACGGTGGCAGACGTGGGTGAGACTGACTTCGCGGTCATTATCTACCGGGAAGAAGAGCAGTGGGAGGCGGATGCGCTGCCCACTGGGGTTACCGCCGACCTAGACGGCCTGATCCAGGCGCTGCGCCGGCAGCCCAGTATCGGCGGCACCATCGGCTTCGCTGGCGTGGGAGACGACTTCTGGGTCGCCGTCCGGATACTGGGCGAAGACGTGTCGCTGTTCCTGTCCGATCTCACCGCCGCGGTCGACTATCCGCTCGCCCGCCAGGTACTGGACGCCCTGGACATCCCGGTACCCGCCGACGACGAGCTCGACATGGTCCTCCCGGCCGGAGACATGTCGATCTTCACGGACCTTGGGCTGGACGAGATGGAACTCGGCGCGGTATCGGCCGACCTCGACCTGTACCCGGAGGATGCGGTGGGGCATATCGCCGACCGGCTGCGCTTCGGGGACGCGGTGGAGCGAGCACTGGACATCGCGCTCGGCCCGTGACCGGATACACCGCCTCCTTCGAGCCGGCGATGCGGCTCGCGCTGGCCGAGGCGGCCGCCGCCACCGGAACCGGGGACGTCCCGGTCGGCGCCATCATCATCGATGACGCCGGCACCGTGCTCGCGCGGGCCGGCAACCGGCGCGAGGCAGACGGCGATCCCACCGCACACGCCGAGATCGTCGCGATCAGGCAGGCGGCCCGGGCCGTCGGGAACTGGCGGCTGACGGGTCTGACCCTGGTCGTCACGCTCGAGCCGTGCCCGATGTGCGCGGGCGCGGTGACCGCGGCCCGGCTGGGCCGGCTGGTCTATGGCGCCACCGATCCGAAGGCCGGAGCGGCGGGATCGTTGTGGGACGTGCTCAGGGACACGCGGCTGAGCCATCGCCCGGAGGTCATCGGCGGGATCCTAGCCGGCCAATGCGCGGCCGTACTGGCTGACTTCTTCTCCGCGCGCAGGCGGCCGGGCGAGTAGTTCGGGACGCCGAACACGCCTGGATTCAGGTAAGCTCGCCTGCGGTGGAGTCGCCTAGTGGCCGAGGGCGCACGCCTCGAAAGCGTGTGAGGGGGCAACCCCTCCGTGGGTTCAAATCCCACCTCCACCGCCACGCGGGGGTCGTGCCCGTCCGGGGTGCTGACGGGAACTTAATGTCATGCCCCGGACGTTCGCCGTGTGATCACGTGCTCGTGCGGTGGTGCGGCCGGCCCGTGTCCAGGCCGACCACCAGACCCGGCGAGGAGATCCCGAGTGTTTGAACCGCAGGGAACTGGCCTCTTCCTGCTTCTGATATTCATCTTCGCCGCCCTGCTGGTCTGGGTTTCCATGGCTAAGCATGTGGTGTTCCGGGTCCTCGCCGCGTGCCTCGCGTTCCTGCCCGCCATGGCGTTCGGGATCGCCGCGGTCAACAAGTTCTACGATTACTACGCGACCTGGGGCGGGATGATCAGCGATCTCACCGGCCAGGGCACGACCAACATTCCCAAGTACGCGGCCGGCGTGCCTAACAAGAACATCGGCCACGTGACGACCACCGGCGAAGACGCCGAGGTCGGGTACCTCTTCCAGACCTCGGTGACCGGGGCGCGCAGCCATGTCACCCGCGATGTGTACGTCTACCTGCCGCCGCAGTACTTCCAGAAGGCGTACGCGCACTACAAGTTCCCCGTCATCGAACTGCTGCACGGCTCGCCGGGGAACCCCCAGGCCTGGGTGGACGTGATGGGAGTGATCCCGACCTTTCTCACCTTGCTGCAGGCCCATCCCAGCGACGCCTCGGTACTGGTCATGCCTGACACCGATGGCGGTATGCAATATGGGCTGCAGTGCCTGAACAACCCCGGTGGCATTCAGGACATGACCTTCGTGGCCGCGGACGTGCCCACCGCCATCACCCGAATCGCCCGCGTGCAGCCGCCCGGGCGGGCCTGGGGGATAGCCGGCTATTCGGAGGGCGGTTACTGCGCCGCTAACATCGCGCTGCAGCTCCCGCAGGACTATGGTGCCGCGGGCGTCATGTCAGGCTACTTCGCGCCGCTCAAAAGCCAGGTGCCCGAGGGCAACAAGCCGGGAGGCCGGCCCCAGTCGGTCTATGTGTTTCATGACCGTCCCGCGCTCCGTATCCGGAACTCGCCGCAGCAATATGTGACTCAGGTGCCCGTGAACCAGCAGTTGCCGGCGTTCTGGCTCGCCGCGGGTGCTGAGGACCGGCCCGACATCGAAGCGGCGATCCAGTTCCGTGCGCTCCTGCAGACCCGCCTGGCGAACGTGCCGTTCGTGACCGTTCCCGGCGGCCACCAGGGCAGCGTGTGGCGCGCGGCACTGGTCCCGATGCTCAAGTGGATGACTGCGCCGCTGGCTCAGCAGGCGGCCAACGCCGATGCGGCCGCGGCGCGGGCGGCCGAGCGCGCCGCGGCGGCCCGCAAGGCGCACGACCGCAAGGCCAAGGTCCCGCCGCCGCACTCGCCGGGAGCGACGAAGAAGACGCCGTAGCGGGCAAGCGCCGGGCAAAAGCAGGCGGCCCGCCCCCAGCTCGCCATCTGGCCGAACGGGCTAGCGGAATGCAGCCGCCCAGCGGCTTACAGTTGTCTCATTGCGGCAACGCGCCGGCGATGACCTTGAGACCCTGCTCGAGACGGTGAGCCGGCTCGTAGGCCAGGCCGAGCCGCAGCACGTGCGCGCTGTCGCCAAACCACGGGCCCGGCGCGACGACGGTACGCTCGGCGGCCAGCCGATCGTAGAACCGGCGCACGTCCCGCGGCCCGAACACGTCCGGGTTCAGCCGGACGCAGCAGAACGCGCCCGCTTCGGGCCGCAGCCACTGCAGCCGCCCGCCGGTCCCGGCTACCCAGCGCCCGACCGTGGTGCGAATCCCGGCCATGAGCTCGCCCCGGGAGATGAGCACCTTATCCGCCCGGTCGAGTACCCGGGTGGCCAGGAATTCATCGACCATGCCGCAGCTGACCGTGGAATTGAACTTCGCCAGCCGCAGTTGCTCGCGCAGCCCGCCCTGGGGGACGGTGAGCCAGCCGATGCGTAGCCCGGGAACGCCGTGGGCCTTCGACAGCGAGGCGCAGGTGAGTATCTGAGGTGAGTATCCGGCGAAGCTGTCCGCGGGCGGAGCATCTCCGTAGGTCGCTTCCCGGTAGGTCTCGTCGATCAGCAAGACCGCCTCCGGGCAGCGGCGGCCCATGGCGGCGAGCATCCCGTCCACCTCGCCGCGGGTGATTGTCACGCCGCCTGGGCTCTGCGGTGAGGCGAACATGGCCAGCCGCGTGTTCGCGGAGAGCCCGTGCCCGAACGCATCCAGGTCGACGCGGTAGCCATCCTCGAACCGTCCCTGGATCGTGACGACCCGGGCGCCGGTGCCCCGGAGCGTGTCCAGCACGGGCGGGAAGCAGGGGCGGCCGACCAGGATCTCGCCGTCACTGTGCACCAGCCCCAGCAGAAACAACGCTGCGGCCGCGCCGTTGGTGATCAGGATCTGGTCAGCGCCGATACCGAGCCGCCCGGCGACCTGCGTGCGGAGACCAGTATCGCCGGCCGAACTGGCATAGCCGAGGCCCAATGCAGCCAGCTTAGCCAGCTCGTCCGGGCCGAGGATGTCGGCCACCGTCAGATGAGGGCCGTAGCTCTCGCCCAGGTTGTACCGCGGCGAGCCGTCGACCAGTGCCGTGATGGGGCTGGCGGGAAACTGTCGCATGGCTGCGCACCTCCGGATACGGGCTCGCTAGCCATGGTCGGTGCTGGCGGCGGCCGGTCACAGTGCCAATCCGGGCCGATGTGGCCACATCCGGCGTCGGGCCGGCCGCCTGGGCACTCTCGAATCCGGGAACTCTGTGTTACCGGAATCCCCGTTACCCTAACGATATCCGAGGGGCAAAATGGGGCAAACGTTTTTAGAACGGCCCGGCGCCGCTTTCGGAAATGCCAGGCCGAATCGGGCTGAACGGGATCGGCGAAGGGAAAGATGATCATGAATTGCGCCTGGTTCCGTATCGGTTCTCAGCCCGTCTGAACTGCGATAACCGGCCGTTTCAAGATCTATTGAGAATAGGCTCGGCTGCCTGCAAATTACACTAAGTAATTATCTGAATGGAACGTAAACCGCCTTTCCTCGTGCCGCGTCTCTCATCATGTAAGGCGGTCAGCACTGCTGAAGTGGTCCGCGTGGGGGGTCGAGGTCCTGGCGGTAGCCAGGTATTGGGAGGGCACGTCATGGTCAGCGATGGGATTAGAGCTGCCCAAATTCAGGCAAGAAATTCGTCACTTAATAGTTCGTGGGGGAGCGGAGCTTCCCCGGCAGGCGCTGTCGTATCCGCTATCAGGAACGCAGCTGTGCGGCTCAATTCGCAATCCGATGGCCAAAGGCAGCCGATGGGTAAGCACGCAGGATCGGCCAAGGGCCGTTCATCGGTGAGCCGTCACGTGCCCAAGCACGCGGCAGCGTAATCCCCGAACGCTGCCAGCAGATCTTTCGGGCCACATAACCCCGAGCAAGACGGCAGGCGTCCCAGGCCGCCGTCGATACCCCGAGAAAGCAAGAGAGGCATGACTATACCGATGGATATCCGCAAGCTGTCCCTGAGGAGCCTGGTCTTCGCGGCTGCAGCAGCTGTCCCCGTCGCCACGGCGAGCGCGGCGATGGCGACGCCGGCGCCCCTGCTGGGCTTCAATCCGGCTCCGGCGCTGATCACCTATCACCATCCGCAGCACGCGCCCGCCAAGTGCAAGCCCTTCTCGACGAAGAACAAGTTTTCCTATGGTCCAAACAAGCCTGGCCAGGATTGGTGCATAACCTGGTGTGCGCCCAAGGAGACCGGTCGCTGGGTGCAAAAGGGTCCCAAGAAGTGGGAATGGGTCGTGACGGCGTACCAGGGCAGGCACCCGGTCCCGGTTTGCAAGTCTGTTGTCAAGACGCGCCGCCGCCGATCAGGCACAGGCACCCGGCTCCGCCGCACCAGTACCCGGCTCCGCCGAACACTAACCCCCTCCCGCCGATCAACAACCCGTTCCCTGGCAAGCACCGGGCACACCCCCGCAGGCCGGCATAGTGACTGCTTGACCGGCGAATTATCCGATCTTTCGCATACAGGCCCGCGCTACCCTGCCAGGTAGCGCGGGCCTAAGCGCGGTTGCAGACCCGTCGCGGGCCAACTCGACTGGGCTGTCAGCTGTAACAGGAAATGGAGCTACTGCAGAGGCCGAACCATCGTTCCAGTTAGCCCATGGACGTGCTGCCCTGCTGGATCTGGGTCCGGACCCCGATGCGAGAGGCATTCAGACAAGCCGGAGTGCCTGGCAGCGGCCGTTACCAATACTTAACCGCGGCCACCAAATAGGGCGCAGCTGGATGGATTCCCGCAATGCGCCGGCCGTCTTATCGGTCGAATCGCTCGCAATCGGGCGTCGGCCACGGGGTTTCTCTCAACGGCTGCTTTAATATGCCCGATCTGGCGTGTGCCCCCTCTTAGACCCGGGTACTAAAGCCGCGTGGCTCCATCCGGCGGTTCGTTTAAAACAAATTGATAACTGCCACTAAAAAGGCGACAGATAAGTGAACCAAGGTGCACGCCCCTGCGTCTTTCTTATTGACGGGGCGCCGCTGCAGCGAGAAATTTGCTGAGCGGGTAATTTCCTGGCCAAGGTCAGGTACGGGGAGGATATGTCATGGTCAGCGGTTGGATAAAGGCTGTCCGATTTCGGGGTAGATTTGCGTTTGCTGGCCGGGCCCGGATGAGCGTGGTCCGCGCGACAGCCTTGTTGCTTGTTATCCGGCAGCTGGCGGTTCATGCGGGTCCATGGCCAGGAAAGCCGAGGCACGCGGCCGGGCGTCACGCGGGCCAGGCCAGGACCTGGGCGCGGCGTGACCGGCGAAATCCGCCCCGGCACGCCGCGGTGTAACTAACCTCCGGTTTTTCTCAATCATCAGGCCATTGCGGCCTGTCAATCAGCTTCCTTTCCGTCATTCCCAAGAAGACAAGTGATGATCCAGGAAGGTTTCTTGATGCGAATCAGCATGAAGTTCGGCGCCGTTACCGGCGCGGCCGTGGCGGCCGTGGCGCTCACCGTCAGCGGAGCCGGGGCGGCCAGCGCGAGCAGCCACATGCCGCCGCCTTTCGGCGGTTCTGGCGGTGGGGGCGGTTGGGGTGGCCCCGGAGGTGGCGTGGACAACTGCAGCGGTGCCGGTATCTACACGGGATACTGCGGCACGCAGAGGTCCGGAACCGGGCTCTATATCACGGTCAGCCGCAACGGCCAGATCATTGGTGCCCAGAACCCTCAGGGCGGCAGCGACGAGTTCCTCTGGTTCGCGGACGGATCGAGCAGCGCGGCCAACGGCGACCATTACCTGGAGTACGCTCCCCGCGGCGCCGCCTCGGGCAAGGTGCTGGCCGTGGAGCACGGTCGTGTTGTGCTCGCCCCAGCGACCGGGGCTGCAGACCAGAAGTGGACCACAGCGTCGAACGGCCTGAAGAACGTGGGCGCCAACGAGGTCCTCAAGGCCAACGGCAATAACACGCCTATCCAGGCCGTCACCGGGACGACCCCATACCCGTCGTCCGAGACCTGGACCTACGCGAACGCATAGCGTCAGCGACGGCGCGGGGCCGCCGGCGGGAGGTTACCGTCGGCGGCCTTCGCGCGTCCCGCGCCGGTCCACCGGGTCTTCCCGTCTGGTTACAGCCGTTTTCATGACTATTGCGTGATCATTTTGATACGTTCAGTCTTCATCTGACGGCAGAATGCCGGAAACTGACGTGGCATGGCCGCGAGGCAACCGTATGGAGTGCGCTGGGGGGCAAATGGTGCAAGTGCCGGTCCACAACTTCTCGCACGGCCTGCTGAACCCCGGTCTTGGCTACTTAATGTCCTGCCTGGGATCGTTCCTGATTGCGTTGCCTCACCCGGGCCCGGGCGTTCACCGGGTGGACCCGGGCCATCTGGCTGATGATCGCGGCCGTAGCCATCGGGGCCACCGGCATCTGGGTGATGCATTTCGTGGCCATGCTCGGCTTTTCCATACCGGGACAGCAGATCATGTACAACGTGCCGATGACGCTGACGAGCCTGCTGGTCGCGGTCATCGTGGTGGCCTTCGGCCTGTTCATCGTGGGCTATGGCGGCAACGGCCTGCAGCCGGTGCTGATCGGCGGCGTGATCATCGGCGTGGGCGTCTCAAGCATGCATTATCTGGGCATGGCCGCGATGAGCATGCAGGACGCCGTCCGCTACAACATGGGCCTGGTCGCGGTGTCGGTGCTGATCGCCATCGTGGCGGGCACGGCGGCGCTGGTGGCCGGGCGGCGCATCCGCGGTCTGTGGTCCACCGTGGGTGTCTCCCTCATCATGGGCGTGGCCGTCAGCGGCATGCACTACACCGGGATGGCCGCCATGCGGGTGTACTCCGGCGGCCAGATGCTCATGTCCGGTGAGCCCTCACAGAGCTTCGTGTTCCCGCTGCTGCTGGGCGCGAGCGCACTCACGTTCCTGCTGGGCCTGACCATCGCGATCTCGCCTAACGAGGACGAGATCCTGGCCGACGCCGCCCTGACCGCCCGGATCTACTCTGCGGCTGACACATAAGGCGCGCGGCGGCCGCGTTCCGGGATCAGAGCAGGAGCTTGATACGGTCCATGCCGGCCAGTGCGGCGTCAGGCTGACGACGTCCGAGACCGCAACTGGTGGAGATGCCGGCCGGCTGCCCGGCCGCGTCTTCGACCATCTGGCGGATGCGCAGCTGAGTCTGTTCGTCCTGATCCTCGTGCGCGAAGCGGCGGGCCGCGGCGTTGGCCAGCAGCACGAGCGGGCTGGCGTCCGTGATCTTGCCGAGGGCGCGGTGGTTTATGTCACCGAGGCACAGGTGCAGGCCGAACCATGCGCCTTCCGGCGCGCCCTGCGCGAGCGCCGCGATACGCCCGGCCAGCACGGCCCGCGCCGCTGAAGGCGTCCGCGCCAGCACCACCTGCTCGGCCGGCACCTCGATCTGGAAGAGCACGTCACCGCCGAACACCGCGTGAACCTGGTGCATGGTGCTGGCCAGCGCCTCGGTAAAAGCTCTCCGGTGCCGTACCGGGCCGGCCGGTCCGAAGGTAAACATGGCCATCATCGGCGATGATAAATATCTGCTCGCGCACCTTCCACCGTCCTCGCGCATCGCCACGCCCGGGGTACAGAAACCGCAGCGTGTGACAGGTGCGGACCAGCTCAGGGCCGCGGGGACGAACTAGGGCGTCTCCCTAGGGCCTGCGGCCCGGACCGGGACCATAGTGGGTTCATCGGCACAGATTGCCTGCACGTACGGCCGTTGCTCGCCCGCCTGCATCCCGGCTCGCTGGTGCGGTGGCGCAGCTTTCGAGGAGTGACTCGTCAGTTCGCCACGTGACCAGCGGGCGCGCTACGGCTCCGATGCTTTCCGCCCAGGTCCCGACGATAAGAGGCTTCGCCAAATGTCTGACGCAATTGTCCAGGATTTCTTCACCTGCATCGACCTGACCGGGGTGCTGGCCAATGCGGTGCTCGGCGGCGTCATGGCCCGCAGCGCGCGAATGCACCCGGTGGGCTTTATAGCGCTGGCAATCTTGTCGGGGCTCGGCGGTGGGCTGATACGTGACACATTGCTGCAGCACGGCACGCCGGTTGCGCTGACCAACCCCGCCTACATCCCCGTCGCACTGGCCGGGGCGGCAATTGCCTTCTTCTTGCCTGTCAAGGGACGGCTATGGAACAGGGCGTTCCTGTTTGTAGACGCCCTCGCGCTAGGTTGCTGGGCAGCGACCGGCGCACTGAAGACGCTGACCGACGGCCTGCACTGGCTGCCTGCGCTCCTGCTGGGCACTATCACCGCCGTCGGCGGGGGCATAACGCGCGATATCTTCCTGCGCCAGGTCCCGCGTATCTTCGTCGGCGGCACCCTCTACACGACCTCTGCGGTGCTGGCCAGCGGCGTTATGGTTTCGCTGTACGGAGTAGGAGACCCCTTCATCGGCCTGGGCCTCGCCACCGTGACGGGGGCCGTGCTGACACTGCTGGCGGCCAGGCGCGGATGGGGACTACCGCAGGCGCCGTCGTGGCAGCCCAGCCAGGCATGGTCGCAAGCTACTCAGTCGTACCGGGAACGTATTCGCTCCAAGCATCAGGAGCCGCTGTCTGATTTCAGGGAGTAGCAATGGCCGCGGCAGCCCCGCGGGGAAAGAGAGGCCGTCGAATTCCGTCCTGACCTCCTGCTTGGAGATCGTGGGCGGGTGGTGCTGTGATCTGCCCGACATTCACCGCAGGTCACTGGCATGGGTGGCCTGTCTATGAGTGACCGTAAGAGGCAAGGACGCGTTCAATTCGGTCGGGGTCGGCGCGTTCTTCAACGTGATGAACTTCGGCCAGATGCTGATGTGGCACATCGTCCTCATCCCGATCGTGCTGATCGCCATCGTGGGCGCGCACGTGCTGCTGGTGCGGGTGCACGGGGTCTCGCACCCGATCAATGCGCATACCGCCGAGGTCCCGGCGAGCTGGCGGCTCCGGCGGCGCGCTATCGCCGCGGCCGACGCCGCCCCGTGGCGCGGCCCGAACCGCCGCTACGACAGCTTGAAGGAGGGCACGATCACCGCGGTAGTGGTGCTGGCGCTCACACTGGGCCTGGCCGCCGTGCTCTCCTCCCCGGACCTGCCGCCCGTCACGATCGCGACCCGGGCCCGGGTCGCCCCGGCTGACTTCCTGGCCACGGCGGCGAGCGAGTTGAACGGAACCAGCGAGACCGCCACTTACGGGCAGCCGTACAACAACCAGAACGGCAGCGTCCAGAAGCTGCTGTTCTCCCCGCAGACCATCCCGGGCGTAACCCAGCCGGTCAACGCCGCGCAGGATTTCGTCTCGGGCTACTGGCCACGCTTGCAGCCACCGACCCGGGCATCGCCGCCCCGCTCACTACCTACCGGGCAGCCCCGGCCGCCCAGCAGCTGAAGTGGGCCACCGCCTACGGCACCGCGGTGGCGAAGGTGAGGTTCGTCAACGGCAGCCCGGTCGTCCCGGCCGCTAACGATGGTCCGGTCCCTGCCCTGATGGCCGGTGAGCTGACCCTGGCGCGCAGCGGTGGACTGGACACCGACCTGCTGTCCCAGCAGCCCTTCTACGACACGAACTTCACCAAGCCACTGCTGTTCATCGAGGACGGCGCCTACTTCGCGAACAAGGCCACGGCGCTGGGCCTGACCGGCAGCCAGTGGGGCGTCATGAACGAGACCGGCAGCTACCCCGGCCAGCCCTGGCTGTGGCTGTACACGCTGTGGTATCAGGTGCCAGGCTGGACTAAGTCAGCCAACATCGACATGATCGCCGTCTACATGACCGGCGCCGCCACGATCGTGCTGCTCGGCGTCCCGTTCATTCCCGGCCTGCGCGACATCCCCCGCCTCATCCCCGTGCACAAGCTGATCTGGCGGCACTGGGACGGCTCACCGCCCGGATCCGGCGCAGAAACCGGCCATGTCAGCCCCCGGAGCCCAGACCACGTAAGGTCCTGAGGCAGTCCTCCCCGTCTGTCTCGCAGGTGCCAAATCCTCGTGAGCGGGCGCCGGGTCAAAGCTCGATGAAGCCTTGCACCTTCCGCGGTCATACTTAACTGGGTGGTGCGCATGGCTGATAGTGGCTGCCTGCGAGTATTGCGGTTGCGCTGGTTGATGTCAGCTGAGCCCAGCTCACGTCCGGATGGTGGTTCCGGTAGTCGTTGACAATGTGGTAGCCGATGGAGAACGCGGTCCAGTGTGGCACGCCCGGCCCGCCGAACATCCATAGATCGTAGAGGCCGGTGGCGCCGAGCTGGGGCTTTGCCTTTTCCCACAGCATGCATTCCTGGGCTGGGGTGATGGCTTGGTCCCAGGGGTCTGGCGGCCCTGGGAAGGCGGCTTGGTCGAAGGCTGTTGCGATGCCTTCGGTGATGGTCTGCTGGAGCAGGGTCGTCCCGAAGCCGGTCCCGCCGAGAATCCGGACGCTGTGGTTGACCTCGTGGGCTAGGTCACGCGGGAACCACAAGTCCAAGGTCCGGGGCAGCGAGGACTGCGCCGTCCGGCCCAATTGGAGGCTGATTTCCCCGGTTGCCGGGCTGGTGAAGCCGTTTACTCCGGCCTGCGGAATGAGACTGGAGGGCTTGCCGGTGTCTACCACGATGGTCGTCGGCTGACCGGGCAGGAGCGTGTTGAGGTGGCTGAGCGCGCTGGTTACCAGCTGGGACAGGCTGGCACCCGCACTGCTGGCCAGTTGACGTGCTTGGGTGGAGAGCACCACGGTGAAGCGTTCTTGAGCGCCGCTTTCGCTCGCTGACCGCCCGCTCGGAGTGGATGTCTCTGGCGGGTGACTTGACGGGCTTGCGCTGCTGGTGCACCCAGTCACGGTCAGCGCCAGAACCGGAACGGTGGCCCACCGCCAGGTCCATCTTCGCCTAGCTAGACCCGTCACATTTCAAAGATAACCCGCCTGCCCCGTCTCTTTCTTACCGGAGACTAGGTACCCTCGGCCGACCGCCGCCGTGGTGGCCCACGGGCAGCTGGCACCGGCCGGGAAACCGCGGGACTGTTCGTGCCGATCGGCGCATTGCAGATGCGCTGCACTTATCCGGTGACTCTCGCGGTGCGGCTCGGCGTGCGCCGCGCGCGCCTTCCGAGGCAGAGCGCGGCGCTGACGCCGACCCTGAGTCGGTCGGCCTTCCGCCTCTCGATGTCCGTACGCCCCATGTATCCCTCGGCGCCGGTCGGCGACGGTGGCCCCGGCCGTCACAAGTTAGTGTCTCTAGCGAGCCGCCAACTGAGACCAGAAGTGACACCAGTGAGAAACGCTGACGGTAGGCACGGCCGGATTCATCAGCATCGTGCCTGGGCTCAGTAAGCGGAGGATAAGAGATTCGAACTCTTGAGGGGTTGCCCCCAACACGCTTTCCAAGCGTGCGCCCTAGGCCACTAGGCGAATCCTCCGCCGGGTAGCTTACCCGAATCACCGGGTGGCCGGGTTGCGCTCCATCTGGTCGCCGGGCTGGCTACACTGGCCGATGACCCCCCGCACGGCGTTTATCCCGCCAACCCCCCCAGGGCCGGAAGGCAGCAAGGGTACGCGGGCTCTGACGGGTGTGCGGGGGGTCCCCTATTCACCGGTGAGGATGAGCTGATGGCAGCAGCCGCGTCGGAGGGCGAGGGCGCGAACCCGGCCGGGACGGTCCAGTCCGGCCTCGCGCTGTACCGCAAATACCGTCCGGCGACGTTCGCCGAAGTCCGCGGGCAGGAGCACGTCACCGGGCCCCTCATCCAGGCGCTGCGTACCGGCCGGATCAACCACGCGTACCTGTTCAGCGGCCCGCGCGGCTGCGGCAAGACGTCCAGCGCGCGGATCCTGGCCCGCTCACTCAACTGCGTCAAGGGCCCAACTCCCGAACCATGTGGCGTCTGCGACTCCTGCGTTGCCCTGGCCCCCTCGGGACCGGGGAGCATCGACGTGATCGAGATCGACGCGGCCTCCCACGGCGGCGTGGACGACGCTCGCGACCTGCGTGAGCGGGCGTTCTACACCCCGGTGTCCGGCCGCTTCAAGATCTACATCATCGACGAGGCGCACATGGTCACCCAGCAGGGCTTCAATGCGCTGCTGAAGCTGGTCGAGGAGCCTCCGCCGCACCTGAAGTTCATCTTCGCCACCACCGAGCCGGAGAAGGTGCTGCCGACCATCCGCTCGCGCACGCACCACTACCCGTTCCGCCTGGTGCCTCCGTCGGTGTTGCGCGATCTGATGCAGGACATCCTCCACAAGGAGGGTGTGGCGGTGCAGGACTCGGTCCTGCCGCTGGTGGTGCGGGCCGGGGCCGGGTCGGTCCGCGACTCGTTGTCCATACTGGATCAGCTGATGGCCGGGAGTGATGAGTCGGGGCTGAGCTACGAACGCGCGGTGGCGCTGCTCGGCTTCACCGACGCCAGCCTGCTGGACGAGATCGCCGACGCGTTCGCCGCCGCCGACGGCGCGGCGGTATTCCGCGTGGTGAACCGGGTCATCGAGGGTGGTCACGAACCACGCCGGTTCGCCGCCGACATGCTGGACCGGTTCCGCGACCTGATCGTGCTGGCCGCGGTGCCCGAAGCGGCCGAGATCGGCCTGCTCGACCTGGCACCCGACCGGGCCGAGCTGATGGCCGCCCAGGCGGGACGGTTCGGCCAGGCCGGGCTGACCCGGGCGGCCGAGATCATCAGCACGGGCCTGGACCAGATGCGCGGCGCCACCTCGCCTCGGCTGCTGCTCGAGCTGATGTGCGCGCAGGTGCTGCTGCCGGCCGCGGCCACCGACGAGAAGTCGCTGCTGGCCCGGCTGGAGCGGCTGGAGCGGGGCACGCCGGCGCTGGCACCGCAGGCGCCCCCGCGTCCGTCCCGCGCCGGTGCCGCCCCCCAGGAAGCCGAACGGGCCGGTGCGTCTGCCCCCGCGGACCAGCGTGCCCCCTCTCCCGGGCCCGCCGCCCGCACCACTCCGCCCGCGCCCGCCGGGGCCCCGCCGTCTCATGTCCCCGCCCCGCCGTCTCATGCCCCCGCCGAGCCGTCCCGTCCTGCGCCGGCCCGATCCGAGGCCACCCGTCCTGAGCCCGCCCGTCCTGAGCCCGCCCGCCCGGAGGCGGCCCGGCCGGCCGCTGCGGACGCCCCGCCGCCCGCTGCGGCACCGGCAGCCGCGGGCGCGTCGCCGGCCGAGTCACTCCGGCAGAACTGGGACGCGGTCCTGGACGCGGTCAAGCGGGAGCGCCGGGTGGCCTGGATCCTGCTCAGCAACGCGAGCGTGCAGTCCCTGGACGACAACATCCTGACCCTGCGCTTCGCCCGGGACGGGGACCTGAAAGGCTTTACCACCAGCGGCTGCGACAGTGACCTTAAGCGGGTTCTGAGCAGCGGGTTCGGCCTGAACGTGATGGTCAAGGGTGTCGTCGGTGGCGCTCCTTCCGATGGCGGGCCGGGTGGCGGCGGAACGGCCCGACCTGGATCTGGCCCCGGATCGGGTTCGGGGCCGATGGCGCGCGGGCCGGCCGCCGCGGCTGCCCCGCCTCCGCCGGTGCCCGCGCCCGACTTCGCTGCGGACTATGACGAGCCGCCGGACGACATGCCGCCTGACGACGAGTCTTTGGATGCAGGGCCGCCGGCCGGGCACGCATCCGGGCCGCCCGAACTTACCGGCATGGATCTCATCCAGCGTGAACTGGGCGGCCAGGTAATCAGCGAGATCGACGACTGAGCCAGCCCGCCAGCCGGGCTTGACCGCGGCCAGCGGGCCGTAGGCTCTGGGTAGGAGGGCGATGTGGAACCCCAGATGGATATGTCGCAGCTATTTGCGGCTGCGCAGCAGATGCAGGAACAACTCATGAGCGCCCAGCAGGCGCTGGCCGACGCCGAAGTTACGGGGACGGCGGGTGGCGGGCTCGTCAAGGCGACCGTCAACGGCCAGGGCGAGCTGCTGGACCTGTCTATCGAACCGGGCGCGGTGGACACTGACGACGCCGCCGAGACCGCGAGGACCATCGCCGACCTGGTGCTGGCCGCGGTGCGAGACGCCTACCGGGCGGCCGAGGACCTTCAGCAGCAGCAGATGGGACCGTTCGCCGCGGCCATGCAAGGCGGCGGCATGCCGGGCATGCCCGGTGGCGGTCTCGACCTGCCCGGCGGTCTCGACCTGTCCGGTCTCGGCATCGGTGGCGCGGCCGCGCACCCGGCCGAGCCCGAGGACGAAGACGACGATCGGCCCACCTGAGACCTGAGGACCTGACGTGTACGAAGGGGTCATTCAGAACCTCATCGACGAGCTCGGCCGCCTGCCCGGCGTGGGTCCCAAGGGGGCCCAGCGGATCGCGTTTCATCTGCTGGCCGTGGACCAGGCGGAAGTCAGGCGGCTCGCAGACGCGCTGATCGAGGTGACCGAGCGGGTCCGGTTCTGCCGGACCTGCGGCAACGTGGCCGAGGCAGAGGAGTGCCGCATCTGCCTGGACTCCCGGCGGGACCTGACGGTGATCTGCGTGGTGGAAGAGCCCAAGGATGTCGCCGCGGTGGAGAAGATCCGTGAGTTCCGCGGCCGCTACCACGTGCTCGGCGGCGCGATCAGCCCGATCGACGGAGTGGGCCCGGACGAGCTGCGGATCCGGGAGCTGATGACGCGGCTGGCTGACGGAACGGTGACAGAACTGATACTTGCCACCGATCCCAACCTCGAAGGCGAGGCGACGGCGGCCTATCTCGCTAGGCTGGTGAAGCCAATGGGCTTGCGGGTGACCCGCCCCGCGAGCGGACTGCCTGTCGGGGGCGACCTGGAGTACGCCGACGAGGTGACGCTGGGTCGGGCATTTGAGGGACGGAGACTACTTGATGTCTGAACCGCCAGCTCAGCGTCATTCACAAGGGGGTCATTCACAGGGGGGTCATCTACTGGGGGGCGAATGGCGGCCGCTCGCGGATCAGATCGCGGTGAATGTGAAGGACTTCATCGACGGTGTGGACGCGCTGGCGCAGACCGGCGGCGGCGAGACCGTGCCGCTGCTGCTGCTCGAGGTGTCGCAGATCCTGCTCGCCGGGGCTCAGCTGGGGGCCAGCCAGGACGTGATCCTGCCGGGTAACTGGGAGCCAGAGGTCGGCGACGACCCTGATCTGGACGCCGTGGACGCCGTGCGCACCGGCTTGGCCGCGCGGCTGGCCGAGGTAGACGAGTACGCCGAGGTGTTCGACCCCTACAAGGACACCTCGTGCCTGCCGTTCCGGATCTCAGACGACCTGGCCGCGGTGGCGGCGGACCTCATCCATGGGCTCAAGCACTACCAGGCCGACCGGGCACTCGAGGCGCTGTGGTGGTGGCAGTATTCCTACTTCAATCACTGGGGCACGCACGGCGGGGCCGCGCTGCGCGCCCTGCACGCCCTGGTCGCGCACGCCAGCCTGGATGTCGCCGAAGAGCGGACGGGTCCCTGACCCGGATAAACTCAAGCGTCTGTCCACGACCCGGGAAGGTGCGGCGAGTCGGTGGCGCTCGTAGTGCAGAAATATGGTGGCTCGTCGGTCGCTGACGCCGATGGGATCAAGCGCGTAGCCCAGCGGATCGTGGCCACGCGCAAGGGCGGCGATCAGGTCGTCGTGGTGGTGTCCGCGATGGGCGACTCCACCGACGAGCTGATGGATCTGGCAAGCCAGGTAACCCCCCTGCCGCCCGCCAGGGAGCTGGACATGCTGCTCACCGCGGGCGAGCGGATCTCGATGGCCCTGCTGGCCATGGCGATCGCCGCCCAGGGCCTGGAGGCGCGCTCGTTCACCGGCTCGCAGGCGGGCGTGATCACCGACGACGTGCACGGCCGGGCCCGGATCATCGACATCAAGCCCGGCCGGATCTCCGGTGCGCTGGCCGATGGCGCTATCCCGATCGTGGCCGGCTTCCAGGGCGTCTCGCAGACAACCAAGGACGTGACCACGATGGGCCGCGGCGCCTCAGACACCACGGCTGTGGCGCTGGCCGCGGCCCTGTCCGCCGACGTGTGCGAGATCTACTCCGACGTGGACGGCGTGTTCACCGCCGATCCCCGGATTGTGCGGACGGCCCGGCGGATTCCGCAGATCAGCTACGAGGAAATGCTCGAGATGGCCGCCAGCGGCTCCAAGATCTTGATGCCACGCTGCGTGGAGTACGCGCGGCGCTATGACGTCCCCATCCACGTACGGTCATCCTTTACTACCCGCCCCGGAAGCTGGGTCAGCGGGCACGCGAAAGACAAGTCGGAGGTAACCGGGATGGAGCAGGCCATTATCTCGGGGGTGGCGCACGACCGGAGCGAGGCCAAGATCACCGTCGTGGGTGTGCCGGACCGGGTCGGTGAGGCCGCACGGATCTTCCTGGCCGTCGCCGACGTCGGCATCAACATCGACATGATCGTGCAGAACGTCTCGGCGGTGGCTACCGGCCGCACCGATATCTCCTTCACGCTTCCCGGCGACGACGGGCAGACCGCCATGACTACGCTGAAGCGGCTGCAGGAGACGGTGGGCTTCGAGTCGCTGCTGTACGACGACCGGATCGGCAAGGTCTCTCTGGTCGGGGCAGGCATGCGCTCGCATCCTGGCGTCAGCGCCAAGTTCTTCAGCGCGCTGGCCGGTGCCGGGGTGAACATCGAGATGATCTCCACCTCCGAGATCAGGATCTCGGTGGTGGTCGACCAGGACGAGGTCGACCAGGCCGTGACCGCGGCGCACCGCGCCTTCGAGCTGGACTCGGATCAGGTCGAGGCCGTCGTTTACGGTGGGACCGGGCGGTGAGCGCGAACCGCGGTGGGCGTCCCGCGCTGGCCATCGTCGGTGCCACCGGAGCGGTCGGCACGGTCATGCTCGACCTGCTATCCACCCGGGAGGACGTCTGGGGCGAGACCCGGCTGATCGCCTCGGCCCGGTCGGCCGGGCGGCGGCTGACCGTCCGGGGCCGCGAGACCGAGGTGGTCGCGCTGTCGGAGGAGGCCTTCGACGGCATCGACGTGGCCATGTTCGACGTGCCCGACGAGGTGTCGGCGGTGTGGGCCCCGGTCGCGGCCGCGCACGGCGCGGTGGCGGTGGATAACTCGGGCTCCTTCCGGATGGATCCCGACGTCCCCCTGGTGGTGCCGGAGATCAACCCGGATCACCTTGGTAACCGGCCCAAGGGCATCATCGCCAACCCCAACTGCACCACGCTGTCGATGATCGTCGCCGTTGGCGCGCTGCATCGCGCATTCGGCCTGGAGGAACTGGTGGCCGCCTCGTACCAGGCCGCCTCCGGTGCGGGCCAGGGCGGCATCGACGCGCTGTACGCGCAGCTGGATAAGGTCGCCGGTACCCGCTCGCTGGGGCAGCGTGCCGGGGACGTGCGTGCCGCCGTCGGCGACCTCGGGCCGTTCCCGGCGCCGCTGGCCATGAACGTGGTGCCGTGGGCGGGCTCGCTGAAGGAGGATGGCTGGTCTTCGGAGGAGCTGAAAATCCGCAACGAGTCCCGCAAGATCCTTGGCCTGCCCTCGCTCAGGGTCTCCGCTACCTGTGTCCGGGTCCCGGTCATCACGACCCACTCGGTGGCGGTGCACGCGACATTCGCTCAGCCGGTGAGCCGCGAGCAGGCCTGGAAAGTGCTGCGCGCGGCGCCTGGCGTGGTGGTGTCGGATAACCCGGCCGCCGGGGAATTCCCGACACCGGCCGACGTCGTCGGGACCGATCCGTCGTGGGTTGGCCGGGTCCGCCAGTCCCTCGACGACCCGCGCACGATCGAGCTGTTCGTCTGCGGCGACAACCTGCGCAAGGGCGCGGCGCTGAACACCGCGCAGATCGCGGAGCTGGTTGCGGCCGAGTTCGCGGCCTAGGTGGTAATGGCCCGAATTTCTTTATCGCGTTACGGAGTGTCCATGCGTGCTGCCAGTGCCCACGTCCGGCGCTGGACGTCCGGGCTCGGCTGGCGGGGCGCCTTCGGCGGGCAGCTGGCGCTCTGCGTCACGGCCACGCTGGTGCTGGTGCTTATCGCGGCCTTCTGGCGAGCGCCGGCCAGGGCCGGGACCCACTCCGGCCCGCCGTGGCCCGCCCCCGGGCCGGCTCAGGTCGCGACGGGCGTCCGGGCCGCCGGGCTGCCACTGCTGGCCATCCCCGGGCAGGTGGTCCGGTTCGCGGTTCACCTGGACGTCCTGGTCGACGGCAGGCGGGTCGCCGTGCCAGCCGGCATCGGCGTTGACACCACGGGCCACCTGGTAGCCCCGCTGTACACCGCGGACACCTGGGGCATCATCCATGTCGCCTCAGACTCCGATCAGGACGTGTTTACCCTCGGCCAGTTCTTCGCCGAATGGCAGGTACCGCTGGCCGCTCACCGCCTGGGCGGACTGCGGATCTCGCCCCGCGACCCGCTAGTGACCTATGTCGATGGATCCCGGGTGGCGGGCGACCCGGATGCCGTGCTGCTCACGCCGCACCTGGAGATCGCGGTGACCTACTGCCCGGGGGCGCTGCCGGTGCCGAGGAGCTACGCCTTCCCGGCCGGAACCTGACGGCTACTGTGGTGAACGTGCAGCGGACGTCGCCGAGCTCGGTGCTGTTCAGCTCCTACAACATGCTGGACCTGTTCGCCGACGACTCGGCCGCGGCGCGCGACCACTACGAGCTCGTCATCGCCGTCATCCGGTCGCTGAATGCCGATGTGCTCGCGGTGCAGGAGATCCTGGCCCCGGACGCGCCGACGGCCGCCCGGCGGCTGCGTCAGCTCGCCGACGACGCCGGGCTGCACTGTGAGGTTCCCGGCCCGGGCGGCCACGGCGAGGCTGCGCTCGCGGTCGGCGGGCACGGTTACCACGTGGGGCTGATGTGGCGGGATGGCATCGAGCCGGTGCCAGGCTCACTGCGCTGCCGCGGCGGCCGGGACTTCTGGCACGGGCTGGCCCTGGTCACCTTGGATGTGGGCGGCGTACTGATCCCGCACGGCGCGTTCCACGCCACCCCGTTCGGCCGGGCGCTGCGGGCGGACCAGAACGAGCGCCTGATAGCCGCGGTCACCCGGCCGTCCGCTGAGCCGACACTGGTTGGCGCCGACTGGAACACCGAATCCGCCGACCGGGTGCTGTCCGCCGGGATCTGGCAGCTTTACGAGCCGGCCGACCCATACGCGGGCGCCGGGTGGTTCGCCGACCTGATCTACCAGTGCGAGTGGGAGTACGACGAGCGCGGGCGGCGCCGGCACTGGGCCGACCGCAGGCCCGGGGACGTGCTTTTCGCCGGCGGCCTGTATGACGCGGCCGCGCTGGCTGGCGCCGAGTGGCAGCCCACCACCGGCCACCATCCGGACGACGTCTATGGCCAGCACGGGATCCGGCGGCGCATCGATGGCGTCCGGGTGACCGAGCCGCTGATCGAGGCGGTGCGAGCGCACTGGGTCCTGGATTCCCCAGAGGCCCGGTCGGCCTCAGACCACCTGCCGGTGACGGTCGAGTACCTTCCGGCGGCGGTGCATCCGTAGCCCGGCGCGGCCCGCAAGGTGTGCCGTGCCACAAGGGTTCCGTAAGCAGGGACCTTGCCGGTTTGGCAGATCTGTCGCAGTTGCCGCCTGTATAAAAGGTGATGGAGCCGGGGTAGCCCAAAAAGGGAGGAATGTGTCGCTATATCGCAACACACCTGCTTGCCCGAGGATGCTCCGGCCCCGGACGGCAAGCCTCGCCGGGTCGCGGCCGCCGCGGACGATGGGTCCGCGCCGCCAGCGTCCCCTCAGCTGATCATGGTCAGCCGCCACTGCACATCGACCGTCCGAAATCGTAGCTAGACCATTTTGCCGCCCGAACGTTATATGCGCTGCTATAGTCCTGACTCCACGAGTACGGACCTGTATGACAGCAAGCGTTCTGGTATTGCATGTGGCCTTCTTCTGTTCACTGGATGCTGAGGAGGATGCGCGTGCCAGCGACCGTCGGCCGTTCACACGGCCGTCAGGGTGTGCATGCGGGGTCACAAGGACCGGCAGGCGATCACCTGCAGAAGATTGTGCTGACCATGATCGCCGCCACCGCCGTGATCGTCCTTGTGCTGGTCATGACCAAGATTGGTCGTGATATCGCCGCCGCGACGCAGCGCTTCATGCTCTTCTACGCAGGAGTATTCGCGCTTATCGGCCTGACCGGGTCGGTCCTGGCGGGCCTGCTGGCCACGGACCGTGTCGTCATGACCCCGGGCCGCCGGGTCATGGCGCAGGCCGTGCACCGGGCCATGTCCTTCGGCGCGCTGGCCTTCCTGATCATCCACATCGTGACCGAGATCCTGGCCCAGCGCGCGCACGTCATCGACGCGGTCATCCCGTTCCTGTCGCCGTACCGGACCTTCTACATCGGGCTTGGGACCATAGCGTCGGACCTGATCATCGCGATCGTGGTGACCAGCATCCTGCGCAGGCGCTTCACCGGGCACGGCGCGGCCTGGCGCTGGCGCGCGATTCACTACAGCGCCTACGCGGCATTCCTGTTCGGCGTCCTGCACGGCCTGCTCGGCGGCCGGGAGGCCAAGCCCTACGTCGACTGGAGTTACGGGTTCGCCATCGCGCTGACCGCCCTGGGTCTCGCGGTCCGGTTCATGGCCATCTCGCTGCGCCCGAAGGAGAGCCTGAGCACGCCGCCCGGTGGCGAGCGGGGCCGTACGGTGAACAGCTCGCCGCTGCACGCGGCCGCGATGTCCCCGGCCCAGTCGCAGCTCGGCGGGAATCCCGTCCAGGTGCTGCCGCCCGCGCTGGCCGCCCAGGGCCAGCAGGACACCGGCGCCTGGGTCGGGCTCCCGCCCGCGCAAGCCTGGTCGGTGGCGTCCGGGCCACAGCCAGCCCTGGCCTTCCCGCCGTCCGCGGAGCCGCTCGCCTACGCCACTCAGGCAGTGCCCGGCGCCTACCACGATTTCGGGTCCATGCCGCTCGGCGCGCCGTATGCCGACGACGCGAGTGCAGGCCTGCGGGCCCGGCCCTATATCCCGGTGGATCCGCCAGTTCCGGCGCTGCCCGCGGCCGTCGCTCCGACCCGCCAGCCGATGTACGAGCCTGGGTACGACGGGCCGCCCCGGTTCGAGGGCGCCCCCCGCGGTGACGGCATTGTGCCTCAGGACGATCTGTCGTCTTACCCGTATGGCCCGGTCGGCACCCGGCCGCAGGCCAGCGCTCTGCCTCCGGCCAGCGCCCCGGTCGGCTATGAAGGGCCTACCGTCCCGCGCCGGGCCATCGCCGGCCAGGCAAACCCGGCCACGGGTCCCATGCCACGGCCCGGTTCGGGGCCGATGCCCCAACTCGGCACCGGGCATGTGCCGCACGCTGGCGGCAGCCCCCAGCCGCGCCCGGCCACAGGGCCGGTACCCCGCGTGGACTCCTCCGGCCCAATGCCGCGCTTCGACCTCGGTCCCGCCTGCCCTGGCTCGCAACGTGGCCCCGATGCCGGCTGGTTCTCCCATACCGATTCCGGCCCGATTCCGCGAGCCGGTTCGGGTCCCCACCCCAGGATGGGCCCGGCGCCGATGCCGCAGGCGGATTCCGGCCCGTATCCGCGGATGGGCACAGGGCCGATGCCCCGGGCGGATTCCGGTCCCTACCCCAGGATGGGCTCGGGGCCGATGCCCCGGGCGGATTCCGGTCCCTACCCCAGGATGGGCTCGGGGCCGATGCCCCGGGCGGATTCCGGTCCGTATCCCCGCGCGGGCTCGGGTCCTATGCCCCAAGCGGATTCGGGTCCGTATCCGCGGTTGGACTCGGGTCCGATGCCGCGGGTGGATTCGGGCCCGTATCCCCAGGTTGGCTCAGGCCCGATGCCTCAGCTGGGCTCTGGCTCGCATCGCCAGCTCAATTCGGGCCCGATGCCGCGGATGGATTCCGGTCCGTATCCGCGGCCGGAGTCCGGTTCGTGGCCCCGGGCTGACACTGGTTCGTTCCCGCGTATCGACCACGGCCCGATGCCCGGCACCGGTACCGGCGCGTTCCCGCGAGCGGATTATGGCCCGATGTTCCGGCCCGAGCCGGGTCTGGTGCCGCAGTCAGGGACCGGACCATGGCCCCGGCCACATGCGAATCAGGTGCCACGTCCAGACACCGGCCCGGTTCCGCGGATCGATAGCGATGCGCCGCGGCCCGAACGAGGTCCGGATCCGCTCAGCGACCCAGATCCGTTTCCGCAGAGCACTGGGAGGCCGTTGCCGTGCCATGGCCGTGGTCCAGCGCCCCGATCCGGCGCCGCTCCCGCGGGCCGCCCCGACACCGGCCAGTTCCCGCGCACGGGATCCAGGCCCCACACCGGCCCCCTGCCCCGGGCCGCGCGACATGCGAACCCCGACGACCCTCGGTATCGCGAAGCGCCCGGGCGTAATGGAGGCAACGAGTGGCACTGAGCCCGGTCAAGGGCGTTGACGCACCCGCGATCATGCGAATTGGGGCAGCCCGGCTTACGGCTGGCCTGGACCGGATGCCCCGGCTTGACCTGGGAGCCCACCGTGACATTTTCGGCCCCCTTCCCCGGCTCTCCGCCGAGGAACTGGTCAACATGGTCGAGCAGGTTGACCTGCGCGGCCAGGGTGGTGCGGCATTCCCATTCGCGCGCAAACTCCGCGCGGTGCTGACGAACTCCGAGGCCAACGACGTCGCGCCTATCGTCGTGGTCAACGCAACCGAAGGTGAGCCGGGCAGCGTCAAGGACAAGATGCTGATGATCCGCTCGCCCTACCTGATGCTGAGCGGGGCCGCACTGGTCGCCGAGGCCATCGGCTCCGAGGAGATCCTGGTCGGAGTAGCAGGCAATGAACTCGCCAACCGGTCGGTGGAGGCAGCCATCGCAGCCGAACCCGGCCTGCGCAAGATGGCCAAAGTGGTCCAGATGCCAGACCGGTTCATCTCTGGCGAGTCGGGCGCGCTGGTTCGTGGCATCAACGGGAAACGGCCCGTACCGCCCGGCCGCAAGGTCCTGGCCAGTGATTACGGCGTCGGTGACCTTCCTACGCTGCTGTCCAATGCGTCCACGTACGCCCAGCTGGCGGTCCTGGCCCTGCTAGGGCCCGAACGCTTCGCCGCGGTGGGTACCCCGGAACAGCCGGGTACCGTCCTGCTGAGTGTCGGCGGCTCGGCGGCGCAGCCCGCCGTGGTTGAGGTACCGGCCGGCATCTCCGCTGGCCGCGGTCCTGGACATCTGCCAGGCCCCGGCAGGTGACGGCGTCCTGGTCGGCGGTTATCACGGCATGTGGCTGCCGGCCAGCACGGCATACGTAGTGCCAGCTTCCCGTGAGGGCATGGCCGCGGTGGGTGGCACTCTCGGGTCCGGCATCGTGCTCCCGCTCGGTGACGGAACGTGCCCGCTGGGTGAGGTGTCCCGGATCGCCAGCTACCTGGCGGGCGAGTCTGCGGGTCAGTGCGGTCCGTGCAAGCTCGGCCTGCCCGCCATCGCGCGGGCCTTGGCGGCCCTGATCGACGGGTCGGGTGGCATCGAGGCGCTCGACACGGCACGCCGATCGGCCGCCGCAGTAGCCGGCCGGGGAGCCTGCTCGCATCCGGACGGCGTGACCAGGTTCGTGCTGTCCGCGCTGGACGTTTTCACCGAGGACCTCGCCGCGCATGTGTTTCACTCCTCGTGTGGACGTCCGGTCCGCGGCGTGCTGCCACTGCCGGACGGTCCCGAGCAGGAGGAGCAGCAGCGCCTCGTCGTCGACTGGACCCGCTGTCACGGGCACGGGCTCTGCGCTCATCTCGTCCCGGAACTCATCCACGTAGACTCCCAGGGCTACCCGGTTCTCCTCGACATCCCGGTGCCGATCTGGTTGGAAAAGGACGCCCAGCAGGCGGTGCACATGTGCCCGGCGCTGGCCCTGCGCCTGGCCAGCACTGCGTCCACGTCAACCCGGTCGGGGCCGGTCAACATCCCCACGCCCAGCCTGCGTACGGGACTGGTCGGCGGCGCTAGCGCCAACCGCAAGGAGATCACCGCCGGCTGACCAGCCCGATTGCAGCCGCTCGTACATCGTCATTGGAAATAATCAGCCGCATGCATCCGCTCCGAATTCAGTGAGAATGGCGTTCTGCGGAAAAGAGTCAGTAGGACGCCACATTCATCTGAAACGCGGGCGTCTCCCATGGTCCTGGGGCTTGTCGCGCACGCCTCACGTGGAAGCAGAGTCACATCGCTCGCGCTCGTGCCCATTGGGCATGAGAAGGAACTAGTAAATTCGCTTCAGGTGACCGCGCTGGCGAACTTTCCCGTTCTTATCGCCGGATAGCGCCTCAACGACGAGGTGGCTTTTGTAGGGCGTATTAATTGTGTGGCACTGGCTGTGGCCGAAGCCGACGGCCGCCGCACCGACGTTAGTGTGGTGACGGTAGCCGGGACCGAACGCCAGCCCCACCGCTGCCGCCCCGTACACACTCCGGGCGGTATCTTTGACACACACAGTGACCTGGAGCTTCGAGCCCACGTCGGCATAACTGCCCCAGGCCCTGATGCCGGAGACTCCAGGAATGCCGAATTGGTGAGTATGGCTGACTGCCGCTGACGCAGGCAATGCGCCGAGCCCGAGCACGGCCGTGCATGACGCAACGATTGCAACGCGACGGATCACGAACGGCTCTCCCCCCTACGGTGAGCTGGTTCGGCTGAACACCCAGTGCATGCTAGCAGTCACACGGCAAGCATGTGGCTTAGTCGCCCCGGCCATGAATGACCCGGCAAACTCCCGCAGTCAGCGAGCAGGATCGTACCTATCTACAATCTTTTGCATATCGTCGATGAACACCGTTGGCCAGCGACCCGCCGATCGTAGGGCGGCAAAGATCTCGCTCGCAATCCTTTGCTGTCGTTGCTGGTCACCTGCTGTATCGCGAACTTCAATGAGGGCCGGATACGAGCTGGCGAGAGGGATCGGCGTGCCGTCCGGCCCGGCGATGTCGTCATCGTCGAACTCATGCGAGCCCAGGTACACCGCCGTGGTGCCGGTCCGGATATAGGGGTCGCTGCCCTCCTCACGCTTGAATTCCCGGCCGAGCATCTGTTCCACGAGGCGCACCAAGTCGCCGTCGTCGGCCGAGGTGCCGACGAAGATGAAGGTCTGCCGTGACATGGCTACTCAGCTCGCTTCCATTCTGTGGTGAAGTTATCCCCCAGGATTAGGATCGCGTGGATCCGGTCTCCGTGGGGCGTCCCGCGGAATCGCCGGATACCGCGCTGGGCGTCGTCTTCGGCTAGGCCGGAGCCGCGGGCATCGATTACGGTGTGGCGAGCCTGTCCCTTCGCGCTGTTCAAGGCGGCCTTGACGGTACGGTCACTGGCCCCTGGATCTAGGCTCTTAAACTCGACGGGTACCCCGTTGACATGGGCATCTGGCGTCCGCCCGCTGGCACCAAAGCCCTCGGATACTGCGACAACCGCTGGGCCGTGACCCCTCTCTGTCAAACTCGTGTGAGACACGGGACGTAGAAATCCTTCTGAGGCAGAGCAGGGCGAGACAGGACCACCGAGATAGTGACGATGACCCTCGCTGACCAGGCCGCGATCACCGGGCATGATGGTCAGGTGACCTCCAGCCAGCCGGAGCGGCCGAAACGGCGGACGTTCACCGCGGCGTATAAGGCGCGGATCCTGGCCGAGTACGGCGCGCTGCCTGAGGGCAGCCCGCAGCGCGGCGAGCTGATGCGCCGTGAGCGGCTGTACCACTCCCATATCGAGCACTGGCGGCAGCAGCAGGAAAAAGGCAGACTGCCCGTAACGTCGGGCAAGCCGCCGAAAAGCGCTGAGGATGAGGAACTGGCGCGGCTGCGGGCGGAGAACAAGAAACTGAACGCGCGGAACCAGAGGCTGGAATCCGATCTGGGCAAGACCAGGACCGCGCTGGATATCGCGGGAAAAGCATTCGCGCTGCTGGAGGACATCTCGCGCAGCGCGGATTCCGGCAAGAACTGAACCAGGTCATCGACGCGCATTTCCCGGCGATGGAGGCGGCGATCGGCACATCTGCTGCCTGCCGGGTGCTCGGGAAATCCCGCGCCACGCTGCACCGGCAGCGCAACCCCAGGCCGGCCGTGCCGCACGCCGGGAGAAAGGAGTTCCGTCACCCGGCAGAATTGTCACCGGAAGAAAGGCGGTCGGTGCTGGCGGTGCTGGACTCGCCCCGGTTCGCGGACAAGGCTGTCGCGCAGGCGTACACGATCCTGCTCGACGAGGGCTGCTACCTGTGCTCCCAGGCCACGATGCACCGGCTGCTGCGCCAATGCCGTTTAGCTTGTGCTGATCAGGTCTTTGGGCTGGGGTGTTTGCAGGTTGGGGAGTCTGATCGTGGGTGGCCCGTTGTGGCGGACGGTCTTGTGGCCGGGCTGTTTGGCGGGGTATCTGAGGGCTCGCCAGCGTTTGACGACGCGGGGGCTGGAGCGGTGGCGGACGGGGTTGAGGTTCCTGTTTCCTGGTCATCTCGGCTATCGCGCGGGCTAGGAGGCCGTCAGCCTGCTGAGGGGGGAAAGGCCGGGCCGACGGCCCGGCGGACGATGCGGACGGCCTTGGTGAAGCTGACCCGTCCGGGGTCGATCCAGGCGGCCGCGGCGGCGTCGCTGATCAGGGCGCTGACGGCCCAGGCGGTCAGGAGGTAGCCCCAGATCTCCTGGCGGACCAGTTCCGGGGTGCCTGAGCGCAGGATCCTCCCCGGGCCGCGCAGGACGGTCTTGACCTGCGCGTTCGCGGTCTCGTGCTGCCATCTTTGGTGGTAGGCCGAGGCCAGGACGCCCGCCGGGGCGGCCTGCCAGCCGGTGATGGTGGTGACCAGCGTGATCAGGGCGTCCTCGCCGTCCCGGTCGGTGACCTCGTACTCCACGACCCGGACGTGCCGGGCCAGGGCGGGGTTGAGGTCCTCCCCGCGGCGGGCGGCCGCGGCCAGCTTGCGCGGCGGGCGCCCCGGATGGACGCCTTCATCACGACGGACCGGTAAGAGCCGTCGGGCAGCAGTTCCAGGCACGGCAGCCCGAGTTCGTCTTTCACCCGCCAGAGCAGGTCAGCGCCGGACCCGGCGGCGGCGCACCAGTCGTCCCAGCCGTAGAACAGGCGGTCCGCGAGCAGCAGCCAGCCTTCCTCCAGCCGCGGGTAGAGCGTCCTGGCCAAAGACTGCTCGCCGCTGCCCTTGGCGGCCGACGGCCCCATCGCGGCCAGCACCGGGGCCCGCGACCCGCACTCGCAGACCGTGACCAGCCGGACCTTCGGGAACGGGCCGTCGTTCGCCCCGGTGCCGAAGGCCTCCCGGTTCGCCGGCGTGTCCGGCACGTCCAGCTCCGTCCCGTCGATGCTCATCAGCCGCCACGGGCCGAGGAACGCCCCCTCGGCCTCCAGCCCGGCCACCGGCTCTGCGACCTGCGAGAACAGCTCGGCCACCGGCTCGGGGCCGAGCCGCTGCCGGGCCTGGGTGACCGCCCCCTTCGTCGGCGGCTCCCACCGCTGGTCCCATGAGCCCCAGCTCCGCAGCGCCCCGGTCAGCCGCTCGGCGACCTCCTCATAGTCCTCGTCGGCGAACAGGGCGAGCGCCATCACCAGATAGACCACGACATGCGGGGGAAGCTTCCCGCCCCGCCGCCGGGCCTGCTTCCCCGTCGCCGCGACAGCGTCATCGACCGCGTCGCGGGGCACCCGCGACGCGAGAACGCCCAGCGACACCAGATCCGTCAGCACCGGCCCGGCCACGACACCAGTCTCCGTCACGACCAGCGATCATGCACCGAACCAGACGCCCCAGCAGCAGAAACATCAAAACCCGGATCAACCCGCCAACAAGCTAAACGGCATTGGCTGCTGCGCGAGCGCGGCACCAGCGGCGAGCGGCGCGCCCAGGCAGCCCATCCGGCGAAGAAGAAACCCGAGCTGCTCGCCGCCGGGCCCGATCAGGTCTGGTCGTGGGATATCACGAAGCTGAAAGGACCCGCACCGGGAATCTGGTACCTGCTGTACGTCATCCTCGATATCTACTCACGCAAGGTCATTCACTGGGAGATCTGGCCCACCGAGACCGGCGCCCTGGCGAAGGAATTCATCGAGCACGCCATCGCCGCCAACGACGGCATCAAGCCGCGCGCCGTGCACGCCGACCGCGGCACCTCGATGACCTCCAATACCGTCGCCGGGCTCTACGCGAAGCTGAACATCGCCCAGTCCCATTCCCGGCCGCACGTATCCGACGGCAATCCCTGCTCAGAAGCGCAGTTCAAGACCCTCAAATACTGCCCCGCATTCCCCGGCCAATTCGGGTCCATCCAGGACGCCAACGTGTTCTGCGACGCATTCTTCACCTACTACAACACCGAGCACCGCCACTCCGGCATCGCCATGCACACCCCCGCATCAGTCCACGACGGCACCTGGGCCCACGTCCAGGCCAGCCGCGCCGCCACCCTCCGCGCCGCCTACCTGACACACCCCGAGCGGTTCCGCGGACGATGCCCGCAGCCCAAGACCCTGCCCACCAAGGTATGGATCAACGAGCCACCCTCCACCATCGAGACCAGCACCTCACCACAAACCACAAGAGCAGCTTGATGTCTCATCGAGTTTGACAGGCTCCGGACTAGCTAGGAACTCCGCAATGCGCCGCTCTGCGGGCGAGAACTTCTTGGCGCGCTCGTCGATCACACCTGCACCGCTGCGGTCGACTGCGACTTGCCTTAGAGCAGTCTGCCATTCGGGCCGTTCCACGGCAGGCCGTGCCGCGAACAGCGACCCAAAGTTTTCTGCCTCGTCGGCTTGTGCCGACGAAAGGATTTCGAGGTACTCCTGCCGCGAACGCATCTCCGCTGGATCTCTGGATTCGTGATCGGTCGGCTGGCTGGCGTCGTGAGTACCGGCTTGGCGTTCGGGAACTCCGGAACCGTCTGGCGACCCGGAAAGGCTGTCGGTACCCAAGGCGTCGTTCCCGTCGGCCCAATATGGATAAATATGCAAAGCGTTATATTCGAGATGCTCTCCGTAAGAATAATGCGTTTAGGGGTCGCGAGGCTGCCAGCGCGCGACGTAACGGCGCTGACTGGGGGTTTCGACGGCCCTCGGGTGGTAATGCTCGCGGACGTAGGCGACGGCGTCGCTGTTCGGTATGCCATCCAGGATGGCCACGCAGGCCAGGGCGGTGCCAGTCCGGCCGTGGCCTCCCGCGCAGGCGACCTCGACCCGCTCGGCAGCCGCGCGTTGCCAGGCCTCGGCCATAACCTGCCGTAGGGCGTCGTCGTCGGCGGGCAGGCGGAAATCTGGCCAGTGGATCCAGCGTGAGTCCCAGGTAACGGCGGGCGGCCGCCGGCCGAGCAGATAGACGCCAAACGATGGCTCGGGCCCCTCGGGAAGGGGGCGGTGCAGGCCGCGGCCGCGTACTAGCCGGCCCGACGGCAACCGGAAGATGCCGGGCGCCCCGGGACCCCACAGGTCATCCACGCTTCCGGATCGTACTCAGCGGCTCCCGGCTGCAAACCCGAGTTGGGCCGTCCGATCACGAAATACTGCTATGCCCTGCATCCGGCTGGACTCTGGCGACGGCCGTGTGCCGGCTTACGTTCTGGTGTGATCGCGATTGACATGCAGGTGAATGCCTGCATATGCTGATTCGTGCGCAGCGACGGCGATCCACATGACCTCGACCTGGTTTTCCGGGCGCTGGCCGACCCCACACGGCGGGAGCTACTTGACCGGCTGCGCGAGCAGAACGGCCAGACCCTGGGCGAGCTCTGCACGCGCATCGCGATGGTCCGGCAGTCGGTGACCCAGCACCTGGGGATCCTGGAATCGGCCAACCTGGTGAGCACGGTACGCCGCGGACGGGAGAAGCTGCACTACCTCAACCCCGTCCCGCTGCAGCAGATATACGACCGATGGATCAATAAGTTCGAACGGCCGCGGCTCGGAATGCTGAGTGCCGTCAAATATCTCGCCGAGGCAGGAATGACTGGCAGACCGGACTTCGTCTACACCATCTACATCGAGAGCACCCCGGAGCGGGTGTGGCAAGCCCTGACCGACGCCGGGATAACTGCGCAGTACTGGGGCCACAGCAACGTCTCGGATTGGGCCACGGGATCCACCTGGGAGCACCGGCGCACAGACGGGTCCGGAGTCGCCGACGTGGCGGGTTCGGTGGTGGAGAGCGATCCGCCCCGCAGGCTGGTGACGACATGGGCCGCACCCGGCCAGGAGAGGCCCGGCGGACCGTCCCGGGTCACCTTCGACATCGAGTCTTACGGCGACCTGGTCCGGCTGACGGTGACCCACGAGAACGTCGTGGACGAGTCCGAGCGGGCCGGCGCGACGGCCGGATGGCCCGCGGTGCTGTCCAACCTCAAGTCGTTCCTGGAACGCGGCCACCCGCTGCCGCAAGATCCCTGGCTCATGCCTCACCACTAAGAGAGGATCCAGCATGCACCTCACCCGGGCCCCGGCCGTCAAGGTCGGCCTGCTGATGCGCAAGCCGCCCGCGGACACTTTTGCGGCCATCGCTGATCCCGCGATTACCACCCGATTCTGGTACACCAAGAGCACGGGTCCGATGACCGAGGGGGCCGAGCTCACCTGGGAATGGGAAATGTACGGCGCCTCGTCCCGCATCCGCGTGCAGGAGGTCGAACAGGACCGCCGCATCCGGTTCAGCTGGAGCGGCTACGACCCCGAGCATCCCACCATCGTCGAGTTCAGGTTCATCCCCTGGCAGGACGACACCACCTACCTGCGGGTGACCGAAACGGGCTTCAGCGGTGACGGCGACGCCATGGCCGGGCGGCTCGCCGACTCAACGGCCGGTTTTTCCTTCCTGCTGGCTTCGCTCAAGGCCTTCCTGGAGCACGGGATCGAGCTGGGTGTCGTCGCAGACGCGCATCCGGTGGGCCTAGAGGCCTAGTTGCAGCCGCGCGCCAGACAGAGTCAGTACGCGCGGGCGAAGATCACCCGCTTGCCGTAAGCAGACGGCTTGCCGCAGCGGACGCATGCGCCCTGCTCCGGTTCGCCGGTCAGCGGGATGCAACGGGGACTGGCCGCGGTCTCGGCCTTGATTTGGTCCTCGCAGGCCTGCTCGCCGCAATGCAGCGCGAGGGCCCAGCCGACCGCCACCGCGGCGGTGAACTCAGGCCAGGAATTCACGACGACGGTGTGATCGTCGCGGAAGTCGGCCGCCCGCCGCACCAGCATCGCCTGGAAAGCGGTCAGCTCGGCCGCCAGCAGCTCGGGCGCAGCGTCGAGCGGGATGGCCTCCTTCGCAACGTCCGGCTCCGGGTAGCTCAGGCGACGGGACATCAGCGCAGTACCGGCGGCCAGATCCCGCGGGCCAAGCTCGAGCCGGATCGGCACACCGCGCATCTCCCAGTCGTTGAATTTGAAGCCGGGTGAGAGCTGCGGCCGGTCGTCCACGTGCGTCCGGATGCCGGCTAGCTGCAAGCTGGCGGCCAGGTCGGCGGCCGCGGCTGACACGGCGGCTGCCTGCTCCCCCCGGCCAATCGGGACGATCACCACCTGATAGGGGGCCACGGCTGGCGGCAGCACCAGGCCCTTGTCGTCTCCATGGGTCATGATCAGGCCGCCGATCATCCTCGTGCTCATGCCCCAGGAGGTGGTGTGGCATAGCTCGGCGGCGCCGCTCTCACTCGTATAGGTGATGCCAAATGCCGCGGCGAAGTTCGTCCCCATGAAGTGCGAGGTGCCTGCCTGCAGGGCGCGCCCATCGCGCATCATGGCCTCGATGGTGAACGTGCGCTCGGCTCCGGCGAACCGCTCTCCCGGTGTCTTCTCGCCGGGCACGGTGGCCATGGCCGCAACCCCTACGGCCACGTCCTGGTAAAAGCCCAGCGCCAGCATGGTCTCGTCGGTCGCGTCGGTCGCGTTGGCGTGCGCGGTGTGGCCTTCCTGCCAGAGGAACTCGCTGGTGCGCAGGAACATCCGCGGCCGCAGCTCCCAGCGGAGCACGTTGGCCCACTGGTTCAGCAGCAGCGGCAGGTCGCGATGCGAGCTGATCCACTTGGCCATCATCTCGCCGATGATCGTTTCCGACGTCGGGCGGACGATGAGCGGCTCCTCGAGCTCCTTGCCGCCCGCGTGGGTGACCGTGAAGAACTCGGGCGCGAACCCCTCGACGTGCTCGGCCTCGCGCTGCATATAGCTCTGCGGGATGAGCAGCGGAAAGTAGGCGTTCTGATGTCCGGTGACCTTGATCCGCGCGTCCAGGTCGGCCTGCAGCAGCTCCCAGATCCGGTACCCGTACGGCCTGATCACCATGCTGCCGCGGACCGGTCCCCGGTCCACCAGTTCGGCTCGGAAGACCACATCGTTGTACCAGGCCGAGAAGTCCTCGCTCTGCGGGGGAACACTGCGCTCGTCACGTGCCATGATTTTCAGGTTACCGAGCCGATGACAGCCGTGAAGGCGGAGAAAGGCCGATGCTGCGGGAACTGGCGCAAGAGATGTTCAGCCAGATGGTAGAGGCAAAGGACATCACCAAGGTCGAGAAATACTACGACCCTGATTTCCGGGTCTATACCAACGGGCAAGTCCAGGACTACGCCGCCTTCCATGCCGGTCACGCGCGCGTTTATCCGACCGGGATCAGCAACGCGGTCGAGTACGACAACGAGGCATGGGTCGAGGCCAGGGACCGGCTCGGCGGGCGGATGTGAATCACTACGAAAACGCCCGGGGGAGGACGCCACCCGTATCGAGGTGATCTTCCTCGCGACCTGCCGGCAAGGACGTATCCACCGGTTGTGGGAGCTGACCTGGCCGGACTGGTCGCGGCTGCAGGCGTTCGAGACATACAGCTGACTACCGCACGGCGCTGTCAGCCCAGGACCTGCTGGTCGGGCCAGTCGAAGATGTGCTCACCGCGGACGCCATTGGCGGCTGGCTCGCAGTGGAGCCGGCGCCCTCTTCGACGGTGAAGCGGATCAGCAGCCCGTCACTCGCGAGCTAGGAGTGCCGGATGCCGTCCGCCAGCCATCCGACGCCGCGTGGCCTCCACTTCGGGATGCTTGACTCGCGGCGACCGGATCGGCCACGATGGCGGAGGCGAGTTCCACGCCTTCCTCCGCCGGCCGACCCAGCGAGCTGGCATCTGGAGGTAAAGGGGATTATGTCCTCGGGTCGTTATCTGTCACTCATTCCGAGGGTGCAGCTGGGGCGCCGGCCGGAGTGCGCGATACCGGATGACGACGAGGAAGCACCTCAAGCGCCGAGTCAGATTGCGTGCTGCTCAGACCGGTGAACCTTATGCGACCGCCCTGCGGAGAATCCGACTGCAACAGGAGAACCGCATGCCACCCACCGCCATCCCCCGCGAGGACATCATCGCGTCCTGCTCGTTCTGCGCCAAGCCAGATACCGCGGTGCAAAGGCTCGTCGCCGGTCCCGGCGTGTATATCTGCGACGAGTGCATCAGCCTGTCCGCCACCCTCGTCGAGGGTGCCGCCCGGACCACCCCGGAGGAGTCCTCCCGGCGGCAATCCCAGTACTACGACCGGCCCACCGACGACATCCTGGCTATGCTTCCTGCGCTCCTGCGCAGCGCCGACCGGGTCGAACGCGAGCTGACCGGCTGGGTCAGTCGTTTGCGGGGGCGAGGTGCTAGTTGGCAGACGATCGCCGACGCTGCCGGTCTGGATGCCGAAACTGCCCGTCGGCGCTTCGAAACCGCGCTCCAGGAGTAGGCATCCTCCGCTAATGCTGGGTCAGGGCCGGGGAATGTGAACTCGTCCCGAAGGCAGAACCTGTTAGTCCCTCAACGGTCGGCGTGAGCGGTCACAGGTCATTGCGTGCAGCGTGCTGGTCTGCACGAACCGCGGTCGAAGATCAATAGCGCTAGCTGCGGCTTGCGTAGCTGACCTGCCAGTATTCCCCCGGGGTCCCCTTGCAGTCATTCGTCAACTAGGGAGTATCCCTATGGCATCGGGCGCAATATCCGCCCATCATCGGATTATTGATCCCGGTCCATTACAGGGGGCACGAGGAAGATGAGCGATCGGCCCAGCCCGAACCTCACCACGCCGATACCGGCCGCACGTCATGATGCAGTCACGCGCATGTCTTGGGCGGAGAGGCATCTCAAGTGGCTGTACTGGGCATGTGCTGCCGGATTGGCTCCCTGGATTGTGTATCTCTACCTGTCCCAGGTTCCGCGTGCCCAGGCCCACCAGGTCCGCCTGCTGGCCGTGGGGCTCATCCTCGCCATGATTGCTGGTCTCTTGCTTACGGCGTGGACGTACCGCCGGGGCCTGCCACGGTCCATGATGGCTGCCTCGTTCGCAGCCACGGCAGCCTTCATCTCCGTATGGTTCCGGACGTTGACTCAGGCCGGGGGTTCGAACTGGGCAGGGTCGATACCGACGTTCATAGCTGCGGTCATCGTCGTCGTCGCGCTATGCGTCATTGTGATCAGGAGTGAGCTCGCTGCGAGTGCCGTCCGCTGGCTGCCAATTGTGCTCACTATTGCTGCGCTCGCCCTCATCCCCTCCCTCGTCGTCGTGCTGACCGTGGTTCCAAAGATCCAGACTGCGCACCACCTTCGGGTCGCCTGGAGTGGCCTTGACGTATTCGAAGTACTCGCCCTGGCATCCACAGGATTCGCGCTTCAGCGCCGGCCAGCAATCGCTGTCATCCCGGCGACCATCACTGGCACACTGCTCCTTTGCGACGCTTGGCTCAACATCATCCCTTCGACCGGGGTGGCTTTCTACGAGAGCGTTGTGATGGCTTTCATCGAGCTTCCGCTTGCCGCTCTCAGCTTCTGGACCGCAGCGCACGTGTCGGGAAAGCAGGGGTCCCGCGCCAAGCCGGCGACATAGAACGACATCTTCCAGTGATCTAGTCCGTACAGCACGCCGAGCACAGCTCCCATGAAGGTCAGGATCATCCCACATAAATCCGGTGATCGCCGGTGTGCGCCGGGCGGGTCAGCGAAGCGGAGCCAGGCGCTGACGCCGGGCCCGATTGTCCGGGTTACTGCCGTCGTCGCGCGGCTGGTTATGGAGGATCTCACCCGCATGGGGTGAGGCTGGTGTCCTAGCCCTGCACTGAGAATGATGAGAGGTAGGTGCGTTCTGACATTGGCTGAAGGAGCTGTTGATGCCTGCTGACGTCGCGGACCTGACTGACTTCGATAACGCCGGACGTGGTCTGACTGGGCGGTTGGAGCCGGACGGCATGCCCAGAACGGACCCGGAGGAATCGAGGCCGGGGGAATCGAGGGGCGACAAGTGAACGCGTCCCTGCTGGCGATCCTCAATGACGCAGAGCGGTTGCAAGTCGCACAGACCGAGCGGGCTGAGCTCGCTGCGCTTGACGAAGACGCGGCGATCGAGCTGGAGGCCCGGATCAGAAGCACCCGCAACAAGTACGTCGGCCAGTACCGCCGGGCGGCCAGCGCCCGTGTCGCCGATGCGGGCGGGCGCGGCAAGGCGGCGCCGGAGAACAAGCGGGCCGCTATGAAGGCCGAGGTGTTCGAGGAGGCCCTAGCCCGGGTGAGCCGCCGGGTGGCAACCCTGGCCCGGCAGGCGGCGGCCGAACTGCGTGCAGAGCGGCTAGCGGCCGCTAGGGCCGCCCGGCAGGGTCGCGGCCCCAGTGCGGGGCCAGCGTCTCCTGCTGGGATCGCGAATGGTCCCGCGGTCACCGGCGAGCCCACTGGGGATCGGGCCATGCGCTCGCCGAGGACCGAGAAGCAGCGCGCCAGCACCCTCGCGGCGGGCGCCAGCCGGCAAGCGAAGCGAGACAGCCGGTAGATCCCTGCCCAGGGCAGCCGCGGCACGGACGAGGGGCTGTACAGGACGGTCAGCAAAAAGCTCAGCACCGGCCGCCAAGCGATCCGGTGCCGGTCTGTACCCTCTGAGCTGGTCGGTGGGGAGATTTGAACTCTCGGCCTCTTCGTCCTGAAGCCAAATCGCAGCGAAGGCCACCAGGCTTGCGGCACATCTGACCTGGAAAGCAGCGTCTGCTGATGTCCACTGGCGTCCGGCGCTAACGGTTGGGGCGGTAGCTGCCGCGAGATACCAGTGGGCTTTCCGCTTCGCGGGCCTGGCGAAGATGCCGTATCCGGTCCGGACGTCGTCACCGTCAGCGCCGGTGCCGTGCCCGATGGCCTGGACGGCGACGCGAGGTGTAGTCCGGACTCCGGTCCTGACCGTCGCGGCGCCGGTGCACACCCACGTAGGAGGACAAGCTGCTGGGCTGCTGCCTACTCGCGCTGTCCAGCGGCTGCCCGGCATGCGGAAGCGATGGTATGGCCGCTTGGTCCACGGTAGCGTGGGTGATGCTCATCTCGGGATCTCCATTTCTGGGCCCATTGATCCGATGTGGATGGCTCTACTATCGGCCTGGCCGGGGTCATTGAGCCCTAGTGAGACTCCCTAGTTCTTCCTGGCCTCAAGACCCTCAGTAGCTGGCAGCCGACTTCACCGTTGTGAGCTTCATTTGATTCAGCGTGCAGTGTGGACTGCTCGACGTAGGTGCCCGAGGCGGCGAGGCCCGAGGACGGCTGACCCATTGAGCTTCTGCACGGGTTTCCGTATGACCCGCACTTGTTCGGGACAGTGACAGCTGAACTGGCCACCGTGTGGACGCGCTGGCTGCTCAATCGCCTGGAACGCGTGCCAGAATCCTCCGGTGGAAACAGATCAGGAGATAGACCGGGTCGTCTTGGCCATCGCGAAGCAGCTGCGGAACGGCTTTGCGCCGGTCGCGATTGACAGCTCTGGCGGGTCGGGAAAGTCGGCGCTCGCCGCCGAACTCGCTGAGCGCTGTTGAGGCCTGGGGCAGGTCCCTATCTCGCACGGCGACGACTTCTACCGGCCGATGCCCGCAGAAGACCGGCTCTTGCTCAGCCCCCCAGGATGGTTACACCAGACTGTGTCACGCGCATCGGCTACCTGCCATTTCGCTGTTGACCTGCCGAGACGCTGCTCAGTGTTGCGCAGTAGGTGGCGGCGCTGAGCGTCGTTTGACGCCCCAAGCGGCCAACTCCGGCGCGCTCAGGAATCGAGGCCGAGGGTGAAGGTTGGTTTTGGAGAAGTCGCGGGCAGCCGGTGCTCCTCGCTAAGACGCCGGATGGCGGTGCCGGTGGCGAGAAATTCGGTGGCGTGCTCGCCCCAGACGTGGTTTGAGACTTCGATGCTGACGCCGACGATCCCGGAAGCCTTCGCCGCAGCCGTCTCGGCCTGCATGCGGGACAGCGCCAACTCGCGCGCATCATAGACACCCTGGGTGAACTGGACCATCTCCTGGTTCTGGCCCGTCTGCCGCAGCGCCTGCATCGCCGACTGATGGGCGATGTGGTAGACACACGTGCCGAGCACAAAGGCGACTGGCACCGCGCCGGCGGCCAGCAAGCGGAAGAAGTCCTGGGCGGACAAGTCTGAGGTAAAGGCTTGGCCGTCGGGCGTCCGGTGCGCGCCGTTTCCCGCAATAGCCTTGACGGCTGTTCCGGTGGCCACGAACTCCAGCACATCCTGGCCCCAGGCGTACATCTGCATCTTCAATTGCACTCCGACGATCCCGTCGGCGTCTAGGTGAGTGGCCTCGACCCGCATCCGCAACATCGCCAGTTCGCGGGCGTTGTACATGGCCTGGCTCAGCACCTGCAATTCCTGGTTCTGCGACCAGCGGCCTACCTGGAGGCCGACATGGTAGATCGACGAGCCCACCACGAAGCCGAGCGGCTCGAAGCCCGCCTCGCCGAGCAGGACGTACTCCGATACCGACAGATCGGAGCTGAAGATCCCGGCCGGGTCGACACCGGCAGTGTGCGCCAGCCGTGTGTCAGCAGCCTTTGGTTCCCAAGTAGTTCCCGGATCAGCCTGGCTGTTGCCGAATAGAGGCACTGTCTCTCCTGTCGTTTTCCCGGCTGCTGGGTGGCATCGTGGCCGGATCTGAACCACGCTACGCCTCCGAGATGGTAAAGGATTGTCACGGTAGGGAGCGGCTGTACGAAGGAGGGTGATTTGGCGGAGTGGCTGGAAGAGCAACTGGGATCGAATCTGCTTCTCTTGCTTGTAAAGCATTGCCAATCTGTCAGGTTATCGTCGCTCACCTGGGGAATTGACTTCCAGCGTGCCCCGCTTAATCGGTGAGTTTCGGATGCCGTTGTGGTCAGGTTTGGTAGTCAGTTCTCGGCCGAGGATCCGTTGCCCGTGTCCGCCGTAGGTTCCTCGCAATTGAGAGAGGTACCCCATTCATCCGGCAGCCATTGGTACAGACTGGAACGCTCACCGCCGAATCGGGAGCTCATGAAATCCACGTCTGGCAAGTGGGGAATCACACGCCTGAAACGGGTGAGAGCATCGTCGGCGTAACGTCTCCCGCTGCCGATAGGTCAAGGTCGGCGACGATATTCCAGAAGGGCCTATGACCCGCTGAACGAGTGACTTGCAGCTCGCCCGCAACGGCGACGTCCATCGTCTGGATGACTTCCCTGGCGATGGCCCGGCCCAGCCACACTGTCCAGGTGTGCGCCCGTCCCCGACTCGGATCACTTTCTGCCGTGCGACAGTCTCTTACTCCCTGGATGGCCGCCGTTTCTTCTTGTGTAGAGGTTCGCGGGCCAATTGGGCCTGGCCTTGGGGGGCTGGCGGGTCCTCGGGCACCTCACCTCCCCAGTGGCGATAACGACGTGCTGGTGAGGCACTACGTGGACATGAACGGCAAGCAGGTGTCGGTAACGAAGAGCAACGGTGGCCGTTGCCTGGGGTCCGGGCAGATACCGGGGGAGGACCTGGCCGTGGCGTCATGGGTACCTCTCATTAAGGGGTTGACCTCGCACGGCCTGCGGCATGGGCTCAAGGTGTGGATGGACGAAGACCAGACACCCGACGTGCTTAAGTCCGAGCGGCTCGGCCACGACGAACGCGGTATGCGCGGTGTGTACGGCCATGTCAGCCAGGCCATGCGGGAAGAACTGAAGGCCGCGCTTCAGGCTCGCTGGGAGGAATCGCTACGTTAACGTGCCGCGCTGTCGTCAGTGTCTGCATTGCCGCTGCTTAACCGGGCTGCTGGCTACCGTTACTCAGCGGCATAGGGACGTGCCAGACCCGGGTCGCGAGCGTTGGGCATTACCGGGCCGATTGCGCGCAATGCATATCAGATCGGACATTTGCTCGCCTGGCTGGCATACCGGTACCGTCCCTGGCCAACTGTTGTAAACCACCGGGACGACCTCGGCGTCACACTTGGTGAATCGACAGACCGCAACAGGGAGGGGCTACCAGAATGGGACTATCAATGCGGAAAATGTCGAAACTATTAATAGTAGTTGCGACGGCCATAGCGCTGCTCGCGGCGGGAACGGGCACGGCACTGGCAGCCACCAGCGCGGGTACGCCGATGACGAAGGTTACATTCTACAAGAACGGCAAGAAGGTCACGGAGGAGGTGCCGACTAGCTCGCTCGGCATCGTGACGTCATCGTCGGGACTGACGAAGGGTGACTCGTGCATCCTGGACTTCATCCCGTTCGAAAAGTTCGCATCCATCGCGGCCGAGGCCAACGACGGCGCGTCGTGGATCAAGCTCCTCGTCAGTGAGCTGGTGGGCTTTCTCATGCCGTACGGCGATTGTGTCGACTTCATCAAGGTGCACCTCGCCGTTGCCACGCGGACCTAGCAGGCGGCATCAGGAGCCCCGGTCACCGGCCGGGGCTCTTTGCTGTTCGGGCTTGCTACCGTCCTTGCGAACGGCTCGTCTGGCCCCACCGCTCAACGATGGTGCCGGGGAGCCAGGGCCACGCTGGCCCCTACATCGGCCCGTTCCACTGGGATAACAGGCGGCTGCGCGTCCCGGAGATCAAGAGGCTCTTCGCCTACCCCAGACGATTTAGAACTGGTCAGCTGTTAGCCCGGTCGACCAACCCCGTGAACAGGCTCAGCGCCGCGAGCTACTCTAGTTCTGCCTGCTCATCCGGCTGATTACCGACGTGGGTGGCCAGGTTGTGGATGAGCTGGGCGCACTCCATGCCGAAGAAGCGCGCACCCTCATGTTGGCTGGTCCAGTTTTGGGACGGTGCTGGGTAATCGTTCAGCCTGAGTCGCGGGTTCCCGGCCGTCGGCGGATCCGTTGAGAACGCCATGGCTACGAGAGCTTTCGCCCCCGGGGAAGGTAATCCGAGTTTGGCGGGCAAATGGTTGTCTAACAGGGTTTGTCCGGCTGCCTGGCCTGCCTCACGGCGGTCGCCGTTGCCTCAGAGGCTTACCGCCGCGTCCCAGACCCATGGGTGTAGGTTCGCCGCCGCGAGTTTCGGGCCGACGGGACCGGCGGATCTGTTCCGCCTCGTCGATCGAGCTAAGCAGGCACACAAGTTGCCGTGCCGCATTCCTCATGGAGTGGTACGGCCAGAAGCCGTCGGGTCTTCTGCATCTTGGCGGCTAGATCGGGGTCGGCACGACCCGCAATACGGATGACTAGCGGCAACTGCTCTTGGATCTGGTTGTCCGCGTACTTTTCCTGTGGACTGGGGTGATCATAGGGGCCGGTTTGTTCCCAAGCAACGTAACTTGATCGAGGGCCGTCACGAAGGCGCGAGCCTTGGTAATCGCCGCATCGATGTCAGCGATATCCACTATGGGCATCCCGCCGACCCCTTCGGGGCAGGCACGTTGATCCAGTGCCGCTCCCATTTGGCTCCCAAAATCGGACATCGGGAGCGGTGAAATTAACCGCAGGTCACTGAACAGCCAATAACCTGCGGTTTTGTGATCGGGTGGGGAGTTTTAAACTCCTGGCCTCTTCGTCCCGAAGCCAAGTCGCGGTGCGGGCTGCCAGGGCTGCGGCATGCCTGAACTGGCAACGATCGTCCGTCAGCGTCCGCTGGCGTCTACTGCTGGCCGTCGTGATTGTTGCTCACTTGGTTACTCGGTCATTCGGAAGTCGGTGTCGGGAGGGACTGCTTAAGCACCCGGCGTCCGCCGTCCGCTAACCGATACCGGGCGTATCCGGATCCAGAATGGATGTTCTACGGCCGTACTCCACGGATGCAGACCGAGGCTGCTGAGCCGGCCGGTCTCGGCGTCGTCGTCGATCACTTCGGCAAATCCGTTGACCACGACGCTCCATCCCGAACGGTCCAGGTCGTCGTAGGAGTCCGCCTCGAACGCCACCAGGTCGCCGTTCTCAGCGGCGGACAGCTTCGACCCGGCGGCAGTGCGGAGCACCACGTCCTGCCCGTCCACCAGATGGTTCACCGGCAGGATCACCAGCTCTCCGTCGGCGAACAAGCCGATCCGCCCCACCGGAACCGCGGCCAGCAGCTCCAGGCACGTGTCGAACGGCAGTACCTCCAGTCCCGCGTGATCCGTGGGATATGTCATCTCGCACTCCCGTGAATAAGGTGCTCACCGTCCATAATCCCGGCAGGGACCAACCACAGACCAGGCCCAAGGTCCTGACTTCAACACCCTTGTAACTGTTGCGACCGCCGTCGTGCCGACGTGATGTGATCTGCCCCGGCTGTGTCACGATTGTGATCGCGGTCGACCAGGCGATCGAGATCCACACCGAAGTCCCGTCCACATTGACCTTCAAGGCGCCCACAAGGCTCGGAGAGTGGCTCGACGACGATGGTGCGAGCGACCGGGAATTGCCGCACCCGTGATCTCAAGCGGCCTGTGACATGCGGTAGAGCTGAGGGGACTCGAACCCCGGGCCTTATGGATGCAAACTACCAGCGCGTGCCTGCTCGCCTTCAAACGGTCCAGCTCGCCGCGCGTGCAGACGCCCGCTCAGGACGGCCGTAGCGCGCATGGGTTGCTGTATCCAGCTGCTGTACGAGCGCCAAGCTCAGTCGGCGTTCCACCGTCAAGGCGCAGTTGACAGACTGGTCGCTTCCTTATTCGAGAAATCCGTAAGACTCTTATGCTTGTTCATCTCGGCGATGACCTGCAGGAGGTGGCCTGTGTGCGTCCACTGGCGTCTGTTGCCGCTAAGCGGCGGTCGTTACTTAGTTACTCAGGCGATAGTCCTAGGGGGCCTGGCGTCCGGTTTGGCGAACGCCGTGTTCCTTGCGCCGCAGCTCAAGGGGGACACGACTCGCGAAAGCTGCTATGGCTACCGCTACCGCCCAGAAGATGGCGATGACGAAAAGAACTTGTGCCTCATCCATGGCGATGACGCCACCGGCGGTCGCCGCGACCATCGCGGAAGGCACGCCGGCGATGAAAATGCCGATCGCAACGCCGGTTAGCAGCGTGCGGCGGTTATTCGACTGTGCTGGCTGCACTGGCTGCTCGCGGGACACAGGTCCGAGGCGTGCGTCGACACGCGCGGCGATTTCCCGGTCGACTCGCTCCAGGAAGGACTCGATCACCGCGTCGCTGTATTCGGGGCCAAGCTCCTTGTGCGCCTCGGCGGCGGCGCGGATCTCCTGTGGATTAAGCGGCGGTGTGCTCATGGGTGAGAGTCCTCCCGTATAGCCAGACCAAGGCTTCGAAGACAAGATACTTCTCGGTACGGAGCTGTGTCAGCATTGGGAGGTTCGCCGCGCGCGTTTCGGGCCTGGCCTCTGGCCTGGCCCTCGCCGTCAGGCCCGGACAATGCGCGGCGGTCCGTCCCGGTGGCTGTGTCCTTTCGTACAGTGATCGGCGCACTCGGTGCGAACGGGACGGCCTGGTCCTGCTCGTATGGCGCAGCATCGGGGGCGTTACGGTCAGGACTGCTGCGGCCGGTAACGGGGAAGCCGTGCGCGGCAGCTCGTCTCGCCGTAGGGCTTCCGCCCGAAGGGCGCGGCGAAAGCTGCCGCCCAGCAACGGCGAGACCCCGGCGACCCTTGCCGCTTATCACCGGTCCCCCGGTCGCTCTACTCTCCCCGGTTGCTCGCGCCAGCCCGCGTAGCCGGTTCTGACCGTAGGCGTGGCGCGCCGAAGGTGCGCGCTGAGTAGGCCCGGGGCGCGGTGCCGGGATTGCTCCCGGCCGGTTTCCCCGGACCTCTTGCCGAACCCGCCGTGCGCCTCTCGACGCAACGGGCTCTCCACGGTGTCTGCCGTCAGGTGGGTTGCAGTACCCAAGGGGCTGGGGATCTTGCTGCCGCGGTAGCGATACCGGATGATCGGGATCGCTGCGATCCGCTTGAGCTCGATCTCGCCCGCGGTGACCGGCAGCCACTGCCCGGTGGGCGTGGTGAACCGGCGGCGGACGTCCTTCCATCTCCAGCGGTGCCGTTCGCACAGCATGCGGATGATCCTTCGCCATGTGAAGTTGTCCAGCATGTCCAAGACGCGCTGCGCGATGGCGTGCTTGAAGTAGTTGGCCCACCCGTGTAAGACCATGTTGATCCTGGTCAGCACGTATTCCAGGTCTTGCTGCGATGTCCTGTGCGTGAGCGCGCGGATCTTCGCCTTGACCGCCCGGACAGGCCGGGCGGCGATGAAGGTGTAGACATACCACTTGCTCGTTCCCCGCTTGCGGCGCCACTGGATGCGGAACCCCAAGAAGTCAAACGCCTCGCTCATGTGCACGATCTGGGTCTTGGCTGGTGACAGCCGCAGGCCCAGCGGCCCGAGCACACTGGCGATCTGTTCGCGCAGGGCCTCGACATCACCGCGCTGGCCGTGCACGAGCACGACGAAGTCATCCGCGTCGACTCGGCGAAACGTGCGGTACGGACTCGCCGATCTCCGCTTTTCAGGCCGGACATATCCCCAAGTCGCCGCGCCGTGCGGGCGTGTAGCGGTGTTGCCGGTGGCCGGCGTTTGCCGTTGGCTGTTGCTGTCAGCTCAGGCACGATCCCGGTGATACTCAGGATGTGCGGCCCACCAGGAGGCAAGCGGCTCTGCCGCTTCCCAAGCAGCGTCGCGCGCCGCGCGGTACCGGGGAAGTGTCTCAGCCGGCATCCGCTCGCCACCGATGAAACTGCCGTCCTCCCCGTAGTGCATGAGCAGAACCTCGCTGTCATCTTTCAGCCAAAAGTCCTCGTCGATCAGCCCACCTGGCCGAGACTTCTCCGCCAGATCGAGGATGGCAATCTCTTCACCGGCCTCGGCGCTGCGCGTGTAGGCCTCGCACTCAAATCGCAGGTATGCGCTAACAGGCGAGCGCAGCACGTGAACTCGCCGACGGCGCAGGCCCCGCTCCCGCTCCGCGCGCAACCGGTCCAGCCATGGCTGCAGCCCAGCCTCGTCCAGCGGTTCCCCGGCCGCCCACCGCTCGAACTCCTCTCGATCGGGCTCGTAGTAGTCCAGCGTCTCCAGCCGAAACAGCGACGCCTGGGCTTCGAAGAACTCGCCCAGTCTGTTCGCATCCACCAGGTCCGCCATATCCCCAGTTTCCTCCGGCCTGGTCCTCTTCCTTATCAGGCATCCTCCGCGGCTCGTCTCACCTGCGTCAGGGCAGGTCGCGATGCCTGCGGCGACGTCCGTGAGTGACCGTGATGACCCTCGATCTACCGCCTCATCGGACACGTAGCGAGCACGTACACGTGGGTAACATGCAACACTTCGAGCCCTCGAGTCGCTCGGTGGTGACCGGCGGCGTGGACGCTCTAATGGTTTTCAAGAGCATCTGTGACTCGCTGTTCGACCACGTAGCTACCTGCGCTTTCAGCGCGCTCAACTACACGTCACCCAAGATCATCCCGCGTATATCCCGTGGACTGTCGCTGGCTAGCTTCGTCCGCAGGGTCTGGCCGGTCAGCCATCGTGCTGGAGCAGCTGCCTTATGAGCGAGACGTCATGAAAATCGACATCCCGCCACGTGTATCCCTGGCGGAAGCTGAGCTGCTGCTCAGCGGTGAGGCAGCCGACTTGCTGACCAGCGATGCTACCGGTTGTGAAGGCGTCGGCGCCGTAGTGATACTCAGCGCCCTCCAACCCGGCCTGGACCGCGCTGCCGTCCGCAGCGAAGACAAGGGGATGCAGGTCGACGCGCTGGCCTTTCCCGTCCTCAACCTCGACCCGCACCGGCAGCCAGTCAACCGCGGGCGAGTAGCCCAGTTCCGCCAGGAAGGCCATGACTTCGCTGAGCTGCGCCGCGTCCACGGCCAGGTCAAGATCCCGGTGCGGCCGGGTCTGCTGGCCTATGAGAGCATCTACAGCCCAGCCTCCGCCGACACACGCCCGCAGTCCGTGGGCCCGAAGGGCGGCCAGCAAATCGGCGGCTGCTTCGGCGTTCACGACACCAACGTTAGAACAATGCCACGGCCGCTAGCCTCCGACCTTCTGATCCGTAGATCAATGGAGGCTGTCCACCCAGTGCGCCACAATCCGTATCCGCAGGTCAACGTCTTGCCGGGTGTCCAGCATGTGTGCCATAGTCCCGCACCGTGTGGTCAGTCCGTGAGAAAGCTGTGAGAGATTTCAAGTGGGGATCGAACCAGTGACCCGGCTGGTAGATCCAGCTCGGCCGTATAAGGGGGGTGGATGAACGAGGGTTACCGGGGGATGCCGGTCAAGGTGGTTCCTGATAGTGATGCGCCCGATCCTTTCGCGGTGGTCTCGGCGTTCGGGCTTCCGGGTCCGGTCACTGCCTGGTCTGCAGTTGGTGGCGCCTGGTCCAACCGGGTGTATCAGCTGGGTGCGGGCGGTCGCCGCTTTGCCGTCAAGGAGATGCGGAATCCCTGGGCGGACTCACACTGGCAGGAGTGGCTGGCCGAATCGTGGCCGTTTGAGCAGCGGGCCATCGCGGCCGGTGTGGCGGCGCCGCAGCCGGTTCCGAATCCGGTTAATGACAGCTGCCTGGCCTGGGTCAGTCGCCGTGACCCGGCCCTGCCGGTGGCGGCGGTCCGCGTCCATCACTGGGCGGCCGGAAATCCGGTCGGTCCCGGGCCGGTCGAGCCGGGGATGGCCCGCTGGGCCGGTCAGGTGCTGGCCGCGCTGCACGGCCTGCAGGTCCGGCCGCGGGACCGCAGCCTATTCCCCATGCCTAGCACTGACACAGCAAGCCGGTGGCCGGAGCTGACCGAAGCCACCCAGCGCAGCGGAGTGGCATGGGCTCGGCAGCTGCCCGCGGCGGCCCCAGCGGTGTCCCTGATCGCAGAGCTCGCCCTGGCGGCCGGTTACCGGCCGGACCAGGAGGTGATGACCCACGGCGACATTGACCAGAAGAACCTGATCGCCACCGCGGCCGGTCCGGTGTTGTGCGACTGGGACCTGGCAGCGCCGCTCGTGCCCCGCCGCGAGCTTGCTGACGTGGCCATGTCGATGGCCAGCTGGGAGGACTTCAGCATCGGCCGTGGAGTCGTACGCTCCTACCGGCACGCTGGCGGCGACGACACAGCCATCGAGCCGCCCGACCTCGGCCAGCCGCTGATGATCAGGCTCGACTGGGCCGCCTTCAACGTGGAGCGAGCCATCGGGCTTCGCCCCGCCACCGCGGCAGAAACTGTCCGGGCGCACAAGCTCGCGCCTGAACTCCTGCAAGCCCTACCCGAACAGGTCAGCGTAACCATCCGCGTCAGCGACCTCCTGAGCCTATGACCTGGAGCATCTGATCCGTAGGAGTGGGCAAATCGTCCACGACCGTCTAGCGCTAGCTGTGTGCTGGGCCGATATTCCACGGTTGTCCGCGCAAGATAGTCGGTGTCCAGCGGCTTGGCAGCAGTGTTGGCAACAGTCGCGGCGTACTGACGCTGATCCCTCCGACCGTCTGCTTTTCAGGCCGTACATATCCGCAGTTGGCGTGGATCGTGCGAGTGTTATGCGCTGCCGCAGGTCGCTGATGCCAGCGGTTAGCTGCTGCTGTTGCTGTCACCGTTGCTGTCAGCTGCTGGTCCTGTGGTCCCTATCTCCGAACTCTACTTGCCGCCGCGCCCGCACCTGTCCCTCCCAGACTTCTCCCCCGAACCCGACTGCTGCCGAACCTTACGGGAGACGGGTTCTGTCAAGGGGCGGCGTAGCCGATCACGAAGTGACGCAATGCCGCGTAGTTAAGGGGCGGTTGACTGGGTCAAGGGAGATCACGTCACGGCGTGGCGGGGCTGGATATGCACAGGACCTTTGATAGATCGGTGCGATCCACCACAGATCTTGCCGACCACCAGAGGTCCCGTTGAGAACTCAGTCTGCCACGGCCACCATCACTCATGCCGTCACTGTCGCCCGGGGCGTTTTCGGCCCGGGGCACCTGGGCGAGTTAACGCAGTACCTGCCCTTCGAGCTCGTCGATGACGTACTGGAGCAGACCCGGACGGTGCAGCACCGGCTGCGGCTGCTGCCGTCGCGGACCGGGGTCTACTTCGTGCTTGCCCTCAGCATGTTCCCGCACCTGGGCTACCTGCGCGTATGGGACAAGCTGACCGCCGGCCTAGGCCCGGGCGTGCTCAAACCGTCGGAGAAGGGGCTGCGGGACCTGCGCCGCCGCCTGGGACCCGCGCCGTTCAGGACCCTGTTCGAGGTGGTCGCCGGGCCGCTGGCCCAGCCGCACACCCCCGGCGTCCGGTTCGCGGGCCTGCGCACCGTCGCGTCCGGCGGGCTGAACTCCCTGAAGATCCCCGACACCCGCCGGAACCGGGCCTGGGCCGGGAAGATCCGGCACCGGCTGGGCCTGGCCGGATACCCCGCGCTGCGGGTGATGACCCTGGCCGAGACCGGCACCCGCGGGCTGCTCGGTGCCACCGTCGGCTCCATCACCGACCGGGACGAGACCGGACTGGCCCGGCGGCTGCTACCTCTGCTGCACCCGGGGATGCTGGTCCTGCTGGACCGGGCCTTTGACGGCAACACGTTCCTGGCCCAGATCGCCGCGACCGGCGCGGCACCGCTGGTGCGGGCCAAGTCCACCCGGACCCCGCTGGTCCTGCAGCACCTGCCCGATGGCTCTTACCTGCCGGCCCTGGACAAGCTCCAGGTCCGGATCATCGAGGCAGACGTCGCCATGACCGGCGCTGACGGCACCCAGATCGCTGACCGGTACCGGCTGATCACCACCCTGACCGATCACCGTGCCTTCCCAGCCGGCGCTCTGGTCCGGCTCTACCACGAGCGCTGGGAGATCGAGTCCGCCTACCTCGCGCTGCGGCACACCCTGCTCGACGGCCAGGTGCTGCGCTCCGGCGACCAGCCTGGCGTCGAGCAGGAGCTCTGGGCCCTGCTCACCGTCTACCAGCTGCTGCGCATGGCCATGGTCACCGCGGTGGAAACCCGGCCCGGCACCAACCCCGACCGGGCCAGCTTCACCACCGCCCTGGAAACCGCCCGCGACCAGCTCACCGCCGCCGCCGGGATCTGCCCGGACGGCCCCGCCGACCTGCCCGGCGTCATCGGCCGCGCCGTCCTGGCCACCATGCTGCCCGCCAGACGGCCCCGGTTCAGCGCCCGCAAGGTCAAATGCGCCACCTCCCGCTTCCTCAACCACGGCGACGAGCGACCCCGCGCCGTCACCGCCATCACCGCGATCAACGTCACCATGCACACCCCGCCACTGGACAACAGCGCCAGCAAACGCCGGCCCCACCGCCGGACCTCCCCGCCGCACGGCCCGCCACGGCCGACCCGCCGCGGCATGATCACCGCCATCATCACCAGCCAGCCGCCACGCGACTGGACCGGCCATGAACTCGCCCTGCTCCTGCACGTCAAACCCCGGAACATGCTCACCCAGCTCGGCGAATGGGCACGCCTGGGCTTCTTCACCCGCACCGGCTCCGGCACCTACGCCCTCAACACACCGCCAGCCACCGCACCCTCGACAACCGCGCCCCATCCTTAACTACGCGGCATTGCGAAGTGACGTCGCAGGCGCCCTTGACAGGTTCCGGCTGACGTGAACACTCCTACGGCGGGTTCGGGGGAGGGCACCCGCACTTCCTCCCGCATACTCCTGGCCTTCTGAGGAGCAGAGTTCGTAACGGAATGCTTCGGTACGCCGTTGGGCGTGCCGGTCGCCGGTGGCTGCGTGGTGGCAGTCGTCGAGGTACTTGGTCAGGTAGCCGATGCACCGGGCCCCATGTTGGATCCGGCGAGCACGCCCTGGGCGTTGGACTTCTCCCGCGGGTCACCAGGTTGTGGGGTCTAACGTGAGGTTCCCTTATCTCATATAAGTGGAGTAACCTGAGTTACTTGAGCTTATAGGAGGGCGGATGGCCCAGGCGGAGACAGACCACATCCAGCACGAACTCGAAATCGCGGCGAACGAACTCTTCCCCGGCTGGATACGCCGGGTCGAGTTGCTGCAACACGACGATGCTGCGCCGATGATCGAGCCGGGCCAGCTAATGGTCAGGCTCGTCTTCGGCGATCCCGTCCGCAGCCACGCAGAGCATCCCGATCCCCGCAAGGAGGCCAAGCACGTCAGGACGTTCAAGATGGCCGTCGGCCCCGGGCTCAACCAGTTCCGGGACAACCTGCTGGAGCGGTGGCGCGAGATCCGGTACATCGAGGTGATGACCGAGGACAACCGCGGCCACAGGACGGGCGGTAACGTCCGGCTCGTCGAAGAGTTCCCCGACGGCGCCGACGGTGAGTTCACCCAGGTGATGGTCCGGCTCAGGACGGCCGAGCTGGCCATCGTGGACACCTTGGTCACCGCGGGCATCGCGAACAACCGTGCGGAGGCCGTCCGCTGGGCCCTGACCCGCATCCGCGAACGCCCCGCCTACGAGGAGCTACGGGAGCACACCCGCGACATTGAACGGCTCAAGAGCGAGTTCTAACGCGGGCTCCCCGGATAGCTGCCGGCCGCCAGTACTGCACGGCCGTCCGCGTGCCCACGAGTCGGATAACCCGGACAACGGGGCAGCGTGATCAGGCCTGAGACGGTATGCGGCGGCCCGGTGCCTCCGGGGCCACGTCCGAAATGGTCACGGGCCACCAGTAATCACGCGTTCCGATATCTGGCAGTGGCGCGTTACGCCCCGTCTCCGATGAAAGCCCTCGCGCAATACCACTGCCTGCCGCTAGCCGTCGTGCCGTTGCTGGACAAGCCACTGGCTGCTGTATTGCCCGTCGTTATCAGCGTCCGCTCCCAATTGGCTCCCAAAATCGGACACCGGGGAACGCGTAATACAGACGGCAGGTCACGATGTGCTCTGTGACCTGCCGCTTTTCTGTCGGGGTGGGGAGATTTGAACTCCCGGCCTCTTCGTCCCGAAGGCAGCATGCGGTCTCTCGGTCCACGTCCGCCCTGGCCGCGGCTTAGGGTGAGCGGTATGTTGCCATGCCTACACGTCCGCCAGAATCCGCCGCTGTTGTCACTCACTTAGTCGCTCAGTGGCTAGGCCGCGTCTGGCCCATCACCAGGCCGAGACGCAGTCCCGCTGACACACCAGCACACTTTCCAGGTCTGTGGATGTGCGTTCGCGGTAAGTCAGCACGGTCTGTGATCTGGTGCTGCGGTCTGGTCCGGCCCTTCGCGGACGCCCTCGAACAGCGGCGAATGAGACCAGAACTGAGACCGGCGCGGTTCTCGTCTCCTAAGGTTTTCAAGAGCATCTGTGGTTCGCCCTCCGTCACCGATACTACCTGCGTTGTTGGTGTTTGGAGCTAGCTTGCCGAGCAAGATCATCCCGTGCATATCTCGCGTCCCGGAAATGGCGCCCAGTCAGTAGCCAAGAACTACGCATTACGAGCGTCTTCTCGTAGGTTGCCGGCAGGAGGTTAGTGCACAAGCCGGTAACCCATCAACGCTCAGCTATCCAAAAGGAGCCCCTCGCCCGTGAGGTACTTTTCCCAGTCACCAACGGCGGATTCAGCGATCTGCAGAACATCGTATTCCGCCCCAGCGGACTGCACGTAGAAACGATGCGCGACCCCCGTCCCGATGATGACATTGGCATCATTTCGGGTGATTGCCGTCGACTTGTCGCCGGTGCGAGCGGTCGTCAGTACAAGGTGTTTCGAACCGTTTGCGAGATCAGCGCTGAGTTTAAGCATCGGGCTACGCTTGATAAGCGCTTCTACGTCATCCTTGGTAATACCACTCGATTTATCGTTCCTCAGCCAGTCTTTGAGGTGATGAACTGCCTCAAAGAAAGAGAGGGTCGCGTCCAGGGCGGCGTCAGTACCGCCTGCGCGCCCAGCGTATACGGCACGCACGTCGTTGAGTCGGTTCTGAATACGCGTCCACTGGAACTGCCAACCTTGTCCAAGCATCTTCCCAGTCTCACAGCAGGGAGCTGCATGTGCTGACACCTACAGGTAAGTGGGCGTGTCGTATGGCCGGTTGTATTGCTGGCACCCTGACGGAGAATCGCCCACGACACGACCCGCTGCTAGAAGGTTGGTATGCGCAGCGGGCCAGCCTGCCCGTACGCAGGTGAGCCGGTGTATCGGCTGTCCGCGAATGACCGTGAGTACCCGGCGTTGACTGGCCAATCGGACGCAACGGGCACGTCGTATGCGGTCGCTGCAACGTTCGGTAGCTCGGCGCTCTAGTCCGAAGAACCCGATGTCACTAGTTAGCCCTGCGCGCAAGGACGAGGCGGACAAGGGTGCTAGGTTGAGAATCCGTCCCGCGGCACCGAGACGCCGCGGCTAATAAGTTCGACAAAAGGTAGCAATAGCTAGTACGGTACTTGTCACAAAAGAGGAATTGAGCCGTTAGTACCCGGAGAAGGGTTACGCTTGCTAGGGAAATTGCGTCTCATCAACTTTCGGTCTTTCCGAGATTTTTCGATTTCCTTCGGAAATGGTACCTACCTCGTCGGCCCAAACAATGCAGGTAAGTCAACCATCTTGACCGCACTTCGCACAGCCGATGTTCTGATACGGTATGCCCATCGGCGTAAGCCCTCTCTACGTTGTGTTCACGACAAGCGGAATATCGCTGCCTATCCTCTCGTACTCACCGAATTTCCAGCTCTTGAAGAAAGTGTCCGTCACGAATTCCATGACGACAAAGAGGCGAGGTTCGAATTGACGCTGCGCTCTGGAGGGCGGCTTGTCGCTGTGTGGCCTAGGGTCGATGATGATTCTCCTCAGAACTTTTTTTACCTAGAAAAAAAGCCAGGGCTTCAAGTCCATGATCCGGTAGGCGCCAGGTCGGCCTTCCCTCTCCTCGGGGTTGTCCCAATTTTGTCGCCTGTAGAGCACTCAGAAGGTCTACGAGACAATAACTACGTCCGGACTAGCGTTTCTACGCGGCTTAGCAGCCGCCACTTCCGCAATCAGCTCCGTTTGTTGCAGGAGGATGGTAGCTTTGATGACTTCTGCGAATATATTACACCCTGGCTCGATGGTTTCGAGATTGATTCTTTTGGCCGTCACTATGCCGAAAATGAGATGGTACTCGACCTTTACTACAGAGAACAAGGGAGCAACGTACCCAAAGAACTCGTTTGGGCAGGTGACGGAATACAGATATGGCTTCAAATTCTGTATCATGTCTACCGAACGCGTGATCGTGACACCGTTATTCTAGATGAACCTGACATTTACCTTCACCCTGATCTTCAGCGCAAATTGGTCCAGATGCTGGAGGGAACTGGTCGACAGATTGTTGTGGCAACTCATTCGTCAGAGATAGTAGCCGAGGCCGACCCTAAACATGTAACCATGATAGACAAAGGTCAGAAGTGGGCTCGTCGTGCTGAGGAAGGCTCGGACCTGGAGGTGTTGTCTAATACTCTTGGTACCGCCTTTAACCTGCGTCTAGCCAGAGCGCTGAGGTCTAAGACTGTTGTTTTTGTAGAAGGTAAAGATATGACCATTCTGCAAGAGTTCGCTAAGACCCTTGGTATGAGTGCATTGGCGACCGAAAAGGGTATTACTCCTATCCGGCTGGAAGGGTATACCAGATCAGTTCAGGTCAGTCCGTTCGCTTGGCTTTGCCGCAGCCTACTTCCCGAGACGATCAAGATTTTTGTCGTGCTTGACCACGATTATAGGCCAACGCCGCAGTCCGAGCGACTTGAGGCTGAATTTCATGCGGAAGGCATCACGGCGCACATATGGAAGAGAAAGGAACTCGAAAGTTATCTTCTTACCCCGTCGGTCATAGCTCGGATTACCGGACTTGCCATTGAGGGCACAAGCCAGATGCTAGATGAGATTGCTCAAGGAATGGAAGGTTTCGTGTTTGCGCGAATGCATAGCGAGCGAACGCAGATAGAGAGGCCTACCGGAAAGGATCCTTCCATAATCACTGAGCAATTCAAGGAGGAATTTGATATATTCTGGCAAGACCCGGATCATCGGCTCCACTCATGCCCAGCTAAAGACGTTCTTACAGAGCTTAACAAGCGTTTGCAGGGAAGCGGTAAGAAGGCGGTTTCTGCTAGGGCGCTAGCTAAGGCGCACCACGCATACGAGATTGCGCCGGAGATGGTAGCTATTCTGCGCCGCATTGAAGAGTCGGCCCTTGACTAGAGCGAGGCCCGCCGTACTGCAAGGCACTCGACGTCAGCTCATGTTCCGCTGACTTTGGGGCTAATTGATGAGATAACCGAGCCCTCAGCAGGACGTGGGCGGCCAGATGTAGATCTGCCGATCCTCGTCGCCATCCGGTGGCTTACGTATTACGGGGGGCGCTCTCGTCCTCGTAGTCCAGATGCTCGTCTGTCCGAGGTGTAGAAATGTCGTCACGTTACAAGGGGATGGCCTGCGCTCGTCCGGGCAGACTCCTGCCTGGCCCCTGGTCTCTGATCGGAGTGTCCGCAGTGGTCTCCAGAGTCAAGCGCGACTTTGCGTGTACTTTGACCGTCGCCCTTCCACCTGAGCCGGGTTTGCCTGCCAGCACAATCGCGCTTGAGGCTGGAGGGGCGGCCACGGACACTCAGCAGGCTATCCCCGGATCCAGCCTCTTCCGTGTCAGGTCGCCTCCCTCGCTTGGCCCATCTACGTCAGCCAGTCCATGCTGCCTCACCCGTAAGGAGGAAAGTTTCAGGCTAAGTTGGCGGATCATGTTCAGGTGCTTTTCTTCGAGTTGCACAATGTGCACGCCCGCAGTAGGACCATCAGAGATGACGAACGCAAACATGCTTCCCTCGCGCATGCCTGGAGCGACCAAGGCTCCAGCGAACGGCTTCCCATCACGCATACGCCGCATTACTCGAAAGTCCGGCTGCTCTTTTTTGCGCTCCCACCGCAAAGACCCGGTGATTGTAAGCCTTTCAAGTTTAACCAGATCATCGACTACGAAATGCACTTCATCTGATGAGACCTCAAGTGTATGGGTATTTGGCCATTCTGCTGTCACCGCGCGCGTACGTGAGTGAATCCAAGGAAGCGCATCCCGCATTGTTGTTGCTGGTTCGAGGGTACAGAGTATTTCAGTGGAACGTAGCAGTATTTCTTCTCGGTATTGGTCCAAACTCTTGTACCGAGGATGGGGGGCGCCTGTTGAGTCAAGAAGTGGCTCTGTGCCTGCGATGCTGAAGCTCCGTCGTGCCATAGGCGCGACTAGATTCAATTTCCACCCGTGCCAGAAAAGAAGTGATTGACTAAAGGGTATAGCTTCTTCCGGTAGCCCCTTTAGCCCAAATCGCGGAAAATCGAGATCAATTGGCGTTTCCCAATTTTCGAGTATATAGAGATCGACCCCACGCTGTTCAGCCTTACGCCTGGCTGAGCTACTGAAACCTGAGCTTGATACTATCGCGCGGTTAGTTATCGACGACATGTCGTCAAGCTTTCCGCATAGTTGCTCAATGACGGTTACATCAAGGGGTGATTTCTCGTCCTTTACCTCAAAAGCTTTGAATGCCCAATCTTCTCCATCGCCGTTACGAATGGTGACAGTTACGTCGACGTCCCGCTCTTTGCCCAGTACATCATCGAGAACTAGGTCTCCCAGTTCGATCTCAACAGCATCTGGGCTCGCACGCATGCAACAAAGGCCGACGAGATACTGAACTAGCATGTGGGTCAGCACGTGGCGATGCTACCTGCGTAGGACCGGATCGTGGAACATCGGTGGATTCCGCATCCTTTGCAGAGCTGGCTCGCGTCGGAGTGCGACATCAGCGGGCCACCAGGATGGCACGGCAAACGTTAGCACATGCTGCGTAACTAACGGCCCAGTTGATCAGCGACCCGTGGTCGACGCGGCCCGGCGTGCGTGGGCGGGCCGTCAAGGCAGAGCCGACGCTGACGCCGGGCCTGCGGCGCCGCTAGGCGCCGCCTTGATCCACTACGGCTCGTTTCGGCAAATGCGAGGTCGGACACGAGGTCGGACACGAGGTCGGAGATTACCCTCGGATGTCTTCGACTCCTACAGGCTTTGGTTCCACGCCTACAAGTGCACCCGGCGGTTCGTCGAACTCGGTTACGCGCCGGTAGCAGTCAGGGCGTTTGGCTGGGTCGTCCGGACTGCATGAAGCATGAATGGCGCCGTCTGGCCCGGTGATGGCTCCGTAGCCGCCTTCGGTCCTGCCGCCGCAGCGCTGGCCGCAGTGGTAACAGGTCCATTCGAGGTTTGGAGTGGTCATGATGCCGCCTCATGAGACTCTGGAAACTGTCGATCGCTGTACATGGCGGCAAACGCCGGCTCGAGTTTGGCTAGATGCTGTTTGGTGTATTCGTCCATCGCTGCTGCGTTTGGTGAGTCAGTGGACATCAGAAAGCGCAGGTGCCGTAGGCCGTGCATCAAGACGTCTATATGGCGCGGGGTAGGAGCCTCGGAAGGCTTGTAGGCGAGTGGCTTACCCACGGCTTCGGCTAGGTCGAGGTTGATTGGCATGGCGGAAGGCCATGTCTCCCGTATAAGGTCTGTAGAGCGAACTAGCGCCATGTAGGTGAGCACTACATGCGGGCCGTCAACTCGCCATGATGTTGAGTGCAAAAGTGCTACGTCATCAAGCAACATATGCTCTGAGATGGCGTATTCTGTTTCGCTGTGGGGCTCGTTGTCGGCCATCACTGGCCCCGCACACCAGGCATCATCGCCGCTAACAAGCCACAGGCCAATTTCGTCTGCTGCGATCGGCCATACCTCGACAAGTACTGTCATTGGTTCAAGCACTGGTGATCCCTTCTCCTTCCTGTGTGCTGTCCGGCTCGGTGTCTCTAACGCTTTTGATCAGCTGATCAGCTCGCGCCTTTGATACCCCAATGCGAGCAGCCAATACTGACAATGACAGCTTTTCCTCTGTAGCAATTCGTGCCGCAGTTCGCGCACGGAGGCTCGCCGCATTCTCGGCCAGCTGGCGCAATGTGTCCGCAAGCGCGGTCGCGGAGTCGAAGGCGTGCTGAGCTTGCGGGTCTCCGTGGATCACGGCGGCGGCTCGCTCGTATGCGTCCCGTAGGGACGCCAGAACACCCGCGAAACGATCTTCTGATGCAGTCTGCCGGTCACCCATGGCTCCATCATACAGATTCCCGTCTAGGAGGGGCTTGACAGTCGTCTAGCCACCTCTATACGGTGAAACCGTCAACCCACCCCTAGACGGCGTGAGAAGTGGCCCGGGACGGGCGTAGCCGCCAAGCAGGACCGCCCCGGGGGCCTCCTTCCCAGCTAAGGAAGGCATTTCATCATGACACGGAACGAGCTGGCCGCTGAGCGCGTGGAGCCCGCGGGGCTGCCCATGTCGCTGCGTGGCTTGCGGGATGCGGTGCTGGCCGGTGAGCCAGGTTGCGTGTGCGACCCGGAGCTGTTGACCGGCCCGGCCGGTATCGAGCCCGAGGACGAGCCCCCGGACGAGCGGGCGGCGCGGATCGATGCCGCACGGCAGGTTTGCGCGGGGTGCCCGGTGCGCAGGCCGTGCCTGGTTTACGCGCTGCGTACCCGCCCGGTGGCCGGGGTGTGGGCCGGGTTCACCTCGGAGGAGATCACCGGCCTGATCATGGCTGCGGCCCGCCCGGCCCGGCCCCGGCGCGGTACCGCGTTGCGTCCGGCTGTCACCGCAGGGCCGCGGGCGGCGCGGGAGGCATCGTGAGCGCCGGGACGGTCTATCTGCTGCATTTCGACCAGCCGTACAAGCATGCCCGGCATTACGTCGGGTGGACGGCCCGCAACGTCGGGCGGCGGCTGGCCGAGCATGAGGCCGGCCGCGGCGCCCGGCTGCTGGCCGTGGCCCGCGCCGCCGGGATCGGCTGGCAGCTGGCCCGCCTGTGGCCCGGGAGCCGGGCCCGGGAGCGGCAGATCAAGCGGCAGGGCGGACATGCCCGCCAGTGCCCGCTGTGCGGCGTGCGGCCGCGGCGCCTGCCCCGCAACCGCGATGGGTCGCTGTCGCGCAGCCGCACCACCGACGCGCAGAAGTTCGCCGCGGGGGTGATGACGGCGGCGCAGCTGGCCGAGCACACCGCGCTGCGCTACGGCGCGGCCTGCGGGAAGCTGCCCCGCCCGTTCGAGCGCGGCCCGCTGGCCGCCGACCCGTGGCCACCGGCCCGCCCCTTCTGTCCCTGACTGCTGCTACCGCCGGGAGGAACCCGTGAAGCGCTACCTCATCTGGGCCCTGGTCAGCTGGCTGGCCTGGTGGGCCATCAACGACCCGGCCTCGGCCGCGCACCTGGTGCACGGCATCACCGGCCTGTTCAGCCGCGCTGCTGCCGCGCTGTCCCAGATCACCAGCGGCAGCTGACCCCCGAAGGAGAATCGCCGATGAACTGCAAAGGGATCCACTGTGACGGCTGCGGCCACGGCGGCGGCGCCGCGGGCGCCGTCATCGCCCTGGTGGTGATCATCGCCCTGGCGCTGCGGAAGTCCTGGCCTGCCATCGTCTCCGCGATCGAGATCACCGCGTGGACCGTGACCGGGATCGCCGGGGCCGTCCTGCTCATCACGGGCACGGTGATCACCACCCGGGCGGTGCGCAGGCACCGAGCCCGCCGCGCCAGCTGGCGCGCCCCGGTCATCACGATCACCGGCGCCACCCGGGCATCAGGCGCGGTCCGGCCGATGCCCCCGGCCGGGCGGCCCGCGATCGGCTCACCACGGTTCGGCGGCCGCGCGCGGCCGGTGCCGGGCTGGTGGGAGGAGATCCGCCCGCGGATCGGGGGTGATGGCGATGACCAGCGCCGTTAGGGCACCGTCACTGGCCGCGCCGGGCGTGGTGCAGGTCCGGTTGCTGGGGCCGCGGCCCGAGCTGGCCGCCCTGGCCCAGCTGGTGGCGAGCCTGCCCGGGGTCGCGATCCTCACCGCCTGCGGGCCGCGCCCGAACCGCTACGACCCCGGCGGGCGGGTCTATCTCACCGTGCGCATCGACCCCCCATCCGGGACGGCGCCCGGCCACCAGCCGGACCGCCCCGCCATCGACGCCAGGAGGCACCAGCCATGACCACCACCGACACCGGCCGGAACGCCGCTGCCGCGGTCCTGCGGGCCGTCGCTGGCCTGATCGAGACCCACCCGGACATGCCCGAGCCCAGCACCGACATCAGTTTCTACGTCCGCGGCGAGAACACGCCCGCCACCATGGCGGCCATCGCTGCGGCCCTGCCGTGCCAATGGCGGGCCGAAATCAGCCGCAGCGGCGCGTATGAGTGGCTGTACCTGCGCAGTGACATTCCGCTGGCCGCCGTAACCCGTGGCACCCGGGTCAGCGTCGGCGCGCCGGCCGCCGACGCCTGTACCGCGGCCGGGGCCAAGACGGTCACCGTCTGGCAGCCCGCCGCCGCGCTGGCCGCCCTGGCCGCCCGGCCCGGTCGGCGAGGTGGCCTGAATGAGCACCGCGCACCAGGCGCCGACCGGGCCTGCCGTGACCGGTGCGGCGAGCTGGCGGAGGAGGCGCGGCAGGACCGGCTGGTGCGGGCGCAGATCGCCCGGGACCGCGAGGCCGCCCGCGAACAGCTGCGGATCACCAGCCGTCAGGCCGCGGCCGACGCCCGCCGGGCCGATGGCCAGCACCGGGCCGCGGCCCGGGCGCAGGCCCGCAAGGGCCGGGCCGCCCGCCGTGCGCAGCAGGCGGTGTGGGCCCGCGGGCACGTGGTGGATCTGCTGTTCGTGCCGGTGATCGGGGTTCCGGCGGTGCTGGCGTGGACGGCGATGGCGGCCTACGGCGTGGCGATCTATGGTCCGGCCGGGCTGGCGCTGCCCGTGTTCTCCGAGGGCGCGATGTGGGTGTTCGCCGCGGCCACCACGATCACCCGCCGCCGTTATCCCGGCCGGCCGCTGTGGCACCTGCGGACCGGCACCGCGATCTTCGCCGGGTACGGCGCCGCGCTGAACTTCGCCCACGGGCTGACCACGCCGGGCGGCCCGGTGACCGGGGCGGTGTACGCGCTGGTGTCGGTGGCGGGGGTGGCCGCGCACCAGCTGATCACGGCCGGGCCGCGCCGCTCGCGGGCTGAGCGGGAGGGCGCCCGGCTGGCCCGGGCCGCGGCCCGCCGCGAGCGGGCCGCCCGCTCGCCGCCGTCCGCGCCGCGACCGCCGACGTGGACGAGCACGGCCACGCCCGGCTGGTCTACCAGACCGGCCCGGCCGCGCCCGGACGCCACCGCCGCGGCCAGCTCGGGCCCGCGCGGCCGCCCTAACCCCGGCCGGGCCAGCCTGCCCATGGCCGCGGCCCGCGCCCGTCCTGCCCGCCGCACCCGGTACCCCCGGCCCCACCCCTGCACCTGACGGTGCACCCGCACCCGCACCGGCCCGCACCCGGCGCGCGGTGCACCCCGCACCCCGGACCGCACCCGCACCCCGGCCCGGGCCGTGACCAGCGAGGCGGCCGAGGTGCACTTCGCCGCGGACCTGGCCGAGGGCCGGGTGCCGTCGGCCCGGCGGATCAAGGCCGGCCTGCACGTCGGCCAGGACCGCGCCGCCCAGATCCACGCCCACCTCGCGGCCGTGGCCGCCACCCCCGGCGGCCCCGGGCCGCGTGACTGACCAGGAGTAACCCATGACCACCAAACATCCCACCCCCAAACCCGACCCGGACCGCGAGCGCATGGCCGAGGTGGTGCCGCTGCGTGCGGAGGACGCCGGAACCGAGACCGCGTTCGGCCAGGCCACCGGCCCGGCCTACCTGGACACCTCCGGTACCGGGGAGGCCAGGCGGCACCCGGTCATCCCGAGCATCTGCGCCGGGACCGCATCCGGCAGACCGCCGCCGAAGCGCTCGGGCTGCACTGGTACAAGGCCCGCTACCACGGGTTCCGCGCCCCGGCCTACGCCGTTAAAGCCGTCGCGTACGCGGTGCGTGGCCTGTTCCGGCTGGCCGGGCAGCTGCTCACCTGGGCGAACTGGGCCGACGGGTGGGTGCTGGAATCCCTGGCCGTGGCTTCTGGCCGCTCGGGTCACCACGACGCGATGAACGCCCACATGCAGGGCCGCAAAACCCGCGCCACCCGCTGGCAGATCATCGGGGTATCCGCGGTGGCCGCGGTGGCCGTCCTGCTGGCCGCGGCCCGCTGGCTGCCCTGGTGGGGCTGGGCGGGCGTGATCGTGGCCGCGGTGGTGGTGCTCATGCGCACGGCGCCCCCGAGGGCCAGCCGATCGTGCGGGCCGCGATCGTGCCGACCGCCTACCAGCCGCCCACCCCCGAAGTCATCACCCGCGCCCTGGGATCCCTGGGCATCGCCGCGATCAACGCCGTGATCAAGGACGGCCCCGGGATCGGGTTCGTCTCCGACGTGCACCGCGACGGCGACGGGTGGGGCGCCGAACTCGACCTGCCGCACGGCGTGACCGCCTCAGACATCATCAAGCGCCGCGAGGCCCTGGCCTCCGGGTTGCGCCGCCCGCACTCGGCGACCTGGCCCGAAGCGGTGCCGCACGAGCACGCCGGGCGGCTGTACTTGTGGGTCGGGCGGCACGACCTGTCCAAGACCAAGCCCGTTCCCTACCCGCTGCTTCGGACCGGGACCGCGGACGTGTTTGGCCAGGTGCCGTTCGCGACCAACCCCCGCGGGCAGGGCGTCGGGGCGCCGCTGTTTGAGACCAACGATGTGGTCGGCGCCGCGCCCGGGCAAGGCAAGACCACCGCCGTCCGCGGCCTGAACTGCGGTGCCGCGCTCGACACGGTGTGCGACCTCTGGATTCATGAGCTGGCCGCGGCCGGTCACCTGGAACCCCTGGCCCAGGTCTGCTACCGGTACGTCTCCGGGCTCGATGATGAGTCCATCGCCTACGTGGCGAGTCGGTGCGGATGCTGCGGGCCGAGGTGGACCGGCGCGGCCCGGTCCTCAAACCGCTGCCGCGGGAGGCCCGCCCGGACGGCAAGCTCACCCGCGAGTGGCCGCCGAGCGGCGGCTGCGGCTGCGGCCGATCGTGGCCACCTTCGATGAGATCCAGAACGCGATCATGCACCCTAAGTACGGCCCGCAGATCATCGATGACCTGGCCTATGTGATGCCGCTGGGCCGCAAGCTCGGCATCATCGTCCATCCGTTCACCCAGCGGCCGGACAACGAGTCGCTGCCACCCAAGATCCGTGACCTGGCCACCGTCCGGTTCTGCCTCAAGGTCCCCGACCAGGTCTCCAACGACATGATCCTGGGGAACCGGGGCCTACAAGGCCGGGTACCGGGCCAGTGAGTTCCGGCCGAAGATCGACGCCGGGCTGGGCTGGTTCAAAGGCGAAGGCGACCCGCAGGTGGCCTCGAACCTACTACCTGGACCTGAACGACACCGCGAAGATCGCCGCGCGGGCCCGGGC
>CAWAFD010000004.1:0-111520 GCA_963781225.1 uncultured Actinomycetota bacterium
TCGGTTAGAGCGCTTCTCTGATAAGGAAGAGGTCCCAGGTTCGAGTCCTGGATCGCCCACTCGCGAAGAATCCCCGCATTTCGGGTACTTTTGCGATTCGCGGGGAGCCGGACGGAGCGTTGGGCGAGCGCCGTTAGGGTGCACCTGGGGTGCACGAGAATCACGAGGGCGCCTCCGCCTGCTTCTTGACGGGGGCGATCGGCGTCATGTGGAGGCGCCGTGAGCGACCGGGCGTCGTGGCTTGAGGAGTGGTGCCCGCGCTGTCATGCGGCGCCGGGAGCACGCTGCCGGCTATCCACGTACTGGACGCGGCGACCAGACCCATCGGCGCATCTACACCACGCGCGCGGATGGCGTCAGCGCCCCTGCCCCAAATGCAAGGCGCAGGCCGGCGAGGTTTGCCGCACGCCGTCTGGCCGCGCGGCAGCCATCGCGCACACGCCGAGGCTGTCACCAGCCCGATACGAACTGGCAAGGCCGGACGCCGTGTGGGCTGAACTGGAGCGCCGCGGCGCGACGATTGCCGTCGTGCCATTTCATGGCCGGGCCGGAGCGGGTGGGGAAATCGGGACAATCACGCTGTCCCGGCTGCAAGACGGCGAGCTTGTGGACGTCGAGAGGTGGACAGGGCGTGACGAGCTCGCGCGCGCGCTCGAGGCGCCAGTGTGGGGCCGCTACGGGAGCTTCGCCGGCCAGCCCCCGATCGACGGCACCGTCATCTGGACGACACAGGATCGTCGCGTCGTCATCTCGGGCACGCGGGCCAGGAGGCGATCCGACGAGGTAGTGCCATGACGCAGCAACGAGCGGCGAGCTGGCGACGTGCGGCGACCCCCAAGTTGCCGCCGGACGCCTCGACGGGATCCATGGCAAACCCCGTGTGCCTCTGGATGGCGCTCGCGGGACCAACTGATGAGGTGGGGTGTGCCACGTGGCACACCCCAGAGCCAGGCATCGCGGCGGCGGCGCGCGGGCCTCCGATGCCCTACCCAGGAACGAGAAAGACCGGGCCCGCCGCCCGGTCTTCCGGAGACATAGGCGCCTTCCAACGCCGCCCTAAACGAAGTAGCAGCAGTCTAATCCGGGTTCGGCCTGAACGCGATCCTGGACTCGGTCGCGTACACGCCCGCGCGCGAGAGTCATCGCGAGCCTCCGCCAGCGGGGCTGGCGATGGCTTTCGACCAACCGGATCGAATGCGCTGCATGTCGTCACGACCGGCGGATGCGGCTGGCGAGCGCTTCTGGCAGATCGTGCCCTCGATCAACGAGAAGGAGGCCGCGTGACGGTCACGGTTGTTGCCAACCAGAAAGGCGGCGTGGGCAAGACCACAACCGCGATCAATGTCGGCATCCTGCTCGCCCGGGCCAGCCGACGAGTGCTCGCAGTCGACGCTGACCCGCAGTTCGCGCTGACCCGCCAGCTCGGAATTGAGGCGAGGTCACTCGGCGTGAACCTGGTCGACGTCCTCGCCGGCCGCACCGATGCGCGGGACGCAATCGTCGCGGACGTGCGCGGAGTAGACGTCCTGCCGGGGGCGCCACAGCTCGCGGGAGTGGAGATGGCCCTGGTGGGCGAACTGGGCCGAGAGCGATTCCTGCTCGGTGCGCTCGAATCAGTTCGCGACAGCTACGACGCGATCGTGATCGACACCCCGCCGGCCCTCGGCTTGCTGACAGTCAACGCGCTCGCCTGCGCTGAGCAGGTACTCGCGCCGGTCAGCGCCGAAGACGAGGCATCCGTGCACGGCGTGGTCGAGCTGCGAGGAACGATCATCCGGCTGTCCGAGCGGCTCGCGACACCAGCGCCGGAGCTAATGGTGGTACTCACGCGGTGGCAGCCCTACAGGATCAGCAGCCGGGCGGTGGAGCAGCGGCTGATCGACGTGGAGCTCGCACCTACCGCCCGCGTGAGAGCGCGCTCGGCCGCGATCGCTCGCGCGGCCGCAACCCGCGTGCCGCTTGTGCTCAGCGACCCGGACAGCTCAGCTGCGATCGGCTACACACGCCTCGTCGAGCAGCTCGCGACGGGAGTGCGCAGATGAGCGTGCGAACCGGCCGTGAGCTCAGCATCGACGACCCGATCGCCGGACCCGCTAGGGACGAGTACCACGAGCCCGGCGACCGACACAGACAGGTCCGGGACATCCCACTCGAGCACATCCGGCCGAATCCCGGCCAGCCGCGCAAACGAGTGGACCAGGACTCCCTCTGCTCACTGGCGGAATCAATCAGCGAGCGTGGAGTGCTGCAACCGGTGATCGTCCGACGACGTGATGCCGGGGGCTACGAGCTCATTGCCGGCGAGCGCCGGTGGCGTGCCGCCGGGATCGCAGGCCGCGCAACGGTCCCCGCTCTAGTCGAGGACGGGGTCGACGGCTGTCAGGCGCTCGAGCTCGCGCTGATCGAGAACATGGTCCGCCAGGACCTCACGCCGATCGAGGAGGCACGAACGATCGCGACGCTCCTCGGTGACCTCAAGGTCACCGCGGGAGCGCTCGCGAAGCGACTCGGACGAAGCCGCAGCGATCTCGCCCATTCGGTTCGGCTGCTTGAGCTTCCGGATGAGGCCATCGGGCTGATCGACCGGGGGACGCTGACGAAGGGCCACGGGAAGGCGCTGCTGTCTGAGTCCGACCATCAGTGCCGCCGCGCGCTGGCTCGACGCGCCGCCAAGGAGGGATGGTCAGTGCGGCGCCTCGAGGCGGAAATAGCGACCCCTGCTCTCAGCCCAAAACCGCGTGAGGAACCCCACCCCGACCACACCGCGGCGGCCGTCGAGCTACAGGACGCGGTTACCAGGGCGACGGGATCGGAAGCCAGCGCACGGCCCTATCGCGCCGGCTATCAGATCATGATCGATCAGCAGGGCGCGGAGAGACTGGTGCGCCTCCTCGAAGGTAAGGGGGGTCAACGATGATCCGACGTGTGCCACGTGGCACACGTAGCCACGCATGCTTCGCCGCTCCCCGGGCGCGAGGTGACGCATAGATGACCGGCTTCGCCACGGATAGCGCCGCGGCCATGGCCGCGCCGGGCTCGCACTCGACCGCGCCGGTGACAATTCGGGACCGTCGCGCGCTCCCGTTCTTCCAGGTCCGCCTGCACGCGGTGCAGGCGATCCGCAGCGAGACGAGCGGACCGAGGCGATTGCGAGCAATCGGCTTCTACGCGCTGCTTTGTCAGCTCGCCAACGAGCAGCGCCACACGGGCGAGCACCGCATCGTGTGCGTCACCTACGACGCCTTGTCGCAGCGCGGGCAGACGAGCAAGCGCAGCGTCAAGCTGCTGCTCGACGCGCTCGAGCGCGCGGGCGTGATCCGATATGAGCGGCGGAACGGCCCGGCGACCGGCGGGGTCATGAGCCTTCTCCACCTGCTTGTTCAGGACGAGCCGTGGATCGCGGTCACGGTCGCGATGGGCGACCATCTCACAGCCCCCCGCGCCGGCGGACACCTGCTGCGCGACCTGGGCCTGATCGTCGTATACCTCGAGTTCTGCGCTGAGCAGCGACATGAGCACGGTGGGCTCGCCGCACAGATCACGCGCGGCGACATCGCAGACCGCTCGGGGCTGACCGCCGACCGGATCGACGACTGCAACCACGCTCTTGAGCGCGCCGGCCTGCTGGAGATCTCCCGGCGGCGGGCTGCCAACGGCGGGCGCCACCTGCCCAGCGTGTACACCGTGCGAGAGGCGCCCCCCGGCACGTGCCACGCCGGCGAAACGGTACGCGCAGGGCGGCGAAACGGTACTGGCAGCCCGGCGGATTGGTACCGGCAGGGCGGCGAAACGGTACCCGCAGGGCGGCGAAACGGTACTGGCAGCCCGGCAGACGGGTACCCGCAGGGCGGAAAATCCGCTAGCTCCGGGAGCATCGCGCCGCCCTCTATCGCGCGCGCGTCAGGAGGCGCCGAAGAAGTAGACGTAGAAAACCTCCCCTCCCCTGAATGTCAGACAGAGAGCGAAGGTCGGGGCCGGGGAGGGGAAAACTCGAGTTCGCCGAAGGATCTGTGCGAGGCGCTGCTCGCGACGTGGGAGCCTGCGCTCGGCGACAGCCCCCGGAGCGAATTCCGCGCGCATCAGGCGCAGTGGTTGGCCACCGCCGCGGCGCTGCTGGGGCGCCATTCGCGCGAGCGACTGAACAGCGCGTTGGCGTACATGGTCACCGACGAAATCCTCGGGTCCCAGGCGCTCACGATGCCGGGGTTCGCCAAGGTCGCAGACCAGCTGATCGCACGCGCGTACGCCCGGCGGTTGCGCAACGGGGTACCAAGAGCCTCGACGCCCGGTGCGGACCGTGCGCCGGACTGGGAAGAGGCGCGCCAGACCCTTCAGCGCGCGATCCAGCGCCACGGCCGCGACGGCCGCCGCCAGGCCCTTGAGGAGCTCGCCCAGCACAGCGAGCTGCTCGTGCGGTTCGTCGAGCGGGTCCGGTGGGGATCGCTGTGCGAGCAACCGTTCCAGTACGTCGACCGCCGATACGCCCACCTGTGGGGCGAGCTGGTAGAGAAAGCCAACGAGCACGAGGAGGCGTCCAGATGACAGCCGCAGCCGCGAACGGGCACGCGTCCGCAGCCGTGACCCTGCCGCCGCACAACCTGGAAGCCGAGAAGTCGGTTCTGGGCGCGATCCTCCTAGACGAGCGGCACCTATACGGGCTGATCGCCGACCAGCAGCTGCGCCCGGAGCACTTCTACCGCGACCAGCACCGCGCGGTGTTCGCGTCCATGCTCAGGCTCCATGGGCACGGTCGGCAGGTCGACCATCTCACGGTGGCCGAGGCGCTGCGCAAGGACGGGCAGCTCGAGCAGGTCGGAGGCCCCGCGGCGATCGACGAGCTGGCCGGGTGGGTGCCCGCGGCCGGGCACGCCCGTGAGTACGGGCGGATCGTGCGCGATAACGCGCTGGTACGCGCGCTGTTGAGCGCCACCTACGAGATCCAGGCGCAGGTCGGCGAGCGGCGGCGTGGCGGAGAGGAGCTGATCGAGGAGGCCGAGCGGCTGATCTTCGCCCTCCGAGGCCAGGAGGTGCTGGCACGGCAGCGGCTGCTCGAGCAGGCCGTCGCCGACGAGCTCGAGCGGCTCGAGCGAGCGGCCAAGGAGCGCCGCGAGGTCCCCGGTCTGGCGACCGGGCTGCCCGAGCTCGACCGGCTCATCGGCGGACTGCAGGACGGGAGGCTTTACGTGCTTGCTGCCCGCCCGGCGATGGGCAAGAGCCTGCTGGCCCTCCAGTTAGCTGGGCACGCCGCAATGCGAGAGCGCCAGCGGGTCCTGTTCGCCTCGCTCGAGATGAGTGAGTCGGAGACCGCGCAGCGGCACCTGGCGGCGGAGTCCGGCCTCGACCCGGAGCGCCTCCATCTGGGCAGGGTCAAGCCGGAGGACTGGCCGGCGCTGCTAAAGAGCGCGTCTCACGCGGCCGGGATCCCGTTCCACCTTCTGGACGACGGCGACCTGTCGCTGATCAAGCTGCGCGCCCATGCCCGGCAGATAGCCGTGCGCCACGACGAGCTGCGGCTGATCGTCGTGGACTACCTGCAGCTGATGCGGGCCGAACAGCCGTCCGGCAGCCGGGTCGAGGACGTGTCGGAGTTCAGCCGCGGGCTCAAGCGCCTGGCCCGGGAGATGAAATGCCCGGTGGTCGCCGTGGCCCAGCTCTCGCGCGCGGTCGAGCAGCGGCCCGACAAGCGCCCGGTGCTGTCGGACCTGCGCGAGTCGGGCCAGATCGAGGCCGATGCCGACTGCGTGATGATGCTCTACCGAGACGACTACTACGACCGGGAGTCGGAGCGGCCCGGAGAGATGGACATCATCGTCCGCAAGAACCGGCACTGGAGGCTCGGGCAGATCACCACGCGGATCGACAGCCGCCTGCGCTACCTCCCGATCGAGCGCAACGAGCCCTTCTAAACGCCGCCCGCGAAACAGCCGAGCAGACCGTTGCCCCCACGACCCCACGCCCACGATTCTCAGCTACATGCGGAGCTACATGGCGAGCTACAGGAAGTCGCCATGCCGCCGCCGCCCCTTGCCGGCTGGGATCCCGCCCTCCTCCGGATGCAGACTACCCGCCCACTACGTGTTCAGGTAGTCTGCATTCTCGTCGGGGGTGGCGGTGGCTTGAAGACGGGGGCGGCGGCGAGCTGCAGCCTGCTGCGGGGCAGGGGCAACAAGCCGCAGGGCCAGGGGCAGGGGCATGTAGAGGCAAAACGTTCGGGTGCCCGTGGCTGGGAAAAGGCCCAAGACCGGATGGGTGCGGGAAGCGATCTCACGAGCTGCGGGGGATCTGCAAGGTAGACCTCGCAGTCGAGGCCGAACTGCGCGCTGGCGAAGGCCAGCGCGCTGCCCCACTGGCCGGCGCCGGTCTCGGTGGTGAGCCGCTTGGTCCCCTCGGCCGCGTTGTAGTACGCCTGCGGCACCGCGGTGTTGGGCTTGTGCGACCCAGCCGGCGACACGCCCTCGTACTTGTAATAGATGCGGGCCGGGGTGTTCAGCGCCTTCTCCAGCCGGTGGGCGCGGAACAGCGGCGTGGGGCGCCACAGCCGGTAGACATCCAGCACTGCTTCCGGGATGTCGACGTAGGGGTCGGCCGTCACTTCCTGGCGGATGAGCTCCATCGGGAACAGCGGCGCCAGGTCCTCCGGGCCCACCGGCTGCTTGGTGCCCGGGTGCAGCGGCGGGGGCATCGGCGCGGGCAGGTCGGGGGCCACGTTGTACCACCGGCGGGGAATCTCGGATTCATCCAGGATGATCTTGGTGCGGTCGGTCACGGCAACCTCCGGCGGTGGGCCTGAAATTCTTTTCCGAACCCTACGCCCCGCCAGTTCCCCCGCAACACCCCGCCCGCAACACCCCGCCCGCCGCACCCGCGGACGGGCCGACACGCGTCCTAGGCCTGGTACTCCAAGCCCCGGTACTCCCTAGCGGTACTCCCTAGCGGGACTGATAAAAAAAAAAAAAAAAAAAAAAAAAAAAAAAAAAAAAAAAAAAAAAAAAAAAAAAAAAAAAAAAAAAAAAAAAAAAAAAAAGATAGTGTGCCAAGACGGTCTGCTCCAGCCGGGGTTATATTCAGAACAAGACTGTGCAACCGAGATTGGTGTGCCGCTGTGTATCACCATTGTGTGCTGCTATCTGTCGTTCGCATCATCGTGTGCATTTTCAGCGTCAATTTTAGAACCTTTTGACATATGATCATCGTCGAGACACAAGTTACACCAACGAAGCGTTGCGTTATTATCTAGCCGTGCCAGGCTGGCACGATGGGTCCATCCGGGTACTGAGCCACGCCGCGGCCAGGGTGGCCTCGTCGGCGCCGAGGCCAGCCAGCACGGTCCGCATCAGGCCGCCGAACGCCTCCCCGGCCGCCGGGTCGCCCAGGTCGCCCGCGGCCGAGCGCTGGGCCAGTTCCAGGGACACGGCGCCGTGAGCCGCGGCCCACACCCGCCAGGCACCCTGCTGCGGGTCGCAGCGAAGAATCTCCGCCTCGACACACCGGCTTATCGCCGTCACCAGGATCTCGAAGGTCCCGATGGCCAGCTTGACATCCTCGGGCCCGGGGTCGAACAGGGCGCTGTCCCGGCCGAACATCACCGTGTACAGGTCCGGCTCGGCCAGGGCATAGGCCCGGTAGGCCCGGCCGAGCCTGATCAGGGCGGCGAGCGGCCCATCGCCAGCGGACTCGTCCAGCAGGCGGTCGCGGAACCGGCTGAACGCCTCGTGGAACAGCGCCCGCATGAGCTGCGGCTTGCCGCCGTACCAGGTGTAGACGGCCATGGTGGAGGTGCCTGCAACCGTGGCCACGCGCCGGACACTGACGGCCTGCGGCCCCTCCTCGGCCAGGATCCGGGCGGCCGCGTCCAGGAGCGCCCGCCGCTTCCCAGCCGCCGTCCCGCCGTCCGCCGGTTCGCCGCTCACCCTTGACATGATGCCATAACACCGTTATAAGTTGAGTGGTATAACGGCGTTATGCGTGGGGCTGCGGGCGTCACGAGAAGGGCTGAACCATGACCGTCACACCTCCACGTGCCAGTGAGAATCCCTACCTGGCTGGCAACTTTGCGCCGGTGACGGATGAGGTCACGGCTACCGATCTCCCAGTGAGCGGCCACCTGCCCCCGAGCTTTCCGGCCGGTATGTGCGCAACGGCCCCAACCCGGCCGACCCGCCCGAGCCGCAGTTCTACCACTGGTTCGTCGGGGACGGCATGGTACACGGCATCCGCATCCAGGACGGCCGCGCCGCCTGGTACCGGAACCGCTGGGTGCGCTCGGCGCAGGTGGCAAAGACCCTGGGCGAGGAGCCGAAAGGCGGCCCGGTGCATGCCGGGATGGACGCGGCTCCGAACACCAACGTGATCGGTCACGCGGGCCGTACCCTGGCCATCGTCGAGGCCGGGGCCCTGCCGTACGAGCTGACCTACGAGCTGGACACCGTGGGCCCGTACGATTTTGGCGGGACGCTGCCCGGCGGCTACACCGCCCACCCCAAGCGCGACCCGGTGACCGGCGAGCTGCACGCCGTCTCCTACTTCTGGGGCTGGGGCAACAAGGTGCAGTACAGCGTGATCGATGCCGGCGGCCAGCTGCGCAAGTCGGTGGACATCGAAGTGGGCGGCCCGGTGAGCGTGCACGACATGTCGCTGACGCAAGCGTACGCGGTGATCTACGACCTGCCGGTGGTGTTCAGCATGGAGGCGGTGGCGTCCGGTGCCCAGTTCCCCTACCGCTGGGATCCGTCCTATCACTCCCGGCTCGGTTTGCTGCCGCGTGAGGGGACCGCCGGTGACGTCCGCTGGTTCGACATCGAGCCCTGCTACGTGTTCCACCCGCTCAACGCCTTCGACGACGGCGACGACGTGGTGCTGGATGTGATCCGGCACCCCCGGATGTTCGCCACCCAGACTCTCGGTCCGGACGAGGGCGCGCCCAGCCTCGAACGGTGGACGGTGCAGGTGAGCACGGGCAAGGTCCGCGAAGAGCGTCTCGATGACCGGGGCCAGGAGTTTCCCCGGATCGACGAGCGCCTGGTGGGCCGGCGCCACCGGTTCGGCTACACGGCGGGCTTCCTCAGCGGGGAGGTCTCGCTCATGAAGCACGATTTTGCCCGCGGCACGAGCGAGACACGCGTCCTTCGCGGCGCCGGCGGGTTCTCCGAGCCCGTGTTCGTGCCCCGGCACGCGGACGCGGCCGAAGACGACGGCTGGGTGCTGTCCCTCGTCTACGACGCCGGCCGTGACAGCAGCGACCTGCTCGTGCTGGAGGCCGGCGACCTCACCGGTGAGCCTGGCCGCGGTCGTCCATCTGCCCCAGCGTGTCCCGTTCGGCTTCCACGGGAACTGGATCCCGGACGAGAGCTGACCATTCCGCAGGCCACCGGCACCGCTGGATATCCTGACCACCCCTGAAGTGGGCAGCGACATGGGGATCGCTGTGCGGTCGGCGAGGATACGGGGATGACGATGCACTGGTCACAGATCTCGGCCCGTCAGCCCGCCCTGGGTGCGATCGCGGACCGGCTGCTGATCGAGCCGGGGGTGCTGCTGGCCGGGACGATCCGGCGTGACGGCACGGCCCGGATCAGCGGCGTGGAGCCGCTGGTGCTCGATGGTGAGCTGTGGCTGTCGATGATGAGCGGTTCAGCCAAGAGCCGGGACCTGGGCCGTGATCCGCGGCTGGTGCTGAACAGCGTGATCACTAGCCCCAATCCTGTGGCCGAGATCAAGGTGCGGGGCACGGCCCGGGCGGTGACCGGGCAGGACCGGCAGGAACGGTACGCCGCCGCGGTCCGGGACCGGATCGGCTGGCAGCCGGTGGTGGGGCAGTTCACGCTGTTCGTCATCGAGGTAGCCGATGTCACCTACATCGGGTCCGAACCGGGGACCGGTGCTCAGCACGTGGCCCAGTGGCCGCCCGGCAAGGAGTACATCCGCCCGCAGCTCACCCCGACCAGCCTGGGCCCGCCCCAGGCCGGTATCGAGGCTGCTGGGCTCCCGGATTCACTAACCCCCCGATCCTCCCGTCGGCCTCAGGCTGATGGCGAGGTCCGGCTTGAAGATGGAGGCGACGTATGTCGGCCACACCATGGCTCCGTGGCAGTGGAAGTAAATGACATCGCCGTCGGGCACGTCGAAAGGCTCGTTCCGGCTCGAGTAACGGCCGTGCCGGATCTGGAGGGTGTGATGTCCCGGCTCGACCGGCACCTCGACCGTCTTGTGGCTTTCGATGGTGCCGACGGTCGTGCCGTCGACTGAGATGTCGAAAACGCCCCGCCGGAGCTCGAAGGCCATAGGCGTTTCCCGGGTCAAACTAAGCGTTGCTGACATGGTGAACTTCCTTTCTGGTGTGGTGGTCAGGATGTGCCCACCACGAGCCGCTCGCGGTCGAACATCCCCGCCACCGCCCGCCACCCGAGCCCGTCGATGAGGAGCAAGGCGCCGCCGAGGCCGAGCGCGACAGCGGCCGACGCGGGGATCACGTTCAGGGTGATCAGGGCGACGATGGCGAGCGGAGGCAGGCTGGCGAGCACGCCGAGTTGCTGGGCCACCCGGACATCCGCCGAACGAGCGGACATGGCGATCCCGACCCAGATCGACCAGCCGGCCAGCAGCGGGGTGAAGAGCAGCTGGATCAGCAGGTGCGAGCCCGCGAAGACCGCCGAGACGACGCCGGGCCGGGCGAACAGGGCCGCCGCGCCGAGGAAGACCCCGAAGATGGCGTAGGAGACGACGAGAGCCGGAACGAGAACGGCCAGCGCCTTGCCGATGCACTCGCCGAAACGCTTGGTCAGATGCTCGACCGCCACCGCGTAACCGTCTGCCAGGCCGGCGGGTTGCCGATCCAGCCTGACCGAGGGCGCCGCCTGTGTCGCCTTCATCGCTGTCCCCCCGTCTCCCGATTTTCTGGCCGCAGGGCGATCCAATCTGTTCTACTTGTTATAGAATAAACTGTACAGCGATGTCAACGTGGGAACGGTGGGGCAACTGATGCACAACATGGCGGAGGCGTCATGCTGCTGACCGTCGAACCAGACGGCCCGGTTCCGATCTACCAGCAGATCAGGGACCGCATCGTGGAGGCGATCGCGAGCGGGCAGCAGCCCGCCGGGTCGCCGCTGCCCTCCACCCGGCAGCTCGCTGTGGACCTCGGCGTCAACTTCCACACCGTGAACAAGAGCTACGACATCCTCCGCCAGGAAGGCCTGGTACGGATCAACCGGAAGTCCGGCGCGGTGGTCCGCCGCGACGCCGGCAGCGGGCCGCCCGATGCCGGCTGGGCCCAGGACTGGACGGGCCGCCTGGCTACGCTGCTCGCCGAGGCGGCCGCTCAGGGCATGGGACCGGAAGAGATCGCGGGGCACTGCCGGGCCGCGGTCACAGCGTTCGCCTTCCCGGACACAGACTCCTTCCCGGACACGAGCTCCTTCCCGGACGCGAGCTCCTTCTCAGACACGGGCGACGACACCGGGACGGAGAGCCGGCCATGACCGCCGCGAGCCTGACCGCGGTGGCCGCCGTGCTGCTCCTGGGCGTTTTGATCTGCGTGGCACCGGCGCTCACCCGGCCGACGTTGCAGTTCGGCGTCCGTGTGCCGCCGCAGCATACGGGCGCTGCGGTCATCCGGCGGGAACGGCGTGCCTACTACTGGCGCACCGCGACCGTCGTCCTGTGCTGTACCGCGGCCGCGCTGGCCCTGGCCGGGACCGGATCCGCGGGGCTGACCGCGATCGTGCTGCCGGCCGAACTGGCCGCATGCTTCGGCTGCTTCTGGGTGGCCCGGGAGCGGATCAGGGTGGTCAAGAACGCCGAGGGCTGGTACGAGGGGCTCAGGCCAGTGGTCGTCGCCGACACCAGCTGGCGTACCGACCCACTCCGGTTCCCCGTGGCCTGGCTGATACCGCCGGTGGCCGTGCTGGCGGCGACCGTCGTCGTCGGCGTCGTCCGCTACCCGGACCTGCCCAGCCGCCTCGCCGTGGGATTCACTGCGTCCGGTGCTCCGGATCGCTGGGTCTCCAAGTCGGCCTGGGGTGTGTTCTCCAGGGTGGTCGGCCAGGTCTGGGTGACGTCCCTGTGGACCGGGCTGCTGCTGATCATCTACCGCTCCCGGGCCGACACCGATGCATCCGAGGGCACAGATTCGGCCCGCCGCTACCGCAGCTTCCTGACGGCCTTTTCCCGGGCGCTGCTGGTGCTGGTGACGTTGATCAATGTCAGCCTGCTGCTCGCCGCGCTCCGTGTCTGGCAGGTCTACCGGCTCTCCGGTATTGCCGCCGCCCTGCCGTTCCTTCCCGGCGTGGCCGGCCTGATCGTCCTGGTGGTCGTCGCGGTGCGGACAGGCCAGGCCGGGGCTCGGCTGCCTGGGCACGCCGGCCGCGAGGGGGCCCAGGTGAACCGGGACGACGACCGGTTCTGGAAGGGCGGCCTGATCTACATCAACCGCGACGACCCCGCGATCATGGTCGGCAACCGGTTCGGCATCGGCTGGACACCCAACCTGGGGAACCCGAGGGCGTGGCTGCTTTACGGCGGCATCCTGGCCGCCATCGTCGCGCTGGTCGTGGTTCGCGTGGTGGCAGGCACCTGAGCGACCGTCCCCGCCCCGCTGGGCCTCACGGGAAGTGACGCCGAAACCAGCTGGCCTTATGCCGGCTGCGGCCGATGGCTGCTGAGCAGCTTGGCCAGCAAGGTGTGCAGCTGCTGCCGCTCCCCGGCATCAAGGCCGGCCAGCAGCTCGTCCTGAACGGCGGCGGCGTGCCGCTGGAGTTCTTCGAGTCTTTCCTGTCCGGCGGCCGTGAGCGTGACGACGTTGCGGCGCCGGTCGGCGGGGTCGGCCTGCCGGTCGACCTGGCGGCCGCTCTCGAGGCGGTTGAGGATGCCGTTGACGTCGTTGCGGTCCAGGCCGAGGCGGCGCCCGATTTCGGCCTGACTGAGCGCCCCGTACTCCTCCAGTGCGGCCAGGACCGCGAAGTCGCCGCGCGCGCCCAGCGGCATCCGCCGCGCGGTCAGCCGCGCCCCAAGGGTCGAGATCTTGCTCGCCTGCCAGCTGACGAGCCCGCGCAGCCGGGCCGGGGGCTGCACTGGACTGTCCATGTCCGTCATTCCGCCATCTTAACCGTTGGACATCCCAACGACTATCGCATAGTGTTGGTCTAGCCAACGTTGGATAGGCCAACGAATCCATCTCAACTCCGCAGAGAGTGAGTCAGCATGAGCAGCAGCAATCTTCCCGGACCGGCCGGACGCCTTCCCGATCTGGCCGGACGCCGGGTCCTCGTGCCGGGCGGCACGGGCGGCGTGGGCGAAGGTGTCGTTCGCGCCTATCTCACCGCCGGAGCGGATGTCGTCGTCCCGACCCGCTCCCAGGAGCGGGCGGCAGAATTCCGGCGAGTGCTCGGTGACGCGGCGGCCGGCCGCCTGCACCTCGTGGTCCACGACTACACGACGTTCGCTGCGGCCGAGGAACTCGCTAGTGAGATGGAGCGCAGGCTCGGCGGTGTCGACGATGTGGTTGCCCCGGTCGGCGGGTTCTGGGGTGGCAAGCGGCTCACCGAGATCGGCGAGGCCGACTGGCAGAGCGCCTTCACCGGGCTCGCCACCGCGCACGCGGCGGTCATGCGCGCCTTCCTGCCCAGGCTCAACGACCGCGGCGCCTACCTGCTGACCGTCGGGATGTCCGCCGTCACGCCGGTGCCCGGCAGTGGCCTGGTCAGCATGGAACAGGCCGCCCTGCTCATGATGCAGCAGGTCCTGGCGGCCGAACTCGCCGCGCAGCGGCGTGTCTTCGCCCTGATTCTCGGGCCGGTGAGAACCCGCTTCACCGGCGCCGCCGGCTCGGACTGGGTGACCGCCGACCAGGTCGGTGCGGTCGCCGTCGCGGCCTCGGCCGCATCCGCGACGGGCAGCCGGGAGATCCGGCTGAGCACCCAGGCTGAGGTCAGCGAGGCGCTGGCCCTGCTCACAGCTGCCCCCGGAGCCGTCCCCGCAAGCGACGGCGCAGCCCGGACCGCGCCCTAGCCCACGAGCGTCTTGACCGCCGAGGCCAGCTCGCTCATGGCCTTCTTGGCGTCGGCGAAGTACATGCTGGTCTTGGGGTCGAAGTACAGCTCGTTCTCCATGCCGGCGTAGCCGGTCCCCATCGAGCGCTTGATCACGATGATCGACTTGGCCTGGTCCACATCCAGGATCGGCATGCCGGAGATGTCGTTGCCCGGCCTGCGCGCGGCCGGGTTGGTCACGTCGTTGGCCCCGATAACCAGGGCCACGTCGGCGCGGCCGAACTCCGGATTGATCTCCTCCATCTCCCGGAGCTGCGGGTACGGCACGTTCGCCTCGGCCAGTAGCACGTTCATATGACCGGGCATCCGGCCCGCCACCGGGTGGATGGCGTAGCTGACCTCGATGCCCCGCTCTTCCAGGATCTTGGCCAGCTCGGCCACGCCGTGCTGGGCTTGCGCCGCGGCCAGGCCGTAGCCCGGCACGATGATCACCTTGGCCGCGTAGGCCAGCTGGATGGCGGCGTCATCGGCCGCGATGGAGCGGACCTGGGCGTCCACGGCCGCATCAAGCGCAACCGCGCTGTCGCCGGTGCCGAACCCGCCCAGGATGATGTTGGCCAGCGACCGGTTCATGGCGTCGGCCATCAGCTTGGTCAAGATCCCGCCGGACGCGCCGACCAGGGCGCCGGCCACGATCAGGGCCCAGTTCTGGATCACGAATCCCGCCATGGCCACGGCCGTGCCGGTGAACGCGTTGAGCAGCGAGATCACCACCGGCATGTCCGCCCCGCCGATGGGAAGCACCATCATCACCCCGAAGGCCAGCGCGGCCAGCACCAGGATCAGCAGGGCAGGCAGGCTGGCCGTGCTGAACAAGAACGCGGCTGTGCCGATCGCCACCACGCCGAGGGCCACGTTGAGCAGCGGCCGCCCTTGAAGATGATCGGCGAGCCGCTGATGAAACCCTGCAGCTTGCCGGCCGCGATGATCGACCCGGAGAACGTCACCGAGCCGATGAGCACGTCCAGCACGGTGAACACAGTGGTGGTGCCGAGCACGCCGCCAGCCCTGGATTCGGCGTCGATGTAACCGAAGATGGCCACCAGCGCGGCGGCACCGCCGCCGACCGAGTTGAACGCCGAGACCAGCTGCGGCATGGCCGTCATCTGCACGCCTCGGGCGGTGTACAGGCCGATGGCCGAGCCGACCGCCACGCCCGCGATCAGCACGATCCAGCCGGTTGCGGTGACCGTGCCGTCGTGGATCATCAAGATGAGCGTGGCGATGCCGGCGATGACCATGCCCGCGATCGACACCTGGTTGCCGCGGCGCGCCGTGGCCGGGCTGTTCATCAGGTGCAGGCCCATCACGAAGCAGGCCGCCGCCACCACGTAGACCAGCTGGATGGTCCCGGTGAAGCCGGTCATCGGGCGTCCCCGGCCCTGGCCTTGCCGTTCAGTTCCGGCGTGGTGGCCGCCGGTGCCGATGGAGGTGCCGGTGCCGGGACCTTGCGGCGGAACATCTTCAGCATCCGCCCGGTCACCACGTACCCGCCCACCACGTTGGCCGCGGCGAACACCGCGGCGATGAAGGCCAGGGTGTAGCCGACCACGTTGTGGGCGCTGACCCCGATCAGCAGCGCGCCTGCCAGCACGATGCCGTGGATGGAGTTGGTCGCCGACATCAGCGGCGTGTGCAGCGTGGCCGGGACCTTCCCGATGACCTCGATGCCGACTAGCAAGGCCAGGATGAAAATGGTCAGGTCAGTGACGAGGGTCGTCGACACCGGCGCCTCCTTGGGTGGGCTGAGCGAAAGGCGCTGCGGGGGCCTGAGAAGCCGCGGGGGCCTGAGAAGCCGCGGGGGCCGGAGGGCCCGGCGGGGTCCGGCGGTGCCTGTGGGGTCCGGCGGTGCTGTGGGGTCCGGGCGCCGCTGGCTGGAGCAGGCCGGCCACGCCGGGGTGCACGACCTGACCGTCATGGGCGACCACCACGCCGGCCTGGATCTCGTCGCTGGTGTCGATGGCTAGTGATCCGTCCTTGGTCAGGTGCAGCAGCAGCGCGGTGATGTTCCGCGAGTAGGCGTTGGACGCGGCCGCGGGCACGGTAGCAGGCAGGTTGTCTGCCCCGATGATGGTGACCCCGTTGCCGGTGACCACGGTCTCGCTGGGCTGCGACCCGGCCACGTTGCCGCCCAGCGCGCTGGCGCCCATGTCCACGATGACCGAACCGGGGCTCATCGCCTTGATCGCGTCCTCGGTCACCAGCAGCGGCGGCCGGCGGCCCGGAACCTGCGCGGTGGTGATGACCACGTCCTGCCGGGCGATGTGGGCGGCCAGCTCGTCCTGCTGGGCCTGGCGCTCCTGCGCGGTCAGCTCCCGGGCGTAGCCGCCGTCCCCGGCCGCGGACCCGACCGAGGTCAGCTCCACGAACGTGGCCCCGAGCGATTTGACCTCAGCCTGGGAGGTAGGACGGATGTCGTAGCCGCTCACCACGGCTCCGAGCCGTCGCGCGGTGCCGATGGCCTGCAGCCCGGCCACGCCGGTGCCGAGCACCAGGAGCTTGGCGGGCGGGGCGGTACCTGCCGCCGTAATCAGCAACGGGAAGTACCGGCCGAACTCCGCCGCGGCCACCAGCACCGCCTTGTAGCCGGCGACGTTGGACTGGGAGGTCAGCGCGTCCATTGGCTGCGCCCGGGACAGCGTGCGTGGCAGCCCGTCCAGGCTGATCACGGTCACCCCCTGGGCGGCCAGCGTCGCGGCCGACGCCGGGTCGCTCAGCGGGGCCAGCATGCCCACCACTGCCTGGCCCGGCCGCAGCGCCTGCATCGCCCCGGCCGATGGCCTGGTCACAGTCAGGAGGACATCGGCCGTGCGGTAAAGCTCGTCGGCGCTGACGATGGCCGCGCCCGCGTCGGCGTAGGCCGCGTCGGGCAGCCAGGCACCGTCACCCGCGCCCGTCTCGACCAGCACCTCGACTCCGGCTGGCTTCAGCTTCGCGATTGCGTCCGGCACCAGGGCCACGCGGCGCTCACCTGGCGCGGTCTCCTTGACGACGGCTGCCTTCATGCCCGCGACCTCGTATCCGTTTCCCGGTAGCGACGTTGATTACCGAGTCCGACCATATCCGCCACGGACCACTCGTCGTCGTCTCAGGGGGTTGGCTCGACGGCGACTCTCACGACTCGGACCGTAGCAGTTTGCTGATCTTGTCCCCGGCTGCCACGACGGCCGCGGCGTGCATCCGGCCCGGCGACCTGGTCAGCCGCTCGATCGGCCCGGATACTGAGACCGCGGCCAGCACCCGGCCGCCGGGCCCCCGCACCGGTGCGGACACCGACGCCACGCCGGGCTCACGCTCGGCCGCGGTGGCGGCCCAGCCTCGCCGCCGGACCTGGGCCAGGGTGGTCGCGGTGAACTTGGCCCCACGCAGCCCGCGGTGCATGCGGCTGCCGTCTTCCCAGGCCAGCAGGACCTGAGCGGCCGAGCCGGCGATCATCGGCAGCGCGGCGCCGACCGGGACGGTATCCCGCAGGCCGCTGGACCGCTCGGCCGCGGCCACGCAGATGCGCGTCTCGGCATGCGCCCGGTAGAGCTGGGCGCTCTCCCCGGTGAGATCCCTGAGCTGAATCAAGATGGGCTGCGCGACGACCAGCAGCCGGTCCTCGCCGGCCGCGGCGGCCAGCTCGCCGATCCGCGGGCCGAGCACGAACCGGCCCTGCGTGTCGCGGGCCAGCATGCGGTGGCTCTCCAGCGCGACGGCAATCCGGTGTGCGGTCGGCCTGGCCAGGCCGGTCGCCTTCACCAGCTGCGCCAGCGACGCGGGGCCGTCTTCCAGGGCGGCCAGGACGCAAACCGTCTTGTCGAGGACGCCGACTCCGCTAGAGTTGTTCATGTAATGAATACTGCCGTCTCGAAATGCGAGACGCAAACCAGGGAAAGCAAGCCCGGGAAGCAAACCCGGGAAGCAAGCACCGAAGGGAGAGAGCGTGATGGGCCGTACGCTCGCCGAAAAAATCTGGGACGCCCACGTGGTGCGCAGCGCGGAGGGCGAGCCTGATCTGCTCTATATCGACCTTCACCTCGTGCACGAGGTGACCAGCCCGCAGGCTTTCGACGGGCTGCGCGAGGCCGGCCGCAAGGTCCGCCGGCCGGACCTGACCATCGCCACCGAGGACCACAACGTGCCGACCACCGGCGTCACCGGTCCCGGCGGCCCGACCCCCCTCTACGGGCCGGACAGCCCGTTCACCGACCCGGTGTCCCGGACCCAGGTCGAGGCGCTGCGCAAGAACTGCGCCGAGTTCGGCATCCCGCTGCACCCGATGGGTGACGCCGACCAGGGTATCGTGCACGTCATTGGCCCGCAGCTGGGCCTGAGCCAGCCCGGCATGACCATCGTCTGCGGCGACTCGCACACCTCGACCCATGGCGCGCTGGGCGCGCTGGCTTTCGGCATCGGCACCAGCGAGGTCGAGCACGTGCTGGCCACCCAGACCCTGCCGCAGCGGCGCCCCAGGACCATGGCCATCACGGTGAACAACGAGCTCCCCGCGGGCGTGTCGCCGAAGGACCTGATCCTGGCCATCATCGCCCAGATCGGTACCGGCGGCGGCCAGGGCTACGTGCTGGAATACCGCGGCTCCGCGGTCCGGGCGCTGTCCATGGAGGGCCGGCTGACCGTCTGCAACATGTCCATCGAGGCCGGCGCCCGCGCCGGGCTGGTGGCGCCGGACGACGTGACCTTCAGCTACCTGGAGGGCAAGTCACATGCGCCGAACGGAGCGGCCTGGGAGCAGGCCCTGGATTACTGGCGCTCACTGCCGACCGACGCGGACGCGAGGTTCGACCATGAGGTCGTGATCGACGCGAACACGCTCACGCCGTACGTGACCTGGGGCACCAACCCCGGTCAGGCGCTGCCGCTGAGCGAGTCTGTGCCCGACCCGGCCTCGTTCGGCGACGCTGGCGCGCGGGCCGCTGCCGAGCGCGCCCTGACCTACATGAACCTGACGCCGGGCACCGCGCTGCGGGACGTAGCGGTGGACACGGTGTTCGTCGGTTCCTGCACCAACGGCCGGATCGAGGACCTGCGCGCCGCCGCCGCGGTGCTGGCTGGCCGTAAGGTGGCGCCGTCCATCCGGATGCTGGTCGTGCCCGGCTCGATGGCCGTGCGTACCCAGGCCGAGGCCGAGGGCCTGAACGAGATCTTCACCACGGCCGGTGCCGAGTGGCGCGGGGCCGGCTGCTCGATGTGCCTGGGCATGAACCCGGACACGCTCAGCCCGGGGGAGCGCAGCGCCTCCACCTCCAACCGCAACTTCGAGGGCCGTCAGGGCAAGGGCGGGCGCACCCATCTGGTGTCGCCGCAGGTGGCCGCCGCCACCGCCGTCACCGGTCATCTCGCCGCCCCCGCCGACCTGTAAGCCCGCCGGCCTGTAAGGAGACGCACTCATGGAACCGTTCACCACGCACACCGGCCGCGCGGTCCCGCTGCGGCGCAGCAACGTCGACACCGACCAGATCATCCCGGCCTCCTACCTGAAGCGGGTCAGCCGGGCCGGGTTCGGCGAGGGCCTGTTCGCCGCCTGGCGCGAGGATCCCTCCTTCGTGCTCAACCAGCCGCAGTACGACGGCGCGACCATCCTGGTAGCGGGCACCGACTTCGGCACCGGCTCCTCGCGTGAGCACGCCGTCTGGGCGCTGACCGACTACGGCTTCCGGGCCGTGATCGCCCCCCGGTTCGGTGACATCTTCCGCTCCAACTCGACCAAGGCCGGCCTGCTCCCGGTGGCGCTGCCGGAGGAGATCGTGGCCGCGCTGCAGGACGCGGCCGAGGACGACCCCACCACCGAGATCATCGTGGACCTGGCCGGGCGCTGCGTGATCGCCGATGCGGCCGGCATCAAGGCGCCCTTCGAGATCGACGATTACACCCGCTGGCGCCTGATGGAGGGCCTCGACGACATCGGCCTGACCCTCCGCCACGTCGACGCGATCACCGCCTTCGAGCAGTCCCGCCCCACGTGGCTCCCCGTCACCACCTAACGAGTCATCGTGTCGGGTTACCCCCCACAAGGCGGGGGGTAACCCGACACGATCTTTGCCTACGGCCCGGGCACCCGGAAACCCGCTCAGGCCTCGCGTGTGGCCCCGTGGGCACCCGCTAATGGCACGTAAATGGCCGTTGCTAATTCGGCTGAGAACGAAGTAGCAGATTACCGGCATTTAGATACTTTGCGTATACCAAGGCGCTGGCAAGGCGTGCCAGATTGGCCGACACGCCGGCCAATCTGGCGAAGGTTATTGTGCAACGGCGCTTGATCGCCTACTTTCGGGCAGGTCAGAGGTCGCGGTTCCGCCGTAGGAACGGCGGCCTCCCGTGGGGGAAGTGCAGGAGCGAACAATGAACAAGCGTGATCTGATCGACGCGATCTCCACCCGGATGGGTGACAAGAAATCCGCGACCGAAGCCGTGAACGCGGTGCTCGAAACCATCCAGTCCGCCGTCGCGAGTGGCGACAAGGTGGCCATCACCGGGTTCGGCGTCTTCGAGAAGAGCGAGCGTCCGGCTCGCACGGCCCGTAACCCGGCCACCGGCGCGACCATCGAGGTGCCGAAGTCCTCGGTGCCCAAGTTCCGCGCTGGCGCCGATTTCAAGGCTCTCGTCAACGGGGACCAGGCCAAGAAGTAGCCGCCTCAGAACGTGGGCCAGCGGGCGCGGGCGGCATCCGGGAACACTCCCAGGACGCCGCCCGCGGCCGTATCAGCTAGCAGAGCCGTATCAGCTAGCAGAACTGAAACAGCGGATCACCGCAGGCCGGAACGCTTGCCCAGCGCGGTGGAGATGATCCGATCGACAAGCTCCGGGAGCGGCAGGCCGGACGCGGCCCACATCATCGGGAAACCGGAGGCCGGTGTCATCCCCGGCATGGTGTTGATCTCGTTGACCACGATCTTCCCGGCCGGGGTGTAGAAGAAGTCCACCCGGGCCAGGCCCTCGCAGGACAGCGCGTCAAAGGCCGCGCAGGCCAGCTGCCTGATCTCGGCCGCCGCCTCCGGCGGCACCGGCGCCGGTATCCGCATCGTCTCCGCGGAGGCCATGTACTTGGCCTCGAAGTCGTAAAACGACGAGCCCGCGTCCACCAGCACCTGGCCGGGCACACTGGCCTCGGGCGGGCCGCCGTCGATGCCCTCGAGCACCGCGCACTCGACCTCGATGCCATCGATTGCCGCCTCGACCAGCACCTTGGGGTCGTGCTCGCGAGCGGCCTCGATGGCCTCCTCGAGGTCCTCGGCCGCCAGCACCCGGGTTATCCCGATGCTCGACCCACCCCGGGCGGGCTTGACGAACACCGGCCAGCCCAGCTCGGCGATCTCGTCCAGCACCCGCTTGCGCTCGCCCGGCACCGCCCCAGCCGAAGTAGCAGCCGAACTGCCAGCCCCAGTGCCAGCCCCAGTGCTAGCCCCAGTGCCAGCAGCAGTGCCGGCGCCACGCCAGTCCCGGTCGTGGACCACGACGTACGGGCCGACCGGCAGCCCACGGGCGGCCAGGATCAGCTTCATGTACTCCTTGTCCATGCCGGCCGCACTGGCGAAGACGCCCGCGCCCGCGTACCGGGTGCCGGTCATCTCGAGCAGCCCCTGCAGGGTGCCGTCCTCGCCGTAGGCGCCGTGCAGCAACGGCAGCACCACATCGACCGAGCCGAGATCGCGGGGCACCGAACCGGGCTCGTTCACCTCGACCTCGACCAGGCCACCAGGACCGGTCCGCGGCACGATCTCGGCCCCGCCCTTGCGCACCGCTTCCACCGAGGGCAGCGTTCCGCCGGACAGGGCCAGCCGGGCCGGGTCGCCCGAGGTGAGCACCCAGCGCCCGTCGGTGGTGATGCCGATGGGCAGCACCTCGTAGCGTTCCGGGTCGATGGCCGACAGGATCAGGCCCGCACTGGCGCAGGACACGGCGTGCTCGGTGCTGCGGCCGCCGAACACCACGGCGACCCGGATCTTCCGCTGTCCCACGCGTCCTCCCGTCCCGTGCCCGGCCAGCGAGCCAAGGGCGACGCGCCGGTTGAAGCACTCAGGCTACGGCCTGCTGAGGGCCTCCAGGGCGACATATGCATCAGAAATAAGATCCTCGGGGTCCTCCAGGCCGATGGAGAAGCGCACGGCCCCGGGGTCGATGCCGCCGGCGGCGAGCGCCCGGTCGTCGAGCTGGCGATGGGTGGTGGAAGCCACGTGGCTGACCACCGTGTGCGTGCCGCCCAGGGACGTGGCCACCTGGGACAGCCGCAGCTTGTCCACAAACGCCATGCCCGCCTCGCGCCCGCCGTGTGGCGTCACCGTCACGATCGCCCCGAACCGCACGCCCTCGGGCCCGGCGTCGAACAGCCGCCGGGCCACGTGGTGGCCGGGGTGCTCGGGCAGCCCCGGGTAATCGATACGCAGCACGGCCGGGTGCCGCGATAGCGCGGCCGCGAACACCGAGGCGGTCGAGCAGGCCCGGCGGACCCGCAACGGCAGTGTTTCGAGCCCGCGCCGGAGCAGGAAGGCCTCGTCCGGGGCCATCGACCCGCCGGTGTCCACCCGGACGGTGCGGATGTTGCTGATCAGCTCGATGCGTCCGGTGACCACGCCGCCGGTGACGTCGGAGTGACCGCCGATGTACTTGGTCGCCGAGTGCACGACAAGGTCGGCGCCGTGCTCCAGTGGACGGCAGATGACCGGCGGGGCCAGGGTGGAGTCGACCACGAGCAGCGCCCCGGCCTCGCGCGCGATCTCGGCCAGCTTGCGCAGGTCGGCCACGGCCGTAGTCGGGTTCGCGATGGTCTCGGCGTAGATGATCCGGGTGGTCGGGCGGACCGCCTCCCGCACCTGCTCCAGGTCGGTGATATCGACGAAGTCGGTCTCCACGCCGAACCGGGAGGCCACGTTGCGCAGGAACGAATAGGTGCCACCGTAGACCGCGGACGACGCCACCACGTGCGCCCCGGTCCGGGCGAAGGTCCAGAACACGCCGCTGATCGCGGCCATCCCCGAGGCGAAGGCCTGGGCGGCCGGCCAGCGTGGCAGGTTCACGCCCTCCAGTGCCGCGACGGCGCGAGCGAACGCGTCCACCGTCGGGTTATCGATCCGGCTGTAGGTGTAGCCGGGCATCTCGTCGTTCAGCACGGCCCGGTACTCCTCGGCCGAGCCGAAAGCGAACGACGCCGTCCGGTACACCGGCGTGCCGAGCGGCTGCTGGGCGGGTGTCGGCGGGGCCGGAAGATGCACGGACCGGGTGTTCTCGCCGGTTTGCTTGCGCACTATTTCCACGAGTCAGTCCCGCCGGTCGGAGCGAAAGGGGCGAAAAAGGGAGGAAGGGGCACCAGGGGAAACACCACCGAAGTCAGGGACCGTACCACTCAGGCTTGGCTGAGCGCGACGCTAGCATCACGGCCGCCTGCGCGACGGGGAGCCCGTCCCGCATGACCGCCTCCACTACCTCCATGATCGGCATCTCCACCCCATGCGCCCGGGCCAGGTCGAGCACCGGCCCGCACGAGGCCACCCCCTCCGCGGTCTGGCTCATCGCCGCGCTGGCCTGCGCCACGGACATGCCCCGGCCCAGGTTCTCGCCGAACGTCCGGTTGCGGGACAGCGGTGAACCGCACGTGGCCACCAGGTCGCCCATGCCTGCCAGCCCGGCGAAGGTCTGCGGCTGCGCTCCCAGCGCCGAACCGAGCCGGGCGGTCTCGGCCAGCCCCCTTGTGATCAGTGTGGCCTTGGTGTTGTCGCCGAGTCCCATGGCCACCGCGATGCCCACCGCGATCGCGATGACGTTCTTCAGCGTGCCGCCGAGCTCGCAGCCGGTCACGTCGGTGTTGGTGTAGGGCCGGAAGTACGGGGTGTGGCACGCACCCTGCAGCGCCAGCGCCCCGTCGGGTGAGGCGCACGCCACGACGGCCGCGGTGAACTGCCGCCGGGCCAGCTCGCTGGCCAGGTTCGGCCCGGCGACCACGCCGATCTGCGTGGGGCTGGTGCCCAGCACCTCGGTGATGACCTGGCTCATCCGCTGGCTGGTACCCAGCTCGATGCCCTTGATCAGGCTGAGCAGCAACGCGCCGGGCGGGATGAGCGGCGCCCATACCTCCAGGTTGGCCCGCAGCGTCTGGGCCGGCACGGCGAAGGCCACCAGGTCAGCCCCGTCCAGCGCCTCGGCCACTTCGCAGGTGGCGTCCAGCGCCGTGGTCAGCTGCACCCCGGGCAGGTAATCCGGGTTCTCGTGCAGCGAGACCAGCGTCTTGGCCAGCTGCGGCTTGCGCGCGTGGAGCACGGTCGGGGTCCCGGCGTCACAGAGCACCTGCGCGAACGTGGTGCCCCAGGAGCCGGCCCCCATCACCGCGGCTTTCATGTCGGCTCGGCAGCAGCCTCGTCCGCCGGGGTTTCCCCGCTGGCGGGGTGGCAGCCTCGTCCGCCGGGGCTTCCGGCCCGGCGGCGCTCCCGGTGGCCGGGAGGGCAGAACCGCCGCCCGTTCGGCTCAATGGGACGCGCGCCCCGACGGCCGGATCCCAGACCGCGTCCGGCGGCGTCTCACCCCTGATCCCGGCCAGCAGCGCCGTGATGTCGGCCATGATGTCCGCGGTGGCCGCGCGCAGCGTGCTCGCGCCGAGCCGCTGGCCGGCGTAGGCGGACAGGTCGACGGGCGGCCCGGCCACCATCCGGACGGTCTTGCGCGGGAACAGCTTCGGCTTCTTGCTGCCGTACGGCAGGATGTCCTGCGCGCCCCAGTGCGCCACCGGGATCACCGGTGCCCCGGTGGTCAGCGCCAGCCGCGCGGCGCCGGTCTTGGCCACCATCGGCCACAGGTCCGGGTCCCGGCTGGCGGTGCCCTCGGGATACACGATCACGCAGGCACCCTCGCTGAGCGCCTTCTCGGCCTGCTTGAGCACCAGGCCGGCGTCGCCGCGGCCGCGGAACACCGGCAGCTGGCCGAACTTGTACAGCAGCGACCCGACCACCGGCACGCCGAAAATTCCCGACTTGATCATGAACACCGGGTACCGGTGCGCGTATCCGTCGCTGAAGATCGCGATGGTGCACCAGTCGGCGTAGGACAGGTGGTTCGGGGCCAGGATGATGCCGCCGGTCTTCGGGATGTTCTCCTTGCCCTGCCAGCGGTTCCGGATAAGCAGGCGCAGCCCCGGATGCAGGATGGCCCGCGAGAACTGCCGCCAGCCTCGGGAGTAGCCCCACGGCCGCAGGGCCGTAGTCTTGGATTGCCCTGCCGGGGGGGCCTTGGGGGGCGTCCCCGGGTTAGCACTGCCGGCGCTGCTCATGGGGTTAGTCTCCTGGTTCCGGTAGTGCGGTGTCGAGGCAGGATCAACTACATGGATCAACGACATGTCCGATAATGCCCTGACCGGCTGGTCAGTGCTGATGCCCGTCAAGGTACTTGCCCAGGCCAAGTCGAGGCTGGCCGAGCTGACGGGGCCACGGCGGCGTGAGTTCGCGCTCGCCGTCGCGGCCGACACGGTCACGGCCGTGCTCGCCAGCCAGGCGGCCGCCCGTGTGATCGTTATCACAGATGACCAGGTCGCACGCGATGCGCTGGCCGGACTGGGCGCGCTGGTGGTGCCGGACGGGCCGCGCGACGGCCTGAACGCCGCGCTGCGGCACGGCGCCGCGTACGCGGGCGCCCGCTGGCCCGGCTTTGGCCTGGCCGCGCTGTTCGCCGACCTGCCCGCGCTGCGGCCGGACGAGATCGCCCGCGCGCTGCAGGCCGCCGCGGCCTGGCCGACGGCCTTCGTGGCCGACGCGGCCGGAGACGGCACCACGCTATACACGGCCGCCCCGGGTGTGCCCTTCCAGCCCGCGTTTGGCCTGGCATCGCGGTCCCGGCACGCCGCGGGCGGCGCCGCCGAACTGACCCTGGACCGCATCCCAGGCCTGCGCCAGGACGTGGACACGCCAGATGATCTGCGCGTGGCGGTCGCGCTTGGCCTAGGCCCGCGCAGCGCCCCGCTTGCCGCCGAACTCCTCAGATGTGCACCACGGGGCAGGTAAGCGTCCTGGTGATCCCGGGGACGGACTGGATGTGGACGGCGACCAGGCGGCCAAGTTCGTCGACGTTCGTCGCCTGGGCGCGGACGATCACGTCGTAGGGGCCGGTGACGTCTTCAGCCTGGGTAACCCCGCTGATCTTGCCGATATGCGAAGCCACGTCGGCGGCCTTGCCGACTTCGGTCTGGACGAGGATGTAAGCCTCCACCATGAGGTCCTCCCAAGCAGTGCGGGACAGGTGCCCCGTGTGGATCACGCTACCGTAGAGGTCCAGACCTGTTACACATATGTCCCGTTGTGACGGAGGCCAGCATCACCAGGCAAGACGCGCCCCCGGCCGGGTCGCCGCGGCCCGAGCCGACACTGGCTGGACTTGGCGAGTTCGGGCTGATCGGGGAGCTGTCCTCCTGGCTGCCCGCCAGCCCGGGGACGCTGGTTGGCATCGGGGACGACGCCGCGGTGCTGGCCGCCCCGGACGGCCGCGTGGTGGCGACCACCGACTTCCTGATCGAGGGCCGGCATTTCCGCCGGGACTGGTCCTCCGGCGCGGACGCCGGGCATAAGGCCGCCGCCCGCAGCCTGGCCGATCTGGCCGCCATGGGCGCGGACCCGACCGGCCTGCTGCTGGCGCTGGCCGCCCCTCCGGACCTGCCGGTGACCTGGGCCGCTTCCCTGGCCCAGGGGCTGGCCGCCGAGGCCGCCCGGGCGGGCGCGGCCGTCATCGGCGGCGACACGGCCCGCGCCGATATGGTGCTGCTGGCCGTCACCGGCCTGGGCGATCTGGCCGGCCGCGATCCGGTGCTGCGATCCGGCGCGAAGCCCGGCGATGTGGTGGCGATCGCCGGACCGCTCGGGCACGCGGCGGCCGGCTTGGCTCTGCTGACCGCGGGCGTGCGCGAGAACCCCCTGGTCGGCGAGCATCTGCGCCCGATGCCGCCCTATGACGCAGGACCCCAGGCCGCCACCCTGGGCGCCACGGCCATGATCGACGTCAGCGACGGCCTGCTGGCTGACCTGGGCCACATCGCGCAGGCCAGCGGCGCGCTCATCGACCTGGACCCGGACCGGCTGAGGCCGGACGAGGAGCTCCTCGCCGCCGCAGCAACCCTTCTTTCAGGCCGAACGCGCGGGCCTCAAGCTCCCGTGCCCCCCGCCAGCCCCGCCCGGCAGGCGCTGACCTGGGTCCTGACCGGCGGCGAGGACCACTCGCTGGCCGCCACGTTCCCGCCGGGCACGCAGTTGCCCGCCCGCTGGCGGATCATTGGTGCCGTGAAAGACGGCGCCCTAAAAGACGGCACGGCAAAAGCCCGCACGGCGGATGCTCGTGCGGGACGGCCGGAAAACGGCGATGTCGTCGTCGGTGGCCAGCCGTGGGAACAGCCCCCCGGCTGGGATCACTTCGCTGCGGGCACCCCTAGCGGGTGACCTTGCCCGCCTTGATGCAGGAGGTGCACACGTTCAGCCGCTTGGGCGTGCCGCCGACCTTGGTCCGGACACTCTGGATGTTCGGGTTAAAGCGGCGGCGGGTGCGGCGGTGTGAGAACGAGACGTTATTGCCGAAGCCCGGCCCCTTGCCGCATACTTCGCAGACGGAAGCCACAGGTTGCTCCATTACTAGGGTTACGGGTCTGGGGTGACACCATGTCCGCTCCAGGCGGATCAGGCAGCCGTCGAAGCTTATCCGATGCCCCGTGTCTTAGGCGAACCGTGTCTTAGGCGAACCGTGCCGTCGGCGAACTGGCTGAACCCGAACCGGACCGCAATGTCAGCCGGTCCTCTTATGCTGCCAGGTGTGACCACGCTGCGCGATCCGCTCGTCCGGCCGCTGGGCGCCAAGACGGCCAATCCCCTCGAAGCCATCTTCGGCATGCGCACCGTGGGTGACCTGCTGCGGCACTATCCACGCCGCTTCTACACCCGCGGCGAGCTTTCCGACCTGGCCTCGCTGCGCGAGGGCGACCACGTCACCGTGCTGGCCCGGGTGGTCTCGGTCAAGGAGCTCCAGCTGCCCACACGGCCGGGCCAGCGCCGCCGCACACGGCTCGAGGTCGTGGTCACCGATGACCGCGACAAGCTGCTGCTGACGTTCTTCTCCGGAGTCCACATGTACCGCCGGGTGCTCGTCCAGGACATGGTGGGAATGTTCGCCGGCACCGTGTCCAGCTTCCGCGGCCGCCGCCAGCTGATCCACCCGGAGTGCGAGATGCTGCCCGGGGCCGCGCCCAACGCCGACCTGACCCCTGAGCTGGCCGCCGAGTTCGCGGCCGAGATGATCCCGGTCTACCCGGCCAGCGCCAAGTTCAGCTCGTGGAAGATCGCTAAGTCCATCCAGGTCCTGCTGGACACGCTGGACGTGAGGGAGGATCCGCTGCCGGCCGCGCTGCGCGAGCGGGAAGGCCTGATGGGCCGGGCCGAGGCCATCCGGGCCATCCACCGGCCGCTGGACCGGGACGACTGGCAGCGGGGCAAAGACCGCCTGAAGTGGGATGAGGCGTTCATGATGCAGGCGGCGCTGGCGCAGCGCCGGATGGCGGCCGCCGCCATGCCGGCCATGCCCCGCCCGCGCGTCGAAGGCGGCATCGCGGACGAGTTCGACGCCCGGCTGCCCTTCGAGCTCACCACCGGCCAGGTCGCGGTCGGCGAGGACATCGCTGCCGACCTGGCCTGTGCTTATCCCATGCACCGGCTGCTGCAGGGCGAGGTCGGCTCGGGCAAGACGGTGATCGCGGTCCGGGCCATGCTCCAGGTGGTCGACGCGGGCGGCCAGGCCGTCCTGCTGGCCCCGACCGAGGTGCTGGCCCAGCAGCACTACCGCTCGATTAGGGACATGCTCGGCCCCCTGGCCCAGGCCGGCCAGCTCGGCGCGGCCGAGCACGCCACCGGCGTCGCCCTGCTCACCGGCTCGGTCAGCGCCGGTGCCCGGCGGGCGGCCCTGTCCGACGTGTTCACCGGCGACGCCGGGATCGTCATCGGCACGCACGCGCTGCTCGAGGAGCAGGTCCAGTTCGCCGATCTGGGCCTGGTGGTGATCGACGAGCAGCACCGGTTCGGCGTGGAACAGCGGGACGCGCTGCGCGCCAAGGCGGCGGACAACCGGCCCCACGTCCTGGTCATGACGGCCACGCCCATCCCGCGGACGGTGGCCATGACCGTCTACGGGGACCTGGAGACCTCCACCCTGACCCAGCTGCCAGCGGGCCGCTCGCCCATCGCCACCCACGTCGTGCCCGCGGCCGACAAGCCGCACTTCCTGGAGCGGGCCTGGGAGCGTGTCCGGGAAGAAGTGGCCAAGGGCCAGCAGGCCTACGTGGTGTGCCCGCGCATCGGCGACGAGTCCGACGGCACCGATTCCGATGGCGCCGATCCGGACGGCACCGGCTCTGACGGCACCGGCTCTGACGGCACCGATCCCCAGGATGAGGACCTCGGCCTGGATGGCGACGTGGACCTGTCACACGGCGTCCCGCGCGGCCTGGTGCAAGGCCGCCGCCAGCCGCTGTCGGTCCTGGACGTGGCGGGCACGCTCAGCGCCGGCCCGCTGGCCGGGCTCCGGCTCGGCATCCTGCACGGCCGCCTGCACCCGGACGAGAAGGACCGGGTCATGCGCGAGTTCGCCGCGGCCGACATCGATGTCCTGGTGGCCACCACCGTGATCGAGGTCGGCGTCGACGTGCCGAACTCCACGGTGATGGTCATCATGGACGCCGAGCGGTTCGGCGTGTCCCAACTGCACCAGCTGCGCGGCCGCGTCGGCCGGGGCAGCGCCGCGGGTCTGTGCCTGCTGGTCACCGAGGCGCCGCCGGCCAGCCCGTCCCGGGAACGCCTCGAGGCGGTCGCCGCCACCGTCGACGGTTTCGAGCTCTCCCGCCTCGACCTCGAGCAGCGCCGTGAGGGCGACGTCCTCGGTGCCACCCAGGCTGGCCGCCGTTCCAGCCTGCGCCTGCTCCAGTTGCTGGTCGACGAGGACCTGATCAACCAGGCCCGCGAGGAAGCCACCGCCGTAGTCTCCGCCGATCCCTCCCTCACGAGCCACCCCGCACTCCGCGATGCCATCGAAGAACTCCTGGGCGTCCAGGCCGAATACCTCGACAAGACCTAGCCCCTGGCCGCGCCTAACCCCCGGCCGCACCTAGCCCTCCGGCCGCGGCCTGCGCTCCTGCTCGCCCCACTCAGCCGAGCCAGGCCCTGCGTGCGGCCGTGCCTGCCCAGCGTCCACCCGGGGTCACTCTCGCCAGCTCACGTGCGTCACCTGCTGCCCAGCATCAGCGCAAATCCGATGAGAGTGGATCTCTAACGGATAGAGGCGTCTTTGATAAATCCCACAACCATCTGGCCAGTTCAGCGCGCCGTCTCGTGATCGAGGCTGTGTACTCGCTCAGACGTCAGGCCCTTAACCAGTCCTGGATCCGGGCGTGGATGCCTGGCTGCGGATTATTCGGGGTTCTGCGCCAGCTTGGTCCAGCGGGCCAGGTTGGCGCGGGCGGTCAGCGAGCGCGGGTGCTCGGCGCCAGAGACCCCCAGCGCCTTTGGTCGCTTCAGTGAAGCCCGAGTGATACGCGTGCGCTCCTGAGCTCGCGCGTTGGCGTCAGGAACGAAGGGTGCGCAGGCCGGTGCGGATTTCGCTGACCAGGATCTCGGGCTGTTCCAAGGCCGCGAAGTGGCCGCCCTTGTCGGCCTCGCCGTAGTGGATCAGATTGCTGTAGGTGTCTTCGAGCCAGCTTCGCGGGAAACGTGGGATGTCCTTCGGGAAGACGGTCACCGCGACCGGAAGCGTCAGCTTCGGGCCGGCGAAAGTGCCCGATTTGTTCTCCCAGTAGATGCGGGCGGACGACGCTGCGCTGTTGGTGAACCAGTAGAGGGATATCGCGTCGAGCATGACGTCCCTGCTGAGGGCGTCCTCGGCGAGCCCGTGGTTGTCGGTCTTGGACTGGAACTTGTCGTAGATCCAGGCTGCCTGACCAGCGGGAGAGTCCGCCAGGGCGAATCCGACAGTCTCCGGCTTCGTGCCCTGAAGGTGGTTCGCCCCGCCGAGATCGCCGGTGTAGAGGGCGACGGTCTCCACGGCGTGGCGCTGTTCGGGCGACAAGGTGCCGGGTAGCTGTGTGGGAAAGGCGTACTGGGTGTTCAGGTGAATTCCGAGAAGCCCCTCAGGTTGCATGGCCCCCAGGGCGGTGGTGACAACGGCACCCCAGTCGCCGCCTTGCGCGGCCCATCTTGTGTAGCCGAGACGCTTCATCAGCTCCGCCCACGCGCTTGCGATGCGCGATACAGTCCACCCGGTCTCCGTGGGCTTCTGGGAGAACCCGAACCCGGGAAGCGACGGGACGACGACGTCAAATGAATCGGCGGCGTCTCCTCCGAACGAAACCGGATCGGTCAGCGGGCCGATCAGCTTCAGGAACTCCACGATCGAGCCCGGCCATCCGTGCGTGAGTATCAGCGGCATAGCGTTGGGATTGGAGGACCTGACGTGGATGAAGTGGATGTCCAGGCCATCAATCCCGGTCAGGAACTGGGGGAAGCGATTGAGCTCGGACTCCAAGCGCCGCCAGTCGTAGCCGCGCTCCCAGTACTCGACCAGAGACCTGGCGTTCTCTAGGCGCACCCCCTGCGACCAGTCGCCCACCGTTTCCGGATCCGGCCACCGGGTTCTGGCCAGTCGCTGCTTCACATCGTCGATCTCCGAATCCGGGATCGAGACGGTGAACGGGCGGACGACGGCCGAGGCCGGCGGCGTCGGTGCGGTCATTGCCTTCTCTTCTCCTGAGCTTCGAAGCACAGCGCAACTTTCCGTTGCACACTGATGTGCAGTCTATTTCATTGCACACTGGTGTGCAACAATGGTGTCGTGCCCACCGAGTCCTCCCGTGTGCGCTCGATGAACGAGACACGCGATCGCATCCTCGACGTCGCCCTCGATGTGCTGGGAGAAAACCCCGACGCCGGAATGGGCGACATCGCCTCCGCTGCCGGCGTCGTCCGTCGCACGGTCTATGGCCATTTCCCCTCACGCCTCGACCTGATCCGGACACTCACGGAACGGGCCGTCACCGAGATGGCAGCCGTGCTCACCGAAGTCAACGCCTCCGACGCAGAAGCGGACGCGACGTGGGTCGAATTCATCGCCCGCGTCTGGCCGGTGGCGCACCGGTACCGAGTGCTGCTGGCGCTGCGCCGCGGCGAGTACGGCGAGGCGATCCACGGCCTGCTCGGGCCAGTCGATGAGCTCCTCGCCGACCTCGTGAAACGAGGCCAGGACAGCGACGTGTTCGCGCAGCACCTGCCGGCGGGCATTCTGAGCCAAGTTGCCTACGGCGTCGTGTTCGCCATCGCGGACAGCGACCTGTCGAACGGGACCCTCGGCGCCCGTGCAGCGACGATCACGAGCCTGCTGATGCTGGGAGTTCCCGAGACGCGCGCAATCGCTCTCGTGGGCGACCAGCCCTTACCCGCAGCACTCGAGCGGAGCCGGCGGCAACCCCCGCTCCCCGGCCTCGGCGAACTCCAGCTCCGTATACGAGCAGCCCCCAGGCAGGACACGCGATCCCCGCGAGAAAATGGCAGTCCACCCGGAAGAGGGGCCACGCTGTGGCAACCACGCCCCAGTTTCGGGGGCTGCGCGGCTCGTGCGGATTCAATGGAGGTCTTCTCAGCGACTTTCAGCTGATCATCTTGTGCTCGAATTGCGTGAGGACGAGGACTGACGTGGCGATGTCGCCGATCTGTGATGGGTCGGCGGAGACGTGGCGGATGGCGCGCCATCGCTGGGGCATGAGGGCGAAGGCGCGTTCTCCCTGGTAGCGGGCTCCGCGGAGCAGCATGTTGCGGGTTTTCGTGTTGATGTCCAGTTCGCTGTTGCGGGGTTTCTTCACGGGCACGAGGACTCCGGCGCCAGCGCCTTCGTAGCCGGAGTCGGCGAGGATCGGGACCTTTTCAGGGTGTCGGGCAGGGTGAGGGCCAGTGCCCTGAGGGCTTCGACGCCCTCGTCCTTGTACCGGTAGGCGGTGGCCAGCGAGATCCCGAAGCCCTGGCCGAGGCGGGAGAGGCCCGGCCAGTCGCGGAACCAGGCGAGGATGAAGACGGCTGCTGGCAGCAGGTAAGAGCGCGGTTCCGTTCCTGTACCGAGTTCCTTCCGGCGTTTCCTCAGGAGGTTCGAAACCTTGATCACGAGTTGGAGCGGGACGTCACGAGTGACACGATAGGTGATCGCGGGGAGCCTTCGCAGGGGCGGGAGCGTTGCCTGCGGCTTATGCATCTCGCCAGGTGAGGATCAGCGCGCCCAGGACCATGGCGATGGCTGCGTAGATGGCGAGCATTCCGAGTCCGCTCCAGGCTGACAGCCAGCATGACGCCGCGCCGGGGCGGCATAGCGGCGCCGTAGCGCTGAGCGAGTGGCTGACAATGTAAATCGGCAGGTAGGGCCGGATAGCGAGGTTCAGCGGCCCGCCTACGCAGACAATTCCGACTACCACGGTGATCGCCGCGGCGGTGTGCCGGATGATCGCTCCGAGGCCGAGCCCGAACAGGCCGATCAGGCTGAGGCTGGCTCCGGTGAGTACGATCGCCCGCAGGACACCGGGCTGGCTGAGGGCGGGCGCGGTGATGCCGTGGCGCAGGGTCATGCAGCCTGCGAAGAAGGACAGAAATGCTGCTGCCTCGCCGGTGATCAGCGCCACCGCACCAACGACCGCGGCTTTGGCCGCCAGGACCCTGAGCCGGCGTGGCGCGGCGGCGAATGTGGCGCGGATGGTCCCGGAGGTGTACTCGCTGGTCATGGCCAGTACACCGACTACCCCGATGAGCAGCACGCCGATGAGCATGCCGACCAGCGTGTTGCCGACGAACATGCCGCCGCTTGTCGTGCTGCTGCCTGTTGCGAGGGCGATGCCCGCTGACGCCGCGACGGCAATGGCCAGGGTGAGCCAGGTGGAGCGCAGGCTGCGCAGCTTGATCCATTCCATCCGGGCCAGCTGCCGGAATCGGTATCTGCCGGATGGCTGGTGGCTGGTGCAGGCGGTCATGACATGTTCCTTGCCTGGTACTGGGCGCTATTGCCGGTGAGTTGCAGGAAGGCCTCTTCGAGGCTGGGGGCCCGGCTGGACAGCTCGGCCGCCGTGGTGTCGGCCAGGAGCCGTCCCTGGCCGATCACGACGAGCCGGTCGGCCATCAGGGCCATTTCGCTGATCAGGTGGCTGGAGACCAGGACTGCCCGGCCTTCGGCGGCCAGTGACCGGAGCAGGCCGCGTATCCAGCGGATTCCCTCCGGGTCCAGGCCGTTCACCGGCTCGTCGAGCAGCAGCACGGCCGGGTCTCCCAGCAGCGCCGCGGCGATGCCGAGACGCTGCGCCATGCCGAGCGAGAACTTCCCGGCCCGTTTGCGCGCTGCGGATTCCAGTCCGGCTATGTCCAGGACCTCGGTGACCCTGGACTGGCTGATGGAGTTGCTGGCCGCCAGTGCGGCCAGGTGCGCGCGGGCAGACCGGCCCGGGTGGAAGGCCCTGGATTCCAGTAGTGCTCCGGCCTCGCGCAGCGGCCAGCGAAGCTGGCGGTAGGCCTGGCCGCCGATGCGGGCGTGCCCGGCGTCCGGGGCGTCCAGGCCGAGGATCATGCGCATGGTGGTGGACTTGCCTGATCCGTTTAGGCCCAGGAAGCCGGTCACGGCACCCGGTGGCACGTCGAAGCTGAGCCGGTCGACAGCCAGCGTTGAGCCGTAGCGCTTGGTCAGCCCGCGAACCTCGATCACCAGCCTGCCTCCTGTCGGTCCTGGCTGGCGCGCAGCGCGGCGGCCAGCCAGGCAAGGGCCCGCAGCGGCGACGGGAACGGGCCGCGGCCGCTGATGACGGCCGTCAGCTCCCAGTAACGTTCGAACCGGGGATCAGTGGCGGCCTCCAGCTGAGCCAGCAACTCAGCCCGGCGCTGGCCGCCGGGGGCGTCCGCCAGGATCCGCGCCACGATCTGGGCCGCTTCGGCGGACTCGGGCGGCACGCCCCGCTGACAGGCCGCTTCGGCCTCGGCCTGCGCCTGCTCGACGTCGACCAGCCAGCGGCCGGACTGGATCTGGATGCCAATGCCAGCGACCTGCCGGACCTGCTCGCGAAAACCCCTGTCTGCTACCAGCTCAGCGAGATCGACCCACGCTTCGACCTGCTCGGTCGAAGGATCGTCGGGCAGATCAGGCGCTGCGGCCCAGCGGGGTGCCCGCGCCGGGCTGGGATCCAGCCCGCGGAAAACCTCCACCATGAAGTCATCGATGATCTGGCGCCGCTCGGCCGCGGACAGGCGCGCGAGTTTGTTGATCATGCCCATCTCCTCGCCGTCGGCAGAGCGCTTCACCACGGCGGCCACCACTGCCCGGCGCAGCCGCAGGGCCCGGATCTCGGTGTCCAGCGCCTCAAGATGGATAGCGGCCAACTCCGCGGCGGTGACCTGGCCGCCCAGTACGCGCCGGACATCGGCCAAGCTCACGCCCAGCTCCCGCAAGGTCGTCACCAGTTCCAGGCGGGCCACGCACGCTGCGTCGTACAGCCTGCGATCGCCGTCAGTCCGCGAGGCCGGCGGCACCAGCCCGCTATCCGACCAGAACCGGATAGTGCGTACCGGCACGCCGGTGCGTATGGCCAGCTCGCCGATTGTCAGAAGAGGTCTGTCGTTCTCCATGGCGTCAGTCTGGCTCCTCCAGTAACTGGAGGAGCAAATTCCCAGCACCCGGTAGCCGCAGTCCAGGGAATCCAGCAGGCAGCCCCTCCGCGAGGACGTAATCGGCAGCACCCGGACCTGCAGGCCGACGACAGCGCGTCTCCGCCCTAATCCGATACCCCTACAAGATGATCACGTAAAGCCGCTGAGAAAACCTCATTGAATCGGCCTGAGCCTCCACCTTGAATATGGCCCGGCTTCCACCGTCCGCGCCCCAAGCACCTGCGCCCCAGCCAGCGCCCCCATAACTCCTAGCCCCACCCGCCCTCAGACGCGACAGCACGCGGAAGGCCACGCGCGGCCCTGGCCGGCCTGACTGGTTGCTCGGGCGATCAGCTGCCGGGTGGCTCAGCTACCCGGTGCACTGCTGGCTGGCGTGGACCAGGCCGACAGCCAGCGGGCCGGTAATCCCGGCTGGTGCCGTACTACCGGAACCTTGCCCGTTCCCGGGTGTGTGCGGGCTCGGCAAGTAGACTCCCGCTCCTGGCTCATCGAAGATGGACACCCCGGTGCCGTTGGGCAGCGCCGACGGTTTGATCACGAGGTAAGCGCGGCCGTCGCTCACATGAAAATGAGCGACGGTGCTCAGTGTGTCCCGGCTGGCGTCGTAGGACCTGCAGGACGCGCTCAGTGGGGGGCCGGAGAAGCTGACGGTGACTGGCAGCCCGTCGGCACGCAGCGTGCTTTGCAGGCCTGCCGGGTCCTGCAGCTGGCTGATGGTGACGTCAATGTCGCCGTTGACCTGTCTGGACACCGTCCAGGCGGCCAGCTGAGCGCTACCGGGATGGCTGCCCGGATGGCCGGAGCCCGGCAGTTCCGGATGGCCCGAAGCCAGTAGCGTGGTCACGGCCAGTGCGGTCCCGGCTGCCACGGCAAGGGTTCCGGCTACGCGCGGAATCCGCCGCCGCGCCCGCACTGCGCGCCCACGGCTGATGACGCGCGCGACCGGGGTGACCGAGTAAACATCGGCGACCGACTCGCGCACCGCGGTGATCAGCTGGTTGTCGTTCATGATCGGTTCTCCTGCTGTAGTTCTGGCTCAAGGTCGTGCCGCAGTGTGGCCATCGCGCGGCCCATGTGGGCCATGACCGTCCCGGGCGCGATACCGAGCACTTCGGCGGTGCGGGCGGTGTCCAGGTCGAGGATCAGCCGCAGTGCGATCACCTGTCGCTGCCGGGTGGGCAGCCGCATGACTGCCGCCATGATCCGCGGATGCCCCACTGACAGCGGGAGGGTTCGCGACCCTGGCCGGGTCGGGGACAGGTACTTCCCGGCGGTGGCGTCGCCACCGGGAGATACCCGCGTTCAGCGCCGTGCGGACCACCCAGGCTTTCGGCGCGGGATGCCTGCCTACGGTGCGCCAGGACGCCCAGGCGCGGGCGAATGCCTCGTCCACGAGCTCTCGTGCCGTGTCCTGGTCACCGACGCTGACCAGGACAGCCCGCAGGCACTCATCGGCGGCGCCGCGGTAGAACTCCGCGAAGTCCAGTTGCTGGTTTCCCACACCCGTCCAACGCACCATCAAGGAATTCCCATTACCTGCCGCCGTCAGATCGAGTTGGCGGCCCACCCTCACGCCCCAGCCAGCTCGCGCCCAGTAGCCTCCCCCAGCCGGTCTCTATGGTGTCGCTGGTGACTGCGGCCGGGCGTGACCGAAGCGCGGCGCGGACATGCTGGCCACGCTGTCCAGCTTGTGGATCCGCTCGTCGTGACCGATCTGCCGGAGCAAGTCGGCGAGCGAACCGTAGCGGCCGTACTCGGCGGCGTAGGCTCCGGGGTCGGGCTCAGTTTCCAGCTCGGGGTGCCCGGCCACGTAGGCCATGTACTCGTGCTCGGCGTGATCCTCGAAGTCGGCGTTGAGACGGTAGCTGGACTCGGGCCGGATCAGCAGCAGTAGCCAGGACACGTGGTAATAGAGGAAAGCGATCAGCCAAGGCGCCAGCCGGTGCCGCACGAACGGCTGCCGGAGGCCGGCGCGCTGCGCGAGGTCCTGCAGGATCAGCAGGTGCCACTGTTCGTTGTCCTGCTCCGCGCGGGTCGTCACGATGCGCTCGAAGACCCGCCGGGCTAGCGCGGAGCGCCGCCGGTAGCGGGCCAGGGCGAGGTAACCGATCCGCTCCCATGCCTGGTACGGCACACGCGCGATGAACTCGAGCATGGCGAACTTCACGATGCCCTGTTCGGGGCCGTAAACCAGGTCCGTCGTCTTGAACAGCGCACGGGCCAAGATGCCGTAACACCGGCGGGGCGCATCCAGGGTCTGCGCCTGTGCGGCGCGCAGCTGGGCCGAGGTGAGCTTGGGCGGCCCGGCCGGTGCCTCCGGGCGGACGGCCGGCGCGGTGATCATCATGATCATTCCTCTCCTGTTCATGGGTTCTTGTCCGCTTCGATCCTCGTGTTCGCGACTCCCGGTCGTCGTCCCCTGCCGGGACACTGTCAGCTACGCCACCTGGGTCAGCCGGGTACCCCCGCGACTACCACGGCCGTCTGAGAGCCTGCTTGAGAACTAGGTGACCTGCGGTCCGGCGGATTGAGGTGTCCGGGCGAGACGGCGGGTCATGACGATGATCATGGCCCAGTAGATGTAGGTCTCGTGGTGGGCGGCCTGGCGTTCGTAGTCGCGGACGGTGCGGCGGTGGCGGGTGATCCAGGACAGGGTGCGCTCGACGACCCACCGGCGGGGCAGCACCTGGAAGGTGTGCAGGTTACCGGGGCGCTTGACGATCTGCATCGTCAGCTTCGGCTTGAGCCTGCTGCTGGCCCAGGTGACCAGTTTGCCGGCGTAGCCGCCGTCGGCCCAGGCCAGCTTGACGGCGGGGAACGCTTTGCGCAGGTTCCACAGGAGCGGCTTTGCCGCGTCGCGGTCCTGCACTGAGGCGGCGGTGACCAGCACTGTCAGGAGCAGCCCAAGAGTATCCACGGCCAGGTGCCGCTTGGTCCCGTTGATTTTCTTCCCGGCGTCATAGCCGCGGCGGGTCCGGGCGATCATCTCCGAGCCTTTAACCGACTGGGAATCGATGACCGCCGCGCTGGGCTCCGGGTTGCGGCCGGCCGCGGCGCGCACACGCTCGCGCAGGTCATCGTGCATGTGTTCAGCCGATCCGTCGGCCTGCCATTTGTCCAGCCACCAGTAGACGGTGCCCGCGGGCGGGAAGTCCGCGGGCAGCGCCCGCCACACCGGCCCGTTATGGGTGAGGTAGCGGATCGCGTCGACGATGTCGCGCATGCACCAGCTGGCCGGGCGGCCGCCGCGGCCGGCCAGCCACGCCGGGGCGGGCAGTAACGGCTCGCAGACCGCCCATTCCTTCTCGCTCATGTCCGAGGGGTAGTGGCGGGCGCGGCGGCTGCGGGAGATCCCGCCCGGGCAGCACCGGCATGCCACCGGGCCGGGCGCCGGGTCTGGGTGGACATCACGATCGGGGGCAGGGTAGAACGGCACGCAAGGCTCCTGGCATCGCGCTGGCTTCGACACCCAAGCGATTACCAGGAGCCTCTTACGTCACTTCAACGACACGCCGCACTACGCCCGGAAAGATCCAGATACGTCCTGACCGACGGCAGGCAGGTTCTCAAGCAGGCTCTGAGACACGTCGGCCGAGGCCGCTCATCACAACCCCGGCGGACTTCCCGGAGCTGGTGAGGAGACTGAGGACAACACCGGCGGTATCTGGCACTCCACCGGTCAGGCAGGTCGGGCTTATGCAGGCGTGGTAGACGAGGGGCACCATGCTGCGCCGGCTGGCGTAGGAGCGAGTGTCCCGGCGGGGGACGACGCGTGGGCACCGTGCAGCCGAGGATCTAGACATGAAGATTCTTGTCATAGGCGCCGGAGTGGGCGGCCTGGCTGTCGCACGCGGGCTGCTGGCCGCCGGGCACCGGGTGCGGGTTTACGAACAGGCTCCGGCCCGGCAGACGGGCGGTGCCGCGGTGACCATCTTTAGCAACGGCACTGCCGTGCTGGCCGACCTCGGCGTCAGCCTGGACGGCGTCGGTGCCCGCATCGACAGGCTGGACGCGCTGACCGCCGAAGGCCGGCTGCGCACCAGCATGAACATGGCCCACGCGGCCGACCGTTACGGCTTCGTGACCAAGACGATCTCCCGCCGTCGCCTGCTGGAACGCCTGGCCGGCGGGCTGCCCGACGACCTCATCCGCTACGGCGCCGGCTGCCAGAGCGTAACTCAGGACAACGGCCAGGTCACGGCGACCTTCAGCGATGGGCCGCCAGCCAGGGGCGACCTGCTCATCGGAGCTGACGGCCACCACTCGGCTGTACGGCGCTGCCTGTGGGGCGACGGCGCTGTCCAGCCAGCGACCTTTGGCACCTGGCAGGGCCTCAGCCCCATCGACATCGGCCTCAACCGCTCACATCGCAGTCTCATGATTACCGGCCGAGAGGGAGCGTGCGGGCTCATGCCCGCCGGGGAGGGCCTGCTGCAGTGGTGGTTCGACGTACCCTGGTCACCCACCGACAGGCTGCCTGCGGCACCACTGGCCGAACTGAGGTGCCGGTTCGGGCGATGGGCGTCGCCCGTCCCCGAGGTGCTCGCCGCCGCCTCCGGGGACGACCTCGGCTTCTTCGGGCACCACTGGAACAAGGTCCGCCGGGTGTGGGGAGAGGGCCGCATCACCCTGGTCGGCGACGCCGCCCACATGATGCCACCCACCCTGGGGCAGGGTGCCAACCAGACCCTCGAGGACGCGTGGGTACTCGGCCGTGAGCTCGCCAGCGACGGCGGCCATCCGGCCGTACGCTTGCGCGCCTACGAGAAGGCCCGCTACCCGCACATATCTCTGGTTTCCCGGCTGGCCAGGCGCAATCCTGCCAACTGGCGTATCCCGCCGCTACTTGGCCGGCTGCTCCCCGAAACGTCCCAGACCACCATGCTCGCCCGCTACAGCAATCGCCTTACCGCACAAGCCGCGCGATCCCTGTGACCGCAGTCCTGCGAGACATCTCCTGCCGTTCGCATGAGCCGCCGCCTCCCGGGGCCCGATGACAGCAATCATGAGAGAGGAGACTTCCGGCATGCCTGAAGTTGAACTGACGGGCGGGATCGTTGAGTACGAAGACACCGGGGGCAGGGGCCTGTTCTGGTGTTCCTGCACGGCCTGATGATGGACAGCTCGCTGTGGCGCCGTGTAGTGCCTGCCCTGAGCCCGGACTACCGGTGCGTGCTGCCAACCCTGCCGCTGGGCGGCCACCGCCGGGCGATGCGGCCCGAGGCGGACCTGTCGCTGCCGGGAATGGCCCTGGTTGTGGCCGAGTTCATCGACCGGGTCGGCCTGACCGACGTGACCCTGGTGCAAAACGACTGGGGCGGCGCGCAGATCCTTATCGCGGTCGGCGATACCAGCCGCATCGGGCGCCTGATCATCACCTCCAGCGAGGCGTTCGGCAACTATCCGCCCCGCCCCGCTCGGGTGATCGTGCTCGCGGCCAGGATTCCCGGCGGCCTGGCGGCCCTGATGACGCTCCTACGGCTACGCGCCGTCCGCCGGGCACCCGGCTCATGGGGGTGGATGAGCAAGCGCCCGGTGCCCGGGGCTGTGATGGACGCCTGGTTCCAGCCAGCGACCACCGACCCCGCGATCCGCCGTGACCTGGCTAAGTACGTAACCTCTGTGCCGTCCCGGCGGGTCCTGCTGGACTGGGCCGGGCGCAGCGCCGGGTTCAGGCGGCCAGTGCTCGTGGCATGGGCAACGGAGGACCGCATGATGCCCCGTCAGCACGGCCGCCGGCTCGCGGAGCTGTTCCCCGACGCGCGGCTCGTCGAGATCGACGACAGCTACACCCTCATCCCTGAAGACCAGCCTGAGCAGCTCACCCGCGCCATCCAGGACTTCGTTCCCGCGAGCACGCCGCCATCGGGCCTGCCCGAAGGCCCGCCCGGCATAGTGCACCCATGTCGCCAGCATCTGACGCGGGCCGCCAGGGTCGCGGTGCCGAGCAGGTCCCGGCGGACAACGATGCCTAATCCTGATCCCAGCCGGGCCGGACCAGGCCGGCCTGGTAGGCGAACACAACCAGCTGGGCCCGGTCCCTGGCGCCGACTTTGGTCATCGCCCGGGCTGCGTGGGTCTTAGCCGTCGACGGGCTGATGTAGATCTTCCTGGCGATCTCCTCGTTGGACAGCCCCAGCGCGATGAGCACCACCACCTCGCGCTCCCGCGGGGTCAGCTCGTCCAGGCCTGGCAGGCTGCGGGTGTGCCGGGTGCGGGAGGCGAACTCGGCGATCAGCCGTCTGGTGACCGTGGGGGCCAGCAGCGCCGCTCCGCCGGCTACCACCCGCACCGCGCGGATCAGCTCGGCGGCGTCGGTGTCCTTGACCAGAAACCCGGCCGCCCCGGCCCGCAGTCCCTCGAAGACGTACTCGTCCACCTCGAAGGTGGTCAAGATGACGACGTGCACGCCGCACAGCTCCGGTCGCGTGGCGATCCGGCGGGTCGCCTCGATGCCATCGAGTACCGGCATCCGGATGTCCATCAGCAGGACGTCCGGCGCCCGCCGCTCGGCCAGGTACACGGCCTGCTGGCCGTCGGCGGCCTCGCCCACCACCTCGATGTCGTCCTCGGCGTCGAGCAGGGCGGCGAACCCGGCCCGGACGAGTTCCTGGTCATCGGCCAGCCCGACCCGGATCATGGCCCGCTCCTGTCTAGCGGCAGCCACGCCCGGACCCCGAAGCCGCCGTCCGGCCGCGGCCCCGCGTGCAGCGTGCCGCCGAGAACCTTGGCCCGCTCGGTCATGCCTGCGATCCCGTGGCCCGAACCGGAACCGGAACCGGAACCGGAACCGCCGGGCCGTCGCCCCTTCCCGTTGTCTGTCACCTCGACCACCAGGCCGCCGTTGCGCTCGCCGATCCGTACCGTGGCCGAGCTTCCCCCGGAGTGCCTGGCGCTGTTCGTGAGGGCCTCCTGGATGATCCGGTACGCGGCCAGGTCCACTTCGGCGGGCAGCGCCGCCGGCCCGTCTGGCGGCTCCACGTGCGCGATGAGCCCGGCGGCGGCCGCGCTGTCCACCAGATCGCCGAGGTGCGCCAGGCCCGGGCTCGGTGAGCGCGGCGCGCTCTCGTCGACGTCGCGCAGCACCCCCAGCACCGAACGCAGCTCCACCAGCGCCTGCTTACTCACCTCGTTGATCGTGGTCAGCGCCAGCCGGGCGCGTTCTGGCTGCCGGTCCATCAGATGCAGGGCCGTGTTGGCCTGGACGTTAATGACCGAGATGTTGTGCGCGACGACATCGTGCAGGTCCCGGGCCATTTTCATGCGTTCCTCCCCGGCCAGCCGCCGGAGCTCTTCGGCCCGGCTCCGGGCCACCGCGGCGGTCCGCTGGTTCCGGATCCTGATCAGCTCGGCCGCGCTCAGCAGGAAGATCAGCCCGGCCGCCAGCCCGACCGCGAACACCGCAGACGGATGCCCGCTTTCGCCGATCAGGGCAGGCCACACCGAGGCGGCATAGCCGATGACCAGGGAAGCGATCGCGGCTATCCGCTTCTTCGCCAGCACCGCGGTGAAGAAGGCCACGATGAGCGCGAGGTAGATCGCGCGCGCGTTCTGCCCGGCCGCCCACAAGGTGGTGACCAGGGTGACAGCCAGCACGCCGACCGGGTAGCGGCGGCGCAGGATCAGGGCCGCTCCGCCCACCGCAAGCAGCACGTAGGACAGGGTTCCGACCCGGGTGGCGCCGCCGTGCCGGGATGAGTCCGCGTAGGTGGCGCCGAGCTGCGCGGCGGTCACCGCCGCTGCTATCGCGACGTCGACCGCCCAGCGCCGCGCGGCGCCGGTGCGCGCAGCGGCCCCGGGTCCCGGCCGGTCAGTGGTGGTCATCATCGGCCACCACGCTACGCGTCCGGTCCCCGGGCTGGCATCGGCCCAGCGGCGACATCCTGACGGCCCCGGCTACCTCCGGCGGCGCACCGCGAGACCCGCGCGCTACCACGCACGACGACTCCGGACGGCCCGCTCGGCCGACGACACGGCGTGGCCCGCCGGGCACGCTGGAAAACGCAAGCGACCAGCCGGGCGGCACGAGGGCTCGCCCGGACCGCGGACGCTGCGGAAGGAGAGATCATGGCGGTGATCGAGGTACGCGACCTGACCAAGCGGTTCGGCCAGGTGCTGGCGGTCGACCAGCTGAGCTTTGACGTCGAGCGCGGCACCGTGACCGGTTTCCTCGGCTCGAACGGGGCAGGGAAGACAACCACACTGCGGATGCTGCTCGGCCTGGTACGGCCCGATGCCGGCGCGGCCACCATCAACGGGCGGCCCTACCGGGACCTGGAAGAGCCCCTGCATCAGGTGGGCGCGGTGCTGGAGGCATCCAGCTTTCATCCGGGCCGGACGGCCCGTAACCATTTGCGCGTGCAGGCCATGGCCGGTCAGGCGGACCCGTCACGGATCGACGACGTGCTCGATCTCGTCGAGCTCACCGGTGCGGCCGACCGGCGGATCGGCGGGTTCTCGCTCGGGATGCGCCAGCGCCTCGGCCTGGCCACCGCGCTGCTCACCGACCCGGAACTGCTGATCCTGGACGAGCCGGCCAACGGCCTTGACCCCGAGGGGGTCCGCTGGCTGCGGGACCTGCTGCGTGGCCTGGCCGCCGAGGGCGCCACCGTGCTGGTGTCCAGTCACCTCCTCGCAGAGGTCGCCCAGACGGTCGATGCTGTGCTGATCCTCGACCACGGCCACCTGGTCACCCAGTCCTCGCTCGCCGAGCTGACCGCGGGCAGGACCCTGGAGGAGGCCTTCCTCGAGCTCACCTCGGGCTCCCATCCGATTCAGGAGGTAACGCGATGATCCGGCTCGTTCGTGTCGAACTGCTCAAGCTCCGCACCACCCGGCTGACCTACGGCCTGCTCGCCACCGCCGCCACGCTGACGGGGGTGTTCGCCGTGATCGAGGCGGTCAGGGCCGGCACCGACGGCGGACCTGCCCCGCTGTCCACCGCCTCCGGCCTCAACTCCGTGATCACCGCCGGGATCTGGGCCCTGGTGCTGGCCACGGTCATGGGGGTGACGGTCTCCAGCGGCGAGTTCCGCCACGGCACGGCCACGCTGACTTATCTGGCCGCGCCACACCGGGGGCGGGTGCTCACCGCTAAGGCGGTCGCGGGCGCCTGCGCTGGGGCCGTGTTCGGCCTGGCCGGATACGTCATGGCTCTCGGCGTCGGCCTGAGCTTCGTCGCCGCCCGTGGGTACCACGTGACCATCGGGGACGCCACGTTGGTCCGGTATGCGATCGGCCACGTCGTCGGCACGGCTCTGCTGGCCGCGATCGGCGTCGGCATCGGGTCCCTGATCCGGTCCCAGCTGGCCGGGGTCATCGGTGTTTTCGCCTGGACGATCGTGATCGAATCGATTCTCGGCGGCCTGTTCACCTCCATCCGCCCCTACCTGCCCTACACGGCGGCGTCGACCCTGTCGGGTACGTCGCCGGGCGGTTCGGCGTTCGGACCCGCCCACGGCCTGGCCGGCCCCAGCGCGCTGCCGTTCGCGGCGGCCACGGCCCTGCTCGCGGGCCTGGCCATCGTGTTCTGCGCGGTGGCCGCCCGTACGACGGTGGTGCGGGATGTCGCCTGACCTCCGGACGGCCGCGGCGCCGGGCGGGCATGTCATCGAGAACCCGCTGAGCGGTGAGCGGATCACGATCGGGACACCGCGTGCCGACGGCAGCGTGCTCGACTGGGAGCTGGTACTCGCCCCCGGCGGGCGGGTGCCGAGCAGCCACGCCCATCCGCGGCAGGAGGAGTGCTTCACCGTGCTCGCCGGCCAGATGAGGTTCCGGGTCGGGCACCGGCGGGTGATCGCGGGCCCCGGGGACACCGTCCGGGTCCCGCCCGGCACGGTGCACCACTTCGCCAACGCCGGCCGCCAGCCGGCCTGCGTCGCGGTCCGGACCAGTCCGGCGCTGAGCATGCGGGAGCTGCTGGAAACCGCCGCGGCCATGGCCACCGAACAGCACGCGGCGGCGCGCAGGCTGCCGCGGCCGCTCGATCTCGCGCTGTTCATGCGCGACTTCGAGCGGGAAGTGCGGGCGCCGTATCTCCCGGCCGCGGTGGTCGGCGCCGTGATCCGCCCGCTGGCCTGGCTAGCCCGGCGGCGCGGTTCCGGCGCGCGCTACCGCAGGCTGCGCGACCACGATGCCTGCCCGTCCGCGAGCTGACCATCCCATGCTGGCGGTCGAGGTCGCGAACCTGGTCAAACGCTACCGGGGCGCCCGGCGCAACGCGGTCGATGGCATCAGCTTCGAGGTGCCAGCCGGCCAGCTCTTCTGCCTGCTCGGGCCGAACGGCGCGGGTAAGACCACCACGGTGTCGATCCTCACCACCACCCTGGCCGCGACCTCGGGCCGGGTCCGGATCGCGAACCGGGACCTATCGGCCGACCAGGGCGGGGTCCGCCGGGACCTCGGCATCGTCTTCCAGCAGCCCTCGCTGGACCTCAACCTGACCGCCGAGGAGAACATCCGGCTGCACGCGGTGCTCTACGGGATCTATCCGTGGCGGCCGATGTACCGGAGGATGCCGCCCGGGTACCGCCGCCAGGTCCAGGAGGTGGCTGGCGTCCTGGACCTGTCCGACATCCTGGGACAGCGGGCCCGGGCCTTGTCCGGCGGCATGCGGCGCAGGCTGGAAATCGTCCGGGCTCTGATGCACCGGCCCGTGGTGCTGTTCCTGGACGAGCCCACCGCGGGCCTGGACCCGGAGAGCCGGCGCAGCCTGTGGGCGTACCTGCGCCAGGCCCGGGCCACGTCCGGGACCACGGTGTTCCTGACCACGCATTACCTGGAGGAAGCGGAGGCGGCCGACGCGGTGTGCGTCCTGGCCGGCGGCCGGATCATCGAGCGTGGCAGCCCGGCCCAGGTCAAGGCCCGTCAGCAGAGCACCACGCTGGAGGACGCCTATCTGCGGCTGCTGGCCCAGTCCAGGTCCGGCGCGGCGGCCGTGTCTGGACCCCCGGCCGCGCCGTGAGGACCCGGCCGGGCGCAGGCTCCGCCGGGGCGCAGGCGGCCTGGTCGCATCGGCTGTCCGGGCTGGCCATCATCGCCCAGCGCGACGTGATCAAACTGCTGCGCGACCGGCCGCGGCTCGCGGTCAACCTGGCGTTCCCCATCCTGCTCATCGGCGGCCTCGGCAGCATCCTGCAGCCCACCGTGGGCCGGGTCACCGGGCTGAACGCGGTAACGCTGGCGTTTACCGGGGTGCTCGCGGCCAGCCTGTTCCAGTCCGCGGCGGCGGGCATGATCTCGATCGTCGAGGACCGGGAGAACGATTTTTCCCGGGAGCTTTTCGTGACCCCGGTGGCCCGGCTGACGCTGGTTGCCGGGAAGGTGGCGGGGGAAACTCTGGTGGCGTTCTGCCAGGGGATCTTCATCACGCTGGCCGCGGTGGCGTTCGGGGTCCGGATGTCACCGGGCCAGCTGGCCATGCTGCTGGCGCCCGCGCTGGCCTGCTGCCTGCTCGGCGGCGCGTTCGGGCTCGCCACCATCGCGGCGCTGCCCAACCAGCGCTCGGCGATGCAGATCTTCCAGTTCCTGATCATCCCGCAGTACGTGCTCGGCGGTGTCCTGGTGCCGCTGCACGGGCAGTCGGCCTTTATTGGGGTCGTGAGCTGGCTCATGCCACTGCGTTACGCGGTCGAGCTGAGCCGGGCGGCGTTCTACGCGGGCACCCCGGGCTACAGCCAGGTGGTGACGGTGGGCCCGGTGCTCGACGTGGCGGTCATCGCCGGGCTGACTGCGGTCTTTATGATTATGGGCGTGCTGGTCTTCGGCTACCGGGAACGGACCCGCTGATCTCAGCCGCATTCCAGAACGCGCGCGAAGGCCTGCAGGTAGCGCGGGTCACCCTGCTGCTCGCGCAGCAACCAGTACTCGGCGCCCCAGAACAGGTACGCGTCCAGCGCGCGCGGCCCGGCGGCGTTCCACCGCATGCACTGGTTGTAGTTCCCGATCATGTGCTCGGGCAGGCAGCTGTACATCGCCCGGTGCTGCGGGCTGGGCGGCGTGGTGACCGCTTCCCAGGGCTCCGCCTGGCCCTCGATGATCATGAGCCGCGGGCCGCTCGCGGCGGCCGAGCGCAGCAGCTCGCGCCGCCGCCGCAGGGCGCCGATGTGGCCGGCCAGGTAGACGGTCCAGCCGGCCCCCGCCACGAGCGCGTGCCGCGGGTAGAAATCGACCCCCACGATGTCGGCCAGCTGCTGCGCCACCACCAGCGAATCGCCCTGGTCCCGGGTGCGCCACCACTGCTGCAGCCGCACCGGGGCCGACGTCGGCAGGAAGCCGTTCATCAGCACCGGCCGGGTCGGGTCGGCCGCGCGGACCGCCTCGACCTCGCGCCGCACGAAGGCGGCCGACAGCCGCCAGGAGTGTTCCATGCCAAGCGGGTCCACGGCGTCGTGCTCGACCTGCCAGGCCACGATCGCCTGCCGGTCGCGGTAACGCTCCACCAGGCGGGCCACAAAGGCCGCGCCCGCATCCAGCAGCGCGGCGTGCGCTGCGGGCTCGACCAGGGCGCCCTCGCGCAGCGGCTCGGGCAGGTGGTGGCCGGGCACGAAGAACTCTGGGTAGCCGAACGTCTTCACCGGGCCGACGCAGAGGATGATCTGCTTGCCGGCCTGCTCGGCGAGCTCGATCTGCCGGTCGAGCTCGCCGATATCGAAGCGCCCGGGGCCGCTTTCGATGCGGTTCCAGTAGGCGCCCAGCCGGATGAGCGCGAACGGGTAGTCGAGCAGCGTGGCCAGCGTGGCCAGCGGATCGAGCCCGAGCTCCTGCGCCTGCAGGGGCCGGAAACTGATCCCGATCCGGACCTGGCCGCGCGGCTCGACCGGCACCTGCTGCCAGCGGTCGGTGAGTGGCCGCGCGGCGCGCGCCACCCGGACCTGCGACGCGGCCCCGGCCAGGATCCCCGCCCCGGCCAGAATCCCCGCCCCGGCCAGAGCGCGCCGGCCCACCCCGGCCATCCGCGCGGCCTGGCGCAACCCCCCGCGGTCATCACCCATGCGAGCTTGCCTCCATCTCGGTGCAGCCAACGTCGGACCATTCGGCGTCAGGCCGGCTGGCGTTGGTGAGGCCGGCCAGCAAGGCCGCCACGCGAGCGGCCGCGGCAGGCTGGCCGAGCCGGGCCGACGCGGTGCGCATCGCCGCTAGAGCCATGGGATCGCGGCGCAACTCGCCGAGCTCGCGGAGCAGCTGCCGTCGCCGCGGGGCGCATCGGCCGGCCCCGGCCCCGGTCACGAAACGCGTATTGCCCCGCTCCTGGCCGGGCAGGTGCGAGGTCAGCAGGAGCGGCACGCCGCAGCAGGCCGCCTCGGCGATCGTGCCCGGCCCGGCCTTGGCGACGATTACGTCCGCGCAGCGCAGCCAGTCGGACATGTTGTCCACGAACCCCAGCACCGTCAGCCGTCCGCCGGCCTGGGCGGCCAGCCTGGTGAGCCGGCGCCGCAGCCGCAGGTTGCGGCCGCAGATGGCCACGAGCTGGATGTCACCGGACGACCCCACGATGGCGGCGGCCCGCCTGGCCATGCCACCTGCTCCCTCGCCGCCCCCGGTGAGCACGGCCAGGAACCGCCGCTCGCTGACCCCGAGCGAGCGGCGCAAAGCGGCCCGCTCGCTGTCGGGCAGCGGGCCTGTCCAGAAACCGGAGGTCACCGGCAGCCCGGTTTGGATGCACTGGTTCACGGCAAGGCCGCCCCGGCGGCCCGGCAGCCGTACGGCCGCGGTCGGCAGGGCCATCCGGTCCGTCCGCCCGGCCCGCCACGCCGCGTGTGAGTTGACCAGGTCGGTGATCACGGTCACCACCCGGAGTTCCCGGGATTGGCCCTGCCGGGCCCGGGCCGCCGCGCCGCCGGTCAGCGGATGGAACGACACGATGGCAGCGGGTTGATGCGCCGCCACCGCGTCGGCTACCGGATGGTCGGCCAGCGCCAGCAGCGTTCGCTGCAGCAGCCGCATAACGAAGCGCGAATCGCAGGCGTAGTAACGGCGCCCCAGGCCCACGGCGCGAGACGAGTCACCGGCCCGTACAGGCCGGATACCCAGCGGAGCAGCCGCGAGGAGCCGCGCCCGGCGAGCGGGTCGCACAGCACGGGGTCGAACCGGCCCGGATACGCCTCCTCGAGCGCCTCGCTGACCGCCCGCGCCGCGCTGCGATGCCCCCCGCCGGTGTCGGCCAGCAAAAAGAGCAACGGCACCCGCCCCGCCCCGGCAGGAGCGCCGCGGTCCCGTGTCGCTATCCGGGCAGGCCACAGCTCAGCCGCCCCGCAAGCCGCCCGGGGATCGATCGCCACCATGGGCTCATTCTCCGGACGGCCTGGAGCGCTGTCGTCAGCCTCCGGGCGCGGTCGGCCTGCTCCCAGCGACGACTCTGCGCCCCCCGGCCTACCTCAGCCGTAGAAGCTCCCGCACCGCCCACACCCATCTCTCCGCTCCCAGCCCCACCCATCCCACAGGCGGCATGCCCGCCGGGCGTGGTGGCGGCAATGACGGCCGCGCTCTTGCTGGGGCCTGGCCGCGGTGCTGGCCGCGGTCGCGAGCCGCACAACAGTGCGCCGCGACATCGCCTGACGTTCCGTCCTGCGCCCGCTGCTTACTGTCATGATCCTGGGGCCGAGGTATGGCGCCTGAGCAGCGGGCGTGCACACTTAAGGGGTGGCACGCGTTATCGCTGGCGAGGCGGGCGGTCGTCGGCTCGTGGTCCCGGACGGGCAGCAGACCCGGCCGACGAGCGACCGGGCTCGTGAAGGGCTATTCGGCACGGTCGCCTCGATCGTGGGACCGCTGGCCGGGGCGCGCGTGCTCGACTTGTACGCGGGCTCGGGCGCGGTTGGCCTGGAGGCCCTGTCCCGGGGCGCCGAGCATGTGCTGCTGGTAGAGAGCGGCGCCCGGGCCGCCCGCGTTATCGGCAAGAACATCGACGCCATCGGCCTGCCCGGTGCGGTGGTCGCGACCGACCGGGCTGAGCGGCTGCTGACCCGCGGGCCCGGGGAAGCCGGTTACGACGTGGTATTCGCCGACCCGCCCTACGCCCTGGCCGACGCCGCGGTGACGCGGGTGCTAACGCTGCTCACCGAGCACGGCTGGCTGGGGCCGGCCGCGCTGGTCATCGTGGAACGGGCTACCCGGTCCGGACCGCTGAACTGGCCAGACGGGTTCATCCCCGACCGGTCGCGCCGCTACGGGGAGGCGACCTTCTGGTATGCCCGCCGATCTTGACTCTGGTGTCCTCGACGAAGAGCAGAAAGGGTGGGAGCGCGTGCAACGCGTAGTCTGTCCGGGTTCTTTTGATCCCGTTACCAACGGTCACCTCGACATCATCGCCCGGGCCGCCGGGGTATACGACGAGGTCGTAGTCGCCGTCCTGATCAACGTGACGAAGAAGAGCCTGTTCACCGTCGACGAGCGCGTCGACATGCTGCAGCAGGTGACCGGCCAGTACGCCAACGTCAGCATCGACCGTTTCCACGGGCTGCTGGTGGACTTCTGTGCCGCCAACGGGATTTCCGCCGTGGTCAAGGGGCTGCGCGCGGTCAGCGATTTCGAGTACGAGATGCAGATGGCGCAGATGAACTACCGGATGGCCAAGGTCGAGACGATGTTCATGGTGGCCAACCCCGATTATTCTTTCCTGAGTTCCAGCCTGGTCAAGGAGATCGCCCGCTACGGCGGCGACGTGAGTGGGCTGGTCCCGGACCGGGTGCTGGGCGCGCTGCGCGAACGTTTGGCCGAGGAATAGCGCCCGCCGGAATACCGGCGTGGCGTCGCGAAGTTGGGAATACCGCGCACCGCCGGTAAGCTGTGCGCTCGGTTTCCCTTAGCTTTACGCGAGTACACTGTCATGCCCAGCACACGCACCAACGCACCTCGTGGCGCCCTCGTCTTCGACATGCGCCAGCTCGGCCGCCAGGCGGGGTCTTCACTGACCCTGCACCGGATCGTGCCGGCTCCCGAAGACATGCGCCTCGAGCTCGTCGGCGTCCCGGTCGGCGTCGACGTGGATCTCGACGTCCGGTTCGAGGCGGTGTCCGAGGGTGTCCTGGCCACAGGCTCCGCGACCGTCCCGGTCGCGGGCGAGTGCGCCAGGTGCCTTGGCCCGCTGACCGGGAATGTCGAGGTCAGCTTCCAGGAGCTGTACCTGTACGACGACGGGCACCGGGAGCGCGGCTCCCGCGACACCCGCGGGCGGCACGACTCCCGGGGGCGGCATGACACCCGCGACCGGACCGAACGGCATGACGAGGCCGAAGAGGCTGACGAGCAAGAGCTCTACTACCTCGACGGCGACCAGCTCGACCTCGAACCGGCCTTCCGGGACGCGGTCGTGCTGTCGCTGCCGATGTCGCCGCTGTGCCGGGACGACTGCCCCGGGCTGTGCGCCGAATGTGGCGTACCGCTCGCGGAGGCCGGCCCGGACCACCGGCACGAGGACGCGGTCGACCCCCGGTGGGCCGCCCTCAAGCAGCTGGACCAGGAAAGTACCGAACAGGACCGGCGCGCCCGCGCCATCGACCTACAGGAGGGCTGACGTGGCGGTTCCCAAGCGGAGAATGTCCCGCAGCAATACCCGCAGCCGACGTGCGAACTGGAAGACCACGGCTCCCTCGCTGGTGAGCTGTCCGCAGTGCCACGAGCCCAAGCTTCCGCACGTGGCCTGCCCGACCTGCGGCACCTACCGGCGGCGCCAGGTCATCACACCATCATCCTGAAGGAGCTGACCGTCCCGGCCAGCCCGTAGTTACCAAACGTGTCTGGCCGGGCATCATCAGCCAATGCTAGGAGGGCGCGTTGGGCGTCGTGAGCCGGTCCTGGGACGGTGGTGTGAACGCCGGAAAAGATCCCGCTGAGCTCCAGCACGCTCTCGGCGTGCCTATTACGCCCGAGTCGCTCGAACGGGCGCTGACGCATCGCTCCTTCGCTTATGAGAACAACAACCCGCCGACCAACGAGCGGCTGGAGTTCCTCGGCGACTCTGTCCTGGGCCTGGTCGTGACCGACACCCTGTTCCGCAACTACCCAAGCCTGCCTGAAGGGCAGCTGGCCAAGCTGCGAGCCGCGGTGGTCCAGATGGGCGCCCTGGCCGATGTGGCCCGCGAGTTCGACCTGGGCTCCTACGTCCGGCTCGGCCGCGGCGAGCAAGTGACCGGCGGCCGGAACAAGCCCTCGATCCTGGCCGACACTCTCGAGGCCGTCATCGGCGCGGTCTACATTGACTGCGGGCTGCCCGAGGCCAGCATGCTGGTGCATCGCCTGTTCGACCCGGTCATCGTCAAATCGGCGCAGCTCGGCGCCGGGCTGGACTGGAAGACCTCGCTGCAGGAGCTCACCGCCGGCCACGTGCTCGGCGTGCCCGAGTACCAGGTTGAGGAGAGCGGCCCGGATCACCAGAAGTCGTTCCGCGCGACGGTCCGCGTGGGCGGCCGGATGCTCGGTTCCGGGGTCGGCCGGAGCAAGAAGGCGGCCGAGCAGCAGGCGGCCGAGGCGGCCTGGCGGACGATCACGGCGGAAACCGCCGATCCCGCGCTGCCGGGCGACGGATCGGCGAGCCCCGGCGGCCGGAAGGAAAACAAGAGCAACGGGAAAGACCCGGGTCCCACGCAGGAGCAGTGACGGGTGCCTGAGCTCCCCGAGGTCGAGACGGTTCGCCGTGGCCTCGAACAGCACGTAGGCGGGCGGACCGTCGAGGCCGTCCAGGTGCTGCATCCACGCGCCGTGCGCCGCCATCTGGCCGGGCGCGCCCGACTTCGAGGCCGTGCTGGCCGGGCGGAGCCTGGACGCAGCCCGGCGGCGGGGCAAGTACCTGTGGCTGTCAGCCGGCGAAGACGGCCTGCTCGCGCACCTGGGCATGAGCGGCCAGCTACTGGTCGGCGAGCCCAGCCGGCCACTGTCCCCGCACGTCCGGATCCGGTTCACCTTTACTGATGGCGGCCCGGACCTGCGCTTCACCGACCAGCGCACGTTCGGCCACATGGCCTTCGTGCCAGGTGGCGCCGAACTTCCCGGGCCGATCGCGCACATCGCGCCGGACCCGTTCGAGGCCGCCTACGACGCCCGCACCGTGGCCACCAGATTGCGGGCGCGCCGGACCGGGATCAAACGCGCGCTGCTGGATCAGACCCTGGTCAGCGGCGTTGGCAACATCTACGCCGACGAGGCGCTGTGGCGGGCCGGACTGCACTGGGCCCGGCCCACCGAGACGCTCAATGGGCCCGAGGTCAGCCGCCTGCTCGGCGCGGTCCGCGATGTCCTGGGCGAGGCGCTGGTGGCCGGCGGTACCTCATTCGACGCGCTCTATGTCAACGTCAACGGGCAGAGCGGCTACTTCGACCGGTCGCTGGCCGTGTATGGCCGGGAGAACCAGCCATGCCCACGATGCGGCGCCCCGGTGCGCCGTGACGCCTTCATGAACCGCTCCTCCTACACCTGTCCCCGCTGCCAGCCCCGGCCCCGTCGCGCCCACTGGTAATCCGCGGCCCCACCGGCAACCCGGCCCCACCCGCCTCAGGACGTGCCGGCCGCCCTGCATCGGCGCCGTACTTTCGTCGCGTTCGGTGAGAACAAAACGCCCCATAGACGCCCGTGCCCCTTTGGTCTCACTACGCACCGTTAACACAGGTCGGTCAAAATGGCTTGTTAACGCTGATAAGGTGTATAACAGGCGTCTGATGGCCGCTCAACTTGACCAGCGCTCGCCTTGATGAGAAACTAGTCCTGTTGGTAGCGCGCGCGGTTTCGCGCGTGCTAAGTAATGTGCCCACTCTGGTCACTCAGCGTGGAGGACCTTTAGCAATGGCGAAGGCTCTATTCGGCCACGTCGGCGGTCCCGATCACCGCATGGTTTCCGAGATGCGCCGCCTCCAGCAGCGAGTACGCGACCTTGAAGCCGAGCTTGTCCGGCTTCAGGAAGAGAATGACGCGCTCGCGGTAGAGGCGACCCACGAGGACGTGCTGGTGGCGGAACGCGAGCCCGCACTCGTCTGACGAGCGCGGTCCGACCCGGCCACACCGCAAAAGCGAATCAGGGGCGCCCTTTAGACAGGCGTCCCTCTTCGTTGTATATCTGCCCGTGATATGCCGCCAGGCAAACGGGTGACACAGGCGCAGCAACATTTACGGCCGGAAGCCCATTGCGGGCTTCCGGCCAGTTTGGCATGCCCGCGTGCTGCCCCCAAGCCGTGTCCTCCGGCCGCGTCTGCTGCGGTAGCGGGCCGCGGCGATCCGCCGTGGGCAAATCCGGCACGCGAGGCTAGCTGCAGTTCACCACCTCGCGGCCCGCGGGACGGTAGGGTGCTGCAAGCAGACAGGAGGGGCTGCACTTGTATCTGAAGAGCCTTACGCTGCGCGGATTCAAGTCCTTCGCCTCGGCCACCTCGCTCCGCCTGGAGCCCGGCATCACCTGTGTCGTGGGGCCGAACGGCTCCGGCAAGTCCAACGTCGTCGATGCCCTGTCCTGGGTCATGGGCGAACAGGGCGCCAAATCCCTGCGCGGCGGCAAGATGGAGGACGTGGTCTTCGCGGGCACCACGTCGCGCCCGCCACTCGGCCGGGCCGAGGTCACGCTGACCATCGACAACAGCGACGGCGCCCTGCCGATCGAATACGCCGAGGTCACGATCAGCCGGCTCATGTTCCGGTCGGGGCAGAGCGAGTACGCCATCAACGGTGACCACTGCCGCCTGCTCGATGTCCAGGACCTGCTGTCCGACTCCGGGCTGGGCCGCGAGATGCACGTCATCGTGGGCCAGGGCCAGCTCGACGACATCCTCCACTCGGGCCCGGAGGCCAGGCGAGCGCTGATCGAGGAAGCGGCCGGCGTGCTCAAGCACCGCAAGCGCAAGGAAAAGGCGCTGCGCAAGCTGGAGGCGATGCAGGCCAACCTGACCCGGTTGGTAGACCTGACCGCCGAGCTCAGCCGCCGCCTCAAGCCGCTGGGGCGGCAGGCCGAGGTCGCCCGCAAGGCCGCCGTCATCCAGGCCGAGCTGCGCGACGCCCGGCTGCGGCTGCTGGCCGACGACTACGTGACGCTGGCCGCCGACCTGGCGCGCGACGAGGCCGACGAGGCCGCGGTGCTGGCCCGCCGGACCGCGCTTGAGCAGGAGGTGGCCCGGGGCCGGGCCAGGGAAAGTGAGCTGGACGCCGCCGCCCAGCAGGCCGCGGCCGTGCTGGCCGGGGCTCAGGAAACCTGGTTCGCGCTGTCCTCGCTGGCCGAACGGCTGCGCAGCACCCAGCACCTCGCGGCGCAGCGGAACCGCCTGCTGACCGAGGCCACCGAGCCCGAGCGGCCCGGCCGTGACCCGGATGAGCTGGAGCGGCAGGCCGAGGAGCTGCGCGAGGAAGAAGCCGTCCTGAACGAGCGGCTGGCGGCCGGCCGCGAGGTGATGTCCGTGGCGGTGGCCGAGCGCACCGCGGCCGAGGCCGAGCTGGCCCGGGCCGAGCGCAGGCTGGCCGAGGGTGCCAAGGCCGCCGCGGCCAGGTCCCAGCGCCTGGCCCGGCTGCGTGAGCAGGCCGGGGCGGCCGAGAGCCGCACCGTGGCCGCGCGGGAAGAGATGGACCGCCTCGAGGTCGCCGCCGAGCAGGCCCGCGAGCGCGCGACCTTCGCCCAGGACGACTACGAGGCGGCCAAGGGCCAGACGGGCGACGGTGGCGAGGACCGCAGCGGGCTGGCCGCCGCGCACGAGCAGGCCACCGCGATCCTCGCCGACCATGCCGAACGGACTGGGGTAGCGCGCACCGCCGAACGTGAAAGCGCCCGCGAGCTAGCCGCCCGGCGAGCCCGGGCCGAGACCCTGGCCGAGGCCGTGCGCCGCGGCGCCGACGCCTCGGCTGCCCTGCTCGCCGACCCGGCCCGGTTCACCGGGGTGACCGGGGCGTTCGCCGCCCGGCTGCGGGTCGCCGAAGGCTACGAGGTGGCCATCGCCGCCGCCCTGGGCGCCGCGGCCGAGGCCATCGCGGTCAGCGACCTGGACGCCGCCGCCGGGATCCTGGCCACCCTGCGCCGCGACGACGCCGGCAGCGCCGCCCTCGTCATCGGCGCAAACGGCTCGTCTGCTTCAAACGCCCCACCAGCCTCAAATGACTCACTCGCCTCAGCGGGTACCTCGTCCGGCCCGTCGGCCCCACCTGCCCCATCCGGCGCCGGGCCGTTCGCAGCCGCGGACCTGGTCCGGGCTCCGGCCGAACTCGCTCAGGCCACGGCCGTGCTTCTCCGCAACGTTGTTATCACCGATGACCTGGATGCGGCGCACCAGGCCGTTCGGCAAAATCCGGACCTCAAGGCCGTGACCCACGCCGGCGATGTGCTCGGCGCGCACTGGGCGCAGGGCGGCGGCGCCCGGCCGCAGAGCCTGCTCGAGCTGCGTGCCGCGGCCGACGAGGCGGCCGCGAGCCTGGCCGGGGCCGAGCAGCGCTGCGAGGAAGCCGCCGGGCAGCTGGCCGCGGCGACCCAGGCTGAAGAGGCGGCCCGCGCCACCGTGACGCAGGCTCAGCGGCGCCGGCAAGAGGCCGACGCCGCGGCCGCGGAGATCTCCGGGCGGCTGGGCCAGCTGGCGGGTGCGGCCCGCGCGGCCAAGGACGAAGCGGACCGGCTGGAGGCATCGATCACCTCGGCCCGGCTGGCCGCCGAGAAGGACCTGAGCCGGCTGGAGCAGCTGCGATCCGAGCTCGAGCAGGCCGAGCTGGAGGCCGAGACCCCGGACGACGAGCCCGCCGAGGCCGACTGGGGCCGCGACGACCTGGCCGAGCGGTGCCAGGTGGCCCGCAACTCCGAGATGGAGGCCCGGCTCGAGGTCCGCACGGCCGAGGAACGGCTGCGGGCCATCGGCGGCCGGGCCGACTCGCTGTCCGCGACCGCCGCCGCCGAACGGGCCTCGCGGCAGCGCGCCACCCAGCGGCGCCAGCAGCGCGCCACGCAGGCCGCGGTGGCCAGCACGGTCGCGCTGGGCGCCCGGTATGCGGTGGAAGCGGCCGAGCAATCGGTCGCGGCGGCCCTGGCCCGGCGCACCGAGGCGGAGGCGGTGAGCACCAACGGCGCGGCCGAGCTCAAGGCGGTCCGGGCCCGGGTCCGTGAGCTGGCCGCCGACCTGGACACGGTGGTCAACACCGCGCACGGCACCGAGATCGCCCGGGCCCAGCACCGGCTGCGGCTGGAGCAGCTGGCCGAGCATGCGCTGGAGGAGTTCGGCGTCGAGACGGACGTGCTGGTGGCCGAGTACGGCCCCGAGGCGCCCGTCCCGGTGATCGGTGACGAGAACGCGCTGCCGTCCCGCTTCGAGCGGGCCGCGGCCGAACGCCGGGCGGCCGAGGCGCAGCGGAACCTGGACCGGCTGGGCAAGGTCAACCCGCTGGCGCTGGAGGAGTACGCCGCGCTGACCGAACGGCACGCCTTCCTGGCCACCCAGCTGGAAGACCTGCGCAAGACCCGGCGGGACCTGCTCACCGTGGTCAAGGAGGTCGATGACCGGGTGCAGGAGGTGTTCGCCTCGGCGTACGCCGACACCGCCCGCGAGTTTGAGCACCTCTTCGGTCGGCTGTTCCCTGGCGGCCAGGGCAATCTGGTGCTGACCGAGCCGGATGACATGCTGGCCACCGGCATCGAGATCGAGGCCCGGCCGCCCGGCAAGAAGGTCAAGCGGCTGTCGCTGCTGTCTGGCGGGGAACGCTCGCTGACCGCGATTGCCTACCTGTTCGCGATCTTCAAGGCCCGCCCCTCACCGTTCTACGTGCTCGACGAGGTCGAGGCGGCGCTGGACGACACCAACCTGCAGCGGCTCCTCACCGTCTTCGAGGAGCTGCGGGAGAGCTCGCAGCTGATCGTCATCACCCACCAGCGCCGGACCATGGAGGCCGCGGATGCGCTCTACGGCATCACCATGCGCGGCGACGGCGTCTCCACCGTGATCAGCCAGCAGCTCGCCACCCGCCAGCCCGCCTGACCGCTAGGCAGCCCCGCACTTCTGCGTAGATGACGCGTGGCGGGTAGGTTGGCGGACGACCCCCGCCCAATGTGAAGACCCGGCGGGGACTGGGAGACTGTGAGCCTGATGGAATACGTGATTCTGATCATCGTCCTGGCCGTCCTGGCGGTAGGCCTCGGCGGCTTCCTGCTGTTCATGCGGCCGCGCCGCCGCGGCACGATCGCGCCGCCCAGCCAGCCGCCGGCCGCGCCCCCGTCCGGCGGTGCGGGCGGGACCCCGGCCGCGACCACATCCGAGCCCGCCCCCGAGACGGCCGCGGCCGCGACTGCGGTGCTCGAGGTCGAGCGCCCGCCGCCCTCGGCCGGGCGGCTGGTCCGGCTGCGGGCCCGGCTGGCGCGCTCGCAGAGCTCGGTGGGCTCGGCCCTGCTCAGCCTGCTGTCCCGGGACCGGCTGGACGACGACACGTGGGATGAGATCGAAGAGGTCCTCATCACCGCCGACGTGGGCGTGACGCCGGCCCGGCAGATGGTGGACGACCTGCGCACCAAGGTCAAGGTGCTGGGTGCGCGGGGACCCGAGGAGGTCAGGGCGCTGCTGCGCTCCGAGCTGCTGGACCAGCTGCGGGTGGCCGAGCACGACGACCGGTCGCTGCACACCACGCCGCACAACGGGATCCCCGCGGTGCTGCTCATGGTGGGCGTGAACGGCACCGGCAAGACCACCACCTGCGGCAAGCTGGCCCGGGCGCTGATCGGGGACGGCCAGACGGTCCTGCTCGGCGCGGCCGACACCTTCCGCGCCGCCGCCGCTGACCAGCTGCAGACCTGGGGTGAGCGGGTCGGGGCCGAGACCGTCCGCGCCGACCGCGACCAGGCCGACCCGGCCAGCGTGGCCTTCGAGGCCGTCAGCGAGGGCATCAAGACCGGCGTCGACACGGTGCTCATCGACACGGCCGGCCGCCTGCACACCAAGACCGACCTGATGGACGAGCTCGGCAAGGTCAAGCGGGTAGTGGAAAAGAAGGCTCCGGTTAACGAGGTGCTCCTGGTACTGGATGCAACCACGGGACAGAACGGGCTGCGTCAAGCCCGTGTGTTTGCCGAGGTCGTGGCCGTCACGGGTATCGTCTTGACCAAGCTCGACGGCACCGCCAAGGGCGGGATCGTCATCGCCGTCCAGCGTGAGCTCGGCGTCCCGGTCAAGCTGGTTGGTCTGGGTGAGGGCCCGGACGACCTGGCCCCGTTCGACCCCGAGGTGTTCGTGGACGCGCTCATCGGCTGAGCCCCGCATCCTGTCCCGAAACGTGCTTGTAACATCAGCCCGGCCTGTTTCACCTTGCCGACACATCCCGGCAGGACGGGTGAAACGTCAGCGGCCGAAGGTCGGTACAGGACACTGAAAGGGACACCTCAGATGAAGCTCATTACCGCTGTCATAAAGCCGTTCAAACTTGACGATGTCAAGGCTGCGTTGCAGGCGTTTGGCGTCAAGGGCCTGACGATCACAGAAGCAAGCGGGTACGGCAGGCAGCGCGGCCACACGGAGGTGTACCGCGGCGCTGAATATCAGGTCGACTTGGTGCCCAAGGTCATGGTTGAGGTCCTTTGTGAGGACGAGGACGCCGAGGACCTGATCGGCGTGGTCGTCAAGGCCGCGCAGACCGGCCGGATCGGCGACGGCAAGGTCTGGTCGGTGCCGGTCGACACCGTCGTCAGAGTGCGGACCGGGGAACGCGGACCGGACGCGATCTGATCGGGCCCAGTGAACGGAGACTGACGGGCGCCCCGGGGGACGCGTGGAAGCAATGACTTCGTTCGCCGCGGACCGGGCCCGCCGGACGACCCAGGTCGACCGGTGGCTCGCGGAGCTCCTCGGTGCCGAGGCCGGCGTGGCCTTGGTGGCCGTCGGCGGCTACGGGCGCCGGGAGCTGCTTCCCCGCAGCGACCTTGATGTTCTGCTGCTGCACAGCGGCCGGGACGACATCGCCGCCATCGCGGACCGGATCTGGTACCCGGTCTGGGATTCCGGCGCGGAGCTCGATCACGCAGTGCGTACCGTGCCGCAGGCCCGGCGGGTGGCACGGAGCGACCTGAAGGTGGCGCTCGGGCTGCTGTCCGCCCGGCACGTGGCCGGCGACCCGGACCTGACCGAACGGCTCCGGGCCGGCGCCCTGGAGGACTGGCGGTCAGCCGCGCCCGCGCGGCTGGCCGAGCTGCACGCCTCCCACGACGAGCGCGCCCGGACCAGCGGTGAGCTGGCCTTCCTGCTCGAGCCGGACCTCAAGGAGGCCCGCGGCGGGCTGCGCGACGTACACGCCATCCAGGCGGTAGCGGCCGCGTGGGTGGCGCCCGCCCCTGGCCCCAAGGTCCGCACCGCGTACGAGCAGATCCTGGACACCCGGCACGCCCTGCACGAGGTGACCGGGCGCCGCCTGGACCGGCTCGTGCTCGAGGAACAAGATGAGGTGGCTCGTGCCCTCGGGCTGCTAGACGGCGACGTGCTGTTGCGGATGCTGGCGGGCGCCGCGCGGACCGTCGCGTATGCCGTCGACCATGCCTTCCGCCAGTCCGACCGGCTCCGCGGCCGCCGCTTGCGGCGGCGCCGGGCCGAGCGCCGCCCGCTGGCCGACGCCGTGGTCGAGCAGGACGGCGAGGTAGTCCTGGCCCGGGCGGCCGACCCGCTTAACGACCCTGGCCTGGTGCTGCGTGCCGCCGCGGCCGCGGCACAGGCCGGCCTGCCGCTGGCCCCGCGAACCCTGGACCGGCTGACTGAATGCCCGCCGCTGCCGGTGCCATGGCCCGCGGCCGCGCGGGACTCCCTGCTCGCGCTGCTCGGCGCGGGACAGGCCGCGGTCAGCGTGTGGGAGGCGCTGGACACCGAGGGCCTGGTGACCACGCTCATCCCAGACTGGGAGCGGATCAGGAACCGGCCTCAGCGCAACCCGCTGCATACGTTCACCGTCGACCGGCACCTGGCCGAGGCGGCCGCGCACGCGGCCGCGCTGACCCGCGAGGTCGCCCGGCCCGACCTGCTGCTGCTGGCGGCCCTGCTGCACGACGTGGGCAAGGGCTGGCCGGGGGATCACAGCGTGACGGGCGAGGTGGTGGCGCGCGACGTCGGCCGCCGGATCGGCTTGCCCGCCGCCGACGTGGAGCTGGTCTCCTCTGCGGTCCGGCTGCACCTGCTGCTGCCCATGGTGGCCACCCGGCGTGACCTGGACGATCCGGTCACGGTCAAGCAGGTGGCCACAGCCGTGCGCAGCCGGGTTCTGCTGGAGCTGCTGCACGCCCTGTCGATCGCCGACGGGCTGGCCACTGGGCCGGCCGCCTGGAACGACTGGAAGGCCACCCTCGTCGCCGACCTGGTACGGCGGGTGGCGGCCGTGCTCGACGGCGATCCCGTGCCCGCGCCGGCGCCGCTGCGCCCAGACCAGCTGGAGCTGGTCTCCAGCGGCGTCCCGGCCGCCACCGTGCGTGGATCCGAGGTGACCGTGGTCGCGCCGGACCGGCCTGGCCTGCTGTGGCGGGCCGCGGGCGTGCTGGCCTCGCACCGGCTGACGGTCCGCAGCGCCAACGCGACCTCGATCGGGACCACGGCCGTGTCGGTGTTCGACGTGGAGCCGGAGTTCGGCGACCCGCCGGACGCCGCCCTGGTCGAGGCGGACCTGCGCCGGATGCTGCAGGGGCGGCTGGATGTGGAGGACCGGCTGGACCGCCGGGCCCGGGCTGTCCGGCCACGGGCCGCCTCGGTGCCCGCGCCCAAGGTCGCCCTCCTGGACGACGCATCCGACACCGCGACCGTGGTGGAGGTGCGGGCTCACGACGCGCCCGGCCTGCTCTGGCGGACCGGCCGGGCCCTGGGCGAATGCGGTCTTGACGTGCGCGCGGCCCGGGTGGAGACCCTCGGCGCCGAGGTGGTCGACGTGTTCTACGTGACCGACGGCGACGGCAAGCCGCTGGCCGGCGAGGACGTCCGCCGCGCCACCGTGCACACCGTCCTGGCCGCGCTCGGTGACTAATTGAGCCTCTGGCCTCAGGTAGCCCGTAATCGGCTGGCCATCCTGGACAACGTAACCCGGCCCGACCGGTAGCCTGGGTTCTGTGTTTGAGACCCTTTCTGACCGGCTGACGCAGGTTTTTTCGTCCCTGCGAGGCCGCGGGCGGCTGACCGCAGCCGACATCGACGCGACGTGCCGTGAAATCCGTATCGCCCTGCTTGAAGCGGACGTCGCGCTCCCAGTCGTCAGGCAGTTCATCGCCCGGGTCAAGGAGCGAGCCAACGGCGAGGAAGTCTCCGCCGCGCTCAACCCCGCCCAGCAGGTCATCAAGATCGTCAACGATGAGCTGATCGGCATCCTCGGCGGTGAGACGCGGCGGCTGCGGTTCGCCAAGATCCCGCCGACCGTGATCATGCTGGCCGGCCTGCAGGGCTCAGGTAAGACCACGCTGGCAGCCAAGCTCGGGCTGTGGCTGAAGAACCAGGGCAACACGCCCATGCTGGTCGCCGCCGACCTCCAGCGGCCGAACGCGGTCCAGCAGCTCCAGGTTGTCGGCGCGCGGGCCGGCGTCCCGGTATACGCACCGTCCCCCGGCAACGGGGTCGGCGACCCGGTGGCCGTCGCGCGGGACTCGCTGGAAGAGGCCAGGCGCCGTCAGCAGAACATGGTCATCATCGACACGGCCGGCCGCCTTGGCGTGGACGCCGAGATGATGGCCCAGGCCGTCGCGATCAGGGACGCCACCCAGCCCGACGAGGTCATGTTCGTGGTCGACGCCATGATCGGCCAGGACGCGGTGGCCACCGCCCAGGCGTTCCTGGACGGGGTTGGCTACGACGGCGTCGTGCTGACCAAGCTCGACGGCGACGCCCGTGGTGGTGCCGCACTGTCCATCGTGGAGCTGACCGGGCGCCCGATCATGTTCGCGTCCTCGGGGGAGAAGCTCGAGGACTTCGACCTGTTCCACCCGGACCGGATGGCATCCCGGATCCTTGACCTGGGTGACATGCTCACCCTGATCGAGCAGGCCGAGAAGGCATTCGACGCCGACCAGACGGCCAACCTGGCCGGCCGGCTCGCCTCCGGCGAGGGCTTCACGCTCGAGGACTTCGTCGAGCAGCTGTCCATGGTGCGCAAGCTCGGCCCGATCGGGAACCTGCTCGGCATGCTTCCCGGCGCGGCCAAGAACCGTGAGCTGCTGAACCAGGTCAACGACAAGGACCTGGACCGCGCGGAGGCCATCGTCCGGTCGATGACGCCGGAAGAACGCCGCAACCCCAAGATCATCAACGGCTCCCGCCGGTCCCGCATCGCCAATGGCTCCGGCGTCGCCGTGGGTGAGGTCTCCCAGCTGGTCACGAACTTCTTCGAGGGCCAGAAGCAGATGAAGGCCATGTTCAACGGCGGCATCCCGGGCATGCCCCCGGTCCCCGGCCTGCGCGCGGCCCAGCGCGCCGCGACGAAGTCGGCCCGCAACAAGAAGAACAACAAGAAGAAGGGCTCCCGCAGCGGCGACCCGCGGCGCGCCGCCGAACTAGCCCGCGGCGGCTCCCAGGGCCAGGACGCAAACCAGCCAGGAGCCAACGCCCCCGCCCAGCCCGGCGCCGGTGGCCTGGGCAACCTTGGCGCCCTGCCCGGCGGCTTCCCGGAGGATCTGGCCGACCAGCTAGCTAACCTCCCGCCTGGCCTGGGGCTCCCGTCCCAGCCCCAGGGCAACATCCCCGCCGCCTTCCGCGGCGGCGACAAGCGCCGCAAGAAGAAGTAGCCCCCGCGACGGGTAGCTCCGGCGACGGTAGCCCCCGCGACGCCGTCCCCGTCCGCGTCACCTGCGCGCCCAGCATCGCCTTAGGTGATCCTGTGCCACCAGGGGCCGGTTCCGTGTGCCACTGGGTGCTGCTCCCATGATGATGTGCCGTTGGGTGTCGTTTCCGTGTGCCGCTGGGCGCTGCTCCCATGATGATGTGCCGTTGGGCGTCGTTTCCGTGTGCCGCTGGGCGCCTCTTCCATGATCTTGTGTCGTCCTGCGCCACCTTCTTGTGCCATCAGGCGCCATTCCCATGATCTTGTGCGATCAGGCGTCATTTTTGACGCCTTCTGGTCCACGATCTCAGGATGAGAAAGCCCCGGCCGGGCAGCCAGGAGAGCAGGATCGCAGAGTCCCAGTCCAGCCGCCGCGACGCAGGGCAGCGCCGATCAGCATGGCGCTCCGGCACCGGTGCTGCGTGACATCCGGCCAGCCAAACCTGAGCGTCGCGGTCCCGCGGGCCGTATTCGCATTGTCCCGCCGTATGTCGCTCCAGCGCTGGTCGGCGGGATGCGCCGCGTTCCCGTCGACCTCAGCGCACACGTTAAAGTCGGCGTACAGGTTATCGATGTACGTGGTGTTCGCCGTGCCGCCGGTCGCCCGTCTTCTGGCCTGCCGGGTCGCTCGCGGAAGCCCATGTGCCCGCTCGACGCCGGTCACATAACGTCGCTCAAGCACCGAGTGCACCCCCTCAGCGACGTCGGCCAGGGCCGCTGTGACCTCGGCTCGCCAGCGCATTCTCTTGCGCGCCGCGGCCGCCGCGGCCAGCATCGGCACGGTGGATCTCCGTCGGCCGACCGCACGGCAGATCCAGGTGAACGCCTCGTCGAAGTCCCGTGCCGCTTCCACCAGGTCGAGCACCGTCTCTTCGACCCGGGTCCGGGGTGGCGACAGTGACGGGTGCCGGGCCTGGTCGATTCGTGATGACCTGCGGATAACGAGTCCGGCGATCTTCTGCCGTCGGGCCGGATTCTGCGTCGCGGGCACCGTAATGAAAATCTGATCGCGGGGCTGGTCAGCCAGTCCATGCAGCTCGGCCGCGGTGTAGTGGCTCAGCGTCGCTCCCGGGCCAGCTCGCATGAGCGCGGCCCACAGCTCTGCCTGCCGTGGGGCCGGACCCGAGAAAGTCGCGTACACACCTCGTCCCAGACGCCGCCACTTCCCCGATGCCAGGCGGCGCCGGACGACATTTCGCGTCATACCTGCTTGCAGCACCTGCGGGCGTCCGGCCACCCCTGCCTGAAATTCAAGGGTGGCCGAAAAATCCGCTGCGGTGGGGGTCTCGTTCATGGCTCGACATCCTCAGGTCAGCTCCGGGATCTGCTACGAGCCCCGCGCACCCCTGGGGACAACGCCGCACGAACGAGCACCGCTGTGGCTAAGAGCGCTGTCCTGTCAGACCCCCGTGCTATACGGCGGCCCAGCCGGCCCAGCCCACCCAGCCCAGCCCAGCCGACGAGCAGCACCCATCACTCCGGGTTGAGCGCCCGCACGGTGTCGATGGTGTCAGCCTCGGCGGCGCTCTTGTCCTCGCGATAACGCAGCACCCGGGCGAACCGGAGCGCCAGACCACCCGGGTAACGCGGGCTGCGCTGTACACCGTCGAACGCGATCTCCACGACCAGCTCGGGCCGGACGTAGACGGTGTAGGAGTCCCGATGGTCCTCCAGAGCCAGCAGGCGCTCGGTCTGCCAGCCGAGCAGTTCGTCGGTGAGGCCCTTGAACGTCTTGCCCAGCATCACGAAACCGCCCTTGGCGGGATCACGCGCCCCGAGGTGAAGGTTGGACAGCCAGCCACGGCGCCGCCCGTGTCCCCACTCGACCGCCAGCACGACTAGGTCGAGTGTGTGCCGGGGCTTGACCTTGATCCAGCTGGCCCCACGCCGGCCGGCCGCGTAGGCGGTGCTGAGGGACTTGACCACGACCCCCTCGTGCCCGTGCGCCAGCGCGTCGGCGAAGAACGTGGTCGCCTCCGCCGCCGAATCGGTGACCAGCCGCGGCATGAGCAGCTCACCCGGCACCGCGCGGGCCAGTACCGCGTGCCGCTCGTGATCCTCGGTGTCGATGAGGTCCACTCCCTCCAGGTGCAGCACGTCGAACAAGAACACCGACAGCGGCACCGCCGCCGCGCCAGCCGCCCCAGCACGAGCGCCACCCCCAGCCCCACCCCCAGCACGAGCGCCACCCCCAGCACGAGCGCCACCCCCAGCACGAGCGCCCACATCCAGGCTGGCGGTACGCGCCGCCGTGTCCTGGAACGGCAGCGGCCGCCCGTCCTCGCGCAGCGCGATCAGCTCCCCGTCCAGCACCGCGCTGGACAGCCCGAGCCCGGCCAGGACGGTCACTACCTCGGGCAGCCGGGCCGTGATGTCGTCCAGCGTCCGGGTGAACAGGCGCACCTGCCCGCCGGACACATGCGCCTGGATCCTGATGCCGTCGAGCTTCCACTCCACCGCGGCCGGGCTGCCCGCCTTGGCCAGTGCGTCGGCAATACTGGGGGCGCTGGAGGCGAGCATCGGCCGGACCGGCCTGCCGACCTCCAGACCGAACGATCCCAGCGCCTCGCTCCCGCCCGACAATGCGGCCGCGGCCACCGCGGCGAGTGAGCCGCGCAGCATCATGGCCCGCCGCACCTCGGTGACCGGCACCGACGCGGCTCTCGCCACCGCCTCGGTCATCACGCCCTCCAGCGCGCCCTGGCGCAGCTCGCCGGAGAGCAGTCCGATCAGGAACCGCTGCTCGCCGGCGGTGGCCCGGCCGAACAGCTCCCCGACCAGTGCCTTGCGTGCGGCCGCCGAACCCTTGCCGGACACCGCGCCGATCGCGGAGAAGCCCGCGTCCACCTCGGTCAGGGTGAGGGTGGGTGCGGCCGCCGGGGTGAACCCGTCCCGCAGCGTGGCCCAGCCCACGCCGATCTGCCGCTGCGGCAGCTCCCCGGACAGGTAGGCGACGGCGATCGGCACCTCGAGCGGCCCGGCCTCGCGCAGCGCACCGGCCAGCGTCTCGATCTTCGCCAGCCGGGCGCTGGCGGCGGCCACGGCCTGCGACACCTCAGCGATCTCAGTAAGCAGCACCCGAACATTCTGCCCAGGTCAGCGAGAAAACACAGGTCCGCGAGAAAACACAGCCCACCGAGAAAACACGGCCCACCGAGAAAAGCCAGCTCAGCTGGGGCGGCCGCCGCGCCCTCGCCGCCCCAGGCCCCGCCCACCGCCGCTGTCGGCGTCCCACAGCCAGTACCCGACCGGGAAGAGCCGCACGTGCAGGTGGTCGTCGACGAGGCCCCACAGGCCGCGCCGCGCGTAGATCGCAACCACGATGGCCACCAGTCCCAGGACGATCAGGTACCAGGCGTTGTAGTGCTGCAGCGTCTGCTGGAGCACCATGTACACGATGGTGCCGAGGATGGGGCCCTCGATGGTGCCGAGGCCGCCGATGATCACCGCGAACGCCATCTCGGCCGTCCACTGCACGCTGAATGCCGCCTCCGGCTGCACGCCCAGCTGGCTGATGGCCTGCACCCCGCCGGCCGCGCCGCAGCCGATCCCGGCGATGATGAACACCAGCATCCGGGCCAGCCCGACCCGTGCCCCGGAACTGCGGGCGGCGGTCTCGTCGTCCCGGATGGCGGTGAGGACCAGGCCGAGCCGGCCGCGCAGCAGCAGGTACATCCCGCCCAGCGCGATGACGGTGACGGCCAGTCCGGCCCAGTAGGTGTACGCGGTGAGCAGGGTCGAGCCGAAGCCGGACAGGCCGGGCATCGGCATGCCGGTGCCGCCGCCGATGGAGGAGAACCGTTCGATGATGAGCATGACGGTGGCGGCCAGCACCCAGGTGCCGATGGCGAAGTACCCGCTGCGCAGCCGGGCGACCAGCCACCACAGCGGGATCGCGGCCACACCGCAGCCGATGGCCGCCACCGGCAGGGCGGCGAACGGCGAGATCCCGTTGATGGCCAGGATCAGCACGAAGTATGCCCCTAGGCCGACGAACGCCTGCTGGCCGACCGAGACCAGGCCGGCGTACCCCGCCAGCAGGTTCCACATGCTGGCCAGGGTGAGCACGACGAAGCCCTGGAGCAAGATGGTGGTGGTGCCGGCGTACACGATGTACGGGAGGAACGCGAGCACCACGACCACCACGAGGGCACCCAGGCCCGTCCAGGCGACGTTGCGGCGCGAGCGGGTGACCCGGATATTTTCTGCCGAACGGGCTGCGGTCTGCGTCGTCACGGTCATGATTACGCCCTCCGGCCGGTCAGGCCCTGGGGCCGGACGACCAGCACCGCGAGCAGGACGAGATAGCCGGCCAGCACCTCGTACGAGATGTTGATCTGGGCGCCGATCTCCTGGGCCACGCCCAGGATCACCCCGCCGAGCAGCGTGCCCCACAGCGAGCCGAGGCCGCCGATCACCACCGCGGCGAACGCGAACAGCAAAATGGTGTCGGTGCCGGTGGTGGGCGCGAACTGGGAATACATGCCGTACGCGATGCCAGACAGGGCCACCGTGGCGAACGCGATCGCGGCCGCGATGCCGAACACGTGCCGGTAGTCCACCCCGGACAGCTGCGCCGCCTCGCGGTCGTCGGCCACGGCCCGGATCATCCGGCCGTACCGCGAGGCGGAAAGGAAGTACTGCAGGCCGAGCAGCACCACCACCGCGACCGCGAAGATCAGCACCAGCAGGTAGGCGATCTGGATCTGCGAGCCGATCGAGAACGACCCGGTGATGATGGAGTTACCGACCCCGAGGGCGTGGCTGTTGGCGTTGATGAACTGCAGCAGCCCGTTCTCGATCACGACCGAGAGCCCGAACGTGACCAGCAGGGTGGTGAGCACGCTGCGGTCAAGCGCGGCCTGGATCATGGTCCGCTGCAGGACATAGCCGAGCGCGGCCATGATCGGGACCACGATCACAAAGGACCACAGCACCGGGATGTGCGTCACCGCGATCACCCCGAGCGCCACGTAAGCGCCCACGATGGCCAGGTCGCCGTGGGCCAGATTGACCACCTTCATGACCCCGAACATGAGCGAGAGCCCGCAGGCGAACAGGGCGTAGAGGCCGCCGATCAGGATGCCCTGGATGATGTCGTTGACCCAGACCATAAGGGTGCGCTCTCCTCTGCGGCCGTCTGTTCCAGGCCGAAGTAAGCCGCCTCGACTTGCTGCGGCGTGACCTCGGACGGCCGGCCCTCCAGCGTGGTGTGGCCCTCGAGCAGGCACTGCAGATGGGAGGCCACCCGCAGGGCCTGGCTGACGTCCTGCTCGACGAGCAGCACGGTGAGCCCGGTCGCCAGGATCTGCGACAGCATTTCGTAGATGCGCTGGACCACTACCGGGGCCAGCCCGAGTGACAGTTCGTCGAGCAGCAGGACGCGCGGATTGGCCACCAGCGCGCGTCCGATGGCCACCGACTGCTGCTCACCGCCGGACAGCTGCGCGGTGAGCTGGCCACGGCGGTCCTTCATCCAGGGAAACAGCTCATAGACGCGTTCGATGGCCCACGGCCCCTTGCGGGCGTAGGACGCGCCGACCTGAAGGTTCTCCTGCACGCTGAGCGAGCCGAACAGGCGCCGGCCCTCCGGCACCATGACGATGCCCTGGGTGGCCCGGCGTTCGGGCCGGACCTTGGTCACGTCTTTGCCGTCGTAGACAACCGAGCCCGAGGTGGGCTGGTGCAGGCCTGCGATCGTGCGCAGCAGCGTGGACTTGCCCGCGCCGTTCGCCCCGATGATCGCGTACACCTCGCCCGGGAACACCCGCAGCGAGATGTTGTCCAGCGCCCGCAGCTGCCCATGGTGCACGGTCAGCTCCCGCACCTCTAGTAGGGGCTCGCTCCCTCTGCTGGCCCGGCTCGCCTCCGGGCCGCCGTCGAGGTGCTGCCTTCCCTCGTCGCTTCCCTCGTCGCTTCGCTCCTCAGTCCAGTCGGCACCGCGGCCCTTTGGCTCGCCGGACACGCTCACTCTTCCCCCCTGCCTCGGGGACCTCGGCGGTCAGCGTGCCGCCGCTGAGTGAGGCGGTGAACGCCGAGCCCAGGAAGACCTCGCGCACGGCCGGGGTGGCCAGCACCTCCGCCGGTTCCCCGTCGCCCACGAAGGAGCCGCCGGACAGGCAGATCAGACGGCTCACCACGGCGGTGAGCGCGCGCACCACGTGCTCGATCCAGATCACCGCGACACCCTCGGCGTTGATCCCGCGCACGATCTCGACCAGCTGGGCTACTTCCGGGTCGGTCAGCCCGCCGGCCACCTCGTCGAGGAGCAGGAGCTTGGGGGCTGACGCCAGGGCCCGAGCCAGCTCGAGCCGCTTGCGCTGGAGCAGGCCGAGCCGGGCCGCGGGCAGGTTCGCCTCGGCGCTCATCCCGGCTCGTTCCAGCGCCTCGCAGGCGGCGGCGTAGCTGGCGCGCCGCCGGAGCCCCGCCCCCTGCTGCGCCGCGACCAGCAGGTTCTCGAACACCGTCATGTCGGTGAACGGGCGCGGCACCTGATAGGTGCGGCCGATCCCGAGTCGGCAGCGGCCCGCCGCGTCCAGCTTGGTCACCGTGCGGCCGTCGAAGGAGATGGTTCCGCCGTTCGGGGCCAGGTCGCCGGAGATGAGGCCGAACAGGCTGGTCTTGCCCGCTCCGTTCGGCCCCACGATCCCGACCGTGTCCCCGGCTCCCACGCGCAGCGAGAGGTCCTCGGCGATGACCACCCGGCCGAACCGCTTGGTCACCTGGTCGAGCTCGAGCAGGGGAGTGGCCATCCGGTTACTTGTTCGTCGGGAGCAGGTCGCCGGTGAGCTTGGCTTGCGGCTGCAAGGTGTTGTCCACGACCTTGGCCTCCAGCGGGTACTTCGTGCCCTTCTGCCACTGGATCCCGACTGGCGGGGTGATGGCCACCCCCGGCGCGGGCGCCTTGGACGAGGTGAAGTCCAGCGGCCCGGCCAGGCCGTTGACGTTCACCTTGTGCAGGGCGTCGGCCAGTGCCGCCTTGTCCCGCGGGTTGTCCACCATCATGAACGCCGAGTGCGCGATCTCGAAGAGGCTGTAGTTACTGATGTTGGAGTTCCATTGCCCGTGGCTGGCCTCGTACTCGGTGGCGAACTGCTGGCAGGTCTCGCCGGTGAAGGAGGAGGTCCACGGCAGGGTCGGCGCCCACCACGCGTCGGTGGCCACGTTGTACACCAGGCTGCCCAGCGCGTAGGTGTCGGTCGGGAACAACAGCACCTTGGCCACGGTGGCCAGCTTGGGCCGGAAGCCCTGCTGAACGGACTGCTTCCACATGGTGGCGAAGTCCGGCGGCAGCGGCACGTTGGTGAAGAAGTCCGCCTTGTCCGCCTTGAACTGCGCGATCATCGAGGAGTAGTTCGTCGTCCCGTCGGTATAGGCCGAAGACATGTTGAAGGTGTACCCGGCGGCCTTGGCGATCGGCGGGAACACCGCGCGGAACGCGTTGCCGTCTGAGTCGTTGGGGAACGCCGCGGCGACCACCTTGTTGGTGTTCAGCTGGCTGTGGATCTTGTTCCACATCGGGATGAAACACTGAATCAGGTGCTCGGCGCCCAGGAAGTACATGACCACGTACTTCGGCTTGAGGGTGGGCTTCTGTGGGTTGCCGCCCAGGTTGATGTACCAGGACTCCCACGGGATGTTCGAGCAGATCAGCGGCGTGCCCAGGGTCTCGGCCTGTGAGGCCACGGCGTTGACCGTCTCCGGCGTGGAGGAGGCCAGCAGCAGGTCGACCTTGTCGCCGTTGATGGCCTGCTTGGCCAGCACTCCAGCCTGGGTCACGCTGGACTGGGTGTCGTAGGACTTGATGGTGACCTTGTAGGTCTTACCGCCGACCTTGAACCCGTTCTTGTACGGGCTGGTCGCCTGGATCTTCGAGGCGACGAAGCCGTCGGCAGCGCCAAAGCCGGCCAGCGAGCCCGTCAGCGGGTGGATCCAGCCGATCGTGATCTCCGCGCTGGAGGAGCCGCTGGTGGAACTCGAGCTGGCCCCCTTGATGCCGGAGCTGCATGCCTCGAGCAGTCCACCGCCCCCCACGACGGCCGCACTGACGCCGGCCGTGCGCAGCAGGCCGCGCCGGCTGAGGTGGCCGGCCTGATCCGCGATGCCGGATCGAGCATTCTGGTCACTCATGTGCATCGATCTCCTTATGAGGTCGCGCCGAGGCGCGGGAACCGCGTGCGAGGGAGGCTAGCACCACGTCATTTCGTTCTCGGTGGTCAGTCCTCCGCGAGTGCGCCGATAACGCCGCCAAAGAGTGCGCTCTGCGAACGAAAGTGCATATATAGAACAGTATGGCAACGCTAGGTTGCCTGTTCGGCGATAGTCAACGCACGTTATGTAACTGTTTCAAATTGTGAGATGCCGAGGTAGCAGGCTTGTCATGGTGGTTACCGGTGGGTATGTCACGGTGCAGGCCCGGCGTGTCTGGCTTCACCCAGGTTTTTGGGGGCGCCCTGTTCCCTCAGGGCCACAATGACGCCGTGCAGGTGCCGCCGGGTGGCCTGCTCGGCCTCGGCCTGCGGCGGCCGGTGACCGCGGCGATGATGGCCAGGTGCTCGGGCAGCGACTCCTGCGGCCGCCCCGGCCGCAGCGACAACCGGAACTGATGCCGAACGAGCGGGGCGTTCAGCTTGTCCAGCAGCCCGGTAGCGACCTCCTGGCCGGAGATCTCGCGGATCAGGCGGTGCAGCTCACGGTTGAGGGCGGAGTACTCCAGTGGTTCGCCGTCGGCGACGCTGCGGCGCATCTGGGTGCCGAGCCCGGTCAGCCGGGCGGCCTGCTCGCCGGTGATCTGCTCGGCGGCTTTGGCCGCGCACAGGCCTTCCAGGACCATCCGGCATTCGGTGATCGCGACGGCCTCGGCGGCGGTGATCGCCCGGACCCGGGCACCCCGGTTCGGGATCCGCTCGACCAGCCCCTCGGCGGTCAGGTCGAACAGCGCGGCCCGCACGCTGGCCCGGGTCACCCCGGTCATCGCCGCCAGTTCCTCTTCCACCAGCCGCTGCCCGGGCACCATATCCCCAGCCAGCATCGCCCGCCGCAGCCAGTTACCCGCTTCCCGGCGCCCCGGCGCCCCGGCCAGCGGCCCTCGCACCTCGTCCGGCGGGGCCGGGCACCGTCCGGCGCGAGCTGGCCCTGGGCCGGCTGGCGTCGTGGCGGCGTGTCGGCTGTCCACGGAGCGATCCTAGAAATATTCGACAAAATCGTCAACAATCTCGGTACCAATATCTTTAAACGGGTGTTCCAGCGGCGTTCAGCGCAGCGATCTCGCCGCTGATTACTAGTAAGGCTCAGTTGTCTGGCACAATGTGATGGCTGTCAGGCCATGCGACGCCCTCTCCTCGTTCGCCCGGCCTGGCTCATCTGTGCGGTCCTGTCGGCTGTTTCCCCGGTCGGCGCGGGTCCGCCGCCTCGCATCTATCGCTGGGAGAAGACCACACCCGTGGCTGTCAAGATCAAGCTGAAGCGCCTGGGCAAGATCCGGGAACCGTATTACCGGATCGTCGTAGCGGACGCGCGCACGAAGCGCGACGGGCGTGCCATCGAGGAGATCGGCAAGTACCACCCGAAGGCCGAGCCCTCGTTCATCGAAGTGAACTCCGAGCGGGTCCAGCACTGGCTCTCGGTGGGCGCGCAGCCCACCGACCCGGTCCGCGTCCTGCTCAAGATCACCGGGGACTGGCAGAAGTTCACCGGAGAGTCCGGGACCGAGGGCACCCTCCGTACCGCGAAGCCGCGTGCCGACAAGAAGGCGGTCTTCGAGGCAGCGGCCAAGGAGAGCCAGGCCACCAAGGACGCTAAGGAAGCCAAGGAGAGCAGGGGCGGTTCACGATCCGCCAGGTCTTCCTCGGCCAAGGACAGTGCTCCCAAGGACAGCTCCGTCAAGAGCAGTCCCGCCAAGGGCAGCCGAGCCAACGCCGCGGACGCCGCGACGGACGCGCCCGCCGCTGCCGAGGCGACGACCGTGACCGAGGCAGCTCCTGCAGCCGAGGCGACGACCGTGACCGAGGCAGCTCCTGCAGCCGAAGCGACGACCGTGACCGAGGCAGCTCCTGCAGCCGAAGCCACGACCGAGGCCGAAGCAGCACCTGCAGCCGAAGCCACGACCGAGGCCGAAGCCACGACTGTGACCGAACCAGCACCCGCAGCCGAAGCGACGACCGAGGCCGAACCCGCGGCAGGGACCGAGGCCTGAGGTGCTTGAGGAAGCCCTCGAGCACTTGGTGCGAGGCATCGTCCAGTACCCGGACGACGTCCAGGTGGCCAGCCGCAACCTGCGCCGGGGCAACGTCCTCGAGGTGCGGGTCCACCCCGATGACCTGGGCAAGGTCATCGGGCGCGGCGGCCGCACGGCTCGTGCGCTGCGGACAGTGATCGGCGCCTTGGCGTCGGGCCACTACGTCCGCATCGACCTGCTGGACGCCAACGAGGTCCGCTAGTACCCATGCGGGTCATCATCGGCCGCGTCGGCCGCCCGCACGGGATCCGTGGCGAGGTCGTGGTGGGGGTCAGGACCGACGAGCCTGACCTCCGGTTCGCCGTCGGGGCCGTCGTAGACGCGTCTTCCGACTCGGACAACGAGACCCCGGCGGACAGCACCGAGCTGACCATCGCCGCGCGGCGATGGCACTCCGGGCAGCTGCTCCTGGCGTTCGACGGGATCACCGACCGGACCGTGGTCGGCGAGCTGACCGGCAGCTGGCTGAGCATCGACTCCAGCCAGCTGCCGGAGACCTCCGACCCGGACGAGTTCCGCGACCACGATCTGATCGGCCTGGCCGTGCTGACCGCGGACGGCACCGCGGCCGGCGTCGTCGCCGACGTGCTGCACTACGGCCAGGACCTCCTGGTGGTGCGCCGCGACGAGAGCCAGGGCCAGGAGTTCCTCGTGCCGTTCGTCAAGGCCATAGTGCCCGAGGTGGACCTGGCGGCCGGTCGGCTGGTGATCGACCCGCCCCCCGGCCTGCTCGACCCGGCCGAGGCGGATTAGCGACGGCGCGACCGCTGCGAACCCCGCCCGTTCGGCTTAATAAAGGAGGCGGCGTGGGGCTGCGCATCGACATCGTCACCATCTTCCCCGAGTATTTCGCCAGCCCGCTGCGGGTTTCCCTGATCGGGAAGGCCGCGGACCGGGGTGACATCGAGTTCCGTGTGCACGACCTGCGGCGCTGGGCCACCGACATCCACCGGACCGTGGACGACGTGCCGTTCGGCGGCGGCCCCGGCATGGTCATGAGGCCCGACGTCTGGGGTGACGCGCTCGACGAGATCATCCCGCCGGGCGGCACGCCCCGGCTGGTAGTGCCGACCCCGAGTGGGGTGCCGTTCACCCAGGACACGGCGGCTGCCTACGCGGCCGAGCCGTGGCTGGTGTTCGCCTGCGGCCGGTATGAGGGGATCGATGGCCGGGTAGCCGAGGCGATGCGGGCGCGGATGCCCGTCGACGAGGTCAGCATCGGCGACTACGTGCTGGCGGGGGGTGAGGCCGCCACGCTGGTCATGCTCGAGGCGGTCGGGCGGCTGCTGCCTGGCGTGCTCGGCAACGCCTCCTCGGCGCCGGACGACTCGTTCGGCGGCTCTGCGGGCCCCATGCGCGGGCTGCTGGAGGGCCCCGCCTACACCCGGCCGCGGGACTGGCGCGGGCGGGAGGTGCCGGAGGTCCTGCTGTCCGGCAACCACGCCGTGATCGCCCGCTGGCGCCGCGACATGGCGCTGCGCCGCACCGCCGCGTCCCGGCCCGACCTGGTACAGGCCCTGACCGACCTGGACCGGCGCGACCTTCAGGTGCTGTCCGAGGCCGGCTGGGAGGGCTCTTCACCTGCTGGCTTTCCGGTTAGCGGCGAAGATATGGCACACTGAAGTCCGCTGTCTTTTTCAGGCGTCCGGCCAGGGGTACTCCGAGAGGCCCCAGGGCGTGAGACGGCGAGGGCCGGATGCCAGCAACGACCACCACCGAGGAAACCCTGTCATGCATACCGCGATTGCCGAAATTGAGCAGGCCCAGACCCGGTCTGACATCCCGGACTTCCGGCCCGGGGACACCCTGAAGGTCCACGTCCGGGTCACTGAGGGAAACCGCTCACGGATCCAGGTGTTCCAGGGCGTGGTGATCCGGCGTCAGGGCAGCGGTGCCCGTGAGACCTTCACCGTCCGCAAGGTGAGCTACGGCGTGGGCGTCGAGCGGACCTTCCCGGTGCACAGCCCGTCGATCGACAAGATCGAGCCGGTCACCCGGGGCCGGGTGCGCCGCGCCAAGCTGTACTACCTCAGGGACCTGCGCGGCAAGGCGGCCCGCATCAAGGAGCGGCGCGACAACACCGGCAGCTGACGTGCCCGGGGGGCAGCCGGCGGACGACCGGGCCGACCCCGGCGCGACCGCCCCGGCTCGCACCCCCGAGCGGGGCAAGGACTCCGGGCGCGTGGCCAGGAGCTTCCCGGCCGCCAAAGCCGGGAAGAACAAGAGCTTCTGGCGCGAGCTGCTGACCATCGTCGTGGCTGCGGCCGTCCTCACCCTGCTGGTGAAGGCGTTCGTGGTGCAGGTGTACAAGATCCCGTCGGGCTCAATGGAGAACACGCTCCAGGTCCACGACCGGGTCCTGGTCAACAAGCTCGTGTACCACTTCCGCGGTATCGCCCGCGGCGACGTCGTGGTGTTCAGCGGCCAGGACTCGTGGGGACCCGACGCCCCGCCGCCGTCCAGCGACCCGGTGGTGCGGTTCGTCGACGACGCGCTGTCCGACGTCGGGCTGCACAGCGACCAGACCTACTACATCAAGCGGGTCATCGGGCTGCCCGGCGACCGGGTGGCCTGCTGTGACGCGCAGGGGCGGGTCACCGTCAACGGCGTCGCGCTGAACGAGAGCTCGTACCTGTATCCGGGCAACCCGCCGTCGACGTTCCGCTTCAGCGCCGTCGTGCCCGCCGGGCATGTGTGGGTGATGGGCGACCACCGCAGCGACTCCGAGGACTCCCGCTATCACGCTGGCGATCCGGGCGGCGGCGCCGTCCCGGAGAGCCAGGTCGTGGGCCGGGCCTTCCTGATCATCTGGCCGGTCTCGCAGATCAGCGACCTGCCCATCCCGCCTACCTTCGCCCAGGCCGGGCTGTAACCCTTCCGCGACCGGGGCCGCAACGGGAGCCACGGCGACCGCCGGGGTCATCAGCGCCCCTCTGCTGCTGTGGCGCCGTAGCCGCCGCGGCGATGGATAGTCCTGTTACCTGGGTAAATATTGCTTCCGCCGTGATTGCCCAGGCTTGCCGGCCGGCCGGGCCGCAGAGACGCGGATACACTCACCAGACCCGGTCGCAGCGATAAGCTCAACACCGATGGCGGCGCGGATCTGCGAACCGTCACGGTCGGAAGGGGCGCGGGATGAGTGGCGCGGGCCGCGGCATGTCGCCGGGAGCAGGGTCAGACGAGGGGGTCGCGCCCGGCGACCGTGTCCCGACCCAGCGGCAGCAGGCGGTGCCGGGTCCCGATGGGGTAAGCCGCCCCGCGGGCGGGACGTCCGGTCCCGAAGGATCGTCCTCCAGCCTCGGTGGATCCTCCCGCGGGCCCAGTGAAGCCTCCTCCGGCGCGGCTGGCCCGGCCGGAGGGGGAACTGGAGCCACCGGCGGCGACGCGAGGGCGGACCGCCCGGACGGAGCCTCCCGGGCCGGCGGGGACGACGCAGCAGGTGGCGGACCACAGACGCCGGGTTCGGGCGGGGGGCGGCGTCACGCCAGCTCGCCGAAGAAGCGCTCGTTCTGGCGCGAGTTCCCGATCCTGGTCGTCGTCGCCCTGCTGCTCGCGGTCATCATCAAGACCTATGCGATCCAGGCGTTCTTTATCCCATCCGGGTCCATGCAGAACACGCTGGAGATCAACGACCGGGTCCTGGTCAACAAGCTCGTCTATGACACCCGGAGCATCCACCGAGGCGACATCGTCGTGTTCAACGGCGACGGTTCCTGGGACCCCGGCACCGTGCCGACGAGCGAGAACTTCCTGGCCAAGTTCTACGACGGATTTGCCAGCATGTTCGGCTTCGGGCATCCGGGCGACATCTTGATCAAGCGGGTCATCGGGCTGCCCGGTGACAAGGTTGCCTGCTGTGACGCACAGGGAAGGGTCACCGTCAACGGCGTCGCGCTGAACGAGGGGTCGTACCTGTATCCCGGCAACGCCCCGTCCGAGGTCAGGTTCAGCATCCAGGTGCCGGCCGGCCGCCTGTGGGTGATGGGTGATCACCGGCTCATCTCCGACGACTCCCGTGATCACCTCGGCGATCCCGGCGGCGGAACGGTCCCGGAGAGCGCGGTCGTCGGCCGGGCCTTCGTCATCATCTGGCCGGTCAACCGCTGGCGGATCCTGCCCATCCCCGCCACGTTCACCCAGCCGCAGCTCAACGCGGCGGCGGCGCCGGTCTCCTCATCCGGGACGCAGGACACCGCCGCCGCGGCGGACGTGCTCCCGGCCCGGCTCGAGCCGTCTGGACCGGCCGTGCCGCTCTCGCTCGGCTTCGCCGCGGCGATCCCGGTCACCTGGCTGCAGCGCCGCGTCCGGCTGCGGGCCGCCGGCCGCCGGGCCGCCCGGCGCGAACCCGGCTCGCCCGAGACATAGCCGGGTTACCCGGTAGCGGCGACCGGGCTGACGCTGGTGCATGTCGTCAGCAGTGGCCGGCGTGCACCACCTGGGACATCGCCGCGGTGGCCGCGTGTGCCCGGTATCTGGCGTACCCTTCGCAGTGTCATGACCCGCCAAACTGGTGCGCCGGCCGCCAGGCGCCTGGCTCCGCCGGCCTCTGCGACCCTCGCCGAACCACCCGGCTCGATCCGCACCATGTATCCCCGGTATCCGGGCTACACCCCCCGCCGCGACGGCGGCCTGGGCGCGTACGAAACCGTCCTCGCCCGGGCGGGCTTTGCGCCGGTGGCCGGTATTGACGAGGCAGGCCGGGGGGCGTGCGCGGGCCCGCTCGTGATAGCGGCGGTCGTGCTGGATCCGGCCACGATCCGGCGGATGCCGAGCCTGGCCGATTCCAAGCTGCTCACCCCGCAGGCGCGCGAACAGGCCTACGCCGAGGTGCTCCGCTGGGCCGCTGACTGGCACGTGGTCGTGATCGGCGCCGACCAGATCGACGCGACCGGCCTGCACGTGTGCAACGTGGCGGGCATGCGGCGCGCATACGCGGGCCTGCGGAGCAAGCCGGGGTATGTGCTGACCGATGGTTTCCCCGTCCGCGGCCTCGGCGCACCCGCGCTGGCGGTCTGGAAGGGAGACCGGGTCACCGCGTCGGTGGCGGCCGCCTCCGTGCTGGCCAAAGTCAGCCGGGACCGGATGATGCGGGACCTGCACGAACGTTATCCCCTATATGGCTTCGACCGGCACAAGGGATACGTGACCGATGAACATGTTCAGGCCCTGGCTGAGCACGGGCCGAGTCCGGTGCACCGGTACTCGTTCGTGAACGTGACCAGGGTCGCGGGCGTGGCCCGCCCGGCCACGCTGGAGGACCTGGCCGCGGCTGACCCTGAGGCGTTCCCGGCTGACCCGGAGGCGCTTGCGGCTGACCCGGAGGCGCTTGCGGCTGACCCGGAGGCGCTTGCGGCTGACCCGGAGGCGCCGGTGCAGCCTGGGGATGCGGACCTTGAGGATCCGGCGTCCGCCATGACCGCCGCGGCTATTCGTGCCGCCGGGCCGGACGGGGCCGGGCCGGCCCTCGAAATGAGCCCGGCCGGGCCCGCGGGGGAGAACGAGAGGAGAATGGACCAATGAGCGCGGAGGACCTTGAGAAGTACGAGGCGGAGATGGAGCTGCAGCTCTATCGGGAGTACCGCGACGTCGTAGGGTTGTTCACGCACGTGGTCGAGACCGAGCGCAGGTTCTACCTGACAAATGACGTTGAGCTGAACGTACGGTCAAGCGATAACGGCGAAGTGTTCTTCGAAGTTACGATGCGGGATGCGTGGGTCTGGGATATGTATAGGCCCGCGAGGTTCGTCAAGAATGTCCGCGTGGTCACCTTCAAGGATGTCAACATTGAGGAACTGGCCAAGGCTGACCTCGAGGTTCCAGACGAGAAGCCGGACTTCCCGGCGTAACTAGCGCGGAGGGCGCATGTTCGGGCTGCCTGACGGAGTTGCCGCATGCCTATTCGACATGGACGGCGTGGTGACCCAGACCGCTACCGTGCATGCGGCGGCCTGGAAAGAGATGTTCGACGAATTCCTCGCCGAGCACGCGAAGGCCACTGGGACCAAGTTCGTCCCGTTCGACCAGCACCATGAATACGACGCCTATGTCGACGGCAGGCCCAGGCTGGATGGCACCAGGGCTTTCCTGGAATCCCGCGGCATCGACCTGCCCGAGGGAAGTCCCGATGACCCAGCCGGGAAACAGACCCTCTACGGGCTGAGTAACCGCAAGAACGACCTGGTCCTGGCGAAGATAGCGTCCGGCGGCGTGCAGGTGTACGACGGCACTATCCGCTACATCAAGGCCGTGCGGGAGGCGAAGATCGCCACCGCGATCGTCTCGGCCAGCGCGAACACCGTGCAGGTGCTCCAGGCCGCGGACATCGAGGACCTCTTCGACGTGCGCATCGATGGCGTGATCGCCAAGGAGCGTCACCTGCGCGGCAAGCCCGCCCCGGACACCTTCCTGGCGGCGGCGCAGGCACTGGGCGTGCCTGCCGCGCACGCCGTGGTCTTCGAGGACGCCCAGGCCGGGGTGGCCGCAGGTCATGCGGGGCACTTTGCCCTGGTGGTGGGCGTGGACCGGGTCGGCCAGGCCGAGCAGCTCAAGGAGCACGGCGCCGACGTCGTGGTCACCGACGTCGCGGACCTCCTCACAGCGAACGGGAATTCGGGTAAGGACGCCTGATGATCAAGCAGTCTGCCTACGGGACCGAGCCCTGGCGGCTCGTGGAGAAGCGGCTTGACCTGGACCTGCTCGCGCAGAGCGAGTCGATCTTCGCGTTGTCGAACGGGCACATCGGGCTGCGCGGCAACCTCGACGAGGGCGACCCGCACGGCCTGCCCGGCACGTACCTGAACTCGGTGTACGAGGTGCGGCCGCTGCCGTACGCCGAGGCGGGCTACGGCTATCCCGACGCCGGGCAGACCGCGATCAACGTCACCAACGGCAAGATCTTCCGGCTGCTCGTCGACGACGAGCCGTTCGACATCAGGTACGGCACGCTGCACTCGCACGAGCGCATCCTGGACCTGCGCGCGGGCACCCTGACCAGGACGGTCGACTGGTCCTCCCCGGCCGGCGCCCGGATCAGGCTGACCTCGGTGCGGATGGTGTCGCTGACCCAGCGAGCGATCGCGGCCATGAGCTACACCGTGGAGCCGGTCGAGGGGAAGCTGCGGCTGGTGCTGCAGTCCGAGATCGTGGCCAACGAGGAGCTGCCGCAGGGCGGCAAGGATCCCCGGCTCTCCGCGATCTTGCAGTCACCGCTGGTCAGCGAGTTTCACGAGAGCAACGAAGCTAACGGGTCCCGGGTCCTGCTCGTGCACAACACCCGGGTCAGCAACCTGCGTATCGCGGCCGGGATGTCGCACGAGATCAGCGGCCCGCAGAAGATGAGCACCCGGGTCGAGTCCTACCCCGACCTGGGCAGGCTCACGATCGCCGCTGAGGTCGGCGCGGGTGAGCAGCTGCACCTGGTGAAATACGTCGGCTACGGCTGGTCAAGCGGGCGTTCCCGTCCCGCGCTCATCGACCAGGTGGTCGGCGCGCTCGCGGCCGCGCACCTGACCGGCTGGGACGGCCTGCTGGCCGAGCAGAAGGCATTCCTGGACGATTTCTGGGACGGCGCCGACGTCGAGGTGGACGGCGACGCCGAGATTCAGCAGGCCGCCCGCTTCGGGCTGTTCCACATCCTCCAAGCTGGAGCACGGGCCGAGTACCGGCCGATCGCCGCCAAGGGCCTGACCGGGACGGGGTACGACGGGCATACGTTCTGGGACACCGAGTCCTTCGTCCTGCCCGTGCTCATGTACACCCACCCGACCGCCGCGGCCGACGCCCTGCGGTGGCGGCACGCGGTGATCGGGGATGCCAAGCAGCACGCGAGCGACCTCGGCCTGGCGGGCGCCGCGTTCCCGTGGCGGACGATCCGGGGCCAGGAGTGTTCCGGTTACTGGCCTGCCGGGACCGCGGCCTTCCACATCAACGCGGACATCGCCGACGCCGTGGTGCGCTACCTGGACGCCACGCAGGACGAGAAGTTCGAGAAGGAAGTCGGCCTGGAGCTGCTGGTCGAGACGGCCCGCCTCTGGCGCTCACTTGGGCAGCACGACGCCGCGGGCCGGTTCCGGATCGAGGGTGTGACCGGACCGGATGAGTACAGCGCGATCAAGGACAACAACATCTACACCAACCTGATGGCGCAGCGGAATCTGGCTAGCGCGGCCGATCTGGCCGAGAAGCTGCCCGGCGCCGCCGAAGCCCTGGGCGTGACGACCGAGGAGGCGGCCTCCTGGCGGGACGCGGCGAATGCGATGTACATCCCGTTCGACAAGCGCCTCGACGTCCACCCGCAGCACGAGGGCTTCACCGATTACGCCCGGTGGGACTTTAAGAACACCCCCGAGGACCACTACCCGCTGCTGCTGCACTACCCGTACTTCCAGCTCTACCGCAAGCAGGTCGTCAAGCAGGCCGACCTGGTCCTGGCCATGTACATGCGGCCGGACGCCTTCACCGAGGCGCAGAAGGCACGCAACTTCGCCTACTACGAGCCGCTGACGGTCCGCGATTCCTCACTGTCGGCCTGCACCCAGGCGGTGATCGCCGCCGAGGTGGGTCAGCTCGACCTGGCCCACGACTACCTGGCCGAAGCCGCGCTCATGGACCTGCGGGACGTCGAGCACAACACCTCCGATGGCGTCCACATGGCGTCGCTGGCCGGGGCCTGGATGGCACTGATCTGCGGGTTCGGCGGGATGCGCGTGGGCGAGGGCCCGCTGGAGTTCAACCCGCGGCTGCCCGGCGGCCTAGCCGAGATCAAGTTCCGGCTGCGCTACCGCGGCCGCAGACTGCGTATCTCGATCACCTCCGCGCGGGCCAAGTACGAGCTGCTCGACGGCGACCCGCTGACCCTCCTGCACCACCGCAGGGAGTTCGAGCTCGGCAAGCGTGCGGCCGAGCACGAGATCCCGCCGATGAAGGCCGGACCCCGGCCGGAGCAGCCTCCGGGCCGCGCTCCCTACAACCGGGCCGGCTGACCCGCATCGGCCGCTCTGGCCGGCCGGATCTTTGGCGACGGCTGCTCGCCTGCCGCCGAGACTTCGCCCGTCGTGAACGGGGCTGTCCACCGGCGCCCGGCAATGCTGGACTACCGGGATGGACATTCTTGTTCTCGGCGGGACGGCCTGGCTCGGACGCGAAACGGCCGCGCAGGCGGTGGCGCGAGGGCACAGGGTGACCTGCCTGGCGCGGGGCCAGGCCGGGAGCGTGGCGGAGGGCGCGGATCTGGTCGCCGCGGACAGGCGCCAGCCCGGGGCCTACGACGCGGTGCGCAGCCGGGACTGGGACGCGGTCATCGAGGTCTCCTGGCAGCCCGGGCTCGTGCGCGGCGCGCTGGCCGCGCTCGGTGCCCGCGCCGCGCACTGGACCTACGTGTCCTCCGTCAGCGCCTACGCCGCCCACGACGTGATCGGCGCGGACGAGAGCACGCCGGTGCTGCCCGCCGCCGAAGGTGACGAGGCGCAGCCGGAACAGTACGGCGAGGCCAAGGTGGCGTGCGAGCAGGCCTGCGCCGCGGTTGTGGGCGGCCGGGCGGTGATTGCCCGGGCTGGGCTGATCGGCGGTCCCGGTGACCACACCGGCCGGTCCGGCTACTGGGTGGCCCGGGCCGCCCGCGCCCCGCATGTCCCGATGCTGGTGCCGGACACACCCGAGCTGGCCACCCAGGTCATCGACGCGCGGGACCTGGCCACCTGGATGCTGGACTGCGCCCAGGCCGGGACCACCGGCACCTATGACGCGGTGGGCCCGGTAGTGCCGTTTGGTTCCTGGGTCGAGCTGGCTCGTGCGGTGGGCGGCCATGCCGCCGGGGTGGTGCCAGCTGGCCCGGCCTGGCTGGCCGCGCACGGCGTGGCCGAATGGATGGGCCCGGAGTCGCTGCCGATGTGGGTGAATGAGCCCGGTTGGGAGGGCATAGCCGCGCGCAGCGGTGCCGCCGCTGAGGCGGCCGGGCTGCGGAACCGGCCGCGTGCCGAGTTCCTGGCCGACACCCTGGCGTGGGAGCGGGACCAGGGACTGGACCGGGAGCGTGGCGCGGGGCTGAGCGCGGCCAGAGAGCGAGAGCTAATCGCGGAACTGGCCGGGGCACAGCCCTAGCAGCGGCAGCCAGACCCGTCCACGATCTCGACGATCGACTCCTCCGGGAGCGCGCATCGTCATGAAGATGTCGTGGCGAACCAGGTCCAGCGACACGTTCACCACACGGGATGAGCGCGGCACGTCGGGCAGTTCGCTCACGCTCATCAGCGTGATCATGCGCGCGGCCACAAGCCGGGCTCAACCAGTCTGGGCTGGACCAGTCTGGGCTGAACCAGACCGCCCTGGCCGCGGGCCACAAAGCCCCACCCGGATTGAACCACCCGGTACTGACATTCCCCGGTCGTTTTCCACCACCGGCCCTGCTTCCGTTGCGGTTTCCCCAGCCCGGACCGCTGCCCGGCGAGCTCGTCGGGTTACCGCGATCGTCGGTACCGGAGGTGATGGCGATGCGCGCCAAGGATGTGCTGGGGAAATCGGGTGAGCAGGCCGCCGCCGAGTATCTGGAGTCGTGCGGGCTGCGGGTCCTCGACCGGAACTGGCGATGCGCCAGCGGCGAGATCGACATCGTGGCTACCGAGCGCCGGACGCTGGTGGTCTGCGAGGTCAAGTCCAGGAGCGGGCTGCGCTACGGCAGTCCCCTGGAGGCCGTGAGCCGGGCCAAGCTGGCCCGGCTGCGCCGGCTCGCGGTGCTGTGGCTGAATGCGCACGGAATCAGGTTCGACCAGGTCCGGATCGACGTAGTCGGCCTGGTGTACGACGGCACCGGCGGGTTCACCATCTCCCACGTTCGCGGGGTGGGCTAGCGGTGGCGCTCGCCCAAACCCACTCGGTGGCCTTGATCGGGGTGACCGGCCACGTGGTGGAAATCGAGGTGGACATCGCCAACGGCCTGGTCGGAATGATCATGGTCGGCCTGCCGGATACCGCGCTGCGTGAGGCCCGGGACCGGATCCGGGCGGCGATCACCAACAGCGGCGAGGACTGGCCCCAGCGGAAGATCACCGTCGGGCTGTCTCCGGCCAGCCTGCCCAAGCGGGGCAGCTGGTTCGACCTGGCCATCGCGATCGGGGTCCTCGCCGCGGCGGGCAAGGTGCCGAGGGCGGCGCTGCCCGGGGTGATGTTCTTCGGTGAACTCGGCCTCGACGGGCGGCTGCGGCCGGTTCGCGGTGTCCTTCCCGCTATTGCGGCGGCGGCCGAGCACGGGTTCGGCACCGTCATGGTGGCCACACCCAACGCGGCCGAAGCTCAGCTGGTGCCGGACGTGCGGGTGATCGCGGCCGGCACCCTGGCCGCGGCCGCGGACTGGATCCGCGGGACGCCGGGCCTGTCCGGAGAGCTGCCGGCGGCTGAGTTCCGGCGGCCACCCCCGTCCCTGGCAGCCGCGTCCCCGGCGACCGCGTCCCTGACGGCCTCGTCTCTGGCGCTCGCACCCGGCCCCGCAGCAGCAGCCACCCCCGACCTCGCCGAACTGATGGGCCAGTCGATGGCCCGCCGGGCCGCCGAGATATGCGCGGCGGGCGGTCATCACCTGTCCCTGCTCGGACCGCCCGGGGCGGGCAAGACCATGCTCGCCGAGCGCCTCCCCACCATCTTGCCCCGGCTTGACCGGACGACCGCGCTGGAAGTGACGGCGATCCACTCGGTCGCGGGTACGCTGCCCCCGCAAGTCCCGCTGCTGACCGACCCGCCGTTCCTCGCGCCACACCACACCGCGACCAAGGCCGCCATCGTCGGCGGCGGTAGCGGCATCATCCGGCCGGGTTCCGCCTCCCTGGCGCACCGGGGTGTGCTCTTCCTCGACGAAGCGCCGGAGTTTGCCCGGGACGTGCTCGACGCGCTGCGCCAGCCGCTGGAAGCTGGTGAGGTGGTGGTGGCCAGATCGGGCGTCACCGCCAGGTTCCCCGCCCGGTTCACGCTGGTCATGGCGGCCAACCCTTGCCCGTGCGCCAAGGCAGCCGGACCGGCGGAAGGTTGCAGCTGCAGCCCTTCGGCGCGCCGCAGGTATCTCGGCCGGCTGTCGGGGCCGCTGCTGGACCGGGTAGACGTCAAGATCGAGCTCGAGCCGGTCAGCCGCCGGGAATTGCTCAGCGACCGGAGCTTCGCGGAGTCGAGCCGCACCGTGGCGCTGCGCGTGATCCAGGCCCGAGACCGGGCTGCCCGCCGGCTGCACGGGACTCCGTGGCGGCTCAATGCCGAGATTCCGGGCTCGGAGCTGCGGCGAACCTGGCCGCCCGCGCCCGGCTCGCTGGTCGTGCTCGAGCGGTCGCTCGAGCGTGGCCTGATCACCGCGCGTGGCGTCGTCAAGGTCATCCGGGTGGCGTGGACGCTCGCCGATCTGGCTGGTCGGCCGCGGCCGACCAAGGATGACTGCCACCTCGCGCTGACCATGTGGCTCGGGGTACAGCGGTGAGCCCGCCCGGCCGGCTCAGCCACGACAAGCTCGCCCGCGCCGCGCTAACCTATCTGGCCGAGCCCGGTGATCCCGCGCTTGGCGCTCTGCTCAGCCGGACCGAGCCGGCTGAGGTGCTGGCTGCGATCAAGGCCGACACGCTGCCGCAGTCCGCATCAGCCGGTGACGACAGGCCGGCCAGCCGGGCGGCGCTGAGCAGGGCGCTGCACCGCTGGCGGCTCCGGCTCTCCCTGCTGCCCGGCGATGCCGATATCGAGCGCGCCTGCCGGGACGGCATCCGGCTGACGTGCCCCGGCGACGCCGAATGGCCCGAAGGGCTCGACGAGCTCGGCGCCGCACGTCCGTATGCGCTGTGGGTGCGCGGGCACGCAGACCTGCGCTTCAGCTGCCTGCGGTCGGTGTCGATCGTGGGATCACGCGCCGCCACCAGTTACGGCGCTCATGTCGCCGCCGAGATCGCGGCCGATCTCGGCGAGCGGGGCTGGGCGGTTGTCTCGGGCGGGGCCTACGGCGTCGACGCGGCCGCGCACCGCGGCGCGCTGGCCGCGGAGGGTGTCACGATCGCGGTCCTGGCCTGCGGGGTGGACTATCCGTATCCCGCCGGGCACGCGGACCTGTTCGCGGCGATCGCGGCGCAGGGGCTCGTGATCAGCGAATGGCCGCCCGGCAGCCATCCGGCCCGGACGCGGTTCCTGATCCGGAACAGGTCTATCGCGGCGCTGACCTGCGGCACGGTGATCGTCGAGGCGGGGGAGCGCAGTGGTGCGCTGAATACGGCAGGCCACGCCGCCGACCTGGGCAGGCCGCTGATGGCCGTGCCGGGGCCGGTGACCTCAGCTCAGTCCGCCGGATGCCACCGGATCATCAGGGAGTGGGCCGCGAGCTGCGTCACCCACGCCGCCGATGTCATCGACATCGTGTCGCCGCTGACCGTCGCGGATGCGCTGGCGCCGGCCGGCGGCCCGGGTTATGCGTCTTCCCCTCGCTCCGGGCCGCCGGGTTCGCGGCCGCCTGTCACCGGCCAGCCATCGGTTGATGACCTTGATCTGGACAGCGCCCGGGTGCTCGACGCGTTTCCTGCCCGCGGCCGGGTCGGGCCAGCGACCATCGCCGTCGGCGCGGGCGTCGACCTGGATACGGTGCTGCGCTGTCTCGGGCTGCTCGCCGGCCAGGGCTTCATCGAGCGCTGCGAAGGCGGCTGGCGCCTGCACAAGCCCTGACCGCGAGCCAGAAGCTCCACTTTGACCTGCTAGCGTTCGTGATCGGCCAGCTCCTCCTCCGACGAAAGTGCTCACGATGCGCGGCTACGACCCGGCCGTATTCGAGGCCTTCTTCACCGCGATCATCGCCGCCGCGGCCGCCCTGACCGGCCTGCTGTTCGTCGCTATCTCCATCAACCTGGACAAGATCGTCAAGGGCGCAGAAAACCCTGTCGACCCGGGCCGCTGAGGCTCTGGCCACGCTGCTGCTCGTGGTGGTGACCTCTGCCGTCGCCCTGATCCCGCAGAGCACCCGCCTGATGGGCCTGGAGATCTTGATCCTGGCCGTGCCGATACTCGCGGTAACGGTGTCCAAGCAGGTGATCCAGCGGCGTCAGAGCAGTAGCGACCCGCTCTACTGGACCATCTCCCGGGCGCTAAGCATCGGCGTCGGCACCGTCCCCTGCACCGTCGCCGGGTTCTCGCTCGCCTTGCACGCGGCGGTGGCTTCTACTGGCTCGCGTCAGCAGGCCTGCTGGGTGTTGTCGGCGCCGTCTACAACGCCTGGGTTCTCCTCATCGAGATCATCCGCTGACCGCGCCGGATGGTGGCGTGCGCCGGCCAGAGCCGTGCCCGCCCGGCGCTGCACGCAGGACCGGTCAGGCCACCTCGGCCTGCAGCTGGTCCTGGTCCTGTCGTACCGGTCCTGGTCATCGTCCTCGATCACGTCCCGGATATCGTCCTCGAGGTCGAACTCCAGTTCAGGAGTGCGTTCCCGGGTGAGCTGCTCCAGGCCGTACCGCTCGACGTGGTCCGGGTCGCTCAGGCTGATCGTCCGCAGTCCCTGGGCCGCCAGCCGTGCGTTGATCTCGTCCAGGTGGTTGCGGACGAGATCCTTCTCGGCGTCGGTGATCTTGCCCTTGTGCGGCTTGCCCGCGTGCTCCCGGGTGGTGTAGTCCAGCCGGTCGCCGCGTGCGGAGCCGTTCCCCGAGGCCCGCGTGCTGCGCCGGGCCGGGCGCGCGGCGATGAGCAGTTCCTCGATCGGCGTATCGGTGGCCAGCTTGCCGAACGCATCGGCCTCCATGACAATGCGGCGCGGCTCGATGTCGTCGGGCAGGTACACATCCACGACCGCGACCCGCAGGGCGGCCTGCTCCATGGCCTCGGCTTCCTCGGTGAGCGCCTCGATCTCGACCGGGCCTTCGCCCAGCTCGGGATGCTCGTGTACCACGATGCGTGCCAGTGCGTCGTCATGCGTGATGAGCTGGCCGCTCAGGTCGCTGAACCGGACAGTCTTCTGACCCATGCTCGATCCCTCTCTAGACGCTGGTGCGAGCGCGTTCAGCGGCCCCGCCGCGATCCGCCGGGCCGCGATCGGGTGAACGCATGGATCACCCTGCCGCACGGCCATTCGCTTGTCAAACTTCAGTTCGATCGGCGTGTCTCTATACGAAACTAGTCGCGATTAGCGCGTGACCTGGCCTGTCGCGCCCGCTCCGGCAGGGCACCGGGTACAGACTTGACTCATGACCGACGCCGGCACATCCGCGGGCCCGCCGGAGCCGGCCGCGCCCCAGGAACAGCGCTCACCCCAGGAAACAGCGCTCACCCCAGGAACAGGAGCAGCTTCCCGCCGCGCTCGCCGCCGCGCTGGCCGCCTTCGAGCGTTCCCTGGGCTCGGAGCGCTCGCTGTCGCCGCACACGGTCCGCGCCTACGTCGGCGACATCAGGTCCCTGCTCGAGCACGCCCGCGGTCACGGTATCCGGGCGCCGGAGGGACTGGACGTCGCCGTGCTGCGCGGCTGGCTGGCCGTCCAGCACGAGTCGGGCGCGGCCCGCGCCACGCTGGCCCGCCGCGGCGCGGCGGCCCGGGCATTCACCGCGTTCGCGCACCGGCGCGGCTGGCTGCCCGCCGACCCCGGGCCGCAGCTGGGCACGCTGAAGTCCCGCCGGACCCTGCCGCACGTGCTCCGCCAGGACGAGATGCGCGCCGTGCTGACCAGCCTGGATACAGCGGCCGAACGCGCCGGGTCCGCCGCCCGGCAGGCCGGACCCGGACGAGCAGGCGCAGGCGGCGGTGATCCTGCGGGACGCCGCGGTGCTCGAGCTGTTCTACGCCGCCGGCATCCGCGTCAGCGAGCTGTGCGGGCTGGACGCCGGGCCAGCTGGATCACAGCCGCCGCACCATCCGGGTCCGGGGCAAGGGGGACAAGGAGCGCACCGTGCCCGTTGGCGTGCCGGCCCTGGCCGCGGTCTCGCGCTGGCTGGACGCGGGCCGCCCGGCGCTGGTCACCCCGGCCAGCGGGGCCGCCCTCTTTCTGGGCGTTCGCGGCGGCCGCCTGGATCCGCGGACGGCCCGCCGGATCGTGCACGAGCGCCTGCGCGAGGGGGGAGCGACCAGGGACACCGGGCCGCACGGCATCCGGCACAGCGCCGCCACCCACCTGCTCGAGGGCGGCGCCGACCTGCGCAGCGTCCAGGAGATCCTCGGCCACTCCTCACCCGCGACCACCCAGATCTACACGCATGTGTCCATCGAGCGGCTCAAGTCCAGCTACCGCCAGGCCCATCCCCGCGCCTAGCCGCCGGCACAGGCCCTGAAACGGCCGAACGGGCTGCGCGCCAGCTTCAGCTCAATCACCCGGCGCTCCGCTCCCGGCGAACCCCGGGAATGCACGAGGCCCCGGCGGTGTCAAGTATCCTTGAACCGGTCGCCGAAGCCACGCCGCAATGGTGTGTGTCCCCGGCGGCTAAATCGCGTGCCCGTTTGCTCTCCGGGATAGCAACGCTACCCGGCGAGACGCGCCGCTCGGTCCGCCGGCCACCAGGCCGGCCGCTGGCGCGTTATTCGCGGGCACCAGGAACTAACCGAGCAGCGCCGCCGCCTCGAAGCGCGAGCGGCGCACGAAGGAAAGGACCGTGCCCTCATGGCCCAGGTCGTCAGCATGAAGCAGCTCCTGGAGAGCGGTGTCCATTTCGGTCACCAGACCAGGCGCTGGAACCCGAAGATGAAGCGGTACATCTTCACCGAGCGCAACGGCATTTACATCATCGACTTGCAGCAGTCGCTCGACTACATCGACCGCGCCTTCGAGTTCATCAAGGAGACCGTCGCGCACGGCGGGACCATCCTGTACGTCGGCACCAAGAAGCAGGCCCAGGAGGCCATCGCCGAGCAGGCCCGCCGGGTCGGGATGCCGTTCGTGAACCAGCGCTGGCTGGGCGGCATGCTCACCAACTTCTCCACCGTGTACAAGCGGCTGCAGCGGCTCAAGGAACTCGAGGAGATCGACTTCAACGACGTGGCCGGCTCCGGCATGACCAAGAAGGAGCTGCTGCACCTGCGTCGCGAGCACGACAAGCTGGACCGGACGCTGGGCGGGATCCGGGACATGTCCCGGGTGCCGAGCGCCGTCTGGGTGGTGGACACCAAGAAGGAGCACATCGCCGTCAACGAGGCCCGCAAGCTGGGCATCCCGGTCGTCGCCATCCTGGACACCAACTGCGACCCGGACGAGGTCAACTACCCAATCCCGGGTAACGACGACGCGATCCGCAGCGTCGCCCTGCTGACCCGGGTGGTGGCCGACGCGGTGGCTGAGGGCCTCATCGCCCGGGCCGGCGCGGCTGGCGGCGACGAGAAGCCCGGCGGCGGCGCGGTGGGAACCGAGGAGCCGCTGGCCGAATGGGAGCGCGAGCTGCTCGAGGGCTCCCAGGCCTCCGCCGACGCCCAGGCCGTCAACGCGGCCGGCCCTGCCGACGCCGCGACCGCCGTGGTCCCGCCGGACTCGCAGTCGACCGGAGTCGCCGCGGCCGAAGGCGCCAGCGACGCCGAGATCAACGCTGAATCCGCTATCACCAGCAATGACGCCGCCGCCGCCGACCAGGCTGACGACCAGGCGGGCATCGCTGAGGCGACCGACGAGGCCGCTACCGAAACTGAGTGAAAGACGAGGACATGGCGAATTTCACCGCCGCTGATGTGAAGCGGCTCCGCGAGCAGACCGGCGCCGGCATGATGGACTGCAAGAACGCGCTCGCCGAGGCCGACGGCAACATCGAGGCCGCGATCGAGCTGCTCCGCCTCAAGGGCGCCAAGGACGTCAACAAGCGCGCCACCCGCACCGCCGCCAACGGCCTGGTCGCGGCCGAGCTTGACGGGACCTCGGCCGGCGTGCTCGTCGAGCTGAACTGCGAGACCGACTTTGTCGCCAAGACCGACCTGTTCCAGCAGGTAGCCGGCCAGATCGCCGCCGCGGCCAGCCAGGCCAAGGCGGCCGACCGGCTGACCCTGCTGAGCACCGAGGTCCGGCCGGGCACCACGGTCGAGCAGGTCATCGAGGAGGCCAGCGCTAGCCTGAAGGAGAAGCTCGAGCTGGGCCGCTACGCCCGCTTCGAGGGCGGCTTCGTGACCAGCTACCTGCACCGCAGCGACGCGGCCCTGCCGCCGACCCTGGGTGTCCTGGTCCAGCTGAACTCCGACAACGCCGAGGTGGCCAAGGACCTGGCCCAGCAGGTGGCCGCCATGCGGCCGCTGTATGTGACCCGCGACGACGTCCCCGCCGACGTGGTGGAGAAGGAGCGCCGGATCGCCGAGCAGATCACCCGCGACGAGGGCAAGCCCGAGCAGGCCATACCGAAGATTGTGGACGGCCGGGTAAACGCCTACTTCAAGGATGTCGTGCTCACCGAGCAGGCGTTCGTGAAGGACCAGAAGACCTCGATCAAGCAGGTCCTGGCCAGCAACGGCGTCACCGTCACCGGCTTCGCCCGGTTCCAGGTCGGCCAGGCCTGAGCCCGGGCTGAAGCCAGCCTCGCCGATGCCATCACCGACGTCAGGGTCAGTACCAGGGCCGCGGCCGGCCTGCCGGTGCCTGAGCCGCGGCCGGGACCCGGGTCAGCTGGGGTCCTGCATCCCAGCTGGCGCCGGGTGGTGCTGAAGCTGTCCGGCGGGCTGTTCGCGGGCTCTGAGCCCCTGGGCATCTCGCCGGACGTGGTGGCCCACCTGGCCACGGAGATCCTGGCCGCCGTCAAGGACGGCGTGCAGGTCGCCGCGGTCGTCGGTGGCGGCAACATGTTCCGTGGCGCGGCCCTGGCCGAGCGAGGCATCGACCGGGCCCGCGCCGACTACATGGGCATGCTCAGCACGGTTATCAACTGCCTGGCCCTGCAGGACGTGCTGGAGAAGCTGGGCGTGGAGACCCGGGTCCAGACCGCCATCACGATGAGCCAGGTGGCCGAGCCCTACATCCCCCGCCGGGCCATCCGGCACCTGGAAAAGGGCCGGGTGGTGATCTTCGGGGCCGGGCTCGGCGCGCCATACTTCTCAACCGATACCGCCGCGGCCCAGCGGGCGCTGGAGATCGGCGCCGACGCGGTGCTCAAGGGCACCAAGGTGGACGGCGTGTACGACGCGGACCCGCACACCACCCCGGGCGCGGTCCGCTTCAATCAGCTGGACTACGGTGAGTTTCTCAGCCGTGAGCTGAAGGTCATGGATACCACGGCGGTCAGCCTGTGCATGGACAACCGGCTGCCCATCGTGGTGTTTGCCCTGATGGACGAGGGCAACGTGGTCCGGGCCATCCGGGGCGAGGAGGTCGGCACCCTGATCTGCCGCCAGCAGGATCCCGGCGCTCAGGATCCCGGCCAGCTAAGCTCGCATAGCAGGGCGAGTAAAACGGAGCCGAACAATGATCGATGACACCCTCCTCGAAGCCGAGGAGAAGATGGACAAGGCGGTCTCGGTCGCCAGAGAAGATTTCAGCGTTATCCGCACCGGCCGCGCCCACCCGAGCATGTTCAACAAGGTCACGGTCGAGTACTACGGTACGCAGACCCCAATCAACCAGCTGGCCTCGTTCCACGTGCCCGAGCCGCGGATGGTGGTCATCCAGCCGTTCGACAAGAGCTCGCTGGGCGCCATCGAGCGGGCCATCAGGAACAGCGACCTGGGCGTGAACCCGGCCAACGACGGCGCGATCATCAGGATCGTGCTGCCCGAGCTGACCGAGGATCGCCGGCGCGAGTACATCAAGACCGCGCGGCACAAGGCCGAGGATGGCCGCGTCGCCATCCGGAACATCCGGCGGCATGCCAAGGACACGCTGAACAAGATGATCAAGGCCGGGGACGCTCCCGAGGACGACGTGCACCGCGCTGAGCGCGAGCTCGATGAGCTCACCCACACCTACGAGGCCCAGGTCGACGATCTGCTCAAGCACAAGGAAGCCGAGCTTCTCGAGGTCTAGTGGATCCCGCCGGACCCGAGGCCGCCGGAACTGAGGCCACCACACCGAAGGCCATCGCGCCCAAGCCGTCCCGGACCGGACGCAACCTCCCGGTCGCGATCGGCGTCGGCGCCCTGCTCGGCGGCCTGGTGCTGCTTACGCTGCTCACCGTCAAGGCCACGTTCCTGATCTACGTCGGGGTGGCCCTGCTCATCGCCCTGCACGAGCTGGCCGGGGCGCTGGCCAAGCGCGATATCAAGATCCCGGTGATCCTGCTCGGAGCCGGCCTGGTCGCGGTGGTGACCTGCGAGTACTGGCTGGGGCCGCAGGCCGCGCTGGCCGCCCTGGCGCTGACCGCGATCGCCGTCTTCGCCTGGCGCCTGCCGGGCGGGACGGCCGGCTACGTCAAGGACGTCACCGCGAGCGTATTCGCCGCGGTCTACCTGGCGTTCCTGCCGTCGTTCGTGGTGGCCATGCTGACCCCGCACGATGGCCCGCGCCGGGTGCTGACCTTCGTCATCCTGACCGTCTGCAGCGACATCGGCGGCTACTTCGCCGGCATCACGCTCGGCCGGGCCGGCCGTCACCTGATGGCCCCGCTCATCAGCCCGAAGAAGACCTGGGAGGGCTTCACCGGCTCGGTCATCGCCTGCCTCATCGGCGGCTGGCTGTGCCTGACCCTGCTGCTGCACGGTCACTGGTGGCAGGGTCTGCTGACCGGCGCGGCCGCGGTCCTGGCGGCCATCCTGGGCGACCTGGTCGAGTCCATGATCAAGCGGGACCTGGACATCAAGGATATGGGCACGCTGCTGCCCGGCCACGGCGGCCTGCTGGACCGCCTCGACTCCCTCATCGTCGTCGCCCCCGTGGTCTGGCTCCTCCTCTACGCCTTCATCCCCGTCCACTAAACCCCCCGCCCGCCAAACGGACCGGGGAAGATTATGACTTTGGGGAAATTCCAGTGCCCTATGACCCACCCGATCTTCCCCAGAATCCGGATCTTCCCCGATGCTCGGGGATCGTCGCGGGCCCGGCAGCAATCGCGCCGGTAAGCGCTGCTAGGCCCCTACAACCCAGCTGCGGTTCTGTGCGGCGAGCCGTTTGACCAGGCTGGCCGATCCATGCTCCTTGGCCAGTTGCCGGTCGCGCTCGGAGATCGGCACCACCCAAAGCCAGCGCACCGGATCCCCGCCGAACGTGAACCCGGACAGCTCCGGCGGCACCGGCCCCGGCAGCGATCCGGGGGAATCGAGCAGCAGCACCGAGCCGTAGCCCTCGCCGAGCGGGAACGTCGACGGATCGTCGTACCAGCGCACGCTGTGCCCGGGACCGAACCAGGTGACCGCGCGCCACGGGTAGGTGGCCAGCCACAGGAACACCCGGGCCGCCTGGGCGCTCGGCAGAGTGGTGGCCATCGCCAGCTCGATCCGGGCGTAATCACTCGGGTCGTCGAGCACCTGCTCGACCACGGGCATCCGCTGGCAGCTCATACCCACGGTGGACATGATCGTGTAGGGCCGGTGCGGGCCAGCAGGCCGTTCGGTCACTCCGGTCACAGGCTGGTTGCCAGCTGACGCGTCCCAGTAGTGCCCCCCGGGGCCCAGGCGCGGCTCCAGATGGCCGAGCAGGGCCTGCTGGAACTGGCTCCAGCCGGTGGCAGACTGCCGCCAGCGCCAGTAAGCCCGGGACCGGTCCAGCCGCGGCGCCAGCCCCTCCATGGCGTCGTCCAGCGACCAGCCGAACGGGGTCTGGCCGATCACGTCGCTGCTGTAACCGGGCATGCCCCGGTCCATGTCGGACCAGCCGGCGATCACGGCCAGCGGCCGGCCGCTTTCCAGGATCGCGACCCCGTCACCCTCCTCGAACCACAGGGCCTCCAGCGCGCCGGCCTGCAGCGGCGGCCGGCCCTGGGGGTGCTTGGTCCGGGCCGCGGGCATCAGCGGCGCCCGGCCGGCGTCCAGCATGGCCTGGTCGGTGGTCTGCGGCGCGGGCCGGTGGTTGGCGATCCAGGTGGCCGAGATCGCGCAGCTGCCGTTGTGCAGGTAGGCGGCGGTGGTCAGGCCGTCGCAAGTGACGGTAACCTTGCGGCTGCCGTAGGGGCTGAGGCTCTCCAGGAGCGTGGTCGGCTGCGGGGTGCCCATGAAACGAAATGTACTGACTCCGCTGCGTACCGCAAAGGGCGTGGCCGTTAATGCGGCACCTTATCCTGGTGGCGAAAAGAAAAGATCTTAAGATCCGAACGGAGCGGCGTGTCAGCATCCCCCACCCCCGATTCCGGCCGGCTGGTAACGGACCGGGTGGTGTCAGCGCGGCCAGCCAAGCCGATCGTGGCCAAGCCGATCGGGGCCAAGCCGATCGGGGCCAAGCCGATCGCCGCCGCGCCGATCGGGCTGACGTTGGCCGGCGACCGCGCCCCCGGCCGCAAGCCGCCGCCGCACCTGGCTGATCTGCCGCTGGCCGGACGGCGGGACGCTGTCACCGGGCTGGGCGAGCCGGCCTTCCGGGCCAGCCAGCTGTCCCGGCACTTCTTCGGCCACTACACCGACCAGCCGGAGGAGATGAGCGACCTGCCGCGGGCGTCCCGCGATGCGCTCACCCAGGCTCTGCTGCCCCGGCTGCTGGCCGCCGAGCGCGAGCTGGCCTGCGACGGCGGGACCACCCGCAAGACGCTGTGGCGGGCCTTTGACGGCTCGCTGGTCGAGTCGGTGCTCATGCGCTACCCCGACCGGGTCACGATGTGCGTGTCGTCGCAGGCGGGCTGCGGGATGGCCTGCCCGTTCTGCGCGACCGGGCAGGCCGGCCTGACCCGGAACCTGTCCACCGCCGAGATCGTGGCCCAGGTGGTGGCCGGCGCCCGGCTGCTCGCCGCGGGGGAGGTCCCTGGTGGCCCCGGCCGGGTCTCCAACGTGGTGTTCATGGGCATGGGCGAGCCGCTGGCCAACTACAAGGCCGTGATAGCGGCCGTGCGCCGGCTCACCGACCCGGTGCCCGAGGGCATGGGCATCTCGCAGCGCTCGGTCACGGTGTCCACCGTGGGCCTGGTGCCGGCCATCGGCCGGCTGGCCGCCGAGGGCCTGTCGGTCACGCTCGCGGTGTCGCTGCACGCCCCCGATGACGGGCTGCGGGACACGCTGGTGCCGGTGAACCGGCGGTGGAAGGTAGCCGAGGTGCTGGGCGCGGCCTGGGACTACACGGCCGCCACCGGCCGCCGCGTCTCGATCGAGTACGCCATGATCAAGGACGTCAACGACCAGGCCTGGCGGGCCGACATGCTGGGTTCACTGCTGGCCGGCCACCTGGCGCACGTCAACCTGATCCCGCTCAACCCGACGCCCGGCTCGAAGTGGACCGCGTCCCGGCCCGCCGACGAGCGCGAGTTCGTCCGCCGTCTGGAGGCACACGGCGTGCCGGTGACGGTGCGGGACACCCGCGGCCGCGAGATCGACGGCGCCTGCGGCCAGCTGGCCGCATCGGCCCGCCCGTAGGCACGCCGCCGGTGACCGGGCTCCGCGGCTGGCTGCGCCGGTTCCAGTGGCAGGCCGTTCACTGGACCTGGGCGCAGGCCCAGCGCTCCGGGACGGTGACCGCCGATACTCCCGCGGGCCGCCGGTTCGCCGCCTTCGGCCACGGGTCGATGGCCGCCTTCCCGACCGGAACCTTCTTCGGCGAGCGCTGGATCAGCGTCGGGGCCGGCACCCTCATCGGCGCGTTCGTGAGCCTGACCGCCGGGATGGTTCCCGGCCAGGATCTCGGGCCCGTGCCGGTGCTGCGGATCGGGGATCGCTGCGTGATCGGCCGCGGCAGCCACATCGTCGCCCACCAGTCGCTGGTCATCGGCGACGACGTGTTCGCCGGCCCGTACGTCTACATCACCGACCAGAACCACGGCTACGCCGACCCGGACATGCCGATTGGCAGGCAGATGCCGCATAACGCGGAGGTGCGGATCGGCTCGGGCAGCTGGCTCGGGGCGGGCGTGGTCGTGCTGCCAGGCGCGAGGATCGGGCGGAACGTGGTCATCGCGGCCGGTTCGGTGGTACGCGGCACCGTGCCCGACCGGTGCGTGGTCGCGGGCGTCCCGGCGCGGGTCGTCCGGCAGTACATCCCGGGCGATGGCTGGCTGGCCCCGGCCGGCCCGTGGCCGGTCACCGCACCTCCAGGCCCGGCCCCGGGCGCATCCCCAGGCCCGGCCCCCGCCTCCTCGGGGTCGCCGTCAGGCGGGGCCGCCGAGCGCGTCCATGGCGTCGCGCAGGCGGCCGACCCGCCCGGCTAGCCTGGCCGCGGCCTGCTCCGCCTCGGCGTCTTCGCTCACCGCGGGCAGTATCCGCAGCGCGGCCACGGCCTCCTCGACGTCCCGCAGCCGCCCGGATACCTGCTCGAGCACCGGGCGGCCGCCCAGCATCTCGGCCTGGTCCCGCAGCTGCCGCCGCTTGAGATACAGCTCCACGAAGACCGACACCTTGGCCTTGAGCACCCACGGGTCGAACGGCTTGGCCAGGTAGTCGACGGCGCCCGCGGCATAGCCACGGAAGGCCTGGTCGGGCTGGCCCACCGCGGCGGTCAGGAAGATGATCGGCACATCCGGGATCCGGGTTTCCTGCTTGATCTTGGCCGCGGTCTCGAAGCCGTCCATCCCCGGCATCATGATGTCCAGCAGCACGACCGCGAATTCCTCGCTGAGCAGGGCCGCCAATGCCTGCTCGCCGGATCGCACCGGCACCAGGATCTGGTTCAGCGAGGACAAGATCGCATCCAGGGCGACCAGGTTCTCGGACCGGTCGTCGACCATCAGGATCCGTGCCTGCCGCAGCACTGGCTCACTTCCCTCTTGCTGCTCAGGTATCTAGCAGCCCGCCGCCAGGTGGCTTGGAGTTATCGTCTCACGTCACCGGGCTGCACGCCGCGGTGCCTGCCGCAGGCCGGCCGCTCGCCGGCCATGGCCGGAGCGAACGTCTCCCCGCGCAGCGCGCGCTCGACCAGGTCCACCGCCCGGACGGTGGCCGCCAGCCGGGCCCCCTCCTTGCGGTAGGCGGCCAGCACCGTGTCGATGGCGTGCGGCGGCAGCGAGCCCGCCAGATCGGTCCGGGCCTCCCGGTAACCCTGGCGCGCCCCGTCCACGCACGCCTTCGCGTGGTACCTGGCCAGGGCGGCCAGCGCTATCGGGTAGCGGCGCAAGACGCCGTGCAGCCGGTAATCGGGCGGCACCACGTCGAGCAGCCAGCCCACCGCGGTGGATTCGAAATCCTCGCTGCCGGGCGGGTGCACCCCGGCCGGCCACCCGGGCGGAACGAACTCGGCCATCCCAACAGCATACCAAGGTATCGAACCTGTTTTCTATCCGGCGCCGCCTCGCCTTGCCATGCTTCCCGCGCTGGGATCGGCGTCTCTACCAGGGATTGCTGCTGAGCATGCTGGGCCAGCGCGCGTATACCTTCTGGTACAGCTGCCGGGCAGCCGCCCCCGACACGGCGGTTCCGCATACCTGGACAGGCAGCTCGCCATGGTCGGCCGCCCACTGCTGCCAGTCACCCACCTGCTGGCCGCCGAGTGTCACCGCGGCGCCCCCGCCGTTGTTGAACCAGTCGGTGAAGCCGCTGCCGTTCGCCCCCGTCAGCTCGACCATGGTCCCGAACAGCCACTGCTGAGACTTGGAATGACTGGCGTTGTACTGCTGAGCGCTGCGCAGCTCGGCCTGTACCCCATGGCTGATCGCGCACTGGGCCAGCAGGGCCGGAGCGGTGTCGTAGCGGGCGCTGCTCTGCTGCTGCGCCGAACTCGTGCTCTGGCTCGGGACGGCGCTGGAGGATCCGGACGACGAGCACGCGACCGCGCCCGCGAGCGTCAGGCAGGCCATCGCGGATGCGGTGAGCACCTGACGCCGCACCGCGCCGGGTCTGGTCACCATGGCCCGGCGGCTCCGTCCGACGACGTCGCGCCCTGCTGGTTGTAGTCGCCGCTGAAGTCGTCCTGAAGTGCGCTCAGCTGGTACTTGCTGTCGAGCTTGGAGCTGATGCTGTTGTCGTACCAGTCCTGGAAGGCGCTGTAATTCTGCTGCGTCAGCACGATCTGGTTGCCCTGCAGCCACTGCTGGCCCGGGTGCGAGGCGTTGTACTGCTGTGCGCTGCTGAGCAGGTCGCCCGCCCCGTTGTTCAGCAGGCCCTGCACCATGAACACGTGGAGCTGGGTGCCCTCGACCGCGAAGCTGTGCGCGTCGGCCTGCTGGGCCGCGCTGGCGGCGTCGGTGCTGAACCCGGTGGGGATCCCGAGGACGGACAGGAAGCCCTTGACCGGATCCGTGGCCTCGTCCGCGAGGTCGCCCACGCCGGGCAGGAGCGGGAGCGTGGACTCGCCGAGTTCCAGGATCTGGTTGTACTCCTCGTGCTGCTCGTCGCTGTCCTGCGCCAGGTGGACGCCGACGTTGTTCGCCTCGGTCTGGATCCGGCCGAGCAGCCCGGCCATGAGGCGGCTGCCCCGGTCCCCGTCGAAGCCCGGCGGCAGCTTGCCCAGCCTCCACTGGGCGTAAATGTTGCTGAACACCACCTTGGCCGAGGCGTCGAGGGTCGCCGCGTCGGTCTTGTCGTAGCTGATCTGCTGGAGGAAGGTCGACATCGTGTTGCTCTGCCCGTTCTTGACCTGCCCGTTGAGCAGCAGGTGGAAGACGGGCAGGCTGGACGTCGCGGGCTCGACGATGTTGCCACCGGAGTTATTGGCGCTGTACGCCAGGTCGTACATGTAGTTCTGCGCGGTATGCAGCAGGGCCTGGCGCACGGGCTCGGGCAGGTGGATGCCGTCGTCGCCGGTGGGCGACGGTGTCGCCTCGATGAGATGAAGCGCGGCCGAGGCCGAGTTGTAGGCGGCCGGGCTTGTGCCGCGGCCGCCGCTGTTCGCGGCGGTGTCGAGGAACTTGCCGATGACGTCGGGGGGGTAGGTGACCTGATGGTCCTGCCAGTTGAGCGGGTCGCTGTCCGCCACGATCTGCTCACCGTCGAAGTAAGGCCTGGGCGCGGCTACCGGCATGAAGCCGGTCAGCTTGCTGCCGTCGAAGGACGCGTAGTAGAGCTCGACCGGGCGGGTCATCAGGTCGCTGGCGATCTGCTCGCCGTCCTGGCCAGCCAGCACCTCCCGGGCCGCCGCGCCGTTCTGGGTGGCCAGGGTCAGCATCGCCGGAGCCGGGTCGAACTCGGCCATCAGCTGCTGGACGTAAGCCGAGCCGGGCGATCCCAGGGGCACGTCGGACCCGGTCAGCGGGATGGTGAACCCGCCGCGCATGCGGGCCAGCTCGATGGCCGTGGTCACCTGGGCCAGCAGGTTCGGCTGGGTAACCGGGTTGCCGTCGGCGTCCTTGCCCAGGTTCTCCTGGGTGCCGTAGGCCGAGCCGGGCGGCCCGAACTTGAACAGCATCCCGACCGACCACAGGTTCTTGGATCGCGAGAACGCGTTGATGGTCGTCTGGCTGAGAGTGCCGTGCTTGTCCGCGTAGGCCAGGCCGGTCGCGTAGGTATTGAGGACCTTCTGGTCCTCCGGGCTGAGCACCACCATGTGCTGGCCGTCTTCGGAGTTCAGCGTGGCGGCCAGGCTGGCCACCGCCGGTGCGGCCGCGGTGTAGAACGTGGTGAGCCAGCCGGAGTGACCCGCCTTGGTGTGGTCGGCGATGTCGAGCTCGATCGAGGTGATCGCGGCGCGGGCTGCCGTCGGGTTCTTGCCGGACTCGGCCTCGGCGGCGGACAGCGCCTGGGCCTGCGCCTGGGCGTCGAGCTGGTCGACCTGATTCATCTCGGCCTTGGTGCTGCCCCAGGGGATGTCGACCATCCCGCTGCCGGTCAGGTTGACGCTCTGGGCCAGCCACGCCGCGGCCAGGTCGGCCCGGGTCCGCATGTCGCTGGCATCCCCCGGCGACTTGTGCTGCGCCTGCTGCAGCGGCGCCAGCGAGATCGGTGAGCCCACCCCGCTGCTCCAGTACTCCTGCATCGTGTTCACGATGATGGGCACGTTGGCGGCCAGCACGTCCCGCAGGTTTTCCAGTGCTCCCGCCGCCTGGCTGACCCGGCCCGGGTCGACGCCGACCTCGTCGCTGCTCATGGCTCCTCGCTACGATCGCTGTACTTATAGTGACGGCAGTGGGCGCCCGGTGGTTCGGCGGGCCCAGGTTTTATTGCGGGACGGCCGTCGCGTGCTCCTTGGCCAGCTGCTTCTGCAGCGCCTCGGCCTGCTTCTGTACCCCGCTGATGACGCTCGCCTCGGCCGACGGCAGGCTGTTCAGGACTCCGAGCACGGTGCCGTAGAAGGAATTCCAGTCACCTTCCCAGGCCGTGGCGGCTGGCCCGGTCCAGGTGTCGCCGCCCAGCCAGGGCTGGACCTTGCCGATCGCGGTGCTGATCGCATCGGCCGCGGCCTGCACCTTGGACATGTCAGCTTCCGCCGACGAGACCGCATCCCCGACAATATTGAGCACGCGCCGACCCCCTGTCTGTGGTGATCTGACGGAGATGTACCCGCCGATGCTACCCCCTGGGATGGGTGACGCGAGGGGGAAGCGAAGGTGCGGATGGCGACCAAGAGTTCCTAGGCGTCACGAAGTTGTGCGTTACGGACCTTTGGCCGGACGATTTGCGCCACTATTGGGTCGACTACTTGTCCGGGGGCCGGTGCCAGCAGTCATAGCACGGCGCCCATGAGATACGGAGGGTAAGTTCCGGTATGCCCAGTTACATCGGTTACGACCCGGGCGGCGTTCAGGCCCAGATGAGCAAGCTCGAGCAGGCGCACCAGGCGGTCCTGGACGCGCACGAGACCTACCGGACGACGGCGCAGGGATTCAACGACGTCACCAGTGGCGCGCATTTCCAGAACCTCAACGGCCAGTGCGAAGACCTGACCAACAAGATCAAGTCGGACCACACCAACCTGCACACCCAGTACCGCACCGACACCAACAAGCTGGTCCAGGGTGTCGAGCAGGTCGCAGGCGCCTGACTAACCGCACCATCCGGCACAGACGTGGGACCCCGCCCGGGCCCACGTCTTGCCGTATCCGGAGAGTTTTCTCCACTCGTTACCAGCGCCAGCCGCCCGCTACCAGCGCCAGCCGCCCGCCTCGGCCACTCGCCCGCGTGAGCCACTGCCCCCGGCCAACTCGCCCAGGCATCCGCGTTGGCCGCCTGCCCAGCCGCCCGGCATCCGTAGTCCCCGCGGCATTCCCCCGCCGCGGGCATGTGCGTCATTCCAGCACAGGCAACAGCCCCGGTCCCAGGCGTCCGCCGGCCCCAGCCGTCCTGTTCGGCTGCAGCTGTCCCGCGCGGTTCGTCCCACCGAGGGCTCGCGTGTCCCTGCGAGACGTTTTCTCTGTCGCCGTAACCGTATGAAACTGGGCATTCATAGCGTTGGAACGATATGAACCTGGGGTTTCATATCCTTCGCCGAAACCTGGCCATGTGACCGCCGGGAAATCAGATGCGGCAGCGATAAGGTGACGCTAGCGGGAGCTGGCACTCAGCAGCCAGGCAATTACTTAAGTGATACCGAGGCCGTTTTCTAGTCCGGCAAGGCGATCTGAAGCGGTGCGGTAACGCCCGGCCGCACCAGCAGCCCGCGGCCCAGCGGCCCGGGCCCGGCGTTACGCGGCAGCCGTACGCCGAACAGGTCACCGTCGTTAGGGGAGTCCACCGCGACCAGGACGCCGCAGCGTGACTTCAGCGCCTCCTTGATGAAACCGGAGTAGGCACGGGTCAGGTCGCCGGTGGCGCCCGCGATGATCAGCCCGTGCTCACCGTCTCGCCCGCTGGCCAGGATCTTCTCCAGCGGGGCCGAAAGCGGGCCGTTGAACAGCAGTTCCGCGTCGTCGGCGGCCACCACGAACCGGTCCAGCCCGGCTACCGCGCTGGTGATCTCGTCCGCTGCCGCGCCGCCTTCCAGCACGCCGAGGACCCCGTCCCGGCCTGCCAGTGAGCGCAGCGGTGACCGCCGCGGCGTGACCACGAGCACTGGCGTGCCCCTGCCCGAGCAGGGAAGTGGCCATGGTGAGCAGGGCGGTGGACCGGCCGGACCTGGGCGGCCCGGCGATGGTCAGCCCGGGTCCCTCCTCCTGCACGTCCAGTCCCAGGGGCTCCAGTTCGTCGCCACCCGCCCCGAGCAGTGCCCACAACGGGGAAGGCGGGGTGAAACCCGGGACCAGCGCCAGTGTCTCGGCTCGCGTGATCCGGGCCGGGAGCGTGTCGACGCGCAGCGGCCTGAGCTGGTCCGCCACCGGTCCGTGCCGGGCGGTCGACTCCTCGCCGAGGCGGCGCAGCGCCGAAACCTGCGCGGGTCCGGACGGATCGGCGTCGAGCAGGGCGACCTGGACCTCCATCGGGTCGGGCGTGCCCTCCATCATGATCCGCCCCGGGGGCTGATGCGTCGGCAGCGAACGCTCGCGGATGTTCGCCTGCCCCGCGTCACCTGGGTCGTTAAGCCGCAGCAGCAGGCGGCGGGCAAATACGGTCCCGGTCTGGCCGAGCAGGGCCAGCCGGTCGGTGGTCACCACGACCCGCATCCCCACTGCCGCGCCCTCGCGCATCAGCTGCAGCAGGCCATCGACCAGCCGCCCGTAGTCGTACTTCTCGAACGCGGCGAAGTATCCCTCCCACCAGTCCACCATCAGCACGATCCAGGGCAGCCGCCGGTGCGGGTCCGCGGTCCGGGCCCGCTGCTCGGCGACGCCAGTGAAACCGTCGGCGGCCAGCAGCTGCTGACGGCGGGTGATCTCGCCGCGCAGCTTGCCCAGCAGCCGCTCGATCCGGTCGGTCTGGTCGCGGGTGACGACCGCGCCGCAGTGCGGCAGCGCGGTCAGCGGGAGCAGCGCGCCGGTACCCGCGTCGATCGCGTAGATGTGCACGTCAGCCGCTGACGCGCGGGCGGCGATCGACCCGGCGATGGTGCGCAGCAGCGTGGACCGCCCGGTGCGGGCCGCCCCGGCCACCACGACGTGGCCGCCGTGGGCCAGGTCCAGCGTCATGGCCTCGCGGGCCTGCCGGGCCGGCATGTCGGTGATGCCGAAGGGGATCGGCGCGACGTCGCCGGGGACCTCCGGGACCGCGGGGATCTCGTCCAGGGTGACCAGGTCCGGCAGCGGCGCAAGCCACGGGCTCGGCTGGCGCGTAAAGCCCATCCGCTGCGCGGCGGCACCGACGGCGTCGACCAGGACGGACAGGTCAGTCGCGGAATTGGCGTCGTCGTCGGCCAGGCCCCGCCGGGCCTGCGGCAGCGGCCGGCCCACATCGCGCCACGCTACCTGGATGAGCCGGGCCGGGTCCCGTCTCATCGTGGCGGTGGCTCCCGGCCGCCGGCCGCCGATCCGGGCCGACTGCACGCCGACCGGGCTCGCCGCGCCAGACCGCACGTAGCACCGTCCGGGAGTGGCCTTGGAAATCCAGGCGGCGTCGGGCACGTCGATGACGTCGGCCGATTCGCTGGCGTCGGTCACCCGCAGCGCGATCCGCAGGTTCGTGTTGGCCCGGATGTCCGCGCTGACCACGCCGGCCGGGCGCTGGGTGGCCAGGATGAGGTGCACGCCCAGAGACCGCCCGCGCTGGGCGATGCCAACCAGCCCGGTCACGAAGTCGGGCAGCTCGGCCCGCAGCGACGCGAACTCGTCGATGATCAGCACCAGCCGGGGTAGCGGGGCCAGCGACGGGTCGGCCCGCCGGGCGTCGTTGTAGTCCTCGATGTCCTTGGCCCCGGTGTGCAGCAGGATCTCCTCGCGCCGCTTCAGCTCGGCGGACAGCGAGGCCAGCGCGCGCTCGGTGAGATGGCCGTCCAGGTCGCTGACCATCCCGACCGTGTGCGGCAGCTGGGCGCAGTCTTTGAACGCGCTGCCCCCCTTGTAATCGATCAGCACGAACGTCATGGCGTCCGGCCGGTTGACGATCGCCAGCGAGGCGACGAACGTCTGCAGCAGCTCGGATTTACCGGCGCCGGTGGTGCCGGCCACCAGCCCATGCGGGCCGTCCCGCCGCAGGTCAATTGCGAATGGGCCGTCGTAGGACTCGCCCAGCACCGCGACCGTGGACTGGCCGCCGGTCAGCCAGCGCGCGGTGATCAGCTCCGGGCTCGGCGGGTCGAGGTTGAGCACGTCCAGCAGCCGGCTCGAATCCGGCAGCGAGGAGAACTCCTCGTCGTCGCTGGCGTCGCGGACCGGTGCCATCCGCCGGGCCAGCTGCGCACCCCAGCCCGGGGTCACGTGGTCCGGGCGGACACCGGCAATGGTGACCGCGCTCATTTGCTGCACACGCAGCCCGTCCGGCTCAACCACGGCCACCGCCTGGCATTCGGCCGGCAGCAGCCGCTCGTCGCCATCCAGGCAGATCGCGTAGACACCGACCTGAGGGCCATCGCGCAGGATCTGGATGGCGCCGGGCAGCGAGCGGAGCTTACGGGACCCGTCGAATACCACGATGACGTCGGGCGACAGCGACGGCGGCTCGCCGCTCGACTCGCGCATCGCGTCGCGCCTGCTCGCGATGATGGCCAGCAGTTCGGCGATCCGGCCCGCGACCGTTTCTGCGTCGTTGCCGAGCAGGGCGACGCAGGTGGGCGAAGCTGCGGCAGGCCCGGGTCCCGCCGAGGCGGGACGCAGATGCGGCAGCCACCGCGCCCATTCCCAGCTGCGCTGGCCGCTGCCGTCAGTAAGGACGTATATCTGCAGGTCGTTGGGGCTATGCAGGGTCGCGGCCTGGGCCACTAGCCAGCGGCCGATGGCCCGGGGTGCGTCGGCTGGGCCCGCGACGCCAATTACCCCTCGTTTCGGCAGCGGGATCGTCATTGGCGCGTCCGGGATCTCCCACACCACCACCCGGCGATGCTCGTCCTGGGTGGGATCGCTCAGCTCGACCGCGGACGGCATGTCCGCGGTGCCCACCCGCAGCAGCAGGTAATCCGGGTCGCTGCGCCGCCGCTCCCACAGTCGGCGGCGCGGGCCGGAGGCGATGGACAGCACCGCAGCCGGATCGGGGCAGTCGTCCCGGCGCTGCCTGCGCTCGGCCTCCAGCGCGAGCTGGGCGTCCTGTTCGATGCGGGCTTTTCGCTCCGCATACTCGGCCGCCCGGCGTGCGTTCGTGGCCCGGCCCCGCTTGCGGTCCGACACGTAGTTGCCGACCACCATGACCGGGCTCATCGCGCACATGGCCAGCATGTAGATGGCCTTCGTCAGGTACCACATGCCCACGCCGAGCAAGATAGGCGCCACGGCCATCAGGATCGGCCAGGGGCGGCGGTCTGGCTTATCCGGCGGAGTGGGCAGCGCGAACCGGGTCCGGCGGCCCGGCGGCAGCAGCCGGGGCGGCCGGTTGAAGTCGATGCCGGCACCGTCCTCCGATGGATGCAGGGCCGCGTCCGGCGGCTCGTATGGGGCGATGCCCAGCAGGCTGGCGCCCACGGCCAGCAGCTGGCCGGGCTGCCACGGCGAAGTCCCGGTCACTTCTTCGCGGTCCAGCGTGGCGGCGACACCGGGGTACGGGGTGACCTGGCAGCTGCCGTCCGGCTGGACCTCCAGGCGCAGGGCGAGCGGCGGCACTGACGGGTCGGCGATCTTGATGCTGGCCGTCTCGGTGCTGCCGATGTCGGCGCCGCCCAGGCTGATCCGGTGCACCCCGCCGGCCGCCGGGCCGCCAACCAGACGGATCTCGGCCAGCCCAGTTGGTTCGGGCCGGACGCAGCCCGACGGGTCGCCCAGGCTGACCACGGACCCATCCCGGATCGGCGAGCTGGCCAGCGTGAGCTCCGGCGGGACCGGCCGGAAGTCAACGAAGATCGGGATGCCAGGACTTGGCAGGTACCGGGGGGGACCGGGCTGGTCTGGCCTGGACTGACGGGCTTGTGGCTGCGCAGGGGCCTGGCCTCGCGCGTTCGCTGTGGCCAGGGATCCTGGCGGCCGCGACTGGGGGAAGCTCAGGACCTGGCCGCCGGATGCCGGATCCGGTGCGGCCGGGCCGGCTGCGGTCGCTGCGTGAGCGGTGCCATATGCCATCCGGGCCAGCTCGGTGGCCACGTCCGCGACCGGCGTGGCCGGGTCCGCGTCGAGCACAACGTCCGCCCAGCGGCGCGTCGCCGGTGACACGACCGTCAACGCCAGGCGCATGAAAGCCCCTTCCGTGGGTCGCCCAGGACCCACCGCATGCCCGTTTTGCCACAGCTTAGAAGCGCCGCTGGCCTCCGGAGGTGTGAGTGGCCATGATTCGGGGGGTTCGTGCCTAATTGAGAGGTTAGATCGCCCTCTCGGCACTGCAGCTACTTATTGTCACTACCTGGGGTGATGTGGGTCATCTGTGGTTACGGATTCGTCATATAGGGGTCGAGATGGGGTGTATCACGATATCTTCGGCCGCTGGGGGGATGCGGCGACATAGCAGCGATATAGGTACGCGTTCGCAGGCGAAGCGCGTGCGGTAAACCCACGGGAGACCCGCGATCATATGGTGAGCGACCGAGGCACGCTAGCGCGCGGTACGGCGTCCGACCAGCAGTCATCATGGACCGAGCCGACCGCGCCGGGCGGGCGGCGGATGCCGAGCGCACCGCGCGAGCGCAAGCCGGCCCTGGCCGCCTTGGCCGTGCTGCTGGTGGCTCTGGGCGCGTTGGCCGCCGGTTATCTGGTCATCAACGCCGGGCACCGGGTGGGAGCCATCGAGGTCGTCCAGGAAATCGGGCAGGGCCAGCAGATCCCGGCTTCTGCGTTGCGCGAGGTCCAGATCGCGACCGGCTCCGGTGTGAGCTATGTGGCCTGGCAATACGCCGGGCGTGTGACCGGCGTCTACGCCTCCACGCAAATCCCGGCAGGCACGCTGCTCACCCAGGCCATGACATCGTCCACGAACAACCTCACCGCGGGCAAGGTCGAGGTAGGCCTGTCGCTCAAGGCTGGCCAGACCCCGGGCAACCTGCTGATCGGCGACACCGTCGAGGCATTCCCGGTCGGCACCGGCAGCGGTTGCTCCAGCACCGGCACCACCGGGACAAGCGGTGATAGCAACGGCAGCGCGCCGGGGGTGCCGATCGCCACTGGCACGATCGCCAGCGTGTCGGGCAGTGCCTCGGCCAGCGGAACCACCGCCTCGGTAACCCTCGCCGTCCCCTCCGCTGTCGCGGGCACCCTGGCCTGTTATGCCTCCGCCGGCGATGTGGCCATCACGCTGGCGCCCGGCACCGGGTCGGGATGAGCCATGGCGCTGATCGCGATCGCGTCCGACAAGGGAGCGCCAGGTGTCACGACAGCGGCACTGGCGCTCGCCGCTGTCTGGCCCCGGCCGGTCCTGCTGGCCGAATGTGACCCAGCCGGCGGCGATCTGGTCTACCGTTTCCCGGCCGTCAGTGGCGGTCACCTGGACCCGCGGCGGGGCGTGCTCAGCCTGGCCGTGATGGCTCGCCGCGGCATACAGCCGCAGCAGCTCTGGGAGCACACCCAGAAACTGCACGGCGGGCTGGACGTGCTGGCCGGGGTGACAAACGCCGAGCAGGGAGCCGGCCTGAGCCTGCTGTGGGGCCCGATCGGCAAGGTGCTGGCCTCGCTACCGCAGGCGGACGTGATCGCGGACTGCGGCCGGCTGGGCGCCGACGGCCCGCTTTATGACCTGCTTGCCGAGGCCACCACCGTCGTCCTGGTGACCCGGGTGCACGTGGCCGATGTGATCAGGCTCCGGGACCGTTCGATCGCTTTCGCGGCGGCGGCCCACAGCCGCGGCCGGCGCGGCTTCGGTGTCGGCGTGGTGGTCGTGGCCGACCACAAGAAGCTCCGCTCCTCGCTCGGCGAGGTCCAGCACGTGCTCACCCAGGCCAATGCGCCAGCCGCCGTGCTGGGCGGTATCGCCCACGACACCAAGGGCGCTGACCTGCTGAGCGGTGAATGGGGCGGGAACCTACACCGCACCGCGCTGATCAAGACGGCCCGCGAGGTGGCCACGCAGCTGGCCGGCAATCTGCCGCCGATCGGCGCCGGGGACCCAGCCGCCCCGCACAACCCGGACGAGGACAAAACCGGCCCTCAGCCCATGCTGGCGCCTTCGTTCCGGAGGGCGTCCGCGGACCTGCGGCCCGAGGTCCCGCCGTCCTTCCGGCCCGCACCCGCAACCTCACCGGCTGGCGCGGCATCCACCTCCCGGCCCCTGAACTACGCGCCGCCAGCACCGGTCTCCGTGCCGCGCGCCGCCGCGGCGCCCGCCTCCGGGCCTGGCAACGCCGCATACCCGGCCGCTACATACCAGGCCGCCGCCTCATCGACGCGTCCGGCAGCCGCGAGCCCCGCGGCCGCCAGTGTGGCAGGGATGCCGGGAGCTGCGGACACGACCACTCCGGCGACGGTCTCCGCGCCCCGGGATCCGGCGTCCCGGACCGTCTTCAACCGCGTCCAGGGCGCCCGCTCCGGCCGCCACCACTCCAATCAGGAGCAGGCGCCCCAGCCGGTTTCCCGGGCTGGTGCCCGGCCGCCCGGCAGTCCGGGCGCCCACGCCGCCGACAGCTCTCCCCGTAGTCAGGACGTGCCGGCGGCGGATTCCAGCGCCCCAGATCCCCACCCGGCGGTCCGCCGGACCGCCGGCCCGCAGGTCCCAGAGCCAGCGACCCCCGGCGCCTCTACTTCCCAGCCCGGCGTCTCGGCTGGCGATCCCGAGTCAAGCTTTTCCTGGCCGACCATTTCTGCGCGCAGCAACGGCGCCCATCGGGACGCTTTCTCTCACGGCGAGCTCTCTCACGGCGCCCCCTTCCACAGCGCCCCGTCCCATGGTGACCCCTCCCGTGGCGACCCGGTCCGGCCCGAGCAGTGGCGTGGCGCCCCGGCCGGCGATGCAGGCTTCGGCGGCCCGCGGCCCCAGGACGCCACCTTTGGCGAGACCTCCTTCGGCGACGCCACCATCCGGGACTCCTCGCACGAGACCACCAGCCACGAGGTCACCAGCCACGAGACCACCAGCCACGAGACCACCAGCCACGAGGTCACCAGCCAAGACGACGCATGTCGCC
>CAWAFD010000005.1:0-96394 GCA_963781225.1 uncultured Actinomycetota bacterium
GCCGCTGGCGGTCACGGGATCGAGGTCGGGCGTGTGCATCCGCCTGCCGTCCACGGCTCAGGCCGGCCAGCACGGCGGGCACGGACGTTGCGCTCCAAGCGTCGCAGCATCGGGGGCTGCGGCTGGCGTCCGCACGAGGGCCTGGCAGCAGATCGAACACACTGCCGGATAGCCGACCGCACCCGCCCCGGCCGCGCTACCTTAATTCCATGAATCTCCCCGATCCGGGGAAATATTAAATTCCATGAATCTCCCCGATCCGGGGAAATATTACCGGTTCCCGCGTTCAAGTCCCCCTCGGATACAAATTCATGTCTCTGAATACCATGGCTGCGGTGCCTCGATCTGGGCTTCCGCTAGCTGCCCCTGGATAGTAGGTCAGCCTGAGTTCTAGCTGGTAGAAGATATCTGGCTCGTGGCAGGGATCGGCTGCGGCCACTTAATCTCCTGCTGGGTCATGCACGGGCGCGGTTCAGTCCTACGCATGACGAGTGCGCAGGACTGCTTCCCGGCTTCGGTCTCGGAGATCCAGGTGGCAACGGCCGCGTTTTGCCCTGGCTGCAACGGGGAGAGTGCAGCGATATGGCTGAGCGCTGGTATGAGAAGGCAATCATCTACTGCCTGGACGTCGAGACGTTCCAGGACTCCGACGGCGACGGTGTCGGTGACTTCATCGGGCTCACCCGCCGACTGGACTACCTGGCGCGCCTCGGCGTCGACTGCCTGTGGCTGAACCCCATCCATCCCTCTCCGGGCCGGGACGGCGGCTACGAAGTCAGCGACTACTACAACGTGCATCCCCGTCTGGGCACGCTGGGTGACTTCGCGGAGTTCTTGCAGGCGGCCGACAGCCGCGGCATGCGGGTCATCATCGACTTGGTTGTCAACCACACCTCGGACGAGCACCCGTGGTTCCGGTCAGCGTGCTCGTCGCCCGGCTCGCCATACCGGGACTGGTACGTCTGGTCAGAACAAGAACCGGCCGACCGGCATCAGGGCATGGTCTTCCCCGGCGAGCAGAATGAGACCTGGACGTATGACGAGACTGCAGGCGCGTGGTACTTTCACCGGTTCTACCGTTTTCAGCCGGATCTCAACATCAGCAACCCCCGGGTCCGCGACGAGATTAAGAAGATCGCGTCATTCTGGCTGCGGCTGGGGGTTGCCGGATTCCGGATGGACGCGGTGCCGTTCCTCATTGAGTACATCACTGCAGACGGCAGCGGCGATGACAAGGACTTCGAGTTCCTGACCGATCTCCGCCAGCATGTGCAGTGGCAGCGTCAGGACGCGCTGCTGCTAGCCGAGGCGAACGTCGACCCTGACCAGCTCACCAAGTACTTCGGCGACAGTGGCGGGTCGGCGAACCGGCTGCACATGCTGTTCGACTTCGCGCTGAACGCCCAGATCATGCTGGCGCTCGCCCGCCAGGACCCGGAGCCTGTCATAGCCGCGTTGCGCAACACCCCGGCGCTTCCCGATTGGTCACAGTGGGCCACTTTCCTGCGTAACCACGATGAGGTAGACCTGTCCCGGCTCACCGCCGACCAGCGGCAGGAGGTGTTCGCCGCTTTCGGCCCGGAAGAGGACATGCGCCTGTACGGGCGAGGGATCCGCCGTCGTCTCGCACCCATGCTGGGCGGCGACCAGCGCCGTATCCAGCTGGCCTACTCACTGCAGTTCACCCTGCGAGGCACTCCGGTCATCCGCTACGGCGAAGAGATCGGCATGGGCGACGACCTGTCGCTGCCGGACCGGGAGTCGATTCGCACGCCGATGCAGTGGTCATCGCTGCCAAACGCCGGCTTCTCCGCCGCCGCAGGCGACCGGCTGGTCCATCCGGTGGTCGCCGATGGAACGTTCGGCTACGAGAAGGTCAACGTGAGGAGGCAGCGCAACGACCCCGGTTCACTGCTGTCCTGGTTCGAACGGATGATGCGCACGCTGCGCGAGTGCCCGGAGATAAACACCGGCTCCTGTAGCCACGTCGACGCGCCCACGCCGCCTGGCCTGCTCGTGCACCGCGCCGACGACACGACCGGCACCATGCTATTCCTGCACAATCTCGGCGACCGCGACGTCACCGCCGATGTCAGCAGCCTCGACGACATTGCCGAGTCGCCCACCGAGATGCTCGCCGATCGCAACTACGGCGACATCGACCTGGCTAAGGTCACGGTCGGCGGCTACGGTTACCGCTGGATTTGCCTGCGCCGGGAACTGTCCCTGTAGCGTCACGCTGCCCGCACCGGACTCATGCGCAGGGCCATCGCGCTGCGCAACAGCCCGGAGCCCACGGAAGTGGCGCCAGCCGCGGTCAGGGTGAGCAATCGCCGGCGCGCCGGGATGGCAGTGCGACCAAGGAACGCTCATCACGGCTCCGCCAGCGAGCCAAGCTGATGGCGCGATCGATGTCAGTCTTGGGTGGGCGGCGAAGGTGCCACGTCCGTGCGGCAACCCTCGTCCGCCGGCGCACCCTCCGCGTCCTCATAGCCGAGCGCCGCGGCTACGCCGGCGCTGGTCGTCGCGACCACCGGGAACCCAGCCGCGGCCACCGCTCTCGCCGTGGCCACATCCCAGGCGTTCGGAAGCAGCAGAGGGGTGCCGGGGCGGTGCAGCGACCGCAGCAGGTCACACCGGCTCTGAGAGGCCGGCTGCATGCGAGGGGGCACGAGAAAACCCTAATTGGCTTCCGGGGAACAGGGAATGCGCTCAGATCATGACGTATCCGGGGACGTCCTCAGCGAAACATCCTGACTCCCAGTGCGAGGCAGGCACGCACCTGCTCCCATTCCTGGCTGAAGGCCGGACATATCCTCCGGTGCCGCGGGATCGCGCGGGTGTTCTGCGCTGTTACAGGCCGCTGTTGCCTGCCGTTGGCTGCCGTCGCTGGCAGTTCAGCCCGAGCCTGGTGTCGCATTAGCCGAAGGGGGCGAGGACGTGGCGGATGCGCTGGATGGTGCTGCCGGCCGCGGGTCCGAAGTGGGCCACGGTGCTGAGCAGCTCACGCAGGTTCAAGATGGGCATGCGGTCGATCCAGTCCGGCGGGCAGGGGTTGAGTTCCTGGTAGATGACGAAGAACCGCTCCGATGCGGGGGGCCGGGGACAGCTCCACAACATGGACAGGTCGGTTTCGGCCCACGTGTAGCTGACGGCCGGGTCGATGACGGTGATGCGGCCATCGCGGCTGAGCAGGTTACCGGCCCACAAGCCGCCGCGGGTCAGTACCGCAGGCATAGCGGGTTGTCCTTCAGGGCCGACAGCGCTTCGAGCAGAATCAGACCCCTGATGGCGGCCAGGAAGGACGTGGGGGTGCGCAGATGCCCGGTAGCGCTGCCGTCGGCGTAGCTGATCAGCCAGACATCGGCGGTCGCCCCGCCGGACAGCCGCTGCACTGAGGTGATCCCGTCCGCTCGCCCGACCGCGCCCATCTCCGCTGTCACCATGTCGGTATCGGTCACCTTCACGGCTTTCCCAGGGCGGAACACCGTCACGCCAGAGGCAGCAGTACGAACGCCAGCCGGGTTTTGCCGTGTCTTCGGACCGCTTGCATTGCCCGGCTGGTGAAGCGCCCGGGCGGTGTGCCTCATCTGCAGATCGAAGTGGGCGTCGCGGCTGGAAAGCCTGGTCCGGTAGCGGCCAGGGAGCGGGGCCTACGCTAGGAGCGTGAGCGAGCAACGGCCCGCCGGTGCCGTGGGCCGGGCTGCGGGCACCTGGCCCGACGGCAGGTGGGAATCCGCGCTGGCCTGCCAGGGGTTCGCCGCCGTCCGCGGCGTGGGTTTTGAGCCCGTCGGGCAGGCGTTCGGCGCGGCCGTGTATGCCGCCGGCTGGGCTGGCGGGTATAGCTGTCCGGGGGCGTGGGGATCATCCGGCGACCAGGTGTCTGCGGACCCAGCCGGCCAGGTGCCCGGACGGTGTCCGGCGGGGTCGTCCGGGCTGCTGGTCGACGCCATGTACCAGGCCCGGCGGACGGCCATCGACCGGATGGCCGCTGAGTGCGCCGCGCTGGGCGGACACGGGGTGGTGGGGGTCCGGCTGTCCCGGGGGTCGCTTCCCCTCGGCGGGCTGGATTTCACGGCTACCGGCACCGCGGTTCGCGCGCTGGGTGCCGCGCCCGGGCAGCGGGCGCTCTTCACGTGCGATGTTTCCGGGCAGGATTTCGCCAAGCTGATCACCGCCGGGTGGGTACCGGCTGGGCTTGCGCTCGGCATCTCGATCGGGTCGCGGCACGATGACCGCGGGCTGGCCGGGCAGGCGAGGTGGTGGTCCGGCAACGTCGAGGTGACGGGGTGGACTGAGCTGGTGAACCAGTCGCGGCACGATGCGAGGCGCCGGCTGCAAGATGACGTCAGACGGCTCGGCGGCGAGGGCGTGGTGATCAGCGGCATGAAGATGCGGGCGCGCGGGCGGGACTGCCCGGCCGCGGTGGGCTGCCACGACCACACCGTGGAGGTCACGCTCACCGGCACCGCCATCGCCAGGTTCTCCCGGGGCGCCCCGTCTCCGGCCGCCCCGGCCCTGACAGTCATGCCGCTCAGCCCGCAGCGCCGCCGGGCCCGGATTTAACCGGATCTCGTCAGCCCCAGCCGAGGCCAGCCGCCCCGCGCCTGTGGCGCCGGGGCGGCTCAGTTTTGCCAAGCGCGCCTGGTCCCAGTAGCGGTGAATAAAGCTCACGGTTAATCCCCGGCCTGGTCAGCGCGCCCGGGTCTGGCCGCAGTCAGGTGTCCTGTGATGGCGTCGAACGCTCGCAGGGTGGCAGACAGCATCACCGGGTCCTGGGGCACTGGCCAGCTCGATAGCTTCACCCCGGCCACGCGGGCCGCGGTGTCGACGTACACCATCTGGCCGTGGATGCCCAGACACAGCAGGACAACCGAGCCCTGGCGGGGGACCCAGAACATGTTCCGGTATATCCCGCCGGGCATGCGAGTATCGGTAGGGCTGGCGTCGAAGGCGCCTCGTGACTCCGGGTCGCCGGTCAGCGTGTCGGACACCCACCAGGCCGGCAGCACCTGCTGGCCGTCCACCGACCGTCCGCCATCGGCCAGCATCTGACCGAAGCGCGCCACGTCCCGCAGCGCGGCACTCATCCCGCCGTCGTGGACCACCACACCAGCACGGTCGAGCGAGATATCCGCATCGTGCTCGGCCCCCGCCGGCTCCACAGCAGGTCGGAAAGCAGTTCCGGCATCCGTGCCCCGGCAGCCCGCTCGCACACCCAGCCGAGCACGTCCGCTTCGCACGACCGGTAGGCGAACGGACCACCGTGAGCACTGCCCTGCCGCAACGACAGCAGGAAGTCATAGATGGAGGCGGGCAGGCCGCCCGCAGCGCCCGGGCTCCAGCCGATGCACTGCTCCAGCTGCCGGATCTCCGAACTGGGGTCCAGGTAGTCCTCGGAGAAAATGATCCCGGAACGCATGTCGAGCACGTGACGGACCGTGGCCCCGGCATATCCGCTAGCGGACAGCTCCGGGACATAGGCGGTCAGCGGGGCCGCCGGATCCACCATCCCCCTGTCAATGAGGACCGCGGCGAGGCATCCCACCAGCGACTTCGTCACGGACATCAGAGCGTGCACGGCGCTGGGGGCCATGTCAGCCGGATACTCCTCCATGACGACAGCGCCGTCATTCATCAGCAGGAAACCGTCGGTGTAGGTGCCTGCGATAACCGCCCCCACCGTGGTGGGACCGCTATTGCCGTCAGTCAGCGAGACATCGGCTAGCGTGCCCAGCGCTCGCGGCAGCTCACTCACCGCACCATCGCGCGCCACCCGTGCCGTGGGCAGGAATTCACGCGAATGCTGAAAGCTCCATCGCAGAAACTCCGCGGTTCGCCAATTCGCCAACGTGACACCAGGACCGGCGAAACTAACAGGCTGAGCCACTGACCTGATCCAATTCAGTAGGCGAAAACCGGCTTTTAGTATCTGCCGCCAGAACCACCTATTCCTAGCCTCGCTCAGCGTGGCTAAACTACCGCCGGCCGCCGGGCTGCCCGGAATCAGAACGCCCAGGCCCGCACCTGAGGCCGCAGCTGTCCTGGTTCGCACCTGACGATAAGGCACCAGGATGACGGCGATGCCCCCGGTCCGGGAGCTCAGACGCTGGCGGGACTGCCCAGGATCGCAGCTGGCGGGAGCCAGGCTGGAAAGCGGGGGACACCGAGCCGGTAGTGCTTTTCGGCCGCGCCGCCGTTCGCGGTGAACCGAAGGACAGGGGGGCGATCCACCTAGACCATCGTCGCGGGCGCCCGAGCGGGTGGCCGTCAGACAGCGGCGCTGGCCGTCGTCAGCTGGTGCTGGCAGCCCGCCCGTTCGGTTGTTTATCAGGCCCGAACGGGCGGGGATCTCGTTCCTCCGGCACTGCATACCCGCGCCGTACATGACATGCGGAAAGGCGGGAAAAGAAGGTCCACTGGCCAGGTACCCGCTGGCCGGGGGGCGAGTGAGGAGCACAATGAGGTTGCGAACGCGAGTCCGGCCGGATCCGGCCGCAGACCTCCCGGTGACCGGCGACCTCGAGCTGCCCGCGCCGGCCCGGCTGGCGCTGACCGCGGGCTGGAACCTGGCCGAGTCGCTCGGCTTGCCCCTCCTGGGGTATGCCGTGGGCGTACGGCTGGGCGGGCAGGGACCGGGCATGGCGGCGGCCGCGGGAGTGATATGGCTGACCGTCGTCTTGCGGAAGGTGCTGACCGGCAGCATCCCCCGCCTGCTGGTGGTCTCGGGCCTGGCCATGGCAGAAAAGCTCCACCGTCAGCTCGCCTGAATCACCGGGCAGCACCGTCCCGCGCCGGGCGCGGGCGGCCTGCCGCCCTGGTGGGCCTGGCGTGCCGGCGGTCTCCTGAGCCAGCGCCCGGTACGGCATACGGCGCACAAAGACTGGTTTGGGCTCCGGGGCGGGGGTAAGACGACGCGTTCGGTATCGGACCGGAGGGCGCAGGCCGCGGAGGAAACCACCATGCAGCATGACAAAACGCCGGGTCGGAGCTGGCAGCCCGCCAGGCGGCGGGCCGGGTCCATCGGCATCGGGGTCGCCGCCGGGGCAGCGACCGCGGCTGGCCTGATGTTCGGCCGCAAGGCGATGACGACCGCCAGGATCGGCCAGGGGCATCCGCTCAAGCACCGCGTGCTCGATCTGGCGGCCGGTGCCATCCAGCCGAAATACCCGCTGGACGCCATGAGCACCTACCTCAATGGCTTCCACATGTACGCCGACCAGATGGGGCGGCAGGTGGAAGCGACACATTTCTGCATCCACCTGCATCACGATCTGCACCAGTGCGTGATCTTCGATCGCAACGCGCCCGACGCGCGCCTGATCGGGATCGAGTACATCATTACCCAGGAGCGTTTCCGCAGCCTCCCCGAAGAGGAGAAGCGGCTGTGGCATAGCCACCACTACGAGGTCAAGTCCGGCATCCTGGTCGCCCCGGGAATCCCCGAGCTGGCCGAGCACGCCTACTTCAGCGACCTCGTGACGACCTATGGCAAGACGTTCCACACCTGGCAGTACGACCGCGACGACTTCCCCTACGGGATCCCGCAGCTGATGATGGCAATGACACAAGACGGGCAGGCGAACGAGGTGCTGATCGACGACCGCGACCGCAGGCTCGGCATCTCCACCGCGCATAAGCGGCAGAACCGGGCCGATATACCCACACCGGAGGTGGCGCCGGGCGCCAACTCCTGGGAAAGCGGCCGGACCGTGCAGACATGCCTGCAGGAGACGGACTTCCAGCGGTAAGCCGCTGCGGAAAGCAATCCGGCTGACAGGAGAAAGGGACCCATATGCCGAAAACTACGAAGAGCGGCCAGCCCAAGAAGGAAGAGCTTCCGGGCACGCTGAAGCGCTCACCGGAGAAGGCACAGCGGACCTTTACCAAGGCGCACGACAGCGCCGCCGAGACCTACGGCGAAGGAGAGCGCGCGCACCGGGTCGCTTACGGCGCGGTCAAGCACAGCTTCGAGAAGACGGGTGATCACTGGGAGCCCAAGGACCACAAGGGACCGTCCGATCCCCGGTCGAAGAACCTGAGAGCCCGAGAGAACGAGGGCGAGACCTTCGGCGGCGTGGACTACGAGGGCCACAGTAAGAAGGAGCTCTACCAGCGTGCCGCCGAACTGGAAGTGCCCGGCCGCTCAAAGATGTCGAAGAAGGAACTGGCCCGGGCCATTGCCCGCAAGCAGGACTGACCGTCTTCGGGCCGGGTGAGCGGCATCTCATAAGGGGATTTCCGGAACGCCCGCGCCCGGTCGCGGGGGCCGCGGATGAGCAAAATCACGGATGTGGCGGAAGGCTCAGCTTCGAAGCTCATCGACACTGGCAACCGGGGTACCCGGCCTGGACGGATGCAGATAATGGCGCGGCCGAGATGGTGCGGCAGGCAGGTCCCCGGGACTCGTGCCCACTCACTCGTTCGGCCTCAGGAAACCGCGGAACGGAGTGGCCTGCCCGCGCCCTCTCACGGTGGCCAGCCCTGCGGCCCTCTACCGGCCGGGCTAGGCACGCGATAGAAAGGGCGCTAGATGATCACCGAGAGGGAGCCCCTGATGGATGTGATCGAGTGGATGTGATCGAGTTCCGGCCGGACCGGGAGCAGTACGCGTTCACCTTCGGCGGTGTCGCACCGGTCAGGAAGGTTCGGCCGGGGACGATGCTTCGGTTGTGGACGGACGACGCGTTCTGCGGCAACCTCCGTGACCCGGCCGACATGCCAAGCGCCAAGCTGACCATGCCCTTCGTCAACCCGCAGACCGGCCCGTTCTATGTCGAGGGGGCGGAGCCGGGTGACACGCTCGCGCTGCACTTCGTGGATCTCAGCCCGGCCCGCGACTGGGGCGCATCCAGCACCATCCCGTTGTTCGGCGGCCTGACCGGCACGGACCGCACCGTCACGCTGCAGGATCCGCTGGAGGAGCGGACCTGGATCTACCAGGTGGACCGGGACCGGCGTACCGTCGCGTTCCAGGCCCGGTCCAGTGACCTGCGGCTGGAGCTGCCGATGGATCCGATGCTGGGCACGGTAGGCGTGGCTCCGGCCGCCGGCGAGGTGCGGTCATCGCTGGTCCCGGACGCCTTCGGCGGGAACATGGACACCCCGGAGATGCGCGCCGGGGCCACCTGCTACCTGGGGGTCAATGTGCCGGGCGCACTGTTCTCTGTCGGTGACGGGCACTACCGGCAAGGTGAAGGCGAATCCTGCGGGACCGCGGTGGAAGGCGCCATGGACGTCTGCCTCATCGCGGACCTGGTCAAGGGCGGCGGGCCGGCCTGGCCGCGGATCGAGACCGACGACTACCTCATGGTGGTGGGCTCGAGCAGGCCGCTGGAGGACGCCTGGCGGATAGGCCAGGCGGGTATGGTCGGCTGGCTGAGCGACCTGTACGGGCTGGACAGGCTCGACGCCTACCAGCTGCTCACGCAGGTGAGCGAATGCCCGCTGGCCAACGTGGTGGACGTCAACTACAGCTCGGTCACGAAGGTGCGCAAGAGCCTGCTGCCCGCGACGGACGCCTACGAAGGCATGCACGGGCGGCTGCGCGAACAGGCGGGGAGGCAATAGATGGACCTGGGACTGAAGGGACTGCGCGCTCTGGTGACCGGCGGCACCAGGGGCATCGGGCGTGCCATCGTGGAAACGCTCGCGGACGAGGGGGCTTCGGTCGCGTTCTGCGCCCGGACCGCCACCGATGTGGCCCAGGCGGCCGAGGAGATGACCGGCCGGGGCGGCGGCGGGGTGGTGACCGGGCGCTGCGTCAATGTCAGCGACCGGGCGGGCGTGAGCCAGTGGGTCAGTGACACGGCCACCGAACTAGGTGGCCTGGACATCGTCGTGGCCAACGTGAGCGCGCTGGCCATACCGGACGAAGAGGCCAACTGGCAGGCGAGCTTCGACGTGGACATGATGGGCACGGTGCACCTGGTGAACGCGGCGATGCCATACCTGGAGCGCAGCCAGGCCCCCTCGATCGTGACGATCTCCAGCGTGTCCGGCCGCGAGGTGGACTTCGCCTCGGGTCCCTACGGGACCATGAAGGCAGCGATCATCCACTACACCCAGGGCCTGGCTTTCCAGCTGGCCGCCAAGGGCATCCGGGCTAACAGCCTGTCCCCCGGCAACACCTACTTCCCCGGCGGCGTCTGGGAAAATATCGAGCAGAACAACCCTGAGCTGTTCGCGACGGCAATGGGGCTGAACCCCACCGGGCGGATGGGACTGCCCGAGGAGATAGGCCGGGCCACGGCCTTCCTGGCCAGCCCGGCGGCTAGCCGCATCACCGGTGCCAACCTGCTGGTGGACGGGGCGCTCACGCGCGGGGTCCAGTTCTGAGCCGGTTTTGGTGGCGCATGCTCTTCCCGTTACACCCGTCCGTACCGGGTGCGGGGCGCAGTCGGCATACCGGTGAGGGTCGCCGCCGCGTACTGGATCTGGTCGGGTGTGTTGTACAGATGCGGGGAGAGGCGGATGTTGCCTGCGCGGAGGGCGACGTCGACGCCGGCGCCGGTCAGGCGCCGGTAGGCCGCTTGGTTGTCAGCGGGGTCGGGAGCGCTGATGACCACGATCGCCGCCCGCTGATCAGCGTCGGTGGGGCTGATGAAGCGGTAGTTGTGGTCCTCCAGGAGCCTGGTCAGCTGCTCGACGAGCGCCTGGTCATGGTCGGCGATCGCCTGGATGCCTTGCGCCAGGAGGTACTCCAGCGCTGCGGTCCAGGGGATGAAATTGAGGAAGTTGGCGGTGCCGAAGATGTCGTAGGCACGGGCGCCGAGATCGTCGCGCAGGCGATGCTCCCCCTCCCGGTTGAGGTCGAGCTCGACGTCGTCGGGCAGGGCTAGCCAGTAGGCCTGGACCGGGCGCATCGCCTGAAGGACGTCGGGGCGGATCCAGGCGAAACCGGTGGCGTAAGGGCCGCACAGCCACTTGAACCCAGAGCAGGAGATCGCGGCTACCTGGTGCCGCCGGACGTCGAACGGCAGGGCGCCCAGACCCTGGGTCACATTGAGGACCAGTCGCACGCCACACCGTTCGCAGACCTGATTCAGGCCGGCAATATCGATGACGTGGCCGGTCAGGGAGCGGACCCAGTTGACGGCGACGACACGGGTCCGCGGCGACAGCTCCTGCTGCAGGCGCTCGGGCTCAAGCACCGGCTCGCCGAGCTCGAGCTGACGCACGGTCACGCCGTGGCGCTCAGTGACCAGCCAGGGAAAAACGGTAGCTGGGAACTCGTCGGCCAGCACGAGCACTTCATCGCCTGGCCGCCAGGGCAAGCCGTTGGCCAGCACCTGGAGCCCCCATGAGGCACTGTTGCCGAGGATGATCTCCTGCGCAGACGCGCCGATCAGGCGGCCCAGCACCTCGCGCAGCCGCCGCGGGACATCAATGAACGCCTCGTCGCTGATCCGGTGTGGCGCCAGCTTCGCCGCCAGCGCGTCTCCGGCGGCCTCGGCAGCCAGCCGTGGCAACGGACCCTGGTGCGCGGCGTTCAGCCAGATGCGGTCGCCGAAGTCGCCGAAGTCGCCGGCGTAACCGGCAGATGACTCGACGGCCGGCGTCTTGATGCTGTTCATATGCGGTCCCCATCCCGCGCCTGAGCCTGGGACAACGCCTCGGTGCATCACGAGGCGTCATCTTATGTACCTAATGCATACATATAATTATCCGGGAGCCCGGTCTTCAAACACCAAGCCGACGGCACGTGGCTCCGGTAACCGCAGAGGCGCTGGTTTACCGTACGTCACCGCTGGATAGATACCTAGTGCATGCATACATCTCGCCGGGCCTGGCGTCAGGCCAACCTCCTGGGCGCGCTTGCCGTCGCCGTCGTGGACCGGCTGCACGAAGCCAGAGCCGACGATGATGGCCGAGGCCTGACGGCGACCGCTGCCCTCAACCACATCCGCATGCGGCCCGGGCAGAACATCGACTTCCTGGCCCGGCTGCTGCAGATCTCGCATCCAGCCACCGTCCGCATGGTCAACCGGCTTGAGGCTGAAGGCCTGATCAAGCGGCAGCCGGACGAGGAGGACGCCAGATCCCGGGCGCTGGTCCTCACCGCTGCCGGCCAGCGGGCAGCGCTGGCGGCAGCCGGGAAGCGACTCGAGATTCTCAACCAGATGCTCGCCCCGCTGACGGCGGCCGAACGGCGCCAGCTCGAGCCCGTGATCGAGAAACTGCTCGGCGGCCTGACCAGCGACCGCTGGGACGCCCGCCACATCTGCCGGCTCTGTGACATCCCGACCTGCGAGACGCCAACCTGCCCCATCGACCAGGCAATTTCCCAGCCAGGCCTGCCCATCCACGCCGCTGCGGTCACCCCGTTGTAAGGGCAACCGCAGGCATGACGCCGGCGGCATAATGCCTGCGCGCGAGCCGATGTCCGTTACGCGGTGAGGGGGTTATGCCAGCGGATGTCATCGAAGCGAGCGAAGTCGCTGTCATTAGAGCACATGGTGGCGTTGTTGTCGGCGGCGATCGCGGCGAGCTGAGCATCGGTGGTGAGATTGCCCGCAGTCCCGGCCGCGCGGAGGTATGCAAAGGACCGGGCATGATGCCCAGGGCCCGGCTGAGTCCAGCGGGCATTAGGCAACTCGAGCCAAGTCTCGACGTGACGGACAGCCTCGTCTGCGGACAGCGGGGGCTTGATGAGCCGCGGGTTGGTACTGATACGCAGGAAGCCGAAGATGGCCGGGTCGGCCAGGCCGATCAATTCGTCGGAGTTCACAACGCCCTCCCACCACTGCCGTGCTTTCTCGTGCTGGGGGAAGGCGTCGATAACGGCATAGAGCAGAAGGTTGACGTCCGGGATAATCACTGCTGCGCGAGCCTCACGATGGCTTCGTCCTCGAGCTCGTCAGCGAGCTTGTTGAATCCGGCGAGATCCAGGCCGGGTGCGAGCTCGGCGTGATGGACGTTCTCCCGAAACGGCGCCCGCTGCGCGGCCGGGGGCGAGAGAGCGGCGCGGAGCGCTGCGTTGACGATCTGCTTGACGGGTGTCCGAGTGCGATGCGCGGCCTCCGCGAGCAGCAGAGCCACGTCATCATCAAGCGTCAGCGTGGTACGCATATTAGCATCATAGTGCCCGTCTAATGAGGCATCAAGATGCCTCATTGATGGTAGCTCTTTCCAGACACCGCGGCCGGCGCAAGCTTGGGGTCGCGCATCCGGTACGCCGATCAGCGGTCGCGCCCTCCTGCGGCGGCAGGATTCCCCAACGAGGCGGGGCTGGCACCACGCCCGTTCGGCATTAATCGGATTTGGCCGAACGGGCGCGGGTTTCCCCCCGGCTCAGCGGCTCGCGAGCTGGTCAGGTGCCGGGGCCGTGGCGGTCCAGCCAGGCCTCGATGATCTCGCCCTGCTGCTCGGAAGAAATGCCGCTCACCTTCAGTACGTCCCCGTCGATACTGACCTCCACGGTCCGCCCCGTCCGCGTGGCCCATCGGCGCACCACCGCTATCAGCGCTCGCAGGGCGTCGAGACTGCCAAATTGAACGGTCAGCCAGCTAACCAGCGCGCCGATACCTTTGGTTGCCCCGGGAGAGGGTCCGAGTGGCGACGGGACGGCATGCACCCCAACCAGTTCAGCGTCGAGCTGAGTCGCCAGATCCGCCAGTTCCCCGGCATCGGTATCCGCTGCCGGCAGTACCTGCAAGATCAGCTCACCCACGGCCATCATGCCCTCCCTGATTTGGCCGTCTTAACCGACCATAAACTATTCGGGCCAGACAAAGAAGCCCTTATCCAGGACGCTAAGAGAGGCCGCGTCTCAGGACAGAAGCCGAGTGGTCTGTCAGTAAATTCGCCTTATCTTCAATCCGAACCTCGCAGCTTTGCCAGCGCATCAACGCCTTACGCCAGGTCTCTATACAAGCGATCCGTACACCTGGTCCAGGGCGACCTTACGTGGGCGGATATTTGAAGCTTCCGCCAAAGGTGTACTCCAGGCGCTTGTCGGCGTGCACGACGACAGTTGCGCCGGTCGTGCGGTAGGAGTTGCCGGGCCCGATGGGATTGGGCGGCACCGGTGGGGAGAGTGTCCCGGTGCCCAGGCCGACAGTCACCGTTGCCTGCGTTCTGTTTCCGCTGCTGGAATGCCAGAGGTGATCTCTATACTGCGCGAGCGTGACCGTGTGAGCTCTATTTTGCTCGGCGACTCCGGTCGGTGCCTCGTCGGCTCCGATCGTGGCTTCCACCGTCACGCCCACGCTGACGGGACCTGGGCGCCCGATCTCGATGAGTGAGGGCTCGAGTTTTATCTCGTTCTGCGGGTCGAACGGCTCGGGTTTGCCGCCGGCCTTCCCGGGAGCAGGCTCGTCCTGGATGGTGAAGGCTGCTCTCATCTGGTTCAGGACCTTCAGGAGCGCCGCCTTCTCCTGGGTATTCGCTGGTGAGATGGTGGTCGCCGTCAGCGCGTAGACGGGCGCGCCAGGTACGGCCGGATAGTGGAGCCGTGCCTGGTAGACGGCCAGCTTGCCGTCGTCCTTGATTTCCGCGAAGGAAACGGGTTGCAGGTTGATCATTGGGTTATCTCCCTTCAGTCGGTCGTCACGACGCACCGGAAGCCGGTTTCGGCATCCACGACGCTCGGATCCCCCGGAGTCGACGAGCCCGTCACGCTCGCCGCAACGTCCTGGTAACCCCCGCCCATCACCGCCAGGCTCGGCACGCGGCTGATTCCGTTCCAGCTACCCAGCGGCACGACGGGCGTCTTGACGGGGAGGACCCTGGTGGCCGTCCACTCCTGAACGTTCCCGATCAGCTGTTCCACCCCGTCCGAGCTGTCCCCGGCCCGGAACGCGGGATCATCGACGGGCACGAGACCCTTCGGATAGCGGCCGCCGATGCCGATGTTGGCCTGCCCGGGCACGGGCGGGGCGTTGCCCCAGGGATAAAGGGCGCCATGCGTTCCCCGCGCGATCCGTTCCCACTCTGGCTCCGTCGGTAGCCGCCGGCCCAGCCAAGCACAGAACTGCGCCGCGTCGTACGCCGTCACGAATGTCACCGGAAGCTGGTGATCGCCGCCCGCGAAGTGCGCGTTTCCGGAGGGCTCATCGGGCGGAGCGCAGCGCTGGGCCTCGACGCAGTATCGGTACTGCTGATTGGAGACCTCATGGACGTCGACCAGCAACCGCGGCAACGTCACTCGCTTTGCCGCTACCCACGATGGCGGGGCCACCGGCCACGCGAACCTGCGGACTGAGCGCCACGGCCTCGTGGCGCAGCCAAGCGTTCCTGACCGGGGTGATGGCGAGCCAGACGACACCGCTCAGGGCTCCGGCGGCTACCACTGCGAGGCCAATCAGGCGGAGCAGCCGGCGTTGCCGGCCTGCCGCCAGGAACCTTGTGGCGTTCCGGCTCAGCTCTTGGTCGTAGTCGGCTGCGAGTTCGAGCGCGTCGGCGAGCTTGCGCCGCCGGTAAAGCTCGCCCGCGTCGCGTCCGTTGCGCAGCCAGTCGCCGGAATCGCGCTCGACACGTCGCCGCTTGAGCTCGCTGGCACGGCTCTCCTCGATCCATTCCCCCAGGGCCGGCCAGTGCGTGATCATGGCCTCGTGGCCGAGGTCGACCACGGGCTCCGCACTGTCGGCGCTGAGGGTAACCAGGCGCCGGTCGGTCAGGTGCCGCAACGTGGCGTCGAACAGCGCGAGGTCCTCGCCGGGCACCCGGAGCGCGCTGACGGCCTGCGGGCGACGGGTGTCCTGGCGGCCCTCGCCGAGCTGCACCAGGCGCACGAAGATCCGCCGCGCGATCGACCGCTGGGCCGGAGGCAGGCCGCTGAGCACAGCGTCCGCCCGGGTGGCCAGGGCCGCGGCCAGCCCGCTGCGCCGCTGTCCGCTACCGTCCTGCCCGCTTCCGCTTCCGTCCTGCCTGCCGAGGTCCTCGTAGGCCGATGCGGTCAGCAGGCGGCGGGTCCTGCGTTCCCAGAGCAGCACCATGGTCTCCTGGACCAGGGAGAGTGCGCCCGGTTCCTCGCCCGCGTCCGCCAGCAGCCGCTCGAGCAGCACCGGCTCGACATAGACGCCGGTGTCGGCGGCCGGCCTCGTGATGGCCTCGCGCAGCGCGGTGCCGCGCAGCGGGGCGACCTCGACCCGCTCGCCCGGGCCAAGCGGCCACAGGACCGACGTCATCAGGTCGGCGTAGAAGTCGGCACGCATCGCCAGCACGACGACGCACGTGTCCACCCGGCGGAGGAGGTCGACCACCGCGAGGAAGCGCGCCGGGGCTTGCTTCGAGGGCAGCAGGAAGATCGTTTCGGCCTGGTCGAAGAAGAGCAGCAGCCGATCGGCTCCCGGCGCCGTGCGCAGCAGAGCATCCACTGATCTGCGGAGCTGATCCGCGGAGGCGGGTGCTTCCGCGGGGCCGGACGTGCCGGTCAGCCAGTCCAGGGCCCCGGCATCCGGTCGCTGCACCCGCACCAGCCAGCGGCCCTCGTCGGCCAGCCGGGGCAGGATGCCGGCCGATATCAGTGACGATTTGCCTGAGCCCGAGGGTCCCACGATGAGCAGGAAGTTCTGCTGCCGGATCCGTCGGCTGATGTCGTCGCTCTCCTGATCACGCCCGAAGAACAAGCTGGCGTCCTGCGGGCCGAAGGCGACCAGCCCCGGATACGGGCAGGGTAGCCGTTCAGCGGGCGGGGGGCCGACTTGGAGCAGCTGCCGCAGGCGGGCTGCCTCAGTCTCCCATCGCGACCGCGCGGTGCAGTCCAACCGCACCCGGAAGTCCAGGTGCAGCGGGAGCTCATAGGTCTTAAGGAGTACCGGGATCAGCCGGCTGGAGTTCCGGCTTAAGGTGTCGTGCGTGGCGAGTAGCTCGGCAAAGGCCGACCATTGGCTCATCCCGAAGGCGGGTGACAGGACTAGCGCCGTCAGTCGCGCCGTGGTCACCGCCCGCTCGAGTTCCTGAACCAGCACAGCGCCGGGCCTGAAGTCCTGTGGAGTCAGAACCGCCCGCGGATCCAGCCCGAGCTCGGGAAGCAGGAACCCGTGCACCCAGCCGGCGTCGCTTTCCGCGTACGCCACGAACAGCTCCGGCTGCCCCAGTTCAGCAATGCCGCCGCCAGGCGTGGCGATATTCATCGCGTGCTGCACCGGGACGCGATCCGCGCGCATCGCCAGAATTGGCAGACAACAACCATGCGTCGCGAATATCCGCAATTGATCTTGCTGACCATGCTCGGCCGGGCAGAAACGCCGGGCCGCGGCCGCGATGTTCCCCGCCCACCGCAGATGCCCCGGGCTCCATCCAGCCACCGTGCAGGCACAGTTAGAGCCTGAATAGCGGCAATCGCTTTGTCAAGATATGACCGGTTATCAGTTGACCCGGCAACGATCACTGGCGAAAAGGCCGTCCGCCTGAGTGTGCTTAAATCCCAGCCGCCACTAAAGAGCTTCCTATGCGGCCACAGTTCCGCCGCGCAGCATCTCGCCTAGTGGCGTGGCAACGGGCCACGGAGGGCCGAGGCTAGTCGGCCGAATTCGCGGTCGGCGTGCCTAGGGTCAATCAGGTCGAGCGTGGCCAGCATCCTTAGCCTCAGCGGTATCCGGTTTTCATCGACCGGCGTTATCTTCACCGGCAGGAGCCGGTATGCGCCTTCTTCGATGCCTAGCGACTGCGCCACCACGTTTTCAAAATTCGCCATATTGTCCTCGAGATAAGCCTCCGACAATACGATCACGGTCCGTTTGGCCTGGAGTATCCCGCGCTCGATGCCCACGATCACAGGCACGCCCGGATCCCGGGAGGCGCCGGAGACGGCGACCCGCACTCCCTCCCGTTCTAGCCTCGGGAGGAGCGTCTCCCAGACCCAGGTCGAGTCCGGGGCCTGATCGGCGTAGCTGAGATACGCGTCGTACGGCAATCCGGACTCGGCCGGCGGTGGACTGTCCTTCCTCCGACCCGGATGCAGGGCAACCGGAAAGTTCTCCTCCAGGTCAGCCTGGAAAACTGGGTGCTGGACGGGCTGATCAAAGGTGACCCTGGGCTGGATGTACTCGAATAGGTCGAAGACGCGGATCAGGCCGTCCGCGCTGGGGGCGCCGCCGCCGAGCCCTGCCAAGAGGTGCTGGGTGAACAGGCTGTGTACGGCTCCGGGCAGCACGTAGGAGGGTTCGCTGTCGCGCGAGGACGACAGGATCGCCCGGCCCCGGCCGGCCGCGAGACGCTCGTAGTAGCGAGCTGGCAGGCCTGCCTTGATCATTGGGGCGGTAGCGTCTTTAGCCTGACCGAGACCGCCCGCGTGGCAGCAGTCGAAGACGACGAGCACCTTGCGCGCTGGGATAGCGGCCATGATCGCGGTGAATTCGTTACCGGAGATGGCGGTCGAGGCGAGCGTCTCGTCTGACTGAAACACGGTATCGACAGGCAAGATGTACTCCCCGGCCCGCGCTCCCGACGTCACCTGCGCGCCGTGACCCGAGATATAGACGAACAGGCTGGACCCAGCCGAGGTGCGAGCAGCCAGGCCGGACAGGGCAGTCAGGATCGCATCGCGGGTGGCCGTCTCGTCGAGCAGCAGCGCGACGTGGCCGGGCGGGTAGCCGCAGTGTTGTGGATCCGCCAGGAGATCCCGGACAGCCTGGGCATCGTGTCGGACGGCTGCGGGCAGCCTGGCGACATGCCGGTACTCGGCAATTCCAACGACCAGCGCATAAGCGTCGTCCATCGCAGGCACAGCGCTCTCCTCCCACACGACTGTACGTCGGCCGGGCGCAGGGGACGGCCACGGGCGGCCGCGCCTCGACAACGCGGCGGGCACCGAAGCGACCGTGCAGGTCACACATGCTGGCCTGCGCAGGACGTCAGCCCAGCCCGCACGGGATTCCTGGACCGGCACCAGGCGCCACCGCGTGGGGGCACCGTGACGCCAAGTACGCCACCGTGATCGCCGGGATCTGGCCGGACCCCTTGGATAACGACAAGTGCGTCCGCTGGGTGCAGGGCTACTAAGCTGCACTTGCTCCGCACTCCCAGCCCGGCAGCTACGTCAACATCGCCTCGGCGGACGACCAGGCGAAGGTCCGCGACAACTTCGGCGCCGGCTACGACCGCCTCGCCCAGGTCAAACGCCGCTACGACCCCGACAACCTCTTCCACCTCACCAGAACATCACCCCCGCGTAGCGCTGTCGTACGGAGCGAGGTTAAGTACCTCTCGGATGCCCGCTCCATGCTCGCCCGGACGCGCGGGTGTCGCGACATCCTGCTGTCCGGCCGCAACCTGTCGTACGGCGTGCCGCCAAGCGACCACCACTAAGGGCTGGGAAGTAGCTCCGCCAGCTGTCCGGCTGACATCGACGGCGTGGCGCTGACCGGGCCCGGTGCGCGCAGGCCCGCCAGGTGGATGTCGAGGAACCGCTGCCAGGTGCCGGGCGCCACCTCGCCGGTTGTCTCGGTCAGCCCGCGCATGCCCCAGACCAGTGCCATCACGTCGCCAACGGTCACGCCGGGGTTCAGCGTGCCCGCGGCCAGGGCACGGCCGGTGAGCTCGGAGACCGCAGCGCGGATCTCGCGAGTCGTGGGGCTGTCGGTGCTCCGCTCGAGCAGCAAGTGCGCGTACTTGGCGTGCGCGGCGAACAGCGCCCCGAGCCCGCGCAGGAACTGCTCGAGACCATCGCCGCCCGGGCACGCCAGAGCCTGCCTGGCCTCGGCCAGCGCCTCGCAAAGAGACAGCCGCACGAGTTCGTCGATCAGCGCGTCCTTGTTGGCGAACCGCCGGTACACGGTGCCCATGCCGACCCCCGCCCGGACGGCGATCTCCTCCATGCTGGCATCGGCACCGGACTCGCCGAGCACCTCACGGGCCGCATTGAGGACCCGGTGGTAGTTGCGGACCGCGTCGCGCCGACCGGGCGGGGACGGCGCCCCCGCCAAGTCGCTCGCCGAAGGCTCGCTGGCCACCTGTCCCTCCTTCACTCGCCCAGTTCGCTCGCCACCGTCTCCCCGGCGGCGCTCTCCGCGGTCACCGCGTCCCCGGACATCGCCAGGGTGCCGACGGCGGCCGCCTGGGTGGCCGCCGCACCTGGCGGCCGTTGCGACGGGATCAGCAGTGCAGCCAGCGCGGCCACTGCCAGGACACCGGCCATGATCCCGAACCCGGTCGTGTAGCCGGCCGCCGTGGGCAGGCCGGACGGCTCCAGCTTCGCGGTGACGATGCTGGCCATCACGGCGGCGCCGATGCTGCCGCCGATCGTGCGGATGTTCGCGTTCATGCCGGTGGCCACACCGGTCTGCTCGGGCGGCACCGCGGCCACGACATTCGCCGACATCGCCGAGAAAGCCAGCCCGAAGCCGACGCCCAGCACGGCGGTGGCGACGTAGATCTCCCACTGCTGGGAGTGCGTGAAGGCGAACATCGCCATCGCCACGCACCCCACGACGCAGCCCGCGACCACCAGGGCCTTGCCGCCAAACCGCCGGGTGAGGGTCCCGACAAACAGGCCGGTCACGAACATGGTGATCCCCGAGGGCAGCAGCATCAGGCCCGAACGGGTGATGCTGGCACCGAACCCGTACCCGGCCGAGGACGGAGTCTGCACGAACTCGGGCAGGAACGCGAACATCGCGTACAGCCCCACGCCGATGAGCAGCGCGACCAGGTTGTTCGTCCAGACCCCGGGGCGGCGCATCATCTTCATGTCGATCAGCGGGGTGGCCGCCCGCAGCTCGGACCAGACCCAGGCGACGGCGAGCAGCACCGCCGCCGCGAACAGCCCGAGGACCACCGGCGAGCCCCAGCCCCAGTCCGACGCCTCACTCAGCGGCACGAGCAGCGCCACCAGCCAGCCGGACAGCAGCACCGCGGGCAGCCAGCTGATCGTGCCGCGGCGGCGCACCGGGGACTGGGGGATGAACAGCACGGCACCGACCGCCGCGATCACCGTGGCGATGCCCGGCAGCCAGAACAGCCAGTGCCAGTTGAGCGCGTTCACGATCGGGCCAGCCAGCACGATGCCCAGGCTGCCGCCGACTGCGGTCAGCGCCGCGAGGATGCCGACGGCACCGGCCACCTTTTCCCTGGGGAATTCGTCACGGATGATCCCGAACCCCAGCGGCAGCGTCCCGCCTCCCAGCCCCTGGATCACCCGGGCGACGATCATCACCCCAAGGTTGGGGGCCACGGCCGCCAGTACCGATCCGACCGCGAGGGCGGCCAGCGCGGCCACGAAAACCCACTTCTTGCCGTACATGTCACCGACCCGCCCCAGGATCGGGGTCATGACCGAGGCCGACAGCAGGTAGGCCGTCAGTACCCACGTCACGGCGCTCTGAGAAGTGTGCAGTTCCACCTGCACCGTGCTCAGCACCGGGATCACCAGCGACTGCAGCAGCGCGAATGCGCCGATGCCGATCGCCAGTACCCCGAACGTCACCTGATAGTGCGACCGCCGCGCACTGTCCATGTCCGGCCCCTCCCGAAAGCGGAATTAGCATTCCGTTAGAGGGTAGCGTAGCGGAATGGGCATTCCGCTACGGGCCGGTGGACCTAGCGCGGTGTGTCCGGGTGGTGCCCTAGGGCTTATGGTTCGGCGACTCTTGCGGTTGCGCTACCAGCCGCCGCCAGCCGCCGCCTCTCGCAGGCATGATGGCCGAGCACTCGAGCCGCGCCGGAACGCACGGAATCCAGCGATCGTCCGGGGTCAGGCGGCGTTGACCTTCGGCATGATCTCCTCGGTCAGGCGCTTGAGGTCATCGAGGGTCTTAGACGTCGGCACGTCCCGGAATGGCGGCCACAGGAGCGGCATCGTCATGCCGGCCTCTTTGTACCGCTTGAGGATGTCCTCGATCTGCTGAGCGCTACCCGCCAGCAGATTGGTGGCCTTGCCCGCCGGAGTCTGGTCTATGGGCTCGTCCGTGATGACGAACCAGATCATGCTGCACATGTCGAAGTTGTCGGGGAACGTCCGGCCGAGCTCATTGAGCTCGCGCTCCATCTCGCCCTTCCAGCGCTTGATGTCCTCCGGGGAGTCCTGGATGCCGATCCAGCCCTGGAGGCCGTACTTCGCGATGCGCTTGGCCGAACGCTTCGGGTCCTTCAATCCGGAGAAGTAGATAGGCGGGCCGCCCTGCTGGAGCGGCTTGTGGCCGAAGCCGGCGAGCGGGAAGTCCGCGAACTCACCGTGGTACTCGAACAGCTCGTTTGACCAGATGCCCTGCATGATCTCGATCGTCTCGCGCACGTGGGCGTGCCGGCGCGGGAACAGGTCCGCCGCGCTGGCAGCGGCGAACTCCTCGGGCATCCAGCCGGAGCCGATGCCGACATTGAGCCGTCCGTTGGACAGGTGGTCCTGCGTGGCTAGCTCGGCAGCGAGCACGCCCGGAGCCCGGTACGGGGTGTCGATGATGCTCATCCCGATCCGGACCTTGCTGGTCTTCGCGGCCAGCCAGGGGATCAACGTCATGCCCTGGAACCACTTGCCCCGCGCGATGACTGGCAGGGCCTTCGGAAGGTCGGTCATCATGCCGAAGGGATACTGCAGCTCCACACGGTCAGAAGCCTCCGGAACGCAGACCCGGTCGAGGGTCCAGACGGAGTCGAAATCGAGGTCCTCAGCGAGAGCAGTGAGGTCCTCGAGTTCCTTGACGGTCACCTCGTCGCGGAAGTTCGGAAGGTACAGGGCGAGCTTCATCGGTCGGCCTCCTCGAGATGACCCTGGATATCGCAGGGCTGCGGTTAGCCCACCACTATGGCCCACCAATCTCAACGCTCGATCAACTGGCGCCCGGCAGGTGCACATCGCCGCCAGGCACCTTTACAGTCGACCCATGGCACCCCGGCTGGCAGCCGCCGTCGACGTGCGCACGGTGCGGCGGCGGAGATGACCGACACGCTCTGGAGCCCGACCCCAGACCGCATCGACAAGTCAGCGTTGCGCGAGTACCTGAACTGGCTGGAAGGCCGCGTTGGCTGCCCGTTTCCCGACCACGACGCCCTGTGGGCCTGGTCGGTGAAAAACCTGGACCAGTTCTGGAGCTCTATCGTCGACTACTACGAGGTCGAGTTCTCGGCGCCGTGGACACAGGTGCGCACCGCCGATCCGATGCCGCACGCCCGCTGGTTCAGCGGCGCCCGGCTGAACTGGGCCCAGCACGCACTGCGCCACGGAGCCGACGACGCCACGGCGCTGGTGTGCGTCCAGGAGGGCGGCCAGCCTGCGCGCGAGATCAGCCGTGTGGCCCTTCGCCGATTGGTGGCGGCGGCGGCGGACTGGCTGCGCCGGGCCGGCGTGCGCCCGGGTGACCGGATCGCTGCCTACCTGCCCAATACCGAGCACGCGGTGATCGGCTGCCTTGCCGCTGCGGCCGTCGGGGCGGTGTGGGCGTGCTGCTCCCCGGACTTCGGCGCGGACGGCACCATCGGGCGTCTCGCGCAGCTCGAGCCGAGCGTGCTGATCGCCGCGGACGGGTACCACTGGAACGGCAAGGTGATCGACCGCAGCGACGTCGTCGCGCAACTGCGCGACAAGCTCCCGGCGCTCCAGCGGTTCGTCCATGTCCCCTATGTTTTCAGCGACCGCCCACATCCCCCGGGCTCGACCGCATGGGACGACGTGGTGGCCCGCAGCGCACCGCTCGTCTTCGAGCAGGTCGAGTTCTCCCACCCGCTGTGGGTGCTGTTCAGCTCGGGCACCACGGGGCTGCCCAAAGGCCTGGTCCATGGTCAGGGCGGGATCACCCTGGAGGGCACGAAATGGTCCGGGCTGTACTGCGGACTGCGTGCTGGGGAACGCATGTTCACCTATTCGTCCACCGGCTGGGCGTTGTGGAACATGCAGCTGGGCGCTCTCACCCAGGGTGCGAGCATCGTGCTGTACGAAGGAAGCCCGAGCCACCCGGCGGGCGCGGTCTGGGAGGTCGCGGCGCGCACCCGGGCGGACGTCATGCTGATGGGCGCCGCCGTCGTGACCGCTTCGGCGAACGCCGGTGTCTCGCCCCGGCAGGAGCATGACCTGCGCCGGCTGCGGCATCTCATGGTCAGCGGGTCAGCGCTGCCGGCCGACGGCTACCGCTGGGTCATGGAGCACGTCAGCGATGACCTGCGGATCGACTCGACCAGCGGCGGGACGGACATCAGCGGCTCGTTCGTCGGCTCCAACGAGTACGCCCCGGTGCGAGCGGGGCGCATCGGCGGCCGGCTGGCGGGCGTGGACTGCGCGGCGTGGGACTCCGGCGGCGTCTCGGTGGTCGACACGGTGGGGGACCTCGTTGTCACCCAGCCCATGCCCTCGATGCCGGTATCTCTGTGGAACGACCCGGACGCAGTGCGCTACACCGAGTCCTACTTCGACACCTGGCCCGGCGTGTGGCGTCACGGGGACTGGGTGACGATGCACTCCGATGGCAGCGTCTCCATGCACGGCCGTTCGGACTCAACGCTCAACCGGCAGGGCGTGCGCCTGGGCAGCAGCGACTTCTATGACGTGCTCGAGACCATCCCGGAGATCTCCGAGACGCTGGTGATCGGCGTGGAACAGCCCGACGACGGCTACTGGCTGGGCCTGTTCGTCGTCCCTGCCCCCGGGCATGCGCTGGATGACGAGCTGAAGCAGGAGATCGTCACCACCTTGCGCACCCGGCTGACTCCCCGGCACGTCCCGGACGAGATCGTCGAGGCGCCTGCGGTGCCGCACACCCTGAGCGGCAAGAAGCTCGAGGTCCCGATCAAGAAGCTGCTGCGCGGTACACCGCTGGAGAAGGCGGCCAATATCGCGTCCATCGACGACCCCGACGCCCTGCGATGGTACGAGCGGTTCGGGTCGGACCGGTTCACCTCGTCGGCCTGATCCGGGACGAGGAGAACACGTGCGCCTGGGTGCGACGCTCGCCCACCTGTCCGATGCGCCCCCGTTTGCGGTCGCCCGGTGGGCTGACCGCCTGGTGACGGCGGGCTTCGAGAGCCTGTGGACGCCCCACATCATCGGGCGCGGGTCACTGATTCCGGACCCGTTCGTGACGCTCGCGACGGCGGCCACGGCAACGCAGGACGTCGAGCTGGGAACGGCCACCGTGCAGGTCCCGCTCTACCACCCCGCCGACCTCGCCCATCGAGTGCTCTCCCTGATGTCGGTGTGCGGCGACCGGCTGACCCTCGGGGTCAGCCCCGGATCGACGGAGACCGACTTCGCCACGTTGGACCGGGACTACACCAGCTCGCTTCGCGACCTTCCACCGCGACACCGGCCGGCTCCGGGTTCTGCTCGCTCACGGCCGGGACGAACACGCCGACCTCGTCCCCGCCGCCATGGCCGGCGGCAGGCCGGCCCTCCTCCTCGGCTCGTGGGGCGCCAACGTCGAGCGGGCAGCGCGGGACTTCGACGGCTGGCTGGCCTCCGGATACCGCAGCACGCCGGATCAGATCATCGCCGCCCACGAGCGCTACCGGGCCGCAGGCGGCCGGCGGGCGATCGTGTGCGCCATCCCGCTGGACAGCAGGGACGACCTCGAACCCACCGGCGAGGTACTCCGCCGCTACGCCCGGGCCGGCTTCGATGACGCCGTGGTACTCATCGGACCCGGTGGGCCAGACCCGGAGGAGGTCAGGGCCCTGCTCCCGCGGGAATCGTCGACGCCCTGAGACCGGCATGTGCAGGAACGGACGATGCCGCGTCGCAGAAGACCAACGCGCCCTGCTAGCCACTGGAGGCGGCTATTGCCGGGTTGACCTGGAATGGCCTGGACACCGGCAGGCCGGTCCGGGTGCCGCGCGGCGCTCGCGGACAGCACCGAGGCCACCGTGTCCCGGCCACGCGTGCAGCACCTGTCCAGCCAGCACGTTTTCCACACCACGATCGTGGGCGCCCGCACTCGCTGCACCCGCGACGGATTATCAATGCCGCTGGGAAACGGGGTTAGGTGTTGCCGCCGGCCGGCCGGGCAGGCACGATCGGTGATAGCGCCGATGGGAAGCGACCAGCATGAGTGACCCCGGAATTAGCCTGAGCGACCTGGCATGAGCGGCAACTCGCACCCGCATGTCCTCGTGGTGGATGACGATGAGCGGGTCCGCACCCTGCTGTCCTGGCAGCTCGAATCGGAGGGGTTCACCGTCAGGTGCACGGCGGACGGCACCGACGCCCTGGTGCTCATCGAGCGGGATCATCCCGACTTGGTCGTACTCGACCTGTCCTTGCCCGGGGTGGCTGGGCTCGACGTGCTGCGCCGGGTGCGTGAGCGCGAGGAGGCCACTTGTGCCGCACCGCTGCCGGTGATCATCCTGTCCGGCCGGACGGGAGAGACCGACAGGATCGTGGGCCTGGACCTCGGCGCCGACGATTACCTGGTCAAACCCTTCTCACCGGGTGAACTTGCCGCCCGCGTCCGCTCGGTGCTGCGCCGGGCCCGTCCCCTCAGCTCTACCTCCTCCGCCCGGCTCAGAGTCGACGCCGTCACCCGTGAAGTCTTCGTCAGCGGCCGCCGGGTCGACCTCACCGCCAGGGAGTTCGACCTGCTGGCCTTCCTGGCACGTAACCCGCGCCAGGTCTTCACCAGGCCTCAGTTGCTGCGCTCGGTGTGGGCGAGCGAAGAGTCGTGGCAGAGCGAGGCGACCGTGACCGAGCACATTCATCGGCTGCGGGGCAAGGTGGAAGACGATCCCGCGCACCCGCGGTGGCTGCACACGGTCCGCGGGGTCGGATACCGGCTGGAGCCCTGACATGACCGGAGCCCAGCGCACCCAGGAGCCGGCTGCCGACGGCCTGGACCACACCGACAGTCTCCGGCTGCTCGGCCGGCAGACCCGGGTGCTCGAGCTGCTTGCCTCGGGCGCGTCGCTCGACGTCGTGCTGACCAGCGTGGTGCTTGCCCTGGAAGAGCTGATCGATGGGGCCCGGTGCTCGATCCTGCTACTCGACCCGGTGACCGCGACGCTGCACCACGGCGCGGCGCCGACGCTGCCCGCCAGCTACGCGTGCGCCATCGACGGCATGAGCATCGGCCCGCAGGAGGGTTCCTGCGGGTCCGCCGCCTATCTGGGCATCCCCGTGGTATCCGACGACATCACCACCGACCCGCGGTGGCAGGGCTTCCGCGATATCGCGGTGCCCCACGGCCTGCGGTCGTGCTGGTCCACGCCCATCCGCGGCCGGACCCAGACCACCGGCACCTTCGCGGTGTACCACGATCGCGTTCACCAGCCCAGCCCACGCGAACGCCGTCTTGTGGAGCGCTTCACCCACCTGGCCTCGGTGGCCATCGACCACGCCACCTTGTTCGGCGCGCTCGCCGAGAGCGAGGAGCGGTTCCGCCATGCCTTCGAAGACAGCGCCGCCGGCATGGCCCTCACCGACCTGAAGGGCCGTTTCATCAAGGTGAACCGTGCCCTATGCGACATGCTCCACCGCTCAGAGACCGACCTGCTGACGATGACGACGAGCGAGGTACTCATCTCAGCCCCGCCCGGCTGCGATCCGGCGGAACTCCTGGCCGAGGTCGCCTCAGGCAGCCGGGAGAGTGCGCACTTCGAGTCGCGAGCGCTCTGTTCCGACGGCATGGTTCAGCAGGTGGCCCTGGCTGCCTCGGCGGTCCGCGGCGCCGACGGCGCTCCCGTGCACCTCAGCCTCAACCTGCTGGACACCACCCAGCGGCACGCCGCCGAGCGTGAGCGCCGGGCCCGCCGCGAGGCCGAGGTAGCCCGCGCCGTCGCTGAAGCCGCCAGCATGGCAAAGTCCGCCTTCCTTACCTCGCTCAGTCACGAACTGCGCACCCCTCTGCAGGCCGTCGCCGGTTTCACCGAGTTGCTCGGCACCCTCGACCTGCCGCCAGCGCGCCGCACCGCCGCCCTGGCGCACATCCAGAGTGCGACCGCACATATCACTTCACTGGTGGATGACGTGCTCGACATAGCCAAGATCGAAGCAGGCGCGCTCCCCGTGCACATCACCGACGTCGACCTGGCCACCGTCATCTCCGACGCGCTTGACCTGCTCAGCCCGCTAGCCGCCGAACGTGGGATCACGCTATGCCGGCCGCGGGCCGGCGGCTGGGTCCGCGCCGACCAGCGCAGACTGCGGCAGGTGCTGATCAACCTGATCACCAACGCTATCCGCTACAACCATCCAGCGGGGCAGGTCCAGGTCAGCGTCGGTTCTGGCCGCGAGACCCAGACAATTCGCATCACCGACACCGGGCCCGGGATCCGGGCCGACCTGCTGGACCGGCTGTTCGTCCCCTTCGACCGCCTCGGGGCTGAAGCCGGCCCGGAGCAAGGAGCGGGCCTCGGCCTCCCGCTCGCCCGCGGCCTCACCGAGGCCATGGGCGGCCAGCTGACCGTGGACAGCGGCCGTGGCGCCGGCACCACGGCCGCAGTATCACTGCCGTCCCTGGAGCAGGGCGGTCGGCACATGTGAAACAGGTCATCCCTGCAGCGCCCAGTCAGCCCACCACCCGTGCCACTGGGCGTCCAGGTAACGACGACCCGGCATCTAGCACCAGCGATCTCCTGGACGGCGCCCGTTCCCACGCTCTGGGCGCCCCCCCACTGAGGGCCGCGCAGACCACGGGAACGATGTCTGGCCGGTACCGACTTCGCAAACGGCGACACCTTAGACCGGCTCGTGATCGCCGGAAACGGCAGCGCCTGGCCCGCGACGTCACCGGGGCCCTGCCAGTCCTCCGTCGAGACCGCCCATAAAACGCGAATCGCACCTTCGTACCCGCCAGGTCACCAGCATGGCGGCGATCCGACCAGGCCGCCCACGCCACCAGTGCCTCATTGCCCCCCATAGTGACTGATCCCGGGCTAGCTCGCAGCCGTCACGGCTTTGGCCGCCGTCTCGATGAGCTCTGCCACCTCATTGGGGTGCGAGACCATCGCGACGTGGCTGGACGGGATCTCGACAGTAGTGGCGCCCATGCGGTTGGCGAACAGGCGCTCGGCATCAGGCGGCAGCGCCTCGTCGTCGGTGGCGACCAGGTACCAGGAAGGCAGCGTCTTCCAGGCCGGGACGCCCATCACCTCTTTGAATATCGACATGGCTATCGGCTGCTGCACGGCATACAGCGCCTTTGCCTTGACTGGGTCGACGTCGCCGGCGAAATGGTCGACGAAGTCGTCCTCGGGCAGCCAGCCGAAGCCCTGCTCGTCGGTCAGCAGGTGCGCCAGCGCCGGGGTCACGGGTCCCTGCGACAACAGCGCGCCGAGCGACTCGCCCTGGTCCAGGCCGAAGCGGCGATGTAGACCAGGCCGGCGACGTTAGGCGCGTCCGCGCCCAGCGCGGTGATGACCTGGCCGCCGTAGGAGTGCCCGGCGACGACAGTGGGACCGTCCTGGAGGTCCAGCACCTGGCGCAGGCGGGCAACGTCGTCGGCCTGCGCGGTCAGCGGGAACTGCGGTGCCGTGACGTGGTAGCCATCGGCCTGCAGGCGCTCGATGACGCCGCTCCAGCAGGAGCCCTCGCCCCATGCGCCGTGGATGAGAACGATGTTCGGCCGAGTGTTCATTTCGTGAGTCCCTTCGCGGTCGTGTCTTCTCCCATCGTGCGACCCGAGGCTGCGACCAGGTATCCGCAGCGCTACTGCACATCTGCGGATGACGGCGGCGCGGCCGGCGTGCTGGTCTGGGCGATCACGTCACGGAGCTGGTGACGGCTGGCCACCCCCAGCTTGGGATAGGACCGGTACAGGTGCGAGCTGACCGTCCGCGGCGACAGGAAGAGCCGATCGGCGATCTCGCGGTCGGTCAAGCCGTCGCTGGCCAGGCGGACGATCTGGCGTTGCTGCGGAGTCAGCTCGGCTAGGGCATCGGGTTCGCCGGGCGCGCGGGTGACGGCCACCCCGCATGCTCTCAGTTCGGCCTGGGCGCGCTCAGCCCACGACCGGGCGCCAGTCGCTGGAAGGTGCCGAGGGCTCGGTCAATACGGCCTTGGCGTCGTTGATCCGGCGCCGCCGCCGCATCCACTCGCCGTGGTCGAGCTGGAGCTGTGCCGCTCGAAGGGCCACTGATCCCCGGCGGGATCAGCCAGCGCCTTGTCGAAATGAGCCTCGGCCACGTCCGGGCCGGCGAGGATACCGCGGGCCCGGGCGATGAGCTGCTCCAGCCGGGCGGAGGCCCTTCCGTCGAGGCGGCCGAGCGCGTTCTCGATGAGTCGCATCCTTCCATCCGCCGGTCCGCGCGGACCGCCGCAACGGCAAGGTCTGCCACCCCCAGGTAGGAGGCGTAGCTGTGCAACGGCGCACGCTGCCCAGCCATGTCGGCGGCGAAGTCGGACAGGACCTGGTACGGCGTGGCGCGTTCGCCGTAGACCAGCCGGTTGGCCAGCCGGGTGGCCCGCTGCCGCAGCGGCTGGAACACCAGCGCGATGGCGACGGCGGCGGCGACGGTCAGCAGCGGGCTGCTCCGGTGGCCCACGACCGTGCCGATGCCGAGCACGATCGCCGCGTACACCGCGGTCACCCCGGCGGACAGCAGGGTGACCAGCAGCGCCCGGCTGATGATCACGTCGATATCGAACAGCCGTCGCCGCAAGATCGCGATCGCCATGGCGGCCGGGATGCCGAGGTACACGAGGAACGGGGTGATGGCGTACGGCACTTGCTGCAACGGCTTGTTCTCCTGGCCGGCACCGATGCTCAGGGCGCCGAGGGCCTGGCAGACCAGCACTCCGGCAATGGCCAGGGCCAGCCACTTCATCTGCTGGCGCAGCCGCTGGTCGCCGCGGCGGTACCGGATCACCAGCGATACCACCGCGGACCCCAGCAGCAGCGGGATGAGCACCGCCAGGCCGCCCAGGGTACCGAGCCAGGTGACTGGCCGGAGGGACCGGACCGCGAGCGGGTTGGGGTAGGTCAGCGAGATGCCGCCCGGCGCGGGCAGTGCGACCTGCCGCGTGCCGACCACGAACGAGGCCACGCTCAGGCCGGTCAGCACCAGGCCGGCCGTGACGGCCGGACGCCAGCGCGGGGACTGCAGCCGGCCGGACGGAAAGACGAGGAAGACCGCGTCAGGCCAGCGATCACGAGTACGCAGACGGTCTCGGCCAGCGTCCCGGCCACGGCCGCCGCCGGGAGCGTGCCCGGGTGCGCCTTCACGCCGAGGATCGCGTAGGCCGAGCCGGTGGCCATGACGGCGTTGGCTGCCCCTTCGGCCAGCATGGACCAGCCCACGAGGTTGCCCGCGCGGTACACGATCAGCGCGCCGAGCGCCGCGTAGGCGATAGCGCCGGCCTCGGCGCCGATGCTGGCCGCCGCGTCGGACGTGGCGAGGGAGTTCCACTCCAGCGCGGTCAGCGCGAGCCCGGCGAGCGCGACCGTCGTGGTCGCGGCCAGCGCGGCGGTAACGGCCCGGGCCGGCGGCTGGCGGCCCGGGGTGGCCTGACCCGGGGGCCGGACGGGGGCGGTCACCTAGCTCACCTGCCGGAGCGCCGGGACCGGCGTGCCCGGCTGGCCTGCGGTGGCGAGCAGATCGGCGAAGCACCAGTGGGCGTCAGGAGAGCAGCGTCGCCGGCGCTGCTGGCCGGCTGCGCAGTGGATGTCGGCGGAATCATGGAACTCTGGGCATCCACCAGGGCAGCCTCCGGCCAGCGAGCGAGATGGCGATGGCTACCGCGCATCCGGCGAGAACGGTCCACCACACGGGGTTCGAGGACGGCCCGCCGGCGCCGGGCGCGGGGAACGTGCGGACCCAGCGCGCGACCGGCGGCACGAGGGCGGGCGCCATCAGCACCAGCACGACGGCGGTGGCGACGGCCGGGCCAGGTTCCCCGGTCCTGGTCCTGGCCACGCACGCCGCGGCGAAGCCGAGCAGTACGTTGCCGGCCAGCGCGAGACCGGCCGCGGGCCAGGGCAGCGCCAGCCCACGCATTGCCGCCGCCAGCATCACGAGCACACCGGCAGTGAGCGGCACCAGCAGCGCCACCGCGCGGATCCGGGTGCGCCGGACGGCCCCGGTCGGCGTCACGTCGACGACCAGGCTGGCAGGCTCGTCGAGGGTGAACGCCGCCGCCGCGGCGAGCAGCGCGAAGCAGACCGGGAGCAGCACGGTGGCAGCCGCCGGGAACGCAGCCCCGCAGCCGCCCACCACGACCGCCACGCCGGACAGGCCCGCGACAGCCGGCCACGCCCCGGCGAGCAGCACCGCTCTGGTCATCATGCGGTGATGGCGTGGGTGAATCCGCCGGTGCCGGCCAGCACGAGCAGGATGGCGGCCGCCACTCCCGCGATCGCCAGGGCACGGATGATCCGGGCGCGCACCGGCCCCTCGGCCCCGCGCAGGAGCGCCACCAGGACCGCGATCGCGCACAGGGCGAGCTGCCAGCCGAGGAAGAACCACGGCGATCCGCGGCAAGTTGTGACAGGGCCAGCATTCAGGACGTAGGTGAAGAAGGCGAACGGCGCGAACAGCCGCAGCACCGCCACAGGCGCCGAGTCCGGACGCCAGATGGCCAGGAGCGTCACCAGGCTCACCCAGCCGTACAGGAGCAGGAACAGCACGAACGCGGCGCCCGGGAACTGCACCCAGCGGCCCAGTGCCACACCGAGCAGCGGGCCGCCGAGCGATGGGATGACGATCTGCCCGACCAGGACAGCGACCCGCGCCGACGGGCTGAACGCCCCGTAGGCCACGTTGCTGACCGGGATGAGCTGCACGAACCTCAGCAGGGCCAGGCCGCCGCAGGCGAACGGCACGACCGCGACCGAACACAGGGCGGCGGTGCGGGCCGGCAGCGTGACCGGGGTGACGCCGACGACGGACTCGCTGGCCCGCAGCGACCGGGTCAGCGAGAATGCGGCCATCATGCCGAACCCGCCGAGGAAGATCGCCGCGACCCAGTTCCCGTCGTCGATGTCGGTGACCGTGGTGCGGCTGGCCCACAGCCCGGCCACGGTGATCGCCACGGCGAACAGGAAGAGCGGGTTGCGGGCAAACCGGCGCGTCTCCCGGACGGCCAGCGGGACGAACGCGGCCCGGCCAGCGTCGGATCCGGGCCGGGCCGGCGCGAGCGCCACGGTCATGACGCCACCTCCCCGGCAGTCTCGGGCTCGGCCCGGTCTTCCGCTGGCCCGCCGCGCAGCAGCAGGTACGCGTCTTCCAGGGACGGTTCGATGTGCTCGACCCCGTCCCGGATGCAACCGCCGACGTTGCGGTACCGGCCGGTGCCGGTCCGCCAGGAGACGGCCGCTTCCGGGTCCGGTTCGTCGGCCAGCCATACCCGGCCGGCCGCCTGGCCGGTCAGGTCGGTGACCGGGCCGTCGTAGCGGACCCGGCCGCCGTCCAGCACCACCACGCGCTCGCACAGGGCCGCGACGTCCTCGGTCTGGTGGGTGGACAGCACCACGACCGACGTCCGCGCGATCTCCGCCAGCACCGTCCGCAGGATCACCCGCTGCTCCGGGTCGACGCCGGTGGTCGGCTCGTCCAGGATCAGCACCGCCGGCGAGCCGAGCAGCGCCTGGGCGAGGGCGACTCGCCGGCGCTGGCCGCCGGACATGGCCCGGATCCGCTTCGCGCCGAGGCCGGACAGCCCCACCAGGCCGAGCACGCGACGCACTTCCGCGTGCCGCGCCGCTGGCTCGGTCCACTCCTTGAGCAGCGCTATGTAGTCCACGAAGGCGAAGGCGGTGAAGCCGCGCGGGAAGCCGACCTCTTGCGGCTGGTAGCCGAGCTGGCGGCGGATGCCGGTGCGTTCAGCCTGCACCTCCGGATCCAGGCCGAGCACGCTCAGCTGTCCCTGGGTGGGCGGCAGGGCAGTGGCCAGCAGGCGCAGCAGGGTGGTCTTCCCGGCGCCGTTGGGGCCGAGCAGCCCGGTCACGCCGGGTTTCAGGTCCAGGTCGACGCCGGCCAGCGCCCGGGTGGCACCGAACGTGCGCCCGACGTCACGCAGGCTGATCGAAGCGGTCACCACGGCTACCTCCACGGTCGAAGCTGGCGCAGCTGGCGCCGGCGCAGGAGAAAGATCACGAATGAAGCGGCGGCCAGCACCAGGAATCCCGCCTGGGCCCGGCCCTGGAGCACCGCCTCCGGCGAACGGGACCGCGTCGCCAGCAGCCAGACCACCGCGAGCCAGGCCGAGCTGACCGCGATGGCCGCGCGCAGCGGGCTGACCCAGGTCGATGCGGCGAGGACCAGCGCGACGAAGCCGACGGCTGGCAGCAGCCAGGCGAACGCTGTCTCCCCGGGTACGACCAGGCCGAAGAGCAGGACGGCGGGCAAGGCGAGCGCGAGCACGGCGACCGTGCGCAACAGGATCAGCCGGAGCACCGGATAAGGCGTGACGAGTTCCGGTTCGAGCGCCGGGTCCAGCCGCGGGTCGTAGCTGGACGCGACCACCAGGCAGGGTACGACCGGTGCTACGCAAAGGAATAGCCACACCCCGCGGGCGTGTCCCATCGCCGCCGCGAGCGCGGCGAACGCGAGGACCGCGGCCACGCCGGTCAGCCACACGCCGCGGAAGGCGCTGGCCACCGCGACCAGCCGCGCCTCCTGCGCGGGCAGCCCGGCGCCCCGCAGCAGCCGCTCGAACACTGATGGCCGCGGCACTTCTATGGCGTTCCGGGTGCGATCCCACACCGCGGCCAGGTCGATCACACTGAGTTCGACCACGCTGGCGGCGGCATTGACCCGCGCCCGGCACGGCCCGCAGGACAGCAGGTGCTGCTCGACCGATGCCCCTTCGGTCAGCGAATCGGCCCGCTCGACGTAGCGCCGCACGATGTCCTCGTCGAGGTGCCAGCCCGTCATGACGGTCCTTCCGCTAGGACGGCTCGCAGGTGCGCCTTGGCTCGGTAAAGCCTGGTCTTCACGCTGCTCACCGGTACGTGCAGCAGTTGCGCCGCCTCCTTGGCGGACAGGCCGTCCAGCACGACGGCCTGGATGACGGCGCGCATCTCCGGCGACAGCCTGGCCAGCGCCTGGCCGATGTCGCCGTACTCGACCGACAGCAGCACCTGGTCTTCCGCGGCCGGCGCGACCCCGGCGTGCTCGAACACGGCGCCAACGCCGCTGCGGGTCCGCAGGCGGCTCACCAGCCGGCGGATCGCGATGCCCCACAGCCACGCCGCGATGTCGCCGTCACCCCGGAAGCCCCGCGGTTTCTGCCAGACGGCGACGAAGGTGTCACCGATCGCGTCCGCCACGAGATCGGGGTCGTTGCACCGCCGGGCGAGCCGGATCGCGAGCCAGCCGGCGTGGCGTTCGTAGAGCGTGCGGAAGGCGCCCATGTCGCGTTCGGCGACGGCGAGAAGCAGCTCCTCATCGCCCGGGCAGCTGTCCATGTCCTAACTGTCGCGTCCCCGGGCCGGAAAAGTTTCATCCCGAGGCGGGATATTTCTGGCCTGCCGATGCCGGGTGTCAAGGGGGCTAATGTCCCGGCAAAGCACTCTTCTCGGCTTGGCGGGTCAATCACCTATGGCGAACTTCGCCGTCAGCACATTGGCTTTGGGTTGTCCTCCTAGTCGCAGGATCAGCTGTCAAAGGACGTTCCCCGCGCAGAGCCGGGGCACGCGGTCTGTCCGCTGACTGCGGACAGGACGCTGCGAATTCGGCGCGGCCGTCGGTGATCGGATGGCCGGCGGGCTGGGCCGCCGGCCGATGGGCGCCACCGTACTGGTCGGGCCATCTGGACAGCGCAGGCGGCGGACGGGGGGTTTGTTCCCGCCGAACCATCGGCCGCCAACGGTGGTGACGTCACCGCGGGCGGCCGCGCCTGGCGGCCATTGCAGGTGCCGTCGTGGAGGGGCAGCGTGGTAGTGGATCAGCGGGATCTGCACCGCCAGGCTGGAGGCATGGCGGCCGATATCATCGCGTCTGTCCGGCCTGATCAGCTCGGGAATGCGACGCCGTGCACCGAGTGGGACGTACGTGCGTTGATCAGCCATATAGTCGGCGGCAACGGGCCTGGTCCCGATGAGGACGTGCTCGGTGGCGAGCCACTGGCTTGCTTCCTGGACTCGTTCGGCGGGCTGTGCGCGGCCTTTGACCGGGAGGGATTGCTCGAGGAGGTTTTCCCGACGCCGCGGGAGAGGGACCGGGCGAATTGCTGGTCGCGCTGCGGATCACCGAGCTGACGATTCATACCTGGGACGTCGCGACCGCGACCGGCCAGCCACGTCGCCTGGATCAGGGACTCGTCGCCTGCACTGACGGCTTCTTGCGGTCCTGGCCGATTCCCCGGGGCATCAACGGCCCGTTTGCGCCAGAGCAGCCCGCTCCCGCGGGAGCCACGGATGCGGTCCGGCTCGCGGCCTTCGCGGGCCGGCTGGTGCCAGCCGCGCTGGGTGAGCCTGGCCATGTGACCAGTTAGGCAGCGCGGCCGGGCCGGCCGGTACGAAAGGGTGGCGTTGCCCGGGACGGTTAGAGAGCCGTGTACTGCCGGGAAACGTGGTTCCGGGCAGAATGAAGCGAGCGGTCACACGGCACCACGCAGGCGGGCAGCTGACACCGGACTGCCGGCGTCACTGATCGCCGCCGGCGTCACCGCCCGCGAGGCCGAGGTGCTGGTCCTGCTCGCCGACCGCCTGTCCGACCGCGAGATCGCCGGGCTGCTGTTCCTGTCACCGCGGACGGTAGAAAAGCACGTCGCCGCGCTGCTCGCCAAGCTCGCGGCGAAGACCGCAGCGGCCTCGCGCGGCTGGCCCGCAGCCTGCGCTGAATCCACGATGGGTACGTCCTACCCATGTGCGGAGGCGCCTTCCGGCAGACGATCAGGTCAACGCATTCACCAGCCTGACAGGGAGGGGCCATGGCAATCGCCGCAGTGTTCGAGTTCCCCGGGGAGCCCATCGAGAAATACCGCAAGGTCTTCGACGCCGGAGAAGCCATCGTCAACCAGCCGGGCCGCTCGTACCACGTCTGCTACCGCACAGGGACCGGCTTCACCGTCATCGATATCTGGGCCGACGAACAGTCCTTCGCCGCCTTCGGGGCGAGACCCTCGGCCCGGCTATTCACCACGCCGGCCTCGACGCCAGGGCCGCCGTGTACCCAGTCGAGCAGGTCATGACCCAGGACGGCACGCGGTCCAGCTAGGCAGGCACACCTGGAGCAGACGGTGGAGCAGCGCCACACTGGTATCTGCTCAGCCGTCGCTTGACGGTTCAGGCCAGGGGGCCGGGGTTCCGGCTCTCCTGGCCTGGGATGGCGGAGCGGGTTTGGTGGGCGCGGCGGTTCAGGCTGCGTTATCGCAGGCCGTTTGTTTAGACGTGGCCGTGGCGGCCGGGCATGAAGTTGGCCCGCCAGTTCGGCGGGTTGCTGTGCCCGCCGCTGGCCACCGTGGCCGCCTGCCCCGGCCACCGTGGCCGCCCTGGCCGCCGTGGCGGCCGCCGCCGTTGGTGCCGCTGTGCCGGTTTTCTGGGGTGCGGTGTTGTAGGTGGCGGCGATGGCGACGCCGTTGCCGTCGAGGGTGAGGTTGACGGGGTCGGTCAGCCCGTAGTTCTTGCAGTTCAGGTTGTCGAATGAGCCGCTGAGCCGGGCGGCCAGGAAGGTGGTCAGGTTGTCGCCGAGGGCCGGTACCGGTGAGGGGGTGCCGAGTTCCAGCTCGGCGTCCAGCTTCAGCCTGGGCGTCGCGATGTTGACCATGTTCTGGCAGTACTGGGCCGCATTCTGGGTGAGGTTGGTGCTGGCGGGCAGGAGCGGCATGTCGGTCTCGACCCGGTACATGTTGGTCTTGGCCAGGCTGAACTGCCCGCCGACCAGCAGTTGCGGGTCGTTGACCGGGAGCAGCGCGACGGTGCCCTTCTGGTTCTGCCGGGCGACTGAGCTCGTTCAGCGCCTGGGCCGCGCTGGCCCCGTTGGGGTTGGTGGTGTTGGGGGCGGTGAACGGCTTGCAGCCGAGCGCGGGATCGACGAAGGAGTCGAGCAGGCCGTTGTCGCTGCCGTTGCTCTCGACCGTATCGCCGGGGAAGCTGGCCTGGTTGGCTGCGGTGTCCTGGCTGGTCTGGTCGGTGGCCGGGTTGTACAGGTAGTGCGCGACCGCGTTGTCGCTCTGGTCCTGGTCGATCAGGGCGAAGTCACGGGTGGTCTGGCATGCCTGGCCGTCCTGGCCGGTCCCGGTGGCCGGGATCTTCAGCAGGCCGCGGGCGATCTCGGCGTTGGCCAGCCGGTAGAAGCTGGCCGCGTTGCACTGCGGGGTCTGGTTGATCAGCGAGTTCCCGAGCGCGTCCATGCAGTTGCCTTGCCGTACGCCAGGTCCCACGAGGGCCAGGGCGTTGCCGTTGAACCCGACGGAGAGGATGACCTGCGAGCCGCGCGCGATCGTGGGCGGCGCGGGTGCCGCTTCTGGCTGGGTGCCCTGGTCGATGACCAGCGGGTTATAGACCTGGATCTTGCCGTTCGGGGCCAGGATGGTGGCGTCGATAAACACGCCCTCGGTGGCGCCGTTGGCCCAGGTGCAGCCGTCCCCGAGCTCCCACGGCGTGGCCAGGCCCTGAGCGGTCAGCGGACGCGCCGGCACGGACACGGTGCAGTTCGTCGAGTCGGCTGCCTCATCGGGTGTCTGGCTGAAGCTGAACGCATCCCCGGCCGCGTCCACCGCGTTCGCTCCGGCCAGACCGGGACGGCCCGCCGGGTTGATCGGGGGGATATCCGCGACCGTAGGTCCGGTCGCCGCCGGTGAGCCGGACCCCGACGGGCACGGTGACGGCGTGGCACCGGAGACGGCTGGCGACGGGGCATCCCCGCTGGCCGTCGGGGCTGGGTCACTCGCGCTCGTCGCCGCAGAGCTGACGCTGACCGCAGGGGCCGGGTCGCTGGTGGGTGCGACGGGGGCACTGCTGCTGGTCGCGGGGGCCGGGTCGCTGGCCGGCGCGCTGGCCGGCGCGCTAGCGGAGCTGGCGCTGGCCGCAGGCGGCGCCGCTGGCGGGTGCGACAGGAGAGCTGACGTCGGCCGCAGCCGAGGCGCACGAGCTCAGGGCAGACTGCTGCTCAGCACTCCCGGCGTTCCGCCCGGTGACCGTGAGCACGATCCCGAGGATCACGCCAAGTGCGATCGGGATAGCCAGCGGGACCGCGAGACGGCCCATCCGGCTGTTCCGGCGGCGCCGCCTGGACCGATGCCCGCTGAGCATTCAATACACCTCCGTGTGAAAAGTCCCCCATGGCACTCCCGGTGCCCCACCGTAGAACCTGCGCCACTGGCAAACCTGGCGAATCCTGGAGATCTGCTCTATGTAAGCCTTTCTTAAGGATTGACAGCGGATCGCGGTCCAGGCGCCGGTTATTTCTTGCCAGGTCCTTACGTCGCAGGTCGTGAGCATGACGGCGGAAGCCGAAATACGCCCGTGATATACGGCTTCACGTATTGCATTGACTGCACTGGATACGCGGTATGAAATGGCTGGCACACAAAAATGAACTGACACGGAACAGTCAACCGGCAGGCCAGGGACGGTGTGACGCTTAATACTGAGTGTGGTCGCCGTCGCCGAGGTTGATTCGCACGATCCGGCTGGTCATCGCTATCGACGGCAAGACCGTCCGCGGCGCGAGAAACAAGACCGGGAAGGCCCCGCACCTGGTCGCGGCCCTCGCGCACGGGATCGGCGCTGTCCTCGGCCAGGTCGCCGTGGAGGAGAAATCAAATGAGATCCCCGCGGTGCGGGAGCTGCTGAAGGCGTTCACCGACCTGGCCGGGGCGGTCTTCACGATCGACGCAATGCACACGCAGCATGACACCGCGCAGGCCATCCTCAGCCGGGACGCCGAGTACGTGATGACCGTCAAGGCCAACATGCCCACCCTGTACAGGCAGCTCAAGAAGCTGCCCTGGACCGCGATCCCCGCTGTCTCGGCCGTGAGCACCGACCACGGCCGCCGCGCCCGCCGCACCATCAAGGCCGTGCTGGCGCCGGCCTGGATCGGGTTCGCCGGAGCCGCCCAGGTCGCGCAACTGAGACGCACGGTCACGAGGAACGGCAAGAAGACCGTCGAGGTCGTCTACCTCACAGACGCGGTACGGAGCTGGCACTGCATCCCTGCCCGTTCGGCCGTACATCAGTTTGCTGACGGCAGTGGCGTACGTGATGGCGTAAGCAGGACAGGCAGCGGGAACGACCGGCTGATTGCCGCGGCGAGCTCCGTGGTGTCGAGCAACCCGTTGCGGTCCTGGTCGAGGCGCTCGAAAGCCTGCGTGGCCTCCCGGACGCGGGCGTTATAAACGGCGGCCAGCCGTCCGTACTCCCCGGGATCAAGCGCGCCGTTACCGTCCTGGTCAGCTACCTGGACGAGGCTGTGCGCGACGCTCCGCACGGCGGCATCGAAACCAGGGCGGTCCTCGATCGGACGCGCGACCGCGGCCATGAACTCGTCCTTGGTGATCTCCTGATCACCATTGGCGTCCATATGCGGCAGCAGCACGTCGAACAGAGCTCGCTGGCCCGCGACCACCGCCTGCCCCGTGGCCGAGTCGGCGGTGTGGCCGAAGGCGTCGCACAGCCGCCGGGCCAGCAGCTGGCAGTCGTCGCGCTGCCAGACGCCGTTGCCGTCCACGTCAAGGAAGGCGAAGCGGCGCTCGAGCACCGCCCGCTCCCCTGCTCGCATGCTCGGGATCGTCCCGGCCAGGACGGTGGCTGCCAGGACGGCAGCAATCAGGGTCAGCGACAGCCACACCGGGATCTCCGGGGCCCAGCTCGCCCCGGACTCGTGCAGCGCGTGCAGCAGGAGTTTCACGCCTATGAAGCCGCAGATGATCCCGAGGCCCTTGTTCAGGTAGGCGATCCGGTCCATGACCGGTGCCAGCAGCGTGTACAGCTGGCGGAGCCCCATCAGCGCGAACACGTTACAGGCCACGACGAGCAGCGTGCTGGTAGTGATGCCGAAGACGGCCGGGATGGAGTCCACAGCGAACACCACATCGGCCAGCCCGATCGCAGCCGCCAGCAGTAGCATCGAGCTGGCCTCCGGGCGATGCCCGCCGCCGGCGGAAAGGCGGCGCCGCAGCCAGGCAAGCAGCCGGCTGTGCTGGTCCGGCTGACTGTCCTGGCGTGAGGTGATCAAGCCGGCAGCTGTCCACACCAGGATGCCGCCGAGCGGGAAGAACAGCCAGCTGAACTGGTTCAGGGCCGCCGCTCCGGCCACGATGAGGACCGACCGCAGCACCAGCGCGAACCCGATGCCCAGCAAGAGCAGACGATGCTGACGGCCCGCTGGTACCGCGAACCAGCCCATGATCACATAGAAGATGAACAGGTTGTCGGCGCTCAGGCTGTACTCGGTGAGATAGCCGGCGTAGAACTGGCCCGCTGTCACCCAGCCGGCCAGGAGGCCGACGCCGAACCCGAAGGCCACCGCCAGCGAGACGTATATGCCGACCCAGGTCATGGCGCTGCGCATGGTCAACGAACCGCGGTCGGCCCGCGAGGTGAGCATGACCTCGGCGAGGACGACCGCGGCCAGGACCGCCGCTGACACCACCCACATCCACGCCGGGACAATCATGGATCACATCCTTGGCGGGCGGCGGTACTAGCGTCTGGCCGGCGGGATGTCACCGGGGGGCTTTCATCCTGATCAGCAGTCTAGCTCCGCGGGCCTGGCGCCGGGATCGCGCCCAGGCTCTGCGTGGTATGACGTCGGTCCTTCATGGCTCCCCCATCGGCTCCCATGCTCCGGTAGCTGTGCGTGTAGCTGTGCGTGCATCATCCGTCGGACCGTCCGGATTCCCGGCCTCTGCGCCACGAGTACCGACCGTCATCTCGTCCCTGGTGCCTCTGTCGCTATAGCGTCGGCGTCCGGCCTGGAACTACTGTGAGCCGATGAGGCAGACCACCGGCTTTGCGCGGCTGCCGGGTGGGTTGCGGGTCGCGTTCGCTGTGGTGGGGAGCGGCCCGGCGGTGGTGCTGCCGGCGTGGTGGGTGTCCCATCTGGTCGAGGACTGGCATTCTGTTCCGCTGCGCCGTTTCGTTGAAGGCCTGGCAGCCGAACGCACGGTCGTGCGGTATGACCGGCTCGGGACCGGCCTGTCTGATCGGGAGCGGCCATCCGGAACGTTCACGCCGGCATTTGAGGATGCGACGCTGTGCGCCGTGCTTGACGAGCTCGGGCTGGCACGCATGACGCTGCTGGGCATCTCGTGCGGGGGCTGTACCGCCGTGAGCTTTGCCGCCCGGCGGCCGGAACGCGTCGATCGCCTCGTGCTGTATGGCAGCTACGCCCGCGGGCACGCACTGGGCCCGCCGGAGGCGCGGAACGGCATGATTGACTTGGTGCGCTCGCACTGGGGGCTGGGCAGTCGCCTGCTGGCAGACGTGTTCGGCCCGGGCTGGTCCGCGGAGGACCGGGCGGCCTTCACCGCCGCCCAGCGCACCGCCGCCGACGCCGGGATCGCTGCCGACCTGCTGGCGCTGATCTACGAGACCGACGTGCGGGACGAGCTGCCCAAGGTTCGCGTGCCGGTGCTGGTCGTGCACCGCGAGCACGACCGCGCGATGAGGCTGAGCGGCGCGCGCGAGGTCGCCGCGCTGCTCCCGCACGCCGACCTGGTGACGCTGCCGGGTAACGCACATCTGCCGTGGCACGGTGACGGCGACGCTGTCCTGCGCGCTGTGGCACCGTTTCTCGGGATCCAGGGGCCGCCCGCGCCGGCAAGCGAGGCCGACACCGATGCGCTGACTGACCTCAGTGCGCGCGAGCGGGAGGTGCTTGGCCTGGTGGCGCAGGGTCTGTCCGACGCGCAGATTGCTGAGCGCCTCGTGATCAGTCCGCACACTGTGCACCGTCATGTCGCGAACATCCTGGCCAAGCTGCGGTTGCCTACGCGCGCCGCGGCCGCCGCGGCCGCCGCGCGCGTGGGACTGCTCTGACCGCGTCGCCACAATGGCCCGATCCGGCCATCACAAGATGGCCGGTAAGCGCGATGCCGCGCGGGCGGCCCGGTGATGGACTTGAGCTGCCTATCACCGACTGCCGGAGGCTCCGATGCCCCTCATCAGTGTCCGGCTCATCGAGAACGTCTTCACCCCCGAGCAGAAGCAGCACATGGCGCGGGACCTGACCGAGGCGTGGTGCGTCATCGAGGAGGTGAAGAGCGGCGACTGGGCATCGAGCGGCCGGCCGGTGACGACCGAGGCCGTTCACGCCCTCGCCCGCGGCGACCTGTCGCTGCCCGTCTGATCAAGCGCCCGCGCCGCCAGGGCATTGGGGAGGGATCGTATGTACACGAGCAAACCCGACGTCGTCGTGGTCGGGGCAGGCATCGCGGGCGCGTCAATCGCCGCTGTCCTTGCCCGGGGCGGCCTGGAGGTGCTGCTACTCGAGCGGCAGCGCTCGTACCGTGACCGCGTGCGCGGCGAATACATGGCGCAGTGGGGTGTACTGGAAGCACGCGCTGTCGGGCTCGAGACTGTCATGCGCGGCAAGCATGCCGTCGATGTCCGCTACCGCGTGCCCTATGACGAGCTGTTTGCCCCGTCTGCCGCCGAAATGCAAAAGCGCGATAACTCCACCATCTTCCCGGATGTGCTCGGTCCCCTTTGCGCTTCCCATCCCGAGGCCTGCCAGGCCCTTGCCGATGAGGCCGTGCGCCTGGGCGCGGAGCTCGTGTGCGGTGTCACCGAGGTGCGCATCCAGGCAGGCACCCGGCCTTCGATCGCGTACCGCAACGGCACCGAGACACAGGTGCGCCCGCGCCTGATCATTGGTGCTGACGGCCGGGCCTCGACGGTGCGCAAGCAATCAGGCATCCCCCTAAAGAAGGCCCCGGCCACCCACGTGATCACCGGCTTGCTCATCGAGGGAGCGTCGCGATGGCCAGATGACCAGTACAGCATCGGGGTCGAAGGAGACCTTCAGTTCTACGTCTTCCCGCAGGGAGCGGGCCGGCTACGCCTGTACACCTGCCACGCCAACGAGCAAGCGGCACGGTGGGCCGGGCGTGCCGGGCCGCAGCGCTTCCTCCGGGCCTTCACGGGACTCCGGTCGATCCCGGCCGCATTCGGCCTCGGCGATGCGTCGGCGGCAGGGCCGTGCGCCACGCTCAGCGGCGAGCAGACGTGGTGCGAGCAACCCTGCGCTGACGGAGTCGTTTTGGTAGGTGATGCGGGAGGATACGACGACCCGGTAGACGGCCAGGGCCTTTCCCTCGCGATGCGCGACGTACGGCAGCTTTCCGAGTTGCTGCTCGGCACCGGCGATTGGACCGTAGCGGGACTGCGAGCGTACGGTCAGCAGCGCGCTGAACGGCTTCGCCGCATGCGGCGCGTGTCCCGGACGTACGCGGCTTTGATGACCACTTTCACCGTCGAGGGCCGCGCCCGGCGAGGTCGTTACTACGCGGCCTCGCAAGCTGGCAGGGACGACGTCCGGACGGCCCTCGGCGCGATCTGGGTCGGCCCGGACCGCCTGCCAGCGGAGGCGTTCTCAGATCAGCTCCACGAATCGCTGCTGGCCTGACATCGATCGCACGTGAATCTCGGCTTTCAGAACCGGATAATCTGCGTGTCGCAGGTGCGTGACGTCCACGCCGGGCCTACCTGCCTGACCGCGGCCGCGTCACCATGTTCCGGCAACCATCAACTAAACCCTGGGCATCCCCGAGACGCTGTTCGGGGATCCCGGCGGCACCCGGGACGGCCGGGATAAGGTTCCCGCCGGGTCATCCAGAGCGCCGCGATCTCGATCGGCTCCGCCACCCACCGCGCCCGTCATCCCAGCGTCGGCGCTGGGCGCCGTCGGCTGGGGAAGGCTGGTCCTACCGCGCCGAGAAGCGTTCCCGGCGAACGGTTGCACTCCGGCCCCTGATGCTCGTCCGCCGGAGCGCCGCGACCACGTCGTCGGCGGCTGACTCGGGAACCTCTACGAGGGAGAAACGATCGGCGATCTCGATCGCACCGATGTCCCTGCCGGAGAGGTACGACTGGCCGGTGATAGCGCCCACAAGATCCTGCGGCCGGACTCCGGCGGAACGGCCGGAGCCCACGAACAGGCGTGTCGTCCCCGCAGTCGCGCGGCGACCGTGCCGAGGGTCACGGCCGGCGGGCGGCCACGGGTCACCTGCTTTGGGCTTTCGGCCGTTGCGGCGGTCGTCCGCCGGACGCATTTCGACCGCAGGGATCTCGTCTGCCTCGCGAGGTGTCCCGCTCGCCTCATGGGCCAGCTTGACCGCGGCGAGCGCCACCTCGAAGATGTCGAACTCCGCGTCGAGCGGCCCGACAACCGCCCGGAAGGCATCGAGGTCGCCGTCTTTGAGCAGGCTCTCCCGGAGCGCGGTGCGCATCAGCTCCAAACGCATGGCCTGCAGGTTGGCGACGGTCGGCAGCTTCTCGATCGTGATCGGCCGCTTAGTCGCCCGCTCGATGGTCTTGAGCATCCTGTGCTCGCGCGGCTCGACCAGGGTGATGGCGGTGCCTTCGCGGCAGGCCCGGCCAACGCGCCCGATGCGATGCACGTACGACTCCGGCGCGCTTGGCACGTCGTAGTTCACCACGTGGGTGAGCTGGTCGATGTCGAGACCGCGTGCGGCCACGTCGGTGGCCACGAGAAGGTCGATGGCCCGGCTGCGCAGCCGGGCCATAACCCGGTCGCGCTGCTTCTGATCCATGCCGCCGTGCAGCGCCTCAGCGCGATAGCCACGGCCGTTCAGGGACTCGGTGAGCTGGTCTACCTCGTCCCTGGTACGGCAGAAGACGATCGTGGCCGTCGGCCTCTCCAGGTCAAGCACACGACCCAAAGCGGCGGCCTTGTGCCCGCGCGGCACGAGGTAGGCAGTTTGCCGCACCAGCAATCCGTCGGCTGACGCCGACGCCTGGCGGCCGAGTTCCACCCGCACCGGGTCGCGCAGGTGGCGGCGCACCATGCCGTCGATACGCGGCGGGATCGTCGCCGAGAACAGCGCGGTCTGCCGCGTCCCGGGGGTGCTACCGAGGATCGCCTCGATTTCCTCGGCGAAACCCATGTCGAGCATCTCGTCCGCTTCGTCGAGGACGACGATCTCAAGGCCGCTCAGCGTCAGCGTTCCCCGGTTGATGTGGTCGAGCGCACGCCCTGGCGTCGCCACCACGACGTCGACGCCACGCTTGAGCGCCCCCAGCTGCCGGCCGATTGGCTCGCCGCCGTAGACCGCCAGAACGCGCGCGCCCATGTCGTGCCCGTAGCTGCGCATCGCCGCACAGACCTGCACCGCGAGCTCGCGCGTCGGCACGAGCACCAGGGCGAGCGGCTCGGCCTGCCCGCCTTCGGTGAGTATCCGCTGGAGAATGGGAAGCGCGAAGGCGGCCGTCTTCCCCGTCCCGGTCGCTGCCTGCCCGACCAGGTCACGGCACGCAAGCAGCGGCGGGATGGCGGCAAGCTGTATCGGTGTGGGCTCCTCATAACCGAGGCCCGAGAGCACGTGGCACAGTTCCGGGGCCAGCGTCAGGTCGGCGAAGCCGCTCGCACCCCCGCCGTTATCCTCGATCATGTACAACCACCTTGCTCCACAAACGCCTCTGACTCCCCACTGGTTTCTGCCCCCGGCCACGTTAGGTCAGCGCCTGGCCGAGGTCTCACTAGGCGCGGCGATGACTTCCCCGCCACTCGCTACGTCGCGGCGACGGCGCTGACATCGAGCCCGGCCACGTCGCGACGAACATGACGTGGGTCGACGCCAACAGGTGGGTCGGCCCACGGCTAACTGCTTACTCCAGCAGGCTTCGCCTGCCCTGGCTCAGGCGACGTGGACAGCCTGCAAGACCTTCGGACCCTGGGTCTAGGCCGGTTCTCGGCGCGACTTCCCAGGATCCCTGAAGGGACGCCCGCAACATCGTTCTCTGCGAGCGAGCAGACGACACGAACACACAAGACAGCTGCTACCGCATAGTAGAGCCGATCCGGCGCCCTGTTCATTCCCGGCCGCCGGCAGTTGCCGCTCGCCTCTGCCGAAAACCCTGTCACCGATACGACCTTGGCATACACGGATCAGGCGGGCAGCATCGGCCCACTACAGTGGGCGGACATCTTGCCGCTCTTTAGCGGGCGCGGCCCGAGGCAAGGAAACGATCATGTGCCATGCCGGGAGATGATGTGACACCCTCCGTTATCCCAGGACCTCGGCCCTCCCATCACTCCGGCCCCGGCTACGTGGCGAACGCCAAAGCGCGCGACTTCGAGCTGGACGAGCCGCTCAGGCAGGCCGCAGCACGGTGGCTCAACCTCGTTCCCGCCGAACACCTCCATGAGGGCCGCGAATCGGTGCAGGATGCTCTGGAGACGCTGCGGGACCATACGCGCAGTTGCCCTGATCACCCGCTTGGGGCCCTGTGGGCAGCCCATCGCCACCTGAGGGATCCGGTGCCCGCGGTCCGGATCGCGTCGCTCGTGCTCGCCTCGGAGGCGCTGTGGTGGCTTGGGCATTTTGAGGATGCGCGGAGGGCCGCCCAGGCGGCGGCCGACGTGGATCCGGCGTCTGCCCAGGCGCTGTGGCGCCTCGCGGTCGCGCTGTACCGCCAGGGCCGATTCGAGGAGGCGGGCAAACGCCTCGATGACCTTCTGGACGTGGCCAGCCGGTTCGCTCCTGCGTGGGCGCTACGCGGCCAGGTCAAGGTCTGGCTCGACGCGGACAACCCTGAGGCGGGGCGGGGCGACTTCGCCGCGGCGGCGACGCTGACCTCCGGTTCGGGCACCTGGGTGGTGCCGTACCGGATGGCGGGCGCCGACTTCAAGGCGCAGGCTGATGCGGAGATCAGGGTTCATGACTCCGAGACGGGCGATTCCTCGGGCGGCGCTGTGGACGTGATGTTGCTGCCGGACAAGTCGCGGGTCGAGCGGGGTGTAGATCCGGATCGCCGGTGGCATCTGGCAGGGCCTGGCACTGGGGGCGGCGATTCGGGCAGTTTGTTTGGCGGGCTGGGCGGCGACTTCGCTGCGGGGGCACGCTCGCGAGTCCCCTACGGCCTGAGGTTCGTGCTTTATCAGCGGAACATCGAAAATCTCAGTAAGGACAGAGCGGCTCTGGGCCAGGAGATCCGGAAGTCGGTGGCCGAGCTTTTCGACGCGGCTCTGGAGTCCCGCGCGGCGATCGCGATCAAGGGTGCGCCTGAGCAGCACGCCGAGGGGGCAACCGTCCCAGGGGACGAGGACGGTTAGCACAGCCAGGTCGCGGGACGCCCCGCTATGCACCACCACGGCACCAGCGGTAGCCGGACGATCCCGGTCACCCTGTACCTGCCCGGGCGGCAATCGCAAACTCACTGGTCAGGAGCGGTGCGTTGGGCTGGCATCGGGCAGAACGCGGCCGATGTCCGCGACCTTGCCAACGATCGCCTCGATCTCGGCTTCGGTCATGCCGGGGGCGCGGCTCAGATCGGCGCATGGCGGCGACGGCGCGGCAGCTCAGCACGGCTGCTCACAACCCCAAGAGCAGGCATGTGCAGGTACGGGTGCGGGCTGCTCAGTGAGGCTGCCAGGTGATGGTGAAGTAGTCGATCTGGCGGATGGGGACGCTGGCGGTGATGTCGGGCGGGGTGCGGGCAGCCAGGCCGGGCAGGCGGCTGAACAGGGTGCTCAGCGCGACTTCGCCGTGCATTCTGGCGAGAGGGGCGCCCAGGCAGAAATGGCCTCCGGCGGAGAAGCTGAGGTGCGGGTTGGGGTCGCGGCTGATGTCGAACCGGTCGGGGTCAGCGAAGGTGGATGGGTCGCGGTTGGCGGCGGCCAGGAACAGCAGGCGCGGCTGCCCGGCCGGGCAGATGACGCCGTCGATGTCGGCGTCGGCCCGGGGGGCTGCCCCGGTGAAGGTGGTCGGTGTGATCAGCCGCAGCATTTCCTCCACCGCGGCGGGCCAGCGCCCCGGGTCTTCCCGCAGAGCGGCCAGCACCTCGGGATGGGTACAGAGCAGATGGGTACCCAAGGTGAGCAGGGTGGTGGTGGTCTGGTGCCCGGCGAGGACGAAGAAGATGCAGTTCGCGAGCAGGTCCTGGCGATCCTCGCCGTCTGCGCGCCGGGCTGCCAGGGCGCTCATCAGGTCATCGGCTGGCGCTGCGGTGCGCTGGTCGAGCAGCCCGGCGAAATAGGACAGCAGCTGCTGGGCCGCGTCGTTGGCGGCCTGGAGCGCGGTGCGGTCGGCGTCGCGCTGGCTGGCGAACCCCCGGTTCAGGATGGCCAGCGTCTCGCCGAGCCAGTCCCGGTCTCCGGGCGGGACGCCGAGCACGTCGTTGATCACGGCAAACGGCAGCGGCCGGGCGAAGCCGGCGACTAGGTCCATACTGCCCGCGGAGACCGCCTGGTCGGTCAGCGTGGCGGCGCGCTCGGCGATGATCGCCCGGTAACGCCCGACCCGGCGGGCGGTGAACAGGCCGCCGAACGCATCCCGGAGGCGGCGGTGCCGGTCGCCGTCCAGCCGGATCATCCACCGCGCCAGCAGCTGGAATACCGGGTCCGGGGAGGGCGGGATGACGGGCGCCGCGAAACGTGGATCGCGTAGCACGTCGCGCACGAACGGGTACTGGCAGCCCGGCAGCGGCGAGCCGCGCAGAATCACATGCGGGTCGGCGCGCCCGGCGGGAGAGAACAGCGCACCCAGCAGGTCGAACTCCGTCTTGGCGACTGCGGGCGGGCCGGGTGGAGTATTCATGTGGTGCATCCTTGCGTCGAGGCGGCCGGGCTAGCTCGCGACGGCGGCGAGGGGCCAGCCGAAGAAACCGTCGAAGGTCAGGGCGGTGTTCTCCGACCGCAGCGGGTCGGTGGCCGTGTAGGTGGTGGTGAAGGTGTCGCTCTCATGGTGCACGACGGCGGGTCTGGGCGTGGCCACCTGGTTGCCGTCCGGCCAGGCTTTCGCGCGCAGGCCGGAGGGAGCGGTGTAGGTACCGCTCTGGGTGAGAGAGCCGATCACCCAGTAGCCGCGGCCGTTGGCCAGCGGCAGCGCGAACGTCGGGTCGGGTGCCGGGGTGAAGCTCCCGGTGAAGGTGACTCCGCCCTGCCGGTCCTGCCGGATCTGCGTGGCGGACAGTACGGGGATTGAACCGGGCCGGCCAGGAAGTCGTTGACCGCGAAGGGTGATGCCGCCTGGGTGGTCTGCCTGGTGCCGCTCTCGGCGCGGGTCAGTACCCGGGCCAGGTCAGAGGTGTAGTCAGCCGGCGCGAGCATGGCCGGCTCCACTGGGGGCGTGCCTTGCCTGCACAGCGCCGGCCAGCCTGAGCTGCCGTCAGGGTGGTTGACGGCAGCGGCTAGCTTCCACAGGCCGCCGGCCCGCTCGAACACCATGGCCACGGACTGCACGGATGACCCGAGATCGAAGACAGCAGTGTCGGCGTAGGCCACGAAAACGGCAGGGCTGCCGGTGTGACAGGGGATGGTGATCGACAGGCCGGTCAGATCGAACTGCTCGCGCGACGCGTTATCCGGCAGACGTGCCTGCCGCTGCTCGGACAGGTAAAGGGTGCGCATCTGGCCGGCGGTGACCTGATCAACGGCGGCAAAGTCGTTCGATTGCCACATCTGGTTGGTCTTGTCCAGCCAGTTCATGACGGCGGCCTGTTCCGCCGCGGTGTGTGCAGATCCAGGCGGCGCGTTGACGGCCGGGGCGCCTCCCCTGCCGCATCCGCCGCCATCGCGGCCAGGCCGATCGCGGCCAGGCCGATCGCGGCCAGCGACCGGAAGCGTAGCGTTCCGCGGCACGATCCTCCGATGCGATGCATGTGTCGTCCTTCCGTTCGGACCGGGATGACTGAGGCCCGGCACGGCAGACGCTAGGAGCTCCCGCGGCTCGCCGAATCGGGTCGTGCCCTGAACTTCGGTCCGGGCCAGCCAGGAAAAATGCTCAGGGTCTGCCCCGATGCCGGCGGCCGGGCGCGGTGCCAGACTGGAGCCGTGCAGCCAGCTCCGGCGATCTTGATCGTCGACGACCACGACGGCTTCCGGACATTCGTCCGGAGCATGCTCGAGGCCGCCGGCTTCACCGTCGCCGAAGCAGCCACCGGCGCGGAAGCGACGGAGGCGGCCCGCGCCGTCCGGCCCGGCCTGGTGCTGCTGGACATCCAGCTGCCGGACTTCGACGGCTTCGAGGTGGCCAGGCGGCTGGCCGCCGGCCTGGCCGGCGGCCCGGCCCCGGTGGTGGTGCTGACCTCGACCCGCGAGGCCAGCGACTACGGCGGGCGGATCGCGGCCAGCCCGGCCGCCGGGTTCCTGCCCAAGGATCAGCTGTCCGGCGCTGCAATACGCCGCTTCCTGGCCCGGGATCGGGCATGAGCCGGCGGCTGCTGGCGGTCCTGATCGCGGGCGCGATCGCCGCGGCGGGCAGTCTGGCCTGGTCGGGCTGGCCACCGCATTCGGACTACCTGCCGATCCTCATCTGCTATGAGGTGATCGGGTTGTCGTTCCTGGTGGCTGGCATTGCCGCCTGGGTGCGGTGGCCGGCCCGTCGGCTGGGCCTGCTGTTTACCCTCGCCGGCTACCTGTACCTGGTGCCGTACATCCTGGTCAACCTGGCAAATCCGGTCGCGTTCACGATCGGGAACCTGGGCCAGGGTATTTACACCGCCGCCGTGGCCCATCTGGGTCTGGCCTGGCCCACGGGGCGGCTCCGCTCGAGATTCGAGTGCGGGGTTGTCATCGCCGAATACGTGACGGCGGTCGGCTTCAGCCTGGCCGCGGCGGTGTTCTGGAATCCCGCCTTCAGCGGCTGCAACGCCAGTTGCCCGGCCAACGTGCTGCTCGCCGGCGACGGTTCCCAGCCGGCCTTGAATACGATCGACACGATAAGCGGGTTCGTGGGGCTGGTGCTCACCGGCATCGTGCTGACCCTGATCATCCGGCACTGGAGATCGGCCCGCGGCTGGTCCCGGCGGGCCATGGTCCCCCTGGTATGGCTCGCCTTCGCGGTTGGGGCGGAGCAGATCCTGACCGGGGGTGCCCTCGGCCTGCCCCTTTCAAGCCTGGTCAGCTTCGGGCTGGCGCCGCTGGTGATGCTGGCCGGCCCGGTTCTGTTCGTGATCGCCGCGGTGCGGGCCCGGACGGCGGGCGGCGCGCTCGGCACCGCGATCGTGGACCTGGGACCGGGAGCCTCACCGGGCCGGCTCCGGGAGGCGCTGGCCCGGGCGCTGGGCGACTCCACGCTGCAGCTCGCGTTCCGGCGGCCGGATGGGTCCGGCTACCTGGACACCGCGGGCAGGCCCGTCGAGGTGGACCGTCCCGATCCGGGGCGCGCCGTGGCGCGGGTGGTGGGATCGGATGAGGCCGCTCTGGTCTACGACCAGGGCCTGGAGCTCGAGCCGCACCTCGTCCGGCTGACGGCGGCCGCGGCGAGCATGGCCCTGGAGCACTCCCGGCTGCAGGCGGAGGTGCAGGCCCGGCTCGAACAGGTCCGTGCCTCCAGGGCGCGGATCGTCGAGGCCGGGGACGCCGAACGGCGCCGGCTGGAGCGCGACCTGCACGACGGCGCGCAGCAGCGGCTGGTGACGCTGAGCCTGGCCCTGGGAATGGCCCGCGACCGCGCGGGCGGCGGACCCGGAACTGGGGTCGCTGATCGAGTCGGCCAGCAAGGAAGCCCGGGAGGCGCTGACCGAGCTGCGCGAGCTGGCCCGCGGGATCCATCCCGCCGTGCTGACCGAGACCGGGCTGGCTGGAGCGATCCAGGCGCTGGTCGAGCGCTCACCGGTGGCCACCACGATCATCGCGGTGCCGGAGGGGCGGTTCCCGGCCGCTATCGAGGCCACCGCGTACTTCGTCGTCTCCGAGGCGCTGGCCAACGTGGCCAAGCACGCCAGGGCCGGCAGCGCCGAGGTGACGGTCTGCCAGCAGCCCGGACGGCTAGTGGTGGAGGTCAGCGACGACGGGGCCGGTGGCGCCCGGCCCGAGGGGGGATCGGGGCTGCGGGGCCTGGCCGACCGGGTGGCGTCGGTGGGCGGCGTGCTCCGGGTGGACAGCCCGCCAGGCTGCGGGACCCGGCTCGAGGCGGACCTTCCATGTCCGTGACTCCCGGGCTAAAGGACCAGGCGGAGCTGCGTGTGGTCATCGCCGAGGACACGGTGCTGCTGCGCGAAGGGCTGCGCCGAGTGCTGACCGACGCCGGCCTGGACGTGGCGGGCACCGCCGGGGACGCCGAGCAGCTGCTGTCGCTGGTGGCCGCAGCACGCCCGGACGTGGTGCTTGCGGACATCCGGATGCCGCCCACCCAGACCACCGAGGGCCTGCAAGCCGCGCTGGAGATCCGCCGCAAGTGGCCCGGCACCGCCGTGATCGTGCTATCCCAGCACGTCGAGACCGAGCACCTGTTCGAGCTGCTGGCCGGCGACCCGCGCGGGATCGGCTACGTGCTCAAGGAGCGGGTCGCCGACATCGCCCAGTTCACCGACGCGATCCGGCGGGTGGCGGCAGGCGAGTCGGTGATCGATCCGCAGGTCGTCTCACGGCTGGTGGCGCGGCCTCGGCGGGAAAGCCCGCTGGAAACCCTCACCGAACGCGAGCTGGCCGTACTGGCCCTGATGGCTGAGGGCCGGTCCAACCATGCGATCGCGAGGCAGCTGTACATGTCACCCAAGACCGTGGAGACCCACGTCGGAAACCTGTTCGCCAAGCTGGGCCTGCTGCCCGCAGCCGAAGACCACCGCAGGGTCCTGGCCGTCCTGACCTACCTGCGCCAGTGAGCCCGCAGCGCCAGGCGGCCATGTTTCAAAACCCCGGTTTTTCCTCGCATCTGCATCTCGGCAGAGCCAGATGTCGTCCCGGCCGCCGGGCTATGCGAGATCGCTTGCCGACCATCCAGTTCAACGCGAGCCCCGGTTGCCAGTCTGCAGGTCGGTGACTCATTCAGGAAGACGCTAGGTCTCGAAAGGTGAGCTACCTACGACGACGCGACACCAGAAGGTACCAGGCTGCCGACGGCCCGGACACCCCCAACCGCGTGTGTGCCCTGGTCAGCGACATTCGCCTCGGCCAGAAGGACGGGTCTGTAAACGCTTTCAGCGGATCTTGCGCAAGGCCGCCGCCCCATGGGCTGTTCCAGTTAAGATCGCAAGCTAGATCAGCTATATTCCCGATTTTCCGGACATAAGAGCTTTACAGTCACGGCAACCCATGGCGACCGCGCTAGAGGCTGCTGGTCGTTCGGTGGTTCTTGGCTGCATGCGTGCTTCTCATGGTCAAAAAGACGCGAAAAAGCGGATAGCCGCGAGGACGTGAACTATGGGCAACCACGGGGGTGCCAAAGCAAAGATTCGCGTCGGCGAGACGGATGGAGCGCGCGAAGACATCGACGGCGGTCCAGCCCTGCGCGTTTGCGGGCTTTCACCTTGCAGGACTGGCCGGTGTCGTGGCGGCTGTTCGCCGTGATCATGCTGACGCTCGTCATGGGCCTGGTCTTCGGCGGCCTGCGGGTAGGCGCCGCAGCTGACAGCGCGGCCCAGTTCAGCCGCGTGTCGCAGCTCGCCAGCCTCGGACAGCAGATCACCAGCTTGATGCAGGCTCTGGAGGACGAACGCGACGAGACATGCGGGAACGTCGGCAATGCCAAGGCCCTCCGGCGCTGGTACGACGCGACTGACGCGGCGGCCGCCAAGGTGCAGGCCGCTGACCGCCGACGTCGGCGGTTCCTTCCCGGCGGATATCAGGGCGAAGGCGACCGCCGTGCGCTCCGCGATCACCAACCTCGGACAGCTGCGTGACGCGGCCCAGAACGACACGTCCGCGCTGGCGGTGATCACTGACTACGCGGTCCCCATCAACGCCATGATGGCCCTGAACAGCCAGATCGCCCAGGGCACCAACGATCCTGACCTCACCAACGACGTCCAGACGCTCAACTCGCTGTCCCAGGAGAAGGACCAGGTCGCCCAGCAGCGCGCGATCTTGTATCAACGCGTTTACGGAAGAGGTCAGTTCGCCAACGCCGAGCAGCAGGCGCTGACCATCGCGGTGGCGGGGCAGGGCGCTGACGCGACGGCGTTCGACGCGACCGCCACGCCTGCTGAACGAGGCTCTTTCACCCGCGTCGTAGCCGGGCCGATGGTCAGGCAGGCAGTGAACATCGAGCAGTACGTCATCAGCACCAGCAGTCTGGATATCGGTAATGCCGCCGCGCTGCCTTGAACATCAGCCCGAAGAACGCGCCTGGCCAGTGGTATCGGCGATGTCCGACACGATCAACCGGATGCAGACGGTCGAGCTGGGGGTGGCCAGAGACCTCGTCGCGCGGGCCCAGGTCCTGCAGCGGGGCGCGGAGCGGGCCGCGCTGTTCACCGGAATCCTGACGGCGGCGATCTTGATCCTCGTGCTCATCGCGACATTTGCCGTCGCCAGGTCTCTGGTCCTGCCGCTGCGCAGGCTGCGGGAAGGCGCGCTTGACATCGCCGACGGTGCAACTGCCGGAGCGGGTCCGGCAACTCGGCGAGACCCCGGACTCTGCTACGAGCCTGGACGTGGCGCCGATCGACGTGACGTCCGCGGATGAGATCGGCCAGGTCGCCCGCGCGTTCGACCAGGTGCACGCGGAGGCGGTGCGGCTGGCCGGGAACGAGGCGCTGCTGCGCAGAAGCTTCAACGCGATGTTCGTCAGCTTGTCCCGGCGAAGCCAGTCGCTGATCGAGCGGCTGGTGCGGATGATCGACTCCCTGGAGCAGAACGAGGAGGATCCCGGCCGGCTGGCCAACCTGTTCACGATGGACCACTGGTCACCCGGATGCGCCGGAACTCCGAGAACCTTCTCCTGCTGGCCGGGCACGAGGGTGCGCGAAAATGGAGCGAACCGGTTCCGCTCACCGACGTGGCCCGAGCCGCGATATCGGAGATCGAGCAGTACAACAGGGTGGCGCTGAAAATCCAGCCCGGGGTCATGGTCCCGGGGCCTGCGGTGTCCGACATCGCGCACCTGCTCGCCGAGCTCATCGAGAACGCCACGGTGTTCTCCGCCAGCGACACCCAGGTGCTGGTGTCGGTCCAGGAACTGGCCAGCGGGGGCGTGCTGATCCAGGTCAGCGACAGCGGCGTCGGGATATCCGAGGCCCGGCTGGCGGAGATGAACCGGACGGCTGGACGATCCGCCCGCGATCGACGAATCGGTATCCCGGCACATGGGGCTGTTCGCGGTGGCGCGCCTGGCCGAACGTCACGGGGTGCGAGTCCGGTTGCGCGCCGGGAACCCGGAAGGGCTGACCGCCCTGGTCTGGTTGCCGGACAGCTCTCGCCGAGCGGGTAACCGGCCAGTACGGCGAGGTGCCGCAACGGCTCGCCGCCTTCCAGGCCAGGCGCGCGCCCGGCCAGCACACCACCGGCATCGAGCTCCGCTGCCGACAGCCGGGCCGTCAGCGACCCAGCCGGATGCCTTCGCCCCCGCCATGCGAACCGGCGCTGGCACGAGCGAGACAGCGCAGGCGGCCAACCCGGCGACGTCGGATTGGTTCCGTAGTCGGCAACCATCCCAACCGGTACTGCCGAGGCTTACACGGGCTGCCCGAGGCGGTCCCTCAGCCGGGGGCCGCCTGGAACTCGGTAACGGACAGCTGGGCTGGAGGCTGGCAGGCCGCCCAGATCATCGCCAATCCAGTCCGCGGCGACCGCACGGTCGCCGGGATGCCCGTGCGCGATGCCGCGCGCGAACCTCCTGCCCGGATCCGCGGACGGCGGCCAGCATGCAGCCAGCCGTCCGGCAGATGGTCAGGAGGCGCAGACGACAGTGCTGCCGCAGCGATCACCCGAGACGAGCTCGCAGCCGCCTGAGCGGTTTCCAGCGCGGAGCCCGCCGGGCCGAGGGCCAGACAGCCCCGCACAGGAGAGGGAACGGATCGTTGAGTTACGCATACCGCCGGGATCTGGACTGGCTCGTCACCGACTTCACCACGGCGAGTCCCGGACGTCGCGCACGCGGTCGTGGTATCGGCGGACGGCGTACTGCTGGCGCGGTCGGAGGACATCCCGCCTGCCTTCGCCGAACAACTCGCGCTCATCACTTGCGGGCTGGCCAGTCTGATGCAGGGTGCCGCGCGGATCTTCGAGGCAGGGCGGCCTACCCGGGCACTGGTGGAGATGGACGGCGGGCTGATGCTCATCAAGGTGATCAGTGACGGCTCCAGCCTGGCCGTCCTCGCCGCTCTCGAGTGCGACACGGACCTGGTCTCCTACGAGATGACGCTGCTGGTCGAGGCGGTCGGCGAGGCGCTGACACCAGCGGTTCGCACACAAGGATGAGCCGAGCACCGGCGGCCGGCGGCAGCCCGCGGCTTGGAGACGGTCCTGGAGACAAATATCGAGGATGAGGCGTGGCGGCCCGTCCAGGACGAGTTCCGGGATGAGCCTGATGCCGAGCCCTGGGCCGCCCGGATCCTGGCCGGGCAAGAAAGCCCGATCGGAAAAACCGATGGATCTTCGCCAGCTGCAGTTCGCCGTCACCGTAGCGGAGGAACACAGTTTCACCCGCGCGGCGACCGCGGCCAGATCGCCCAGTCTGGCCTGAGTCACCAGATCGCCCAGCTGGAGCGGAAATCGTACGCACGCCTCCTGGCCACGCCGTGGCCGATTACTGGTCCTAGCCCGATCGAGATCGAAGCAGGGCCGCCTGGACCCGGCGAAAGGTAACGGGCGGCCCTGCAGGAACCTGAGTTCCCGCTACCGATGGTAGCCATTCCCCCAGACCATCAGCCCCACCGCACGGCCGCAAGCCGGCAGTTTCGCCGGGGCTGGAACGCCACCCGTTCGGCTGAATTGCGGCACTGTCCGGTGCGGGCCGGTCACCGGAAGCTCCGGGCCTCAGCCCGGATACCGGGCGGTACGCCCCGCTGGATAGTGGCCGGTACGCACTCACGTCGAGCCGTCCATCCGGCCGCCCGAAGGCCGGCCCGTGGCGGCCAAGGATGCGATGAGCCTGCGGCCGTCAGCGTTTGCCCAGATGGTGCCGAGGTAGAGACAGGTATGGGTTCTGAATCGGTAGCCAGTGTGACCCGCTCGGCCAGGCGGGCTGCGGACAGCCCGCTGGCCCATTTCCTGGCCCGGGCGGGCCTGGCCGCGCGTGGTGTCATCTACATACTGATCGGCTGGGTTGCCTTGCTGGTCGCGCTGGGACAGAGCTCACGCGAGGCGGACCAGCAGGGCGCCCTGCAACTGCTCGCGGGCACGTCCTACGGGCTGGTCTCGCTCTGGCTGCTCGGCATCGGTTTCCTGGCCTACGCGCTGTGGAGGCTGAGCGAGGCCGCCTTCGGCGTCGCCGGCGCACCGCCTGGTGCTGGTCCCCGGCTCAAGTCGCTGGCCCGGGCGGTCATCTACGCGGGCCTGGCCTACCTGACGTTCGAGGTGATCGCCGGCACGGGCACCAGCCAGTCCCGCCGGCAGCAAGATATGACAGCCACGGCTATGCAGCACCCGGCCGGCCGCTGGGCGGTCGGCATCGCCGGGCTGATCGTTGTCATCTGCGGCATCGCCCTGGTCGTCGAAGGCGTACGCCGGAAGTTCATGGAGTACCTGCAAAAAGCCCAGATGAGCGTCAGGACGCGCCGCGTCGTCGAAGTGCTCGGCACGATCGGGACGATCGCGCGGGGACTTGTTTTCGCGCTGGCCGGTGTGCTGGTGATCGACGCGGCGGTCACCCATCAAGCGTCCGAGTCTGGCGGCGTCGACAAGGCGCTGCTCACGCTGCGGAACCAGCCGTTCGGGGAGATCCTGATGATACTCGCCGCGCTCGGCCTGGCGGTCTTTGGTGTGTACGGGCTGTGCGAGGCCCGCTGGCGGAAGGTGTGAGCGCAGCAGAAATTTACCGGCTGTCTCGGGACTACACCGCGTCAGGCTGGTTCCGGGGCCCCCGCAGCAGCAGGGCACCTGGCTGGGCCACGACGGTGAGCCGGAGGGCCGACTCCATGACCTCGCCGTCCAGCTCCCACAGCTGCTCCTGATCCAGCGTCACCTGCAGTTCGGTGAACTGAATGCGGTAGACCCCACCACGAGCCGGGCGCCGCAGCAAAATGTTCGCCGCCGCCGTCAGCCAGCCGGTCAGGCCACCGGCGATCAGCACGACCGCGTCCAGCATCCCGTCGTCAGGCCGCGCATCCGGCAGCAGCGGGAGCCCGCCTTGCAGCGAGCCCACGTTGCCGACGATCAGCGTGTTGGCCCGCATCCGCCGGCTCGGGCCGCCGTCGGCGCTGACGGTCACCCGCAGAGGCCGGTCGCCCAGGTGACGAGCCGCCGAGATCACGTAGGCGAACCAGCCGATGCGTCTCTTGAGCGGGTCGCTGGCGCCGCTCAGCATGCGGGCATCCAAGCCCAGTCCCGCCATCACGATGAACAGCATCCCGTTCACCCGGCCCACGTCAATCGGGTGCTGCACACCGCCGAGCGCGACCGCAAGCGCGCCGTCCAGGTCCATCGGCAGGCCGAGATTACGCGCCAGCAGGTTGCCGGTCCCCATCGGGATGATCGCCAGCGGAACCCCGGTGCCGATAACACCCTCCGCGCAGGCGGTGACTGTCCCATCACCGCCGCAGGCGAGCACGAGGCCGGCCCCAGCGGACACGGCCGACTCAGCCTGTCCCCGGCCGGGATCCTCAGGCGTCGTCTCCAGCCAGAGCGGCTCGCCCCAGCCATGATCGTCCATGGCTCGGCGGACAGATTTCCTGAAGGCCTCGTTGTCATCCAGCTTCGCCGGGTTTACCACGATGGCAGCACGGCTCACCGCCATAGCCGTCATAGGTCTATGCCGATCATTGCCCGGGATGGCTGTCGTCGGGGTCTCATCTCAATGGCCCGCGGGCTCAGCCTCCCGGCTCTGCCCGGCTGCCCTCCGCTGGAGCGGTCGCAGAGGCAGACGGCCACCCTGGTGGAGAGCATCCCCGGCTGGCTTGATGAGCAACGTGGTACCGGTCAGCCAGAGCGCGGCGAACAGCAGGCTACCGAGGATGTCGGTGGGATGATGCTCGCCGCGGTACATGCGGGCCACCGCGATCATGACCGGCATGACCACCGCGGGGATCAGGAAAAGAAAGCGCCACCAGCCGCGGGCGTAGCCGATGACCATGATGGCGATGCCGGCGTACAGGCAGGTGGTCGCGGCCATGTGACCGGACGGGAACGCCGATGTGGGCAGGTTCGAGTCGAGATGGGACACGTCTGGACGCGGGCGCTTGACCATCGCGGCGATCGTCAGGAACGCCGCCAGTTCGCCGAACATGACCACGGCAAGGAAGATCACCGGGCGCCAGCGGCGGGTGACGGCGAGGAACACGACACAGGTGACAACACCCACGATGAGGATGTCCTGGGTGGCCCCCAGGTTGCTGGCCAGCTGGCTCCAGTGGTTCAGCGCCGGCGAGCGATGCGCGGCGAACCAATGCGGGATCGTGCTGTCCCCTAGCAGGTTGCCGTTCGCGTTGTGGGTGATCATGATGAGCTTGCCGATGCCGATGAGGGCACCGACGATGAGCACCCAGATCACCACGACTCCGGCAGCGATACGGCCGTACTTCCGAGCGCGGTCATGATCCATAGTTGTCTCCCGTTCTGCTGGCTGGAGATCGGTGCTGGCCTCTGGCTCGAGACCCTCGGTCACCGGATCGGTCACCGGTGCCCCGGCGGCCTGGCGGGATAGTTCGAAGGCGAAGGCGGTAACGCCCAGCCAGGTCACGCCGAGCGCCCAGGCGCCGAGCACGTCTGAGAGGTAATGCACGCCGAGCAGAAGCCGGCTGGCGCCGATCGCGACGATCAAAGTGACGATCACCGCGACGAACACGCGGCGCCACACGCCGCGGGCCGCGGGCAGGAAAACCAGGAACAGGGCGCCATAGCAGACGATCGAGCCGAGCGCATGCCCGCTGGGGAAGCTGTCGCCGTTGCCGTAAGCGATGGGATGGGCAACCACCGGGCGCAGCCTGCCGACCATCGCCTTGAGGACCGGGTCAAGCGCCAGCTCGCCAGCGCCAGCGACCAGGAGGTAGACCGCCAGCCGCCATCGGCGCCTGATGGCCAGCACCACCACCGCTATCCCGATCACCGTCCACAGCACGCCGCTGCTGCCCAGCCAGGTGACCGCCTTGATGATGCTGACAGCCGCGGCGTGGCCGGCTACGAGGCTGTTCAGCCGGGCCGCCGCGCCGTGATCGACGGACTCCAGGGGCGCCCACTGCAGTCGGACCAGGACAAGCATGAGCGTGAAGGCGAACGCCGCCGCGGTTACGACGGTGAGCGGCAGCAGCGTGCGCCTGGAAGCGGCTGACATAGCGCCTTAGCTGCCCATGGCGAGGCCATTCATGCTGTTTGCCCGTCGCTCACTGATAACGAAGTGCACGTGATCAATCGGGCGGGGTGGTGCGGCCATGGGGGCATCGGGCCGCCGGGACCCCCTCTGGGACCCGGCAGCGAGGCCGACCCGCGAGCTGCCTCCTCGGAGGGACAGTCCTACGCTAGAGGACAAGCATTCGCAGGACCGTTCCCCGCCACCTAGACGAGTGATTCCTTATAGGTTCAGTTGTCATAGGCGATCAGCGATCGTGATCCGGCGGTAGCCCGGTTGTGCCAGATTGCGGCGACCATGGCTAGGATCCGCTCGGCGAGACAGTTGCAGACATCCCGGTTGCCCGGCCGCCGCGCCTTCCCAGGCCGAGCTGGCCGGGGATCGGCCTGACCTTGTTCATCTGCGTGGAAGGATTGGCATGAACAAGATGGGCTGGCTGGCAGGCGGGCGAGCCCGGCGCCTGGCCTGGCTCGGTGGGGCATTGCTGACCGCTGCTGGCCTGGCCGTGATTCTCACGGTGGTCTTCCGGCCGGCCTCAGGCCACGGCCTTCCGGTGCCGGCCCGGCCGGCCTCAGGCCACGGCCTTCCGGTGCCGGCCCGGCCGTCCGCCCGGGCCACAGCGCAGGCCTCGCTGGTCCGTCCGGCATCGTCTCCGCCCGCGACATGGCAGGTCGCAGGCCCGATTGCCGACCTGTCGACGCCGCTGGCGGGGATGCCCGCGGTGCCCAATCCGGCCAACATCTACGCCGACGCCGGGGCGAACATGCTCAGCCCCGCGGTACGCGGGGTGCCCTACCGCATCTACGTGCCGAACAGCGGCGGATCCACGGTCACCGTCATCGACCCCGCCACCCGCCGGGTGATCGGCACCTATCAGACCGGGCGCAATCCGCAGCACGTCGTGCCCGGCTACGACATGCGCATGCTCTACGTGACCAACGACCTGGCCAACAGCCTCACTCCGATCAATCCTGAAACCGGCCAGCCGGCCGGCCGGAACATCGCTGTGGACGATCCGTACAACATGTATTTCACCCCCAACGGGCGTTACGCCATCGTGGTGGCCGAGTCACGGCAGAACCTGGACCTCCGCGACCCGCACACCTTCGTCCTCGAGCACCGGATCCACGTCGACTGCGCAGGTGTAGACCACATCGACTTCGCGGCCACCGGCGCCTACATGATCGCCACGTGCGAATTCAGCGGCCGTCTGGTTCGCATCGACCTGCATACGCTGGCCGTGGCCGGTTACCTGGAGCTGCCGGGCTCCGCGCCGCAGGACATCAAGCTGGACCCGGCCGGGCGCATCTTCTATGTGGCCGACAAGAACCACGGCGGCGTGTGGCTTATCGACGCGGCGACCTTCAAAGTGACCGGATTCATCCCCACCGGTCCGGACGCGCATGGCCTGTACCCAAGCCGCGACGCCCGCTACCTGTACGTGACTAACCGGGGCAACGGGACGATTTCCCTGATCAGCTTCCAGACCAGGAAGATCGCCGCCGTCTGGCGGATTCCCGGCGGGGGCAGCCCGGACATGGGCAACCTGTCCCCCGACGGGAAGGTGTTCTGGGTGTCCGGGCGCTACGACAACGTCGTCTACGCCATCTCTACCGCCAACGGTCACCTGCTGGCCAAGATCCCGGTGGGCTCGCAGCCGCACGGTCTGTGCGTATGGCCACAGCCGGGGCGCTACTCACTGGGCCACACAGGAATCACCCGGTGAACGCGCTCCGCCCAGGCCACGCAATCCGCGCTGCCCGCCGGGCCGGACTGCTGCTCGTCGGAGCACTCCTGCTGCTAGCCGGGCTGGCGGGAGCATCGCCTGCTCAGGGGGCCGGTGGCGTGATCGCACGGCTGGGTCCTCTCATGGTCAGCGCTACCGCGCTGCGTCCCGGACCTGCGGGCACGATGACCACCTTCATACAGGTCAGCACCAGCGGGCAGCCTTCTGACCAGCTGGACGCGGCAGTCGCCGCGGGCAGCGCGGTGGCGGTCTACCACGCGCAGGTCAACGTCGGGGAGATCTCAGACCTGACCAGCTGCGGCAGCGAACCTCCCCCGCCGGGGGTCGTGAATCACTGGCTTCACTACGGCCCCCTGCTAGTCCCGGGGCACTTCGGTGGCCTGGCTCCGCCCGCCGACGCTACCTTGACCGTGCGGCCAGATACCGCCTGGTCGTTCGGCGCGAATGTGGCGGTCACCCTGTATTTCGCGCACGCCGGCCCGGTCGTCCTGCAGCTGCCCGTCAGCTCCGCCTGACCTGGAAGCGCGGTTGGCTGGCCGCTCAGCCGGCGGGCAGCCGGATCGTCTGCCCGGTCAACCAGGCGATAGGGCTGATCGCCTGGGCTGCCGTCCAGGTGCTTGCATCAGGATGGCTCAGGCAGGCACGGCCTTGCGGGCTGAGGAAGCGGCGCAAGGCAGGCGCGATAGGCGCCCCCTGGCCATTGGGATTGCCCTGGACGACGAAGCGCTCCCGTCCGCCGGCATCAAGATAGATCAGGGCGTCCTGATGATCGACGTCGTAGGTCAGCGTCTTGCCGGTCAGCCAGTCGGTTCCCGGCGGCTCCTCCTCGGCGACCTGCTGGTACCACACACCGAAATACCGCCAGATCTGCCGGAGGACCGCCGGGCTGGCGGTCAGCAGCGACCAGTTTGCCGGGGCTCCCACCAGCTGCCGGTACGCGCGCAACCGAGACGGCGTATCCCGGCCCGGGTCCACGGTGAGCTCGACGAACCGTACCCGGGAACCCAACCCGGACGCCATCACGGCGCGGTCAATCATCAGCAGGTTCCCGGTCGTCAGCGGGCAGGTCTCCTGGCACAAGGTGAGGAAGTCGGTAAGCACCACCACCTGGCCATGCCAGGCGGCCAGGCTGGTCACCTGACCGGTGTCTGCGGTCAGCGGCAGATCCGCCACCGAAGCAGGCAGGGGCGTGTCCACGACCGTGCCGAGATAGGCCGACGGCGGGGCCGGGCGGCCCGGGCTGCTGCCGCACGCGGTAACGGCGAGCGCGCACGCGGCCAGCACACCTGCCAGCCGGGTCAGCCGGCCTCGCCCCATAGCCATCATTCTGAGCTGCTCCGGCGTCACGGGCCCAGGAGATCAGTCAGGGTGACAGGGCGCAGGCCCCGGCTGCTCAGTCCCCGCAAGACCGCGGGCAAGGCGGTCACGGTGCCGGGATGCCCGAAATGCAGGCTCACGATCGACCCCGGTCGCGCCGATCTGAGCACCGTGGACACGATCGCGTCTGGTCCGGGATCGGTGTAGTCGAGCGAGTCCACGTCATACGACACGCACGTCTGATAACCAGCCTTGCGTGCCTCCCGCTCGATCAGCGGTGTTGAGTACTGCGTTTGCGAGGGCCGGAACCAGCGGCCGGCCGATCCGGTAAGCGCGCGCAGCTGTTGCGCGCACCCTTCGATCTCCGCGTAGGCACCCGAAGCGTCCATGGCCTTGATGTCCAGGTGATGCATGGTGTGATTACCCAAGTCATGGCCACCGCGCAGAATCCGCGCCGCGATCTGGGGGTATTGCTCGAGCCAGGTCCCGACGGCGAGCACGGTGATCCGCGCTCGGGCGCGCTCGGCCTCGGCGAGCAGCGGGTCGGCCATCGATGCCGGTCCCTGGCCGTGGAACGTGAGCGCCACCAGGGGCCGGCTTCGTGGCCCGTGCACGACCTGCGGGCCAAGGGGCGCACTCACCCCACCGCCCGTGCTCGCCGTGGGCGTAGGTGCAGGTGCAGGTGCGGATGATTCATGGCCGGCGGCGGGCGGCGGCTCGCCGGCCGGGCGCGTGGTTGAGCACCCGGCCAGCCCGGCCCCGGTTACGGCCGCGCTAGCCAGCAGCAAGAATTCCCGCCGCTCGATAGACATTGGCAAACACTACCCACCGAGCGCCGATCCCGCCCACGATGCGGAGCAGGCGCGAGCGCACCTCGGCAGAATCGCGATAACCCCGGCATCGGCCGATGACGGCCCGTAACCAGGCCGGCCGATGACAAGTCCACTTGACACATGGAGCCTGTCAAGCTAACTTGACTGTGACAAGTTAGCTTGACACCAGGAGGCGTCAGTGACGGCTTGGAAGCGATGGCTGCTGGTGGCAGCCGCGGTGGCCGCGGTCGTGGTCACGGGAAGCTCGATCGCGCAGGCAGTGCGGTCCGGCAGCTGGGGCCCGATCTTGTCGGTGGCCTGGATCCCGGCCGTCGTGGTCGCGATCTGGCCCCGCGCTTACCGCCGCTGCCTGTCCCGCGGGGGCGGGCAGGCCCGGCGGGCCGATCTGCAGAGGTGAGGAACCAGGTGCGGATGCTGCGGGCCGACCGGGGGCTGGCCCAGGGACAGCTAGCCGAGGCGATGGGCGTATCGCGTCAGACGATCAACTCGATCGAGAACGAGCGTTACACCCCCTCGCTCCCGCTGGCCATGGCCTTGGCCCGCTATTTCGGCGTCACAGTCGAGGACATGTTCGATGACAAAGAATAGGATCCGCGCGATGACCCATTCCCGGTGGTTCCTGCCCCTGTTCAGCGCCGGAATGGGGGTCGTGGCGCTGGCTGCGGCCTGGGCGGGCGGCCAGCCCGGTGCCGGGGTGATCGCGCTCGCGATCATGGCCGGGTTTGGCCTGCTCGTCCTGCTGGCAGGCCGCAGCGAGACCGTCCGCGGCCTGCGCGGCGACGGCCGGGACGAACGCTTCGCCCAGATCGACCTGCGGGCGACCGCGGCCGCCGGGCTGGTGCTGATCAGCGTCCTGATCATAAGCTGGCTCGCCGAGATCGCCCGCGGTCACAGCGGCAGCCCGTACGACTGGCTAGGCGCCATCGGCGGCCTGACCTACCTGCTGACTGTCGCGGTTTCCCGCTGGCGCGGCTAAGGCCCAGCGAAAATGAGCCGCCAGCTTCCGGTACACCACATGCCGGCCTAGCGGCTTATCCAAGGGCCAGCTTTTCCGGAGGTCACCGGCCATCCAGATATCGCCGGCTGCCCGCTGGAGCGCTGGGGCACTGGTGACCCCGGAATCCGGGCGGCCAGCGTATTCCATCCGCACGCCGGGTACACCCAGCAGCGGTGTGGGCCCAGTGTGAGTAGTGGACGACGCCGGCGCCGGTGAACCAGCCGGTATGCGCGGGACAGCTGGCCTGTCACGGCGGGTCAGCCGAGCTGGGTGCGCAGCCACGCGAACGCGGCCGGGACCAGCTCGGCCGACTTTTCCGGGGCGCAGTGGGTGGCGTCGGGTTCGAGGCGGACGACGGTGTCCGGGCGGCCCTGGAACATGGTCGTGTCGGTTTGCGGCACGTACGGGTCGTTGGCGCCGTTGGCCACGAACAGGGGCGTGGGGCTGGCTCCCCAGCCGCCGAGTAGGCCCTGGTTGCTGAGCCTGAACCCGGCCAGGCCCGCGGCGGTGGCGTCGGCGTCGGCGAACGGCGCATCTCTGTGCAGCGAGTTCCCCATGATCCCCGACATGCCGTTCGGCCAGTTCCTGATCGTGGCGATGTCGAAGGCCATCTCGACCGGGCCGCCGATGGCGACTGCGGCATCCACCGCGCCAGTCAGGGCGAGCTTGACCGCCCAGGTCGCGCCGAAGCTCCAGGCGGCGGCGCCAACCGCGCCGTTGCCCAGGGAGCGGGCTTGCGCAGCGACGCCAGCCAGGACCAGGTCACCGTCGGGCCGGCTGGCCACCCCGGACTCGCCGACGCCGGGGCCGTCGACGGCGACCACGGTCACGTCCATCCGCTCAGCGGCCGCGAGGATGGACTGGTGGATGTCCATCTTCCAGGTATCCACGCCACCCAGCATCAGGACCACTGGTGCGTCGGCCGGGCTGCCAGGACGCCGGTAAAGATGGACGGGGACCGGCGTCGCCCCGCCGTGGTATTTCACGTCGAGTACCCGTCGCTCGAAGGCCAGCGGGAAGCCCGGCGCGGCCGCAAGGTAGGTCCGCAGCTGCTCCCGGTACGCGATCTGGTGGGCCTGGCTGGCCAGGCAGGGGTACTTCGCCACGCCGTAGCAGAGCGAGGCCAGCAGCAGATTGCCTCCTGCCTCGGCCGCGGCGGCGGCGGCCGACCATTCGCGGACCCAGCTGGCGGGCATGTCGTCCCACAACTCCTCCCCAGCCGGCTCGCCACGCCATCGGCGATAGCCGCGGGGATGCCCAGGGCCGTGAACTGCGCTCGCCGCTCAGCAGCCAGGGCCTTGGGAGCGGCATCGAATCGGTACGACATCCCTTGTCCTCCTTCAGAACAGAACAGATCTGTTCCGTATCGTAAGGCACATGAAACTGAAACACAACAGTCCTGTTCCGTTATACGATGAGGGTCATGGAGACGATGACCCGCCCGGGAGGACGTAAGAGGAACCCCCACACAGAGGGCGCTGCCATCGACGCCGTCCTCGACCTGGTCAGCGCCGGCGCGACCCTGTCAGGCCTGTCTTTGGTCACCATCGCCGAGCACGTGGGCGTGTCCCGGAACTCCCTGTACCGGCGCTGGAAGACCAAGGACGAGCTGTACCTCGACGTCCTCGACGCGATCAACAAGCCGCTCCCGAAGCCCGACGCCCCCACGGCGCGGGACAACCTGGCCGCCCAGCTGGCGATTCTGATCGAGCGCACCCTGGACAAGCGGGCCGGAAGCATGCTCCGCGCTCTCCTGGCCGAGGCAACCACCTTCCCGGAGCTGCACCGGCGTTACTTCCAGGAAGTTGTCATTCCCCGCAGGAAGGTCATGTACCGCCTCATCGAGCGGGGCATCGCCGCGGGCGAGATCCGGCCCGGCACCGACGTAGAGCTCGTCAACGAAATCCTCGTCGGCCCGGTTCTGGCACGGATGGGATCAGGCAACACCGAGGACCTCGACCCGGCCACAACGAGCCGGCGGATCGTCGACCTCGTCTATGACGGCATCCAGGCCCCCTGAACTTCCGCCCGCTGGCACAACCTCCGAAGCCGGCACTGGATCCCGGCCCGCGGCTGCAAGAGAAAGCCACGGGACCGGGCGTTTGGCCCCACGTGGCGCGAACGGCAAGTTCTAGCCGAGCGCGGCTGTCGCAGCCCGGAGTTCGTCGAGTGCCTGGCCCGTCGAGTTCGGTGAGCGTCTGGCGGCCGGCGGGATCGGCCCACTGGCCGAAGGCGCGGTCGAAGGCGCGGATGCCGAGCTCGGCGGCGAGGCTCGCGGTCAGATCAGGTACGCCGCGCTTCTCGAGGGCCTCCGCCATGGCTTCGGTCAGGCCGATGTGCTTGAACGCCGCGCGTTCCCGCAGCTCACTGATGGTCGGCGATGACCGCGAGCAGCCGGGCGGCGAACTCGCGCCGGTCGTCGGTGAAGGTGGCGGCGAGGGCGTCGAGGGCCGCGGCGACGGCCTGGACCGGCGTGGCCGTGCCGGGCGCCGCGGCGATCGCGTCGGCCAGGATCCGGCTGTGCGATGTCCTGGCCCGCGAACAGCACCTCCCGCTTGTCGGGGAAGTGCCGGAAGAAGGTCATCTTGGTCAGTCCGCCGGCCCGCTCGGCGATCTCGCTGACGGTGGTGGCGTCGTAGCCCTGCTCGGCGAACAGGTCGAGTGCGGCGCGCACCAGCCGTTCCCGCGTGTTCGGTTCCCATCGGCCCATGAGGACAGGATAGGCGATGTGACTTGGTAACTTCATCGTGCTAGAGTGACGTTACCAAGTCACATCATCGTGCCGGCCTAGCGGGGCACAAATTCCGGGAGAGCTGCTCATGCGCGTTTTCGTCACCGGCGCCAGCGGCCACATCGGCTCGGCCGTGGTCGCCCGAACTGATCCAGGCCGGACACGAGGTCACCGGCCTGGCCCGGTCCGACGTCCTCGGCCGCCGCCGTCAAGGCGATGGGCGCCGAGGTGCGCCGCGGCGACCTCGGCGACCCGGACGGGCTGCGCGAGGCCGCGGCCGGCGCGGACGCGGTCATCCACCTCGCGTTCGACCACGAGACCATGTTCGCCGGGGACTTCGCCGGCGCGGTGGCCACCGACCTGGCCGTGGTGCGGGCCTTCGGCGACGCGCTGGCCGGCACGGGCAAGACCTTCATCGGGATCGGCCTGACGCGCACCGGCGACGCGCAGCGCGACGCGGCGATCAATGCCAACCCCCGCTCCGCCGTGGCGCGCGCGATCGCCGGGTTCACCGAACGCGGCGTGCGCACCATCCTCGTCGCGATCCCGCCGGTGACCCACAGCTCGCAGGACAAGCACGGCTTCATCCCGATGCTGATCAAGATCGCCCGGGACACAGGCGTGTCCGGCTACGTCGGCGAGGGCGCCAACCGCTGGCCCGCCGCCCACACCCTGGACGTCGCCGCGCTCTACCGGCTGGCACTGGAGCAAGGCCCCGGCCGGAGCACAGCTGTACGCCGCGGCCGAGGAGGGCATCGCGGTCCGCGAGATCGCCGAGACCATCGGCCGCCACCTGGGCATCCCGGCCGTGAGCATCCCGGCCGCGCGAGGCCGCGGACCACTTCAAGGGCTTCCCGTTCATCACGATGGACATCACCGATGCCCAACGCGCGACACCAGGCAGCTGCTCGGCTGGGAGCCGGTCCACCCCGGCCTCATCGCCGACCTCGACGAAGGCCACTACTTCACCACCGGTTCATCGAGGCGACCACAGATAGCTGTCCGGGGCGCCAAGCGTGCATCCAGCGGCGTGACAACTGAGCTGGGTGTATCAGGTGGCCCGTTCGGCATCGTGACGGATTCTGGCCGCAGCCTGCCACCGCTGCGGCCTCGGCCCGGGGGGCAGTGACCGCCAGTAAGCCGCCGGATCAGGGCCGCACCGGTGAGCAACCTCCTGGCTGCTCGCCAGGAGGAGGGCAGTCAGAGGTTGCATCACTCCCACCGCCAGCAGCGGAACTCCGGGCCGGTCAGCCGCCGGTGACTGGCTTTAGTGGATGGATAGCTGGACTTTCCGCCAGGTGCTCACCGGCTGCGGCGAGTGCCTGCTGGACATGGGAGGTCTGCAGATGCGCGTCGAGATCGGCCTGCGAGCGCCAGGTCTCCACCGTGATGAAGGTAGCGGGGTCAGCGCCTGATACGAGGAGGTTGTACGAGATGCACCCCGGCTCGGACCTCGTGGGCTCTACCAGCTCGGTCAGCGCCTGCTCTACCTGCTGCTCCGACCCGGCCTTGGCCGTTATGACCGCCACCACCGGCAAGTCTGCCATGTGACCCTCGCTTTCGCCGCCTCTGGCCATCTCGCTCTGGCAGGGACAGCCTACAGCGATGGCAATCGGGTGCCTGGCCTGAACGGATGCAGACGAGAGCGCAGGCTAGGGGCGGTCAGGCTGGCCAGCGCGAATTCCGCAACCAGAGGGGTTCAGCCGCGATCCAGGCGGCAACCGTCACCGGGTTCACACCAGCATCGGATGCGGCGCATTTCCGCCCGGATTGCTGATTCAGCGCGGCCTGACGGCCACGCCGGTGGTTGCCGTGAGCCGGGCGGCGAGCGTTGGGCCGGACGTTATCCAAGGATGGCCGCTGTGGGCATCTTGCTCGCCGGAATGGATCCAGCCCGACACCTCGACCAGCGCGCGCAGGCACACCGCGGACTGATACCAAGCCAGGTCCGCCCGGTCCATTACGACCCCGGTGCTGGCCTGATAGCTGCGGACGAACCGGCGGGCTACCCGTCGGCCTATCCAGCGCACCGGAGACCGCAGCCAGCCCGGCACCGCAAGCGCCGCGCCAGATAGTGCCAGAGAGGTGGACGCGACGTCGTATGCCCGCGGCGCCAGCAGGGCAGTACTCCAGTCCAGCAAAGTGACGCGGGCGCCGTCGCGCAGCAGGTTGAACGGGTGCAGGTCGCCATGACAGATCACATCTGGGGCCGGGCGTGCCGGATGATCGAGCAGCCACTGCGCTGCCTGCGCAAGGTCCTGCCGCCCGAACTCGGACGCGAGCTCGCGCATTATCGCCAGCCTCGAACCGATCGACACGATCGCGGCACCGGCGGCCTCGAGCTGGCTGCGGACCGGCTCAGGATCAAGCACATGCAGCCGCGCCATGGTGGATGCCAGCAGCCTGGGGATCTCGCCGAAGAGCGCGGGTCCGCGGCCGAGTGCGCCAGCCAGGCTCAGTCCGGACAGCAGCGGCGCGCCTGGTGCGCGATCCATGACCATGAAGGCACGGCCAAGGCCGTCGTCAGGGCCGCCTGCGGCCCGGACGATGGGAGTCGGAAACCCAGCGGCGGCGACCGCTGCCTGAATCAGCGTCTCCTTGCGAGCCGTGTTGGCCTCGGGCATCAACCGCGCGACCAGGCCGTGCGGCCAGCCGTCGGGCGGCTGCGCCAGTGAGAACGCGAACAGCTCGGCCCAGAAGCCGCCGGTCAGCGGGACCGGGGTGCGTGCGTACGCCAGGGAAACCGAGCCCGTAACCGAGCGCAGTACAGCCAGCAGCTCATCAGCCATTCCGTCACCATTAACCGTCACGGTATTTACCGTAACGGTCAATTGTGTTACTGTCCAGACGATGGAGCTGACGATCGACGAACTCGCGAACCAGACCCAGCTGCCGGTACGGACCCTGCGCGAGTATCACAGCATGCGCTTGCTGCAGCCGCCTGAGCGGCGCGGGCGCATCGGCGTCTACGGCGCGCAGCATGTCGAGCGGCTTGCGCTGATCGGCAGGCTTCAGCGGCGCGGATACTCGCTGGCCGGGATCAAGGATCTGCTCGCCGCCTGGGACGCGGGCGCGGACCTGACGACGCTGCTCGGCGTCGATTCCGGTCCCGGCGCACTGGACGAGACGCCGCTGCGGATCACCGGGGCCGAACTGCGCGAGCGGGTACCCGCACTGACCGCCGCCGCTACCGGGCAGGCGGTCGCCGCCGGGCTTCTGGCTCGGCTGGGGGACGACTACTTCCTGGTTCGCAGCCCTGCACTGCTCGCGCTAGTCGCGGACGGCGTAGGCGCCGGCCTTCCGCTGACCGTGATGCTCGACGTTGCACACGTCTCACCCAGGGATTGGCGCGCTCGCGGACGAGCTCGCCGGGCACATTGTCGAGCAGATCGCGCCGCCGCTGACCGCGACCGCAGACGCCGGTCAGCTGCAGAGCCTGCTGCAGCGGTGGCGGGTGCTGGTGCCGCAGGGCGTCGCCAGCATCCTGGCCGACCGGCTGGGCGCCGCCCTGCTGGCAAAGACGGAGGAAGCCAGCCGGCGAGCAACTGCGCGCCGCGATCAGCCGCATCCGCGTCGGCGCCACCACCGACACCGCCAGTACTCATCCGCCGTCACCCCACCTAGTCGCGGCGAAGGACGTGGCGGATCAGGTGTGAGATGCGCTGAGAGCGCCGCCACGACCAACGCATAGACCGGGAACGGCTAGAGCAGGGTCCGGTTGATCTGCACGTGCTGCGTATGCAAGCTGGGCGGATGGACGCAAGGCAGCTCGAGTACTTCCTGGCTGTTGTGTAGAAGGCCTCATCCGGTCTGCAGCCGGAAGCGGGAGCTGTATGAGTCGCCGGTCAGGGCGTAAAAGGCGGACCACCAGGTCCGGGCTACCCGGCCGGGCCGGCTGCGGGGGCGGGGGCCTTCCGGCTGATTTCCTGGCAGATGGCTTCGATGACGTCAGTATCCTCGTGTACCACCTGACTGCGGCCACGATCTGGCCTTGATCATGTCACGGGTCGCTGATCTGTGGGTTTGCTGTCGGCGATTGCTCAACTTGCGCACTAGGCGCTACCGCGGGCTGGGCGGGTGTGGCCGCCTGTGCGGCCGCTGAAGACCACGTCCGGTGCGACGGCTGGGCAGATCGGTGGATTGGTCGCCACGCGTCGTCGGCTACCGGCACATTGGCTCGTCTCATGACGATGTGGAGCTTGAGTTGCTGACGGCCAGGGGGCACGCCTCAGGGTGATCTTGTCCGCAAGCTCTGACTGCGGATGCTGCCGGACTGTCGCTGGTGGCTCGCGGTCCGGCAGAATGATCAGCAGGTCGTGGTGGCGCGGCTCTGGCTGCATGGCCAGCGAGGCCGGTTCGGGCCGGCCCGTACTCCAGGCACTCATGGCGCTGCGGGCTGCACGGGCTTTCTGGCTGAGCGGAGAGAGATGCCTGCAGACGTCGATGGCCGGGCGCTGAGCGAGTGGTGCCGCGAGCATCTGGGTGCCCTGGTCGCCGAGCGCGTGTTCACCGCGGGACATCTGTCTGCGGTGTACGGTCTTCGGCTGGTGGATGGCCGCGAGGTCGTGCTGAAGGTTCGTGGCGGCGGTGCGCGGCTCGGTTCCTGCATGCGGGTGCAGCGCCGCATGTGGGAGGCCGGGTTCTGCTGCCCGGAGCCGCTCGCCGGGCCGTATCGGCTGGGATCGGCGGTCGCCAGCGCGGAGGCGCTGCTGCCAGAAGGCGAGCAGCCGGCGCGGCGGGACGCTCCGCGGTTGTTCGCCTGCCTGCTTGCCCGCTTGGTGGAATGCGGCGCGGGCCTGGCTCCGGAGCCGGGCCTGCGGCCCGCGCCCCCGTGGGTCTGCTGGTATCACGAGGAGAACGGCGTGTGGCCGGTGCCGGATGACCGGGATGCCGACCTGAATGCTGAGCACTGCCCGGTCACGGCGTGGCTCGATGACCTCGGGGCAGCGGTGCGCGAGCGGCTGGGTGAAATCCGCGATGCTGCATGCGTCATTGGGCACGGTGACTGGCACGGAGGTAACGTCAGGTTCCTCGATGGTCGGCCGCTGGCGGTTCACGACTGGGACAGCGTGCTCTACGAGCCGGAGGTCGTGATCGCCGGCAGGCCGCCGCAGTGTTCCAGGACGCCCGTACCGGGGGCGGTGCTTCGGCCGGGCAGAGCGAAGCCTTCCTCGAGGCGTACCAAAGCGCGCGGGAACGCGCGTTCAGCAAGGCCGAACTCCAGCTGTGCTGGGCTGCGGGCCTGTGGGTTCTCGCTTTCAACGCCAAGAAGTTCCACCTGGACGGCTTCGACGTCCTCGGGCGGCCCGAAGCAGAATCGAGGATGAGGCTCGCAGGGATCTGAGATCGGCGCGATGACGGCCTGCGGGGCGACTCAGCTGCCAGCCCTGGCAGCGCGGTCAGTTCGCACGAACGTAGCCGCCTTAAGTTGTTGAACGCCTGGCTACGACCTCGTAGTGCGCCCAGATGGTGCCGTGAGCGCCGACCTGGACATCTATTGCCCGCAGCTGTCCGGGGAGCGAGCCGGGTTCGAGCGGTGGGCCATCCATGATCGATGGCGTGCCGAGCCCGCCGATCAGTGCGGGGACCGTGATGATGTGGAGTTCATCGACCAGACCGGCCCGTAGGAGGGCGCCGTTGAGGCCCCCCCGGCCTCCGATACAAGGCACCTGGCGCCGAGCTGCGTCCGGAGCTTCGCCAGCGCGGACGTTAGATCCACCCGGCGTGCACCGGCAAGCAGGTAGGGAATTCGCTCATGGCGCAAGCGGGCGAGGTACGGCAAGGGCGTGCTGCGACTAGCTATGACTAGCAGGCTTGTCTCCTCATCGCCCTTGTGCGTCCATGCCACCCTGCCGCGAGCGTCCACCACGGCGAACCACCTTGGGCTGCGGTAGGGCAGGAAGTCCGTCCACAGCACGTCAGCCGGCACGCCCGTGTCCGGAAGATCCAGTGAGCCGGCGTCGTCGGCTACGAAGGTACCGCTGCCCTCCAGGACCACGGTGGGATGATGACGCTGCTCGATGGCGGTCGCCCGGCGCGTCAGCAACTCGCCGACATCCGGCGGCCATGTGGCCTTCCACCGCAGGTTCGGGCCGTCATCGAGCAACCGCTCCATCCGGCTGATCGTGACACGCCCATCCGCGGTCGCAGTAACTGACACAATGACCCGGGGACGAGTGATGCCGTCCTGGCCAGCCAGACTGTCTATGGGCATGACTGGACGATAACGCCGGGCCCAGGCACTCCGCCGGGCAAGCCTCGCGCACTTGTTCACCATGAACGACGACCCGAGCCCCCGAAGCGATCAACGGCACCCGCTTACTTGCGCACTAGTACCGCAGCAGACAACGTGGTTTGCCCCGCTCGATCAGTTACCGACGCAGTTATCTCGTTCAGCTTGCCCGGACGCGCGCCACCTGTTCAGGATCTCGCCCGAGGACTCGACGGTGTGCTCTGGCCGATTGAGGCGCAGGTAGTCGCGCACCGCCTTGTTATCGGACTCCTCGCCTGGATCCTGGCCAGACACCAGGTCGTGCGGAACCAGGTAGTGATAGCCGCGTTCGGCGGCGCCCAGCACGGCATACAGCACGCAGCAGACCAGCTCGACCCCGCAAATGACCAGCCCATCGATATCGTTGCCGTCCAGGAACCCGGTGAACGCCTGGCTCTGCCAGCAATCGAACCGGTCCTTGGTGACGACGCTGGATCCGGGAACCGGCTTAATGAACAGCTCAGCTCCCCACGTCCCGGCCGCACACAGGCCATCTGGCCGCTCCCAGCGCCGCTGCCGCCCGGTAAGACGGCTCATGTCCAGGACCTGCCGGGTGTAGACGACCCGGGCGCCCAGGCCGACGGCGTGGCGAGCAAATACGCTAGCCCGCCGGGCTGTCCTTGCGTTACCCATGTTGGTTACCGGGCCAGCGCCGAAGACCTCCGGACTGCAAAAGTCGTTCTGGAAGTCGACCATCACCACTGCGACCCGGTGCGGGGAAAGACCAAAGAATCCCTCAGCCCTCTCAGCAGCGCCGCCCATGGCGCAAGTCTAGGAGCGGGACGAACGACAGATGGCCTGCCAGAGAGCCTCTCTCGACCGGGGTAAACGTTGCCTGCTGCGGTATTAGCATGACCGAAGTCGGGCTGGCCGATGACGTCGGTGTCCTCGTATACCAGGGACCCGTAGCCGCAGCAGCGTGCCGTCGAGATCCACCGCGGCCACCCGCGACGCGGATCATCCCAGATCTCAGTGCCCCGGCACAATCCAGACCGGAAGGCGCCCAAATGCGCGGGAGGGCGGCAGCCGCCGTCTTCCACCGCCTCATCAGCAAAAATTGAGACCGGTGCACCCGGCGTACCTCACGGGTGATGCCGCTGCCTGAGTAGTGATGTTGAGGAGACACCCAGATGGATCGCACCGAGCAGCAAAGCATAGATGCAGGTAACGACATAGATCTGAAGTGGCTTAGGAGTTTCGTGGCCGTCCTGGAGAAGGTTAGTTCAGACCGGAGTGGCGTCGAAGAGCGTCTGGTGTCGGGCTGTCAGCGCAGCCGCTGTTCGAGTGTGGCGGCGACCTCTCGGTATCGGGCCACCGGGATGAGATGCACGCCTGCGAACGCGCCCGAGTCCCGGATCTGCAGCACGAGGTCACAGGCCGCCTCGACCCCCGCCAGCCGGTCCGTGCGCGCCTGGTGTGCCAGTCTGGCCGGGATCGCGATGTCCGGGATTGCCGCTGCAAGCCGCTGGGCGTGCGATTCGCTGGCCAGCACGATCACCCCGGCGTAGACGGGGACATCGACCGGATTGGCGTCCCGCCACCGCAGCAGCTCCTCAAGGGAGAAGCTGACCTGCACGAACAGAAAGTCCGCCGAGCGTTTCCAGGCAGGCAACGGGCGCAGCGCGGCTGCAGTGCCGACCCTGAACGGCTGGACCGCAGCGAAGGCTGGATCGGTCGGCAGCGTCCGCACCTGGTCCATCATCGCGCGCACGGTAAGCTCGCCGGTCCGGCCACCGGAGCTGGGCTTGTCGCCGTACACAAACAGGAACTGGTCGACGTGATACGACGCTGCGGTCAGCAAATCGCGCCGGAAGCCGAGCAGGTTCCGGTCCCGAGAATTCAGGCAGGCGATACTGCGGCCGCCCATAGCCTCCACCTCATGGGCCACGGCAACGCTGGAAACGGTGGCCCGGCCCAAGTGATTGTCCGGGATCAGGAAGGCATCGGCGACCTTGCTGAGCGTGCCGATCTGATGGCGGACATGCATAAGGTCCGGCCGGGTCGGCGGCTGGATCTCGCAGATAACTTGGAACGGCCGATCTGCCATGGCCCCTAACTTAGAGCCGGGTTCCAGGCCGGCGCCACCGGTGCGCGCCCGGGAACAAGCGGGCCAGGCAGCGATCTCCCTGCCGCAGCCAGGGTGCGCGAGGATTGAGCGGGCAGCCCGGGCGGCCGATTCGGCTCAGCATTGACAATGTCCGTGCACACCGAGGGAGATGCATCGATGGATCAGAAAGCACAGCGACGAATAGACGCAGGTAACGACATAGATCTGAAGTGGCTTAGAAGTTTCGTGGTTGTGGCGGACAACGGCACCTTCAATCGCGCAGCCGACTCGCTTTACCTGGCGTAGCCTTCCCTGTCACAGGCGATCCGCACCTCGAACGGGATCTCGGCCCTGAACTGTTCCACCGCGTCGGCCGGCGGATCGAGCTGACCGAGGCCGGCCGGGCCATGATCGGCCCGGCCCGCCAGGTCCTGCGGGACCTGGAGAGCGCCCGGGCCACGGTGGAATCGGTGAAAGGCCTGCACATCTGCCTGCTGTCCCGACGCGGGCCGCTCACAGCAGCCGCCCGGGCGTTCCTGGACACCATTCTGCCTGGGCTGATAGGCGAAGCCTATAAGGCGGGAAGCGAATCAGTCTTGGACGGCCACCTGACTACTCGCGTTGGACCGGCGGTAGGACAACAGACCAGGGACGATGGAGAGACACGATGAGCACACCCCGCAGCTTCACGATCGCGGCGATTCCCGCGGACGGCGTCGGCCAGGGGGTGGTGGCGGCCGGGCGGGAGGTGCTCGACGTGCTGGCCGCCAACAGCGCGCGACTTCGGCTTCGACTGGCAGGAGTTCGGCTGGGGCTGCGAGTACTACGCGCGCACCGGCCAGATGATGGCCGATGATGGCCTGGAGACGCTTAAAGACTTTGACGCTATCTACTTCGGCGCGGTCGGCTGGCCCAGCGTCCCCGACCACGTCAGCCTGTGGGGCCTGCGCCTGGCCATCTGCCAGAACTTCGACCAGTGGGCCAACGTCCGCCCGGTGCGTTTCCTGCCGGGTGTGCGGAGCCCGCTCCGCAAGGCCGACGACACCGAGCTCGACTGGGTCGTCGTCCGCGAGAACAGCGAAGGCGAATACGTCGGCGCGGGCGCGACACCTTCAAGCGCGTGGCCCGGGACTACCCTGACGTCGAGACCGAGACCGAGACCGAGACCGAGACCGAGACAGAGACCGAGAGCGTGCTCGTGGACGCGATGGCCGCCAAGTTCGTGCTGCGCCCCGAGGACCTTTCCGTCGTGGTCGCCTCCAACCTGCACGCCGACATCCTCTCTGACCTGGGCAGCGCCCTGGCCGGCAGTCTGGGCCTTGCTGCCAGTGCGAACCTCAACCCGGCGCGGCGCTTCCCGAGTATGTTCGAGCCGGTGCACGGCTCCGCACCGGACATCGCCGGCCATGGTCTGGCCAACCCCATCGGCGCGGTCGGCAGCGCCGCCCTCATGCTCGACCACCTCGGCCTGCCAGAGCAGGCCGCCCGGCTGAACCAGGCCATCGAGACCACGACCGCAGCCGGCATTCTCACCCGCGACCTCGGCGGCACCGCCTCCCACCGCGGACGTCACCAAGGCCCTGATTGACGCACTCGGCTGCCGAGCCCCACTCCGGGGTAACGCCGGCGTCACGGGTGCGCCGATCGCGGGGCGCGGCCAGCGACCACCCCGCTGTCCCGGCGTCGGCGCGCTGATCAGGATTCGCCGGAGAGGAACTGACCGTTGCCGGAGCCAGCGGGGAAGAGACGGCAAGTATGAAGTCCTGGGCTAAGCGATGTTGATCATGTGCGTAAGGGGCGTGTCGGCCTCGGACACGGGCCCTTTGCACATGTGGAGGCTTGGGGTGACCGTGGCCTCCACTAGCCGCTTCTGGGGCCGGCACAAAAGCGTTGTCCGTCGGTCTTTGGCCGGACATCGTCGGCGTCCCAAAGGAACGACGTCCTCATGACGGCGAGCCTGCCGGCTCTTCCCGGAAGGCAGGTGGCCTAGCCAAGGGCTAGCCGGTGATCTGGCTCGACGGCTGCGTCGCCACTGAACCGGGCCTCGGCGTGCGGCCGTTCCCGGCATCGGCCGGATAACCGTCCTCGCCAGGCTGCGGACACTGGGAGGCGAGGACAGCCGGCAGAGCCGAGCGGGAAGTGATGCCAAGCTTTGGGAACAGCTTGTACAGGTGAGAGCTGACTGTATGGTGCGATAGGTAGAGCCGTTCCGCGATCTGCTTGTTAGTCAGCCCGGACGCCGCGAGCGTGGCGATCTCGAGTTCCTGATGTGTGAGCTTGGAGGTGCCGGGGCTGCGCGAGGGTGACGCCGATAGGCCGGCGGCCCTGAGTTCGCCATCGGCTCGCCTTGCCCACGGCCGGGCGCCCTGACGCTCGAAGATATCCAGGGCCATCTTGAGGCGCCGCCATGACCCAGTGGCGGCTGGCGCCCCCTGACCTAGCGCGATAGCGGTGCCGCCCGGAGCCACGTCCCACTTCCCGGTGAGCCAGTCGTCGGCACAGCCCGATACCAGCGCATTTATGGCCGCTGCGATTGCGCTACCTTCCCATCCATGGTGGATAACCTGCCACAAGGCCTCGCGGCAACCACTCATTCGGTCGGCGTACACAGAGGCGATGATCTGGGCTGGACTGAGTTCCTGCTGAAGAGCGACGCGCGCCGCGGGAACGATCCGGGCGATGGCATCATTGAATGGCCTCCGCAGCTGCGGCCTGGCTTCGTACCAGGAGATCATGAGCAGGCTGTACAGCGCCTCCGCCAGCGTCGCGTCGCCGGCGTCGTAATTGTCTCCGTAAGCCAGGATCGCGCCGACCAGAAGCTGCTGCGCCGAATCGATAGCGCCTTCTGCGTTCAGCAGCAGGTGAGTTATGGTGATCGCGGCCTGAAGCGATCGGGTGGACCGTGGCCTGGCCTGGCGGGCATCGGCGAGCAACTGGGTGTCGCTGATCATCTGTCCGGCGGCCTCGGCGGCGATGCAGGCGGCCTCGACCAGACGGCGTCCTCGGTCCGGTCGGCGCGGGCTGAGCTCAGCGGCACGGGTCAGAGCTCGTATCGCGCCCGCTGCGCCGCCTTGCCGGAGACTCGCCTGGGCGGTGCGGTCAAGCAGGACGGCCACTTGCTCATCGGGGGCCACGGCGGCCTCGGCCAGATGCCAGGCCTGGCGATCTGGCTGATCGGCGAGTGCCCTGGCCAGGGTGCGGTGAGCACGCCGCCGCTCAACGGCGGTGGATATGTCCACTATGGCTTCCTGGGTTAGCGGGTAAAGGAAAACGAGCCGCCGGGTGTGCTCATCAACGGAGACCAAGAGGGACTGCTCAAGGAGAGCGAAGCCGTCCAGCACGCCGGAACGGCCCGTGGCGGCAGTGAGGACACCGAGGTCGCCGGTCCCTTCCAGCGCCGCAAGAAGGAGCAGCGCGCGGCTTGCCGTGGGCAGGCTGCCGACGCGGGAAGATAGGGCACCGAGCCGGCCGGGGAGAGAGCCCGGCCGGGCCGGACGGACGGGGGCGCTGGCACGCACGGCATTGGGCGGGAGCGGGCGGACGGCGGTGGGCTGGGAAGTTGCCACGGTGCGACTGTAACCTTCGGCAGAGGCGGGCCGAATCCCGCGCGCCTCTAGTTCTTCCTGCGGTGGCGTTGCAGTGGCGGTGGCGGTGGCGGTGGCGAGGCAGGCCGCCACCCTTGGTTCGCCTCGCTTCACTCCCGCCTCTCTATAGTGCGCTTTGCTAGTGGCGCTTAGTGCCCATCACTAGGGCTTAGCCCATAGCGGGTGCGAGAATCTAGCCAGGGTGAGTTCTCGCACATGACTTTAAGATCGTTTCGCCCGATCCTGAAGTGGGGGATGCTATGAGCCAGCCCCCAGGACTGGTCGGACGCGCCGACGAGCAGGCGGTGCTGCGTGGCCTGCTGCTCTCGATGGGCGGCGGCATGAGCGGGGCCCTGGTCCTGCGGGGTGAGCCGGGCATCGGCAAGACGGCCCTGCTGGAGTACCTGGCCGGAACTGCACCGGGTATCGACTTTGCCGCGGTGTCGGGGGTCGAGTCCGAGGCTGGGTTCGGTTTCGCCGGGCTGTACCGGCTGCTGGTCCCTTATCTCGGTGGGATGGACCGGCTGCCCGCACCGCAGCGCCTGGCGCTCGGCACGGCACTGGGCCTGATGGAAGGGCAGCCAGGGACACCATTTTTCATTGGCCTCGCGGCGCTGACGGTGCTGGCCGAGGCTGCGCAGGATCGGCCGCTGGTGTGCGTTATCGATGACACCCAGTGGCTTGACCCTGAGTCCCTGGAGGTGCTGGCGTTCGTCGCCCGGCGGGTCCACGCCGAGCGGCTCGGCATAATCTTCGGCGTACGGGAGCCACCCCGGCTCGCAGCGCTCGAGGGTATCCCGGAGCTGAAGCTATCCGGGCTCTCGCCGGCGGCGGCGATGGAGCTGCTGGTCACCCTGGCGTCTGGCCGGGTGGATCCGCATGTGGCCGCGAAGATAGCCGAGCAGGCGGAGGGCAACCCGCTGGTACTGACTGAGGTGGGCCGGGAACTGGCCGAGGGCCGCATTCCATCAGGGCTGCTGCTGAACGCGCCCGTCCGGGTGGGTCAGCGCCTGGAGACCCATTTCCGGGACCGCGTCCAGGAACTTCCCGCGGACTGCCGGGCGCTGCTGCTGCTCGCAGCCGCAGGCGCGGACCCGGCCGTTACCTGGAGAGCCGCTGCACTGGAAGGCCTGGGACCTGAGGCAGCACTGCCTGCCGAGACCAGGCAGCTGGTGACGATGACGCCGGAGCTGCGGTTCCGTCATCCGCTGATCCGCGCCGCCGTTTACGCCAGCGCCGAGCCTGCCGACCGTCGCCGGGCTCATGAACTGCTCGCCCGCGCGACCGATGCCAGCAGCCACCCGGATCTGCGGGCCTGGCACCTTGCCGGGGCGGCGCTGGCACCAGAGGAGGACATCGCCGCCGAACTGGAGCGGTGCGCAGAAGTGGCGCGCCGGCGCGGCGGGTTCCTGGCGGAGGCAGAGTTCCTGGCCCGGGCGGCGGAACTGTCCCCCGATCCTGCCGGTGTGGCGGCGCGCACGCTGGCTGCCGCCGGGGCGGCCGTGACCGGCGGGGCGCCGCTGCGGGCCGAGGCCCTCCTGGACGTGGGTGAACCCGCTTTCGGGGACCCGTTGGTGCACGCCCAGGCCCAGCGGCTCCGCCAGCGGGTCCGCTATCTGTGCGGCCGACCATTCGGCGAGATACCCATTGCGCTCCTGGGCGCGGCGAAGGTCCTCGCCCCGGCCGATCCCGGCCTGGCCCGGCGTACCCTGCTGGACGCCGTGGAGCTGGCCATTGTCACGGGCCATTTCATTTCGGGTGTCACGGTGGCGGAGGTCGGCCGGGCAGCCCTTGCGCTGCGTGCGGACGAGGGCAGCAATCCCGGTATCGACGATCTGCTGCTCGCGGGACTGGCGACGCTTGCGGCCGATGGCTACGTCAAGGCTGCACCGCTGCTGTGCCGGGCGGTCACGGCGATGGCGTCGCCGGACGCGGTCGGGGCGACCGTCCCGCCTTGGTTCATCGACGGCGTGTATGCCACCCATGCCCTCTGGGATGACCAGGCCCGCCACGACTGGCTTCAGCGCTGTGAGCGCGTGGCCCGCGCGACGGGGGCGCTGCATCATCTGCAGCAGGCGCTGACGTGCCTGTCGACCGTCGAAGCGCAGACCGGTCACCTCAGTTCCGCTGAAGCTCGCGGTGAAGACAGCCGCCAGCTGGCCCTGGCCATCGGGTTCAGCCCGGAGAAGATGGCCGTCAACTCGAACGCCGAGCTCCTGGCCTGGCGCGGGCTCGACAGCGCGGCCCAGCTCGCGGCCGACAGCGGCACCGCGGCGGCAGAGTACCTGCGCGCAGCGGACATCAAGCGGCCCGGATACCGGGCGCTGATGGTCCTGCACCTGAGCCGGGGCCGTTACCTGGAGGCGTTTCAGGTGGCCAGTCGCATGCGGGCCGACGACCGGGTCCACTTTGACAACGAAGCCCTGCCCAACCTCGTGGAGGCCGGGGTCCGCAGCGATCATCGTGATGCCGCAGTGGCAGCTCTCGCCGAGCTGGTGCAGCGGGCGACCGCGAGCGGGACGTCCTGGGCTCTGGGCCTGATGACGAGATCCCAGGCCCTGCTGGAACCCGTTGATCCTGAGCCGCTGTACCAGCAGTCCATCAGCCACCTCGGGAAGACCACCGTGATCACCGACTTGGCCCGCGCCCACCTGCTGTACGGCGAGTGGCTCCGGCGGCAGAAGAGACGTCTGGACGCACGAAACCAGCTGCAGCACGCCTATGAGCTATTCACCAGCATGGGCGCGCCGTCCTTCGCCCACCGTGCGGGGGTCGAGCTGGCGGCCACCGGCATGCGGGTGCACCAACACACGCCGGACAAGACGGACGCGCTGACCGCGCAGGAGGCCCAGATCGCCCGGCTGGCCGCCGAGGGCGCGACCAACCAGATGATTGCCGCAGAGCTGTTCATCAGCTCGCACACGGTCGGTTATCACCTGACGAAAGTCTTCAGGAAGCTGGGGATTACCTCGCGCCAGCAGCTGCACACGGTCCTGGACCGATGACGCCCAGCCGCAGCGGCCACCCGGGGAACCGCGGCGCGATGCCACGGTCCCCCCTCTTTCCCTAGCTCCGCAGGAACGCCAGCAGGTCGGAGTTGAACCTGTCCGCATGGGTGTCCATCAGGCCGTGCGGCGCGCCGGGGTAGTAGATTTCCTGCGCGCCCTTGATGAGCTGCGCCGACTTGACCGCCGCGTCCTTGACTGGGACGATCTGGTCGTCCTCACCGTGCAGGACCAGGGTGGGCACATCGAACTTTCTCAGGTCCTCGGTGAAGTCCGTCTCGGAGAAGGCCTTGATGCTCGCGTAAGCGTTCCGCAGGCCGGACTGCATGCTCCAGAGCCAGAACTGCTCCAGCACTCCCTGCGATACCTGGGAGCCTGGCCGGTTGGCACCATAGAACGGCTTGGCCAGATCCTTGTAGAACTGCGAGCGGTCCTTGACCAGACCCGCGCGCAGGTCGTCGAACACCTCTATCGGCAGCCCGTCGGGGTTGGCCGCTGACTTCAGCATGATCGGTGGCACCGCCGAGACCAGGGCCGCTTTGGCGACCCGTCCCGTCCCGTGCCGGCCGATATAACGGGCCACCTCCCCGCCGCCGGTGGAATGGCCCACCAGGGTGGCATCCCTTAGGTCCAGCGCCTCGATCACGGCCGCGAGGTCGTCGGCATAGCCGTCCATGTCGTTTCCCGTTGAGGTCTGGCTGGAACGGCCGTGGCCGCGCCGGTCGTGCCCGACCACGCGGAAGCCGTTCTGGGCGAGGAAGTGCATCTGGCCGTCCCACGCGTCGGCGCTTAGCGGCCAGCCGTGCGAGAACGTCACGACCGGCCCGCTGCCCCAGTCCTTGTAGTAGATCTCGGTGCCGTCCTTGGTGATGATCGTGCTCATGTCCTGGTTCCTTTCGTTGGGTGCGGTGCGCCAGCGGTCACGGCCGGGCCTGCAGCTCCAGGACCGCCCGGGCGAAGGCGCCCGGTGCTTCCTGGGGCAGGTTGTGCCCGGCGCTGGGCACCTGGTGGTGCACGCGGACGCTGGTGAAGTGACGCGCGGACCGGCTGCCGTCCGTGGCCGGGAAATTGCCGTCGGCCAGGCCGTCCAGGGTGACCGCTGGGACGGTAATGGGCGGCTGCGCGGCCAGCAGTTTCTCGGCCTGGTCGTAGGGAGGGCAACTGGGTGCGGCCCCGAGTCGGTGCCGGTAGGAGTGCAGTACCACCTCGACGTAGTCGGGATTGCCGAAGGCCACCGCGGCGCGTTCCAGGATGGCGTCATTGAAATGCCAGGCCGGCGAATTGCGCGCCCAGATCACCCGGGCGATCTCGCGCCGGTTCGCAGCCAGGCCAGCGCGCCCGCGCTCGGTGAGAAAGTAGTAGAAGTACCAGAACCCGGCCTCCAGGTCGGGCCGCACCGGGGTCATGGCGGTGGCGATGTCCTGGATGAGGTAACTGCCGACGGAAACGAGGCCAGCGCAGCGCTCTGGCCACAGCGCGGCCGCGACGCAGGCCGCGCGGCCGCCCCAGTCGTACCCGGCCAAGGTGGCGCGCGGGATGCCCAGCGCGTCCATCAGGTCGACCACGTCCGTGCCGATGGCGGCCTGCTGCCCCGATCGAGGGGCGGCAGGGTCGAGGAACCGGGTCGGCCCGTGCCCGCGCAGGTAGGGGACGATAACCCGGCGGCCCGCCTCCGCCAGCAGCGGGATCACCTCGGTGTAGCTGTGGATGTCGTAGGGGAACCCGTGCAGCAGCAGGGTGACGTCCCCGTCGCTGGGGCCAGCCTCGTAATACGCGATCTCGAGGGTGTCTGTACGGGCGTAGCGCAGGGGCTCGAGCCGCGGCAGGGTCCCGGTCACGAGGCGGCCGGGCCATCGACGAACTCCGCCAGTGGCTGCCCCACTTCGACGATGTAGGTGGAGAGCATCTGGCCGGTTTCCGGTCCGACATCCAGGGCGTTGTGGGGGGTGCGGGGCGGTATCAGGAAGGGGTCGCCGGCCGGCAGGATGAGGGTGGGCTGGTCCTGGATCATCATGTGGACCGTCCCGGTGAGGATGTACCCGACCTCCTCACCGGGGTGGATGTGCCAGCCTGACTCCACCCCGCATGGGATCTCGGTGAGCACCTGGACGATCTCCCGCCCGGGTATCGAGGATGGCCTGTGCTGGAGTTCGGTGCGCTTGAGCTTGCTGGTAAGTGCGTCAGCCAGCGGTGGTCCGGCCTTAGGTGTCGGCGCCATGATTAGGCCGATGCGCTGGTGGGAGCGACGCTGCCGAGGAATGTCAGGAGCTCGCGGTTGACCTCCTTGGCATGGCTGACGCACATGACGTGCGGGCCGCCCTCGATCTCGACGTAGTGTGCGGCCGGCAGGGCGGCGTGCATCCGGCGGCCCTGACCCTCGAGGGACAGGATCCGGTCGGCCGTCCCGTGCAGGATCAGCGCCGGGATGTCGATCCGCTTGATGTCCTCATGGAAGTCGTCCAGCCATGTCAGCACGCAGGCCCACGTCGCCCACGGCGACGCGCCGGCACCGGCGTTCCAGCTGTTGCGCACGGTCTCCTCGCTGACCCGTTTGCCGAGGTAGTCGTCGAGGTTGAGGAAGTCCCCGAGCAGCCCGGTCAGCCACGCGGGGCGGTCGTCGACGATCGCCTGCCGGATCGTGTCGATCGTCGCCTGGTCGACACCGTTGGGGTTCTCCTCAGACCTGACGAACGACGGCGCGAGGCTTTCGATGAAGACGCAAGCTTTCAGGCGGCCGGTCCCGTATGCCCCGATGTAGCGGGCCACTTCCCCGGTGCCGAGCGAGAAGCCGATCAAGGTGGCGTCCCGCAGGTCGAGTTCGGTCAGCAGCTTGCTGAGATCGGCGGCGAGGGTGTCGAAGTCGTAGCCAGTGCTGGGGCGGCTGGACTGCCCGAAGCCGCGGCGGTCGTAGGTGATCACCCGGTAGCCGGCCGCCAGCAGCGCGTGCGCCTGCGGTTCCCAAGAGCGGCTGTCGAGTGGCCAGCCACTTAGCAGCACGACCGCCGGGCCGCTGCCGAGGTCCTCGTAGTAGAGGCTGATGTCGGCGGTGTTTTCCTTGCTGACGGTGATGAACGCCATGCGAGTGCCCTTTCCGTGCGGTGGCTTGACACATCCAGACGATCACGGCGCGGCTGGTCCCCGAATCAGGGGAAAACCCCAGTCAGCACAAGCCCGCCGGGCTTAGTGCACCCGCCGTCAGCGCTTGAGGGCGGCGGCGAGCTGCCGGCGGGAGGTGATGCTGAGTTTCCGGAACACCTTGCTGAGGTGGTACTCGACGGTAGACGTCGTCACGAACAGGCGGGTGGCGATCTCCGCGTTGGTAACGCCGGCCGCGGCCAGGCGGGCGATCTGTGTCTCTTGTGGCGTCAGGTCCGGCCCCGCCAGCTCCGTGGGCTCCGGGGGATGGCCGCCCGCCGCCAGCAGCTCCACCCGGGTGCGGCGCGCAAACCCTGCGGCCCCCATGGCGTCGAACATGCGGTAGGCCGTGCGAAGCTGCGTGCTGGCGTGGCTTCGGCGCTTCTGGCGGCGCAGCCATTCGCCATAGAGCAGATGGGTACGGGCGAGTTCCGTGCGCACCGAGCTTCGGGTCAGATGCGCTATGGCCTCGCGGTAGAAAGCCTCGGCACCGGAATCGGGGGCCAGCAGCGCACGTGACCGGGTCAGCATGCCCAGCGCCCATGGCGTGCCGCTGGCCGTGGCGCGGTCAGCGAGGCGGCCGAGCGCGGCGCTGGCGGCGCGCTGATCGCCAGCGCGTGCACCCGCTTCGACGATCTCGGGCAGGACGCGGCTGCCGAATCCCGGAGGGTCGCTGTCGTAGATGCGCAGACCCCAGTTCAGCGCTTCGGTGTAGCGACCTAGGCTCAGCTCCAATACGGTCAGCCCGATCAGGGCGAAGAACCCTAGCACAGGAGCTCCGCGTTCTTCGCCCCACTTCTCTGTCGTCGCCGCCAGTGCCCGGCTCTCCGCCTCCCGCCCCTGCCAGGCTCGCAGATCCAGCAGCACCCCGGTTGGAGGCCGGCGGCGGTATGCCGATCAGCGCGGAGATCTCGGCCGCCTCGAAGTACCGTGCTTCGGCCTCGGCGAGCCGTCCCGCCCACAGTTCGCTGGTGCACAGGCCCGCGAGGATGACCCGCAGCGCGCCAAGTGCCCCGTGCCGGCGGTGGACCGCCCCAGCACGCAGGAACATCGCCCGGCGTCCCTGGTCGTCCCATAGGTCATCCGCTGCGAACTGCCCGAGGATGGTGTCTGGTATCCCGACGGGCGTGACCTGGTCGCTGGTGCTGAACATCTCGACCGCGGCGCGGAGCAGCGGCACCGCCTCCGGGTATCCAACGGCGATACGGGTGGCGAAGCCGTCTAGCAGCAGGTCGGCAGCCGTCGGGTCCGGGCCCTGATCCCGCGGCGCCTGCAGCGCGGCGCGGGCCACTTCCAGGGGAGTCGTGCCGACCGTGTGCTGGCGGGCTACCAGTGCCGCCTGTAGGGCTTCGAAGAGCATCGCGCGGATAAGGAGCGCATCGGGCGGATCAACGACGGCGACCGTGTCTAGCAGGAGGCCGGGGGCGTCCTTATGTCGCGAGAAGAAGACGGCGATCGACGCCCGCAAGCGCTGCGCCGCCACGTGCAGTCCCGCTTCCGCCAGCCGGGGCGCCGCCAGGTCCAGCGTGGCCTCGGCAAGGGCACCGTCCCCGGCGACGAGATGCGCCTGGGCTGCGGCGAGGAGCCGCACGGCACGGCCGCGCGGATCTGGCGTCAGGTCGGCCGCCCGGACCAGGAACATGGCCTGTGCGACATAGCCGCCGCGCCGTTCTGCGCGCGCGGCCGAGCGTTCCAGGTCAGCCGCGGCATCCTCGTCGGGCACCACGCTGGCCGCCGCGCGGTGCCACGCTGCCTCGTCCGGGTTACCGTCCTGCCCAGCGATGCTCGCCAGGGCCTCGTGCACCCGGCGCCGGTCACCCGACCGCGCTCCCTCGTAGACCGCAGAACGGATGAGCGGGTGCCGGAACGCTACTCGCGGGTCAATGGACACAATGCCCTGAGCCACGGCAGGATCGGCGGCGTCAGGCTCCAGGCCCAGCAGCGCGGCCGCCCGCCAGAGCGCGGCGGGATCGCCGCCCGAAGCTGCTGAGGCGAGCAGCAACCAGGTGCCGGTGGCGGCCGGGAGCATCTTCGCCTGACCCAGGAAGTGCGCTTGCAGGCGCCGGCCGACCGGCAGCCGCTCCGGCAGCGGCGAGCGGCCTGCCAGCTGGTCGAGCGTGAGGTGCACGGCGAGTTCCCGCAACGCGAGGGGATTACCACCGGTCTCGTTGACGATCCGCGCGGCCACTCTGGCGTTGAGGGGCCCCGAGACGGTCGCCGCAAGCAACGCCCGGGCCGCCGCAGGCTCCAGGCCAATCAGGTGGCGGGTGGGTAGCCCATCGAGCGCTGCCAGCCTCGGCGAGGCGTCGCGTGCGCAGAAGAGCAGGCCCGTGCTGTCGGCGTGCAGGCGCCGCCCCACGAAGCCAAGCACCTCCACCGACTCGCGGTCCAGCCAGTGCGCATCATCGATCAGCCAGATCAACGGCTGCTCGGCAGCAATCTCGGCGAGCAGCGTCAGCACGCTCATGCTGACCAGGAAACGGTCCGCCGGCGCACCGGCCGCCAGGCCAAACGCCGAATCCAGCGCCTCCCGCTGCGGGGCGGGCAGGAGGCCGACCCGATCCAGAAACGGCACCAGCATCCGGTGCAGCGCCGCGTAGCCCAGCCGCAGCTCCGACTCCAGGCCAGCAATTCTGGCCGTCCGCACGCCGCCGGCAGCCTGCGCCGTGTACTCCAGCAGACGGGTCTTGCCGATGCCCGGCTCACCGAGGATCAGCAGCGACCGGCTCAGGCCCTGGCGAATCGCCTCCACCAGCTCATCCAGCGCCCTGCAATCACCGTTGCGGCCCACCAGGAGGCCCGGGACGGCCTGTGCTTCGGCCGGCTCCCGGCGCGTAATAGCCCCAGACCACTCATTACTGTCGCCGTGCCACCGGTTCATGACTCAGCACGGGCGACACAAAAGGGATGACACGCTCACAGGCTCCGCCTCAATAGCCACGATCCGGCCACCTCGCACTAAAAGCGGCATTTAACCTGACCAGCCACAATATTTTCCCAGATCAGGCGCCGTGTGGCAACCGGAGCCCGGCGAAGGGGCGACTGGCCGCCTACGCCTGGCGAGGCCGTACGGCGCCGACGTGGTGGAGCAGGCCCTGTGCACCCGTCCGGCCGTCGCCGAATACGCGGTTATTGGCGTCCCCGATGCCAAGTGGGCGAGGTTGGCCGCGCGGTTCTCATCCCGCACGGTGAACGTGCACGCCCTGATCGCGACCGACGTCAACGCGGACGGCAAGCTGGCCCCATCCCGGGCACGGCGTCCCGCCTTGCGGCTGGATCCCTGGCTGTTTGCCGCTCGCTGGTTCATCGAGCCGCTCGGCTGGCTGCAAGCTCCAGGGCCATTTGCGCGTGGGATCGTGGTCGTATGCGGGCCCACTATGGTGCCGGGCTACCGCAACGTCGCGCTGTTCGGCATCGTCGACCTCGTTGCCGTCATCGTCATGGCTTGGCTCATCACTCCCGTGTCCTGCGGGCCGGGGGCTTCTGCGGGGGCGGCGATCAAGCGCCCGGCCGCTGAGCCAAGACCCGGTCCCGCAACGTGACCAGCCCGGGGCTTAAGCGTGATGTCGGCCGGCTGACCGGCGGCGGGCGTGGCGTGGATCAGCGCAGGTGCGTACCGCCAGGTGAGGCAAGCGATCGCGCCGAGCGGGATGGGAGGCAGGTAGGTGACGGCTCGGTACAGCAGCACGGCGGCTGTTATCTGCGCAGTAGCACGATGACCGGCGCCGGTGGCCAGGACGGCGATTAGCCCGAGTTCGGTGATTCCCAGGCCGCCGGGGGTAATGGGCAGTACGGTCAGCAGCCGGACGAACGCGAAGGCCGCAAGGGAAGCCTGCCAGGGCACTTGGGCTTGGGATAGGCCGATGCCGCGCAGGCACGCCAGCAGGACGAGCCACAAGGTGAGATTGCTCGCCGCCGTGGCGGCGGTGATCCGCCAGCCGCGTGTGGCGATCAGGGCGCCGGCCTGGCGGCGGAAGCCGAGCAGCGATGCGGGGACGTCGAAGGACGCCTGCCGGCGCGCCAGCCGGCAGGCGGCGGCGAGCACGAACTGCAGCGTGCGGCCCGCGCGGAACGCGAATGACTCGCTGCGCAGCAGGAGGCCAAGCCCGGCCACCGCGGCGGCGAGCAAGGCCAGGCCCACGGCTGCGGCGGCGATCAGGCCGGCCCCGGCCGGGTGGCCGTCACCAGGATCAGCAAGGCCAGGACGGGCAGGCCCGAGCGGGCGAAGACGTTCCAGATGCCCGACACCAGGGTGTAGAGCACGTTCTCTGCTGTGCTGATGTCCCAGCTCGAGAGCATTGCCCAGCTGACCCCCACGGCCAGGGCCCCTCCTGCGGGCAGGGTGTTCGCCACTGCACTGGAGCCGAGGTTCACCACCGCCGCCTGGCGTAGCCGGATCGATGGCAGTACCGAGCGGATCATGATCCAGGTCGAGGCCATACTGGCGGCGGCCGCGGCGGCGACAAGGATTACCTGGGCCCATGACATCGCGTGCATGCTGGCCCAGACGCTCCGGTACGACGCGAAACGCGGGATGGCGAACAAGAAGATCACCGCGACCACGGCTACCGGCAGTGCAGCGCGGAAGACCTTCCGGCTTTCTCGCCGCTGCGCTCGGGCCACCTGCGGCTGTGGCGCGGCACCGCGTTCAGGATCGGTTTCAGGGGCCGTGAGCAGGGCCTGGGAGGTGATCGCGGTGGTGGCTGATGGTAGGTGCAGGTGGCGCCGGGCCGGATTCACCGTTGCGCCCAGCCGGGCCGGCGCCGAGGGCGGCTGGGGCCACTGGCCGGCCGCCTGGTGACCAGGCGGCCGGCCAGCAGCAGGACCGCCGCGCCGACGATGACGGTCAGCCAGGTGGACAGGTTGAAGAACCCGCGCAGGGCGTGGACGCGGAAAAACCAGTCGCCGCCCAGCAGTGCTCCGGCCACCCTGATCACGCAGGTCAGGATCAGGCTCATAACCGGCTCCTCAGTCAGTGACGAAATTGACGTACGGGGTAGCCGGTCCTGCGCGACAGATCGCGGTGGGAGAAGGTAACTCCTGCGGGCTCTTGCCCTTTTCTGGGCCGCTGCGCCTTTCCGGCGTCGGCCCGAACGCAAAAAAACCGGATCCTGCGCTGCCCCCGCGTATTTCGCGAGTGCAGCTGCCGGGGTCCGGAGCAATGTCTTGACCGTACCCCGCTGCTGCGCTGATGTCCACGGGCGGGATCAGTCCCTAGCAAGCGCCGGCTAGGGACCGCGCTGTGGCATCAACCTGAGCCCGCCACCACAGGACACCGGCCTCTCACCCGGGTAGCCGGATAGCAGCCGCGCTGGCCACGGACGGCCGCCATGGCCATACGCCCGCCGGGCATCGGGATTGCTGCCCAGCTTAGGCAGGCGCGCCCGCAGGTTCCGGTACTGTCCACTGCTACTGTCCACTGCCCGGGTATCGTCCTTCCACGTCAGGCCGCGAGCGCCTGGCCGGGGGGCAGCGGCCGACCCGGCCCGGTCGGTGCCAGGGCCACGGCTGGTTCAGGCCCCATGCTGCGGCAGGCAGGTCCGGCTGCCCGTCATCCACGCGGCCCGGCAGCTACCAGAAGCAGTGCCTGCGTTCGCCCACCGCGTGACCGACCATCCCGAGGATGGCCAGGATCGCGCCGATGATGACGACGCCGCGCCGATCGCCCAGATAATGGCGATCGTGGTTACGAAACCGATAATGAGGAGAACGACGCCGAGAATGATCGTAAGGAGCTTCTAATTAGCAGCTGTCAACAGCAGCCCGGGATGGGCGGGTGTATCCGGATATTCATCTTCTTGACGATGCTCACGGCGGCCGGCCTTCCGCTGGCTAGTTCTGGGTGGCGGCCGCGTCAGCGGAGTCACCGGGGGCATGCCCGTTAACCACTGGCACGGGCGGCCCAGCGACCTGCGGAGAGGCGGTTCGGGGCCCAAACAGGCGCCACTTGCTGCGCCCACGGGCCGCGGTATCTGTGCCGGAATCGCGGCCGCTGGCGGCGAGGCCGTTACCAGGCGTGCTGGCGGTATAAGCGCGGGCGGTCTCGCGCTGCTCGAGCAGGTTGTCGCGGTCCTGGCTGACGGCGGCGGTCTCGCGGCGAGACTGCTTGAGTCCGCGGCGGGCCTCGCGGCCGCGTCGGGAGGTGCGGCGCGCGCCGGCCAGCAGCAGGCTCAGCCCGAGCAGGGCCAGACCCCCAACCACGATGCCATAGAGGAAGAGCGTGCCGGTGGAACCGGTCACGTGATAGCCGAGCACCGCGAAATGATGGGTGAGCGGATGCCCGCTGCCGCTATTGGACAGGACGCCGGCCACACCGGCGACCGCCGCCGCGATCAGGATGACGAGCCCGATGATAATGATCATGACAGACTCCGATGATCTGAGTTGTCCTGCTGGCGTTGCTTAGCGACGCGCGAACAGGCGGGACCGGCTAGACCGGCGAGAACGGGTGGACCGGCGGGAAGCGCCAGATCGCTCGCTGATCAGGTGGAAGATGAGGAGCAGGACGACCGCGCCGACGATGGCGGTAAGCCACGTAGACAGGTTGAAGAACCCGTGCAGGGTGTGGACGTGGAACAGGCGGGTGGCGACCCAGCCGCCGGCCAGCGCCCCGACGATGCCGATCACGCAGGTCAGGATGAGGCCCTGCGATCTTCTGCCGGGAATCAGCAGATTGGCGATCAAGCCTGCGACCAGGCCGAGAACGATCCATGCGATGATGCCCATAACCGACTCCTTAAGTCAGTGACCAGGTGATGTACGCGGTAGTCGGTCATGCTAGGTTGATCGCGGTGGGAGAAATATTCTCCCGGGCGTTCTCACCGTCCTTTAGTCGTGGCGTCTGGCCGGCACCGTGCCGTGTACGAGCAAAAAAATTCCGGTCCTGCCACTGCATTCACAGAAATTGCGCGAGTGCAGCTGCCGGGGTCCGGAGCAATAGTTTTATCATACCCCTTTCTCGCGCACATAGAGCATTCCACAGCCAGTAGCGCCATCGAGCTTGCGGAGGCAGGACGCCTGCTCCGCCTCACGAGCTGACGCCACCTCGTGCTTTAGAACCCAAGCGCTTCCAGGGCGCAGAATTCGGGCTCTGGCACAGTCGTACTGCAACCGGATCCTCGAGCAATGCGCCTGGAGGGCTGGGACGAGGCGACCCGGCGAAGACCCGGCAGCTGGTGACCTACGTCAAGGCCCACGTCGTCGCCCCACCGCAATGCCTCGTGCTGGTAACGGCGGCGCTGCCCGGGGCGCCTCGGGCCCGGTCAGCGCGACGGTGTGCCGCAATCGGGCGGCGGGAGAGTGGCACACCTGCATGCCGTATAGCGGTCAGATTCCTCGTTGAATTACGAAGTTGCCGAGCTCTGCTAGCTGCTTCCTGCGGCGGAGTGCCTGTTGATTCAATTTTGGTGCAGTCGACTCAGACACGTTGATTCCCTATAGCTGGCTTTTCCCGTGCCTTACTTTGTCTGGGCATGCGAGAGGTCACCTGGTTCCCACGGAGCCGTGGGCGGATACCTGACTCCGTTGCGGGGGCCGGGCTCACGCCCCGCCCAGTCTGAGATTGCCCGTACGTTCCGGTTACCAGCAGAAAACTAGCCTACTGCCGTCAGATCGGGAACTGGCGCTGGCGGCGGTCCCACTGTTTCACCCAGCGCGGCTCGGTGAATTCCCGGAGGGCGTCCTGGCCGCCGAAACGCCCGAAACCCGAGTCTCCAACCCCGCCGAAGGCAGCCATCGGCTCGTCGTCCACGGTCGGGCCGTTGATGTGGACCGGACCAGTGTCGATCTCCCCCGCTACCTTCATGGCCAGGGGGATGTCCTCCGAAATAACGGCAGCGCTCAGCCCATAGGTCGTGTCGTTCGCGATCGTGACGGCCTCGGCAGGGGTGTCGAACGGGTGAATGGTACAGACCGGGCCGAAGATCTCGTCGTTCGATACGCGCATTGATGGCTTGACCGAGGAAAGCACCGTGGGACGGTAGACAGCGCCGTCGGGTTCGCCGCCGCCGCTGCGGACCTTGGCCCCGGCCTTGACGGCCTCGTCCACCATGCCTGCTACCCGGCTGGCAGCGGACGCGCTGATGAGCGGGCCGATGACCGTCTCCGGGTCGGCGGGATCGCCGGTGCGTAGTCCTTCTGCGCGCTCGGCCAGGCGCTCGGCGAACTCTTCGGCGATGTCCCTGGCGACGATGATCCGGTCACCGCTCATGCACACCTGCCCACCGTTGATCCAGGACGAGAAGGCCGCGGCGCTGACGGCGTAGTCGAGGTCTGCGTCGGCGAGCACGATGAGCGAGTTCTTGCCGCCGAGTTCCAGGACGGCGCGCTTCATCGCGTTACCCGCCATTTCGCTGATCTTGCGCCCGACGCGGGTAGAGCCGGTGAAGTTGACCCGCCGCACCCGGGGATCCTCGATGAGGGTGCGGGAGACAGCCTCGGCGTTCGCGGCCGGGGTCGTGATGACGTTCAGCGCCCCGGCGGGCAGCCCGGCGTCCCGGAGCAGCTCGGCGAGGAAGAAGCCGGCACTGATCGGGGCTTCCTCAGTGGCCTTCAGGACCACAGTGTTTCCTACCGCGAGCGGGATTCCCACCGCCCTCGCGCTGAGGTAGGTCGGCGCATTCCACGGCGAGAAAGCCGCAACAACGCCGGCCTGCCGGCCGGCGGATCGTCAGGGACAAGGCGCCCGGGTCGTTGGTGGCGTTCACTTCCCCCACTGGCGCGGTCGCCGCCGAGGCCGCCTCGAGGAACATGCCCTCGGCCAGGTGGACCATGAACATGCCCCAGCCGAAGGTGGCGCCGGTTTCGGGCGTCATCGTCGCGATGACGTCGTTGGTCCGCTCCTTCACGAGCTGGGCGGCACGCAGAAATACGGCCCGGCGTTCCGCAGGTGAGGCGTGCGACCAGGTCTTGAACGCGGCAGCGGCGGCGTCGACCGCCCGGGTTGCGTCGGCGGGGGCCGCGGCGGCAACGGTCGCGATGGCGTGGCCGGTATACGGGTTGACGTCTTCGTAGGTCTCGCCGGTCGACGATTCCTGCTGCTCGCCGGCGATGAGCAAGCCCTGATTGCTAGCCATGACTCCCTTTCGGTAGGAAGACCCGGGCCGGCCGACCGCAGGCTCGGTGAGCGCGTCCGGCTGGGTTACCGGGAATGGTGCGTTCCCCGGTACCCGCCGGGGAATGCCTGCTCATGGTCAGGCCCCAGGCTGCCCGGGGTGACCTGGATCGAGGGCCAGGAGAGGATCCGCCGGGCTGGGCTCGAGGCCACCCGCATGTCCGTCAGCAGTGAATCCAGTGCGTTCGCCACGCTGCACGGAGACACTGTCACCGCCTCGATGCTGGCCACGGCACTCCTCACTGGCAGCACGCCACCCCGGCCGGGCAGCGGCTACCCGTCTCCGCACCAAAAAGGATGGTAAGCACGCCTTTCGGCATGCCACAAGGGGTTGCGCGGGCAACGGCTGCGTCGGGCAGGTCCGGACACCGCGGCCGCTCTACACGCTGGGGCGCGGCGGTCATGGCATGTCTGCCTGTCGCGGACACCGTCCTCCGCTCCGGGCGCGGGGTTGTCCGTCCTGCGCAGTTTGGCGTACGACGGGACGGCCAGTGCGCAGGCGGTCCCGGCACCGCCCCTGTGCTCTTCTCCCAGGCGGTGAGGACGTGTGGGCCAGCAGAGCGCCAAGGACGGGCCGCCGCG
>CAWAFD010000006.1:0-283980 GCA_963781225.1 uncultured Actinomycetota bacterium
GGGACGTTACCGGCTCACCTGCGCCTGGATCAGCTCCTGCGTGCGTCACGCGCTCTGGCAGCGCGGGTCGTCTCCGGCTTGAGGTAGCCAGAGCGTGCTCGGCTTGGCCCCCAGGAATTCCGGCGGCGAGTGGCGGCCCGGCTCACCAATGCGCTGTAATTCGGGGTTGGTGCCGCGATAAAAGCGCGTGTGCGCTGCAATAAATTGGCGCATTTTCCGTATTCCGGCGTGGGCCAGATCGCAGTGGGCGGGCTAACGTAATGCACGACCAGTGAAGGCCAGATCCAAGGGCGGTGGCGGGGGCGTGAACCAGGACCTGATTCTTCCGGTGCCGGACCGGCTCTCGGCCGCGTATCTGGTGCCCGTCCCGCTGTCCGGGCTTGCCATTCCAGAACGTCTGGCATCCCTGCTGCCCGGGCGGCTGTCCGGTCCGGCCAGTGCCGCCGCGCGAATGATGCTGGACGCCGGGGCGGTGACCGCGGAGGCCATGCCCGCCTCGTCCATGCCGCCGCTCCCGTCCTGGCTGCAGAGGCATCTGGGGGTGGCTCCGGAACTGGTCCGTGCCGTCGAGGAGGCCGCCGAGCTGGTTCTGTTCCAGGCCGCGGCCGAACCAGGCTGGCCGCCCGTGCACGAGTGGGGCGGCCGTGCCTGCGCGGCGGTACTCGCGCAGGAGGCAGGAGTTCCCCTGGTGGACGCCTACACGCCGAAGGTCATGACGCCGGCCGATGCCCTGGCGACGCTGCCGGGCGACGGCAGTGAGGCAACCGGGTTCCGGCTGGCGGACTGGATGCTGGTGTTCGGCTCGCCTGCCAGCGCGGGCCTGTGGATGACGACCAACGGGCTGGGCCGGTTCGGCCTGCCCGAGCTGCAGGTCCGCAACGTCCCACCGCAGCTCGGCAAGGCCTGGACCCATGCGCTGACCGCGGTGGCCTCGTGCCTGCTCAGCACCTGGGTCTACGCACTGCGCAACCGGGCCGAGACAGCGTTCGCCCAGCTCCCGGCCGAGCTCGAGGTGGGACCGGACGACGTGGCCCGGTCCTATGGCAGCGCGCCCAGACCGGGCCGGACGGCGGTGGTGCGGCTCGGCTATGACCCCAGCCCGCAAGACCAGGGCGGCACCTTCCTGTCCGTCCGGCCGCCCGACGACTATCCCGCCTCAGCCGGGGAGTTCTTGTCCGGGGTATGCGCGGCGCTGTTCGGGCCGGCCGAGCAGGAGGTCCGTTACCTGGCGCCGTCTGATGAGATGGAGCAGGCCATGCGGGCCGCGCGTGAGACGCTGCCGGCGGCGCGGACCCGGTTCTTGGCCGGCGACCTGCCGCCGCACGGCCAGCTGATGGTCAAGCACCAGATCTCCGCGCCGGGCCGGGTCGAGTACCCATGGGCCTATGTCACCTCCTGGTCCGACCCGGACAAGATCCTGGGCAACTCCGCGGGCGACGCTACCCTGGACCCGGCCATCCGGTCCGGCCGCCCGATCGTCGTCGATGCCGGGACCATCATCGACTGGGCCATCTGGATCGATGGCCGGGGCATCGTGGAAGGCGGGCAGACCAACGTGCTAGCCCAGGGTGGGCAGCCGTGAGCGACGCGGCGGCGGATGCCTCACTGACCGAGCAGGCCGAGGCGCTGGCGCGGGAGGTGTGGCGGCACGCCGGCGTGCTCAGCCGCCGCGGTGACCTGCCGGAGACCGCGGCAGCCATCAACGCGCTGCGGGTGGCGGCTCGCCGGTACGTGGCGGCGGTCATGACCCAGACTGGCTGGGGTAACGTGTTCGCGGACCTGGAGCGGGGCGCGGCGCCGGCTGGGGCTGGGACGGGCGCGGTCCCGGATGAAGCGCACCCGGTGGTCTCCTACGAGAGCCGGTATCGCGTGCGCATCCGCGATTACCAGGCCGCCCGCCGCCTGCTGCAGGAGCGGGCCGCGGCGGCCGGCCTCGTCGGCTCCGACCTCGACGACACCGACACCGGGATCATCGCCGCGCTGGCCGAGCTGGACGGCTGGGACCCGTACGTATACGACCAGGACGTCATCGAGGTCCTGTCCGCGGCCTGGGAATCGGCGGCCGAGTAGGGCGCGCTCGCAGACCGCCCGTACCGGCGGTTCTCCCGTCTGTCCAGCGTTCCTCCGGCGTCCCGGCCGCTATTGGAATTTGCCCGATTGGCGCGCAGAGTGGGGCTTGGAGGTGGCCATCGTGGGCGATGCGATCGTCGGGATCGTGGCCAACCCGCTGTCCGGCCGCGACATCCGCCGGCTGGTCACCCAGGCCTCGGTGTTCCCCACCGCCGAGAAAGCCAGCATGATCCAGCGGATGCTCACCGCGCTTGGCGCGGTCGGCGTGGATCGCGTTCTGCTGAATACCGACCTGGGTGGCATCTCCGCGGCCGTGCTGCGGGCGCTGCAGCGGCGCCCGGCTCAGCGCAGGAATGCGGCGGATGGCCGGTGGCCCGAGGTGGAGTTCCTCGATGACCTGCCGATCAGCCAGACCGCGCAGGACACGGTCCGATCCGTCCGGCGGATGGTGACCGGCGGCGCGCGGGTGATCGTCTGCCTCGGCGGGGACGGTACCGCCCGGGTGGCCGCGACCGCGGCCGGGCCGGTGCCGATGCTGGCCCTGTCGACCGGGACCAATAACGTGTTTCCCGCGGTCCGCGAGGCCACCGTCGCGGGCCTGGCCGCCGGCCTGGTCGCCACCGGTGTCGTGCCGGCCGAGGGCGCGACCAGCCGGGCCAAGCTGCTCGAGGTGCGGGTCGGTGACCGGGCCGAGATCGCGCTGGTGGACGTGGCGGTCTCGACCGAACGTCACGTCGGATCCCGCGCCGTCTGGGATCCGGCCACCGTGAACCAGCTGTTCTGCGCGTTCGCCGAACCCGACGCGATCGGCCTGTCCAGCGTGCTCGGCCAGCTCGCCCCGGTCACCCGGCGCGAGGGCCACGGGGTCACCGCGGTCATCACGGCCGGCGCTACCCGGCAGGTGCTGGCGCCGATCGCGCCGGGCCTGGTGGTCCCGGTCGGCGTGGGCGAGATCGCGCGGATGGAGCCGGGCCACGTGCACGCCGTCACCGCCGCGGCCGGCGTCATCGCCGTGGATGGCGAGCGGGAGCTCACCTTCGAGCCCGGCCAGCGGCCCACCGTCCGGCTCCGCCCGGACGGCCCGCGCTGCATCGACGTACCCGCCGTGCTGGCCGCCAGCGCCCGCCTCGGGCTGCTCCGGCGCGAGGGCCCATAAACCACTCACCCGTGCAGGCACTGACCGTCAAGGAGGACTACATGACCGACACGGTGGAACGGAAGACCCTGACCAGGGAACGTCTGCTAGACGCCTACCGGGCGATGCGGACCATCCGCGAATTCGAGGAACGTGTGCACGCGGAGTTCGCGACCGGTGAGATCCCGGGTTTCGTGCACCTGTACGCGGGCGAGGAGGCGTCGGCGGTCGGCGTCTGCAGCAACCTCGATGACCGCGACACCATCGCCAGCACCCACCGCGGGCACGGCCACTGCATCGCCCGGGGCGTCGATGTGGGCGAGATGATGGCCGAGATCTACGGCCGCAAGACCGGCAGCTGCCACGGCAAGGGCGGCTCCATGCACATCGCCGACCTGTCCAAGGGGATGCTCGGGGCCAACGGCATCGTGGGTGGCGGGCCGCCGCTGATCTGCGGAACGGCCCTGGCCGCAAAGATCAAGGGCACCGGCGGCGTCAGCGTCGCGTTCTTCGGCGACGGCGGCAGCAACCAGGGGACCACGCTGGAGTCGATGAACCTGGCGTCGGTCTGGAACCTGCCGGCCGTCTTCGTGGCCGAGAACAACGGGTACGCCGAGACCACCTCCAGCACCTGGTCGGTGGCCAGCGACAACATCGCCGACCGGGCAGCCGGCTTCGGCATGCCGGGCATCGTGGTGGATGGCTTCGATTTCTTCGCGACCCACGAGGCGGCCAGCGAGGCCATTGCCCGCGCCCGGGACGGCGGCGGACCCACCCTCATCGAGATGAAGTTCACCCGGTACTTCGGCCACTTCGAAGGCGACCAGCAGACCTACCGGGCCGATGAGGTCGAGCGCGCCCGTGCCGACCTGGACTGCCTCAAGCGGTTTGCGGACCGGGTCACCCAGACCGGCGAGCTGGACCAGGCCGACATCGCCGCGGTCGACGCCGAGGTCGCGACGCTGATCGACAAGGCGGTCGCCGACGCCAAGGCCGCACCCCTGCCGACCGAGGCAGACCTGCTCACCGACGTCTACGTGCGCTACTGACTGGAGGCTGGCCATGGCCCGCAGCATCACCTACCGTGAGGCCCTGAACGAGGCGCTGGCGCAGGAAATGGAGCGCGATCAAAGCGTCATCGTCATGGGCGAGGACAACGCTGGCGGCGCGGGAGCGCCCGGCGAAGACGACGCCTGGGGCGGCGTGCTCGGCGTGACCAAGGGGCTCTACCACAAGTTCCCGGGCCGGGTGCTGGACACCCCCATCTCGGAGTCCGCGTTCATCGGCGCCGCCGTCGGCGCAGCCACGGCGGGCCTGCGCCCGGTGGCCGAGCTCATGTTCGTCGACTTCATGGGCGTCTGCTTCGACCAGATCTACAATCAGGCAGCCAAGTTCCGGTACATGTTCGGCGGCAAGGCGATCACCCCGGTGGTCATCCGGACCATGTACGGGGCCGGGCTGCGCGCCGCCGCGCAGCACTCCCAGTGCCTATACCCGGTGTTCACGCACATCCCCGGCCTGAAGGTCGTGGTCCCGTCCACCCCGTACGACGCCAAAGGCCTGATGATCCAGGCCATCCGCGACAACGACCCGGTGGTCTTCTTTGAGCACAAGGCGCTGTACGACACCTCCGGCCCGGTTCCGGAAGAGAGTTACGCGCTGCCGTTCGGCGAGGCCAACGTGGTCCGCGAAGGCGGCGACGTCACTATCGTCACCCTGGGCCGGATGGTGCACACGTCGCTGGAGGCGGCTGGCCAGCTGGCGGCCGAAGGAGTGCAGTGCGAGATCGTCGACCTGCGCACCACCAGCCCGCTGGACGAGGACACCGTGCTGGAGGCCGTGGAGGGCACCGGCCGGCTCGTCGTGGTAGACGAGGCCTACCCGCGGTGCTCGATCGCCACCGACATCTCGGCGCTGGCCGCCCGCAAGGCGTTCGGCTCGCTGCGGGCCCCGATCGAGATGGTGACAGCGCCGCACACCCCGGTGCCGTTCTCCAGTGCCCTGGAGGACATCTACATCCCCGATTCCCAGCGCATCGTGAACGCGGTCAAGACGGTGACCGGGTGGACGCGATGACCGACGACAGGATCGTCCCGGTGACCATGCCCAAGTGGGGGCTGTCGATGCGGCTCGGCAAGATCACCGCCTGGGCCGTGGCCGAGGGCGACGACGTCGGCGTGGGCGACGATGTGGCCGACGTGGAGACGGACAAGATCACCGGCACGGTGGAGGCGTCCCAGGCCGGGACGGTCCGCCGGATCGTCGCCCAGGTGGGGGAGGACGTGCCGGTCAGCGGCACGATCGCCCTGATCGCCCCGGCCGGGGTGAGTGAGGCCGACCTGGACGCAGCGGTCGAGCAGGCGCGTGCGGTGATCGACGCCGGCGTGCCCGAGGATGCGCAGGGTGCCCCCGAGCTGCAGGCGGCCGACGTCGGAGGGCGGAAGATCTGTTACGCCGGCGCGGGCGGCGAAGGGGAAGTGGTGCTGCTGGTGCACGGTTTCGGCGGCGACCGGAACTCCTGGCTGTTCATCCAGGAGCCGCTGGCCGCCAAGCACCGGGTCTACGCGCTGGACCTGCCCGGGCACGGCACCTCGGCCAAGGACGTCGGCGATGGCTCGGCCGATGTCCTGGCCGACGCCGTGACCGGTGTGCTCGATGCCCTCGGTGCCGACAGGGCCCACCTGGTCGGCCACTCCATGGGCGGTGCGGTGGCGCTCGCGGTCGCGGCCCGGGACCCGGGCCGCGTCGCCTCGCTGACGCTGATCGCGCCGTCCGGGTTCGGTGCCGAGATCAACGCCGGCTACCTGCGGGGCTTCGCCGACGCGCAGACCAGGCGCGAGCTCAAGCCGGTCGTGGGACTGCTGTTCGCCGACGAGAGCCTGGTCACCCGGCAGCTCGTCGATGACCTGCTGGCCTACAAGCGTCTCGATGGCGTGGACGAGGCCCTGCACGCGCTGCTGGATTCGCTCCTGGACGGCGACGCCCAGCGCGGCGATTCGGCCGCCTCGCTCGCGGCGGTCGAGGGCGCGGTCCCGGTCGCCGTGATCTGGGGCAGTGCCGACCGGGTGATCCCGGCGGCTCAGGCGCAGGCGGTGCACGGCGCGGCCCGTCACCTGATCGACGGCGCCGGCCACATGCCTCACATGGAGCGCCCCGCCGACGTCCAGGCCGCCATCGAGGAAAACATGGCCCGCGCCGGCTAACCCGCGGTTCCCGCCGGGACCGCGGTTCCCCCGAGCCAGCTAACTCGCAGGACGGCGCAGCTTCCGCTCCGAACAGCGTGGATGCCGCTCTCATAGCGTTCCATCGGCCTGAAAGGCGGCATCCATGCTGTTAGCGGACAGGAAGTAACCGAATCATCTGTCACAAGAGCTCACCCGAGCCACGCAGGACCAGATGTGGCGCTGGCCGCGAGGACGGCCATGATGAACTGGGTGAAGCTAACGAGACTGGAGGAAAACGTGGTCAACGTGGTGATAACCGGGGGCAGCGGGTTCCTGGGTTCCCGGCTCGCCCGGGAGCTGCTGGCGGCCGGGTCGCTCGACGTAGCGGGCGAGGGGGCCCAGGAGCTGTCCGGGATCACGCTCATCGACCAGGCGCCCGCGCCGCCGGATCTGACCGCTGACGACCGCGTGACGGCGATCCGGGGGGATCTCGGCGAACTCCTGGCGGGCGAACCCACCCCGCTGACCGGCGCGGACGTCATCTTCCACCTGGCCGCGGCGGTCAGCGGAGAGTGCGAGGCCGACTTTGACCTGGGCATCCGGGCCAACCTGCATCCCACACAGGCGCTGCTGGCGTCGGCGCGGGCGCTGGACACCAGCCCGGTCGTGGTGTTCTCGAGCTCCCTGGCCGTCTTCGGGAATTCGGCTGACCATCCCCTCCCCGACGTGGTCGACGATCAGACCCTGCCGAACCCGCAGACCAGTTACGGTGCGCAGAAGGTCGTCGGCGAGCAGCTGGTCGCCGACTACACGCGCAAGGGGTTCCTGCGCGGCCGGGCCCTGCGGCTGGTGAGCGTCAGCGTCCGCCCCGGACGGCCGAACGGCGCCGCGTCAGGTTTCATGTCGGGCGTCATCAGGGAACCGCTGGCCGGGCAGCGCACCACCTGCCCGGTCGACCCAGCCACCGAGGTCGCGCTGGCCTCGCCGGCCAAGGCCATCGCCGGCCTGCTGTGCGCAGCCACGTCGACCGAGGCGGCCTGGGGAGGCCGAAGCGCCGTCACCCTGCCCGCGCTGACTGTGTCGATCTCGGAGATGGTCGCGGCCATGACCCGGGTCGCCGGGCCGGAGCCAGGCACGCTGATCGACTGGAAACCCGACCCGGTCATCGCCGAGATCGTGGCGACCTGGCCCGCCCGGGTCCGCTCGGAGCGGGCGGCCCGGCTGGGCCTGACCCCGGACCCGGACTATGACTCGGTCATCGAGATGCACCTCGCCGAGTCCCGTTCCTGACCGGCGAGACGCCCACGACGGGCAGCCGGCCCCGCGGATAAGCCGATCAGACCGTGATGATGGCGCCGTGGCTGCTGGCGCTGACGCTGTCGTCGTCGAACCAGACGCCGCCCTCGGCCAGGTAGCGGAAGTGCAGAGTGCTGCCGGACTTGACGATCACGGCGGCGCTGCGAGTGCGGTTGGCGCGCTTGCGCAGCGGGTGGGCGTACGGATCCCAGTCGTTGAAGTCACCCACCACGGAGACGGCTCCGCTGGGGGCCTCGGCGGGGAGGGCGAAGGTCACGCGGACCGTCCCGTCGCGCCCGGGTTTGGTTGTCTTGATCACTGTTTCTCCCTTCCGGCGTTCAGCCGCTGCGGCGTCCGCCAACCTGATCGAACTCATTATCTCGAATTTGTGTGCGTAGTCACTTAAGTAGCCGCTTGCCGACTCGGCGTGTCGCGAGGGCACCGCCAGTGTGGCAGCGCCCAGCGGCCTCGATGGGGGCATCGGCCGAACTGCGATGAGAGAAGCCGGTGAACCCCGTGAGAGCATGGAAGCCTCGCCGGCCTCCAGAAGCGGCTTGAGAAGGGAGCCAGCGGTGCCTGGTGATCCGCGTATCCGTGCTTCCGACGCGGACCGGGACCGGGTCGCGGCGCTACTGCGCGAACATCATGCCGCGGGCCGTCTGGACACCGACGAGGTGCGCGAGCGGCTGGACCGGGCGCTGGAGGCCAAGACGCTCGGCGACCTCGACGCGCTCATGACGGATCTGCCCCACCTCGATCTGTCGTCCCAGGCCCGGCGCGGCGTGGGCGCGGGTGGGCCAGTGCCCACGCTGGCCAGGGCCCCCCAGCCCGCCGGGCACCTGGCCCGGCAGGACGCGGTACTGCGGCTCACGGCGCTGGCCGTCGTCGTGACCGGCTATTGCGTATCGGGCGTGGTCTTCGGGATCTGGTGGTTTCCCTGGTACCTGGTGGCGCTGATTGCCATGTTCGTCCTGCGTGCCCGCAGGCCGCGCTGAGGAGCTCCGGCCGGGTAAATGCGGAATTCACAATTGTGAATTGTTTTGTGGGTAACCGCATGTCGTGCGTTATTCGGGCCAGGAGATTACCCAGCCGTGTATTGGAGATGAACGCGCGTTAACGGTAAGAATGCGCATCATCGGGGAAAACGCCGCCGGTCACGTCGGCGGCGAACGCAGTGGCCGCGTCGCTCAGCACGGCGGTCAGATCGGCGTACTTCTTGACGAACTTGGCTGTCCGCGGCGACAGGCCTGCCATGTCCTGCCAGACCAGCACCTGTGCGTCACAGCCCGATCCCGCGCCGATACCGATCGTCGGGATGGTCAGGGCCTCGGTCACCCGGGCGGCCAGCGCCGACGGTACGCATTCCAGGACCACCGCGAACGCACCAGCCGCCTGCAGTACCTTGGCGTCGTGCAGCAGGTGCTCGCCGTCCTCGCCGCGTCCCTGCACCCGGTAGCCGCCGAAGGCGTTGACCGACTGCGGGGTAAGCCCCAGATGAGCCATGACCGGAATGCCGGCCGCGACCAGCTCCTCGACTTGGGGGGCGACCCGCTCGCCGCCTTCGAGCTTGACCGCGTGCGCGCCCGTCTCCTTCAAAAAGCGCGTTCCGGCGGCCAGCGCGGCGCCCGCGGAGGCCTGGTAGGAGCCGAACGGCAGGTCGGCCACGACCAGTGCCCGGCTGGTGCCGCGGACCACGGCCGCGGTGAGCGGAATCAGGTCGTCCACAGTCACCGGGATCGTGGTGTCGTGCCCGTAGACCACCATCGCGGCCGAGTCGCCGACCAGCAGGACCGGTATGCCGGCCCGATCGAAGATCCCGGCGGTAAGCGCGTCGTACGCGGTGAGCATGGGCCATTTCTCGCCGCGGGCCTTGGCTGCGGCGATGTCGCGTACGGTCACGCGGCGGCCGGTGCTTGACCCGCCGTAAAGTGGTTCGGCCTGAGCCTTGGTCCGCTGTCCCGTCGCGGCCATGAGCGAGCCAGTGTCCTGTGACATATGTTGACCTCCGTGCCTCGTGTCGCCACTGCGGCGTACCCGGACAGATAAATAATGGCATGCCAGATGGCGTCAGCGGTATACCCAGACGCTTCTGGAAGACTAGGGCGATGGGTGATTTTGCTGAGGTGGACGCGCTGGCGGCGGTTTATCACCAGCGTGGCGGCCAGCCAGGGCTGGCTTACGGCGTGGTGGCCGGCGGCCAGCTTGTGCACGCGGGCGGACTCGGTGAGCGGCATCTGGGTGGCCCGCCGCCGGACGAGGGCACGATCTTCCGTATTGCCTCGATGACCAAGAGCTTCACCGCGTCGGCGATCCTGGCGCTGCGCGACGACGGCGTCCTGAGGCTCGATGACCTGGCCGAGGAGTACGTGCCCGAATTGCGCGGCTGGCCGCCGGTCAGCCCGGATGCGGCGCGGATCTCCATCCGTCACCTGCTGACCATGACGGCCGGCTTCCCGACCGACGACCCGTGGGGCGACCGGCAGCAGGGGCTGCCGCTGGCGGATTTCGCCCGTTTCCTGGCGGGCGGGGTGCGCTTCAACTGGGCGCCGGGCACCCGGTTCGAGTACTCCAACCTGGGCTACGCGATCCTCGGCCGGGTCATCGCCGCCGTCACGGGCGAGGCCTATCCCGATGTCATCCGCCACCGCCTGCTCCGGCCGCTAGGCATGACCCGCACCGGATACGAGGTGGAGGAGTTCCAGGTTCCGGGCCGGGACGGCGCAGTGCCAGCCCGTGCAGTGCCAGCCGGTGCAGTGCCAGCCGGTGCAGTGCCAGCCGGTGCAGTGCCAGCCGGTGCAGTGCCAGCCGGGGTTGCCCGTGGTCACCGGCGCTCGCCAGGCGGCTGGCTGGAGCTTGGCTACGATCCGCTCGGCGCGTTCGCCCCGATGGGCGGGATCTTCAGCTGCGTGCGTGACCTCAGCCGCTGGGTAACTGGCTTCGCGGCGGCGTTCCCGCCCGGGGACCCCGGCCAGGGTGACCCGCACCCACTGCGGCCCGCGAGCCGACGCGAGATGCAGATGCCGCACGTCCTGACCGGCTGGGACACCACCCCGAGATTCCCCGGCGACGCCGCGTACGCCGCGCCCGCCACCTACGGCTTCGGGCTGTTCGTGGACGAGCACCCGGCCCTGGGCCGTATCGTCAGCCACAGCGGGGGGTACCCGGGCTTCGGCAGCAACATGTGCTGGCATCCGGCCACCGGCTCGGGAGTGATCGCCCTCGGCAACGGCACCTACGCCGCCATGGCGCCGCTCGCGGCCCGGCTGCTGGAGGCTGTCGTGCGGCAGGCCACAGGCAACGCCGGCGCGGTGGCTCTGGCCCCGGCCGGAGCCGGGCCCTGGCCGCAGACGCGGGCCGCCAAGGACGCGGTCAGCGCGCTGCTGCGGTCCTGGGACGACGACGAGGCCTCCCGGCTGTTCGCGCCCAACGTCGCGCTGGACGCCCCGTTCGCCGAACGCCGGCGGCGGAATGCCGTCGTCCGCGAGCGGATTGGGGACTTCGGTGATGACCCGGCCCGCGCGCCCGAGTTCGACACGCCGGCGCACTGCCGGTGGTGGCTGGCGGGGGAGCGTGGCGTGGTGCAGGTCCAGATCCAGCTGACCCCGGAGCCGGCTCCCCGGGTGCAGTCGCTCACCCTGGCCGTGCCGCCCGCCGCCGGCTCGGCGCTGCGCGCGATGCTCGACGCCGTGGTCGGCTGGCTCAACGGCACCGACATGCACTGGCCGGCCGCCATTGCGGTCGTGGACGGGACCGACACCGTCATGCTGGCCCGGCGGCTGCGGATGGCCTCGGCCTGGGCAGGCCGCGTCCAGGCCGGCGCGTGCAAGGCGGGCGATGGCACCGCCTCGGTCACGGTCGAGCTCACCGGCGAGCACGCCACCATCGCCCTGGCCCTGGTCATCGACCCCGAGACCCGCGCTCTGCGGCTGGCCGACGTCACGCCCTGACCGCGGCGAGGTGTCTCAGCATGGAACAGGGGTAGGTTCCGCGGCAAGATACGCTCCGCGCAACGGTGCCGTCCGTTATTGCCCGCACAGCGGGCGCCGCCAGGCGGCGCCGTTGCGGTATCTGCCCTGATCGAGCACGCGCTGACGTCACCGCGGAGGAGTTCATGCCAGCAGGCACCGGCCAGGCCGACGGCCCAGCCCCAGCCGCCCAGGCGGCCAGGACAGCATTCTCGCTGGACCAGGTGGAGAACTGGCACCACGAAGTGGTCGCGCGCGTAGACGGCTGGGACTGGATCCGCGCGCTGAACGACCGGCTGACCGCGGTACTCGGGCCATGGCGCGAGCGGCACCAGGGCAATCCCGTCCTCGAGCTGATGCACGGCGGCCGGTGGCTCGGCCACCCGCTGCATCCGGCCCTGTCCGACCTGCCGATCGGGCTGTGGGCCGGCGCCCTGGTCCTGGATCTCACCGGGAGTGACCCGCCGCCCGGCGGCCCTGACCCGGCGACCGTGTTCAGCGCGGCCGGCATCGTCGCCGCGGTCGCGACCGCGGCGACTGGTGTCGTCGACTGGACCGTCAGCGACGACCAGGATCGCCGGCTCGGCCTGTTCCACGGAGTGCTCAATACCGCGGCGCTCGGGCTGCAGGGCCTCTCGCTGGCGGCCCGGCTGACCGGCAGGCGGCGCACCGAAGCGGGCTGGGAGCGGCCAGTCTCGCCGTCACCGGAGCCGCCGCCTACCTGGGCGGTCACCTGGTGTTCGCCAAGGCGGTCATGGTCAGCCGGGTGGCGGGCGCCGACGGCCCACGCCGCTGGGTCAAGGTGATGGAGGAAGCCGACCTGGCCGACGACGTGCCCGCCGGCGTGCAGGCCGACGGCCGGCAGGTCCTGCTGTACCGCCACGACGGCACCCTGTACGCGCTCGACAACCTGTGCAGCCATGCTGGCGGGCTGCTCAGCCGCGGCCAGGTCGAGGGCCTGACCGTGACCTGCCCGCTGCACGGATCGCAGTACTGCCTGGCCGACGGCTCCGTCCGCCGCGGCCCGTCTCACCAGCCGCAACCCGTGATACGCACCCGGATCCGCAACGGCGGGATCGAAGTGCGCGGAAACCAGCCCGCCCCGCGCCGGCGCGCCATCGAAAGGAAATAGTCATGGCCTTTGTCGCTGTCGCCAACATCGACGATCTCGAGGAGGGCGACACCCTGTTCGTGGACGGGCTGAAGGAGCCGATCTGCCTGGTCCGCCTGGACGGCGAGGACGTCCGCGCCGTGCACAACACCTGCACGCACCAGCAGCAGCCGCTGCACGAGGGCACCGTGCAGGACGACGACACCCTGGTCTGCGCCTCGCACAACTCCCGGTTCGACCTGAGCACGGGCGAGTCGGTCGGTATCCCCGAGGTCCCGCCGCTCCCCGTCTACGCCTGCAAGGTCGAGGGCGACACCATCATGGTCGACATTGAGCAGCAGCTCAACGACGCCCCCATCCCGCACAAGCCGTACCACTGACGGGTAATTATTCCGAACGAAGCGGGCTTATAGCCGTCCTGACCAGCGGTAACGCGGCCGCCAGTCCAGGATCGACTCGGCCGCTGAGCAGTCCATCAACGCCCGCCAGGGGTCCGTCCGGTATGGCGCCGGGTCCCTGACGGGCACGCCGGGCATGAGTTGGGCCGCCATCTCCAGGGCCGGGGCGGTGGCGGCGATATCGGCGGCGCACAGCAGCAGCCGGTGGTGCCCGGTGAGCGGCACGGTGACCGCTTGCGCTGTCGCGGCGGCGACGTCGCGCACGTCCACGAACGCGCCGAACTCCCAGTACGGCGCCCATTCCGAGCCTGGGTCGGCCCGCCACTGCGCCTCGATCCGCTGGTACTGACCGGGGTCCCAGACCCACACTGGGCGCAGCGACACGCTCGCGATGCCGGTACGGGCGGAGAATCCGGCGCATAGGTCCTCGGCCAGCCGCTTGGACAGGCCGTAGGGGCGCATCGCCCGGCGCGGGTGTGCGTCATCGACCGGGAAGTAGTCGGGCTGGCGCTCACCCTCCGCGGTCCCGAAGACCTGGGCACTGGAGAAGTGGACCACCCGCCGGACGCCGGCCGCCTCGGCGGCCAGCAGGACGTGCCAGGTGCCGAGCACGTTCACCGCCATGATCTGCTCCGGCGGCCCCGCGGTGTCGTGCGCCAGCGCGCCCAGGTGCACGATCGCGTCGCAGTCCGCGGCCGCCTGCTGGACCGAGGCCAGGTCCAGCAGGTCCATGCCGTCGGCGCGGTCGAAACCGGCGATCTGGTGACCCAGCCCCTCCAGGTGGGCCGCCACGGCCGCGCCGACGTGCCCACGATGGCCGGTGACGAGGATGCGCATAGCGGCATCATGCCCGAACCGGGCCACACCGCGCCGGTGGCGCGGACCTGGTGGTCACCATGGGCACGGAGGTTATGGAACCCGTGTTGTTGGTGCCTGCGGCTATGACGGCAGGTTGTTGTTCTCGCCGGGTTGCACGAGCCCGGTTTCATAGGCGAGCACGACTGCCTGGGCCCGGTCGGCCAGGCCGAGCTTGGTCAGGATGTGCGCGACGTGGGTCTTGACCGTGGTTTCGGCGATGAACAGCAAGCTGGCAATCGAGGTATTGGGCTGCCCGCGGCCGACGAGCCGCAGGACCTGGAGTTCACGCGAGGTCAGGCTGGCGAGCTGACCGGGGGTCTCGCTGGGTGCGGGCTGTCGGCAGAACCGCTCGATGAGGCGGCGGGTGATCACCGGGGCAAGCAGTGTGTCCCCGGCGACCGCGGTGCGGATGGCGTCGGCGAGCTGGCCCCGGCGCACGTCTTTGAGCAGGAAGCCGCTGGCTCCGGCCTTCATCGCCTGGTAGACGAATTCGTCGGTGTCGAAAATGGTCAAGACGATGACCCGGGGCGGGCCGGGCTCGCACATGATGGCGCGCGTGGCCGCCAGGCCGTCCATGCCCGGCATGCGGATGTCCATCAGCACCACGTCGGGGGTCAGGGCCCTGGTCAGCTGGACTGCCTCGCCGCCGGTGGCGGCGTCGCCGACGATCTCGATGTCGCCCTCGAGTTCGGCGATCGCCCGCAGGCCGTCGCGGACCAGGGCCTCGTCGTCGGCGACCACGACGCGGATCTTGCCGGTCAAGTGATGGCTCCGACGGCGACGGGGAACCGGGCGTGCACGCCGAAGCCGCCCGGTTCCCCCTGGCCGGCGGTCAGCTGGCCGTCATACAGGGCGGCCCGTTCGCGCATGCCGGCCAGCCCGTGTCCGCTTGCCGCCGCCGGCGTGCCGCCCCGCCCATCGTCGGTGATCAGGACGTCCAGCCACTCGGGGCTGCGCGTGACGGTGACAGTCGCCCGGCAGGGTCCCGCGTGCTTGATGACGTTGGTCAGCGCCTCCTGGACGATCCGGTACACGGCTTCTCCCAGATCGGGTGGGAGTGCGCCCGGATCGGCATCCACGTGCAGGTCCACGGGTACGCCCGCGGCCTGGACCTGCGCCGCGAGGGCAGCAAGACCTGGCAGGCCCGGCGCCGGCAGCAGCGGGGCGGCAGTTGCCTCGCCGAGCAATCCGACCACCCGGCGCAGCTCGTCCAGGGACCGCCGGGCGGTGGCCTCCACGGCCTCCAGCCGGCCGGACGCACCGGTGGTATCCGCCTGATCGAGCTGACCGAGCGCGGCCATGGTTTGCAAGACGATGACGCTGAGCCCGTGGCCCACCTCGTCGTGCATCTCCCTGGCGATGCGGGCGCGCTCTTGCGCCGCCGCGGCCTGATCCCGCTGGGCCCGCTCGCGCTGCAGCTCAGCCGCCAGCGCACGCAGCTGCCTGGTGCGCTGCTCGCGACGGCGGAACGTCAGCCCGAGCGGCCAGGCCGCGGCCAGGACCCACCAGAACGACACCGCCGAGCCGCCGAACTGGAACGCAGGATCGCGGGTCTCGTGCACGGCCATGGCCGCCACGATCAGCGGAGCCCCGATCGCGAGCTCCCGCGGTTCGGCGTAACGGCCGAGTGCGTACATCCCGGCCAGCATCGGCAGGAACACGCCCAGGCCCTGCGATGCGCCGATCGCCAGGAACTGGGTGATGTCGACGGCGGCTATGAAGGCGAGCATCCGCAGCGGCGCGCGGCGCCGCCACCACAGCGCGGCCGCGCACAGCAGGTACCCAAGGGAGTTGACCCAGCCCGGCCCCACGATATGCGCGAGCTGCCATCCCGGAGTCCACACCTCTTGCTGGCCTGCCGCCGCCACCACGATGACGACGAGCGCGTCAGTGTGCGCAGGTAGCCAGTTGCGGCGGACGCCCCGCCAGGTCAGGGACATGCTTCAGGCTAACTCCCGCGAGCGGCCGTGCACATCCTCTGGCAGCCGATGGGCCTCCTCTGGCGGACGAGGCCCCGTCGGCGGATCGTCCGTAGCCGGCGTAGTTCGGCGGCGGCTGAAGACCTGGCGCACGTGCCGTACCTAACGTCGGTTGCATCGTGTCAGTTCTCGTTACTGGAGGCTTGTGATGTACTCGTCCGAATCGGTCCGCCGTGCCGCCACAGCGGGGTTGGCGCTGATGGCGGTCTTCCCGGTGACCGTCGTCATCCTCAACCTCGTCCAGCGCGGCCACTACAACCCCGCCACCGACGCCATCAGCCTGCTCGCCCTGGGGCGCGGCGGTCTGGCCCTCAACGTGGCGTTCATCACCGGCGGCGCCGTTTCCTTCATCATGGCGTGGGTGCTGCGCCGCACGGTGGCCAACGCGGTGGCCGGCCCGCTGCTGGTCGCTTTTTTCGGCTGCACTTCTGTCGTGTCCGGCCTGGTCGACACCAATCCGGATAATGCGCCCAACACCGCGGCCAGTAATGTGCACCAGCTAGCCGGGCGTCCTGGGGTTTCTCGCCGTGATCGCGGCGATGTTCGTCTTCGCGCGGCGCTTCCGCAAGGATCCCGTCTGGCGTAATTTCGCCCGGCCGACGCTGTTGTGGGCTATCGCGGCGGCGGTCACCTTCCTCTGTGTTCCGGCCGCGCCGGCCAGCCTGTTCGGAGTGGCTCAGTACGCGCACGTGGCTACCTGGATGAGCTGGGGGCTCGTGACCATGGTCCGGGCCAGGTCGCTAGCCGCCACGCACGCGCCAGCAGGACAAGAGCTCCGTCACCCCGAGCTCAGCCAGGAGGCGACCTTGAACACCGTCGGTGACGCCTGATCATCAGCCAGGCGGTGCTCCCGCTCAGCCGCCCTGAGCGGGAGCACCCAGGAACTGGCTCGCTCGTTGGAGCACCTAGCGTTAGTTGCCATGGACTAGTCCAGAGGCTTATAGTTGAGATGGACTAGTTGGGGTTGAACTAGCTAGTGGACCGAGCTGACCGGAGGAGACATGCCTACCGCGCGACCAAGGCCGCCCACGCCGCTGACCCCGCCAGGCATCGCGATCTTGTCGTTGCTGTGGCGGCAGCCGATGCATCCGTATGAGATGCGGCACCGGATCCGGGTGCAGGAGATCGACCGGGTCATGAAGGTGACCCACGGGACGCTCTACAGCACCGTGGACCGGCTGACCGCGGCCGGGCTGATCCAGCCGATGGAGACGAGCCGGGAGGGCCGCCGCCCCGAGCGAACCGTCTATGAGATCACCAGCCTGGGCCGTGACCAGCTCATCGACGCGCTGCGCGACGGCCTGATGCGGGTCACGCCGGACTACCCGGGCCTGGCCATGGTGCTGGCGTTCGCGCAACTGCTCGACCCTGCCGAGGTCACCGAGCTGCTCGAGCGGCGCGGCATCGAATCCGAGTCGCAGCTCAGCGGCATGAACGCGGGGGTAGACGCCGCACTCAAGCAACGAGCACAAGGGACCCAGCTGACCCGGGCGAGCCTGCTCGAGGCCGAGTACCTGATCGCGCTGAAACGGGCCGAGGTGGACTGGCTGCGGGCCATCGTGGCCGACCTCCGTGAGGGGCGGCTGAGCTGGAACCCGGCCGCCCCGGGCGGCCAGGACACCGATCTGGGCGGAGGGACCGGTGGCGAGTAAGTGGCGGGGGCGCGAGTGGGCGGTGCTGGCCACGCTCAGCCTCGGGTTCTTCATGACCCTGCTCGACCTGACCATCGTCAACGTGGCCATCCCCGCCATGCGGCGCGGGCTGCACGCCTCGCTGCCCCAGATCGGCTGGGTCATCAACGCCTACATCATCGTGCTGGCCGTGCTGATGATCACCGCGGGACGGCTGGGCGACCTGCGCGGCCGCCGGAACCTGTTCATCGCCGGCGTGACCATCTTCACTCTGGCCTCGGCGGCCTCCGGCCTGGCCCAGACCGCTCCGGAGCTGATCACGGCCCGAGCCGTCCAGGGGCTCGGCGCGGCCTTGCTGCTGCCGCAGACGATGGCCGTCATCATCGCCACCTTCCCGGCCAGCCGCCGGGGCGCCGCCATGGGCATCTGGGGCGGCGTGGCCGGCCTGGCCACCATCGCGGGCCCGACCATCGGCGGCATGCTCGTCACCTGGCTCGGCTGGCGATGGATCTTCTTCGTGAACCTGCCGGTCGGCGCGGCGACGGTGGTCGCCGCCGTGGCCATCCTGCCCGAGGTGCGGACCGGGCGCCGTCAGGCACTGGACCTGCCGGGTGTGCTACTGGCCAGCGCCGCGCTGGTGGCCATCACCTACGGCCTGATCGAGGGCCAGACCTATCACTGGGGCCGCGTCGCCTCCTTCGTCAGCATTCCGCTGATCATCGGGGCCGGGGTCGTGTTGCTGGCCACCTTCGTCGCCGTGCAGGCGCGCCGCCAACAGCGCGAGCCGCTGCTGCCCTTCGTGCTGTTCCGGGACCGGAACTACGCCCTGATGAGCGCGGCCAACGTGATCGTCTCGGTCGGGCTGATCGGGATGGCGCTGCCGCTCACCCTGTACCTGCAGTCCGGGCTGGGCCTGAGCCCGCTAGCGGCGGGTCTGACTATGGCCCCGGCCTCGCTGGTGTCCGGGCTGACCGCGCCCTTCGCCGGGCGGCTGGCCGACCGCGGCGGCAAGTACCTGCTGATGAGCGGGATGGCCCTGTATGCGGCCGGGCTTGTCATCCTGGTCAGCCTGGCCGGGCCCGCCTCGCATTGGTATGACCTGCTGCCCGGATTTCTGGTCGCCGGCTTGGGGGTCGGCTGCACCATGTCCCCGATGCAGGTCAACGCCACCCGAAACGTGAATCCGCGGCTGGCGGGGGCCGCCGCGGGTGTGCTGAACACCATCCGGCAGACCGGCTCGGCGCTGGGCAGCGCGGTGGTGCTGGCCGTGCTGCAGAACCGCCTGGCCGCCCGCGTTGGCTACGTGAGCGCCATGCGCGCGGCGATCGCGGTGCCCGTCATCGCGCTGCTGATCGGGGCGGCACTGTGCGTGGTCCTGCAGCCGCCGCGTTCCCGGTCCGGCGCGGCGGTCAGCGGCCCGGCCAGCCCGCCGGAGCACGCGGACGCCAGCGGGGCACATAGCGCCGCCCGTTCGGCCTGATCAGGGGCGGTGGAGGAGCCGGACCCGCCGCCCATCGCGGACGCCAGCCCAAATGTGACCTGGATTACACAACAGGATCCCGATCCCGGAAATAGATTCCGATACGAGACCGTTCCGTATCGATGTAGCGGGATCCCTAAGCTCCTGGCCATGGCAACACACGGGTGGGCCAGCACCTTCCCGGTCCCGCGCACAAGCTTCTAGTAATCCGGAAGGGACTCATGGATTCGCAGACCATCTACCGTCGGCGCTGGCTGATCCTCAGCGTGCTGATCGTCGGGCTGCTCGCCATCGTCATCGACAACACCGTACTGAACGTGGCGCTCAAGACGATCGCCGAGCCTCGCGGGGGCCTCGGCGCTAGTCAGAGCCAGCTCGAGTGGGCCATCAACTCCTACACGCTGGTCTTCGCCGGGCTGCTGTTCACGTTCGGTGTCGTCGGCGACCGGGTGGGCCGCAAGCGCATGCTCATGATCGGGCTGGTGCTGTTCGGCGTTGCCTCGCTGCTGTCGGCCTATTCCAGGTCGCCCGAGCAGCTCATCTTCGCCCGGGCCGCGATGGGCCTGGGTGGCGCCGCGGTCATGCCGCAGACGCTCTCCATCATCTCCAACGTCTTCGAGCCGGCCGAGCGGTCGCGGGCCATCGGCCTGTGGGCCACCGCGGTCGGCCTAGGCATCGCCACCGGCCCGGTCCTGGGCGGCCTGCTGCTCGACCACTTCTGGTGGGGCTCGGTCTTCCTGATCAACGTCCCGGTCACCGCGATCGGCTTCACCGCCGCCGCGATCCTGGTGCCCGAGTCGCGCAACCGCGAGGCCGGCGGCATCGACTTCGTGGGCGTGCTGCTGTCCATCGCGGGCCTGATCCTGCTGGTGTACGGCATCGTCCAGGGCGGCGACACCAGCTCCTGGCTGCGCCCGGACGTGCTCGGCCCCATCGCGGGCGGCCTGATCGTGCTGGCCTTCTTCGGCTGGTACGAGACCCGGATCGCCCACCCCAGCCTGGACGTGCGGCTGTTCCGCGACCGGCGGCTGTCGGCCTCGGTCGGCGCGCTCGGCCTGGTGTTCTTCGGCATGGGTGGCGTATTCTTCTTCACCAGCTTCTACCTGCAGAACGTCCGGGGTTACAGCCCGCTCGCGGCCGGCCTGCTGACCGTGCCGTTCGCAGCGGGGCAGCTGCTGCTGTCGCCGCGCAGCTCCCGCCTGGTCCAGCGCTACGGCGCCAAGGCGGCGGGCGCGACCGGCCTGTTCGTGATGGCCGCGGCCGTGGCCGGTTACGCCACCCTCGGGACCAGCTCGCCGATCTGGCTGCTGGCGGTGCTGTTCGGCATCCAGGGCGCGGCCATGGGCGTGGTCATGCCGGCCGCCACCTCCGCGGTCATGGATGTGCTGCCGCGGGAGCGGGCCGGGGCGGGTTCGGCCCTTACCAACACCTCGCGCCAGGTGGCGGTGGCGCTCAGCGTGGCCGTCCTCGGCTCGATTCTGGCCGAGTTCTACCGCAACTCGCTCAGCCCGACGCTGGCTCACCTGCCGGCCGGGGCCCGGGAGGCGGCGTCCTCGTCGATCTCCGCGACCCAGGCGGTGGCGCAGCAGCTTGGCCCGTCCGGGCGGTCGCTGCTGGTGCCTGCGAACGACGCGTTCGTGCACGCCATGCACTACACCACGCTGGTCGCGGCGCTGCTCGCGCTGGCGGGCGGGTTCGTGGTGCTGCGCTGGATGCCGGGCAAGCCCAAGGCCCAGGCCGTGCCGGCCGGTGAACCGTCCCGGGCCGGGGAGCCCGTGCTGGGCGGCGAGCCCGTTCGTGCCGGAGAAGCAGTGCTGGCCGGAGAAGCAGTGCCGGCTGGGGGGTCGGCGTACGAGGCCGAGCTGGCCATAATGGAAGCAGACATGCTCAACGGCGTGGACCGAGAGGGATGAGCATCCATGCAGCCCGTGATCATCGATCAGGGGCCTGGCACTGACGCGGAAGCCGGGCCGGCGATCGCCGGCCCGGCCGTCCGCGCAGCGAGCAGGCCGAGCAGGCGATTATCGAAGCCACTCTCGACCTGTTCGCTGAGCAGGGTTTTGAGGGCGTGTGCGTCGAAGCCGTCGCGGCCCGTGCCGGAGTCGGCAAGGCGACCATCTACCGTCGCTGGCCGAACAAGGAAGAGCTCCTGCTCGCGGCGCTCAGCGCGCTGAAGTCGCCCTACCCCGAGCCGAAGGGCGACTCGGTCCGCGAGGACCTCGTCGCCATGCTCAGCGTGATGTGCTCGGACATGGCCGACCCGCGCAAGGCGCGCCGGTACGCCCTGCTGCTCGGCGAGGGCGAGAAGTACCCGCGGCTGATGGCCCGCTATAAGGAAACCGTGGTCGAGCCGCGGCGCGAGCTGATGCGGTCGGTCATCCGCCGCGGCATCGCCACCGGCGATCTGCGGCCCGACATCGACGTGGAGATCGCGGTGCTCGCGCTGACCGGCACGGTGCTGGCCAAGGGCAAGGAAGCCGACAGCGAGATGAACGGCGAGCTCGCCGCCCGCATTGTCGACGAGCTCCTGCTCGGGCTGGCGGCCCGCTGAGGCGCTCGGCCGCCGGGCCGCTGGCGAGCCAGTGGCTGGACCGGCTCCGGCCCGAACTGGACGGCTATGCCCGGCTGGCGCTGGAAAACATCGCCCGTGAGTTCCCGTCCTACCTGATCGTGCAGATGACCGGGCCGGGTGACTTCCCGCACCGGCCGCGTGACCGCACTCCGGTGTTCTACGGCAGCTTCGACTGGCATTCCTGCGTCGAGATGTACTGGGTCCTGGTCCGGCTGCTCAAGACGGCACCCGACGCGGTACCCGCCGCGCAGATCAGGTCCGCTCTGGACGCCCAGTTCACCGCGGACGGGCTGCGCCGCGAGGCGGAGTTCGTGACCAATGGCGGCCGCAGCGAACGGCCCTATGGCTGGGGCTGGGCGCTGAGCCTGATCTACGAACTGGCCGGGTGGACCGGCGACGAGGATGCTCAGCGCTGGGCGGCGGCCATGGAGCCGCTGGCCGCGGCGCTGACCGGCGGCTACCTGGAGTGGCTGCCCAAGGAAACGTATCCGGTCCGGATCGGGATGCACCCGAACAGCGCGTTCGGCCTGTCCCGGGCCCTGCCGTTCGCCCGGATGCAGGCCGGCTGGGGCAGCCCGCCCTGGACGCGGCTATCCAGGCGGCCGCCGCCCGCTGGTACCTGCCCGACACCGACTACCCGGGCGGCTGGGAGCCGTCCGGCCACGACTTCCTGTCCGCGGCGCTGACCGAGGCCGAGCTGATGGCCCAGCTGCTGGCCCCGCAGGAGTTCGCGCCGTGGCTCGAGTCGTTCCTGCCCGGCCTGGCCGCGGGGGAGCCGGCCGCGCTGTTCAGCCCGGCCGTGGTCTCCGATTCCAGTGACGGGCAGATCGCCCACCTGCATGGCCTGAACCTGAGCCGGGCCTGGTGCTGGCGGCGGCTGGCGGAAACCCTGCCCGCCGACGACCAGCGAATCGGCCCGTGCCGGGACGCCATGGAGCGGCACGCCGCGGCATCCCTGCCGCACGTGGTCGGCGACGACTACATGGTCGGCCACTGGCTGGCCGCCTACGCCGTGCTGCTGTTCAGCTGAGCAGGCTTGTCAGCTGAGTTGCCTGTTCAGCTGAGCTGCCTGCTCAGCTGAGCAGCGGCTTGACCTCCGCGGCCAGGAACGTGACGAACCGCTCCAGGTCGCCGTCTTCCTCGGTGTCGCTGATGGCCACGCAATCCACCCCGGCCGCGCCGATGGCGTTCACCGCCGCGGCGACGTCCGCCGCCGGGGTGCCCACCGAGGCGCTGGTAAAGGCCACGACCTGGCCACCCCCGGCCGTGGGCCGGGCCAGCGACCGGCTGTGCTGGTAGTGCTCGATGAGTTCGCCTACCTCGGCCAGCGACCTGCCACCCGCGATGATCACGCCGTCGGAGAGCTCGCCCGCGAGCGCCACGCCACGTGGCCCGACCGCGCCCACCAGCAGTGGCGGCACCGCCTGCGGCGGCCAGTCCAGGGTTACGTCCTCCAGGTGCACGTAACGGCCGTGCTGGGTCAGCGTCTGCCCGCGCAGCAGCGCATACAGCGCCGTGGTGTACTCACCCAGCAATGTCATCGGCGACTCGACCTTGGCCCCGACCTGGGCCATCCACTGCTGCACGCCGTGGCCGACCCCGGCCGTCAGCCGCCCGGGGAACATCCGTGCCACCGTGGCCACCTCCATGGCGGTCAGGGCCACGTTGCGCAGCGGCACCGGCAGCAGGCCGATCCCCACCCGCAGCTCACTGGTGACGGCCAGCATGGCGGTGGCGGTGGCGATGCCACTCTCGGAGAAGCAGTCCTCGAACACCCACAGCTCGTCCAGGCCGGCCGCCTCGGCGGCCGTGGCCACCGGAACCACCTGCTCGGGCGGCTGGCGGGGCAGGAAAATTGCGGCCAGCGTGGTCACGGAACCTCCTCGTGGCGCGACGATCGCTTGCGGTAATACATTCGATCTTGACGTTGGCACGTAATCATGAACCGACCATGATCGCGAAGGTTTTTATCCCCTTTCTTGGGCTAAAACCCTTCGGGATCATGGGAAAGCGGCCTCAGCGGCGTCAAGGCCCCGCCGCCGGAGCCGGAGCCGGAGCCGGAGCCGACGCCGCCAAGGGCGCCTCAGGGTGCCACCTCGCGCCAGCGGTTCGTGATCGGCAGCCGCCGGTCGCGCCCGAAGTTCTTCTGGCTGATCTTCGGCCCTGGGGGGTACTGCCGCCGCTTGTACTCGGCCGCGTCGACCATCCGGACCACCCGCTCGACCAGCTCCGGGTCATGCCCAGCCGCGATCAGTTGCGCCGTGCCCATGTCCTTCTCGACGTAGTCGTCCAGGATCGCGTCCAGCACCTCATATGACGGCAGTGAGTCGGTGTCCATCTGCCCGGGTGCGAGCTCGGCGCTGGGCGGCTTGCTGATGGAGTTCTCCGGGATCGGGGGGGTCTGGTCCAGCCGCTCTGCCTCCGCGTTCCGCCACCGGGACAGCTCCCAGACCATCGTCTTCGGTACGTCCTTGATCGGGCCGAACCCGCCTGCCGAGTCCCCGTACAAGGTCGAATAGCCCGTGGCCAGCTCACTCTTGTTGCCCGTGGTCAGGACGAGATGCCCACCCGCGTTGGACAGCCCCATCAGCACCACGCCCCGGACCCGCGCCTGCAGGTTTTCCGGAGGCAGGCCGACCTCGGGGAATCCGTGCGGGCTGAGCTCCTTGGTGAACGCGTCGACCATCGCGGCGATCGGGATTATCTCCGAGTGCAGGCCCTGGCGCCGCACCAGGTCCTCGGCATCGGTGACGGAGTGGTCCGAGGAGTACCGGCTCGGCATCAGCACCACGTGCACCTTGTCCGGGCCGACCGCGTCGGCCGCGATCGTGGCGGTCAGCGCCGAGTCGATCCCGCCGGACAGGGCCAGGATGACCGAACCGAACTTGTTCTTGCGCACATAATCCCGGGTGCCGGTGACCACGGCGGCGTAGACCTCGGCTGGGTCGGACAGCCGCGGCCAGGACGTTCCGGCCTCCCCGGCGGCCTCGCCCACCCCGGCGCCCTCGCCCAGCCCCTCGGGCGCCGGCAAACTCACCCGCCGGATCGTGATCGTGCTCCCGTCCCCGGCGTCGACCGGCTGGTCGGCGGGCGGCTCGCCAACGGCGGCCGGCAGGTCCAGGTCGGCGACGACCAGCGCCTGCTCGAACTGGGGTCCACGCGCGATCAGCGCTCCGTCCGCGGCGACCAGGATCGAGTCGCCGTCGAAGACCAGCTCGTCCTGCCCGCCGATCATGTTGGCGTAGGCCAGCGCCGCGCCGGCCTCGCGGGCCCGGCGGACGCACAGGTCCAGCCGGACGTCGTCCTTGCCGCGCTCGTAGGGCGACGCGTTCGGCACCAGCAGCAGGCTCGCGCCGGATCGGGCGCAGACCGCCACCGGGCCGCCCTCCTGCCACAGGTCCTCGCAGATCGCGATGGCGATGTCCACGTCCTGCCCGTCCGGCGCGGGCAGCCGGAATACCGGCAGGGTGTTACCGGGCACGAAGTAGCGGAACTCGTCGAACACCCCGTAGTTGGGCAGGTGGTGCTTGGCCGAGGTGATGACAACCTGCCCGCCGTACAGCAGCGCGGCCGCATCCAGCGGGGCGCCGGCCGGCAGCCCGGTGCGCGGCGCCAGGTCGGCCCGCCGGTCCAGGTAGCCGGTCACCACCGCGATCCCGCCCAGGCCTTCGGCCGCCAGCCGCGCGGCCACCGCGTGCAGCGTGCGGATGGATGCCTCCACGAACGACGCCCGCAGCGCGAGGTCCTCCACCGGGTACCCGGTCAGCATCATCTCCGGGAACACCACAGCCCGGGCGCCGCGGGCGGCGGCCCGGCGCGTCCACTCCATAATCAGCTCGGCGTTTCCGTCCAGGTCCCCGACCGTGGCATTGACCTGGGCCAGCGCGATCCTCAGCTTCGTCACGCTCCCAAGCCTAGGCCGTGCCCCGCTGACCCACGGTGCCCGGCTGGCGTCGTTTAGATGAGCCGAACGGGCAGACCTCGTGCCCCACCTGACCCGCCGTGCCTCCGCCCCCGGCGCTACCGAACGGCCTGGGCACAAGCCGGGCAACTGTAACCAGGGCGAAATACCGGGCGGGCACACTCGACGGATACCTGCGCGCCCGCCGAGCGGAGGTCGCCGAAAGCTAGTAATGCAATGGAGAGCGTCTAAGGTGATTACCGTGGATAGGCAGGAAGAGTTCGTGCTGCGCACGCTCGAGGAGCGTGACATCCGGTTTGTCCGGCTATGGTTCACGGACGTGCTGGGCACCCTGAAATCGGTCGCGGTCGCCCCGGCCGAGCTCGAGGGCGCCTTCGCGGACGGCATCGGCTTCGACGGTTCGGCCATCGAGGGCTTTGCCCGCGTCTACGAGGCGGACATGATTGCCCGGCCCGACCCGTCGACGTTCCAGCTGCTGCCGTGGCGAGGCGAGTATCCCGGCGTGGCCCGGATGTTCTGCGACATCCTGCTGCCCGATGGATCACCGTCGTATGCGGACCCGCGCTGGGTGCTCAAGCGCAACCTGGCCCGCGCCTCCGAGCTGGGGTTTACCTTCTACGCCCACCCCGAGATCGAGTTCTTCCTGCTCAAGCAGCGGCCGGAGCCGGGGGACAAGCCGGAGCCGATCGACACGGGCGGCTACTACGACCACACCCCGCACAGCATCGCCCACGACTTCCGCCGGACCGCGATCACGATGCTGGAGTCCATGGGCATCTCGGTGGAGTACAGCCACCACGAGGGCGCGCCGGGCCAGCAGGAGATCGACCTGCGCTACGCCGACGCGCTCACCACGGCGGACAACATCATGTCGTTCCGCCTGGTGATGAAGGAGGTGGCGATCGAGCAGGGTGTGTACGCGACGTTCATGCCCAAGCCGTTCACCGACCATCCCGGCTCGGGCATGCACACCCACGTGTCCCTGTTCGAGGGCGACAAGAACGCCTTCTATGAGGCCGGGGCGGAATTCCAGCTGTCTAAGACGGCGCGTGCCTTCATCGCCGGCCTGCTCCGGCACGCGGCGGAGATCACCGCCGTCTGCAACCAGTGGGTGAACTCCTACAAGCGGCTGTGGGGCGCGGAGGAACGGACCGCGGGCGCGGGCGGTGAAGCCCCGTCCTACGTGTGCTGGGGGCACAACAACCGGTCGGCGCTGGTCCGGGTGCCGATGTACAAACCGCAGAAGGGCAATTCCACCCGGGTGGAGTTCCGTTCGGTGGACGCCGCCTGCAACCCCTATCTGGCCTTCGCGGTCATCCTGGCCGCTGGGCTCAAGGGCATCGAGAACGACTACGAGCTGCCGCCGGGCGCCGAGGACGACGTATGGGCCCTGACCTCGGCCGAGCGCCGCGCGCTCGGTATCCGGCCGCTGCCCCAGGACCTGGACCAGGCCATCAAGGTCATGCAGGACAGCGAGCTGGTCGCCGAGACGCTGGGGGAGCATGTCTTCGACTTCTTCCTGCGCAACAAGCGCGAGGAATGGCAGGACTACCGCCGCCAGGTCACCGAGTACGAGCTGGGTCGCTACCTGCCGATGCTCTAGCCGCCTAGGTGCCGATCCGGATCGGGCCGACGTCGGTGGTGGCGCTGATGCTGTGGCCGGCCGAGCCGCTTTGCGGCACGCTGATCGTGGCCTTGCCGACGTGGGCTTGCGCCACGACCTGATAGGAGGCTCCGCCGGGCATGGTCAGCGTGATAGCGCCGACACGGGCCACCGCCCGCAGTGTGTCCGGCGGGCTGGTGAAGGCCGCGTTGATGGCGCCTACGTCCGTGGTCAGGCTGGCCGCAGGAGTGCTGAGGCCGCTCGCCGTGATGACCCCGGCCTTGGTCTGCGCCGTGACGTTCCCGGCCAGCCCCGAGAGCTGGACCGATCCCGCCCCGGCCGTCGCCTGGATGGCGACGTCCCGGGGGACGCGCACGATGTAGGCCACACCGCAGACGAGCTGTGTGGCGCATGAGTAGGTGATCGTCAGTGTGGTGCCGCTGACCGTCCGGGTCGTCACCGGCGGCGTCTTGGAGTAGTCGGCCTCCTGGAGCACCGACGTCGCCGTCCCGCCGCCTCCCGTCACCGTGACGTTGCCGACGTGGCTGGTAACCACCACCGTTTTGACTCCAGAGCTGATCTGGTAGGTTGCGGTCGACCGGTGGGTTCCGGGAACCGAGAGGCCGGGGCTCGCGCTGGCCGGCGCACCCGAGGCGCCAGACGCGGAGGCCGAACTCGCGGTGCTCGCCGGAGCCGCTGTGCCATTTCCGGACTGGCACCCACCCAGAGCCAATGTGCCCAGCGCCAATGCGCCCAGGCCCGCCGCCAGTACCAGGGGCGCCCGGCGCGACCGTATCCGGTCCATAGCGGTTACTTACCCAGGCCGGCTCGTTTACTCCTCGAAGCGGCCGCCCAGGTACCGGGCCAGGAAGCGCTCGGCCGCGGCGTAGAACTTCAGCCGGTTCTGCGGCTTGGCGAAACCGTGACCCTCATCGGGGAAGAGCATGTACTCGTAGTCGATCCCGGCGTCCTTGAGCGCGGCGACGATCTGCTCCGACTCGGCCTGCTTGACCCGCGGGTCGTTGGCTCCCTGGGCGATCAGCAGCGGGATGGCGATGTCACGCGCCCGGGACAGCGGGGATCGTGACCACAGGAACTCCTGGTCGGTTTCCGGGTTGCCGACCCGCCGGTACAGCTGCGCCGCCATCGGCTTCCAGTACGGCGGGATGGACTCGAGCAGCGTCTGCAGGTTCGATGGCCCGACGATGTCGACGGCACAGCAGAACACGTCAGGGGTAAAGGCCGCGCCGACCAGCGCGGCGTAGCCGCCGTAGGAGCCGCCGTAGATGGCCACCCGGGCCGGGTCGGCCCAGCCCTGCTCCACGGCGTAGTTGACCGCGTCCAGCAGGTCGGTGTGCATCTTGGCGCCCCACTCGCGGTCGCCGGCGGTCACGAACGACTTGCCGTACCCGGTGGAGCCGCGGTAGTTCACCTGGATGCACATGTAGCCGCGGTTAGCGAGCCACTGGGCCTCGGGGTCGAAACCCCAGGTGTCACGGGCCTGCGGCCCGCCGTGCACGTTGAGCACGGCGGGCAGCCCGGAGCGGCCGCCGTCAGGTGGGAAGGTGACGTATCCGTGGACGGTCAGCCCATCCCGGGCCTGGTAGGAGAACGGCTCCATCGGGGCCAGGGTGTACCGGGATAGGTCGGGACGGCTGTCGAACAGGAAGCTGCCGGTGCGGCTGGCCCGGTCGTAGGCGTAGTAGCTGGTGGGGCCGGTGTCGTCCAGGAAGGCGACCAGCCAGGTCTGGTCGGCCTCGTCGCGGCCGACCAGCTGCGGGTCGCCGTGGTGCAGGTCCCGGATGGCCTTGAAGTCGGCCTCTACGCCAGGGTCCAGCACGTGATACTCAGCGCGGTCCTTGAGCACCTCGACGATCTGCGGGTCGCGCGTGTCCGGATGCAGGATCGCGCCGGCCACGTCGGCTTCGGGATCCTCCAGCAGCACCTCGGGCTGCCCGGAGGCGATATCGATCCGGGCCAGCCGGCCGGTGTCGGTGCCGGCCGAGCTGATCACCAGTAGCGAGGCGCCGTCGCCGCTGAACGCGAGGACGTCGCTGGCCGGGGCGTCCTCCGCCCCGATGGTCAGCAGCGTCCGCCAGTCGGCGTCCGCGCTCTCCCGGACCAGCAGGTCGAAGCCGCCGTCGGGCAGCGGCGAGATGGCGGCGCGGACCACCAGGTCCTCGTCGGCCAGCCAGCCGGCGTAGCCGGGGTTCTCGATCAGCTTCTCCAGCTCGCCGGTGGTCAGGTCCAGCCGGAAGACGTCATGCAGCTCCGGGTTCTCCCGGTTCATCGCGACGAGCACCTCGTTGCGATGGCTCTTGCGGGTGGCGATGATGCGGGCCGCGATGCCGTCGAACGGCGTCAGGTCCCGCCGGGCCATCGTCGCCATGTCGACGTCGTACAGCCGCCAGTTCTCGTCCCCGCCGGTGTCCTGCAGGTATAGCAGGTGCCTGCCGTCCCGGGCCCAGGCGAACATCCGGACACCACGGTCCTTGTCGTCCGTGACCACTTGCGCGGCATCCCAGTCGACGCCCCCAGTGCCGACGGGCGCGACCCAGACGTTGAGCACCCCGTCGCGCGGGGCGATCCAGGCGAGCTGGCTGCCGTCGGGGGAGATGTGCGGGCTGACCCGCTCGGGATTACCGAAAAGCACATGACGAGGGACGAGATCGGCCATGTCCCAATGCCTACCACACCGGCGCGGGCGGCCGGGCCGGGCGGGGCGGCCGGTTCGCCCGAAGCGTACCGGCCGCCCCGCATGCGGAACCCGGCCGCCAGTTTGATCCCGGGCTTATCCGGAGAACCAGTGCGCAGGCGCGGGGCTGATGTTGTGGTAGATGTGCTTTTTCTCCTGGTACTCCTCCAGGCCGGTGGGCCCGAGTTCGCGCCCGATGCCGGACTTGCCGAACCCGCCCCATTCCGCCTGCGGCAGGTAGGGGTGGTAGTCGTTGATCCAGACGGTGCCGTGGCGCAGGGCCCCGGCCACCCGCTCGGCGCGGCCCGCATCCGACGTCCACACCGCACCGGCCAGACCGTAGCTGGTGTCGTTGCCGAGCTGGATCGCCTCCTCCTCAGTGCTGAACCGCTCGACGGTTACCACCGGCCCGAACACCTCGTCCTGGACCACCGCCATCTGGCGGTTGCACCCGGTGAGTACGGTCGGGCGCAAGAAGAAGCCGCTGGTCAGATCGGGTTCAGCGGGCCTTGCGCCACCCGCCGCCAGCTGCGCGCCCTCGGAGATGCCCAGGGCGATATAGCGTTCCACCTTGGCCCGGTGCTCGGCGGAGATGAGCGGCCCGCACTCGGTCTGCGGGTCCAGGCCGCTGCCCAGCCGGATCCGGTCGGCCCGCGCGGCGAGCTCGGCCACGAGGCTGTCGTGCAGACCGTCCTGCACGATCAGCCGCGACCCGGCCGAGCACACCTGCCCGGAATGCAGGAACGCGGCGGTCAGGGCGTTGTCGACCACGGTGTCGAAGTCGGTGTCGGAGAAGACGATGTTCGGGTTCTTGCCGCCGAGTTCGAGCGCGACGCGACGTACTCCCTGGGCGGCCGATGTCATGATCTTCTCGCCGGTGGCCAGCCCGCCGGTGAACGAGATCAGGTCGATCCCCGGATGCGCTACCAGCGCCTGGCCGACGGTACCGCCCCGGCCGAGCAGCAGGTTCAGGACGCCGGGCGGTATCTCCGCTTCCTCGAACAGGCCGGCCAGGGCCACCGTGGACAGCGGGGTCAGCTCGCTGGGCTTGATCACAGTCGTGTTGCCGGCCGCCAGTGCCGGCGCCAGCTTCCAGGAGATCTGCAGCAGCGGGTAGTTCCACGGCGCGATCAGCGCGCACACCCCGGCGGGCTCGTGGACGATCCGGCTCACCACGTGCGGGCGGCCGGCGTCGACGACCCGGCCCGCGTGCGAGCCTGCCGTGCCCGCGTAGTAACGGAACACCGCCATGGTGTCGTCCACATCGGCCCGGGCCTCGTTCAGCGTCTTGCCGGTGTCCAGGCTCTCGGTGTGGGCCAGCTGCTCGCGGTCGCGCTGCAGCAGGTCGGCGATCCTGGCGAGCAGGGCGCCCCGCTCGGTCAGCGTGGTCCGGCGCCACGGTCCTGCCTCGAATGCCTCCTGGGCCGCAGCCACGGCCGCGTCAACATCGGAGCTGGCCGCCTCGGCCACGGTGTCGAGCACCGACCCGTCGAACGGGTTGAGAGTCTGAGCCGTGCCGCCGTCCGCGGCCTCGGCCCACTTTCCCGCGATGTACAGATGCCTCACGCCGTGCTCCCGTGGCTCGACCGGACGTGGCTCGCCCGGACGTCGCCACTATAGACGCGGCCGGGGCCGTCAGGCATTGAGCGCGGCTGCGCCCATGCTTATCGTGGTTTCACGGACATCTGCGACACGAGGAGCCGCCGTACTGGCCTGTCACCATCAGCTCACCTGCCGGGGCTTCGGTACCGGGTATCAACTAGCTTTACTGAGGTGAGTGGTTCACGGACCACGCTGGCAGGGTGGCTGGCGCGGATGGGTTTCGCTGATGCCGCACGCGCCGAACGGCTCCTGCTTGGTGACCTGGGCCTCACCGAGGCCGATCTGCGGACAGACCCACTGGTGGCTGCGATCGCCGCCGCCGCCGACCCGGACCTGGCCCTGACCGGGCTGACGAGGCTACTGGCCGCCGCGGCCCGCCCGGCCGAGCTCGCCCTGGCCCTGCGCGCGGAGCAGGACTTCCGCGACCGGCTCGCCGCCGTGCTCGGCGTCAGCGCGGGACTGGCCGATCACCTGGCCCGGCACCCGGAGGACAGCGAGGTCCTGCGCGGCAGCCCGGACCGGCCGGACCCGGCGGAGCTGCGGGCTGAGATGCTCCGGGCGGTCGGCGCGGACCCTGCCGACCTGGCCGATCCGGTGGCCTCCGGGCCGGGGCCTGCGACGGCGCTGGCCGCCGCCTACCGCCGGCGGCTGCTCGCCCTGGCCGGCCGGGACCTGGCCGGGATCTCGAGCGTGGACGTGGTAGGAGAGGAGCTGGCCGACATCGCGGCCGGGGTCCTGGAAGCGGCCCTGGCCGTGGCCCGGGCCGAGCTTTCCCCGGGCGCGGCGCCATGCCGGCTCGCGGTGGTGGCCATGGGAAAGTGTGGCGGCCGCGAGCTGAACTATGCCAGCGACGTCGACGTGATCTTCGTGGCCGAGCCGGTCAAGGACGACGACGAGACCGCGGCACTGGCCACCGCGAGCCGCCTGGCGGCCGGCCTGATCAGCGTGTGTGCCCGGTCCACGCCTGAGGGCAGCATCTTCCCCGTCGATCCGAACCTGCGCCCGGAAGGCCGGGCCGGCCCGCTGGTCCGCACGCTGGCCAGCCACATCGCCTACTACGAGCGCTGGGCCAAGACCTGGGAGTTCCAGGCCCTGCTCAAGGCGCGCCCGGTGGCGGGGGACATGGCGCTCGGTCACTCCTACGCGGATACCCTCGGGCCGCTGGTCTGGCAGGCGGCCCGTCGGGAGAACTTCGTCGAGGACGTGCAGGCCATGCGCCGCCGGGTCGAGCAGTCGCTGCCAGCCCGGCAGGCCGGGCGCGAGCTCAAGCTCGGACCGGGCGGGCTGCGGGATATCGAGTTCGCCGTCCAGCTGCTGCAGCTCGTGCACGGCCGGACCGACGAGACCCTGCGGCCGGCCGCCACCTTGCCTGCGCTCGCGGCCCTGGCCGCCGGCGGGTACGTGGGCCGGGCCGACGCCGACGAGCTCGCCGCCGCCTACCGGTTCCTGCGCCGTACCGAGCACATGCTCCAGCTGTACCGGCTGAGCCGGACCCATACCCTGCCGGAGGATCCCGCCGTACTTCGCCGGCTGGGCCGGGCGATGCGATTCAGCGACGGGCCGAACGAAGCGTGGTTCCAGCCCTCCATGTCCGGTATGCGCGCGGACCCGGCGGTCGAATTCGATGAGGAGTGGCGCCGTCACGCCCGTCAAGTGCGGCGACTGCACGAGAAGCTGTTCTACCGTCCGCTGCTCGACGCGGTGGCCCGGCTGCCCTCCGAGGCGGCCCGGCTGACCCCGGCCGAAGCACGGGCCAGGCTCGAGGCCCTCGGTTACGTGGACCCGGCCGGGGCGCTGCACCACATCGACGCGCTGACCTCGGGTGTCTCCCGGCGTGCCGCCATCCAGCGCACACTGCTGCCGGTCCTGCTCGGCTGGTTCGCCGACGCCGCCGAGCCGGACGCGGGCCTGCTGGCCTTCCGCCAGGTCAGTGAGGAGCTCGGATCGTCGCCCTGGTACTTGCGGCTGTTGCGGGACGAGACCAAGGCTGCCCAGCGGATGGCGCATGTGCTGGCGTCGAGCCGGTACGCGGCGGCGCTGCTGCTGCGCGCACCCGAGGCGGTGGCCATCTTCGGTGACGACACCGAGCTGGCCGCCCGGAACCTGTCCGCGCTGCGCGCCGAGATGATGGCGGCCGCCCAGCGGTACGAGGACGACGCCGAGGCCGCGGTCAGCGCGGTGCGGTCGGTCCGGCGCCGGGAGCTGCTGCGCACCGCCGCCGCCGACGTGCTGGGCGTGACCGATCCGCCTGCTGCCGCGCTCGCCGCGACGGGGGAGGCGCTGAGCGACGTCACCCGGGCCTCGGTCGAGGCGGCGCTCACGGTGGCCTTGCGCAAGGTCGCGACCGAGTTGCGCCATCCGCTGCCGACCAGGTTCGCGGTCATCGCGATGGGCCGCTTCGGCGGCCACGAGGCCGGCTACGGCAGCGACGCCGACGTGCTCTTCGTGCACGACCCGATACTCGGCCGGCCCGAGAAGCAGGCCTCGGACGCGGCCCATGCGGTCGCGGTCGAGCTGCGGCGGCTGCTCATGCTGCCGGTGCCTGACCCGGCCCTGGTCGTCGACGCCGACCTGCGGCCCGAGGGCCGTCAGGGAGCGCTGGTCCGCACGCTAGCCGCCTACCGGGCCTATTACCGGCGGTGGTCGGCGCCGTGGGAGGCGCAGGCGCTGCTGCGGGCCGAGCCGGTGGCCGGGGATCCGGAGGTCGGCGCCCGGTTCACCCGGATGATCGCCGAGTTCCGCTACCCGCTCGACGGCGTCAGCCCGCCCGCGATCCGCGAGATCCGGCGGATCAAGGCGCGCATGGAAGCCGAACGGATACCGCGTGGCGCGGACCGTGCCCTGCACGTCAAGCTGGGCCCGGGCGGCCTGTCCGACGTGGAGTGGACAGTGCAGCTGCTGCAGCTTCAGTACGCCCACGCCGTCCCCGCGCTGCGTACCACCCGCACCGGCGCGGCCATGGCGGCCGCGGTCCAGGCCGGCCTGCTGGAGGCCGCCGACGCCACCCAGCTCACCGCGGCGTGGGAACTGGCCGCCCGGATCAGGAACGCGATCGTGCTGGTCCGGGGCCGGGCGGCCGACACCCTTCCGGCCAGGCACGGCGAGCTGACGGCGGTGGCCCGGTTGCTCGGTTACCCGCCCGGCGATGCCGGCCAGACCCTCGAGCAGGACTACCGCCGCGCGGCCCGGCACGCCCGCGCGGTCATGGAGCGCCTGTTCTACGGCTGAACTCCATCGGCTTAGGCCCGGGATATCTCACAGCCGTTGGCCCGTAGCAGCCGCAGAGCGTCGACGGTGAGGAAACCTCGCCAGTCCAGCTCGGCGGCCGGTGACCAGGCTGGCCAGTTGAACGTCCAGCCGCCGTCGCCAAGCTGGCCCTGGGCCAGGTGGTCCAGGGCCGCCTTGACGGACACATCGTCGAACAGCCTCCTGGCCAGCGAGGCCGGTTCGGGCGCGAAGTCGAGCACGCCGTGCGTCTCGCCCGGCGCCTCCGGATCGAGAGTTACCAGTTTGCCTTCGAGGATCAGCGGCCCGATGCGCCCGAACGCGGCTTCCGCGCGGTCCCGATCGGGTACATACTCCAGGAACCGGAGCACGCCGAACATCTCGTAGGCGGCGGGCTCGGTCAGGGTGCCGATCCGGGCCCACATCAGCTCGGTGGCCCGGTCGAGCCAGGGATGGTGAAAACCCCGGGCATGCAGCGTGCCCGCGGTCATCCCGGTGGCGATGAGAGAGGCCGGGTGACCGTCCTCCGGCACCCACCAGGGAGCGTGCGCCCAGCCCTCCAGCGTGGCCTCCACGAAGGCGGCGCCGCCCTCGGCCGGGGCCACCGCGGCCAGCCAGTCGCAGGCCCCGCGGACCAGGCCCTCGTCCCAGGCATCAGCCTCGTCCAGGATGCGCAGGGCCATGTCCACCGCGGCGGGCTGGCTGCCCGGCCCGCGGCAGTCCGGCTCGAGCCCGAACCCGAAGCCGCCGTCGTCATTGCGGTAGGCGGCCACCGCGTCCCGGACCGGCGTGGCCGGGGCGCCGTTGAACAGGCGCTGGAACCGGCGCCGGTCGATTACCCGCGCGTTCGCGGCGACGAAGGCGGCCGCGGCATCAAAATCTGGTGTTGTCATGGTTCCATCGCAGCACCGCAGGACGGGCCGGTATTGAATGAAACGGTCACCGCCGTGGCATGCTGGGATGGTGGAGGTTCCAGCTCGCGGCCCCGACCGCCTGCGCAACCTGCCTGCGGGTTACTTTGAGTGGCGGCCCCCGCCGGCCCTGCGGCACGCCATCGCGTGCGTATGGGCCCAGGTCACATCGGTCGCGGCCGGGCGGCCCGGCCTGGTCCTGCCAGATGGGTGCAGTGACCTGATCTGGGAACAGGGCCGCGGCGCCCACGTGGCCGGCCCGGATACCGGCCCGGTACCCACCACGCTGACGCCGGGTACGGTCATCGTCGGTGTCCGCTTCCGGCCTTCTGCGGGGGGTCCCGCGCTCGGCCTGCCACTCATCGAGTTGCAGGACCAGCGAGTCGATCTCGCCGACCTGCGTCCAGGCGAGGCCCGGAAACTGCCGGCCAGCCTGACCCCCGACCTGGCCGCGGCCCGTGCCCTCGGCGTAGCCGCTACCCTGGTCACGGCCGGGCCGCCCGATCGCGCCGTGACCAGGGCCGCCTGTCTCCTGCACGACCCGGCCGCACGCGCCGAAGACGTCGCGGCGGAGATCGGGCTCAGCCCGCGGCAGCTGCGCCGGCGGTGCCAGGCCGCGGTCGGTTACGGACCCAAGACGCTGCAGCGGGTGCTGCGCTTCCGCCGGTTCGTCTCGCGCGTCGACGCCACGCCGTCCTCACGGATCGACCTGGCCGCCCTGGCCGTGGACGCAGGCTACGCCGACCAGGCTCACCTGACCCGCGAGTGCGCCCAGCTCTCCGGCCTGACCCCGGCCGCCCTGGCCCGCCACCGCACGGCCTGAACCCACACCGCCTGAACCCACACCGCCCGAATCCGGGCAGCCGCGGCGGGACAGTCGCCCGTGCTAGCGACGGGCCGCCCGCTCGCCCGCCGGCTTGTGCCGGGTCTGCCAGGCGTGCAGAGCGGGGGAGGCGAGCGGCGCGGCTGCAGCTGTGGCCGCGATCAGTGCCAGGTAGGCACCGATCTCCCAGCCCAGCCCGGACAGCGGCACGTCCAGGAACCCGACCAGTACCAGGACGAACTGCACGCCCCCACCCACCAGCAGCAGCAGTTCGGGCGCGACGGGCAGGCTTACCGGGAACTCATCCCAGCCGGACCGCAGGAGCAGGTAGCCGGTCATCAGCAGTGCCGTTATCACCACGATCATGAGATATGAGTGGGCGGTGGTCCCGCTGATGCTGATGCTGGTGCCGATCTCGTCAAAGCCGAACCACGGCAGGAACAGCGCCGACAAAACGATCATGCTGGCGGTACCCGCGATCTGCTCGGCCCGCGTCAGCCGCCGTAGATCCAGGCGGAACTCGCGGGCCGACGTCGCCGGTGCCGGTGCGTGCTGCCCGGCCATCTCGGCCGGGGCATACTGATCGCCCGGCGTTGCCGGGAACTGACTTGCCGATGCGCCGAGGGAGTAGGGGCCGGGCGGCTCGGCGAACCGGAACCCGCCCGTCCAGCCCGGCGCAGCCGGCCCCGGCGCAGCGGGAGCCGTGCGATCGATAAGCGTGACATCAGGATCGAGAGTCATGCCATCGATAAGCGTGATATCGGGATCGGCAGGAGAGGCCGGTTCCCCGGGCTGGCCGAACAGCGTGCCGCAGGAGGCGCAGAACGGCGCGTGGTCGCGGCTTGTGTTCAGGCATTTAGGACAGGTCACCGGATGCACCTCCGGAGGTGGGCTGGATACGGTGCGCATGGCCGCCCGGGAGTGAGTAAAAGCTCGAATGCGGTAATACCGTCTATTTTGGACACCTCTTCCCATTCCCTCGGTGCTCAATAAAGGCTAAATTCCGCTTTTAAATGTTACGCATCAGCCTGTATCCCGGCAAGTGGCATCGGGTTTATGGCACGTCACCAGAAATTATCACCGAAATCGGCCGCAGGTAATTCAATCGCAGTACTTTTATCCACCGAGGAATCCCGCCAATTCAAGACATGGCAGGCTATATCCGGACCGTTAGCCCAGGTTCTGCCAGGCCATGGCGGCCAGCCGGTCAATGGTATCGATGCCGTACTGCTTACTGGGGTTCCCGGTCGTCAGCACGGCCATGAGGTAATCGCGCCCGCCACCGGAAATCCAGCCGATGCTGTTGATCTGCCAGTCAGCGTCGGTACCCTCCAGCGGAAGCCAGCCGTTCTTGAGGGCCACGGTGACTTGAGCCGGGACGCCGCCGGAAACCCCCCACCGCTGGGACGGCGTGACGTTTTCCATCAGCGACAGGGCAAAGTCGCGCGCGCTGTCGGTGAGGACCTCGCTGGGCCCCACGAGCTGACGGAGCAAGGTGATCTGGTCGGTGGGGGTGGTGGTGCTCAGGCCCCAGCCCGGCAAGGCGAACCCCGAGCAGACTACGCAAGACGACGGCGAGGTCGCGGTCAGGCCGGCCTGGCGGTTGAACGAGCTGATCCCGGTCGCGCCGCCGGCCTCGTACCACAGGCTGGTCGCGGCCGCGTTGTCGCTGTCCTCGATCATCTGCTCGGTCAGCGCGCGGTCGCTGGCCGGCAGGCCGGTGCCGCCGTGGCCTCGCTCGGCCAGCAGCGTCTCGAGCACGTCGAGCTTGACCACGCTGGCCGCGGCCTGCGCCCGGCCCTGCCCGAGCTGCCAGGTCTGCCCGGTCCGGATGTCGTAGACGGCGGCCGTGACCGTTCCGGCCCGGGTGGAGACGTAAGCCGCCGCGGCGGCACCGAGCGGATCCCGCGCCGCGCTGACGGCGGCCGCCTTCCGGGAGGCGCCCGCTCGCGCCGGGGACACTGTTGCGACCGGAGAGACCCGCGCCGGGCCGGCCATGTTCAGGCGCCCGGCCGGGCCGGGCGCCGATGCTCCCGGGCTGGCCAGCCCGCTCTGGGCCGCCGGGCGCGACGGCCCCCAGGTGGCCAGCGCCGCTACCGTCCCGGCCGCGATGACCACGGTGGCGCCGAGGATGGCCAGCACGACCTCGGCCCACCGCGTTGGCCGCGCGCCGCCCGGCTGCCGCGCCGCTAGTGGCCGCGCGGAGTGCCTGCCTCTTACGCCCGTGCCCGGCGTCTCGACCACCATCCGATTGCGTCTGTGCCCGTGTCTTGTTCAGTACTGCGGCCCGGACCGCCGTGGCGGCTAGCTCGCCGGGCAGACCTGCTGAACGGCTGCGCCCCAGCGTAGCCGGGTCAGCCACCGTCGGCCTGTTCCTCACCACGGACGACGGCCTGGGTCTCGGTGTCGAGCACCTGCAGGAGCGGCGTTGATGCATCCCTGAGCTGCTGCACGGCGCGATCGAGGCGGTCGGCCGGGAAGCTGTCCTTCGAGTGCTGGCGGGTCGCTGCGGCGATGGCCTTGGCCAGCTCGGCGCCCAGGTACTGGGCCTGCTCCAGGAAGGTCCTGGACGTCCGCTCGTCGATCAGGACTGGCGCGCCCACCAGCAGCATCATCATGTACGTCCGGAACTCATCGTTGGCAGCATCCCGGTCACCCGAGCCGTTCAGAGCCGCAGACACGATCCGGGACGAGCGGACGCCCTGGGCGACCATGATGGCCGCCTGGGCCGCGATCGCCCGAGACCGGTCCCTCATCTGGCGCAGCCGGACCACTTGGTCGACGATCAGCAGCGTGATCAGCAGCACCACCAGCCCCGACACGGTGTCGGTGGTCAGCGCGTGCACGTCCCACCATTTGCGCCACCCGGCATCGGTCACGTCGACGATGACCAGCGCGCAGGCTCCCAGGATGACCAGGATGGCGGTGGACCAACCTCGCAGGCGTGAGGACACCTGACGACGATAACCGAACCCGGCCGCCGGGCCTCACCGGCCTGGACACCTCGCTAGGCGGGTGGCTCAGGCGGCCGCGGGCTCCGCGATCATGGCCGTGCCGACCTCGCGGAAACCGATCCGGGCGTAGACCCGGGCCACCGCGGCGTCACTGGCCGACAGGAACACGGTCGCCACGTCGCGCGTTAGGGCGTCCCGGGCCAGCAGCGCGGTGACCGCCGCGCCCAGGCCCAGCCGCCGTGCCGACGGCAGTACACCCACCCCCGTGATCTCGGCCGCGCCGTCCACTGCCTGGCAGCTGCCCGCCGCGAGCGGCCCGTCTGGGCCGAACGCCGCGGCCAGCACCGAATGCCCGGATCGCAGCCGCTCCTGCAGCATGGCGATGGTCCCGCCATCCTGCTCCGCGGCGAGCTTGTCGCGCTCAGCCGGGCCCGCCTCACCTGCCGCCGTCCCAGGATGGGCGAAGGCGACTGCGGGCACGGCCCAGATCCGGTCAAGGTCCGGGTCCCCGGCCCCAATCGCCCGGACCGTGATCTCCGGTGGCGGGGGCGGGATCTGCGCCTCGCCCTCCAGCACCATGAGGGGATGCGGCCGTACCTCCAGGCCCGCGCCGGCCGCAGCCGCGGCCATCTCCGGGGCAACGTGCGCAATCCACTCGAACGATTCAGGGATGATCAGCTCGCGCTGGCGGGCCCGGACTGCGCGGATATTTTCGGTGGTCACCGCCGGACGCGATCCACGCACCGGCCGGGCATAGTAGGGCCAGCCCGGGCCGGAAGGGACGAACAGCACCAGCGACCCGTGCACCTCGGCGTGGGCGCGGCTCCGCGGGACGGCGTCGCAGAAGGCGTCAATCCGCTCAATGGCCTCGTAAGCTCTCACAGCAGTACTTACCTTAAGGTTCGCGGCCTCCGACTCCAACCGTCTTTTACCCCCGGGCGGCGAAACCTGGGCGTGGCCGGTGCCCGCGGAAAACTGGTGTACAGGCGCCGGGACCAGGGATACCGTGCCCCGCATGACCGAAGCCGAGGCCGCCAGCACCGACAACGGCGACACGAACCCGCCGGAAGGCCTGACCCAGGCCGCTTTTCACGGGCCGCTGTCCGAGACCCGCGCCGCTCGCGTCGTGGCACGGGTAGCCCGGAACCAGCCCCGGACGGTGCTGGATATCGGCTGCGGCTGGGGCGAGCTGATGCTGCGGATCCTCGAGGCGGTTCCAGGTGCGACCGGGGTGGGCCTGGACCTCCACGAGCCTGACCTGGCCCGGGGCCGGGACAACGCCCGGAGCCGGGGACTGGCTGACCGGGCCGCCTTCGTCCGGGAATCCGGCGTCGGTACCACCCGCGAGCCCGCCGACCTGGTGCTCTGCCTGGGGGCAAGCCACGCGCTGACCGAAGCCGAGCCGCCAGCGCATACCGTGGCCGCGCTGGCCGAGCTGCGCCGCCTGGTCACGCCCGGCGGCCGGGTCCTGCTTGGTGAGGGTTTCTGGCACCGGCCGCCGGCCCCGGCCGAGCTGGCCGCCATGTGGCCGGGCATGACGATCGACCAGCAGTACGATCTGGCCACCTTGACCGACCTGACCGTCCAGGCCGGCTTCCGCTTGGCCTGGATCGAGACGGCCACGGGCGAGGAATGGGAAGACTTCGAGTCGGCCTACCAGTGCGACCAGGAAGAGTGGCTCGCAGGCCATCCGGCTCACCCCGGGGCCGCCGGGCTCCGGGAAAAGCTGGACCAGCACCGTTCGTTCTGGTTGCGCGGCTACTACGGCATCCTCGGGATCGCCTACCTCACGCTGATCCCGGCCGGCCAGCCGGCCGGCGATGGCCAGCCGGCCGCCAATGGCCAGCGGCCTGCCCAGGGCAGCTAGCCGGCCCAGGCGGCCGCACCGTGGTCGCCAGCCCGCACCGTCAGCTCGGACGCCGCGCGATCAGGTGCCTCAGCGCCCAAGTTCCCGCTGCATGAGCACGGTGTCGATCCACCGGCCGTGCTTGCGGCCGACCGCGGTCAGCCGGCCTGCGTCGGTGAAGCCGCACCGGCGGTGCAGGGCCGAAGAGGCGTCACTGCCGGTGTCGGCGATGACCGCGATGACCTGGCGGGCCCCGGCCTGCTCGCAGCCGGCCAGCAGTGCCTCGAGCAGAGCCCGGCCGAGACCACGGCCGGTCAGCCCGGGGGAGATGTAGACCGTGTCCTCGACGGTGTGCCGGTAGGCGGGCTTGGGCCGCCACGGGCTCGCGTAGGCGTATCCGGCCACCACAACGCCGTCATCTTCAGCCACCAGGAACGGCAACCCGGCGGCGGTCAGCTCCTCGATCCGGCGCAGCCAGTCCGCGGCCGCCGGAGGCACCTCCTCGAAGGTGGTCACGGTAGTCGTCACATAGTGCGCGAAGATCGCGGCGATCGGCCCGGCGTCGGCGGGGCCAGCCTGCCGGATGACAGGCGCTGGGACAGTCAACCCGGCCTACCTGGCCAGGCCGTCAATGCGGGACCCGCGCAGGCTCTTGACCCGCGTCAGGAGCTCCTCGGCTTCGCGCCGCTGCTCGGCGCCGGGCATGCGCGTCACAGCCTGGCTGAGATCATCGTCGCCCTGGGTGACGTACGGGTGGATCAGCTCATGCAGCCGCTCGACGTCACGCGCGAGCGCCTGCAGGCTCGCGTCCCGGCCACCCTCACCGTCGCCGCGGCCGCCATCGCCGGTGTCACTGGGGCCGCCGCCCTGATCGCGACCGCGTGTCGTCATGGTCTAATGATGCCGCCCAGCTGTTCGAGATCTGAAGGTGATGAAGGATGACCGGGGAGACGGTCTGTGAGCTGCTCAGGCCCATTGTCGGCAAGTCCGGGTCGGTGTTCTTGGTAGTCAGCCAGGTCGGCCAGGTCGGGTTCGCGACCACCTCGGACAAGAAGCTGACCGGGGTCGAGGTTCGCCCCGACGGGCTGGTCCGGCTGGAACGGGCGACCGGCTGGGCCGTGATCGACCCCGCCGAGGTCGTCGCCGTGGTGTGGACCGGCGAGCAGGAAACCTCGCCGGGCCAGTTCCTGTAGCGACGGCTGCTGTGACCGCGAAAGCCCGCGGGAAGTAAGGACGCTTCCCGCGGGCTTTCGCGCTACCACGCCGAAGTGCCTGGGCGGCCGTCAGCAGTCGTAGTACAGCTCGAACTCGTGCGGGTGCGGGCGGAGCCGCAGCTCGTCGAGCTCGGCGGTCCGCTTGAAGTCCAGCCAGGTCTCGATCAGGTCGTCGGTGAACACGCCGCCCTCGGTCAGGAACGCGTGGTCGCCCTCCAGAGCGTTCAGCACCGCCTCGAGCGAACCCGGGACCTGCGCGATGGCGTCCGCCTCGTCCGGCGGCAGCTCGTATAGGTCCTTGTCCACCGGCTCCGGCGGCTCGATCTTGTTCTTGATCCCGTCCAGCCCCGCCATCAGCATGGCGGCGAACGCCAGGTAGGGGTTGGCCGACGGGTCCGGGACGCGGAACTCGACCCGCTTGGCCTTCGGGTTCGTCCCGGTGATCGGGATCCGGATGCAGGCCGAACGGTTGCGCTGCGAGTAGACCAGGTTGACCGGGGCCTCGAAGCCGGGCACCAGCCGGTGGTAGGAGTTCGCGGTCGGGTTGGTGAACGCCAGCAGCGAGGGCGCGTGCCTGAGCAGGCCTCCGATATAATACCGGCCGATGTCGGACAGGCCCGCGTAGCCGACCTCGTCGTAGAACAGCGGAGAGCCGTCCTTCCAGATCGACTGGTGGCAGTGCATGCCGTTGCCGTTGTCACCGAACAGCGGCTTGGGCATGAACGTCACGGTCTTGCCCGCCGCCCGGGCGGTGGACTTGATGATGTACTTGAACAGCATGAGCTTGTCAGCTTCCTGCAGTAGGGAGCCGAACCGCATGTTGATCTCGGACTGGCCGGCGGTGCCGACCTCGTGGTGCTGCATCTCGACCTGGATGCCGGCCGCCAGCAGGTTGGTCGTCATCTCCGCGCGCAGGTCCGCGAAATGGTCCATCGGCGGCACCGGGAAGTAGCCGCCCTTGTACCGCGGCTTGTAGGCCAGGTTCCCGCCGTCCTCCGCCAGGCCGGAGTTCCACGCGCCCTCGATCGAGTCGATGTGGTAGTAGCCCTCGTTGGAGGAAGTGGAGAAGCGGGCCGAGTCGAAGATGTAGAACTCCGCCTCGGGACCGAAGAACGCCGTGTCGCCGATGCCGGTGCCGCGCAGGTAGTCCTCGGCCTTCCTGGCGATGTTGCGCGGGTCCCTGGTGTAGGGCGCGCCGGTCAGCGGGTCGTGCACGAAGAACGTGAGGTTCAGCGTCTTGTGCGTGCGGAATGGGTCAAGCCCTGCCGTGGCCGGGTCGGGCAGCAGCTGCATGTCGGACTCATGGATCGCCTGAAACCCGCGGATCGACGAGCCGTCGAACATGAGGCCGTCGGTGAAGACGTCCTCGCTGAACGCCGACGCGGGCACGGTGAAGTGCTGCATCGTTCCCGGCAGGTCACAGAACCTGACGTCAATGAACTCCACGTTTTCCTCCGCGATGTAGCGGAGGACTTCCTCGGCACTGCTGAACATTAACCCTCCCGGGTACAGGGCACGCTTTTGTACAGAGCACGCTTTCGTTTTCAAGGCACGCGATTCGGACGGTAGAGGCCGGCAATTTCCGCGCCGTGTCTTGTGTGTTTCACGGATGTTACGGCTCTGCGTCCAAGGTCAGGGCACCTATTATGGCCCCCGGCGAGGGTTGTGGCACGGAGCGGATACCGTGGAAGCGTGGCGAAGAAACCCGCGCCGGCCGGAACGGCCCAGCTGACCGCCCCGGCGGGGGCTGAGGAGAAGTCGGCTTACCCTGGCGAGCGGTTCGGGCTGCCGGAGCGCGGGCCAGGCTCGGTCTCCTCCATGCCGCGACGGGTGCTGGCGCTACTGATTGACTGGCTGCTCAGCATGCTGATCGCGTACTGGCTGACTCATTCGCAGCTCTGGACGATCGTGGTCTTCGCGATTGAGGTCTACGTGCTCACCGCGACGACCGGGTTCACCGTGGGCAAGCGGCTGACCGGTATCCGTGCGGTCCGGACCGACGGCGGCGTGATCGGCCTTGGCTGGGCGCTGCTGCGTACGCTGCTCCTGCTGACCGTGATCCCGCCGCTGCTGACCGACCGCGATCTGCGCGGTCTGCACGACCGGGCCGCAGACACAATCGTCATCCGGGTCTGACGACGGCCGTCCCTGGGCCGTAAGGCCTGAGCTGTCTTACCGGGCCTTCGGCCGGGGCATCTTTGGCTGCCTGGCACTGCGCGGGAGCGGTCCCTTGGGCGCCTGAAGCGACGGCTGCAGTGCCTTCAGGCGGTGGTTGATGTCGCTGACCGCACCCGGTTTGAGATTGCGTGGCAGCCGCATGATCTTGCGCTGCAGCTTGCTGATCGGCACCTGGCCCTCGCCGTCACCGATCTGGAACTCAAAGATCGGCACCTCATAGGCCACCCGCGCGACCCGCTTCTTCTCCGCGGCCAGCAGGCTGGCCAGCCGGGTGGCGGAGCCCTCGCCGACCAGGATGACGCCCGGGCGGCCCACCGCACGGTGCACCACGTCCATGTTCCGGTTGGCGGCGATCGCCGGGGTGACGGTCCAGTCGCCGCGCAGGTTCTCCAGCACGGCCGCGGCCGCGCCGGGCTGCCCCTCGATGGCCGAGTACTGCGCCGCCTGCGCGAACCGGCCGAACAAGATCGTCACCACCAGCACGCCGAGCAGCACGCCGAGCGGGATCAGGAACGCGAGCAGATTGGTGAGGAACCCGACCACGATCAAAATGACCAGGACGGCCAGGCCGCTGCCGATGACAATGGGCAGCGCCCGCGGGTTGGACTTGTGCACCAGCCCGGCGACCATGCGGATCTGCTTCAGCCGCCCGGCGTTAGCCATGGCGCTCGCGTCCTGCATATTGATGGCCGGCTCAGCGGACCCAGACTTTCTCGACATGCGTGCCATGCTCCGCAGCATACGGTTCCGCGGCCCCGGACAGAAACCGCCCTGGGCTAGGAACTGGTCGTGATCCCGGCCGGAACTCCGGCCGCGCCGTCACGCTGCTCGATCGCCTGAGCGTACAGCCGTCCCGCGCGGTAGGAGGACCGGACCAGCGGGCCGGACATTACGCCGGCGAACCCGAGTCCCTCGGCCTCTTCGCGCAGCTCGACGAACTCTTCCGGCTTAACCCAGCGCTCCACCGGGTGATGCCGCGGCGTCGGCCGCAGGTACTGAGTGATGGTGAGCAGGTCGCAGCCCACCGCGCGCAGGTCACGCATGGCCTCGGTGATCTCGTGCCGTTCCTCGCCCATGCCCAGGATCAGGTTGGACTTGGTGACTAGCCCATCCTCGCGGGCCGCGTGCAGCACGTCCAGCGACCGCTGGTACCGGAAGCCCGGCCGGATCCGGCGGAAGATCCGCGGCACGGTCTCGATGTTGTGCGCCAGCACCTCCGGGCGGGCGCTGAAGACCTCGGCCAGCCGGCCCGGCTCGGCGTTGAAGTCGGGGATGAGCAGCTCCACGCCGCAGCCGGGGATGGCAGCATGTATCTCCCGGCACACCTGCGCGTACAGCCACGCGCCGCCGTCGGCCAGGTCGTCCCGGGCGACGCCGGTGACCGTGGCGTACTTCAGGCCCATCGTCGCGACCGACTCCGCGACGCGGCGCGGCTCCTCCGTATCGAGGGGCTGGGGCTTTCCGGTGTCGATCTGGCAGAAGTCACACCGCCGGGTGCACTGATCACCGCCGACCAGGAAGGTGGCCTCGCGGTCTTCCCAGCACTCATAGATGTTCGGGCAGCCAGCTTCCTCGCAGACCGTGTGCAGGCCTTCGGAGTGCACGAGACCCTTCAGCTCGGTATAGGCCGGGCCGGTCCGGAGCCTGGTCTTGATCCACGGCGGCTTACGCTCGATGGGGACCTCGCTGTTGCGTGCCTCGAGACGGAGCAGGCGACGGCCTTCAGGTGCGAGTACCACCCCTCCAGGGTATGTCGCTCCGCGCCGTTAATCTTCAGGGGGGAAGACATGATTTTTGAGCACCATGAACCACCTGCGGAACATCGGCCAGGAGATCTGCGCCCGCGGCGCAGCCGTCAAGATCCGCTCGGTCCGCGCCTAACGCGCGGCAGCGGGGACTTCAGCCGCTGTGGCATCTGCGACCCGGCGGCCCGCCAGCGGTTCGGCGTCGGGTATGTACCGCCAGGAAGTGAAGCCGAGCACGGCGGCTAGGTGACGTTCCATGACCGGGGTCACGTCGGCCACGGTGACCGGCTGTCCCGCCTCCGCCGACAGCGTGGTGACACCGGCGTCGCGGATGCCGCACGGCACGATGCGGTCGTACCAGGACAGGTCACAGTCGGCGTTCAGCGCGAGCCCGTGCATGGTGACACCCTTGGCCACCCGCGCGCCGATCGCCCCCACCTTGCGGTCCTGCTGGCCGGCCTCGCCTCGTACCCAGGTCCCGCTGCGCCCGGCGACCCGCTCGGCGCTCACGCCGAACTCCGCGCAGGTCCGGATCATCGCTTCCTCAAGGGCGCGCACGTAGGCCACCACGTCCAGGGGTTCGCGCAGCTTGATGATGGGGTAACCGGTCAGCTGCCCGGGACCATGCCAGGTGATCTTGCCGCCGCGGTCCACGTCGACAACCGGCGCGCCCGGGTCGCCGAACGGCCGGTCGGAGGCCGCCGTCCGCTTGCCCGCCGTATACACCGGCTCGTGCTCGAGCAGCAAACAGCTATCGGGGACCTGGTCCGCCACCCGCCGGGCGTGGATCCGCCGCTGCAGATCCCAGCCCTCGTGGTACTCAACACGAGAGGCACCCAGACAGAGATAGAGGAGCTCGCTCACTTTTCCCAGCTTACGCCGGGCCACCGATTGCCAGTTCATCTGAAGCGGGCCCCCAACTTGCCCTGAGGGAGCCCTCAGGAAAAATGCGCACAATTAGGCCGTGATAGACGAGGCTGCCGTCCGCCAGATGACTAAGGCCGAACGGGCCGAGCTCACCGCCCTCCTGGCCAGCCTCGAGATGTCCGCCCCGGATGAGCTCGGGCCTGGTCAGCGTCCCAGCGACCCATACCTGAGCAATCCCGCGCTCCGCCGCAATCGCCGGCTGGCGCTGGTGATCTCGGCCGGCTGCTGCGTGGCCCTGGCGGTCTGGATCGTGGTTCTGGCCGCCACGCTGCCGCGCCACTTCAACGCGCACTACTGGCGGGCGCTGTGGGTCAACTTCGACGTGCTGCTGTTCGCGGCGTTCGCCGCGACGGCCTGGGCGACCTGGCGCAAGCGGCAGATCCTGATCTTGCTGCTGATGCTGACCGGCACCATGCTCTTGTGCGACGCCTGGTTCGACGTGGGCACCTCGCTGGCCAGCAGCAGCATGTGGCTGAGCATCGCGTCCGCGCTGCTGGCCGAGCTGCCGCTCGCCTTCCTGGCCTTCGCTGGGGCCCGGCGTCTGCTCAAGGCCACCGTCGAGGCCGGTCTTGAGACTCCCTGGAGCCAGCCCGCGCGGAACCGGGCGGCCGCGGACGCCGCCGACCGCGGCTGCAGTCCCTCGCTGCGCCGTACCCCGCTGTCCGGCGCAGGTCTGCGCGGAGCGCTGCCACCCCGCCTGGCCGACGAGGCGGCCGGCCCGTCCCGCCAGACCGCGTCCTGAGCCGTTCCCACTGCCCGCATCCTGAGCTGCTTCCCGCGCGCCCTGCGCCTTCCCCGGCAACTGTCCCGCAGTCCCCCTGGCGGACAATGATTGTGTGATCGATGAGGCTGAACTGCGCCGGATGACCCTGGATGAGCGGCTCGAGCTCGCCCGGACTCTGGCCCTGATGGACCTGCCCCGGCCGCTGGCGGGCGAGCGGGTCCGCCGCCGCAGGCGGATCGGCCTGCTGGTCTTGCTGTGCTGCTGCCTGTTCCTGGCCGCGTGGATCGCGGTCCTGGTACTGACCCTGCCCGGGCACTACACCTCGCGCGACTGGCGGACGGTCTGGATAGGGCTGGACATCGCCGAGCTGGCCGGATTCGCCGCCACCGGCTGGGCGGCCTGGAACCAGCGCCAGGTGGTGGTCTTCCTGATGATCATCACCGGCACCCTGCTGGTCTGCGACGCGTGGTTCGACCTGACCCTGGACTACGGCTCGCGGGGTTTCACCGCCAGCCTTATCTCGGCGCTGGTGGCCGAGCTCCCGCTGGCGTTCATCATGTTCTCCTCGGCCAGGCGGCTCACCCGGGCCAACGTCCAGATCGTCATGCACCTGGCCGGGATGTCCGGCCCGGCGCCGCCGCTGTGGCGGGTGCCCCTGTTCGCGGCGGGCCTGGAAAACGCGCTGCCGCCCCGGCTCAGGCAGTCGTCGGCCGATGCCACCGCCGCCGGCGGTCCCTCCTCTTAGGGCTGTCACAGCCCGCGGGCCCGTCCGGTCCTAGAGGGCAGTCGAGGAAAGAAGGGCATCATGCGAGTCTTCGTCGCGGGGGCGACCGGAGCAATCGGCCGCTTCCTGATCCCCAGCCTGATCGCGGGCGGTCACCAGGTCACCGGGAGCACGCGCTCGCCGGCCCGGGCCGCCCAGCTCGAGCGGGCCGGCGTGGCACCGGCCGTGGTGGATGGGTTGGACCGGGCGGGCGTCATTCAGGCGGTCCGGGCCGCGCGGCCGGACGTCATCATCCACCAGATGACGTCGCTGGCGCACCTGAGCAGTTTCCGCCACTTCGACCGCGACTTCGCGGTCACCAACCAGCTGCGCACCAGGGGCACTGATTACCTGCTGGAGGCGGCTCGCCAGGCCGGGACCCGCCGGTTCATCGCGCAGAGCTTCATCGGCTGGAACAACGCCAGGACGGGTGGCCCGGTCAAGACCGAACAGGACCCGCTGGACCCCGATCCGCTTCCGGCTACCCGGCAGGCCATGGCCGCGATCAGGCACGTCGAGCAGACCGTGCCGCAGGCGGTGCCTGAGGGCCTGGTCCTTCGCTACGGCATCTTGTACGGCCCGGGAGCCTCGGACCCCATGCTCGACGTGGTGCGCAAGCGGATGATGCCCGTCATCGGCGGGGGGACAGGCATCTGGTCCTTCACCGAGGTCACCGACGCGGCAGCAGCGACGGCCATCGCCGTGACCAAGGGTGATCCCGGCCTGTACAACATCGTGGACGACGATCCGGCTCCGGTCAGCCAGTGGCTGCCCGGGCTGGCCAGCGCCCTGGAGGTCAAGCCGCCGTGGTCCGCTCCGGTCTGGCTGGGGCGGCTGCTGGCTGGCGGCATGGTGGTCATGCTGATGACGCAGACCCGGGGCGCCAGCAACGAGAAGGCCAAGCGGGAACTCGGCTGGGCTCCGTCGTACCCGAGCTGGCGGGATGGCTTCCCGGCCTGGGTCAAGGCGGCCGGGCAGGAAAGCTCGTGACCGCCGCCCCAGAGCCAGGCGCCTACCTGGAGTTCCGGCCGCTGATGTTCTCGATCGCCTACCGGATGACTGGCAGTGTCAGCGACGCCGAGGACATCGTCCAGGAAGCGTTCCTGCGGCTGACCCGGGTCTTGCGCGACGGCACCGAGATCAGCTCACCCAAGGCCTACCTGGCCACGGCCACGACCCGGCTGGCCATCACCCACCTGCAGTCGGCCCGGGTGCGACGGGAGTCCTACGTGGGAGCCTGGCTGCCCGAACCCCTGGTCGCGGGGACCGAACCCGATCCAGCGGAGCACGCGGAGATGTCCGATTCCCTGTCCATGGCGTTCCTCATCCTGCTCGAAAGCCTGTCGCCGGCCGAGCGCGCCGTGTTCTTGCTGCATGAGGTGTTCGGCTACGACTACCGGGAGATCGCCCAGATCACCGGAAAGTCCGAGGCGAACTGCCGCCAGATCCTTACCCGGGCCAGGCGCCATGTCGACGATGGCAAGCCACGCTTCGATGCCTCCCGCACGCAGCGCGAGGAGGTGGCCCGCCGCTTCTTTGCCGCCGCTTCCGGCGGTGACATGAACGCCCTGCTCGAGATGCTGGCGCCAGACGTGATCGTGGTCGGCGACGGTGGTGGCAAGGCCTGGGCTTCGGCCCATCCGATCCACGGGCGGCAGCAGGTGGCCAGGTTCATGCTCGGGCTGGCCCGCCGCGGCCCGAAGATGGGGGCCCGGGTCGATCTGGCCTGGGTCAATGGCCAGCCAGGCGCGGTCACCTATGACGCCGATGAGCGGATCATCAACGTCTTCGCCCTCGACGTCACCGACGGTCTGGTCCAGGCGGTCCGGTCCGTCCTCAACCCCGACAAGCTCCAGCATCTCGGACCGGTATCCGATGTGGCCCTGCGAACACCGCGCGACTTACGCTGGGCCTCATGGCCACCGACTTCACCGAGGAAACCGCGACCGACGCGGTCATCGACAGCTTCGCCAAGACCGAGGACCGACGGCTGCGTGAGCTGCTGGACAGCCTGGTCCGGCACCTGCACGGCTTCGTCAAGGAAACCGAGCCCACCATCGCCGAGTGGGAGCAGGCCATTGAGTTCCTCACGGCTACCGGCCAGAAATGCGACGACGACCGGCAGGAGTTCATCCTGCTGTCCGACGTGCTGGGCATCTCCATGCTGGTCGAGACGATCAACAACCGGAAGTCGGGTGGCGCCACCGAATCCACTGTGCTCGGCCCGTTCCACGTGGTGAAGTCGCCGGTCCGCGAGCTCGGCGACAACATCGACCTAGTCGGCACCGGCACTCCATGCATCGTCCGCGGCCGCGTGGTGTCGCCGGACGGCACCCCGCTGCCCGGCGCCAAGCTGGACGTCTGGCAGGCCAACGACCAGGGCTTCTACGACGTCCAGCAGCCCGACGTGCAACCCAGGACCAACGGCCGCGGCCTGTTCACCACCGACGCCGACGGTAACTTCTGGTTCCGCACGATCGTGCCCAGCTATTACCCGATCCCGACCGACGGCCCGGTCGGCACGCTGCTGAACGCAACCCGCCGGCATCCGTACCGCCCAGCGCACATCCACTTCATCGTGACCGCCACCGGTTACCGCCCACTGACCACGCACATTTTCGTAGCCGGCAGCGAGTACATCGAGTCGGACGCGGTCTTCGCGGTGAAGAAGAGCCTGATCAAGGAATTCACCCCCGTCGACGACCCGGAGCAGGCCGCCCAGTACGGCATCACCGGCTCGTTCGCCATCGCCACCTTCGACATCATCCTCACCCCCACCCCAAACCCCTCCTAATCCCGCCCCGCCCCCGCCCCGCCCCCGCCCCGCCCCGGGCCCCGCGCGCGCCCCTCCAACTGGGTCGGTGGCTCCCTGACCACTTTCTTGGGTGGTCGGTGGGCCCCCGACTCCCCGGCGTCCGCAAAGCCGCAACTGGGTCGGTGGCCCCCCGACCACTTTCTTGGGTGGTCGGTGGGCCCCCGACTCCCCGGCGTCCGCAAAGCCGCAACTGGGTCGGTGGCCCCCTGACCACTTTCTTGCGTGGTCGGTGGGCCACCGACCCATCTTCGGGCCAAGCGCCCCGGCCACGGGGTGTGCAGATTGTCAGAGGTGGGTGACATTCTGTGCGCTATGCCTCGGAAGTCTGAATTCAATGTCGCTCAGCTGGACCAGTTTTTGCGGGAACAGCACTTCGTCATCTCGCGAGCGCAGGCTTTCAGCTGCCGCATGTCCCGCCCCACGATCGACGCGCGCGTGGCTTCGTCAGGCCCCTGGCGGCAATTGCTGCCAGGGGTGTATCTCGCCGTCACCGGAGCGGTGACCCCTGCGCAGCGGGAGATGGCAGCGCTGCTCTACGCCGGGCCGGGAAGTGTCATCACCGGACCCGCCGCGGTGCGGCGTCATCGCCTTCGCTCGCCTGGGCCCGACGCCGTGAACGTGCTCATCCCGTGGGATCACAAACGCCAGAGCGTGGCGTTCGTCCGGGTGCAGCGCACACGACGGATGCCCGACCGGGTGCACGCGTCGGGCCAGATCCAGTTTGCCAAGGTCCCGCGGGCGGTGGCGGACGCGGCCCGGTTCCTGGATCGCTTCGATGACGTCCGGGCGGTCGTCTGCGAGGCGGTGCAGCGCAAGGCCTGCACCGTGGCCGAGCTCACCGCGGAGCTCCGGGCCGGGCCGTCAGCCGGTTCGGCTCTGTTCCGCCGGGCGCTCGCCGAGGTGGGGGATGGGGTGCGGTCGGTGGCCGAGGCGGACTTCCGTGACCTGATCCTGGCTTCGGACCTGCCGCGGCCGGTGTTCAACGCGAGCCTGTTCGGCGGCGATGGGACCTTCATTGCCACGGTCGACGCCTGGTGGCAGGAGGCCGGGGTGGCCGCCGAGGTCGACTCGCGCGCCTACCACCTGTCCGCTGAGGACTCCGATCGCACGACGCAACGGCACGACAGGCTCCTGACCTACGGCGTCCTGCCGCTGCACTTCCCGCCCAGCCGGATCCGCACCGACGGTCCCGGCGTTGTCGGTGAGATCCGGCAGACCATCAAACAGGGACTGCGCCGTCCACCGCTGGAGATCAAGGGCCTGCCGGCGGCCGCCTGAGGACGGCAGGGCTTTAGCGGGTCGCCAGTTCGGCGGCCAGAGCTCCGGGCAGCTCGGGGTAGCGGAACTGGTAGCCGGCCTCGAGCAGGCGGGTAGGCCTGACCCGGACGCTGCTAAGCAGCTCGACCGCGGACTCGCCGACGCCAGCCCGCAGGGCAAACCCGGGCGCCTTCAGCCACCGCAGGTCCCAGTGGCCCGCCGCGGCGTTGAGCGCGGCGGTGAACTCGGCGTTGGTGGCCGACCGGGGCGCCGTGAGGTTGACCGGCCCGCTGATGTCCGTCCGCTCCAGCAGGAAGCGCAGGGCGGCGATCTCATCGGTCATCGCGATCCAGCTCATGAACTGGTGGCCCGAGCCGAACCGTGGGCACGCGCCGCCCCGGGCCAGCGGGAGCAGGCGGCCCAGCAGGCCTCCGGCGGGCGACAGGACTAGGCCACTGCGGGGATGGACCACGCGGATCCCCGCGTCGGCGGCGGGCTCGGCAGCGGCCTCCCAGTCCCGCACCAGGCGGGCCAGGAACGACGATCCGGCCGGCGCCGACTCGTCCACCTCACGATCACCGGTATCCCCGTACCAGCCGATGGCCGACGCCGCGATCAGCGTCGCGGGCGGTGAGTTCAGCTTGGCCAGGGCACCTGCCAGTGCCCTGGTCCCGAGGACCCGGCTGGCCCGGATCTCGGCCTTGTACCTATCCGTCCAGCGGTGATCGGCAACGCCCGCGGCGGCCAGATGCACGCAGGCGGTCAGCCCCTCGAGCTCACCATGGTCGGCGGCGATCAGCCCACCATCGGCCGCCCGCGGGTCCCAGCGGACCTCATCGGGCGCCCGCGACGCCCTGCGGACCAGACGGAAGACGTCGTAGCCATCCGCCCGCAAAGTGGTCACCAGCGCGGAGCCGATAAGCCCGGACGCGCCGGTGACCGCAACCTTTCGCCGAGCCCGGCGCGTCCGCCACCGTAACTGGCCGCTAGAGGCCGAGTTCGGCCTCGAAGGCGCCTTCCTCCAGCCGATTCTTCACCGTAGTGAGGAACCGGGCCGCGTCGGCGCCGTCGACGAGCCGGTGATCGTAGGTCAGCGCCAGGTACACCATCGAGCGCACCGCGATCACCTCGCCCAGGGCGGGATCGGTGACGACGACCGGGCGCTTGACCACGGTGCCGGTACCCAGGATCGCCACCTGCGGCTGGTTGATGATCGGGGTGTCGAACAAGGCGCCGCGGCTGCCCGTGTTGGTCAGCGTGAACGTCCCGCCGGACAGCTCGTCTGGGCTGACCTGCCCGGAACGGGTCCGGTCGGCGAGGTCGCTGACCTTGCGGGCCAGCCCGCCGATGTTCAGGTCTCCCGCGCCGTGGATCACCGGCACCATGAGCCCGCGCTCGGTGTCGACCGCGATGCCCAGGTGCTCGGCGTCGTGGTAAGTGACCTGGTCCCCGTCGATCACGGCGTTGAGCTTCGGGTGCACCTTAAGGGCCTCGAGGACGGCCAGCGCGAAGAACGGCAGGAAGCTCAGCTTGACGCCTTCCCGGGCCTCGAAGTCGGCCTTGGCCCGGTCACGCAGCCGTGCGATGGCCGTGACATCGGCCTCGACCACGGTGGTGAGCTGCGCGGAGACGTGCAGCGACTCGACCATCCGCTGGGCGATGACCTGGCGCGGCCGCGACATACGCTGGGTTGTGCCGCGCAGTGCGGACGGCACCACGGCCGGCCGCGAAGGAGCAGCCTGCGCGGGCGCCGCCGGGGCGCCCTGGGAGGTTGGGGCGCCCTGAGCCGCCGGAGCATCCGGGGCCTGCTGCGGCTGCGAGGCAGCCTCCGGCTGAGCCGGGGCCTGCTCCGGCGGGGCCTGCTGCGGCTGGGCGGCGCGCTGAGACTTGGCGGCCTCGATCACGTCTTGCTTGCGGATCCGGCCACCGACGCCGGTCCCGGTGATCTCCTCCAGGTTCACTGCGTGCTCGGCGGCCAGCTTGCGAACCAGCGGCGTGACGTAGGGAGCCTCGCCGGCGCCCGGGAGCTGCGTGGGCGGCGGGTAGTCCTCGGCGGACTGATCGCCGGCCGGAGCCTGGCCGTTTCCGGCCTGACCGTCGGCGGATGCCGCCGACTCCTCTGGGGCGGGCTGGCCCTGCGCCGGCACCTGGGGGGCCGGCGCGGCCTGCTGCCCGTACACGGGAGACGGCTGGCCGTAGGCCGGCGGGGGAGCGTAGGCCGGAGCCTGGGCCTGCGCGGGCGGCGAAGACGGCGGTGCCGGCTGCGCCTGCTGGGGTGGCGGGGCATAGTTCGGCTGTGCGTTCCGGCTGTCCGGAGCGGATGCCGGGGCGGGTTCAGACTGGGCGTTCTCGGGCGGTGCCTGCTCCTGCGACCCGGCCTGCCCCTGCGACCCGGCCGGGCCCGAAGACTGGGCCGGAGCCGAGGACTGGGCTGAGGACTCGGCCGACGACTGGGCCGGAGCCGACGACTGGGCCGGCTCTGGGCCTGCGCCGGAGCCGTTCACGGAGTCCTGCGCCGCCGGCGCGGAACCGCCGGAACCATCGCCGCTGCCGGTCTCGGCGTCGGAATTGTCCTCGATGACGGCGAGCTGCGCGCCGACCGCGACCGTCTCGTCCTCGTCGACCGCGATGCCGCGCAGGACGCCGGCGGCCGGCGAGGGAATCTCGGTGTCCACCTTGTCGGTGGACACCTCCAGGAGCGGCTCGTCTGCCTCGACGCGCTCGCCTTCCTTCTTCAGCCAGCGCGTGACGGTACCCTCGGTGACGCTCTCACCGAGCTGCGGCATGACTACGGAGACCGACATTGCTCTCGTGACTCCTAGGCGTGTACGTGCAGGGGCTTGCCGGCCAGCGCGAGGTGCGCTTCGCCGATCGCCTCCGACTGGGTGGGATGGGGGTGAATGAGCTGGGCTACGTCGGCTGGCTCGGCGTCCCAGTTGACGATCAGCTGGGCTTCCGCGATGAGCTCGCCGACGTGGCTGCCGACAAGATGAATGCCGACGACGCGGCCGGGACCGCCTTCTTCGGCGATGGCGATCACCTTGGCCGCGCCCTGAGTCTGCAAGATCACGCTGCGGCCGTTGCCGCCGAGGTTATAGGTGTACTCGACCGTCTTGAGGCCGCGCTCAGCGGCCTGAGCCGAGGAGATGCCGACCGAGGCCACCTCGGGGTCGCAGTAGGTAATCTTCGGCACGCCGTCGTAGTCGATCGGGGTGACGGGAAGCCCGCCGATCCGCTCGGCGACCAGAATGCCCTCCGCGAACCCGACGTGCGCGAGCTGCGGGGTGTTGATCAGGTCACCGACCGCCGAGATCGACGGGACGCTGGTCCGGCAGAGCTCGTCTACCTTGACGAAGCCGCGCTCCACGGCCACTCCGGCGTCCTCGTAGCCGAGGTCGGCCGAGACCGGGCCACGGCCCACGGCCACCAGCAGCAGCTCGGCGTCCAGGGTCTTGCCGCCCTCGAGGGTGACGGTGACGCCGCTGTCGGTGTGCTTGACCGACTCGAACTTCGCGCCCAGCTCGAACTTGATGCCACGGCGGCGGAACGCCCGCTGCAGCAGCTTCGCGCTGTTCTCGTCCTCCAGCGGCACCAGCTGGGGGAGCATCTCGACGATCGTCACCTCGGCACCGAAGGACCGCCAGACGCTGGCGAACTCCACGCCGATCACGCCGCCGCCCAAGATGATGACCGACTCGGGTACCCGCTCCAGGGTGAGAGCGTTGTCGGAAGTGATCACGCGCTCGCCGTCGATCTCCAGGCCGGGCAGGCTCCTGGGTACCGAGCCAGTGGCCAGCACGATGTGCTCGGCTTCGTAGACGTCGTCGCCGACCCGGACCCGGTTCGGCGACTCGAGCCGGCCCGCGCCTTCGATGGTGTCGATTTTCCGGCTCGCGATGGTGGACTGCAGGCCCTTCCAGAGCCGGTCGACGACGCCGTTCTTATAGGAGAGCACGCCGGGCACATCGATGCCCTCGAAGGTCGACTTGACCCCGAAGACCTCGCTGTCCCGGGTGTTGTCCGCGATCTCCGCCGCGTGCAGCAGCGCCTTGGTCGGGATACAGCCGCGATGCAGGCAGGTCCCTCCGACCCGGTCCTTCTCGATCAGCGCCACGCGCTTGCCGAGCTCGGCCGCGCGCAGCGCGCAGGCGTAACCGCCGCTGCCTCCGCCGAGCACGACGATGTCGTAGCTGCCGATACCTTCTGCCACCCCTCAAGCCTCCTTAGTCAGCCTGGTCGGCTTACCTACTGTTCATCATGTCACTTGCCCGCCGCCTGGCCCGAACCGAATCAGGCCAGCTTGCCGTCGGCCACGTCCTCCGCGATCTGGACCAGTGTCCTGACCGCGGCGCCGGTGCCACCCTTGGTGACGTACCCGTAGGCGCCACCCTCGTGGTAGGCGGGGCCGGCGATGTCCAGGTGCACCCAGCGAACGCCGTCCGGCACGAACTCGCGCAGGAACAGCCCGGCCACGAGCATCCCGCCGGCCCGGTCACCGGACACGTTGGCGATGTCGGCGACGGTCGAGTCGAGACCCTTGCGCAGCTCCTCGGGGAGCGGCATCGGCCACATGGACTCACCGGCTCGCCCGGCCGCCTCGGCGATGCCGGTGGCCAGCGAATCGTCACTGGCCATCACCCCGGCGGTGCGGTTGCCTAGCGCGACTGTCTGCGCTCCTGTCAGTGTAGCCACGTCCACGAGCAGGCTGGGCCCGTCCGCGGCGGACCGGGCCAGCGCATCGGCCAGGACCAGACGGCCCTCGGCGTCGGTGTTCAGCACCTCGACGGTCTTACCGCCATAGATGGTGATGACGTCGGACGGGCGCTGCGCGGCGCCGCCCGGCATGTTCTCGGCACACGGCAGGTAGCCGACGACGTTCACCACCGGAGCAAGCTCCGCGATGGCCTGGACGGCGGCCAGCACCGCGGCGGCGCCGCTCATGTCGGCCTTCATCGTCTCCATCGCCTTCGGCGGCTTCAGTGACAGGCCGCCGGAGTCGAACGTGATGCCCTTGCCCGCGAACACCACGGTTTGCTGGGCATCTGGGTGCGAATACTCCAGCCGGACCAGCCGCGGCGGATGGGAGGAGCCCATGCCGACCGCGAGTATGCCGCCGAAGCCCTCCTTGGCCAGCTCGTTCTCGTCGAGCACCCGCACGGCGACGCCGTGGGCCGAGGCTGCCTGCTCGGCCGCCGCGGCCAGGTCCGCCGGCACCATGTCGACCGGGGACGTGTTCACCAGGTCACGGACCAGCGCCATCGCCCCGGCCAGGACGCGGGCCCGGCGCACCGCGTCCTCCTGGCCCGTATGCACGATGAGCTCCACATCGGCCGGCGTGCTCGCGGTCGTGCGGTACTTCCGGAAGGAGTACGCGCCGAGCAGCGCGCCCAGGGCGACCGCTTCGGCTTCGTCCGGCTCGGCCGCAGGCAGGGCGAGGGCCACCCGCTTGGCACGTCCCGAGGTCAGGTCACGGACGGCCGCCCCGGCCGCGCGGCGCAGCCGCTCCAGGTAGGCCTGACGGTCAGCCGGACTGCCAGCGTCGCTAGCGGCCGGGGAGGCACCCAGGCCCGCGGCCGCGACCACGGAGACCGCCAGACGGCCGGCCATGGGAACCTTGGTGATCTCCTCGGGCTTGCCCGTTGCGCTGAGCGCGCTGAGTGCGGCGCTCAGATCGAGCTCATCCGCGGACCGGGTGAGAGCAGGCCCGTCCGGACCCTGGAAAACACCGATGACGAGGGCGTCTGCATCGGTTTCCGCCGGCGCTGACTGGCTGGTAAGGAGTGTGACCGTCATCCTGCTGATCGTAGGGCATGTACTGCTGTTCAGTCCGTCCGGTGAGTCGCGAAGCCGATCAGCGATCACTCAACCCAAATGTCTGTAGGGTGTCGTCTGTTCTAGCGGCGAAACTGGCCTGGAAGGCCCCTGGGACGGCGGGAACTCCTCATGACCACGACTGGTTTTGTTCAGCAGCGCCCTGCCCGGGATCGCCTGGCCGGGGAGAGCAGCCACGGAACACCCTTCGACGACCTGGCCGACTGGTTCGCCCGCGTGCCGTGGTGCTGGCCGGTCCTGCTCACCCTCATGCTGGGCTTCTACCAGATCGGCAGTCCCGAGCTGTGGCGCGACGAGGTAGCCAGCTGGATGTTCGCGGCCCGCCCGCTGCCCCGGCTCATCGCAGCCACGCACCACACCGGCGGCACCCAGCTGCCCTACTACCTGCTCCTGCATTTCTGGATCGCGGCGTTCGGCGACTCCAGCGACGCCATGCGCACGCTGTCTGTGCTGGCCATGGCCGGCGCGGCCGGCTGCGTCACGCTGGTCGGCCGCCGGATCGCCGGTCCCCGGGCCGGGCTGATCTCCGGGCTGGTCTTCGCGGTGGTGCCGAGCGTGTCCCGGTTCGCCCAGGAGGTCAGGTTCTACGCGCTCGAGGTGCTAGTCGCCACGCTGGGCACACTGCTGCTGCTGCGCGCGCTCGACCAGCCGACCTGGCGGCGATGGGCCGCCTACGGCGGCTGCCTGGCCGCCGTGGGCTACGTCGACATCGTCGGGCTGGCCGTGGTCACGGGCCATGCGGTGGCTGTCGCGTTGCGCTGGCGGCAGGACCGTGACGGCGGCTATCTGTGGTTCGTCCCGGCCGCGTCCTGCGGCGCGGCCGCCTGCCTGCCGCTGGCCCTGATCGGCGCCGACCAGGCCAAAGGGCAGATCGGGTGGATCCTGCGCCCCGGTCTTGATCTCACCGTCTTCGCGTACTTCGCCCGGAACCTGTTCTACTCGACCTCGGTTGCCGCGGCCCTTATCATCCTGGCCGTCCTGGCCTGGGCGGTCGCCCGGCGCGAAGCAGCGCTCGTCACCGCGATCGCCGTCGTCCCGGTGGCCGCGGTGTGGCTGGTCTCACAAGGCCAGCACGCGTACTTCTTCCCCCGGTATCTCCTGCTCACGGTGGCGGCCTGGGCGGTGCTGGCGGGGATCGCGCTGAGCAGGCTCGACGTCCGGGTGGCCGCGGCCGCCGTCCTCGTCGTCGCCATCCTGGGCGCCGGCGATCAGCAGGTGCTGCGGACTCCCGGCGCCCACAACTGGGCGTATTACCCGGTCGGTACCGGCGTCAACTATTTCGACTACGCGGGCGCGGCCAGCATCATCGCTAGTCAGGCCCGGTCCGGTGACGGCATCGTCTACGAGCCGTTTCATCAATACCTGCTGATCAGCCCGGGTGTCGGGTACTACCTGGCACGGGATATGCCGCGGGGTGTCCCGGTCCCGCGTGATCTGTTCGTCGCCGAGACGCCGGAGCAGGCGAACAGCCTCTACCCGGTCGCCTGCACAGACCCGGCCGCGTGCCTGGGCAGCGCACCGGGCAGGATCTGGGTGGTCGAGAGCGGCCGTCAGAAGGTGCTCGGCGGGAAGGATCACCTGACCACGCCCGAGAAGACCCTGCTGCTCATCCGCTACCGGGTCACCGAGGTGAAGCACGTTTCGCTCATGACGGTGTTCCTGCTCGTCAGCAAGTAGCGGGCAGCGGCGCTACGCCGGGGAAGAACGGCACGAACCCGCCCGTTCGGCCCGAAAATGGCCGCCAGGGGCGCCGGGGATCAGCCGCGCTCGTCCAGCACCCGCGTCTCCAGCCGGGTCTCGGTGCCACCGAGCCCGACCCGGTACGCGCTCGCCCCCGGCCGGTCCGCGAGCTGCTCGGCCAGCCTCTCGTCGACGAAATGCACGGCGGCACCGTCGTCGCAGGCGATCCCGGTGGGCAGCGTGCCGTCGGAGACCAGCCGGTGGTACAGCGGCCGGCGGCCGGCATCGGAGTCGTAGTGCGGGCAGTAGCTGCCGCCCAGCAGCCCGAGCCCGTCGGTGAACCCCCGCAGTTCCCGGCCGAACGAATCTGTCGTCCCGCCCTCGAACCAGCAGATGCCCCCGGCGCTCGACCCGGCCAGCACGATGCCCGCCTGCCAGGCCTTGCGGAAGACCACGTCGAGCCCGTGCACCCGCCACACAGCCACCATGTTGGCCACGCTGCCGCCGCCCACGAAGATGACGTCCTGCGACAGCAGCAGGTCCTCTGGGTCCGTGACATTGGGCATCGGGAACAGGGCCAGGTGACTGAGCCGGGCCGGGTGCCCGCGGAAGCGGTCGTACATGCGCAGCGCCCAGGCCGGCTCGTCGCCGGCCGCCGTGTTGAGCACGCAGATCCGCGGCTCGCTCCGGCCGGTCAGGCGCAACGCATAGTCCATATGCGCGGGCGCCCGTCCTTCGGATACCCGCATGCCGCCGCCGATCGCGATGATGTGCCGGTGCCCGTCCGCTGCCATGCAGGCACGCTAGCGTCGTTGACAGCCAGCAAGCAAAACCGGCGCCGGTTTGGCACCGTAAGTAGCTGAACCGGCGCTTTGCGACGTACTCAGGCCGAACGGGCTGGGATAAGCACCGGGCCGGCGTGACCGGGGTCTACACGGTAACGGGGCGCCCAGGCCGGCTCATTGTCCCGGGCGGGCAGTACCAGGCCATGATCTCCGCGACAAGGCGCCCGGCCCGGACCGCCGGGTCGGCTTCGGCGAGTTCGCGGGCCTGCTCCAGTGAGCCGGTCCGGTAGAAGGTCAGCCCGCGCAGAGAAGGGTCAGGCGGGTCGATGACCGGCCCGTTGGTGACCACCTGACCGGTGGCACGCAGGGCTGCGTGATGGACCAGATGCTCGGCCTGGATGCGGTCGATCTCCTCCGGTTGAGCGTCGGGAACGGTCGCCGGCCTGCGCAGCAGCACCAGCTCGAACGCTTCGAGGTCCATGGAACTCATTGTGGCATAGGTTAGCCGTGGCTAACATAAGGCGAAGGGATCATCCTTGCCGCGGACGGCGCCGATGCGGTGGCGGCGTCCCGGGCGGTAAGCCGTTTTCTACGATGGGGCCGTGTGCACAGATGAAAGCCCGGCCGCCGCGGTCGCGACGGTAAGGCACGACGTAGAGCCGGCCATCGAGATCCCCCTGGAACCGGTGGACTCGGTGCAGGTGACGATCTTGATGGACAACGTTACCGACGCCACCATGACCGACCAGGGTCCGGCCCACCGGGTCACCATGGGCAGCGGCCCGCGACGGGCGGCCGCGCTGATGGTGGGGGAGCAGGTGCCCGACGCGCTGATCGCCGAACACGGATTCTCGGCCCTGCTCACCGTGGGCAAAGCAGGCCGTGAGCACCGCTTCCTGTTCGACACGGGCACCAGCCCGACGGTGTCGTGGAGAACATGCGGCGCCTTGACCTCGATCCGTCCTCCATCGAGGCCATCGTCTGCAGCCACGGTCACTTCGATCACACCGCCGGCCTCGATGGGCTGGTCCGGGTCCTAGGTCAGTCCGGCCTGCCGGTGCTGATCCACCCGCATTTCTGGCGGCGCCGCCGCCTGCAGATACCGGGCCGCGAGCCACGGGAGATCCCCACCACCAGCCGCCGCGCACTGACCGACGCCGGATTCGACATCATCGAGGAACGGCAGCCCAGCTTCTTGTTCGGCCGGTCCGTGCTGATCACCGGCGAGATCGCGCGCACGACCGGGTACGAGCCCGGTTTCCCACCTCAGCAAGCCTGGCTCGACGGCCACTGGCAGCCCGACCCGCTCGTCCTGGACGACCAGGCGCTCATCCTCAATGTCCGCGACCGCGGCCTGGTGGTGCTGACCGGCTGCGGCCACGCGGGTGTGATCAACATCGCGAGGTACGCCCGGCGACTGGCCGGAGGCCTGCCGCTGTACGCGCTGCTTGGCGGGTTTCACCTGGGCGGCCCGCTGTTCGAGCCGCTGATCCCGCGCGTGCTGGATGATCTGGCCGCACTGGATCCTGGCGTGCTCGTCCCGGCTCACTGCACCGGCTGGCGCGCTCAGCACGCGATGGCCGGGCGCTTCCCGGCGGCCTTCGTGCCGAACGCCGTGGGCACTACCTTCCGGCTGTAGTGGTGGTGCGCCCCTCAGCGGCGCCGGCGGGTCAGAGCTCGTCGTGATCCGCGGGGGTGTCCGCGTGGAAGTACCTGTCGTCCTGCTGCACCCGGGCGACGTCGTCGGCCGCGGCCCGCTCGACCTCTTCCTGGGCCGGATCCTCATAGCGCAACCGGATCAGGCTCTTCGGCTGGTCCAGGTCCACCGGCTCCTCGACGTCGGCCGGTTCCCCGGCGGTGCCAGCGGCGCCGGCCTGCTGGCGGGTACGGAACCAGGAAAGGATGCCCACGAGACGAGCGTACCCCGGCAGCGTCCCGGGGCGCTGGCCACGGCCCCGTGAGCGGATTGAACCTCAGCCCGGCCGTGGCCGTGATCCCTGGTGTAGGCGGGAGGCGTTCGCGCCGCGGGTGAAGGGATCTGGTTCTGATGAACAAACCGGCACCGGGTGTGCAATGCCGGCGATGCAGGCTGCAGGCGCGGCGCCCGGGCCCGCACCACCCCAGCCCGCACAGCCCCGCCCCACTCAGGGCGATCCCGCTTGCCCCGGGCTGCCGGTGTGGGGCGCGAGCCGGCGCTGCGCGCAGGCGGGAGTCGTTGCCGGGATGCACGCCTGCCCTGCGCACCACCAGAGCGGCGTGACAAGCTCATTTGCGAATGGGGCCCGGTGAAGGCCGCGGTCGTCACCAGGCAACGCCGGGCTCATACTGAAGCAGTGCCTGCCGCGCCTCGTTTCGTCGTCCAGTTGCACGACGCGACCACTCTTCACTTCGATTTCCGGCTGCAGTCGGGTGATGTCCTGCGGTCGTGGGCCGTACCCAAAGGGCCCTCGCTGGACCCAGCGGTCCGGCGGCTGGCCGTGCCGGTCGACGACCACGCCATGGCCGCCGGTGAATTCGAGGGGGTCCACGAGGGCCATCGGCGCGGCAGTGGCGCGGTGATCATCTGGGACGAGGGCACCGCCGACGTCATCCGTGACGAGCCCGGGCACCTCTCCTTTGTCTTGCACGGCGGCAAGCTGTCCGGCGGTTTTGCGCTCACCCGGACCGGTGAGAACGCTGGATCCTGGTCAAGGCCCGGGACCAGGACGCGCGGCCGGGTTCCGATATCGTCGCCGAGGAGCCGGCCAGCGTACGCAGCGGACGGACCTGGCAGGAACTGATGGGTCACTAGCATCCGGCCGGGTATCTGCTGCGTCGCCTGACCAGATCGCAGCCGCCGCCGCGGCGGCGGCCGGAATGGGTGACGGTCCCGCCATCGCCATTGCGCCTTTCCGGAAGAGAAATAGGTGCAACCAAACGAACCAAAGCTCCGCTCACGGCGGCGCCCGGGCTGGCGGCTGGCAGACGGCAGGAAATAACGCGCTGGCCAGTGATGGTATCTGTGAAAACACGCCGCGATTGTGATTCTCGTCGCCGCGGAAGGGGCTGAAAGGCCGATACGGCGACGCCTGGCAGGCGCGCCCTGGTCTCGTCGCCACAATCGCGCACCTTCTCAGCGGGCGATAAAGGAGCCATAGGGCTGGTTTGGTGTGGAACGCATACTGGTCCATATGAGGGCGTCCCGGTGCCCGACCTGGCCGCGGAAGTGCGCGACTTTGCGCTGGGATCTCCTGGTCGGGGCGCAGTCGCGGAAATCTCGCTCATCCGGAGCCAGTTCGCCTTAAAAAGGCCGCTTATCTTGCCGGTGAGGTCTATGTGACTCCAGACCGTTGGGGGAGCGCGTGGCGCCGTGTCCGAGAGGCGTCCGCAACCTGCCGGGCTGACCTCGTGCGTCGCGCCGCCCGGGAGCCCCGTCCGGCGGAACGGTGATTGCCAGCTTGCCGCGCCGCACCGCAAGAATCCCGCTATCCTTTTTGCTGTGGCGGCGCGAATCAGTGTCGTTCGGCTCAGTGAAATAAAGCCGGTGCACGTGCATCGCGGTCAACCGCTAATGCCATGCTCCCGATGTTGCCCTTACCCGGCACTCGGGGTCTAAAGGCAACGCAAGCCCAGCGGCGGTGCTGGCGGCCCAGCTGCGGCTCGTTTTGGGGACCGGCGGGAAAGGCGGCAAACGATTTCGCATCAGAACGGAACCTGGCGCTTGCTCTGCGTTTAGGTATGCGGACGGGCACCCCTGGTAACTTGCCCTGATGCCGTCCGGGTTCGCCGGCGTAGGGCGTTGAGGGATATCCGCACATCTCGTAATCCAATTGGGGGACTGCGTGTGACCATATCCCCTGTTGATCGTCTACGCTTATGCACTATTCACCGAGTGGAACGGAGTACACGTGGCTCAGAAGATACAAACGTTGTTCATCGATGACATCGATGGCAGCGAGGCAGAGGGTACGGTCCGGTTTGCCCTGGACGGGGCCGAGTACGAGATCGACCTGAACGCCAAGCACGCCGACGAACTGCGCAAGGCGCTGTCCCGGTATGTGGACGCGGCTCGCCGCAGTGGCGGGGGTGGCAATAGCGCTCGCAGGTCGGCCCGCAGCGGTGGTGGCAGCCGGAGGTCGGCGGCCAGTGGGCTCAATACCAATGAGGTCCGCGAATGGGCTAAGTCCCAGGGCTTCGAGGTAAAAGACCGCGGACAGGTGCCGGCGGAACTGGTCGTCAGGTTCAAGGCGGCTACCGGCAACTAAGACCGCTACGCGGTCATAGCGGCTGATATTCGTGACTTCGGTACCACGACTTCCCGGGAGGCGGTGCCCGGTAGTGTCCCCGCAGGCCATAGTCGCGGTCGCGGCGTAAAAGCCGCGAAAGGGCGCAACGCTCCGGAGCCTGGGCAGTTCCAGGTGATCCAATTGAAGGCGGGTCCACTATGGACCCGCCTTCAGCGTTTTACTGGACCGGGAGCCAGTGCGGGCAGCACCTGCGGCCAGGCAGCGCTGGCCGGATCGATCAGGTCGAAATGCCGGCCCCGGGAATCTCGATCAGCCGCCCGGTGGAGGTGAGCCGGCTCATCGCCACCGGCACCTGGTCATCGGCCGTCCCGTGCACCAGCGTGACCGGGACCGCAGGCTGCGGCAGCGCGGCTGGATCGGCCACCGCATAGCGCTCGGGCACATCGCCGGGCAGCCCGCCCATCAGGGCGCGAACTGCGCCTGCGCCAGGTTCCACTCCGCGCACAGCCGAAGCGAATTGCAGCCCGCCAGCGAGACCACGCGCGCGGCGGCGCACGGTCCGCGCCACGGCGATCCGGCGGGCAGGCCCGGCCGGGCCGCGGCCCACAGGACCAGGTGGCCCCCCGCCGAGTGCCCGGCCCAGGTGGCGCGGGCCAGGTCCGCTCCGTACTCTCCGGCGATGGTGTCCAGCTGGTCAAAAACACGCGCGATGTCGTCGAACGGGCCGGTCCAGCCTGCGCTCATCCCAGCCCGGCGGTACTCAGGCACCGCGACCAGGTACCCGGCTGCGGCCAGCGCGTCCGCCATCGGCCCTAGGTGGGACCGGTCGTAGCCGGGCCGCCAGAAGCCGCCGTGGATCAGCACGATGAGCGGAGCCGGGGAATGCCGGCGCCGGGTGCCCGCGGGGAAATCTCAGGTCAATGACGTGCTCAGGGCGCGGCCCGTAGGAAACGGTCCGGTCGGGCGCCGGCGCGGGCAGGCTCAGGACGCCGGTCATCTCGCGGGGGTGGACCGCCGGACGATCGCGGCGGTGTCGGCGCTCGCCGGGAGCGTGCCGAAGGCGCGGCCCCAGGATCCGCCCGTATCGGTGTCCAGCCGGGAGGCGGTGAACGCGTCGGCCACGGCCGGATCGCCATAGCGGACGAGCAGCGCCCCTTGCAGCGTCAGCGCCATCGCCTCGGCCAGGTGCCGCGCCCGGGCCTCCGCCGGATCGGTCACTTCTTTGCGCAGCCGCGCGACGGCCCGGTCCAGCCGGGCGTCCGCCCCGGCCGCCAGGTCCAGTTCGGTGAAGAAAGCCTCGGCGGATTCGGGCTGGCGGGTCAGGGCGCGCAGTGCGTCGAGCGCGGCCACGTTGCCCGACCCTTCCCAGATGGAGGCCAGTGGAGCCTCCCGGTACAGCCGCGGCAGGCCCGAATCCTCCACGTAACCGTTGCCGCCCAGGCACTCCAGGGCCTCGCCGGCGTGCGCGGGCGCCCGCTTGCACGCCCAGTACTTGGTGGCGGCCAGCGCCAGGCGGCGGAACGCCGCCTCCTGCCCGTCGCCGCGGGCAGCCCGGTCGGTCGCCCCGGCCAGCCGGAACGCCGCCATCGTGGTCGCCTCGGACTCGATCGCGAGATCGGCGAGGACATTGGCCATGAGCGGCTGGTCGGCCAGCTTGCGGCCGAAGGCCGTCCGGTGGGCAGCGTGATGCGCCGCCATCTGCATCCCGGCACGCATCCCGGTGGCCGTGGCGATCACGCAGTCGAGCCTGGTCATGTTGACCATCTCGATGATGGTGCGGACCCCGCGGCCCTCCTCGCCGACCAGCCAGGCCAGGGCCCCGTCGTACTCGACCTCGGCCGACGCATTGGACCGGTTGCCCAGCTTGTCCTTCAGCCGCTGCAGTTGCATGCCGTTCCGGCTGCCGTCCGGCCGGACCCGGGGGAGCAGGAAGCAGGACAACCCACCGGGCGCCTGGGCGAGCACCATATACAGGTCACCCATGGGCGCCGAGGTGAACCACTTGTGCCCGGTGAGCAGGTAGCTGCCGTCAGCCGCCGACGCCGGCACCGCCCGGGTGGTGTTGGCCCGCACGTCGGACCCGCCCTGCTTCTCCGTCATCGACATGCCCGCGAGCAGGCCCCGCTTGGCCCCCGGCGGCCGCAGCCCGAAGTCGTACTCCCGCGCCGCGAGCAGCGGCTCGTACACGCTGGCCAGGTCCGATGCCTGCCGGAGTGCGGGCACGATGGCGTAGGTCATCGAGATCGGGCAAAGGTGCCCGGCCTCGGCGGCGCCCCAGACGTACAGCCCCGCTGCCCGGGCCACGTGCGCGCCGGCACGCTCGTCCCGCCATGGCGCCGCGTGCAGGCCGTGCCGGACGGCCACCGTCATCAGCTCGTGCCAGGCCGGGTGGAACTCCACTTCATCGATCCGGTGCCCGTACCGGTCGTGGGTTCGCAGGACCGGCGGATGCTCGTTAGCCAGCCGGCCCCACTCGGTGGCCCGCTCCGACCCGGCCTGGCGGCCCAGGGCCCGGACCGTCTCCTGCGCCCAGGCGGCGCCCTCACGGCGCAGCGCGGCCAGCATCGCCGGGTCGTCGGCAACGTCGTAGCCGGACAGCGGCGGCGGCTGGTTGGAGACCTCATGTGTCGGCGGCATCAGCGCCTCCTGCCCTCACGGCCTGGCCTGGTTCGCAATTGAAACATCCCCGTGTAGCGTCCATGATCTTTGTCTAGTAGACAAGATGCCGCCGGTGCGGACCGCCCGATCGCGAGCCCGGTAAGGAGGGTGGGGGATGAGTGCTTACCTGATCCGGCGGTGCGGGACGTCCATCGTCATCTTGATCGGCATCTCCATCTTCGTCTTCCTGCTGCTGCACGCGGTCTTCCCCTCACCCGCCATCGTGGTGCTGGGGCCCAAGGCGAGCCCGGCGGCGATCCGCCAGTGGAACGCCCAGAACGGCTTCGACGGCCCGGTGATCGTGCAGTACCTGCACTACGCGAACCAGCTCCTGCACGGCAACCTGGGCTACTCCTACAAGCTCAACCAGAGCGTGGCCGCGCTGTTCGAAGAGCGCTGGGCCCGCAGTCTGTATCTATCCGGCGTGGCCCTGCTGCTTGCGGTACTGCTGGCCGTCCCGCTCGGGATCTTCCAGGCGATCAAGCGGAACACCTGGGGTGACAACGTGGTCACCAGCATCACGTTCACCGCCTACGCGATGCCAGATTTCCTGCTGTACCTGATCGCGATCCAGGTCTTCGCGCTGAGCTTGCCCATCTTCGGCTTCGAGGCCAGCCAGTCCACCTCACTGCTCGGGGTGGTCACCGACTGGCGGGACATGGCGCTTCCGATCCTGGCCATGACCCTGCTCGTCCTGGCCGGATACTCCCGGTACATGCGATCCTCCGCGCTGGAGACGCTGGCCCAGGACTACATCAAGGTGGCCCGGGCCAAAGGCCTGCCCGAGCGCCTGGTCCTGTACCGGCACCTGGTACGCAACGCCTTCCTGCCGATGCTCACCCTGATCGGCTTGTCGATCCCCTCGCTGCTCGCGGGCAACCTGATCGCGGAGAGCGTGTTCAACTACGACGGCCTGGGCCTGCTGTTCTTCAACAGCCTGTCGAACGAGGACTACCCGGTGCTGCTGGCGTACACGCTGATCGGCGCGATCCTGACCGTGCTCGGCAACCTGCTGGCCGACGTCGCGCTGTCCATGGCCGACCCGCGCATCCGGCTGGCCTGAGCTTTACCTCCGCAAGCCAGCCCGCCCGCACGTCAGGCCGGCGGTCCCATGGCCGCCACCACCAGCGCGACCGTCGCGGCGATCTCGGCCAGCGCGCCGAGGACGTCGCCGGTGATGCCACCCAGTCGGTGCACCGCGTGCCGCTGCACGGCGTAGGCCGCCGCTAGCCCCGCTACGACCGCGAGCGGCAGGGTCCAGCCTAGCGAGCCGGCGCCCACCACGACGGAGATCACCACCGCCGCGATCGTGGCCGCCAGCGTGATCGTGGTCGCTGCGGCCGCGACGGCCGGGCGCACCGATCCGGCCACCAGCGCGCCGAGCCCGTCCGGACGGGCGGCGGGCACCCCGCGCCGGCAGGCCCAGGTCAGTGCCAGCCGGCCGGTGACCACCGCCGCGATGAGCGCGGCCGGCCCGCGGCCGGACCCAGCCGATTCGGCGTGACTGAGTGCTGCCACCTGGATGAGCAATGTCAAGATGAGCGTCACCGTGCCGAGCGGCCCGATGTCGGAGCGGCGCATGATCTCCAGCGCACCCCGGGCCGGCTTACCGCTGGCCAGGCCATCGGCCAGGTCGGCCAGCCCGTCCAGGTGCAGGCCCCGGGTGAGCGCTGCGATACAGGCGACGGCCATGCCGGACGCGGTCAGCGAGCCGGCCCGAGGAGGCGGTCCGCGAGCAGCAGCACGATCGCGGCGATGAGCCCGAGCAGCAAGCCCACCACCGGAGCCCACGCCATGGCGGCGCTTACCGTGGCCGGCGCTAGCGGGGCCGGCGCCAGCGGGGCCCGCGCCAGCGGGCCGGCGGATCCCCCTCTGGCGGGCGGCCCGGTGGCCCGGATCGCCCCGTGGGCCACGGGATCACGGTGAGCAGCGTCACTGACAGCCTCAGGCCACTCAAGCTCATGGCGAACGAGCCTATCGGCCTGCGGATGAAAGACGTACTATCTTGACCGGGGGCGTAGCCAGTCGACAACGGGATGGCGGTGGCAAGGCGTGTCGCAATGGTGGTCGATCGAGGTCTTCGACGCAGAACCACTCCCCGCTCGCCGGTGGAAGGATTCCCACCAGGACGGGCTCACCGAGGCGGCCGTCACGCGCGGCGCCATTTCCTGGGAGTGGCACGAGCACCGTTACGGCGTGGTGTTCGAGGTGCTGTTCGAATCCGAACAGGAGTGGGACGCGTTCCGCGCCCTGCCCGCGGTGCGCTCGGCTCTGGACGCGGTGCCCGACCCGGTCAACGGCCTGCTCGTCTACAAAGGCCGCGGTGGCGGGTCCGGTCCGCGCAAGCCGCGCAAGCCCAGGCCCGCGCCCAGCGCCAGCAGCATGGAACTGCCCGAGCCGGTCACCGAGCGCGTCCTGAAGCTGACCGAGGCCATAGCCGATGAGCAGGGCGCCGTCATGATCGGGGCGTCGGACTACGCCCAGCGCACGCCGCACGTGGCGGCGCGGGCGTAGCAGCGCCCGGGCCGGACCGCGAAGCCGGCCGGCTGAGCCGTTATGCGTGAATTACCCCGGTGTGGGCACCCGCGCGGGCGCGATGGCCAGATTCAGCCCTATGGGTAAAGCATCCTCCCGGACGGTGCAGGATGGGAGGATGAGGGAAACTCGAGTCATGACCGACGGGCTGCGGGCCGCGATCGAGCGCAGCGGCTTCTATCCGGGCCTGGTCTCCGACGCGGTGGCCTCGGCGTTCGGGTCCGAGCCGGTGACAGCCTATGTCGTCCACCATGACGCCATCTTCGACCCCGGCATGGAGGTGCGCCGGCACATGACCGTGCTGGCGCTGACCCCGACTCGCCTGGTGTACTCGCACACCGACGAGAACCCGGCCGACGAGCCCGAGAGCAGGCCGCGCGCGGAGACCAGCACCGAGGCGATCAGGTTCGGCAAGATCTCCTCCGTCGCTCTCACCCGGGTGGTTCCCGACCCGGCGGCTTATGTGCCGGGCGTGACCATGCCTACCGAGGTCATGCTGACCATCGGCTGGAACGTCCTGTCCCATCTGGAGCTGGAACCCGCTCACTGCGGCGACGAGAGCTGCGAGGCGGACCACGGCTACCTCGGCACCATCACCGCCGACGATTTCACGCTGCGGGTCAGCCAGGCCGCGGATGGCGAGGACGCCGTGCGGCAGCTGCTGAACTTCGCCCGGGAACTGTCCGACGCAACCGCGGTGGGCGGCAGCTGAGGTTACCGACGCGCCCGTTTTGCCGGTGGTGCCCGTCAGTGGCACGATGTTCCGGCAAGATGCTGAGCACGGCGTTCCGGCCTGATGCTGAGGCATGGCGTCAAGGCGGCAGTCCCGTCCGGGCTGGGCGCCATGACTGGACGCTGCGTGGCCCCCACGAGTAGCAGATGAGGATCCTCAATGACGCCTGAGCCAAAACATCCGCCGATCGTGCCGTCCTACGGCGCCGCGACCCTGGCCGACCTGTCGTCATCGATGCTCGCATCCCTCGACCCCGACGCGCCCGAATCGCAGAACGTCCTCGACCTGCCCGCCGCGCAGCGGGCGTGCCTGCTGATCGTGGACGGGCTCGGCTGGGAGCTGCTCCGGGATCATCCGGCTGTCGCGCCCTTCCTGTCCGAGCTGGCGCGCAATTCCAAGCCCATCACGGCCGGATTTCCGTCCACCACGGTGACCAGCCTCGGCTCGATCTGCACCGGGCGCCCACCCGGTCAGCACGGGATCCTCGGCTACCAGGTTCTCATCCCCGGCGAGAACCGGCTGCTGAACGGGCTGCGCTGGGACGCCAGGGTAGATCCGCTGCAGTGGCAGCCGCTGCCGACCATCTACGAGCGGGCCGCCGCCGCTGGCATCGCGGCCGTGCATGTGGCCCAGGGGGCGTTCCGTGGCACCGGCCTGACCGTGGCCACTATGCGCGGCGCCGAGTTCCGGCCCGCCGACAGCATGGGCGCCCTGGCCGCGCAGGCCGCGGCGGCCATCTGGGAGAACGGGCGCGCGTTCGTGACCGTCTACCACGGGGACCTGGACAACACCGGGCACATGTTCGGCGTCGCCTCGGACGCCTGGTACAACCAGCTGGCCCACGTGGACAAGCTGGCCGAGCAGCTGGCCCTGGCCCTGCCCGCAGGGACCCGCATGTACGTGACCGCGGACCACGGCATGGTGGACATCGGCCCGGACGACAAGTTCGACATCGATGCGACGCCGGAACTGCGCGAAGGGCTGGCCCTGCTCGGCGGCGAACCCCGGGCCAGGCACCTGTACGCCCACCCGGGCGCCGCGGCCGACCTGCTCGCGACCTGGCGAGACATGCTCGGGGACCGCGCCTGGGTGCTGTCCAAGGAAGAGGCGATCAAAGAGAACTGGTTCGGCCCGGTCGAACCGGTCATGGCCGAGCGGATCGGCGATGTTATCGCGGCTCCGGCCGGGAACCTCGCGCTGGTCGCGACCGAGGCCGAGCCCAGGGAATCCAGGCTGTTCGGCATGCACGGCTCGCTCACCGCGGCTGAGCAGTTCGTACCCGCCCTCGCCTTCACCGCCACATGACCAGCCGGGACAGCCTGCTGGTCACACCCGCGGCCCTGGCCGGCGAGCTGGACCGTGGGCCCGGGCCGGTGCTGCTCGACGTGCGCTGGCGGCTCGGCGGCCCGCCCGGCATCGACACCTACCGCCGGGGTCATCTGCCCGGTGCGGTCTACACCGACCTGGACCGGGAGCTGGCCGCGCCGCCGGGGCCGGGCGGCCGGCATCCGCTCCCGGAAGCGGCCGCGTTCCAGGCCGCGATGCGCGCGGCTGGCGTCGGCCAGCAGCGCCCGGTGGTGGCGTATGACGACGGCGATGGTGCGGCCGCCGCCCGCGCCTGGTGGCTGCTGCGCTACTTCGGCCATCCGCACGTCCGGGTGCTGGACGGGGGCTATGCGGCCTGGACCGCCGGAGGCCTGCCGGTCAGCGTGACCGTACCGGCCCCGGAGCCCGGTGACTTCACCGCCCGGCCGGGCCACATGCCGGCGCTGGATGCCACCGGAGCCCTCGGGCTGGCCGAGTCCGGGATACTCCTGGATGCGCGGGCGGCCGAGCGGTATCGGGGCGACACCGAGCTCGTCGATCCGGTCGCCGGCCACATCCCCGGCGCGGTCAGCGCCCCCACCACCGCCAACGTGAACGGCGACGGCACCTTCAAGGGCGCCGACGAGCTCGGGGACCGGTTCGCGGTCCTGGGCGCCCGCCCGGACGGCGGGCCGGCGGTCGGGGCCTACTGCGGGTCGGGCATCACCGCGGCCCACGAGGTCCTCGCCTTGGCCCTGGCCGGCATCCCGGCCGCGCTCTACGTCGGCTCCTGGTCGGACTGGATCACGGACCCGGCCCGCCCCGTCGCCACCGGAGGCTGACAACCTGGAGCCGAACGGGCGGAGTGCGTGCCCTGGCGGCCCCGTCGGCTGCCGTCGCGGCCACGACGTTCGCAATGCCCCTATAGCGCCGCTTCCGGCGGGATGTTGAACGGCGTGATGACCTGAATATTCGCGGCGGAGGAGACAATGGGCCCATCGAGCGCGCCGTGGGCCTGCATGATGATCTGGCAGGCGCGGTGCATATCCCGGCGCAGATCATGGTAGAGCACGGCGGATAGCCGCCCGGCGGTGAGCAGCCGGAGGTTATCCCGGTCCAGGTCGTGCGCGATAAAGGCGCGGCACCGGCGTTGCCGGTCGTCGAAGGCGTCGATGATGGCCCGGTTACCCCCGCCGACCGAATAGACCGCCTCGACGTCGGGATACCGGTCCAGGGCGTCCGCAACCAGCCGGTATGCCGAGGTGTCCAGCCCATCGCTATCGGTAATCTCAGCCAGGCTGAGGTAGGGCCAGTGCTCGCGGATGGCCGCCCGGAATCCTATTTCCCGCTCTTCCTCGCCGCGGAATACGCTGCGGCTCAAGGCGACGAGAATGCGGCTTTCCCGCTCGCCGAGCCAGGTGTTGATGAGATACGCAGCGGTCGCGCCGGCCGAGCGGTTGTCCATTCCGACGTAGGCGACCCGCCTGCTCAGCGGCAGATCGGAAACCAGGGTGACGACCGGGATGCCGGCTTCGCTCAGCCGCAGCACGGCCGCGTTTACCTCGGGCGCTTCTGGCGCCTTGAGGATGACGCCACGCGAGCCCCGCCGGGAAATGGCCTCGAGTGCCTTGGCGATCTCGCTTGGCTCGGCCTTTTCCCGGAAATCAAAGCGCGATCGCACCACGGCGGGCCGCAACGACGGCAGTTCCTGCTCGAGCGCGACCTGGACGGCCGAGGTGAAGCGGTCCGGCGCCTGCATGACGATGTCGATCATGAAGACCCGGCCGTTGAGCCGCAACTGGGAACGCTGCCGGTCGAGGTCGGCGATGGCCTGCCGGATGTCGTTGACCGTGCTCGGCCGGACGCCGCCGCGGTGGTTGAGCACGCGGTCCACCGTGGCCTGGCTGACGCCGGCCTGGCGGGCTATCTCCCGGATCGGGTAAGGATGGGGCATGCTGCCGGTCCTGATGGTTTGTTGAGGTCCCTGTTCAAGATCCATAGTGCGAGCATTGCTGGCCATGCGCAAGTCGAACGGTTCGTTTACGGCCTTGCCGCTGAAGTGATCGAGAAGAATTAATGATGGGTTTTTGAAGGTCTCGTGCCTGTTGACTTGATGGAAATGGTCATGCAATGTCGTGTTCATATCGACGTGCTCACAGGCAGGTCCTGAAGGACTGCACGGCCGGCCCTGATAAAGGAAGGGACTTCCCATGACCTCCGCCTCCACTGTACGGCTGACCGTGGCCCAGGCCCTGGTCACCTACCTGTCCCGGCAGTACTCGGTCGCCGACGGCCAGCGCCGCCGGCTGATCCCCGCCACCTTGGGCATTTTCGGCCACGGCAACGTGGCCGGCCTGGGCCAGGCCCTGGACCAGCTCAGCGAAGCCATGCCGTTCGTCCAGGGCCACAACGAGCAGGGCCTGGTGCACGCGGCCACGGCGTTCGCCAAACACAACCGCAGGCACGCCACCTTGGCCGTGACCGCCTCCATCGGCCCCGGCGCGCTGAACATGGTCACCGGCGCCGCGCTGGCTACGGTCAACCGGCTGCCCGTCCTGCTGCTGCCCGGCGACACCTACGCGACCCGGCACCAGGGACCCGTGCTCCAGCAGCTGCAGCATCCGCTGGAGGCGGACCTGACCGTGAACGACGCGTTCCGGCCGGTTTCCCGCTTCTTCGACCGCATCACCCGGCCCGAGCAGCTGCTGACCGCCCTGCCCGCGGCCATGCGCGTGCTCACCGACCCGGCCGAGGCCGGGGCCGTGGTGATCTCGCTGCCGCAGGACATCCAGTCGCACGCCTACGACTGGCCGGCCGAGTTCCTCGCCGGACGGGACTGGACCATCCGGCGGCCAATACCAGCCCCCGACGAGATCGCCGCCGTGGCCGCCATGCTCGCTGCCGCGGCTAACCCGCTGATAATCGCCGGAGGCGGCGTCATCTACTCCGGCGCGACCGCCGAGCTTGAGCGACTGGCCGAGACCGCGGGCCTGCCCGTGGCCGAAACGTTCGCGGGCAAGGGTGCGGTGCAGCAGCCCGCCTGGTGGCAAGTCGGCGGCATCGGGCTGGAAGGAACCCCCGCCGTCAACCGGCTGGCCGGCGAGGCCGACCTGGTGCTGACGGTGGGATCGCGGCTGACTGACTTCGCCACCGCGTCCCAGTCGCTGTTCGCCCATCCCGACGTGCGGTTTGCCAGCATCAACATCAGCCCGCGCGACGCCGACCGGCTCGGCGCGACCGGGATCCTCGGCGACGCCCGGCTGGCGCTCGCCGCGCTGGCCGACGCCGTAGCCGCCGCCGGCACCCGGTCGCCCGCGGCCTGGCAGGATCGCGTCCAGCAGCTTGACGGTGAGTGGCGCACGGTCCGGGCGGCCGCGCTCGATCCCGACCACACCTTCGATGTGGCCGACGTACCGCCAGACTCCGACGTCGTCACCACCACCGGCGCTGTCCTGACCCAGGGCCAGGTCATCGGGGTTATGCAGGAGCACGCACGGTCCGGTGACGTGATTATCGCCGCTGCGGGCGGACCGCCCGGTGACCTGCTCAAGGTGTGGGACGCGACTGGCGGCCGGCACTGCCACCTGGAGTTCGGGTTCTCCTGCATGGGGTATGAGATACCCGCCGCTATCGGCGTGCGGCTGGCCGAACCCGACCCGTCCGCACGGATCATCTCCTTCCTCGGCGACGGCACCTTCCTGCTGGCACCGACCGAGCTGGTCACCGCGGCCGCCGAAGGCCTGCCGATTACCCTCGTCGTCCCGGACAACCACGGTTACCAGGTCATCCACCGGCTGCAGATGCTCCGCAGCGGCCGCGAGTACGGCAACGAGTTCCGTTACCGGCCCGAGCCGCTTGCGCTGAACGCGGCGGCCGAGCCGAAGCTGGCCCGGGCCGACGGCGAGTACCTGGAACTGGACCTGGTCCAGACGGCGGCGGGCCTCGGCGCCCTGGCCCGGCGGGCCGCCAGCGCGTCGGACCTGCGGGCCGCGCTGGCCGAGACCCGTGGGCACCCCGGACCGGTCGTGATCGTGGTCCCGGTCATCCCGCACGCCGACCTGCCCGGTGCCGGGGTGTGGTGGGACGTCGCCCCGGCCGAGGTCTCCACCATCGCGGTCACCGGGGACCTGCGCACGGAATACGACACCGACTCCAAGAGCCAGAGGTGGTACGGATGAGCCCGCGACCGTTTGATCCCGCTTCCGCCGGTCCCAGTCCTCTTAACCGGGGCGGCCTGGCCACGGCCGTGCGGTCCGGTACGCCGACCCTGGGTACGTTCATCGGGGCCGCGTCGGCGCTCACCGCGGAGGTGTGCGCCGCCGCCGGAGCCGACTGGGTGCTGCTCGACCTCGAGCACGGCGGCGGCGGCGAAGAGCAGATCCGTGACGTCGTCCCGGCCGCCGGAAGCTACGGGGTGCCCACCGTCGTCCGGGTGGAATCCGCCGCCCGCATCCGGATGGGCCGGGTCCTGGACAACGGGGCCGCCGGCATCATGCTGCCCCGGATGGACTCCGTCGATGACGTGGCCGAGGCCATCAGGCACCTGCGGTACCCGCCGGCCGGGGACCGGGGGGTGGCGACCTACAACCGCGCCTGCCGGTTCGGCCTGGACCCTGGCGCGCTGGACCGGGCCAACGATGAGATCCTCGCCGTGATCCAGATCGAGTCGGCCGCCGCCGTCGGCAATGCCGACCAGATTGCCAAACTCGACGGGGTCGACGTGCTGTTCGTCGGCCCTCGCGACCTCAGCCACGACCTGGGCGTGCCGGGCGACACCGCCGCACCGGCCTTCGTCGAGGCAATCGAGCAGGTCAAGGCGGCCAGCCAGCGCCACGGCAAGGCCTGCGGCCTGCTCGTGAACGACGGCGCCGCCGCCGCCCAGCGGCTGGAGCAGGGCTGGTCGTTCGTCGGTATCGGCTCCGACATGACCCTGCTGGCCAACGCGGTCGCCGCCGAGTTCGGCCGCGCTCGTACCTGATTCCTTCCCACCCAAGCTACCCAGGGACACCATGATGAGCATCAACCAAGACGGCTACCACGAGCCGGGCGTCGGCCTGATCAGCGTCGGCTGGATGGGCAAGCTGCACAGCCGCGCCTACCAGGCCATCCCGCTGGTCTACCCCGAACTGAAGATGCGGCCCCGGTTCGTGCACGCGGCCGACACCGCACCGGACCGGGCCGAGTACGCCCGCGACGTCCTGGGCTACGCCCGGGCCAGCACCGACTACCGGGACGTGCTCGCCGATCCCGAGGTCGAGGTGGTGTCCATCTGCGCCCCCAACATGCTGCATGCCGAGATCGGGACCGCCGCGGCCAAGGCCGGCAAGCCGTTCTGGATCGAGAAGCCGGTCGGCCGGGACGCCGCCGACACCGCGGCGGTCGCCGCCGCGGCCGAGGCCGCCGGCGTCACCACCTCGATCGGTTACAACTACCGGAACGTCCCGGCCGTGGAGCGGGTCCGGGAGCTGATCGCGGCGGGTGAACTGGGCCGGATCACCAACCTGCGTGCGGTGTTCTTCAACAGTTATGCGTCCGACCCCAACGGCGCCCTGTCCTGGCGGTTCCGGCGAGCCGAGGCGGGCAGCGGGGCACTGGGGGACCTGCTCAGCCACGTGGTGGACCTGATGCAGTATGTCGTGGCCCCGATCACCTCGGTCAGCTCGCTGCTGTCCACCGTGTACACCCAGCGGCCCATCTTGCCGATGGGATCGGCCACCCACTTCGCCGTGATCGAGAACGGTGTGCCGGGCGAGGTCGAAAACGACGACTACGCGGCGGCCCTGGTCCGCTTTGCCGACGACTCGCCGGCTCGCGGGGCCGTCGGCACCCTGGAGGCGTCCCGGGTCAGCGTCGGCCCGCAGTGCGGGCTCGGCTTCGAGATCTACGGCACCGAAGGATCGGCCATCTGGAACTTTGAGCAGATGAACGAGTTCCGGCTGTGCCTGGGCCGCGGCGGGGCCAACACCGGATACACCACGGTGCTCGGCAACGCGTCCCTGGGTGACTACGGCCGGTTCCAGCCCGGGCCGGGTAACAGCATGAGCTACGACGACCTCAAGGTCGTCGAGGCAAAGAAATTCCTGGTCGCGGTCACCGGAGGCGAGCAGCGCAACTCCACTATCGCCGAGGCGCTGGCGGACGCTGAGGTCATCTCCGCCGTGGCCGCATCGGCCCTGGACGGCGCCTGGCACCAGGTAACCCCGGTACCGGGTGCCACGTTCGGCCACCGGCCTTCCGATGGCTGAGACCACCGTTAACCGGGCCGCGGCCGGGCGCCCGGGTGAGCTGCCGGTGGTGGTGGGGCTCGGGCCGGTCGATCCCAGCCTGGTGGCCGGTATCTTCGCCGGGCAGTGCCGCTTCGTGGCCGAACCGGCGCCCGCTGACCTGGCCGAGGCGGCAGGAGCCATCGTCCGCGCCGAGGCCCAGGTAGATGCGGACCTGCTCGATCAGGCCCCGGGCCTGCAGGTCATTGCCCGTACCGGCGTGGGCGTCGACCGGGTGGACGTGGCCGCGGCCACGGCCCGGGGCGTCGCCGTGGTGATCACGCCAGGCGCCGGCGCGGCCGCGGTGGCCGAAGGCGCCATCGGCATGGCCCTGCACCTGGTCAAGCGGTTCGGCCCGCTGACCGAGCTGGTGCGCCAGGGCCGCTGGGCGCAGCGTACGTCCGTCTCCGTCGGCGACCTGGATGGCGCCACGCTCGGCGTCATCGGCTACGGCCGGATCGGCGGCCGCACCGCCGACCTGGGCGCCGCCTTCGGCATGACCGTGCTGGCTTATGACCCGGTGAGCGAGGTGCCCGCCGGCCGGCGCTGCGACGACCTGGCCGAGCTGGCCGCGCGCAGCGACGTCATCAGCCTTCACCTCCCGCTGACCGAGCAGACCCGGCACACCGTCGATGACGGCTTCCTGGCCAGGGTCCGGCCGGGGACCATCCTGGTCAACTGCAGCCGGGGCGGCCTGATCGACACCGACGCCGTCTGGCGGGCGCTGGCCAGCGGACGGCTGGCCGGCGTCGGCCTGGACGTTTTCGACCCCGAGCCGCCCGGCTCGCATCCGCTATACAGCCATCCCGACGTCGTCCTCACACCCCATCTGATGGGGCTGAGCAGGCGGGCCACCGCGGCCACGTTCACCGCCGCAGCTCAGGGAATCCTCGACGTGCTCGGTGGCCGTGATCCGCGTGCGGTCGTCAACCCCGCCTGGCGCACCCGCGGCCAGGCCAGCCCGAAGGAGATCTACACATGACTACCCCGAGCGGAAAGATCGCTGGCGCACCCATCTCCTGGGGCGTGTGCGAGGTCCCCGGCTGGGGCTACCAGCTCACCCCGGACCGGGTGCTGGCCGAGATGACCGAGGTTGGCTTGGCCGCCACCGAGTTCGGCCCGGATGGGTTCCTGCCCGCCGACCCGGCGGTCATGGCCGAGGTGCTGGCCGCCCGTCATCTCACCGCGGTCGGCGGGTTCACCCCCGTCGTGCTGCACGAGGCCACCCACGACCCGGTCCCGGCGATCGACCGCCTGCTGGACAGCTACGACGCGGCCCACGCCGATGTGCTTGTGCTGTCCGCCGCCACCGGCCAGGACGGCTACGATGCCCGTCCCGACCTGGACGAATCCGGCTGGAAGACGCTGCTCGGCAACCTGGACCGGCTCACTGCCCTGGCCAGCAAGCGAGGCGTGCGCGCCGTCCTGCACCCGCACGTCGGCACGATGGTGGAGCGCGGCGAGGAGGTCCAGCGGGTGCTGGAGGGATCGGGCATCGCGCTCTGCCTGGACACCGGGCACCTGCTGATCGGCGGCACCGACCCCGCCGAGCTGACCCGGCAGGCCCCGGGGCGCATCGCCCACACCCACTTCAAGGACGTCGACGACACGATCGCGGCCCAGGTCCGGTCGGGCCAGGCTCACCTACACCGAAGGCGTCAAGCGCGGCATGTACCGGCCGCTGGGTCGCGGCGACGTCGACTTCGCCGCCATCGTCAGCTACCTGCGGAACCGCGACTACGGCGGCTGGTACGTCCTGGAGCAGGACACCATTCTCACCGAGGAGCCCCACGACGAGGGCCCGGTCAAGGATGTCCAGGCCAGCGCCGACTACCTCCGCAAGCTGCTTGCGGCCTGAGCCGGGTCATCCCGCGGCGCATTTACAGGTCGCGGGACCAGTTCTGGCCGGTCAGGTCCACCCCGAAACTGTGGTGCTGGTTCTCGTCGTCCAAGGTGAAGCCGGCCCGCTGGTAGATCCGCCGGGCGCTGGTGAGCACGTCGTTGGTCCACAGGGTGATCCTGGCGTAACCGGCCTGCCGGGCGAACCGGAGCACCTCGTCGACCAGGCGCGCCCCGATGCCGAGGCCCCGGGCCCATGGCTCCACCAGCAGCAGCCGCAGCCGGGCCGTGGTGGCGTCCTCGCGCACGCAGAACACGCAACCCGCGGGTGCGCCGTCGACCTCGGCGATCCAGGCCGCCTCCGCGCCCGGCTCGCGGTGCTCCACATAGTCCGCGACGATCCGCGCGACCAGTGCCTCATAGGTGTTGTCCCAGCCGAACTCCGCCGCGTACGCCGCCCCGTTGCGCTGCACGACCCAGCCCATGTCGCCCGGCTCGGGCGCCCGGAGCAGGTAGCCGCGTGGCTGCGGTGAGGCGGTGAGGATCCCGGTGATCACCCGCATGGCCTCGAGCAGCCGGCGCCGGTCGTCCTCCCGCACGCCCGTCAGCATCTGCTGGGTCTGCCCGGCCGATCGCGCGTCCAGCCCGGCGACCGCGGCCCGCCCGGTGGCGGTCAGCCCGATGACCTGGCGCCGCGCGTCCGCAGTGGAGCGCTGCCGGGTGATCAGCCCGTCGGAGGAGAACCGGGCCAGGATCCGGCTCAGGTAACCCGGGTCGATGTCCACCACGCGGCGCAGGTCAGCCACCTCGCTGGTCTCACGCTGACCCAGTTCGAACAGCAGCCGGGCCTCGGTCAGGGAGTACGGGGTGTCCAGGTATTTGCCCCGCAGCAGGCCGATCACGTTGGTGTAGAACCGGTTGAACCCGCGCACCGCCGCCACCGTCGTGTTGTCCGCCCCCTGGTCGCCCGGCTCCGTGGTGCCCGGCTCCGGGTCGCCGGAGGCCGGGCGACGGTCCGCGGTCAGCTCGCCCATGTCGTCCCCGATCGCAATTGAGTGCTTAAGTCAACTATATACATGCCTAAGGCAAGAACAAGGCGTGACACAACGGAGGTACCGGAGGCTTCGGCGCCTTCCTGGCCGGCGGGTGATCCGGGGACCGGGCTTGCTGCGTAGTAGTGAGTAGCCCGTTATCGCCCATTGCCAGAAGCCGCGGATCATGCCGACCGAACTGCCGGACCAGACAGTGACCGTTCCCGGGATCCGGCGCGTGCTGGTCGGGCTGGTCTGGGGGCTGATTCAGGCTGTGATCGTGTTCGCGCTGCTGACCGCGGGCGCGGTCACCGCCGCCTTCCTTGACCGGGTCATAACCGGGGTGAGGCCGGCCAGTCCGCTGATCGTGCTCATCGGGCTGGTCGCCGGGAGCGCGGCCGGGCTGTCCGTCGGCCACAGGGCCCGCGGCTGGCTGCAAGAGGCGCGGCTCCGCCGGTTTCGCGGCGCGGGTGTCAGCGTCCGGGCCACCGTGGACCGCCTCGACCGGCAATGCGCGGTATCGGGTCGCGCAGGCCTGACCAGTTATGTCATCTACGTTCAGTGGCAGGACCCGGGCACCGGCGCTCGCTGCCATGGCGAGCGCCGGTACCGGTTCGCTGGCCACCGCTCACGGCGGCTTGAGGCCCTGTGCGCGGACCAGGCCCGGGTGGCGGTGTACTACCCGGCCCGCCGTCCGTCGCGATTCGTCATCGACGTGCCCTTCGCGCCCACCATGGCCGACTTCTTCGGCTGAGCCGGCGCGCAAATAGGATGGAACCGGCCAGCTGGCCACTACCGATCGGGAAGGAAGGCGGCAGCACATGCGGATGCGCACGCTCGGCGGGACCGGAATCAAGGTCAGCCCCTATTGCCTTGGCGCCATGATGTTCGGTGCATGGGGCAATCCCGATCACGACGACAGCATCCGGATCATCCACGCCGCCCTGGACGGCGGCATCAACTTCGTCGACACGGCCGACGTGTACTCGGCGGGGGAGTCCGAGGAGATCGTCGGCCAGGCCCTGCGCGGCCGCCGCGACGACGTGGTCCTGGCCACCAAGGCGCACGGCGCCATGGGCGAGGACGTCAACATGCGCGGCAACTCACGGCGCTGGATCGTCCGCGAGGTGGAGAACAGCCTGCGCCGCCTGCAGACCGACTACATCGACCTGTACCAGATCCACCGTCCCGACCCCGACACCGACATCGACGAGACCCTGTCCGCCCTGTCCGACCTCGTCCACAGCGGCAAGGTCCGCGCCATCGGCTCCTCTACCTTCCCGGCCGAGCAGATCGTCGAGGCCCAGTGGGTAGCCCAGGCCCGCGGGCACGTCCGGTTCCGCTGCGAGCAGCCGCCCTACTCCATCTTTGTCCGCGGCATCGAGCGCTCCGTGCTGCCGGCCTGCGAGAAGTACGGCATGGGCGTGATCGCCTGGAGCCCGCTGGCCGGCGGCTGGCTGTCCGGCCGGTACCGCAAGGACACCGGAGTGGACATGACCACCGGCCGGGCCCGGCGGCTGCCGCAGCGCTTCGACCCGTCATTGCCGGGCAACGCGGCCAAGCTCGACGCCGTCGAAGAGCTCATCAAGATCGCCGCCGACGCGGGCTGCTCGCTGACCCACCTGGCCACGGCGTTCGTGGTGGCTCACCCCGGTGTGACCTCGGCGATCATCGGCCCGCGGACCATGGACCAGCTCACTGACCTGCTGGCCGGCGCGGACGTGACCCTGGACGAGGAGATCCTTGACCGCATCGACCAGATCGTGCCGCCCGGCGTGACGCTGAACGTCTCCGACGATGGCTGGCAGCCGCCAGCGCTCACCAACCCGGCCCTGCGCCGCCGTCCGGTGTCCGGCCGCGCCGCCAGCTAGGGCCCTCTAGCCGGTGCTCTCGGCCCCGGCGACGTCGGCCACGATGCAGGTGATGTTGTCCGGCGCGCCGCCGTCCATGGCCAGCGCGAGCAGATCCCGGGCGGCCTGATCCGGGTCCGGCACCGTGAGCAGGACCCGGGTGATGGCCTCCGCGTCGGCCACCCGGTGCAGCCCGTCGGAGCAGAGCAGGTAGCGGTCACCGGGCCGAGCCTGGCGAAGCTGCAGGTCCGGCTCGAAGTCCTTGTCGCCGGACAGCGCCCGGAGCAGCAGCATGGCCTGCGGGTGGGAGGCTACCTCCGCGGCGGTGATCTTGCCGTCGTCCAGCAGGGACTGGACCAGCGTGTGGTCCTCGGTGATCTGGAACAGTTCCCCATCCCGGACCAGGTAGGCGCGTGAGTCGCCGATATGGACCAGCCCCAGCTGGGAACCGGACCACAGCAGCGCGGTCAGTGTGGTGCCCATGCCACTCAGCGCGGGGTTGGCCTGGACGAGGTCCCGCAGCGTGGTGCTCGCCCGCCGCACGGCATGGTCGAGTGCGTTGAGCATCTCGCCCGCCGGAACCTGGGTGTCCAGCGGCCGCAGCGCGTCGATGACGGCCGCGCTGGCCACCTCGCCCGCCGCATGGCCGCCCATGCCGTCCGCCACCGCGAGCAGCCGGGCGCCGGCGTAAGCGGCGTCCTCGTTGTCCTCGCGCTGCAGGCCGATGTCCGACTGCACCGCGTACCGGATCGTCAGGGTCGGCGAATCGTCAGCCATGCCCGTGTCCTTTCCCGACAGGTAGCCGATGAGGAACGTGGCGAGCTCGCGCCGCGCCGCGGTCTCGGCCTCGATGCGGTCCCAGTAGGCAGCCAGTTCGCGGGCAGCCTGGTCGGGCGGCATCGTGCTCATCGAGCGGATCGCGGCCAGTGGCATGCCCAGCCTGCGCAGCCAGGCCACGAGCCGGGCCTGCTCCAGCTAGGCAGGCGAGTAGAACCTGTACTGGGACGCCGGATCCACCCGCGCGGGCGGCAGCAGTCCCAGTTCGTCGTACAGGCGCAGGGCCTTGCGCGATAGCCCGGATGCCCGGGCGAATGCCCCGCTGGTCATCAGCTCCACACCGAACTCCTCATACCGGGCCCGGTGCCCGGCGTATCCAGCCTCCGGGCGGCCCTAGGGGCGAAGTCAAACAGCCCGGTCAAGGCGGTGGTCTCGATGGTTGGGCGAGAACCTGCCAAGTCATAAATAACTTAGAATAATCATTCAATTACTCCGAGTTTTTAACCTCCAGTTTCCTATGTCGGCCTCCCGGCCGATGTTCCCCTCAGTCGAGCTGCATGTACAGCGAGACGACGACGCTGTCCGGGCCGGAGGTGATGCGCAGCTCATCTGCGAGCGTGGCCGCCAGCCACAGGCCGCGACCGCTGTCGGCGCCGATGGGCTCGGCCGGGGCGTCCGGGTCGCCATCACCAAGCACCTCGTGCAGCTCGGCCTGGCGCGGTGCCGGGCAGGGTGTGCCCGGCGCCGCCGTGTCGGTGATCAGGCAGCGCAGTCCGCTGGACACCCGCCGCAGTACCAGCCGTCCACCCGCGCCGGCGTGCACAATGGCGTTGGCCGAGATCTCATGCACGGCCAGCACGAAATCGTCCAGACGCGACCCGGCCAGACCTGCCGCTTCGCACTGTCTGGTGACGAGCTTGCGCAGCTTAGCGAAATCAGCCCAGCCGTAAACGATGTCCAGCAGCTCGCTGCCGCGGTCAGCCATCTCACCCGGTAGCAACCGGTCAAGCGCGACCACGCGAGCCTCACTGGTCATTTCAGCCACGTGCGACAACCCCTTCGCTACGGTTCGTGAAGGAGATGCTACAAGCAGTCGCACGCCGTGTCCGCGTTTCGCGGGTTCACTGGCCCTGGGGGTGAGGGTGATGTGGCGGTGGGGGCATGGTGCCGACCTCGGGCGCTGGATCGGGCCAGACCAGCAGGACGGGGCAGGCGGCGTGGTCCACGACGAACCGGGTGATCCGGCCCAGGCTCCTGGGTCCTAGCCGCGCCCGGTCGCCGTCCCGGGCCACGATCAGCAGGTCCGCGCTGGCCGAGGCTGACACCACCGCCCGTTCGGCCTGTCCCTGAACCGCCCGCCGGTCGCATGGCCGTCCTAGCCGGTCGGCCGCGGCCGCCAGCAGGCCGGCGCCCGATGTGGTGGCCAGTTCCGCCAGCCGCGGTCCGGGGTCGCGCCCACTCCGTCCGAAGAGTCCCAGGTAGGCGCTGCGCGCGGCGTCCCACCGCCCCGGCCTCACTGACGTGCAGCAAGGTGAAGCGGGCCCCGGCAGGTGCCAGGCTCAGGGCCGCGTCAACGGTGGCCGGCCATGTCCCCTCGGTCACCCAGACATAGACCGAACGGGCCGGGTTATCAGCATCGCTCAATGACGGTCAGCCTCCTAGCAGGCGCAGCCCGGCCCACAGGGCCAGTACCGTGACGATCAGCCCGGCCAGCACGGTGAGCAGTCCCAGCCGGGTAAATTCCCTCAGATCCGGCGCTGACCCGTGCTTTTGCAGGACGCGGCGCCACAGCAGCGTGGCCAGCGAGCCGGTGTAGGTGAGGTTGGGGCCGATGTTGGCTCCGAGCAGAACGGCCAGCACTGCTCCCGCTCCGGCCGGCGCGGCCAGCGGCAGCAGCACCAGCACAGCGGGCAGATTGTTGCACATGTTGGCCAGCACGGCGGCCAGCGCGGCCGTCGCCAGCAGCGCGGGCAGTGACGCGCCGCCGGGCAGCAGCGGGGCCAGGGCGTGGCCGAGCCCGTTGGCCGTCACCGCCTTGACCACGACGCCCAGCGCCAGCACGAACAGCAGGAATGGCAGGTCAGCCGCCTTGACCAGGGATACCGGCGTGATCTTGCGGCGGGCCAGGGCGCGCCCGGCCAGCACGGCAGCGCCGGCGAAGGCGGCCCAGGCCGGATTGATCCCGGCCGCTGACGCGCCCGCGAACCCGGCCAGCGTCAAGGCGACCACGACCAGGGTGAACACGGGCAGGCCGGCCTGCGCAGTGTCGGCCGGCGCAGTGTCGGCAGGCGCAGGCTGGTCCGCGGTCGCCGTCTGGTGCGCAGGCGTCGGCCCGGCGGTCAGATCTGAGGCGAAGAACCGGCTGAACACCGCGTACTCCAGGCCCACGATCGCCACCCAGGGCAGCGCCATGAGCTCGGCGAAACGGCCGAAGGACAGCCCGCTGGCCGCGAACGCCAGCAGGTTGGTCAGGTTGGACACCGGCAGCAGCAGGGAGGCGGAGTTGGCCAGGTGTGTGCACGCGTACACGTGCGGCCGGGCCCGGATCTGAAGCCGGGTCGCGGTGGCGAAGACGACCGGGGTGAGCAGCACCACGGTGGCGTCCAGGCTGAGCACGGCCGTGGTCACCGCGGCCACGCCGAACACCGCCGCCAGCAGCCGGGCCGGGCCGGCCGCGCCGATCCGTGCCATCCACCCGCCGCAGGCACGGAACACGCCGTCGTCGTCGCACAGCTGGGCCAGCACCAAAATGGCGGCCAGGAAGCCGATCACCGGCCCCAGCTGCCTGGCCTCGGTGATGGCGTCCCGGCCGCCGATGGCGCCCACGGCGATCAAGATCAGCGCGGCCGGGACGGCGGCGACCGCCTCGGGCCAGCCGCGCGGCCTGGTCACGGCCCAGGCGAGCACGGCCAGCAGGGCAATCAGCGAGATCGTCTCGCCCGCCGCAGAATTCAGTGCGTGGCCTCCGCGCCGGCCATGACCTGTCCGTAGCGCTGGGTGAAGCCACGCAGGACGATCGGAGCCGAGCTCACGTCGTGGCGGGCCGCTTGCTCCCGGATCTCGTCAGCCTGCTCCGGGGGGAAGTACCCAGCGTGCTTGTAGACCTCGAGCCGGGTGCGCAGCCCGGCCATGTCGAGCTCGGGGTGGAACTGGGTGGCGTAGATGTTGGCGCCGATCCGGAACGTCTGCACCGGGCAGCCTCGGAGGTGGCCAGCAGGACGGCCTGGCCGGGCAGGTGGCTGATCGCTTCCTTGTGCCCGGTGAAGGCGTCAAAGCGGGCGGGCAGCGCGCCGAACAGCGGGTCTCTCTGACCCGCCTCGGTGAGCGTGACCGGAACCGGGCCGACCGGCTCGGCGAACTGCCGGCCAACCACCGCGCCCTGGTGGCGACCCAGCGCACCGATGCCGTAACAGGCCCCGAGGAACGGGAAATCCGCCGGGGTCACGCGTCGAGCAGGCGCTGCAGATCGGCCTCGACCCGCCGCTGCACCGGCGACTTGCGGTCTTCGGGGTCGGTGTAGTTGAACGGGCCGCCGCCCAGCAGGATCCCCGACCAGTCCCGCAGGTCGAAGTCGCCGAGCGGGCGCTGCTCCAGCCGGGTCCGGTGCAGCTGCGCCTCGGCCAGCCCGGCCAGAGACAGGAACGAGTCATACTCATTATCGGCGGCGGCGTCCTCGGCGCGGATGGCCAGCAGCAGGAACGGTTTCACTCCATCACCCTATGTGACCCGGCGCCCCGCCGTGACCGCGCTCCGGGGCGATGTCAGATCAGCTGGAAGTGGGTCATCTCGGCGTCGGTCAGCAGCCGCGACCTGATCAGGAAGCGGACTCCTTCCGGGGCCTCGACCGAGAAGCCGCTGCCGCGGCCGGGCACGACATCCACCGTAAGGTGGGTGTGCTTCCAGTACTCGTACTGCGAGACCGACATCCAGAACGGCGACTCGGCTGGTCCAGTCCGGGCACCGCCAGCTCGCCCAGCAGGATGTCGGAGTCGCCGGTCATGGAACTCGCCGTCGGGGAAGCACATCGGCGAGGAGCCGTCGCAGCATCCGCCGGACTGGTGGAACATGAGCGGGCCGTGCTGGCCGGTCAGCTTGCGGAGCAGGTCGCGGCCTGCCTCGGTGAGATCGACGCGGCTCGAAGTTCGTCCGAGGCCATGGCTGTCTCCTCCATTGTTCGGATCTAGGCCGGCGGATGGGCTGGCGCCCCTCCGTCGAGCCGGCCGGCCCGCCAGGCTTTCCCCCGGTGCTGGGCTCGAGCCAGGTCCTAGAAGAAGCCGAGCTTCTTCGGTGAGTAGCTGACCAGCAGGTTCTTGGTCTGCTGGTAGTGGTCGAGCATCATCTTGTGGTTCTCGCGGCCGACACCGGACTGCTTGTAGCCGCCGAAGGCGGCGTGCGCCGGGTAGGCGTGGTAGCAGTTCGTCCAGACCCGGCCCGGCCTGGATCTCGCGGCCGGCCCGGTAGGCCCGGGACGCCGTCCCGGGTCCAGACGCCCGCGCCGAGGCCGTACAGCGTGTCGTTGGCGATCTTGAGCGCGTCGGCCTCGTCGGAGAACTGGGTCAGGGCCAGCACCGGGCCGAAGATCTCCTCCTGGAAGATGCGCATGCGAGTTGTTGCCCTCGAAGATCGTCGGCGTGACGTAGTAGCCGCCGGACAGGTCGCCGCCGAGGTCGGCGCGCTCGCCGCCGGTGAGCACCTTGGCGCCCTCGGCCTTGCCGATCTCCAGGTAGGAGAGGATCTTCTCCAGCTGGTCGTTGGAGGCCTGGGCGCCGATCATCGTGTCGGTGTCCAGCGGGTGGCCCTGCTTGATCGCCTTGGTCCGCTCGATCGCGTCGCGCCACGAACTGGTCGTAGATGCTCGGCCTGGACCAGCGCGCGCGACGGGCAGGTGCAGACCTCGCCCTGGTTGAGGGCGAACATCGTGAAGCCCTCGAGCGCCTTGTCGTAGAAGTCGTCGCGGGCGCGGCGACGTCGGCGAAGAAGATGTTCGGGCTCTTGCCGCCCAGCTCCAGCGTGACCGGGATCAGGTTCTGGCTGGCGTACTGCATGATCAGGCGGCCGGTGGTGGTCTCGCCGGTGAAGGCGATCTTGGCGATCCGGCTGGAGGAGGCCAGCGGCTTGCCCGCCTCGACGCCGAAGCCGTTGACCACGTTGACGACGCCCGGCGGGCAGCAGGTCGGCGATCAGCTCGATGACCTTCAGGATCGACCACGGGGTCTGCTCGGCCGGCTTGATGACCACGCAGTTGCCGGCGGCCAGCGCGGGCGCCAGCTTCCAGACGGCCATCAGGATCGGGAAGTTCCACGGGATGATCTGGCCCACGACGCCCAGCGGCTCGTGGAAGTGGTAGGCGATGGTGTCCGGCGTCGATCTCGGAGATGCCGCCCTCCTGGGCCCGGATCGCGCCGGCGAAGTAGCGGAAGTGGTCCACGGCCAGCGGCAGGTCCGCGGCCAGGGTCTCCCGGACCGGCTTGCCGTTCTCCCAGGTCTCGGCGACCGCGAGCATCTCCAGGTTGGCTTCGATGCGGTCGGCGATCTTGTTCAGGATGCCGGCGCGCTCGGCGGCGCAGGTCCGGCCCCAGCTGTGCTTGGCGCCGTGCGCGGCGTCCAGCGCGAGCTCGATGTCCTCGCCGGTGGAGCGGGCGATCTCGGTGAACGTCTGGCCGTTGACGGGCGAGGGGTTCTCGAAGTAGCTGGCCCTTGCTCGGCGGTACGAACTCGCCGCCGATGAAGTTGCCGTAACGGTCTTGTACCGATACCGAGGCTGTCGGACTGGCCGGGTGCTGCGTATGTCGCCATTTGAGGGACACCTCTTTGGTTCGGGTTGGCCGTCGTGGCAGATGCGGTGGACCGTTACCGCCGTGACGACGCGTGACGCACGTCACGATAGAGTCCGCAACGTTGCAGTTACGTTGCACGCAGGTTACCGGCCGGAGCCCCCGCCGCCGGAGCTGCCTGGGCCGGGGCCAGGCTCAGCTGCGGAGCTCGGCGTCCAGCTGGGCACGCGGTCGCGGCCGCCATCGGGCGCAGCGGCGAGCCGCCGGGAGCACGGCGCACAGCCGCTGCCAGACTGCAGGTCATCCGCGCCCCAGCGGGTCCGGGTCCAGCTGAGCAGGAATTCGGGCCGGTCCGCGGCCAGGATCGGCCGCCCGCAGGGCGCGATGAAGGTCCTCGCGTAGTCTCGATCACGCCGGGGGCCTCGCTGCGTGGCAGCAGCGGGCCGCGGTACAGCCGCAGCGCCTCGGCCAGGTCGCCCGGCCGCCAGGTGCGCCGCTACGGCGGCCCAGTCCGACCTGACCTCGCAGGTCAGCCGGTAGGGGCGGGAAGCGAACAGCTCGGTCGCCGAGCAGCGCGCGCAGCCGGACGAGCTCGGCTCGCGGCGTGCACGAGGTGCACGTCCGCCGGGTAGAGCATGTACGCCAGCTCGTCGCCGGTCAGGCCGCCGGGGCAGGCGGCCAGGATGACCATGATCTCGCTGTGCCGCGGGCTCAGCCGGAAGGGTGCGGCCACCGGTCGGACCGATGGCTTCGCCGCGGCCCAGGCCGTTCAGGCTGATCATGGGCAGCGGGCGGACCGGCGGTCCCGGCCCGCAGCCGTGCGGCTCGCCGTGGCCAGCTCGGCCGTCCTATCCGGCTGCCGTCAGCAGAGCGTGGCGGGCCAGCTCGGATTCGGCCATCCGGGCCGCGGCCCGGATCATGGCGATCGTCTGCGGCGTGCCGACGTCCTGGCCTCCGGTGATATCGATGACCCCGAGGATCGCGCCAGTACCCGGCTCGTGCACCGGCGCGGCCGCGCAGCTCCAGCGCTGCAACGGGCCGGACGAAGTGCTCCGCCGACGTGATCGTCACCGGTGCGTCCAGCCGCAGCGCCGTGCCGGGCGCGTTGGTTCCGGCGTGCCGCTCGTCCCACTGCGCGCCCTCGACGAACCGGATGGCCTCGGCCTGGCGGAGCACCCCCGGCTTGCCGCGCACCCATAGCAGCTGGCCGCGGGCGTCGCTGATGGCCATCACGCTGTCGCAGTCTTCGGCGGCACGGCCGAGGACGTCGTAGAGCAGCGGGAAAATCCTGGCCAGCGGATGCCGCGCGCGGTATTCGGTCAGCAGGTCCCGGTCGAGCATGATGGGAGGCACGGCTGGCGTCGACATCCACGCCAGCCGCAACCGACCTGAGCCAGGAGTCGGCGACCATGTCCCGGACACCTGCCGGGGCGGTCCCTTGCTCCAGCAGGTCCTCGTGCGCTTTCCGGACTACCGGCCAGCGGCCTGGGCTGGACATGAAACTGACGGTAACACGAGGTGCAGGCCGTAACGATTCTCCTCTTGGGACATATGCCGTAGGCTCGGTCGCGAACTTGCGACATGGCAGCCAGCCAAGGCCGGGGGAAGGGGAAGCACGGTGGATCTCGAGGAAACCCTGAACAAGATCGTCGAGCTGAGCCGGGAAGAGCTTCACATCGTGCGCAAGCGAGCGGAGGAGAAGACCGCTGCCCGGGATCACGGCCACGACTTCCACGAGATGGAGCAGGCAGCGGACCGGCTGGACCACTACGCGCACCAGCTCCGCAGGCTGCACGACAACGAGCTCGGCCAGAACTGGCGGCACGAGAGCCGCAGCGACCGGGACTGAAAACGGTCCCGGGGAGGTGAGACCCATTACCGCTCTACCAGGTTGGGTGCTCCTCCGCCGGGTGGGCTGACCTGACCCAGGCCGCCCGCTGACAAAGGCCGCTGGGGGAGTGCCGGTGGGACGACGAGCTCGTCCCGCGGGCTGGCTCTGTTCGATGCCTTTGCCTCCCCGGAGAAGACGCTGCACGCAAACTCCGGGCGGCATATCGAGGTGCCGCGGTTCGAGGTCGATAGTTCGCTGCATTTCTTCTCCCGCCACCTCAGCACCACTCACCTATCCAGCACGTGAATTTCCGCGGTCGGCCGGCGAGGATATTCCCCGGCCGGCCGCGACCACTGATTGCGCCGGGCAAATAGAAATTGCCGTGACCGGAGATGCAGATCAGCGCAAATCAGTCCTGAACCCGGGGTGTTACCCGGCCGCCCATGAACAGGTAGGACGTACCGTCGGCCAGCTCGCCGAAACTGAGCGGGGTCCACGGATCAGATTCATGCGATCGCACGACGAACCGCCGGCCCGAGGTGTCGGCCGGGCACAGGACCAGCTCTTCCGGCTCAGACTCGATCAGCGAGGCCAGGTTGCCGGTCATGGTCACCACCAGGAGCAACTGCCCGTCGCGGACGCGGATGTCGAACCGCCGGGAGGTGCGTTCGTAGCGGCCAGCGTGCCGGGCGCATTCCGCATCGGGGACCACGGCCGGGTGCGCCGGGCCGGGCGCGGCCGGCATGGTGACCCCAGCGAGGTCACCGAACACCTCGCTGAACAAGCCCTGGTACAGGGTCTGTGACTCCGCCGAGTTGGTCAGCAGGCAGGCGGCTATCCCTGCTCCGGGATCGATCCGCAGGTAGGCAGACTGGCCGACGGTGTCCCCGTCGTGCCCGATGACGGCCCGGCCGTCCCACTGGCTCAGCCGCCAGCCCAGGCCCACGGCCGCGCCTGGCATGCCGAATTCGCCGATCTCGGCGGCCGGGGCCTGCATCGCGGCGACGGACGCCTCGCTGATCAGCCGCTTGCCGTCCGGCGCGATGCCGTCGTCGAGGTGCAGCCGGGCGAACCTGATCAGGTCGGCGACGGTGGCGGTGATCAGCCCGGCCGGGCCGACGCTGCGCGGCAGGCTCCAGGTCCGCACCGGGACGCCGCTGGCATGATGCCTGACGGCGGCCCGGTGCAAGATCGCCTCCTCGGGCAGCGTGACCGTCTTGGTCAGCGCGAGCGGGCCGGCCAGCCGGGCACGCAAAGACTCGTCCCAGGACTGGCCGTCCAGGACCTCGATAATGCGGCCGAGCAGCACATACCCGGTGTTGCTGTAGGAGTACGTGGCCCCGGGCGGGAAGATGCTGGCCGCCCCGGCCAGCAGGTCCACATAGCGCTCCACGCAGTCGTCGCCCCGGCCGGTGTCGGTGAAAATATCACCGTCGATCCCGCTGGTATGGGTGAGCAGGTGCCGAACGGTGATCTGGTTGGCCACGCCGCGCTGGCCGAGCCGGACACCAGGCAGTGCCTCCGCGACCGTGGTGCCCAGCGTCAGCAGGTCCTCGTCGACTAGTTGCATGATCATGGTCGCGGTCCACAACTTGGTAATGGACCCGAGCTGGAAGACCGAGTCGATCGTGACCGGGACCCCGGTGCCAGAGTTCAGCACGCCGTGGGCCGCTCGCACCTCTTCGCCGTTGTGCCAGATGCCGAGAACGGCCCCTGTGACGCGTGCTTCGGCGGCCAGATCGCGCAGGCGGGTCGTCCAGTTAGCGGCGTTAAGCATGAATTGAACGTTAACTCATTGTTGATGAGGGGCAACCTAGCCGTGAGTCTTCAGCATCCTAACCAAAACTAAACCTGGCTAATCGCCGGCCAGTTTGATCGTCAATAGCCATCGTCGGTCATAATGTGCTGCAAGCGTTTGTGCCGCGACCAAAAGAGGCCGGCTGACACACATTAATATCGCAGCTGCGACTGCGACAGCCCTGGAGGAAGACGTGAGCATCCTCGGCACCCGCGTTATCCGGACCGAGGATCCGCGGCTGCTGACCTCGGGTGGGGTGTATGTCGACGACTTGCGGACACCGGAGCTGGCGGCAGCCGCACGCCTGACCTTCGTCCGCAGCCCGCTGGCGCACGCCATCATCACCGGGATCGATACCAGCGAGGCGCGGAGCGCTGCGGGCGTCGTGGCCGTGCTGACCGCGGCGGACATGGACGACCTGGCCCCGCCGCCGGACGATGCGGAATCCAACGGCGGCGGCGAGGGCCCGATGCCGCTCGGCGGCGTGTGGGCCGAGCCGCTGCTCGCGGGGGACAGGGTCCGGTTCGTCGGCGAGCCGGTCGCGGTCGTGATCACCGACGGCAGCTACCAGGGCGAGGACGCGGCCGACCTGGTCAGTGTGGACTACGAGCCGCTGCCCGTGGTGGTAGGCCCCGCGGACGCGGTGAAGGACACGTCCTTGCTGTTTCCCGCGGCCGGGACCAACATCGCGGCCGCCAGCCCCGTCCCCACCGACGACGGCCCGTTTGCGGCCTGCGAGGTGGTGGTCGAGCAGGACATCGTCAACCAGCGGGTGGCCTGCATGCCGATGGAGGGCCGGGCGACCGCCGCCGCCTTCACCGGCGGCAAGCTGACCGTCTGGCACAGCTCCCAGAACGCACAACTGTGCCGGATGATCCTCATGGGTGCGCTCGGCATGGCCCCAGAACAGATCCGGGTGATCGTGCCGGATGTGGGCGGGGGTTTCGGGGCCAAGGTCGGCATCGACCGGGACGCCATCGTCGTGGCCTGGGCAGCCCGCAAGACAGGTCGCGCGCTGCGCTGGGCCGAAACCCGCAGCGAGAACCTCGTCGCCATGACCCAGGGCCGTGCCCAGCTGCATCACATCAAGATCGGCGGCAGCCGGGACGGCAAGATCGGCGCGTACCGGATCGACATCATCCAGGACAGTGGTGCCTACGGGCGGATGGGCGGGTTCCTCCCCTCCCTGACCTGCCTGATGGCGCCGGGTGTCTACGACATACCCGAGGTGCAAGCCGGGTACCGGGTCGCGGTCAGCAATACCACCCCGATCAGTGCCTACCGTGGCGCCGGGCGGCCCGAAGCCGCCGCCACCGTCGAGCGCGCGGTGGACCTGTTCGCGGCCGAGATCGGCATGGACCCGGCGCAGGTCCGGCGGCGCAACTTCATCCCCCCGGAGAAGTTCCCGTTCCAGACCAAGACCGGCGCCCAGTACGACAGTGGCCAGTACGAGGAAGCCATGGACAAGGTCCTGGCCGCCGCCGGGTACGACGGGCTGCGCCGGGAGCAGGAACGCAGACGGGCCAGCGGTGACGTCCGGCAGCTCGGCATCGGCCTGTCGACCTATGTCGAGATCACCGCGGCCGACGGCGCAGCGGGTGAGACAGCCAAGATCGAGGTCAGCGACGATGGCAGCGTTACTGTCTATACCGGCAGCTCGCCGCACGGCCAGGGGCACAACACCGCCTGGGCCATGCTCGTGCAGGAGGAGCTGGGTATTCCGATGGATAACGTCACGGTGATCCACGGTGACACCGACCTGATCCCGGTCGGGGTGGGGACTTACGCCTCCCGCTCGCTGCAGCTCGGCGGCTCCGCGGTGTACAAGGCGGCGGCCGAGGTCAAGGACGAGGCCCGCCGGCAGGCCGCGGATATGCTCGAGGCCGCCGAGGCCGACGTGGTGCTCGATACCGCGGCCGGCCTGTGGCAGGTGCGTGGCGACCCGGACACCGCGCTGTCGTGGAGCCAGGTGGCCGGGCACACCAGCGGCGGCAGCCTGATCGCGGACGTGAGCTTCACCGCGGACCTGCCCACTTTCCCGTTCGGCGCGCACGTGTCCGTGGTGGAGGTCGACACCGAGACGGGTAAGGTGACGCTGCTGCGGCACGTGACGGCCGACGACGCCGGGCCGGTGCTCAACCCGGTGCTGGCCGAGGGCCAGCGGCACGGCGGCATCGCCCAGGGCGCAGCCCAGGCGCTGCTCGAGGAGGTGCTCTACGACGCTGACGGGAACCCGCTCACCTCGACCCTGGCTGACTACGCCGCCATCACAGCGGCCGAACTGCCCAGTTACGAGCTCGTGGCCAGCGAGACGCCGACCACGGTCAATCCTCTCGGCGTGAAGGGCATCGGCGAGGCCGGGACGATCGGCGCGACCCCGGCCATCCAGAACGCGGTCATCGATGCGGTCGCGCACCTGGGCATCCGCCACATCGACATGCCGGCCACCCCGCAGCGGGTGTGGGCGGCGATCAGCGAAGCACAGAAGGCGAGTCATCAGTGAAGGTCGACCTGACGGTCAACGGCAAGAACCTCTCCGCGGACGTCGAGGACCGCATGCTGCTCGTGCACTTGCTGCGCGACGTGGCCGGGCTCACCGCGACCAACGTGGGCTGTGACACCACCTCCTGCGGGGCCTGCACCGTGCTGCTGGACGGTGAGTCGGTCAAGTCCTGCACCGTGCTGGCCGCCCAGGCCAGCGGTCACGAGGTCACCACCGTCGAGGGCCTGGCCACCGGCGGCCGGATGCACCCGGTCCAGCAGGCCTTCCACGAACAGCACGGGCTGCAGTGCGGCTTCTGCACCCCGGGCATGGTCATGGCCATCGTGTCGCTGCTGAAGGAGAACCCGCACCCCACCGAGGAACAGGTGCGCACCGGCCTGGAAGGCAACCTGTGCCGGTGTACCGGCTACCACAACATCGTCCGGGCCGCGCTGGCGGCCGCCGAGGCGCCAGCGGAGGTACCGGCGTGATCCCGTCTTCGTTCACTTACTTCCGGGCCGGTTCGGTCGCCGAGGCACTGGACCTGGTAGCCGAGCACGGTGACGAGGCGAAGTTCCTGGCTGGCGGGCACTCGCTGCTGCCCCTGATGAAGCTGCGGCTGGCCGCCCCTGAGGTGATCATCGACCTGGGCGGCCTGAGCGACCTGTCCTACGTCACCGACCAGGGCTCCTACGTTGCGATCGGCGCGCTGACCCGGCATCACGACGTGCATCACAGCGAGCTGCTGATCCGCGATGTCCCGCTGCTGGCTCACGCGGCCGGGCAGGTCGGTGACCCGCAGATCCGGCACCGGGGCACGATCGGCGGCTCGGTCGCGCACGCCGACCCCGCCTCAGACCTGCCGGCCACGCTGCTCGCGCTGGACGCCACCATCGTCGCGCTCGGTCCGGGCGGTGAGCGCGAGATACCGATCGGGAAGTTCTTCCAGGGCCTGTTCGAGACCTCGCTGGAGCCCGAGGAACTGCTCACCGAGATCCGCGTGCCCAAGCCCGCCTCGCCAGGCTGGTCGTTCCAGAAGTTCACCCAGCGGGCCATTGACTGGGCCATTGTCGGCTGCGCCGTCTCGGCCGGCCGCGTCGCCCTGGTCAACATGGGCGGTACCCCGCTGCGAGCCACCGCGGTGGAGCAGGCCCTGGCTGGCGGGTCCTCCCCGGCCGACGCCGCCGCGCACGCGGCCGAGGGCACCAGCGCCGCCGACGATATCCGCGCTACCCGCGCCTACCGCGAGCACCTGGCCCGGGTGCTCGTCTCCCGGGCCCTTACCGAGGCCGCGTCCGGGTCCTGACGTGATCGAAGCGGTCATCTTCGACCTGGACGGCGTCCTGGTCGACTCCGAACCGGTCTGGGAGCGGGTCCGCCGCGGGCTGGTGGCCAAACACGGCGGTCACTGGGCCGCCGACGCCCAGCACAAGCTGATGGGCATGAGCACCCCGGAGTGGGCCAGCTACCTCAGCCACGACCTCGGGGTCGGCCTGCCGCCGGACCAGGTGGCGGCCGAGGTCATCGAGCAGATGGCGGCCAGCTACCGCGAGCACCTGCCGCTGCTGCCCGGGGCGATCGATGCGGTCCGCCGCCTGGCTGCCCGCTGGCCGCTCGGCCTGGCCAGCTCGGCTCCTGCCGCCCTGATCGACACGGTGCTCCAGGCCGCCCAGCTGCGGCCGTATTTCCGGGTCGCTATGTCGACCGAGCAGGTAGCCCACGGCAAGCCCGCGCCAGATATCTACCTGTCCGTCGCCAGCGGCCTGGGCTTCCTCCCGGCGGCCTGCGCCGCGGTCGAGGACTCCTCCAACGGCCTGCGCTCCGCCGCGGCCGCCGGCCTGCGGGTTATCGCCATCCCGCGGCCCCAGTACCCACCCGATCCCGACGCCCTGGCCACCACCGCCCTGGTCCTGCCTGACCTGGACGCTCTCACCCCCGACGCCATCACCGCCCTGCCCTGACATCAGCGACCTTGCCCCAACCCAGCCACTGCCCTGGCCCCAGCGGCAATGCGTGCGCCCACAGTGAATGCTCGCCAGAACCTCGCTGGCCTCTACCGCCCCAGCATCGTGGTGAATAGGGGTCTCCGCGGTGAATCCGGTGCACGATAGGCACCCCAAATCACCACGATGCCCGAATCCGTCATCCGGAAAATGCGGTGGCGTGAGGCTCAGGGCTGGCGGGCTATCTCTGGTATCGCGAGCCCTGGCGCTCGCCGCCGGGGCCCTGCTGTCGCCGGGCACACAGCCCGCGACGGAGAATAGGAGGGTGCGGGTAGGCAGGGCCCTGGGCAGAACGCTGAGGAGAACCGGCCGGTGGATCTGGTCGGTCCGGCGGCTGATGATGGTTCCCGGCGCGCTCACCGTGCTGTGCTTCCCGGCCGTGAACGCCGAATGGCTCGCCTGGTTCGTGCTGGTCCCGGGGCTGGTACTCATCGTCAGGTCACCCTCGGCCCGCGAGGGCGGCATCCGGGCCTGGTGGCTGGGGATCGGGTACCTGATCGCGGCGCTGTACTGGATGTCGCCCGAGATCGGCCCGGCGGTGCTGCTGGTCGCGGCGGTGGTCGGCGTGCTCTGGGTGCCGTTCGGGGTGGCCGCGGCGTGGCTGCTGCGGCCCCCAGTGACCTGGCCGCGGTCACTGGCCGCGCTGATCGTGGTGCCGAGCTGCTGGCTGCTCACCGAGTGGCTGCGGTCCTGGCAGGCGCTAGGCGGGCCGTGGGCCGTGTACGGGGCGAGCCAGTGGCAGCATCCGGCCGTGCTCGCGCTGGCCGCTGTCGGTGGCGTGTGGCTGATCAGCATCGCCCTGGTCATGACAAACGTGGCCATCGTGATCGTGCTCGGGGCGCTGCCATGGACCAGCCCGCTGCTGCGCACCGAGGGGACGCGCACGGAAGGGCCGCACAACCACCAGACACCGCCACAACCTCGGCCGTCTGCGCGCCCCGGCCTGGTTGCCCTCGGTCTGGTCGCCGTACTGGCCGCCGTGGGTGGCGGTCCGCTGGCCTTCGCCCTTACCCCGGCCAGTCCTGCGGTCCGTCAGGTCACCATCGCCATGGTGCAGCCCGGCATCGTCAGCAACGCGGCCGCGCAGGTCGACGCGAGCGAGCGGCTGACCGCCGAGCTGACCGGCTCTGGCGCGCTGGGCAGGATCAAGCCCGACCTGATCGTGTGGGGCGAGAGCAGCACCGCGGTCGACCTGACCCTGCCGCGCAACCGGGGCCAGCTCACCACGCTGGAGCACCTGGCCACCGAGGACGGCGCCGACCTGCTGGTCAACCAGGACACCACGGTGCCGGGCAAGGGCAAGGAGAAGGTCGGCGTGCTGGTCAGCCCGGCGGGTATCGCCGGGGAGTACATCAAGACGCGCCTGGTCCCGTTCGGTGAGTACATCCCGTTCCGTCAGCAGCTCGGCTGGCTGACCAAGATCAGCAAGGCCGCCCCGGCCAACATGATCCCCGGCACCGGCGCGCACCTGCTGCAGCCAGAAGACCGGGAAGGCCGCCCGCTGCCGATCGGCGTGCTCATCTGCTTCGAGTCGGCGTTCCCCGACATGTCCCGGGTCGACACCGACAAGGGGGCGCAGCTGGTCGTCTATCAGTCGTCCACCCCTACCTTCCAGGGCACCTGGGGGCCCGACCAGCACGCCGCGCTCAGCGCCCTGCGCGCGGCCGAAACCGGCCGGCCCACGGTCCAGGCCGCGCTGACCGGCGTCACGGCCGCGTTCGACGCCCGCGGCCGGCTGCTGGCCTGGATGGGCCAGTCCTCGCACGGCGTGGTCAGCGTCCGGCTGGCCCTGCCCGCGGCCTCGGCCAAGACCATCTACGACCGGCTTGGTGACTACGTTCCGTGGTCGGCGCTGGGTGTCGTCATCCTCGCCGCACTGGTTATGTTTGCGAATTCACACGGTTTTCCTGGCCGGAGTGCTGGCATGAACGCAAAGCGTGAGGCACAATATGTAGCTGGGCAGCAATCCGTGCCGAGGTAGATGAGGACGCTGGGGAAGGCGAACCTCGTCAACCAAGGAGGCACGGTGTCCGCACATGGTGTTTTGTACGTTCATTCAGCGCCCCCGGCGCTGAGCCCGCACATCGAGTGGGCTGTCGCCGGAATAGTCGGGGCGCCGGTCAGCATGCCCTGGGTCGGCCAGCCAGCCGCTCCAGGCGCCTTGCGGGCCGAACTTACCTGGCAGGCGATGCCCGGCACCGCCGGGGCGATCGCGTCCGCGCTGGCCGGCTGGAACCGGCTGCGGTTCGAGGTGACCGAGGACAGCTCGCCCGGCTGTGATGGCGTGCGCTACTGCTACACGCCCGACCTCGGTATCTACACCGCGATCACCGGGGCCAACGGCGACATCATGGTGTCCGAAGACCGCCTGAAGTCGGTCATGCTGCTGGCCGCGGGCGGCGCGAGCAGCACCTCGCTGGAGGACGAGATCGGCCGCCTGCTGGGCACCGCCTGGGACAACGAGCTGGAGCCGTTCCGGCGCGCCGCCGACGGCGCCCCGGTCCGCTGGCTCAACGCCACGGGCTGAGCGCCCGCAAACAAGCCGTAAGACAACCCGCCTAGCAAGCGGCCGCGTCACCAGCTGGTCGGCACCGGCATGCCCTCGCTGTAGCCGGATGCGCTCTGGATCCCGATCACGGCCCGCTCGCCAAACTCGGCCAGGTCGCGTGCGCCCGCGTAGGTGCACGAGGAGCGCAGCCCGGCCACGATCATGTCGATCAGGTCCTCCACCCCGGGCCGGGCCAGGTCCAGGTACATCCGGGCCGAGGAGATGCCCTCCTCGAATAGCTCCTTGCGGGCCCGCTCGAACGCCGAGTCACTGGCCGAGCGCAGCCGCACCGCCCGCGCCGAGGCCATGCCGAAACTCTCCTTGTACAGCCGTCCCTCCGGGGACCGGAAGGTGTCGCCAGGCGACTCGTAGGTGCCGGCGAACCAGGATCCGATCATCACGTTGGAGGCGCCTGCGGCCAGGGCCAGGGCGACGTCACGGGGATGCCGGACCCCGCCGTCGGCCCAGACCGAGGCGCCGAGCTGCCGGGCCTCGGCCGCACACTCGAGCACCGCGGAGAACTGCGGCCGGCCCACCCCGGTCATCATCCGGGTCGTGCACATCGCGCCTGGCCCGACGCCCACCTTGACGATGCCGGCGCCGGCCGCCACCAGGTCGGCCGTCCCGGCCGCGGTGACCACGTTGCCGGCCACCAGCGGGACCTGCGGGTTCAGGCCGCGCACCGCCTTCAGCGCACAGATCATCTTTTCCTGGTGCCCATGTGCGGTGTCCACCACCAGCACGTCGGCGCCGGCGTCGAGCAGCAGCTTGGCCCGGGCCGCCACGTCGCCGTTGACCCCGATGGCCGCGCCTACCCGCAGCCGGCCCGCGGCGTCGGTGGCGGGGGAGTACAGGGTCGCGCGCAGCGCCCCGGTCCTGGTCATGATCCCGGTACAGCGCCCGCTGGCGTCGACGACCGGCGCGAGCCGGTGCCGCCCGTCGTGCAGCAGCGAGAACGCCTGCTCGGGCGGGGTCCCGGCGGGCAATGTGAACGGGTCGGCCGACATCACGTGGTTGAGCTGTGTGAACCGGTCCACCCCGAGGCAGTCCGCCTCGGTGACCACCCCGACCGGCCGCCCGTCCTCGACCACCACCACCGCGCCATGGGCTCGCTTGGGCAGCAGGCTGAGCGCGTCGCCCGCGGTGTCGGACGGGGCCAGCGTCAGTGCGGTCTCCACCACCAGGTCACGCGACTTCACCCAGGTGATCACGTCCGCCACCACGTCGGCCGGGATGTCTTGGGGCAAGATCGCGATGCCGCCGCGCCGCGCCACCGTCTCGGCCATCCGCCGTCCGGACACGGCGGTCATGTTGGCGGTCACCAGCGGGATGGTGGCGCCGCTGCCGTCGGCGGTGCCCAGGTCGACGTCGAGCCGGGAGCCGACGGCCGACAGGCTCGGCACCATGAAGACGTCGCTATAGGTCAGGTCGTGGGCGGGGGCTGTCCCGTTGAGGAAATGCACGTAGGGATTCTTCCCGAACAGGTGCGGTGCTATAGCCTCGATCCGGTGGAAGTCCAGGGGGCGGGCGGCTGCCAGCGGACGCTCCGGCTGGGTGCCAGGACGTGGGAGCCCGGTTCGTTCGGCATTATGGCCGTCATCAACCGCACCCCCGATTCGTTCTTTGATCGCGGTGCCACCAGTGAGTTCGGTGCCGCGCTCGACGCGGCCAGCCAGGCCGCCGCGGACGGCGCCGACATTGTCGACATCGGCGGGGTCAAGGCAGGCCCCGGCGACGAGGTGACCCCGGCCGCTGAGATCGACCGGGTCGTGGGCCTGGTCGCAGCGGTCCGCGCGCGTCACCCGGACCTGGTGATCAGCGTGGATACCTGGCGGGCCGAGGTCGGCGAGGTGGTCGCCCAGGCCGGCGCGAACCTGCTCAACGACGCCTGGGGCGGTGCCGACCCACGGCTGGCCGAGGTGGCGGCCCGCACCGGAGCCGGGCTGGTCTGCACGCACGCCGGCCGCCTGCCCCCGCGCACCCGCCCGCACCGGCCGGCCTACGCCGACGTCGTGACCGATGTCACGCGGTACGTCACCGATTATGCCGAACGGGCGGCGGCAACAGGGGTCGCGCAGAATTCGATCCTGATCGACCCGGCCCACGATTTCGGCAAGAACACCTGGCAGTCGCTGGAAGTGACCCGCCGTCTTGGCGAGCTGACCGCCACCGGCTGGCCGGTGCTGGTCGCGGTGGCCGACAAGGACTTCATCGGCGAGACGCTCGGCCTGCCGGTCGGCCAGCGCGCCGAGGGCACCGTCGCCACCCTGGCCGTGTGCGCGTGGCTGGGCGCGCGGGTGTTCCGCGTCCACGACGTCCGCGCGGCGCGGGAGGCCCTGGACGCGGTGGCCGGGCTACGGGCGTTAAGGAATGTTGAGGCCGAAGGCGGCGAACATGATGTCCGCGATCCGGTCGGCCATCTCGTCGGCGGGCAGCGGGACCTCGGCGCTGATCAGGTAATTCACCCGCTCGAGCATCATCAGGCAGGCCACCGCGGTCAGCGTGGCCTGCTCCTGCTCCTGCTCCTTGCCGGCCGCCTGGGCGGCGGCGGTCATGCCCGTGGTCATGGCCTCGGCGATGGAAAAGAACAGCCGCAGCCCGTCGCCGAACACCTCCTCCGGCACCAGGTCAGCCTGGCTGAGGATGCGGATCACGGTGGCGTGCGCGGCGTAGGCCCGGAAGAACTTATGAACCCACTGGCGCAGCACGGTCAGCCCGGTGTTGTCGTGGGTCACCACCGGGAAGTCGCCGGCCACGATCTCCATGTCGTGCAGCGCGTCCTTGAGCAGCGCCTTGAACAGGTCTTCCTTGTTGGAGAAGTACAGGTAGAAGGTGCCGTGCGAGATCCCCGCGCGGTGGACCACGTCGTCCACCCGGACGCCATGGAAACCGCGCTCCTCGAACTCGACCATGCCAGCTTCGAGCAGCCGCCGGACGGTATCCCGGCCCTGCGCCCGCAGTTCGCGATCCTGCGCCGGAGCCCCGCCGCCCAGCGAGGGTCGAGCGAGCGGTTTTCTGGCCGGCCGCCCGGTCCGGCGCGGCGCAGCGTTGGCGGGGCCGCGGCTTACCTCCTGGCTCATAGCAAGAAAGACTAGCCTTCCGGGCCCGTATCGCCGCGCATTCGGTCAACGCGACGGCGCTGCTACCCTTCCAGCGGTGAGCAGTGCCGGGCCCGCGACGGCCCCAAGCGCGGCAGCCGGAGCAGCGGGTCCGGCCGGCCGCCATCCCGGCCTGCGCGGGTTGTGGGACCGGGCTGGTGTCAGGGTCGCCGTGCTCACCGCGGCCGCCGCGCTGATCTATTGCCTGGACGCGCTCATCTTGTTCCGGCGGTTCCTGACCAGCACCTTCGACCTGGTCATCTTCGACCAGGGGATCCGCGGGTACGCCCATTTCCGGGCCCCCGTCTCGATCGCCCGCGGCGTATCCGACGGCGGCAACGCCCACTTCGTGCTCCTGGCCGACCACTGGTCGCCGATCTTGGCCTTGCTCGCCCCGCTGTACTGGATCCACGACGGCCCGGCCACGTTGCTGGTGGCCCAGGGACTGCTGTTCGCCCTGGCCATCCCGCCGCTGTGGGCCTACACGCGGCGCCGTCTGGGCGCAGCCGCGGCCTATCTCGTCGCCGTGGCCTACGCCCTGTCACTGCCGGTCATGGCGGCCGTCGTCTTCGACTTCCACGAGGTCGCCTTCGTCCCGGTCCTGACCGCCGTGATGGTGGAGAGGTTCGATAAGGGGCTGTGTTTGCCAGGGGGGACGACCCCCCTGGACCCCCCCGCTCCTGGGGGGATGCCATCCCCCCAGACCCCCCTGGCCCAGGCCCCCCTGGCCCCTCTGGCCCAGACACCCCTAGCCCCACGGCGGCAGAAGGCGCCGGTGTGGGGTGGGATTCTGGCGGCGGTGGGGCTGCTGCTGGTCAAGGAGGATATGGGGCTGCTGGTCGCGGGGTTCGGCATTTACCTGCTGCTGACCCGGCGGCGCTGGACCGGGCTGGGATTTGTCGTCGGAGGCCTGGCCGCGACCTGGGTGGCGACCCATGTGCTGATCCCGGCCTTCGGCGGGTCCGCCACCTTCTACTGGGCCTACGGCCAGTTTGGCGCGACCCCCGGCAGCGCCGCGCTCAACGTCATCACTCACCCGCTGCACGCGCTGCGGGTGTTCGTCACCCCCTGGGTCAAGGCCCGCACCATGATCGGCCTGCTGGCCGCGTTTGGCTTCCTGCCGCTGTTCTCGCCCATGCTCATCGCGGTGCTGCCGCTGCTGGCCGAGCGGATGCTCGCGTCCGGGTACCCGCTGTGGTGGCAGGCCAAGTTCCAGTACGACGCGTTCGCCGTGATGATGCTGTGCTGCGCTGCGGTGGACGGCGCCGCCCGGCTGCAGCGGCACTGGCCCAGCCGCTGGAACTCCTGGCTCACCTATCGGTTCGCCCGGCCGGCCTGGCTGCGCCGCGACGGAGCCAAGGACCGGGCCTGGCCGCCCGCCACCATCTGGGCCGCGGCCATCTGCGTGGCGGCGCTGGTGTACTTCCCGTCCTCCCCGATGGGCTCGCTTATCAAGCCCGGCTTTTACGGGGTCAACGCGCGGATGCGGGCCGCCGCGGCGGCCGTCGCGCAGGTCCCGCCCAACGTGGAGGTCGAAGCCTCCAATAACATCGGCCCGCGGCTGTCCGGCCGGGACACCGTGCTGCTGCTGGACGGGACGCCCCGGTGGGCGCCCTGGGTGGTGGCGGACAGGCTCGGACTCGATTTCCCGTTCTGCTCGCCGCAGCAGCAGGCCCAGGAAGTGACGTATCTGCGGGCGCACGGCTACTCGCTGGTGTTCGCCGACGACGGCTACGTGGTCCTGCACCGGCCGGCTGACCAGCGCACCTCCCAGGCGCTCGTGCATCCGCTGCCCGCGTCCCGCCTGCACACGAACATCTGCTACTGATGGCGGGCTCCTGATGGCCAGCGCCATGATCAGCACTGGCCCGGTCCTGCGCCTGCGCGACCTCAACCGGGCCCTGCTCAGCCGTCAGCTGCTGCTGGAGCGGCCCCGGCTGCCCGCTGATGATCCGGCGGCCCGGACGGGCCGGGTGCTGCAGACGGTCGAGCACCTCGCCGGGTTGCAGGCCCAGGCGCCGTTCCCGCCCTACTACGGGCTGCACTCGCGACTGGACGGGTTCGTCCCCGCGGACCTAGCCGGACTGATCACCAGCCGGGAGGTGGTCAGGATCGCGCTGATGCGCGGCACTATCCACCTGGTGTCCGCCCGCGACGCCCTGCCGCTGCGGCGCCTGGTCCAGCCGGTGATCGAACGCGGCATGCGCAGCACCTTCGGCCGGCAGCTGGATGGGGTCGATCCCGCGGCGCTGGCCGCCACGGGCCGGGCTCTGGTAGATGCCGAGCCGATGACGTTCAGTGCCCTCGGACGGGCCCTGGCCGGGCGCTGGCCGAACAATCCCCCCGCCGCCTTGGCTCAGGGCGTGCGCGCGTGTGTGCCGCTGGTCCAGGTGCCGCCGCGCGCCGTATGGGGCCAGGCGGGCCAGCCGCGGCACACCTCGGCCGAGCATTGGCTGGGCCTGCCCGCTGAGCCGTATCCTTTCCGGCCGGCCGGACCAGCCGAGCTGGCCGCGCTGGTGACCCGGTACCTGGGCGCGTTCGGCCCGGCCACGGTCCGCGACATCCAGGCCTGGTCCGGGCTGACCGGGCTGAAGGCCGTGGTGGAGGAGCTCCGGCCCGCCCTGGTCACGTTCACCGACGAGCAGGGCACCGAGCTCTTCGATCTGCCCGCCGCCCCGCGGCCCGGGGCCGGCGTGCCCGCGCCGGTCCGGCTGGTCGCCGAGTTCGACAACCTGGTGCTCGCGCACGGGGACCGGTCCCGCGTGATCAGCGCCGAGAACACCAAGCGTCTGTACACGGTCAACGGCGTCATTCCCGGCACGGTGTTCATCGACGGATTCGTGGCCGGGAGGTGGCGGCTGGCGCCCGGCCGCGCCCTGACCACGCTGGGCATCGAGCTGTTCTGGCCGGCCAGCGGGCGGGCCGCAGGCGAACAGGCAGCCGAGAAACGGGAGGAGCTGATCGGCGAGGCCGAGCGTGTACTGGCGTTCTGCGCGCCCGGGACGCCACACGACATCCGGTTCGGCCCGCTGGCGCAGCTGGCAATCAGGCGCCCGTGAACCTCTTGGTGACCTGCTCGGCGATCAGCTGATAGGCCGCGACTTGCTCGGGCACCGCGCCGGTGACCATGACCGGCTTGCCCTCGTCGGCGTCGCACGCCGCCCGGTGACTGAACGGGATTGCGGCCAGCCGCGGAATCAGGCCCCAGATGCTCTCCGCCTCCGGTGCGCAGGGGAACAGCGGCGTGGTCTGGCCGCAGTCCGGGCAGACCTGCCCGCTCATGTTCTCGACCCCGGCCACGTCCGGTCCGGCCGTGCCCCGGCGCCCGCCCCGCCCCGCCAGGTGCGCGATCAGCCGGCGCGCGTCCTGGTGGGCGATGACCTGAGGCGTGACGACCACCAGCACGCACATCGGCCGGCCTGACAGCGCGAAGACGTACTGCTGGATGTCGGCGGTCCCCGGCGGCAGATCTATCACCAGGTATTCCAGGCCGTCCCAGTCGGAGTCGGACAGCAGCCGCCGGACCAGCAGCTGAGCGATGCCGCCGCCGATGGCCAGGGCCTGGTTCTCGCCGAGCAGGAAGGCCGCCGACGCCAGCTGCACCCCGTGCTGGCTCACGGTCTGCAACCGGGAATCGGGCGCGCCCGGCCGGGCGAACAACGTGACACTCGAGGCTTCCGCGCGCCGCCGCAGGCCCATCATGCGCGGCACGTCCGGGCCGTACAGGTCGGCGTCGATCAAGCCGGTCCGGTGCCCCCGCGCCGTGAGGGCCAGCGCCAGGTTCACCGCGACGGAGGTCTTGCCGACCCCGCCCTTCCCGCTAGCCACCGCGATGACCGGCACATGGTCTGAACTATCCGGCATGCGCACTCCGTAGATTCCGGCGGCTGCCCGGTGACGGGCCGGGGCCTGGCAACTTACCGGCCGGGACTTCTGCTCGCCCGAGCCGCCTTATATCGTCTTATACATTGTGCTGTCATCGCGCACGCGCAGTGCCGCCCTGCTCGCGCGGGCCACGGCCATGGTGACCATGGGCGTGCGGCCCCTCGCCATGCTGCTCGTGATGCCGCTGCTCGTCTCGCTGCTTCTCATCCCGCTGGCAGGCCCGGCCCGGGCTGACGCCCCGGCTCCCGGCAGCGGCGCCTTCGCACTGTCGGCGTCCCCGCCACCCGGCGTGGCGGCGGCCTCCACCGCATCGGGTGGCGCCGCATCGGAGGGCGCTGGCTCGGACGCTTCCGCTGGCTCGCCCGGCTCGGCACCGGGCTCGCTGCCCGCCCCGGGCTCGGCCGGCGCGCTGCCGCGGCAGCTCTTCGTGCCAGACCTGATCGCCGCGGTGCCGACCGGGGTCACGCCTGCCCAGGTGGCCCGCATCGGCAAGCTGGCCGGAGTGCGGGCCGTGCTGGCGGTCGACGGTGGCGAGGTGAGGCTCAACGGCCACCACGCCGACGTGCTCGGCGTGTCCGGGACGTCGTTCCGGTCCTGGACGTCGCCGCAGACCGCGGCCGCGAACCCGGTCTGGTCTGGTCTGGCGCAGGGGCAGCTGGTCGCTACCCGTACCGCGGCCCGCGAGCTCGACCTGACGGCCGGCCAGTCCTATCAGGTATCGGCCGCGATCCAGACCCAGGTGCTGGCCGGCCCGGCCACCACGCTCAGCGTGCCTGGCGTGGACGCCATCGTGAACAGCGCGCGCTCGGCGCAGCTGGGCCTGGTCAAGAACGTCGCTGTGCTCATCAACGCCCCGGGCGCGAACCTGTCCAGGCTGCTGCCGCAGATCAAGTCAGTCATCGGCGCGCACGGCCAGGTCCGGAACCTGGTGCCGTACTTCAGCATCAGCACGAGCAAGCTCCCGGTGGCCACCAACGTCCCGACCACCGGCGTGCCCAGCAGCTACCTGATGCTCTACCAGGAGTCCGCGAAGGAGTACTGCCCGGGAATGTCCTGGACGGTGCTGGCCGCGATCGGTGAGATCGAGAGCGGCGACGGCGCCAACGTCGGCCCGTCCAGCGCGGGCGCCCTCGGCCCGATGCAGTTCCTGCCGTCCACCTGGGCCGCGTGGGGGATCGACGGGTTCGGCCAGACCGGCGCGCCGGACATCATGAACCCGCTGGACGCGGTGCCCTCCGCCGCGCGCATGCTGTGCGCCGACGGCGCCGGGAACAGCGCCACCCTGTCCGGGGCGATCTTCGCCTACAACCACGCGACCTGGTACGTGAACGAGGTGCTCGCCCTGGCTAGCGAGTACGCCCAGAACTACCCCTAAAGTCTTCGTGTGCCATTGAGCGTCGCTACCTTGTGCCGCTGGACGTCATTTTCATGATCCTGTGTCGCCGGGTGTCATTTTTGACGCCTCCCGGCACACGATCACGCCGCCGGCCGCCCCTGGCCCATGATCATGGGTCGCTTAGCCCCTTTTTGGGTGATCATGGGTCCCTGGGGCCGCTTTCCCGCCCATTTTGACCCGTGATCACGGCGCCGGCCCCGGTGCAGACACCGCAGCACCAGCGCCAGCGTCACGGCGGGCGCTGGCGCTGGCACGTTCAGCCGGCGCAGGCCAGCCAGGCAGGTCACGGCGCTGGCCACCCCGCACACGGCCGCGAACGCGTACCCGAACCGCGCCCCGTGCGCGTCGATGATGAAACCGACCACCGAGGACCCGACCGCCAGGCCGACCCCGATGCCGCTGCTCAGCCAGGACATGGCCTCGGTGCGCCGCCCGGGCCTGGACTGGGCCTCGACCAGGCCGTAGCCGGCGATCAGGGTAGGGGCGATGGCCAGCCCGCACAGGTAGATCCCGCAGGTCAGTGTGATCAGGTTGGGCTGGGCCCAGAAGGTAGCTACCCCCAGCACCGTCAGCGTGAGGGTGAGCGCGAACCGCTTGGCGATCGGGGTTCGCCACTGCCGGGAGCCGTACCACAGCCCACCGGTCGCGCTGCCGAAGGCGTACGCGCCCAGGATCAGCCCGGCCAGCGGCTTGTGCCCGAATTGCTGGGCGAACGCTACCGTGCTGAGGTCGACGGACACAAACATCGCCCCGAGCAGCAGGTAGACCGGGGTCAGCACGACCAGGCCGGGGGCGGGCGTGCCGCGGCGCCGTCCCCGGCGTCCCGTACCGGGCTCCGGTGGCGTGACGGCGGGCTCGGTGGCCCGCTGGGCCGCGAACCACAGCGACCCGCCCAGGCACAGGAGCGCAGCCACGCCGATCCCGGAGGCTGGATAGACCTCGGTAGCCAGCAGTGTGACCACGACCGGGCCGACGATGAAGCACACCTCATCGGCCACTGATTCGAATGAGAACGCCGTGTGCAGCTGCGGAGAGCCTGCCAGCAGCACGCTCCACCGGGCCCGGACCAGGGTGCCCACCGCCGGCATGGCCGTGCCCGCGACGGCCCCGGGCACGAAGTAGGCCCAGGTCGGCAGGTGCAGTTCCACGGCTACGATCAGCACCGCGGTGGCCATGGCGAACACGGCCAGCAGCGGAAGCAGGACCCGGCGCTGGCCGCGGGTGTCGAACTGCCGGGCGATGCGCGGCGCGGCGAACGCGTAGCCCAGCGAGCCGGTCGCGGACACCGCGCCGGCGACGCCGTACTTTCCTGTCGTGGCCGAGATCAGCAGGACCGTGCCCAGCCCGAACATCGCCATCGGCATCCGGCCGATGAGGCCGGCCACGGAGAACCGCCAGGCCCCGGGGACGCCGAAGATCTCCCCGTACGGGCGCAGCGGCCCGGGCAGGGCGGGGGAGGAAGAGCGGCTGACCGGGCTTTTCTCGTCGTCAATATCCGTCATCGGCCGCATTGCCTCATGATCGTCACGATATCGGGCGGCCCAAACGGATTTGGCGGCCGGACCGGAGTGCCCGGCGGCCCAGGGCGCGCGGCGGGCATACCGCTCTGGCGGTGCTGGTTGGATGGAGGCATGCCGACCTACGACGCGTTCCTGCTCGTCTCGTTTGGCGGCCCCGAAGGCCCCGACGAGGTGATGCCGTTCCTGCAGAACGTCACCCGCGGCCGCGGCATCCCGCCGGAACGGCTGGCCAGCGTGGCTGAGCACTACTACGCCGTCGGCGGCGTGAGCCCGATCAACCAGCAGTGCCGGGACATGCTGGCCGCGGTGCGCGCGGATTTCGGGGCCAGCGGCCTCTCGCTCCCGCTGTACTGGGGAAACCGGAACTGGACCCCCTATCTGACCGACACGGTGCGCACCATGGCCGCCGATGGCGTCCGGCGGGCGGTCGCGTTCGTGACATCGGCGTACAGCTCCTATTCGAGCTGCCGCCAGTACCTGGATGACATCGAGCGGGCCCGGGCCGAGGTCGGCCCGGACGCCCCGCGGATCGACAAGATCAGGCGGTTCTACAACCACCCGGGCTTCATCGAGCCGTTCGCCGCCAGCGCCCGCGCGGCGCTGGCGACGCTGCCCGCCCAGGTCCGGGCGGACGCCCACCTGGTCTTCACCGCGCACAGCATCCCGCTGGCGATGGCCGAGGCGGCCGGGCCGGAGGGCGGCCGGTATGTCGCCGAGCTGACCGAGGCAGCCCGGCTTATTGCCGAACGGGTTGGCCGCAGCCATCCCAGGAGCCTCGTGTACCAGAGCCGGAGCGGGTCGCCGACCCAGCCCTGGCTGGAGCCGGACGTTGGCGACCACCTGAGCGAGCTGGCCAAGTCCGGGACCAGCGCGGTCGTGGTGATCCCAGTCGGTTTCGTGTCCGACCACATGGAGGTCCGGCACGACCTGGACGTCGAGGCCGCGCAGAGCGCCGAGTCGCTGGGCCTGGCCTTCGCCCGCGCGGCCACCCCCGGCACCGATCCCAGGTTCGCCTCGATGATCACCGAGCTGGTCCGGGAGCGTATGGTGCTTCCCGGCGAGCTGCCCGGTCCCCAGGCCGCGCTCGGGACCGTCGGCGTCCCGGACCAGACCTGCCCGGCAGATTGCTGCCGGTACACCCGGCCCACCTCGCGAGGAGCCCAGGAGGCCACGAGAGCATGACAGAAGTCCAGGCCGGCCCGGACGCCCGGGAACTGCTGCGGATGGCGGTGGACGCGGCCGCCGAGGCGGGCCGCCTGCTGGCGTCCTGGCGGGGGGATGGGCGGCCCGAGGTCGTCCAGACCAAGTCGAGTCCCACTGACGTGGTGACCGAGATGGATCGCCGGTCTGAGACCCTCATCACCGGGCGGATCAGAGCGGTCCGTCCCGGCGACACCATCCTCGGGGAGGAAGGCGGCCAGACCGCAGGCGCGGCGGCCACGGGCAACCAGGGCCCCGGAGCCCGGCCAGGTCCGCTGGGTGATCGACCCGCTGGACGGCACCGTCAACTACCTGTACGGCCTGCGCGACTGGGCCGTGTCCATCGCCGCGGAGGTGGACGGTGTGGTGGTGGCGGGGGTGGTCGAAGTGCCCCGGGCTGGCGAGCGGTTCACCGCGGTGGCTGGCCAGGGTGCCTGGCTGCACCGGGAGGGCGCCTCGAGTGACTCAGGGACCGTGCTGCGCTGTAACTCGGGGATACCGCTCGGCCAGGCCCTGGTCGGGACGGGATTCGGCTACGAAGCAGAACGCCGCCAGGTCCAGGGCGAGGTCGTGGCGGCTCTGCTGCCGCACGTCAGGGACATCAGGCGCGGCGGCTCGGCGGCCGTGGACCTGTGCTCGGTGGCCGCGGGCCGGCTGGACGCGTTCTACGAACGCGGCCTGCACCCCTGGGATTTCGCCGCCGGCGGCCTGGTCGCGCGGGAGGCGGGCGCGCAGGTCGGCGGGCTCGCTGGCCGGCCGGAAAGCTCGTCCTTCACGGTCGCCGCAAGTCCCGACCTGTACCGGCAGCTTGATACCTTTCTCTGTGGTCTGAACCCGGAGCGAGATGGGCAACGTAGTTGGGATGAGACCGGTTAGCAAGCCGGCAATGGAACGTGTCAGGAGTTATCGGCGTGCCGCGTGTGCGCTGGGCGCGAACGTGACAGAATTCCCCGCCGGAATCGGGCACAACTATGGCCTTGAAAGCGTTACACCCGCGCAGCAATAGCGCACTACAGGATGAAGGGGGATGGGAGGTCTCAGATGGCTACCGACTACGACAGCCCGCGGAAGACCGACGATGACCTGACCGAGGACAGCCTCCAGGAACTTCAGGCACGCCGGATGGACAAGTCATCGAGCACTATTGATCTTGACCCCGACGATGTTGCCGAGTCCCTGGAGCTGCCGGGGGCCGACTTGTCGAACGAGGAACTCTCGTTCCGGGTGATTCCGCGACAGGCGGATGAGTTCACGTGTTCCCGGTGCTTCCTTGTGCACCACAGGAGCCAGCTTGCCGAAGAACGCAATGGCCAGCTTGTCTGCCGGGAGTGCGCGGCTTAGCCGTCCGCGGCGATGGCGCGCTCGCTGTCCGGGTCGGGGTACGTCCTGCGTGCCGCAGCCCGGGTCGCGAGCAGCCGCGCCGCCTCGACGGTGACGCCGGTCAGCATGGCCCAGCTGAGCGCCTCGCTCAGAGCCACCTGCGGGTCCTCCGGATGCGTGGGAGGCTCCTTGCCCGTAGCCTTGGTCCAGGCAAATGTGATCAGCTTGCGGGCCACGAAGGCGGCCGCCATCGCCGCCACCGCGCTGACGACCTTGGTGCCGAGATCAACTTTCCTGTCTGCTGCCATCCCACTGCCTCCTTGTAACCCCGTCCGCTACCCTCGTCCGCGCAATCATGCCACTGGTTCGGCGCCGGCCTGTACCCGGCTGTCCTCGATGGCCGCGGCCAGTTCCGCAGGGTGCCTGGTGCCGATCAGCCAGTACGGCACGTCCGGCGGGCCGCCAGGCTGCACCCCGATGTAGACGGATTCCTTGAGGTAGGGTCGCGAGTACAGGTGAGCCGCCGGGTTCGCCCGCGGGCCGCGCATCAGCGTCGTCTGTTTCTCGTCGAGGGTGGAAACCTCGTCAATCGCCGCTAGGGGAAGCACCGCCCCGCCGGCCCGCAGCGTCCCGTCCCTGACCTCCACCTTGGCCACGCCCAGGGAGATCAGCATGGCGGCGCAAGCCGCGGTCAGCCCGACCATGATGATGACCGGCCATGGCTCACCCAGCCCAGCGTAGAGCGTGGCACCGAAGATAAGGACGGTTGGTATGCCGAGCAGCCACCAGGCGACCGGTGCGCGGAGCCGTTCGCGATAGTCATGCATGCAGTCGAGAGTAGTGGGTCAGATGGAGTCGTGGCGGGGGCGCGGGCGGCGGCTCGGCCGTGACGCGCTGACCTGGCTGGTCACGACCCGGAAGGCGGCAGATCATGGCCATGACCGGACGGACGGTACAGGCGGCGACGGTAAATCCGATGCGGATAGCGGTAACCAGGCCAACATGATGGACGACGCGGGGCGTACTGATTCAGATACCGGTACCCGGGACGACCGGGCCTCCGGCGCAGACCAGGAATTGGCAGATCCGGACCTGACCGCGGAGGAAGATCGCGTCGCGCGCGGCGAAGGCGTGCGCGAGCAGATCGAGCGCGGCGCGGAAATCCGGGATCAGAACCGCCGTGCGATGGCCCAGGGCGGACGGGTATGGACTCCGGAACAGGCCGTGGTGACCATGCCGGAACGCCGCGCAAGCCGCCCCGAGCACAACCGGGTCCCCAGCTGGCTGCAGACGGGGGCCGCGTGGTCCTGGCGGCTGCTGCTGCTCGCGGCCGCCATCTACCTGGTCATCCGCCTCCTTGGCCTGTTGTACATCGTCGTGGTGCCGTGTACCGCGGCGCTGCTGCTCACCGCCTTGCTGCAGCCCCTGCAGGCCCGGCTGCGCCGGGCCGGGCTGCACCCCCTGGCCGCCACCTGGTGCACCCTGCTGATCGCGGCCGCAGTGTTCGGCGGCCTAATCATGCTCGTGGCCGACCGGGTATCGGCCGACTATTCCGAGCTGGTGGCTGAGGTCAAGCACACGACCGCGCAGGTCCAGTCCTGGCTCGCGGGTCCGCCACTGCACCTCAAGGGCAACAGCGTCCAGAACGCCCTGAACGACATACCGAGTTACCTGAGCAAGCACCAGTCCCTGGTCGAGGGGACCGTGCTCACCGGCGGCAAGATCGCCTCAGAGTTCCTCGCCGGCCTGGTGCTCATGCTTTTCGTCACGTTCTTCCTGATCAAGGACGGGGAGCGGATCTGGGCCTGGCTGCTCGGCGCCATGCGGACCGACACCGCACGGCGGATGGACCGGGCCGGGCACGCCGCCTGGCTGGCCGTCGTGTACTACATGCGCGGCACCGTGGCGGTAGCCGCCATCCACGCGGTCATCATCGGGCTAGCCCTGTGGATCATGCGCGTCCCCTTGGCCCTGCCGCTGGCGGTTCTGGTGTTCCTGGCCGCCTTCGTGCCGCTCGTCGGCCTGCTGGCTGCCGGTGGCCTGGCCATCTTGGTGACGCTGGCCGCCAAGGGCTGGCTGGACGCGGTCATCTTGCTGTGTGTGCTCGTGGTCGAGGACCAGCTGGAGGCCCACCTGCTGCAGCCTCAGGTCGTCGGCCGGGTCATCCGGCTGCATCCGCTGGCCGTCATTCTCGCCCTGGCGGCCGGCGGCGTGCTGGCCGGCATCCCGGGGGCGGTAGTGGCCGTGCCCGTGGTAGCCGTGATTACCAGGGCCCTGCCGGAACTGAGGCGCCGCGAACCCGGCGACCCGGTGCCCGACGACCCGGTGCCCGACGACCCGGTGCCCGACGATCCATAAGATAGGCCCAGCCAGCCGGACCCAGCAGAATGGATCCTGGCGCCGCGATGTCGCGCTATCCTCACCGTGCGTGCAAGCAGTAGGGAGCTTCCGTTGCCTTCCGAACCGGATGTGCTGATCAAGCGTCTCGATCCCGGGGTCCCGCTGCCGTCCTACGCCCACCCGGGAGACGCGGGAGCGGATCTGGCGGCTGCCGAGGATGTTGAGCTCGGCCCGGGCGAGCGGGCCCTGGTCCGGACCGGCCTGGCTATCGCGCTGCCCGCTGGCTACGCGGCGTTCGTCCATCCTCGCTCCGGACTGGCTGCCAACCACGGGGTCACGCTGGTAAACGCGCCGGGGACCGTGGACGCGGGCTACCGCGGCGAGATCAAGGTAACGATGCTCAACACAGACCGGGACCGCGCGGTCAGCTTCCGGCGTGGCGACCGGATTGCCCAGCTGGTCATCCAGCGAGTGGAACGAGCGGTATTCCATGAGGCGGAGGCGCTGCCCGGCTCGAGCCGGGGCGAGGGCGGCTTCGGCTCGACGGGCTGAGGGGCCTTCCCCTTCGGCCGGTACGAATTTCCAAAAAGGAGCATGTGGTGTTTCGTCGGCGTCGAACGCAGGACGCGGGCCAGGACGGTGAACTCGAGTACGACGAGCCGTTCGAGGACGAAGGCAGCGAGCCCGCGGAGCCCCCGCGGGCCGGAGGCGGTCCGTGGGATTCGGCCGAGGCCTACCCGGAGCGCGAGCGCGTCGACCTGGGCAGCCTGTACGTGCCGGTAGGACCCGAGCACGAGATCCAGCTCGTCATGGCCGAGCAGCATGGGGCCTGGGTAACGGTTAAGTACGAGCAGAGCGAAGTGCAGATCCAGGCCTTCGCGGCGGCCCGCCGGGACACGCTATGGGACGACGTGCGATCCGAGATCGCCGCCGAGGTGGCCACCGCGGGCGGGCGCAGTGAGGAGGGCGAGGGCCCGTTCGGTACCGAGCTGCTGGCCGAGGTGCCGAACGAGCCCGGCCAGCCGGCCTCGGGTCTTCGCCTGGTCAGGTTCACCGGCGTCGACGGTCCGCGCTGGTTCGTCCGCGGCCTGTTCACCGGCCCGGCCGCGGACGGCGGCCCCGAGGCCGAGCTGCTCGAGGACGTGTTCCGGGACGTCGTCGTGATCCGCGGTGATCACCCCGTGCCGCCACGGGAGATACTCGAGCTCCGGCTGCCGCCCGAGGCACGCCAGGCGCTGGAAGAGCAGCAGGCCGAGCAGAACAAGTTCGGCGATGACGTGAACCCGTTCGAGCGCGGGCCGGAGTTCACCGAGACACGCTGACCGGCTGAAAAGGCTCAGCTTATGACGCGGGGTCGCTGACCCGCAGCAGCGTAGCCAGCTCATCCTCGACGTCCTCGCTGGTCACGAAAAAGAGCTCGTCGCCAGCCTGCAGTGGGTCGTCCGGATGGGGCACCAGCACCCTGCCTTCGCGCAAGATGGCCACCAGTGAGGTGTCCGACGGCCACTCGATCCCGCCAACCCGCTCGCCGACCAGCGGCGCGTCGTCGGGCATGGTCAGCTCGACCAGGCTCGCCTCGCTCTGCCCGAACGTCATCAGCCGGACCAGGTCGCCGACGCTGACCGCCTCCTCGACCAGTGCGGAGAGCAGCCGGGGGGTGGACACGGCGACATCGACTCCCCAGGATTCGTTGTACAGCCACTCGTTGCCCGGGTGATTCACCCGCGCCACTACCCGCGGGACTCCGTACTCGGTCTTGGCCAGCAGGGCAATGACCAGGTTGGCCTTGTCGTCACCGGTGGCGGCGATCACCACCTGGCAGCGCTGCAGCCCCGCGTCGTCGAGCGAGCTGATCTCGCAGGCGTCGGCCAGCAGCCACTCGGCCCGCGGCACACTGTCCAGCTTGATTTTCCTCGGCGAGTTATCGATGAGCAGGACTTCGTGCCCGTTCTCGAGCAGCTCGCCGGCGATGGACCGGCCGACCGCGCCGGCCCCGGCGATCGCGATCCTCATCAGTGCTCTCCTCCTCGCGCGAAGGCCCCGGCGATCCGGTCCAGGTCGTCTTCCCGCGCCACCACGTGCAGCACGTCCCCTTCCTGCAGGACGGTGCCTGGTTCGGGCACGAACGCCTGACCGAGCCGGTCCAGGAAGGCGATCCGGGTCATGGTGCTGGCCTCCATGGCCTTGACCTGCTCGCCGATCCAGCCGGGCGAGAATGCCACCTCGGCCAGCACGATCTTCCCGGTGGGGTCGCGCCATAGTGGCTCGCCGCCTTCCGGCAGCAGCTTGCGCAGCATCTGATCCGCGGTCCAGCGCACCGTGGCTACGGTCGGGATGCCGAGACGCTCGTACACCTCGGCCCGGCGCGGATCGTAGATCCGCGCGGCCACCCGCTCGACGCTGAACGTCTCCCGGGCCACCCGGGCGGCGATGATGTTGGAGTTGTCGCCGCTGCTGACCGCGGCGAACGCATCCGCGCGCTCGATGCCGGCCTGGGTGAGGACGGCGCGATCGAATCCGATCCCGGTGACCTTGTCGCCCTTGAAGGACGAGCGGAGCCGGCGGAATGCGTCGGGGTCCCTGTCGATGACCGAGACGGAATTCTCCCGGTCCTCGAGGATGTGGGCAAGCGTGGACCCAACCCGCCCACAGCCCATGATCACGATGTGCACGACCGTCCCTCCACAGTGAGCGGGGGCCCCGGAAGGGGCGCCTCGCCAAAGGTATGCCCTCACATGCGAGAATGCGACCCCATGAATTATCGGACCGGGGACGTCGTCGAGCTAACACCGGGAGACGTGGCGCACGGTGGCTGGTGCGTGGCCCGGCCCGATGACGGACCGGTCGTCTTCGTCCGGCATGCCCTGCCAGGCGAGACGGTACTGGCCAGGATCACCGAGGTCACCTCGCGGCTGGCCCGCGCCGATGCGGTGGAGGTCCTGACGTCGTCGCCGGACCGCGTCCCCGCCCCGTGCCCGTACGCCCGGCCCGGCGCCTGCGGTGGCTGCGACTGGCAGCACGTGGCTTTGCCAGGCCCAGCGCGTGCTCAAGGCCACGGTGATCCGGGAGCAGCTCAGGCGGCTGGCCGGGCTCGATCGTGAGGTTGTGGTGGAGGCCCTGAAAGGTGATGCGGAGCCCGCTGGACAGGGCCCTTCTGGAGAGGGCCCCTCTGGACAGGGCCTCGGCTGGCGGACCCGGGAGCAGTTCGCGGTCACCGAAGACGGGGTGGCTGGCTTGCGTGCGCACCGGTCGCACCAGGTGATCGCCATCGACCGGTGCCTCATCGCCCATCCGGCCATCACCGGCCTGGAGCTCACCACCCGCCGCTGGCCGGGGACCGGCTCGGTTGAGGCAGTGGTCGCCCCCGGGGCGGGGGAGCGGGCGGTGATCATGAGCATGCGGCCCGGGACACGGTCTTCCGAAGCCCCCGTGGACGTGCCGGCCGCCGATTCGGTGCTGCGCCGGGCGGGGCCGCGGCTGACGCCGCTGCGCGGCAGGCCCTACCTGACCCAGCACGCGGCTGGACGGGACTGGCAGGTCAGCGCGACCGCCTTCTGGCAGGTGCACCCGGACGCGGCCGACGCGCTCACGCGAGCCGTTCTGGACGCTCTGGCCCCGCAGCCAGGCGAGATGGCCCTGGATCTGTACTGCGGCGCCGGGCTGTTCGCCGGCGCGTTGGCCCCGGTGGTCGGGCCGGACGGAGCCGTGGCCGGGGTCGAGGCCGACAGCGCGGCCGTCCGCGACGCCCGGCACAACCTGCGGCCCTGGCCGTGGGCCCGGGTGCACAAGGGAGACGTGGCCTCGGTACTGACCAAAGCGCTAGGCCGCAAGGCGCAGGGCCGAAGCGGGGAGCGGGACACGCTGCAGCAGGCCGGCCTGGTCGTGGCCGACCCGCCGCGCGCCGGACTTGGCCGCCCGGTCGTCGACTTCCTCACCGATCCCGGCAGCGGCGCGGCCAGGTTTGCCTACGTGTCCTGCGACCCGGCCACGCTGGCCCGGGATATCGGGCTGCTCAGCGGGCGCGGCTGGACGCTAACGGAGCTGCGGGGGTTCGACGCGTTCCCCATGACCCATCACGTCGAGTGCGTCGCTACCTTGACCAGGAGCCGTTAGACCTGAGGGCGCCGGCTCGCAGCGGCGCGCTCAGGAGGGCTTGGCCGCAGAGTCCGCGCCCGTGGAGCGGCTCACGTAATAGCCCAGGCCCGGGACCCGGGTCAGCAGACCCTCGTCCTCCAGGGTGCGCAGGGCCTTGGCGCACGTCTGGCGTGCGTGCCCGTACTCCTGGGTCAGCGTGGTGATGGATGGCGTCGGCATGCCGGGGGCGAGCTTGCCCTCCGCGATTTCCCGGCGCAGCCGGGCTGCCAGCCTGACGTAGGCCCTAGGGTCCGATTCGTCACTTATCGACACTCTCGTACCGTACTCGATTGGCAATATTGCCAATCGCAACACTTCGACAATAGTCGAGATTAGACGAGTGGCCGTATAGTGCGTTAACGTCGGAAACTGTCAGGGCCATCATGGCCGCGTGGCGTCAGATCCCTGGACAGGTCATGATCTTTTACTCGTGGACCGCACTCACCGACAGCGAGTGGATGGAGCGGCGGGAAAGCAGTCACGGATGGGCCGACTCGTCGGGAGCCATGGGCATCACCGACGACCGGAGCCGGGCCATGCAGGCCGGCGCGGAGACCCTCGTCTCCGGCCGGGCCGGCGTGGTCCTCATCGAGGCAGTACGCCCGGCCATGGCGGGGCACACCTTAGCGTCGTGCTACCTGCGGACCGGCGTCGGCTGGGTCGGCAGGCGTACTCTAAGCGGCGACGTCACCTGGCACCGCTTCTTCCGCCGAGGGACTCCGGGATCCACGGTCCCCGCTGATCCGGTGCGCCTGTTCGACCCCGCCAGCGACGCCGGCTCCGGAGACTCCGAAGACCCCTCCCAGCGGCCGCCTGGCAGGATGGAGCCATGAAACTCCGGATCTTCACCGAGCCGCAGCTGGGCGCCGATTACCAGAGCCTGCGCCGGGTGGCCCAGGCATGCGAGGAACTCGGGTTCGACGCCTTCTTCCGGTCTGACCACTACCTGAAGATGGGTAACGTCTCGGGCCTGCCGGGGCCGACCGATTCCTGGGCCACGCTGGCCGCGCTGGCCGTCGAGACCAGCCGGATCCGGCTCGGCACGCTGATGACCGCGGCCACGTTCCGGCTCCCCGGCCCGCTGGCGATCACGGTGGCGCAGGTCGACCAGATGAGCGGTGGCCGGGTCGAGCTCGGCATCGGCACGGGCTGGTACGAGGCGGAGCACGCCGCCTACGGCATTCCGTTCCCGCCGCTGCGCGAGCGCTTCGACCGGTTCTCCGAGCAACTCGCCATCATCACCGGGCTCTGGACCACCGAGGAAGACCAGACGTTCTCCTTCGATGGCGCCTACTACCGGCTGACCGACTCGCCCGCGCTGCCCAAGCCGGCTCAGCGGCCGCGGCCACCGGTCATCATCGGCGGCACCGGCCCGCGCCGTACGCCGCGGCTGGCCGCCCAGTTCGCGGACGAGTACAACGCGCAGTTCAGCTCCGTGCCGGACTCGGCCGCTGCCTTCGGGCGCGTCCGCGAGGCCTGCGAGGCGGCCGGACGCTACCCCGACTCCATGGTCTATTCGGTCGCCCAGACCGTGTGCTGCGGCAAGGACGAGGCCGAGTTCCGCCGCCGGGCGGCCGCGATCGGCCAGGAACCAGACGACCTGCGGCGTAACTCTCTCGGCGGCACACCCGGCGAGATCGCGGCCAAGATCGCCGAGTACGCCGAGATCGGGGCCGAGCGCGTCTACCTGCAGGTGCTGGACCTGGCTGACCTCGATCACCTGGAGCTGCTGGCCTCCGACGTGAGCCCGCAGGTCTGACTCAGCCGGGCCAGCCTGGCTGGGCAGGCCCAGCCAGGCTGGCCGGACGCGGGCGGGACGGCACGCGCCCCCGCCCGTTCGGCCGTATTAGCTGAAGGCGCGCTGGGCGGCGGCCGATCCGACGGCGCTCTCGGCGCGGAAGCCGTAAGTGCCCTGCTCGCGCAGCTCGGTGGCCGCGTTGACCAGCGCGCCCAGGGCGGCGAAGGCGAACGAGCCGCCGACCGAGACGCGGCTGACTCCCGCCTGCGCCAGCTCGGGTACCGGTGGCACGCCGTCGAGCGCCAGCACGTTGACGGGCCGGTCGACCTCGCGCACGACCTGGCGGATGTCCGCCAGGCTGCGCAGGCCCGGCGCGTACAAGACGTCGGCGCCGGCCGCCTGGTAGGCCTGCAGCCTGGTGATGGTGTCGGCCAGGTCATCCCGGCCGTACAGGTAGTTCTCGGCGCGGGCGGTGAGGACGAAGTGCACCGGGCCCGCGTGGGCCGCCGCCGCTGCCGCCGCGACCCGTTCGGCCGCCTGGCGCAGCTCGTAGATGGGCTTGTCGTCCTGCCCCGTGTAGTCCTCGACCGAGCCGCCTGCCAGGCCGACCTCGACGCCCAGCCGGATGGTCTCGGCCACCCCGGCCGGCTCGTCCGCGAACGCGTTCTCCAGGTCGGCGGAGGCAGGCAGGTCGCTGGCCGCCACGATTACCGCGGCGTGTACCAGCGCTTCATCCCTGGTGACGCTCCCGTCGAGGCGCCCCAGGGTGGCCGCGAAGCCGGAACTGGTGGTGGCCAGCGCCTCGAACCCGAGGGAGGCGAGCAGTCGCGCCGAGCCGAGGTCCCACGCGTTCGGCATCAGGAGCGGGTCGCCGGGCCGGTGCAAGGCGAGGAACCGTTGTGCTTTGTCCGCCTGAGTGCTCATGTGCATAACGTATCGTCAGGGCCGGACGCTGGCCCGGCTCCGGAGCCTGATTTACCACAAAATGCCTGATCAGCGGCTTTGGTAACGATCACAAGCAAATGCCGGGTGGTGGCGCCGCGAATTTATGGTCGGAATGGTTACGGCTGTCCATTTCGCTTGCGGCCGCTGTTACCGCGATGCGATCGTTGTGGCGTGGCCTCGCAAACCGGCACCACCAGGAGGGTGCGACTGGTCACCGCCCTGTCAATTGTCGGTGCGGTGACGATCACGGTCGGAGGTCTCCTCGTGATTGCGGGCGCCACCGCGCACCTGTGGACCAAGCGTCCGCCGGATCACCTGACCCACCTGGGCCTGGCTATGGGCGCGGCCGGCATCGCGTTCGGTCTTGTCGTGCTGGCGGCGTACGCCTTCACCCGGAAGGACCTGGAACGCCTGGCCCTGGCCGGCCCCTCCGGCGCCTCCGAGGGGCCCGCATCCTTCGAAGCTCCCGCGACCTCCGCGGATCCGGGGGACCGCCGTACGAGCTTCCAGCTCCGCGCGTCAGCGCCGCCCTCGCCCGGCCCTGCGCCGGATCCTATCCGCCCGGCTGAGCCCGGGGTCGCTCGTGAGCGGTCGCGATCCGGGCCTGGGGGCCACGCCCAACGGGGCGGCCGGACCCGTCATGGCCGCCCGCAGGTACTGGACCCTACCGGCGTGTACTCCCCAGGTGGCCTGATTGATGTGCCCGGCGGGGCCCGCGCCCCGGGGATTCCCGGCGCTGAGTTCGACGCGCCTGCCTGGGATGTCCCCAGCCATGACATCCGCGGCGCAGACCTGTCCGGCCCGGATATCCCCGCCCCGGACATCTCCGATCCGGGCATGCGGCACGCCGAGGATGCCCTGCGCGGCCACGATTTCACGGGCCGCCGGGATGTCACGGGCAGCCGTGACGGCGGGCCCGTCGCCAGAACTGATTTTTCCGACCCCCGGGCGGCGGTCCCGCCCGAAGGCCCGCACGCCCCGCGCTCCGGGTGGCCCGCGCCCGGTGGCGAGACCCGAGGCCCCGGTCCCGGCTGGAGTCACGACCGGTCCATGGCGGGACGGCCCGCCGCGCCGCCGCGTCCCGGGCCGCAACCAGGAATGAGCCCCGGGGATCCCAGCCAGCCACCGTACGGCCCCAGCGGACATTCACCCAGCTACCCCGCGCCTCCCGGGCCCGGCCGCGCACCCGGCCCGAGCCACACACAAGGCCCGGGTTACGCACCCGGGCCCAGCCACGCACAGGGGCCTGGCCACGTTCCTGGGGCAGCTCATGCGCCGTGGCAAGGACGGCCACCGGGCCCCGGCGCGGCAGCGCCCGGTCCCGGTTTCAGCCCTGGCGCTGCGTCCCGCCATGGGCATGCGCCCGGCCCGGGTGGGCCCGCGCCCGGGTACCCGTCTGGTCCTGCGCCGGGTCCCGGTCATGCCCGTGGCTCAGGCCCCGCACCCGGCTCAGGCCCCGCACCCGGACCTGGTTACCCGTCTGGCCCTGGTCGTGCTCCTGGCGCCGGTTACGCCGCCGGCTACGGTCGCCCGGCAGGCTCCGCGCCTGGACCCGGATTCGCAGCTCCGCCATCGGCTGGCCAGCCGCACCCACCGCCACGGGAGTATCCGCGTGGCTATGAGGGGTCCCGGCAAGGACAGGGCATGCCGCCCCGCGACAACGTGCCGCGCCGTGAGCCCATGCCTCCCCGGCCGGGTGGTAGCAGGCCTGCCCCGCCCCGCGAGTACACATATCCCGACGCGCCCGGCCCGGGCCCCGGCGGCGGTGCGGGGCGGCATGCGTCCGGCCACCCGCCGTCTGGCCACGGCGCCCCCGGACACCCCGCTCCTGGATACCCGCCGCCAGGCCCCGGTGCGACCGGCCACGCCCCGCCCGGTGCCCGCCCGCCAGGCCCCGCGGGGCCGGCCGCAGATCAGACGTCGTTCGACGGTGGGTACGCGCCAGTGATCCGGGCTGAAGACCTGCCCACACCGACAGTCGGCCCGGCGCGTCCGCCCGGTGCCGGACGCGGTGCGGAGAGCCGCGCGCGGCCCGCGAATTCCGCCGAGCCCGCCGGCGAGAGCTCTCCGGACGTTTACGTTTACCGCGAGGGCGAAGAACCGGTGACCAGGTCAGGCGAGGGCAACGCCGCCTACTGGTACGACGACCTGAGCAAAGAGACCGCTCCGGCTCCTGACACCGGAACCCGCGGCCCGTTCGAGCCGCTGGTCTCGTCCTCGGATCCACCCGGCGCAGTAACCTCGGCCGGGCCCGCCGCCGAACCGGCCCGACCGGACAAGCCCGCAGACTCCGAGCCCGCTCCCGAACGCAAGCTGGAGCAGATCAAAGATCTCTACCTGACCGCCCAGGCGATCGGGGAGGAGAACGTCGACAAGCACTTCGACCATCTCCTGGCCCAGCAGCGCGAGCTGATCAGTGAGTTTTTCCAGCAGTCCGGCGCGCCCGGCCGGGCGGCGCCTTCGGCTGGCTCAGCGCCGCCGACCCCTTCGGCTGGCTCAGCGCCGCCGACCCCACCCGAGGGTGCCGAGGTCGCCGCCGAACCGCCCGCATGGTAAGCCTGCCAGGTGAGCGCGGATACAAAACAGCTGGTCATCGCGGTCCTCGGGCTAGGGGAGGCCGGCTCGGAGATCGCCCGGGACCTAGCGGCCGCGGGGGCGGTGGTGCGAGGTTACGACCCGGCGGTGACCGCCGTTGACCCTGTTACCGGCACTGGCAGCGAGGCCGAGGCCGCCCACGGCGCTGACCTGGTGCTCAGTGTCAACAGCGCCAAGGCCGCGGTGGACGCCTGCCGGTCCGGGCTGGCGGGTGTGGACCCGGGCAGCGCCGCCGTATGGGCCGATCTGAATACCGCCTCACCGGGGATCAAGCGGCAGCTGGCCGAGATCGCCGGGAAAGCCGGCGTCCCGTTTGCCGATGTCGCCATCATGGCCCCAGTGCCCGGCCGCGGCCTGCATGTCCCGATGCTCACTAGCGGACCCGGTGCTGCGCGTTACGCGGACCTGCTGCGGCCGCTCGGCGCCGACGTCGGGGTCCTCGACGGCCCGGCCGGGCTGGCCGCCACCAGGAAGCTGCTGCGCAGCGTGTTCTACAAGGGCATGGCGACCTCGATCGTCGAGGCCCTCGAGGCGGCCCGGGCCGCGGGTGAGCAGGAGTGGCTGCGTGTGCACATCGCCGCCGAGCTGGCCGCCGCCGACGAGAGCACACTGGGCCGGATCACCATCGGGACCAGTCAGCACGCGGTGCGCCGCGCCGCCGAGATGCAGGCAGCCGCGGACATGCTGACCGAACTTGGCGTGCCGCCGCTGATGGCACAGAGCAGCCGTGCGGTGCATGAGCGGCTCGCGGACGGCGAGCAGCGCAGCCAGTTACGCCAGCGGCGCGAGGGCTTCGGCCAGCGGCGTCAGGGATTCGGGCTTGGCGTGGTGCGGCAGGTTCACGATGATCAGGTCAACACCCGCGTCGCGATAGGCGGTGGCGGCCGCGACTACCGGCTCCAGGCCCGTCGCGGGGTCGATGCGCACGTTGACCGAGCAGGTGATCTCGTTCACGTCGCGGCCGATGGCCGCGCAGTGCCCAGCCAGCACATCTTTGAGCTCGTGCCACTGCTCCGGGTTCTCGACCAGCACGTTCCACTGCTGAGCCCAGCGGGCGACCGCGCGCAGCGTGCGCTTCTTGCCGCGGCCGCCGATGGTCACCGGCGGGTGCGGGCGCTGGATCGGCTTGGGCTCGCACCGGGCCTCGGTGAGCTTGACGTACTGGCCGGTGAACGTGGTGACGGGCTCGGTCAGCAGGGCGAGGATCGCCTCGACGCCCTCATCGAACCGGTCGAAGCGCTCGCGCAGCGGCGGCAGGTCAATGCCGTAAGCGTCGCACTCCATCTGGTTCCAGGCCGCCCCCAGGCCGATTTCCAGCCGGCCGCCGGAAATGATGTCGACGGTCGCGGCCATGTTGGCGAGCACCGCCGGGTGCCGGTAGACCATGCCGGTGACCTGGCAGCCGAGCCGGATCCGCCGGGTGGCCTGGGCCATGGCGGCCAGCATCGTCCAGGCTTCGAAGTTCGGCCCGGCCATGTCGCCGCTCAGCGGGTAGAAGTGGTCCCAGTTCCATGCCGATTCGAACAGCGGGATCTCATCGGCCGCGATCCAGGCGTCGCGGATCTCCTCCCAGCTCTGATGCTCGGGCCGTGTCTTAATCGCGAAGCGCATCCCAGACGTCCTCTCCAAGCCGGATACCGGCGGCTACGGCGATATCCTAAGAGCAAGCGCGCCGCCGCGGTTCGTCGCCCGCGCTCCCCGCGGGCGTCCGCGCCGACCACGGTCCGCAGCCGGCTGGCCGCCCACCGGCCCCAGCCTCATCACCGATCGTGGCAGCGGCTGTTATTACCGCCGGTCGCCAGCTATTGCCGCCGGTCGCCAGCTATTGCCGCCGGTCGGCAGCGAATTAGCTTGACGTCAAGATTCTCTTGCAGGGCCCTCGCTAAGTAGCTTGATGTCGAGATACTGTAGGTTGGACGGACGGAACGAGCGAGGAGGCTCAGTAACGATGACGGCCAACAGCTTCGGCAGCCGGGCGGCGCTTGGCGCCGCGGGCGAGCAGTACGAGATCTACCGGCTGGACGCCGTGGACGGGTCGGCTAGCCTTCCTTTCAGCCTGAAGGTGCTGCTGGAGAACCTGCTCCGCAACGAGGATGGCGCCAACATCACCGCCGAGCAGATCAATGCGCTGGCGGCCTGGGACCCAGCCGCCGATCCCGACACCGAGATCCAGTTCACCCCGGCCCGGGTGATCCTGCAGGACCTGACCGGGGTACCCGCGGTCGTTGATCTGGCCGCCATGCGGGAGGCCATGAAGGCCCTGGGCGGCGACCCGACCAAGATCAACCCGCTCTGCCCGGCCGAGCTGGTTATCGACCACTCCGTCGTGGCCGACGTGTTCGGCAGCCCGGACGCGTTCACCAGGAACGTCGAGATCGAGTTTGAGCGCAACCACGAGCGGTTCCAGTTCCTGCGCTGGGGCCAGGAGGCGTTCAGCCAGTTCAAGGTGGTACCGCCCGGCACCGGCATCGTGCACCAGGTGAACATCGAGTACCTGGCCCGGGTGGTGATGAACCGGGACGGCGTCGCCTATCCCGACACCTGCGTCGGCACCGACTCGCACACCACCATGCAGAACGGCCTCGGGATTCTCGGCTGGGGCGTCGGCGGCATCGAGGCCGAGGCCGCCATGCTCGGCCAGCCCATCTCGATGCTCATCCCGAAGGTCGTGGGCTTCCGCCTGTCCGGCGAGCTGCCCAGCGGGGCTACCGCCACCGATCTGGTCCTGACCATCACCGAACTGCTCCGCAAGCACGGCGTCGTCGGCAAGTTCGTCGAGTTCCACGGCGACGGCGTGGCCGCGGTCCCGGTGGCCAACCGGGCCACGATCGGCAACATGTCGCCGGAGTTCGGCTCCACCTGCGCGATCTTCCCGATCGATGAGAACACCCTGGACTACCTCAAGCTCACCGGGCGCCCGGCCGAGCAGGTCGCCCTGGTCGAGGCGTACGCCAAGGAGCAGGGCATGTGGCACGACCCGGACCGCGAGATCCGGTACTCCGAGGAGCTCAGCCTGGACCTGGGCACCGTGGTCCCGTCGATCGCCGGGCCCAAGCGCCCGCAGGACCGGATCGCGCTGGCCGACGCCAAGGAGGCATTCCGGGACGCGCTGCCCAGCTACGTCCCCGAGTCCACCCTGGACAACGGCCTGGAAGGCACCTTCCCCGCCTCCGACCCGGTGGCGGCTGGCGACGGCACCCGGGCCTCGGACCCCATCCAGGTCACGCTGGAGGACGGAACCCACACCGAGGTCGACCACGGTTCGGTGGTCATCGCGGCCATCACCTCCTGCACCAACACCTCCAACCCGTCGGTCATGGTCGGCGCGGCACTGCTGGCCAAGAAGGCCGTGGAACGCGGCCTGTCCCGCAAGCCCTGGGTAAAGACCTCGCTGGCGCCGGGCTCCAAGGTGGTCATGGACTACTACGAGCGCGCCGGGCTGATTCCCTACCTGGACAAGCTCGGGTTCAACCTGGTCGGCTACGGCTGCACCACCTGCATCGGCAACTCCGGGCCGCTGCCGCAGGCCATCAGCGACGCGGTCAACGAGAACGACCTGGCCGTAACGGCCGTGCTGTCGGGCAACCGCAACTTCGAGGGCCGGATCAACCCGGACGTGAAGATGAACTATCTGGCGTCCCCGCCGCTGGTGGTGGCGTACGCGCTGGCCGGGACGATGGACATCGACCTGCAGCACGAGCCGCTCGGTTCCGACACCGAGGGCAAGCCGGTCTACCTGGCCGACATCTGGCCGTCGCCCGAGGAGATCGCGGACGTGGTTCAGCACGCGGTGGCGCAGGAGATGTTCACCCGCGACTACGCCGACGTGTTCAAGGGCGACGACAACTGGCGCGGCCTGGACATCCCGGCCGGTGACACCTTCGCCTGGGACGAGGACTCCACCTACGTCCGCCGCCCGCCCTACTTCGACGGCATGCCGGCCGAGCCCGAGCCGGTCGCCGACATCACCGGTGCCCGGGCCCTGGCTAAGCTGGGCGACTCGGTCACCACCGACCACATCTCGCCGGCCGGGGCCATCAAGACCGACAGCCCGGCCGGGAAGTACCTGACCGAGCACGGCGTCGAGCGCAGGGACTTCAACTCCTACGGCTCCCGCCGCGGCAACCACGAGGTGATGATCCGCGGCACGTTCGCCAACATCCGGCTGCGCAACCAGCTGGCGCCCGGTACCGAGGGTGGGGTGACCACCAAGGACGGCGAGCAGATGCCCATCTACGACGCCTCGCGCGCCTACATCGAGGCGGGCACGCCGCTCATCGTGCTGGGCGGCAAGGAGTACGGCTCGGGCTCGTCCCGGGACTGGGCCGCCAAGGGCACGCTGCTGCTCGGCGTGCGGGCGGTCCTGGTCGAGTCCTTCGAGCGCATCCACCGGTCCAACCTGATCGGCATGGGCGTGCTGCCGCTGCAGTTCCGGGCGGGGGAGTCCGCCGCCACCCTGGGTCTGACCGGGGAGGAGACGTTCGATATCCGCGGCATCGAGGAGATCAACTCCGGTCAGGTGCCGCGCGAGGTGACGGTGACCGCCGACGGCAAGGAGTTCCAGGCCGTGGTGCGGATCGACACTCCCGGCGAGGCGGATTACTACCGGCACGGCGGCATCATGCAGTACGTGCTGCGGTCCCTGAGGGGATCGGGCGATAACGCCGGCGAGGCGGCCAGCGTCGCCAGCAGGCTCCGGGCGGCCGGGTGTGTCTTCGCCGAGGACGAGGCCCGGCTGCTCATGTCCGCCGCGCGATCCCCGGCCGAGCTGGACGCCATGGTTGAACGCCGGGCCGCTGGGCATCCGCTGGAGCAGGTGGTCGGCTGGGCCGGATTCTGCGGTTTGCGCATCACCCTGGCTCCCGGCGTGTTCGTGCCGCGGCGGCGCACCGAGTTCCTGGCCGGGCAGGCCATCGCGCTGGCCCGGCCCGGCGACGTGCTCGTGGACCTGTGCTGCGGCGCGGGCGCGATCGGCGCTGCCCTGGCCGCGGCCGTGGACCGGGCCCAGGTGCACGCGGCCGACCTCGACCCGGCCGCCGTGGCGTGCGCCCGGCAGAACGTTCCCGGCTCCGTCTACCAGGGCGACCTGTACGACGCGCTGCCCGCCGGGCTGCGCGGCCAGGTAGCGGTCCTGGTGGCCAACGTGCCCTACGTCCCCAGCGGCGAGATCGCCTTCCTGCCGCCTGAGGCCCGCTCGCACGAGCCGCTGACCGCCCTGGACGGCGGCCCGGACGGGCTGGCCGTGCTGCGCCGGGTCGCCGCCGGGGCGCCGGGCTGGCTGGTACCCGGCGGCCACCTGCTCATCGAGACCAGCGAGCGCCAGGCACCGGCCGCCGCGGCCGCCTTTGCCGCCAGCGGCCTGGCCCCCCGGGTCGCCACGTCGCAGGAGCTGGGTGCCACCGTCATCGCCGGACGGAACCTGCGGGCCTGCTGACAGTCCTCATGAGGCCGAACGGCCCGGTTGCCCGCCCTCGCCGCGCCGCGTGCCCAGGCCGCCCTCAGCCCGACGCCCGCTTATAGGGGTCCGGCGGGAACCATCCGTGCTCGATGACCCGATCGGACCAGCCGCCCAGCAGCGGTATCAGCGTCTCCACATAGGGCCCGATGGCGTTCAGCGCCGGGGCGAGCTGTGAGTCGGTGCGTTCCTCGATGTCCGCCCGCAGGCTGATTCCGGCCGCGGTCAGGGCGTGGCCGGCGACCAGGCCCCGCTGGGTCAGGCTGGCCTCGGCCCGGTCCATGGCCTCGGAGTTCCAGCCGCGGGTGGCGGTGTAAGTCCGGCCCGGCCAGCCCACCTGCATCTCGGTCATGATGTTGGCCTCCAGGCCGGTCAGCCCGGCGGCCACACACGCGGCCAGGTGACTGTCGCCGCGCAGCTCGCGCATCATCATGCAGGCTTGCCAGAGCTGAGCTAGCTCGTCCTGCGGCCAGGGCAGCCCACGCACGCCGGCGAACAGCGGCCGGCCGGTGAGCGCGACGCCGTGCGTCGCGTCCCGCAGCAGGCCGGCCACGTGCGGGGCCTGCGTGGGCGCGCCCAGCGCCGCCCGCAGCGACGCGGTGACCCCGGCCTGGCAGGCGGCCCGGATCTCGGCCAGCGTGCACGAACGGCGTGCCGCCTCGTACACGCTGGTCAGCAGGCCCGGCTCGAATACCCCGAACGTGGCCACGACAACGTCTGGCTCCGGCTCGCCCAGCAGGGACGCGCGCGCCCACACGTAACCGGACAGGAAATCCAGGCCGTGCGCGGCGTACGCGTCATAGGCCGGCTCGCCCCAGACGAAAACCATGGCGAGCGGCTCGATCGCGTCCCGCAGCCGGCGCGCGGGTGACTGCCAGGCAGCCGTGCCCGTCTCGCTGGCGGTGACGTCTCTCGGCTGGAAGAAGGTCTCGCGAACCTCGGCGTAATCCATGCCGTGCATTATGCGCCTGCGGGTGCGGGCTCAGAAGCCACCAGACCGCGAAAGTCGGAACCCGGGAACTCAGAAGCCGGGGAATAGGGGCCGCAGCTCGTCGAGCTCGACGCCGGCGTTGTCCGTGTCCGGGTCGTGGCCAGCGTCCAGACGCCCGTAGACCAGGCGGACGAACGCCTCGGCGGGCAGGGTCAGCTCGGATAGCCCCAATTCGGACTGGCCCAGCTCCGGGGTGGCCTCGTCGTCCGCGGCGGTGAGGGTTACCGCATCGGCGGTGGTTTCCAGGATGAAGGTGCGGTCCGGGTCGGTGGTGGTCACCCGGATCTTGCGCGGCTGCCCGTCCGGCTTCCCGCTGCGGGCCGCCAGCTGACCCAGCCCGTCGAGGAGCAGCGCGACCGCATCCCGGGCCACGGTCGCCGCCGGGTCCAGCGCGACCCGGACATCCCAGGTGTGCACGGAATGCTCCCCGAGGCGCATCCCGGCCAGGCCGGCGGCGTCGATCTCCCTGCCGAACAGGTTCATCCGCAGGCTCGCCCGCTGGTCGTCGTCCAGGCTCTCGAACCGCTCCAGGGTCTCCTGGTCCGCGCGCAGCCCGTCGGCCGCCTGCTCCTGCGGCGATTTGGCGTTCCACCGGTCCCAGATCGGCGGGAAGACATCTGGCCCCGGCGGCTCCTTGCCATCCAGCCCGGCATCCAGGAACAGCCCGAAGATCTCGGCCTGGGACCCCAGGTGGGAAACGACCTGGGCGATCGACCACTCGGTGTCGTACGAACCCTGCTCAAGCTGGCTGGCGTCCAGCGGCTCGATCGCCGCTCGCAGCAGCTCGTGGGAGTTCCTGAGGGCTTCGATCTGGGGAACCGGGCTGGATGCCATTGTTCTCTCCGTTGCTCGCGGGGCCGGGACGAGATGATTCGCAAAGCCTATCGATGTCCGGAGGGTAGCCTCCACATCGTTATCATGAAACGGTGACCGACCGCGATCCGTGCCCTCCGGCCGGTGTGCGGCGGCTGCGCGCCGACGCCGCACGGAACCGCGACGCGATCGTGGCCGTGGCCCGGGACGTGTTCGCCGCCCACGGCCTGGAGGCGCCGCTCGAAGGTATCGCCGCCCAGGCTGGGGTCGGCATCGCCACCTTGTACCGGCGGTTTCCCACCCGCGAGAAGCTCGTGGCCGCCGCGCTGGCCGGGAAGGTGGCCGAGTACGCGGCGGCCGCCGAGCGAGCCGTGGCGGCCGCGGACCCCTGGGACGGCTTCCGCGAGTTCGTGCTGCGGATCTGCGAGCTGCAGGCCGGGGACCGCGGGCTGTCCGACCTGCTCTGCATGACGCTGTCCGCCGGCGGGGATGTCGAGCAGCTGCGCCGGGAAGCGGACGAGCGGGTCGTCACGCTCATCGAGCGGGCCAAGGCGGCGGGCCGCCTGCGCCCCGACGTGGCCGCCGAGGACCTTGTGCTGCTGCTGTTCGGCACGGCCGGCATCAGCTACGTCACCGGGGCCGACGCGCCCGGGGCCTGGCGGCGGTTCGTGCTGCTGACCCTGGACGGCTTCGCGGCCAGTGATCCGTCGCCTCTGCCCGTTCCGCCCGCGGCCGGGCAGCTGAAAGCGGCGATGGCCCGGCTAGCCGCCGCCCGTGGCTGCGGCGAACCTGGCTGACCGTTACCACCTATCCACTGGAGGACACCATGCGCAATGTTGCTCTGCTCGGTACCCGGCTCGTGCTCGGCAGTTACCTCGCGGTGCACGGCGCCCAGAAGCTGTTCGGCGCGTTCGGTGGCTCGGGACTGGAGAAGGCCGGGGCCGGCTTCGACCGGATCGGCCTGCGCCCGGGGCGGACGATGGCGGCAGTCGCCGGGGTCACCGAACTGGCCGGGGGTGTGCTCACCGCGGCAGGTGCCGCCGACCCGGCCGGCCCGCTGGCCATCATCGGGGCGATGAGCGTGGCCGCTGCCACCCACCGGGCCAACGGGCCGCTGTCGTCCAAGGGCGGCTTCGAGCTGCCGCTGACCAACCTGGCCGCGGCCACGGCCCTGCTGGCGGCGGGCCCCGGCCGGTTCCGCCTGGGCCCGCCCATGCCCCGCCCGGCTGCCGCGGTGGCCGCGGCCGGTGGCGGTCTGCTGGCGGCTGCGCTGCTGGCCAGGATGCTGACAGCCGAGACCGCCGATCCCGCTCCGGCGCCGGGCCCGGCCCCCAGCCAGCAGCCCCTCAGCCAGCAGCCCCTCAGCCAGCAGCCCCTCAGCCAGCAGCCCCTCAGCCAGCAGCCCCTCAGCCAGCAGCAGGGCCACGAGCACAGCCAGGACCAGAGCGCGGACCAGGCACAGGACCCCGCGCGGTAGGGTGGCGACTGCTTCAGCCCCGACGGGAGGACGCGGCGATGGCGGACGCGGCAGGCCGGAGCCTCGCCGCCCGGAGCGATCAGCTGACCCAGGACGCTCACCAGCCGGGCCGGCCCTGGCTGGACCGGCGGCACCTGATGGGCGCCTACGCGGTGTTCGCCGCCTACGCGCTGGTCGACGCGTTCCTCTCGGCGGGCCGGGACCAGGTCTGGGCCATCTGGGCCGCAGGCGGGTATTCCGCCGCGCTGGCCGTGCTGTGGCTGTGGCGGGCCCGCACCGTGGCCGTGGTGCTCTCGGTGGCCGTGGCCGTGCTCGCACCGCTGCTGTGGCTCTCGGTCGCCTACCCGCTCGAGGACGGGATGATGGTCATCGACCGGGCCGCGTCTTTGCTGATCCACCACGGGACGCCGTACCTGTCCGCCGCGCAGGTCACGTCGTGGCTGTCGTACAACCCGTACCTGCCGGTCATGACGCTGGCCGGCCTGCCCAGCGCGGCCAGGCTCGGCGGCCTGGCCGGGAACTCGGGGGTCTGGCTGGCGGTCGGCACGGTCATCCCGCTGGGGGCCGCGTTCTGGATCGCGGTGCCGCACCGGGACTGCCGGCCCTGCCGGGGCGAGGCTCTGCTGGCCACCGCGGTCGCGGTCGCCTCACCGGTGATCGGGCTCAACCTGGCCGTGATCACCACCGACCCGCCCGTGCTCGCTTTCATCCTGCTGGCTCTGGCCCTGGCGGCGCCCGCGGGCAGATCCTCGCCGGCCGTCCGGACCGTGGGCTCTGGCATCGCGCTGGCCGTGGCCTGCGACCTGAAGTCCACTGCCTGGCTGGCCGTCCCGGTCCTGGCCGCGATGTTCGCGGCACGTGACGGTGCCCGGGCAGCGGGCCGTTTCCTGGCCGCCACCGTCGTCACCGCCGTGGTCCTGATCGCGGCGCTGGCGCCCGCCGCGGTCCTCAATCCCACCGCCATGATCGCCAACGCGGTGCTGTTCCCGCTCGGGCTCACCCACGACAAGACCCCGGCCGAGAGCTTGCTGCCTGGCCACCTGCTCACCGAGATGGGAGCGGCCGGGCATGTGATCTCGGTGGGCCTGCTGCTCGTGGCGGCCCTGGGCGTCGCCGTCTCGCTCGTCGTCCGGCCGCCGCGGGACGTGCCAGCGGCCACCCGGCGGCTGGCGATCGGGCTGGCGCTGATCTTCCTGCTCGGCCCCGACGTCCGGTTCGGCTACTTCCTTTACCCGCTCGGCCTGATCGGCTGGCTCGCCCTGACCAAGACGGTGCCGCCACCGCGTACCGCTCCCGCGGATCCGTAAAACTGGGTCACTGTTTCATCGCCGGATTGGCTCTCACCAGCGGGCCGCTTCCGGCCTAGCCTGCGTAACATGATGGCAACTGACACCCGCGTTGCGAGCGGGAGTGCGCATCCCCTGCGCGCGGCGATCATCGATATCGCCGCGCCGATCGCGGTGTATTACGGCGCCCGGTCGCTCGGCGCGAGCGTGTGGGTGGCGCTGATCGCCAGCGGCGCCGTACCCGCGATCGGTGTCCTCAGCGCGCTGCTCCAAGGGCGGCGCCCCGGCACGATGGGGCTGCTCATCCTGGCCTCCCTCGCCACCAGCACGGCACTGTCGGTGGTCAGCGGCAGCCCACGGGCGCTGCTCGCCAGGGACGGGCTGACCACCGCGGCCTGGGCGGGCTACCTGTACCTGAGCCTGCTTGCCCCGAGGCCGGTTACCTTTGTGTTCTCCCGGCCGCTGCTGGAAGGGCGGCGGGTCTTCGACTCCGCCGCCCGCGCCTGGGTCCGTCCGGCCCCGGTGTCGTGGGATGAGATCTGGAAACGGACGCCACGGTTCCGCAAGATCTGGCGGGTCTGCACGGTCATCTGGGGCTCGGCCATCCTGGCCGACGCGGCCGCGCGCATCTTCATGGCCTGCACCCTGCCCATTGGCGTCATCCCGGCGCTGGGCGGCGCGCTGTGGCCGGTCACGTTCGTCGCCCTGCAGGTTGCCACCAGCATCTATTTCTTCCGGTCCGGATTCTGGCGCATCCTCGCCACCGGCACCGCCGCGGAAGCGGTCCCGGCTGCGGGTGCCCCGCTCGCGGCCGCACGGTTCGGGCCCTAACGCAGGACGCCGTCCAGGACGTCTAGCAGCTGGCGGGTCAGGGACCGCAGCACCGGCAGCCGGGCCAGCCGGATCAGCCGCTCGGCCACCGGCACGGTCGCGTCGATGAACCGGAAGGTCTTCTCCCACCCCGGCGAGGTGTCGTGCGCCCAGAAGGCCATGACGCCCAGAGAGTACAGCCACAGCAGCTCGGGCAGCCGGTCCCGCAGTCCGGCCGGGATCCGGCCACGGGCACCGCAGATCGCCTCGGCGTACAGGCTAATGGCGGACGCCCGGGCTGAGGCAGACGCCGGGCTGAACGGGTTCAGTGGGCTGGACGGTTCCGCCCCGCGGGAGTAGAGCCTGGCCGCGAATCCGTGGTACGGGGCCTGCACCTCGATCTGCGCGCGCAGCACGCCGCGGATCCTGGGCCCGAGCCGGGTCTCGGTGTCCAGCACCGGCCGGCAGGCCCGGCCATGGTCGGCCTGGATGCCGGTGTAAAGCTCCCGGATCAGCTCTTCCTTCGAGCCGAAGTAGTAGTAGGCGTTCCCGGTGGCCACACCCGCTTCCCTGGCGATCGCCCGCATGGTGGTGGCCTGGAATCCGTGCTCCCGGAACAGGCGCAGCGCCGCTTCCACGATGACCGCCCGGGTCTGCTCACCCTTGCTCCCGTATCGCGACGCCTCAGGCCGGTCTTCCGGCGCGGTCCGAGGCCGCGGCAGCTCGAACAGCTCGAGGTTCGTACTCACGTCCTGTGACATGACTGCCACCATATGACTACTCTCCGTGTTCGCGTGTGCTGGCACGCCGGATCCGCTGTAGCTGAACGCGTTCAAGTTAGGACGGCCAAGGTGCGGACGCGACTAATGGGACCGAAGTGAGCTATCGCCGCGAAAACACCATGCGAATTTAGTGCGCCAACCGCATGAGACCGCACTGTCAGTACGTCGGAACGACATGGATGTACGGTTTGATGCGCTTGCGCCGGAGCCGGTCACGCCAAGCGCGGTACTAGCGCTTCTGATGTGACGCAGGTCAGTTTCGTGACACGTGAACGCTGAACTCGTTCACATCTGCCCGGCGACCGCGTGGCCGGATGCGGCGCTGTGAAAGGCTGGAGACACCAGCGGTGGCGAAGGGAGAAACGAGCATGCGCGTGGTGCAGGTCGGCCAGCGAGGTGGACCCGAGGTGCTGAAGGTGGCCGAGCGGGAAGCTCCCCGGCCGGGGCCGGGCCAGGTCATCGTGGACGTAGCCGCCGCTGGGGTGAACTTCATGGACATCTACCAGCGCCAGGGCGTCGGCGGCTATGAGCCCGAGCTGCCGTTCGTGCCCGGCGCCGAGGGCGCCGGCACGGTCGCTGCGGTCGGTGCGGGGGTCACCCACCTGTCCGTCGGTGACCCGGTGGCCTGGGCCGGGCCAGGCAGCAGCTACGCCGAGCAGGTCGCGTTGCCGGCCAATCGGGTCGTGCCCGTGCCGCCCCGGATCCAGCTGCAGGTGGCCGGGGCGGTCATGCTGCAGGGCATGACCGCGCACTACCTGACCGCCAGCACCTACCCGGTTCGCGAGGGCGACGTGGCCGTCGTCCACGCGGCGGCCGGCGGTGTCGGCCTGCTGCTGACGCAGATGGTCAAGCGGCGCGGCGGCATCGTCGTCGCCACGACCTCGGGCGGGGAGAAGGACGAACTCGCCCACGGTGCGGGAGCTGACCACGTCACCAGCTACGCGGACTTCCGCGCGGTCGTCGACGACATCACGGACGGCACCGGCGCGCACGTGGTCTACGACGGCGTCGGCCAGGCGACCTTCGACGACGGCCTGGCCGCGCTGCGCCCGCGCGGGATGATGGCGCTGTACGGGGCGGCCAGCGGCCAGGTTCCGCCGCTGGACCCGCAGCAGCTGAACAAGGGCGGGTCGCTGTTCCTGACCCGGCCGACCATGGCGCACTACGTCGCGGACGACGAGGAACTGCGCTGGCGGGCCGGGGAGATCCTCGACTGGATCGCCAAGGGCGAGCTCGACGTGCGGATCGGCGGTACTTACCCGCTGGCCGACGCGGCCCGGGCCCAGGAGGACCTAGCGGCCCGGCGCACCACGGGCAAGCTGCTGCTCCTGCCGGGCGTGTAACCGCGGGACCGCCATCCCCCCGCGACGGCTGGCCAGGGACCACTGGCACCGACCCGGCGGCGGGGCCCGCGCCGCAGCCCGTTCGGCCGTATTTTTAACATTCCGATACCGTTAGTTTTCGATGCCGAAACACCCGGGCGGCCCCGCACGCCGGCCTTACGAGATCACCCTGCTGGTCGTGGCGGTGGCCGCCGCCGGGCTGAACCTGCGTACCGCCATCACCAGCCTCCCGCCGCTTTTCCCGGACCTGCAGACCCGGCTGCACCTGTCGTCGGCCACGCTGTCGCTGCTCGCGGCCACCCCGGTGATCTGCTTCGGCGTCGTCTCCGCGTTCGCGGCCTGGCTGAACCGGCGGTTCGGCGAGGAAACAATCCTGCTGGCCGCCCTGATCGTCCTCACCGGTGGCCTGCTGCTGCGCGGCGCCGCGCCCGGGACAATGCTGTTCCCCGGCACAATCCTGGCCGCCAGCGCGATCGCCATCCTCAACGTGCTGCTGTCCAGCATGGTCAAGCGGCGCTGGCCCGAGCGCGCCGGGCTGCTGATCGGCATCTACCTGACCGCGCTGTCCGTCGGCGCGATCTTGTCCTCCCTGCTCGCCGTGCCGCTCTACCGCAGTTCCGGCGGGTCGGTGCGCCTCGCGCTCGGGGTGTGGGCCGCTCCGGCCGCGGTGGCGGTGCTGCTGTGGCTGCCGCAGCTCCGGTACCGGACGGCTGGGCGCGTCTCCGTGGCCCCGGCCGCCGATACGGAAAGCCTCGTTTTCCCGCCGGTGACGGCAGGGCCGCCCGCTCGCCTCAAGGTGTACCGCTACGCGCTGACCTGGCAGGTCACCGCCTTCATGGGGCTGCAGAGCCTGCTGTACTACGCGGCACTGTCCTGGCTGCCGACCATCTTCCAGGATCGCGGCGAATCGGCCGTCACGGCCGGCAACCTGCTCGCCCTGATGGGTGTCGGGAACCTGGCCACCTCCCTGGTCGTCCCGGTGCTGGCCCATCGCCGGCCCAGCCAGCGCGCCCTGGTCGTGCCCAGCCTGATCGGGACCGCGGCCGGGCTGGCCGGATCACTGTGGGCTCCGCTCGGCTCGGCGCCGTTCTGGGTCCTGATCCTCGGCTTCGCCCAGGGTTCCTGTCTGGGCCTGGCCATCTTCTTCATGCTGGCCCGGGCGCCGGATCCCGGGGTGGCCGCCTCGCTGTCTGGCTTCGCCCAGTCGGTGGGGTACCTGGTCGCGGCGGCCGGCCCGCTGGAACTCGGGCTGCTGCACACCGCCACCGGCAGCTGGAACATCCCGGTCGGGCTGCTGCTCGTGCTGTGCGTCGCCGAGCTGATCACCGGCCTGTATGCGGCGCGTCCGCTGGTCCTGCCCGCCCCCGGCAGCCAGCAAAGCCCGACACGCGTGTCGGGGACCACGACGCGGCAATGAGCTATATCGGCGGTCACCGCCGTACACTCGGCTCATTCGAGCCGCGTTCCCATCAGGCCCGCACAGCACTTAAGGAGTACGCCGTGACCCTTCTGGAGCGCATTAACGGACCTGCGGACCTGAAGGAACTCAGCCAGGACCAGCTCACCCTCCTGGCCGGGGAGATCCGCGACCTGCTGATCGAGACCACGGTCAGGACCAGCGGTCATCTGGGCCCGAACCTGGGTGTGGTCGAGCTCACCATCGCCGTGCACCGGGTCTTCGACTCGCCGAAGGACAAGATCGTCTTCGACACCGGGCACCAGGCCTACGTGCACAAGCTGCTGACCGGCCGGGTAGCGCAGTTCGGCACGCTGCGCCAGCGCGGCGGGCTGACCGGGTACCCCAGCCGGGCCGAGTCCGAGCACGACCTGGTCGAGAACTCGCACGCCTCCACCAGCCTGTCCTACGCCGACGGCCTGGCCAAGGCCTACAAGCTGCGCGGTGAGCCGGACCGGACCGTGGTCGCCATCATCGGTGACGGCGCGCTGACCGGCGGGATGGCCTGGGAGGCGCTGAACAACATCGCCGCGGCCAAGGACTCCCGGCTCGTCATGATCGTGAACGACAACGGCTGGTCCTACCAGCCGACCATCGGTGGCCTGGCCGAGCATCTGGCCGCGATCCGGGTCAGCCAGCGGTATGAGAACGTGCTGGATTACATCAAGACCACGCTGTCCCGCGCGCCGCTGGTCGGCGGCCCGCTGTACGGCACCCTGCACGGCATCAAGAAGGGCATCAAGGATGTCCTGCAGCCGCAGGTGATGTTCGAGGACCTGGGTATCAAGTACGTCGGCCCGATCGACGGGCACGACGAGCGGCTGGTCGAGATGGCGCTGCGGCGGGCCCGGGAGTTCGGCGGCCCGGTGCTGCTGCACGTGATCACCCGCAAGGGGCTGGGGTACGCCGAGGCCGAGGCGAACACCGACGACCGCCTGCACCAGGTACCGGCGGCCGGCGCGGTGCCCGGCACCTGGAGCCGCGTGTTCGGCGACGAGATGGTCTCGATCGGCGACCGCCGCCCCGACGTCGTCGCGATCACCGCGGCCATGCTGTACCCGACCGGGCTGGCCCAGTTCGCGGCCGCCTACCCGGACCGGGTCTACGACGTGGGCATCGCCGAGCAGCACGCCGTCACCAGCGCCGCCGGCCTGGCCATGGCCGGGCTGCATCCCGTGGTAGCCATCTACTCCACGTTCCTGAATCGGGCCTTCGACCAGACCCTGATGGACGTGGCCCTGCACAAGCTGCCGGTGACATTGGTGCTGGACCGGGCGGGCGTGACCGGACCGGACGGCGCCAGTCACCACGGCATGTGGGATGGGTCGCTGATGCAGCTTGTCCCGGGCATGAAGATCGCCGCCCCGCGCGACGCCGCCCGGGTGGCCGAGCTGCTGAACGAGGCGGTCGAGGTTTCCGATGGCCCGACCGTGCTCCGGTTCCCCAAGGGCCAGGTGGGCGGCGAGGTCGAGGCCATCGCCAAGCTCGGCGGCATGGACGTGCTCCGCGAGCCGGCTGAGGGCCTGGGCCCGGACGTGCTGCTGGTCGGCGCCGGTGTAATGGCGCTGACTGGGCTGGACGTGGCCAGCCGGCTGACCGATCACGGAATCGGCGTCACCGTCGTGGATCCCCGCTGGACCAAACCGGTGGACCCGGCGCTGGTCCCGGCCGCACGCAGGCACCGGCTGGTGGTGACGGTAGAGGACAACGGGCGGGCCGGCGGGTTCGGCGACGCGGTGGCGCGGCTGCTGCGTGATCACGACGTGGACGTGCCGGTCAAGACGTTCGGCCTGCCGCAGGAGTTCCTGTCCCACGGGACCCGCGCTCAAGTGCTGGAAGAGGTCGGCCTGACCCCGCAGCACCTGGCCCGGCAGATCACCGAGGCGGTGGCCAGGCGTACGCCGGACGGCGACCGTGACCCGGCCGAGACCGCCCCGGACGGGGCCGCGTCCTTAGCGGTTTTCTCCGCTGGAGCCGCATCCCGGGCCATCGCAATCGGGTTCGGTCGAGTAGCGTAAAGACCCATGCTGAACGTAGCCGTGGTCGGCTCTGGTCCCGCTGGGCTCTACGCCGCCGAGGCACTGGTCAAGCAGGCGGCGGCGCTGCCGGTGCCGGTCCCGGTGCTGGTGGACGTGATCGACCGCCTGCCCACCCCGTACGGCCTGGTCCGCTACGGGGTCGCCCCGGACCACAAATCGATCAAGTCCATCGCGCAGTACCTGCGCAAGGTCCTGGAGAGCCCGGACGTGCGCTTCGTCGGCGGGGTGCACCTGGGCGAGGACGTCACCCGGGACGAGCTGATCTGCGCCTACGACGCGGTGATCTACGCGACCGGGGCCATGCGGGACCGGCGCCTGGGCATCGCCGGCGAGGACCTGCCGGGCAGCTACGCCGCCACCGACTTCGTGAACTGGTACTGCGGCCACCCAGATATGGACTCCGGCTCGTTCACCCTGGACGCCGAGTCGGTCGCGGTGATCGGCGTAGGTAACGTGGCCGTCGACGTGGCCCGGATCCTGGCCCGCGACCCGGCTGAGCTCCATGGCACCGACGTGCCGCAGCCGGTCCTGGAGGCCCTGCAGGCCAGCAAGGTGCGCGAGGTCCACATGATCGGACGGCGCGGGCCCGCCTACGCCAAGTTCACCACCAAGGAACTGCGCGAGCTGGGCGATCTGCCCGGCGTCGAGCTGGTCGTGCACGGCGATGAAGCGGACTTGAACACGTTCGACGCCTCCGGTCAGGGGACCGCGCTGGCCGAATCCGACCGCCGGGTGCGCGGCAACCTGGTGGCCATCACCCGGTGGGCCCAGGGCGCCGCCGCCCAGGCGGCCGCCACCGGGCACTCGCGCCGGCTGGTCGTGAGGTTCTGGCTGAAGCCGGTCGAGATCCTCGGGACCGAACGGGTGACCGGGATCGCCCTGGAGCGGACGGCCATCGACGCCGCCGGGACCTTCGGTGGCACCGGTGAGATCGAGACGCTGGACGCTCAGATGGTGCTGCGCTCGGTTGGGTACCAGAGCGTGCCCCTGCCTGGCGTGCCGTTCGACGAGCGTGCCTCCGTGGTGCCGAACGCAGCCGGGCGTGTCCTTGGTCCCGACGGTGAGCCGCTGCCGGGGGAGTACGTGGCCGGCTGGCTCAAGCGGGGCCCGACCGGCGTGATCGGCACCAACAAGTCCGACGCCGCCGAGACCGTGCGGTCCTTGCTGGAGGATCTGGCGGGCGGCCCCGGCGAAGGCGATACCCCGCTGCCGCGCGCGGGGCTGCTCCGGTACCCCGACCGCCCGGCGCCAGCCGCCGACCCCGTGGTCCACGCCGGTACCGTCCCAGCCGACACCGCCCAGGCCGGCGCCGCCGACGCTGCCGCGGCCACGGCGGATAGCGCCGTCCCGGTGGTCCAGGCCCAGTCCCCGGCCGCGTTCACCGGGGACGCCGAGGCGGTCGTGGCTGCCGAGGAGTGGCCGCTGGCCCGGGTGCTGGCCGGGCGCGGTGTCGCCCCGGTGTCCTACGCCGAGTGGCTGCGCATCGAGACCGCCGAAACCGACCTGGCCCGCGCCCTGGGCCGCGGCGAACGTGTCAAGCTGCACAGCAGCGAGGCCATCTGGTCCGCCTGCCGTCCCCCCGAGGACTAGCCCGGCCACCCCAGCCGCCCCTTTCATGATCATGGTGCGTGCGCCCGAACCCATGGGCTGTGGGGCGGGAAGTGCTGGCGAGGCCCTGCGCTCGGGCGGAAATGTCACTGCTGCTCTTCATGATGGTGGCGAAGGCGGGACAGCCACAGTGGACGATGAAAGGCAAGCGATATGAGTGACCACAATGGCTTCCTGGTGATGCAGAGGATGCTGCTCGCCGGCACGCTCGGGCTGGCAATGGCCCGCAAGGCAGCAGCCATCCTGGAGGGCGGACCCAGTTCGTGCACAGAGCCGCCCGCTCAGGAGCACGTGCTTGCCCCGGCTGAGTATGCCGCCGGAAACGCAGCCGGTTTCCGCGAACCCCAGGGTGCCGACGGCGCAGTGCTGCGGGCCATCCTGGACGCTGCTAACGACTGCCTCGGGCATTTCGACGACCGGCCGCCCGCCGAGCGGTGGTGCGACACGCTCTTCCACCTGCTCGACCTGGCGGCCTTCGCCGCGGAGATCAGCGATCCGGCCAGCACCTAGCTAACGGACAGCGGTATGTCCGCCAGTGCGCCCTGTCATCTCCGTAAGTGCGCAATACCTGCGATAAAAGGCCCTGAGAAGTTGATTTTGTCGCCCTGATGGGCGCATTTGCAGGATTAGCGCGCCCGTGGGCGGGGGAGAGCCTAATCATCGCCAGATGGGACCGCGATGAACAGGTATGGCCATGTCGGGTGGCGTATCGCTGCGCTGGTGGCCTTCGCCGGAACGGCGAGCCTGGCCGTGATCCTGGCGCGCCCCCCGCTGGCCGCGGACCCGGCCACCAACCCGGCGTGCGCCGCATCCAGGCTGCAGGCCTGGGTGGGGCTCGGGGGCACCGGCCAGGCGCAGGTCGCGCAGCCGGCGCGGGGCATCAAGACCACGGATGACACCTTTTACACGCTCGAGTTCACCAACGTCTCGGATCGTTCCTGCCGCCTGTTCGGCTACCCGGATGTGTCGGCCTACGCCGATACCCAGGTCGCGCGCGGTCGGGCGCCGGTCCAGGTCGGCAGCGCCGCGGTCCGGGACACCTCGGTCAGGCCGCGGCTGGTGGACCTCGCGCCGGGCGCCACGGCCCACGCGGTCCTGCGGGTGGCGGGGACCGGTAGTCTCCAGCGCCCGGCCTGCGCCGAGGTGACCGCGGAGGAAATCCGGGTCAGCCTGCCCGATCAGGGCCGCCTGGCCTTCGTCCCCATCCGTATCGCGGCCTGCGCCAAGCCGGGCGGCGCCTTCCTGAGCGTCCAGGCGATTCAGGCGCGTCCGGGCATTCCCGGCCGCCCGGTGCCTTGAGCGGCGCCTACCAAGCGGACCCGATCGGTATTAACCTCTTGGTGAAGCAGACGTTTCCTGCTGATCGCGCTGCGGGGAGAATGAAGGGATGGGTGCCAGCCAGATGAGTCTCCCCGCTTCGGATAGCCGCGACGATCCCAGACAGGTGCCGCCGGTCAGCGATGCTGACCTGCCGCCCGAACGCTACCTGGACCGTGAGGAGAGCTGGCTCCGGTTCAACGAGCGCGTGCTCGAGCTGGCCGAAGACGAGTCGGTCCCGCTGCTGGAGCGCGTGCGGTTCCTGGCCATCTTCGCGACCAACCTGGACGAGTTCTTCATGGTCCGGGTGGCCGGCCTGGTCCGGCGGATGGTGGCGGGTTTCCCCGTCGAGGGCGTCGGGGTCCGGCTGCCCGGTCAGGTGCTGGAGAACACCCTGGAGCTGGCAGGCGAGCTGACCGTACGGCACGCCCGTGCCTTCAGCGAGCGGATCACTCCCGAGCTCGCCGGGCACGGCATCGAGATCCTGCGCTGGAAGGAACTGTCGGCGCAGGAGCGCGACACCCTCGGCGACCTGTTCCGCAAGCGGATCTACCCGGTGCTCACCCCGCTGGTAGTCGACCCCGCGCACCCGTTCCCGTTCATCTCGGGCCTGTCGCTCAACCTGGCCGTGCTGATCGCCGATCAGCGCAGCGACGCCACCGTGTTCGCGCGGGTCAAGGTCCCGCCGCTGCTGCCCAGGTTCCTGGCGCTGCCGCAGAACCGCTACGTGCCGATCGAGGATGTCATCGCGGCACACCTCACCGACCTGTTCGGTGGGGTCGAGGTGATCGAGCATCACGCGTTCCGTGTCACCCGCATCCGCGACCTCGAGGTCGACGAGGACATCACCGAGAACCTGCTGCAGGCGATGGAGCGGGAGCTCGTACGCCGCCGGGCCGAGCCCGCGGTCCGGCTCGAGGTCGAGGACACCATGTCGGCTGACGTGCTCGACAAGCTCGTGACCGAGCTCGGCATCGATACCCGCGCGGTGTACCGGGTGCCGGGACCGCTCGACCTGAGCGGGCTGTCGGCCATCGCCGACCTGAACATCGGCGAGCTGCGCTACCCCGCCTTCGTCCCGTCCACCCGGGCGGTGCCACAGGAGACCAGCATCTTCACGGCCATCGCCGAGCACGACATCCTGGTCCAGCACCCCTACGACTCCTTCGCCGCCTCAGTCGAGGCTCTGATCGAGGAGGCCGCCGAGGACCCGGGCGTGCTCGCCATCAAGCAGACGCTGTACCGCACCAGCGGGCAGTCGCCGATCGTGGACGCGCTCATCGACGCGGCCGAGGCGGGCAAGCAGGTCGTGGTGGTGGTGGAGATCAAGGCCAGATTCGACGAGCGGGCCAATATTGCCTGGGCCCGCAAGCTCGAAGAAGCCGGCTGCCACGTGGTCTACGGGTTCGTCGGGCTCAAGACGCACGCCAAGATGGCTCTCATCGTGCGCGAGGAGCCAGACGGGACACTGCGCCGCTACTGTCACCTCGGCACCGGCAACTACCACCCGACCACGGCCCGGCTATATGAGGACTTCGGGCTGCTGACCGCCGATCCGGCCATCGGTGAAAATGTCACCGCCCTGTTCAATCACCTGACCGGGTACAGCCGCACCGAGGCTTACCAGCGGCTCCTGGTGGCACCGGAGTACATGCGTGACGGCGTGGTCAGCCGCATCAACCGGCAGGCCGAACGGGCCCGGGCCGGGCAGCCGTCCCGGATCATGTTCAAGACGAACGCGCTGGTCGACGAGGTGGTACTCGACGCGCTCTACCGGGCGTCGCAGGCGAGCGTCCCCGTCGACTTGTGGATCCGCGGCATCTGCGCGCTGCGGCCCGGCATCCCCGGGCTGTCCGAGACCATCAGGGTCCGCAGCGTCCTCGGCCGGTTCCTGGAGCATTCCCGCATCTACGCGTTCGGTGCGGGAGAGGACGAGGACAGCCAGGTCTTCATCGGCAGCGCCGACATGATGCACCGCAACCTGGACCGCCGGGTGGAACAGCTCGTGCAGGTCATCGACCCCGGCCATCAGCGGCGATTGCGCCGGCTGCTCGCCCTCGGCATGGACGACGGCACATCCTCGTGGTGGCTGGGCCCGGACGGCCACTGGCTGCGGCACAGCCGCGACGACTCCGGCAAGCCCCTGCGCGACGTGCAGGAGACGCTGGTCAGGGAACGGCGGGTCCGCTCGGCCGATGACTGACGTCACCCTCGCAGCCGGCGCCGCACTGTGGCGGCCGACGGCGGACGGGGCCGAGGTGCTGCTCGTGCACCGCCCCAAATACGACGACTGGTCGCTGCCGAAGGGCAAGAGCGAGCCGGGTGAGCACCTACTGCTCACCGCGGTCCGCGAGGTCTTCGAGGAGACCTGCGTGCGGCCCGTACTGGGGCCGCGGCTGCCCAGCGTGGAGTACATCAGCTGGGGCAAGCCCAAGCAGGTGAGCTACTGGGCCGTGGCCGGCACGCACACCGAGGCCGGGCCAGGCAACGAGATCGACGCGGTCAGCTGGCTGCCGCTGGAGGCGGCCCGGGAGCAACTCTGTGATACCCATGACGACCCAGTGATCTCGGCCCTGCAGCCGCGCGAGACCATGCCGCTGATCCTGCTGCGGCACGCTTCGGCCGGAAGCAAGGAAGACTGGCCCGGCGACGACGACTCCCGGCCGCTGGACACCCAGGGGACGCACGATGCCGAGGTCCTGGCCCGGCTGCTGTCGTGCTTCGCGCCGGCCGGCCGGGTGATCAGTTCACCCGCGGTCCGCTGCACCGAGACGGTCCGCCCGTTCGCGGTCATGTCCGGAGGGACCGTCGAGGCTGAGGTCGCACTGGCCCGCCCTGTCCATGCTCCGTCCGCTTCCTCCCGAACGGGCCCGGCCGACGCCCTCGTGGCGTTGGTTCAGGCGCTCGCCGTGGCGGGCCGCCCGGCGGTGCTGTGCCTGCACCGGGAGAACCTGCCTACCGCGCTGGCGGCGGCGTGCGCCGTCCTCGGTGCCCCATCGGCTATGCCGGAGGATCCGGCGCTGCCCAAGGGCGGCTTCTGGGTCGCGCATGTAGCCGCGGGCGAGCTTTGCGCGCTGGAGCGCTACGAACCCTGAGGCTTCACCGTCTCTGGCCGGTCAGATTCTGGCTGGCCAGTCTCTGGCTGGCCAGATTCTGACTGACCAGATTCTGACTGACCAGATTCTGACTGACCGGTCTCTAGCTGACCAGTCTCTGACTGACCAGATTCTGGCTGACCAGACTGCTGCCGGCCAGACTCCGCCTCACCCGTGTCTTCAGCGTCGCCCAGATCGGGTCCCGTGGAGCGGCGGCGGCGTAGGACTCGCCGGGCGATGTAGGCGGCCAGCAGCACCACCAGCGCGATAAAGACGTAGAGCGCGAACCGGTTGACGTCCCGGTAGATGGTGTCGATGTGATTGCCGGCCAGGTCCCCGATCGTCACCCAGGTGGCGACCCAGGCGGCTGCGCCTATCACGTTGTAGATGGTGAAGGTGATCCAGCGCATCTCGGTGATGCCCGCGATGATGCCGTTGGCCTCGCGGAGTCCCACGATGAACCGGGCAATAATGACGACGAAGCCGCCGTAGCGGTCGACGATTGCCTCGGCCCGGTCGAGATGGTGCGGCTTGATCATGACATATTTGCCGAAGTGCAGGATCAGCTCGCGCCCGGCGAACCGGCCGATCAGGTAGCCGATCTCGGCTCCGGCCACCGAGGCGGCGAATGCGACGACGGCCACCACGACCACGTTCAGCCCGGCCCGGCCGGTGCCGGCGAAGATCGCACCGCCGATCATCGCGAGCTCGCCGGGAACGACGGGGACGCCAATGTTCTCCAGCAATAGCAACAGCGCGATGGCCCAGTAACCCCAATGGTCGAGCGGGCCGGCCAGGGAGTTCAGGAAGCCGGGCAGGGGTGCCGTCCCTGCGCTCGCGAGAATCCCCATGGTCAATCACGCCCGGCTCGGCGGGCCCTCGGCATCCGCCACGCCGCTGTCCTCATGCGCGGCGCTGCGGGCTTCGGCGTCCGCGGCGCTAATGTCGCCCTCGTTCAGCGCCTGGGCTACCGGCGCGGCGGTGAGCTGGACCTGCCATGGCCGGGCACCGTAGCCGGCCAGGGCCTGTACCACCGTGTGCTCGTCGCAGGGCCGGGGCGGATCCCAGCTGAGCCTGCGCAACGCGTCCGGCGACAGCAGGTTCTCGACCGGCAGCCGGTTCTCCTCGGCCAGATTGGTCACGACCGCTCGCGCCGCGGTCAGCCGGGCCGCGGCAGCGGGATCGCGTTCGGCCCAGCGGTGCGCTGGCGGGGGACCGTTCGGGGCGGTTCCGCTGGCAGGCTCGGGTAGTTCCACGTCGGAGCTGTTCCGGGCCCGCGCGATCGCGGCCAGCCAGTCCTTCTCGTGCCGCCGGGCCTGACGGCCGGCGAACCCGCTTATCTTGATCAGCTGCGCATGATTGGCCGGATAAGCCCGGGCGGCCTCGACGATGGCGGTGTCCGGCAGAACCCGCCGGGGAGACAAGTCTGCCGTCTGAGCGATCGCATCCCTGGTGGTCCACAGCTCGCGCACGACAGCGAGCCCGCGCCGGGAGTTCACCCGGTGAATGCCCGAGGTCCGCCGCCATGGGTCGGCCCTGGCCGGAGCGGGACGGGCGGAGAGCACGGCCTCAAACTCCTGCCGTGCCCACTCCGTCTTGCCCTGCTCGGCGAGCTCCGCGGCCAGGGCGTCCCGCAACTCGACCAGCACCTCGACGTCGAGGGCGGCATAACGGAGCATTTCCTCGCGCAATGGCCGGACCGACCAGTCGGCGGCCGAATGGCCCTTCTCCAGGTGGAAGCCGAGCACCTCCTCGACGAGTGTGCCGAGAGCAACCCGCGGATAGCCGAGCAGCCGGCCCGCCAGCTCGGTGTCGAACAGCTGCCGCGGCCGGTAGCCGATCTCGGCCAGGCACGGCAGATCCTGGGACGCTGCGTGCAGCACGGCCTCGGTCTCACCCAGGGCGGCGTCGATGCCGGACAGGTCGGGACAGGCGATCGGGTCGATGAGCATCGTGCCTGCGCCGGCACGGCGCAGCTGCACCAGGTAGGCGCGCTGGCCGTAGCGGTAGCCGGAGGCTCGTTCCGCGTCGACCGCGACCGGTCCCTGGCCGTGCGCCAGCCGCTCGGTGACCTCAGTCAGGGCCGTGCCGGTTTCGATGACGGGTGGTAGGCCTTCGCGTGGCTCGAGCAGTGGAACGATCCCGCTGGGCTCATCACCCGCGCTCACCCTCGCCCCGGGTGCCGCAAGGCCCGTGTTCCCGGCGGTTCGAGCCCGGCCGCAGCGGACAGGCAGTCGCACCAGGCGGCGATGTGAGCCGACAGGTCGAGGATGCGCAGGTCGCTGTCCTGAGCTAGCCGGTGCTGATTGCCCGGTGCGGTGGGGGACCAGGAGGCGCGCAGCTCAAAGCCAGTCAGCGGAAGCTCGTCCTGCTTGCCCCCGAACCCCTCGGTGATCACCCGCGTCACCGTGCCGCTCGGGACCGCGTAGCCCGGTACATGCGCATCCAGGGCCTCGGAAAGCCAGCTCCAGCCCACCTCACCCAGCAGTGGGTCGGCAGCCATTTCCGGCTCGATGTCGGCGCGGATGTAGGCCACCAGCCGGAACGAACCGTCCCAGCCTTCCTGACGATCCGGATCGTAGAGCAAGACCAGGCGTCCCCAGGCCACGTCCACATCGTCACGCTGGACGGTGGCGGCGATGGCCGTGGCGTACGGTGCCAGGCGCTTGGGCGCCGGGACGTCCTCGAACACAAGCTGCCGGTCACCTTGCGCGTCCCGGCCCGCCATGAAGGCAGCCGCGGCCTCCGCGAAAGTCGCCTCCGCGGGTGAGCCCGGCTCCCGGCCAGTCGCAGGCATCCGCGCCCTGCCAGCTCGCCCAGTGCCAGCTGGCCCAGTGTCGGCTGGCCCGCTGCCAGCTGGCAGCGGGCCTGGGCTGGCTGGCTTGCCTGGGGTGGCTGGCGTCGGTGCCGAACTGGCGGACGCTCGTGGTTTCCTGGCCGCCTTGGGGCGTGTGGTAGCCGCCTTCGGCTTAATCACCTCGGTCAGCGGCTTGGCTACCCCCGTCACCGCGGGGGTACCTGTCTCCGGGGCGGACGCCCCAGAACGCCGCGATCCCCGTGATCGCGTGGTGCGGTGTTCTCGTGGCCCTTCAGTCGGCGGCCCCTCATTCGGCCTCATGACCTGAGCGTACGTGTCGCTCATTGTTTTTCACTAAGCGCCATCTAGATTCATGCCGAAACACCAATGTTTCATGCGGATTTCCTGACTGGAACGCCGGCTTCTGTGTCCCGCCAGAGCCGTACCTGAACGGGTCAGGCAGCCCGGATCGTGCTGACGGCGATGACGTCTTCGCTCAGTGGCAGGCCAATAATCAGGGCGTCCCCGCATACCGAGCAGGCCCATTCCTGGCAGTCTCCATCCGGAACGTCCGGGCAGCTGGCGGATTCCGCGTGGAACTGCTCGAACTGCGTTTCCTCATCGCAACCGGCGCAGTGCCTGCTCAGGTGCGTCATCCTGGCGACCTCCTCGTTGCGGTGCATCACCGGACTTGCAGGGTATTGAAAGGGGGTTGATGCCGATAGTGGCACGCGGTAGCTCGCAGCGGTGGGACCCGGGACGGCGTGTCCCCCGGCGACTACCGAGCGGTGATGTGAGACGATCCTGACGTGACCGTCTCGGAAACCAAATCCCCTTTCATACAGGCCTGCCGGAGAGAACCAGTCCCCTACACGCCGGTCTGGTTCATGCGGCAGGCGGGCCGGTCCTTGCCCGAGTACCACAAAGTCCGCGAGGGCATCTCGATGCTCGATTCGTGCACCCGCCCCGAGCTGATCACCGAGATCACCCTTCAGCCGCTGCGCCGGTACGACGTGGACGCGGCCGTCTTGTTCAGCGACATCGTGGTCCCGCTGCGCGCTGTCGGCATCGACGTCGATATCAAGCCCGGGATCGGGCCGGTGGTCGAGACCCCGATCCGTTCCGCGGCTGACCTGGGACGGCTTCGCGGCCTGGATCCAAGCGACGTGCCTTACGTCACCGAGGCGGTACGGGCGCTCGTAGCCGAACTGGACGAGCGCCCGCTCATCGGCTTTGCCGGCGGCCCGTTCACGCTCGCGTCCTACCTCGTCGAAGGTGGCCCGTCCAAGAACCAGGACAAGACCAGGGCGCTGATGTACAGCAATCCAGAGCTGTGGCACGCGCTGCTTGGCCGCCTGGCCGACATCACCATCTCGTTCCTGCAGATACAGGTGGCGGCGGGCGCCTCGGCTATTCAGCTGTTCGATTCGTGGGTGGGGGTGGTCGGCCCGGATGACTACCGGCACGCGATCCTGCCGCACACGAGCCGGATCTTTGCCGCGCTCGCGTCGGCTGGGGTGCCGCGCATCCACTTCGGAGTGGGAACCGGCGAGTTGCTCGGGCTCATGGGCGAGGCAGGCGCCGACGTGGTGGGGGTGGACTGGCGGATCCCGCTCGACGAAGCGGTCCGCCGGATCGAGCCGGGCAAGGCTCTGCAGGGCAACCTGGATCCGGCTGTGCTGCTCGCACCGTGGGACGTGATCGAGGAGCGGACCCGCGACATCCTCGCCCGCGCCCACACCACCGAGGGACACGTGTTCAACCTGGGGCACGGCGTCCTGCCGGAGACCGATCCCAACGTGCTCGCGCGGCTGGCCGACCTGGTGCACAGCGAGTCAGTCCGCACCCCGGCCTGATCCCAGGGTCCGCCGTGGCAACCCCCGCGGGCATCAAGGGCACTGCGGCCACATCGAACCGCCGCCACGACGGCACGACCATGTGCCGAATAACAGCCATGTGTCGAAAGGCGTTGCCTTCATGTGCCGGATAGCGTCATTTGCATCATCAAGTGTCGTTAGGTGCCAGAAATGACGCCCGGCTGCACAAGATCATGACAATGACGCCTGGTGGCACACGCAGAGAGTCCGCCATGGCACACAGAACCTCGGCCCGGGGCGCCGCCTAGCTCTCCGGTGAGCCCGGCGAGGCTGGCGAGGCAGCGGGGGGCATTCCCCGTCGCCGGATCAGCCAGCGCCTGCCCCGGTAAATGCCGAACCCGGCCACGACCACGACAGCCACGAACGGTGCCACCACGCCGAGGAAGGCCAGTGTCCAGGACGCCGCGATCCGCAGTGCGTGCCAGCCGGCACTGAGGCCGCCCGCCAGGCTGGGCGGGGCCTTTGAGTGCACGGCCGGCCTCGCTGCGGGCCCCAGGATGGTGAGCGTCACCGTGGCATAGCTGGTCTCATGGCTAAGCGCGCGCTGCTGGGCTTGCATCTGCTCCAGGCTGGATTCCTCGGCATTGATCTGGTTCTGCACGCTCAGCAGGTCACCCACTGAACCGGCGTGCGACAGCAGCGCCCGCAGCTGGGCGATGGCTGCCTGGTCCGAGGTGACCTGGCTGCTCACGTCGGCCACCTGCTGGGTGACGTCCTGCGCCTGCTGCCGGAGCGAGAGCTGGGTACCGAGGCGGCCCGCCAGCTGGCTCAGCGTGGCGGGGTACGCCGTCACCGGGATCTTCAGCTGCACGCTGGCGGTGGCCCGGGACGGATGGCCGGGATCGGCCGACGCGGTTTCGCTCGAGACGTAGCCTCCCGCGCTCTGCGCGATCTGGGCCGCACGGGTCGTGGCCGAGCTGACGCTGGCCGCCCGCACGGTCAGCTCCGCGGTGTAGATGATGCTGCTGGCCGGGGCCAGCCGGGCCGTGGCGCCGGCCCCGCCGGCCCCGGCCTCGTCACTTGCCGCGGCCGCACCGTTCGCGGCACCGTTCGTCCCCGTGCCATTTGCGGCCGGGGCAGCGGCCGCCGTTCCGGCCGGGGCGGCTGCCTTTACGGCCTGCCCGTCGGCGGTGCCGCTGGAAGCAGCGCTGGAAGTGCCCGCCGAGCATCCCGCCAGGAACGTCGTGGCGGCGAGCAGCACGCCGCCGATCGCGAGACCCGCGACCGGGCCCTGTCTGCTGCGCCCGAGCCGGACGGCGGGGCCCCGTGTGTTCAGCATGCGAGTCGGACGCGAACCGGAAGGAGGCCGGTTCCGCGGTAAAGGTCACGATCGTGCAGCGGCCGGGTCGTGATCCGGCTGGCGATTCTCGGCCTGGAACCGGTCACGGCAGTGCCCGGAGCAGAAGTAGATCGTGCGGCCGCCGGCGTGCAGGACCGCCCCTGGGTTGTCCTTCTCGACCTGCATCCCGCAGACCGGGTCGCGGGCGACGTCCTCGCCGCCGCCAAACCGCTCCCGGCTGCGGTGCAGCCAGTACAGGCCGGCCAGGACGGCCAGGAACACGATGTTGAGGATGGTCGTGTAGTCCCAGCTAAAACGGCTGGGCGCGATGGTGGCCGGGCGTACCACCGGGACAGCCCCGGCCGCCCTGAAGAGCACCTCGGTGATCAGCCCCGCGGCACTCATGACCAGCCAGAAGACGCCGAGCAGCCGCAGCGTCAGCCGGCCGCCATACAGCTTGCGGTAGACGAACAGCAGCGGCAGCGAGATCAGGTCGGCAAGGATGAACGCGACCACGCCGCCGAAGCTGATGCCGTCCTTCCACAGCGCCGCCGCCAGCGGCACGTTGCCGATCGAGCAGACGAAGCTGATCATCGCGACGAACGGGCCCACAATGGCGTTCTCGACCATGGTCAGGATCCCGTGGCCGTGCAGGAAGACGCCGTTCCAGACCCAGCCCGGCACGGCTGCCGCCGCGAACCCGGCCGCGATGAAGCCGATGACGATCTCGCGCCGCAGCATGGTCAGGTCCGCGATGGCGTAGCCCGCCGCGTCCGCCCACCGGGCCGGCTGCCGCAGCCTGCGGCCCAGTGAATCGGGCTCGCCATGGCCACCGCCGTGCTCCCCATGGCCGCCGTGCGCCCCATGGTCTGCATGCTCCTCATGCTGGGCGCCGGCCTCGGCCTCACCGAGCCGCTCCCGGGCGCCGATCACCAGCCGCCGCGACACCAGCCGGGGGAGTGTGACGCCCAGCAGCACGATCATGATCGCGCCGCCAACGAACTCGGCCAGCGTGAACCGCCAGCCGATAAGCAGCCACAAGACGATGCCGAGCTCAGCCACCAGGTTGGTCGAGGCGACCATGAACACCATGGCCGCCGTGAAGTCCGCGCCCCGCTGGAACAGCGACTTGGCCAGGGCGCTGGCCGCGTACGAGCAGGACGAGCTGGCCATGCCCAGCAGCGAGCTCCGGGTCAGGGCCGCGGGTCCGCCGTTGCCCATGACACGCCGCATCTGCCCTCGGGACACGAACGCCTGCACCGCCCCGGCCAGTGCGAAGCCGAGGATGAGAGCCCAGAGCGTCTCCCAGAACATGAAGAACGCTTCCCGCAGGCTGTCGCCGATCGTGATGAGTGCGGCCATGCGTCAACTATACCCATAGGGGGTATAAGGCGGCGTGTGGGTACGGCGCCCAGGTGCGTCGCACCGGCAGCCGTCTGCCAGGCTTGTGGACATGGATCCGACGAACGCGCAACCGCATGTGGTGATCGTGGGCGGTGGGATAGCGGGTCTGGCGGCGGCGTTTTTCCTGCGCGACGAGCCCGTGCGCGTGACGGTGCTGGAAGGGTCACCCCGGCTGGGCGGGAAGCTGTCCGTCTCCGAAATCGCGGGCGTCGCCGTGGATGAGGGAGCCGAGGCCCTGCTCGTCACCCGGCCTGAGGGGACCGCCCTGATCGCCGAGGCGGGCCTGGCCGACCAGCGCGTCGCCCCGGGCACGACCTCCTCGGCCATCTGGACGCGGGGTGCGTTCCGGCCGCTGCCGCGCCGTCAGTTCATGGGCGTGCCCTCCGACCTGGCCGAACTAGCCGGATCCGGCGTGCTCTCCCGCGCCGGCGTCGCCCGGGCCGAGCAGGACCTCGAGCTCCCGCCCACGCCCCGCGACGGTGACGTGCCGGTCGCGCGGTACGTCGGCGCGCGGCTGGGCGATGAGGTGGTGGACCGCCTGGTCGACCCGCTGCTCGGCGGGGTTTACGCAGGCCGTTCGGCAGAATTGTCCTTCGAGGCCACCATGCCCGCGCTGGCCGCCGCTTCCCGGGAACACCGGTCCCTGGCCAAGGCGGTGGGATCGCTGCTCCCGGCGCGGCCGTCGTCCCCGGCCGGCACCCGCACCGGCGGTTCGGTGTTCACCACCTTGTCCGCCGGGCTGGGGACGCTGCCCGGCTACCTGGCCAAGACCTCCGGGGCCGCGGTGCGGACATCGGCGATGGTCCGGGCGCTGGGCCCGGCCGGCCAGGGTTGGCGGCTCACCGCAGGTTCGGCGGCCGAACCGGAATGGGTGGACGCGGACGCGGTGATCCTCGCCGTACCGGCCTGGCCCGCCGCTCGCCTGCTGGCTGGCGTGCCGGGTGCTTCGGCGGCCGTCACGGCACTCGGTGAGTTCGCCTACGCCAGCATGGCCATCATCACGCTGGCCTATCCCCGGTCCGCCTTCCCGTCGCCTGGCCTGGCCGCCCAGGCACGCAGCGGCTACCTGGTCCCGGCCGTGGACGGCCGGGCCGTCAAGGCGGCCACCTTCTCCACCGTGAAGTGGCCGCATCTGGCCAGCGAAATCGAAGCCGGGGCGCAGCCGCTGGAGATCGTGCGCTGTTCGGTCGGCCGGATCGGCGAGGAGGCACTGCTGCAGCGGGCAGACGACGAGCTGGCCGCGCTGGCCGCGGCCGAGCTCGCGGAGGCCACGGGAGTCCGGGGCGCGCCGGCCGCGACCCGGGTGACCCGCTGGGGCGGAGCGCTGCCCCAGTACACGGTCGGCCACCTGAACCGGGTGGCCGACATTCGCGACGCGGTCGGCGCCCAGCCCGGGCTCGCGGTCTGCGGCGCCGCCTACGACGGGGTCGGGATCCCGGCCTGTGTGGCGACGGCCCGCGCCGCGGCCACCCAGACGATGACATTCCTGGCGGGCCGGCCCAGGCATCCACGAGGCAGGATGGGCGACAATAGCGGTATGGGTGACGAAGACGAGATGGCCGAACGGGCTGCGACCGAGCCCGGCGTGACCGCTGAAGGGACCGCCGGGCAGGCGCCCCAGAAGCCGAAGGCGCGCGAGCTCAACGACCTGGTCCGCTACACCATGTGGTCGGTCTTCCGGGTAACCGACCGCAGCAGTCTCGAGCTGGGCGGCCATGGCAACGTCGCGGCTGAGGTCACGGAGCTGCTGGAGCAGGTGGCCGGCAAGGGCGTGGTGACCCGCGGCTGTTACGACGTCCAGGGCCTGCGTGCGGACGCGGACTACATGATCTGGTGGGTGGCGCCCACCTCGGACGACCTGCAAGACACCTACGCGCAGTTCCGCCGCACCCGGCTCGGGCGCTGCAGCGAGGCGGTCTGGTCGGTGATGGCGCTGCACCGCCCGGCCGAGTTCAACAAGAGCCACATCCCCGCCTTCATGGCCGAGGAGGAGCCGCGCGCGTACGTGAGCGTGTACCCGTTCGTGCGCTCGTATGACTGGTACCTGCTCGACCCGGCCGAACGCCGCCAGATGCTGGCCGAGCACGGGAAGATGGCCCGGGAGTACCCGGACGTGCGGGCCAACACCGTCGCCTGCTTTTCGCTCAACGACTATGAGTGGATCCTCGCCTTCGAGGCCGACGAGCTGCACCGCATCGTGGACCTGATGCGTCATCTGCGCGGCGCCGAAGCCCGCCGGCACACCCGGGTGGAGATCCCGTTCTACACGGGCCGCCGCAAGCCCGTGCGCGAGCTGGTCAACAGCCTGGCCTAGGACGCCCGAGGACTTACGGTGCCTGAGGATTTGCGGGTGAACGGCTGGCTGGTCATCCCGGGCAGCGAGCTGCACGAGCGGTTCTCGCGGTCCTCGGGTCCGGGCGGTCAGTCGGTCAACACCGCCGACAGCCGGGTCGAGCTCTCCTTCGATGTGGAGCGGTCCGCCACGCTGCCCGAATGGGCCCGGGACCGGGCGCTGGAACGGCTTGCCACCAGGCTTTCCGGGGGCGTGCTGACCGTGGCCGCCTCGGTGGAGCGCAGCCAGCTCGCCAACCGGCAAGATGCCAGGGCCGGCTGGCCGCCCTGCTCCGGGACGCCGTCGCCCCGCCGCAGCGCGCGCGGGTCCCGACCAGGCCACGCCGGGGAGCGAACGAGCGGCGGCTGGAAGGCAAGCGCAACCGCGGGGCGATCAAGCGCTCCCGCCGCTTCGACGGCCGCGACCCCGAGTGAGATGCCGGGTTACAGCTCGGCCACGTCGACGACGATCGCTTCCTGGGTCGACCGGGCGATGACCACGACAGCCTCGGTGTCCGGCGAGGGATTCTCCTCCCGGTGCGGCACATGCGGAGGCACCCACACGTAATCGCCCGGCTCGGTCTCCAGCCGTACCACCGCATCGCTGGATGGATCCCGGTAGACGAAGACCGGATGGCCGGATACCACGAAAATGCCCGTCTCCGACGTGCCGTGATGGTGATCACCGGAGGAGGCCCCGGGCAGCACCACGGTGCGGCCCATCCACAGCGCCTGCGCACCGACCAGGTCGCCGGAGATGGCTGCCGCCCGCTGCATGCCACCGGTCTGCGCGGTGGCCGATGACAGCGAACCGGCCCGGATCAGCCGCAGGCTCGCGCCGCCGGCTGCTTCTGCCCACACGTCGGAGTCCATGTGCGCAGCTTAACGAATCGGAATTGTCGGTCGCCGATGGAATACTCGTGACATGGATCTTCGCGGACCGGCTGGGCGCATGGTGGGGCGCGATGCCGAGCTCGGCCGCCTGCTCACCGTCCTCGACGACGCTGAAGGCGGGCGTTCGGTCGTCGCGCTGGTCAGCGGTGACGCCGGAGTGGGCAAGACCCGTCTGGTCAGCGAGGTCAGGAAACTCGCCGCGGACCGCGGTTTCACCGTGCTGTCCGGCCAGTGCGCCGAGCTGGGCGACAGCGTCCCCTACCTGCCGCTGGCCGACGCGCTCCGGGGCGCCGCGGTCTCCAGCGGGGTCCGCGACGCGCTCGCCTCCCGGTCCGCGCTGGGCCGGCTGCTGCCCGAGGGCGGTGACGGCGAGCTTCTCACATCGGACCGGACCGGGCTGGCCCGCCAGCAGATGTTCGGCGCCGTGCTCGGGCTGCTGACCGAGCTAGCGGCCGCCGCGCCGGTGCTGCTCGTGCTGGAAGACCTGCACTGGGCCGACGCCTCCACCCGGGACCTGGTCACGTTCCTGTCCCGGATGCTGCACCGGGAACGGGTCGCCCTGATCGGCACCTACCGCACCGACGACCTGCACCGGCGGCACCCGCTGCGGCCGGTGATCGCCGAGCTGCTCCGGCTGCCCGGCGTCATCGCGGTCGACCTGGCCCCGCTGTCCCCGTCCGCGCTCGCCGAGCATCTGACCGCGGTCGCGACCGGGCGCCTGGAGGCGACCGAGCTGAACGACATCGTGGCCCGCGCCGAGGGCAACGCCTACTACGCTGAGGAATTGCTGGTCGCCGCCGGGGGGGACGCGGCGCTGCAGGCCGGCCTGGCGGCGCTGCTGCTCAGCCGGGTCGAGCAGCTGTCCGACGCCGCCCAGCAGGTGCTCCGCGCCGCGGCCGTGGCCGGGCGCAAGGCCGATGACGAGCTGGTCCGGGCCGCCTCGGGGCTGCGTGCCGACGAATACGAGGCCGCGGTACGGGAGGCCGTCACCCACCAGCTGCTGGTACCTCACGGTACCGAGGGATACGTCTTCCGGCACGCCCTGCTGCGGGAAGCCGTCTACGCGGACCTGTTGCCAGGGGAGCGGACCCGGCTGCACGCCACGATGAGCTCACTGCTTTCGCAGGAAGAGCGGCTCGCCGTCCCCGGTACCGCTGCGGAACTGGCCCAGCACAGCCTGGTCAGCCACGACATCCCGGGCGCCTTCGCCGCCTCGGTGCGGGCCGGCGATGAAGCCGAGCGGCTCGGCGCGCCCGCCGAGGCACACCGGCACTACGACCAGGCGCTGGCTCTGTGGGAGCGGGTGCCCGAGCCGGAGAAGGTGGCGGGCATGGCCCGCGGCAAGCTCGGCCTGCTGTCCGCGGTCAGCGCGGCCGACAGCGGCGACTACGAGCAGGCGGTGCACCTGCTGCGGCGGCTGCGGCAGCTGACCGCTGCCCAAACTGGGCCAGACACCAGCACCGAGGCCATCCTGCTGGCCAGCCGGATCGGTGAGCGGCTGAGTTCCTACCTGTCGACCTTCGATGACCATAAGGCGCTGGAAGAGGCCGTCGAGGTGGCCAGGGCGACGATGGAGGAGACCCCGTCCGAGCCGCCGACCTGGCAATACGCCCGGGCCGTGTCTACCTACGCCAACTCCCTGCTCTGGGAGGACGGGTACGCCGAGGCCCGGGAGTGGGCCGAGCGGGGTCTGGAGGCGGCCCGTGCGGCAGATGCGCCCTGGGTCCAGGCCGATGCGCTGGTTACCCTGGGCTTCATCAGCAACCGCGAGGGGCATAACGACGAGGCCATCGAGCTGCTGACTCAGGCGCACCGGCAGGCCCGCGAGGCCCGGGTGCTCGGCGTGGAGCTGCGCGCCGCCTATCACCGGGCCCGGGCTCACCTGGAACGCGGCGACCTCGAGCTCGGCGCGACCGTGGCCCACGAGGGAACCAAGCGGGCCAACCAGACCGGGCTCGGCCTGGCACCGTTCGGTACGGATGTGCAGCACCTGCACTTCCAGTGCCACTTCGCCGATGGTCACTGGGATCACGCGCAGGAGATCGCCGACGGCTTCGTGGTCCGGGTCACCAGCGTCCCGGAGGCACAACTGTCATCGATGGCGCTGTTCATCGACGTGGCCCGCGGTAACCCGGCGGTGGCGGAGCGGCGCGCATGGATCGAGCCGTTCTTCGGCATGCACGGGCTGGACGGGTTCACCGCGCGTGGCCTGCTGGCCGAGCATGCCTACTGGCGAGGCGATACCGAGGAGGCTCTGGCCCAGGCCCGGGAGGCGATCGATGTCAGCATCGTGCCGCCGTGGGGCTATACACCGTCGGTGATCCGGCCGGCCACGATCGCACTGGCCGCCCGGGCCGACCGGGCCGTTCAGGCCCGTGCCGCAGGGGACGAGCAGACCGCGGATGCCGAGCTGGCCGCGGCCGCCGACCTGCTGGAGATCGCCCGCGAGGGAGCGGCCTTCCCCAGGCGGCCCAACTTCATCCTCGGCCCGGAAGGCCGCGGCTGGCTAGCCCGGGCCGAGGCGGAGTACCTCCGCGCGCGTGGCGACAACGACCCGCAGGCCTGGGAAGCGGTACTCGCGGCGTTCGGGCCCGACTACGTCTACGAAATCGCCCGGGCCCGGTGGCGGCTCGCCGAGGCCCTGGCCGAGACGGGACGCAGGGACGAGGCCATCCAGCAGTGGCAGCAGGCCGTACAGGCGGCCGAGCGGCTCAAGGCCCGGCCGCTGCGCCGGGCCCTGGACGACCTGGCCCGCCGGGCCAGGATCGGGAGCGTGGCCGACCACGGCCGCGATGGCGCCGTGCTGGCCGCGCTGACCAGCCGTGAGCGGGAGGTGCTCCGGCTCATCGCGGCGGGCCGCAGCAACAGGGAGATCGCCTCGGTGCTGTTCATCGCGCCGAAGACGGCCAGCGTGCACGTGTCCAACATCTTGGGCAAGCTCGGTGCGGCCAGCCGTACCGAAGCCGCCGCCATCGCCTACCGTGAAGGCCTCAGCGCCCACCCCTCAGCCAGCTGAGGTGGGACTCATAACACCTATCCGGCGGCAGTTCCTTGTAGACGAAGCCCACGTTGATGCCCTGCTGGTATGAACCCCGAGGACCAGGGATCAGGCCAGGGACTACCCAGGTGCGACTGGCGGCCTCGCGCGCCAGGGTGGGGCCAGGAACCAGCGCGGCGGCCCATCAGGCTCACCACGCGGCGGCCACCGCTCGGCGGCCAGCGCGATCGCGGCGCTGGCTAGACCCAGGAGGTAATGTCATGACCCGCGAACCAGAACTGGGCGGGCAGACCGTCGTCGTCATCGGCGGCAGCGCCGGTATCGGCCTGGAAACCGCCCGCCGCGCCCGCGCCGACGGCGCCGAGGTGATCTTGACCGGCCGGAACGCCGAACACCTCAAGCAGGCCGCGGCCGACGTCGGCGCTCGCGAGGTCGCGGCCTTCGACGCCACGGACACGGCTGCCCTCGGGCAATTCTTCGCCGGCCTGCCCGCTCCGATCGACCACGTGATGGTGACCGGCCCCGGCCCGTACTACGCGCCGCTGGCCGAACTCGACCACACGCGGGTGATCAGCGATTTCGACGGCCACCTGTGGCTGGCCATTGAGGTGGCCCGGCACGCCGTCGGGCGGGTACGGCCGGGCGGCACGCTGCTGTTTATGAGCGGCACTGACGACCGCACGCGGGGACCCGGCCTGTCGATCATGGCCGCGTTCAATGCCGCGCTGCCCGCCCTGATCGGCAACCTGGCGGCCGAAGTGGCGCCAATCCGGGTCAACCTCATCGCGGCCGGCTTCATCGACACCCCGCTGTCGGCCCGGCTGCTCGGCGACGACCTGGAAGCGCGCCGCGATCAGCTCCGGGCTACGCTGCCCATCGGGCGCGTGGTTGGGCCAGCCGATATCGCCGCGCTCGCCGTGCACCTGATGATCAACACTGCGGTCACCGGGGCGACCTACAACATCGACGGCGGCCAGCAGCTCGTGCCGGTTTCGTGAGCGTCATCACGCCACGCCTGGCTGGCTCACAGGACCCGGTTATTGCCGCCGTCTATCACGAATTCAGATCCGGTGATGTAGGCGGCGGCGTCTGAGCTGAGGAAGGAAACTAGCTGAGCCACTTCGGCTGCAGTCCCAGGGCGCCCGAGGGGTACCCCCCCGATCGTGGTCAGCAGTGCGGCCTCAGCCTCGGCACGACTGATCCCGGCCTCGTCCATCATCCGGGTGATTCTGGCCGCCGCTAGCGGAGTCGCAATGTACCCGGGCGTGACGGTGTTCACGCGTATCCCCATGGGACCGAACTCGCTGGCCAGAACCTTGCTGTAGCTCCTCAGGGCGGCCTTGGCGGGTCCATAGGCTGGCGACGATTCATGCGGGCGCTTCCATTGCAGCGAGGAGATATGCACGATGGCGCCTGAGCGCTGCTCGATCATGCCCGGGAGGATGGCCCGATCCAGCCGGACGGCTGACAGGAGATTGGTGTTGAGGGCTTGCATCCAATCGCCATCGGTGAGTGCGAGCGCCCCGCCTGGTTTGGCGAACGATGCCCCGACGCAATGCACGACGACATCGAGACCACCGAGAATCTCGATCGCCTGGCCAGCAACAAAATCCGCACCCTCGGGTGACGAAAGGTCCGCCAGGATCAGCCTCGCCGGGCACTCGCTGTCCTGATGACGTGCGGTCACGACCACGTGTGCCTTCTGCGCGGCGAGCCGTTCCGCAACGGCCGCACCCATGCCGCGCGTGCCACCGGTAACAAGCACCCTCTTACCGTCAAGAGCCGCGTCAGTGTCAAAGCTTCCCGCAGGAGATGTATTCATCGGGCGATTCCCTTCTGTCCTGGTGGGAACAGCCTCGCGTCTCCCATCGCAGGACGGTCAAGGACCATGAAGCAGACCAGCCCTCCCGCTAGGGGAAGGTAGGCCAAAGGTGCTAACCCGCTGGCCGGGCCAGTGCCGAGGCTACTGACCGGCGTGAAGATCGGCGCTCAGGCTGCCCCATGTGCCCGGTCGGGTGATGGCTTCGACGGTCCCTGTGGTGCTGTTACGGCGGAACAGCAGACCGGCCCGTCCGCTTAGGTCTCGTGCCTTGGCCTGCTGGCCGCCGGGGAGCGTGACGATGGTCCCGGCGGTCAGGTAGAGCCCGGCTTCGATGACACAGTCGTCTCCCAGGGAGATGCCCAGGCCGGAGTTCGCACCCAGCAGGCACCGCTGGCCGATTGAGATTACCTGGGTGCCGCCGCCGGACAAGGTGCCCATGATGGATGCCCCGCCGCCGATGTCGGTGTCAGCGCCGACGACCACGCCCTGGCTGATCCGGCCTTCCACCATCGCGGGACCGAGAGTGCCGGCGTTGAAGTTGACGAAGCCCTCGTGCATGACGGTGGTGCCTTCGGCCAGGTGAGCGCCAAGGCGGACCCGGGCAGCGTCGGCGACCCGGACGCCGCTGGGGATCACGTAATCCAGCATCGGCGGGAACTTATCGACCGACCGGACTTCGAGGTGGATGCCGAGGGATAGCGCCCGCTGCCGGACAGCGCCGATCTCGCTGGCGGCGACCGGTCCGAGTGACGTCCAGGCCACGTTGGGCAGGAGCTTGAAGATCCCATCCAGGTTCATCGAATTGGGGCGCATCAGACGATGGGAGAGCAGGTGAAGGCGCAGGTAGGCATCCGCGCAGTCGGCCGGCGGCTGGTCCAGGTCAGCGCTCACGCACATCTGGCGGCGGATCCGTACGGCACGAACCGGGTCGTCCTGCTCCTCGGGAAGTGCCAGGTCTGCTCGATCGGCGGGAACAGCCGGTCCCACCTTCGGGTCGGGAAACCAGAAACTGAGCGGAGTTTCCGCCTGCGTGATCGTAACGACCGCATTCCCCGATGCCGACTCACCCATAACGCGACGTTATCGTGCTGCGCGCTCTGACGGGCGATTCCATGACCGCCTGGTTTAACGTTGCGTAAGTCGGCGAAAACTCCCATGGATGCCTGCCGCCGGCCGGATCGCGAACCGACTCGGGAGGGACACCGATGACGGAGCCACCGCCAACCGGCGACGAGGCACCCGTGCAGGCCGAGCACCCCAACGTGACTCTGGTCAACGAGGCGCACGAACGGCTCGAGCGTGGGGACATGACCGCCATCCGCGAGATGTTCGCCGACGACATCACCTGGCACGAGTTCGGGCACTCTCCACTGGCCGGGACCTACGTCGGCCGCGATGAGGTGATGACGTTCTGGCAGCGCTACTTCGCCGCCACCGGGCCGGCTTTCACCCAGGACATCGTCTCAGTCATGGCGAACGATATTTTCGTCACCAGCATCGTCGAGCTGACAGGCACAAAGTCCGGTACCAGACTGTCGCAGTCCGCCGCCGACGTGATGCGTATCGCGGACGGCAGGATCGCCGAGTTCTGGCGCTATTACGCCGATCTCGGGGAAGCCAGCGACTTCTTCTCCGCCGCACCCTGACTCACGAGCGGTGCCGCGCCGGTTCAGGGTGCCAGGTCAGCGCGGCGCAAGCTCGGTCAGGATCTCCCCGGCTCGTTCGGCCGCCGCTTCCGGGGCCACCTCGGGATTGCCGACCTGCGGGTCCCAGTTGAGGTCGTAGAACAGCTCGGTCACGCCCTGCTCGCCGAGCCAGGCGGTGTCCTCGCGGATCTGCTCGTAGCTGCCCGACAGCAGCCGCCGCCCGCCGTCCGGGCCCTTGGCCTCGGCGCCGGCCTGCGTGACGCCGCGGCAGATGATCCGTACCGCATCCGGATCGTGCCCCGCCGCCGAAGCTGCCTCCCGGATTACGGCGGCTGCCCCGCCGATCTTGGTCAGGTCGGCCCGGCTGGAGGTGATCCAGCCTTCGGCGAGCCGTCCCGCCCGTTCCATGGCCGGCCGGGACATGCCACCCAGCAGCACCGCCGGGCCCGGCTTCTGCACCGGCTTGGGGTCCTGGCGCCCAGCCGGGATGGTATAGAACTCGCCGTCGTACGAGCTGATCTCGTCGGCCCACAACGTGCGCAGGACGGCCAGGTACTCTTCGGCCCGCGCCCCGCGCCGTGGCATGGTCGCCCCGGCCGCGGTGAACTCCTCGGGCATCCAGCCGATGCCCAGCCCGAGGTCCAGCCGCCCGCCGGACAGCACGTCGACGGTCGTCGCCTGCTTGGCCAGCACAGCAGGGGAGACGAACGGAAGGTTGAGGATAGCTACGCCCAGCCTGATCCGGGTGGTCCGTGCGGCCACATAACCCAGCGCCACCATCGGGTCCAGCACGCTCTGGTAAACCGCCTCCATGCCGGAGCCCTCCGGCACCAGCAGCCGCTGGAACGTCCACAGCGACGCGTATCCAAGGTCCTCGGCCCGCTCGGAGAACGAGGACAGGTAACCGGGGGTGGCCCACGCGCCCGCGACCGGCGCTCCGAATCCGATCTTCATGCTCTCACCCTAGACTGCAGCTATGTCCGCATCGTCGCAGCTCCCCGTCACCGAGCGCACCCGGCACCACCGGCTGCGCGAGCAGGGCAGCACGAGCCGGGGCGACCTGGAGGAGATCTTGCGGGCCGGAGTGGTGTGCCACCTCGGCGTCCTCGTGGACGGCTACCCGATGGTCGTGCCTACCGTCTACGGGCTGGACGGCGACGCCGTCTACCTGCACGGCTCGGTCGCCAGCCGCAGCCTGGTCTCGGCGCCGGAAACGACCATCTGCGTGACCGTCACCCATGTGGACGGGCTGGTGCTGGCCCGTTCGGTGTTCGAGCACGCGGTCAACTACCGCAGCGCGATGATCTACGGTACGCCCCGGCTGGTGACCGGCCCGCAGGAGAAGCTGGCCGGCCTGCGCGCGCTCAGCGAGCACATCGTGCCCGGCCAGTGGGACTACGTCCGCCGCCCTAGCAAGAAGGAACTGGCGGCCACATCCCTGCTCGCGCTCTCTCTGGACGAGGTATCGGTGAAGATCCGCACCGGCCCACCGGACGACGGTGACTCCCCGGACGCGGCCCTGCCGGTGTGGGCCGGGGTCCTGCCACTAGCCGCCGCCTGGCAGACTCCGCTGGCCGATCCCGTGCTCCCCGCCGGGATCCCGCTGCCGCCGCACATCGCCGCCCTGGCCGGCCAGCCTACGGGGAACCGCGCCCGGCCAGGACCGGCCAGGTGATCGCATCGCCGCTATCCACTAGCGGCCGCTTCGTCGTGGACGCGACCGGGCGGCGGGTCCGCCTGGCCGGGGTGAACTGGTACGGCGCCCACGAGGACGACGGTGTGGCCCCCGGGCTGGACCGTGTCCACCGCACCGAGCTGGCCGCGACCATCGCCCGGCTCGGGTTCAACGGTGTGCGGCTGCCGTTCAGCCTGTGGATGACCCGGCAAACCGCAGCGGTCCCGGACCCCTACCTAGCCGCCAACCCCGATCTGTCCGGCGCCACCCCGCTGGAGGTCTACGACGCCTGCGTCGAGGCGCTGACCGCCGCGGGCCTCATCGTCATCCTCAACTGCCACACGCTCGATGCCGGCTGGTGCTGCTCGCAAGACGACGGCAACGGCCTGTGGTACAACCAGCGCTGGCCGGCCGAGACGTTCCTGGCCATCTGGCGGGATATGGCCGCCCGGTACGTGTCCAACCCTCTGGTCGCCGGGCTGGACATCATGAACGAGCCGAGGCAGGCGCGGGTCGGCTGGCGCGTGCTCACCCCTACCTGGGGCAGCAGGCGCAAGACGGACATCGCCGCCATGTACACCGAAGTCGGGAACACCGTGCACGAGGTCAGCCCGGACCTGCTGATCATCTGCGAAGGACTCGGCTTCGCCGCCGACCTGGCCGACGCAGCCCGGCACCCGGTCGAGCTGAAGCGCCCGGGCAAGGTGGTCTACAGCCTGCACGACTATCCCTGGTTCCACCCACGCAGGCAGGCGCGCGCCGCTTACTTCGACGAGATGACCAGGCACGGCGGGTACCTGCTCCGCGATCAGATCGCCCCGCTGTGGATCGGCGAGTTCGGCACCGACACCAGGTCGCTGGCCAGCTTCGGCCGCGCACCGGGCGGCTCAGACGCCGCGATGTGGTGGGGCAACGCCGAAGCCTGGATCACCGAGTACGACGTGGACTGGTGCTGGTGGCCACTGAACCCGACCCAGCCCGCTGGGACCATCCCGGGGACCGGACGGCGCAGGTCCAGCTGGGGCGACCCGGAGCCGTGGGGCCTGCTGGCCGACGACTGGCGCGGTGTGCGCAACCCGGCCGTGCTGGACATCCTGCAGTCGATGATCCCGCCGCGCACCGGTCCGGACGAGGGCTGACGCGGCGACCGGGGACGCGTATCCTAAGGGCAGGCAGCCACGCCTGCCTGATCTGAGCTGCGACCTACCGGCGCCGGTCGCAGTGCCGAGGACAAGAGCGGCACAGCCCTCGCGTGGCCCACCCTCGTCTCGTCGTGACCACACGGTGGCGGGTGCCGGGATCGCCGCCGGATGGGAATGAGATGTCGCACGACAAGATCAGGGATGCGGCCCGCCGGCGGATGGCGGCAACAGGTGAGTCCTATTCCACCGCCAGGCGCCGGGTTGTAGCCGAGCAGTCCGCCCTCTCCGCGTCGGCCCTCTCCGCCGAGGACATCCGCGCCGCCGCTGCGGCTCATGAAGAGCTAGGAGCCGAATACAGTGACGCCGCGGTGGCGTCGTTCCTGGAGAAGGTCGAGCAGGAGATCGGCGCGCGCGTGGAGGCCCGCCTGGCCGCCTCCAGGGTGCCGGAGACGGCCGAAGATCCCGATAGCCGCCGTACGCTGCTCAAAGGCGTCGCCATCGGCATCGGGATCGGCGTGGTCATTGCCCTCGCGGTCGGCGGCAACTCCGACGAGAGGCTGCACCGGCTGGTCATCGTCATGCTCATTCTCGCGATGATCTGCGCGGTCGGCGCTAGCCGATCTTGGGCAGCACTTCGGCGGCGAGCAGCTCCATCTGCTCGCGCTGGTCGAACAGGGCCGTGAACAAGATGAGCCCGGCGCCGGCCGCGGCCACCCGGTTCACGTCGCGGGCGCAGTCGGCCGCGGTGCCGGTGACGGCGGCGGCCTCGATGGCGGGCACCCGGCGGCCGTAGACACGCTCCAGGGCCTGGTTCATCCGGGTCCGGGCAGACTCGGGGTCGTCGGAGATCCCGATGTAGACCCGCTTGGCGATCGGGAAGCTGTCCGGGGCGCGGCCCGCCTCGGTGAGCGCGGCCCGGACGATCTGCACCTGCTCGATGAACGCGTCGGTGGGGGAGGAGCCCGCGCCGAAGAAGCCGTCGCCCATGCGTACCGCCCGCCGCAGCGCCGGCTCGCTGGCCCCGCCGAACCACAGCGGCGGATAGGGCTTGGTGAACGGCTTGGGCTCCATGGCGGCGTTCTCCAGCTGCCAGAACCGGCCGCTGAAGGTGACCGACGGCTCGGTCCACAGCGCCTTCATCACCTTGATGCCCTCGGTAAACCGGGCCACATACGTGTGCGGGTCCACACCGAAGGCGGCGAACGGGCGGCCCCGGCCGCCGGTGCCCACTCCGACATCGATCCGGCCCCGGCTCAGCTGGTCCAGGGAGGCCACACTCTTGGCCAGGTGCACCGGGCTGTGCAGGGTCGACACGAACACGACGCAGCCCAGCCGGAGCCGCTCCGTGCACGCGGCCGCGTAGGTCATGGCCTCGAGCGGGCCGATCTGCGGGCCCGTGCCGAGCACCCCTTCTTGCGTCCAGGCGCTGTCGAAGCCGAGTTCCTCGGCCCGCGCCAGGTATTGCCGGAAGGCCGCCGGGTCGAATTGCCCGTCGCCGTACAACTGCGGGATCGCGATCGCGAACTTCATGGCTGCAGCGTATCCCGGCAGCTCGTGGCACAATCGTCCCGGTGAGTGACCCATCGCCCGACCTGGCCGAACGACTGCGCGAGATCTGCCTGACCCTGCCCGAGGCGACCGAGCGGCCCAGCCATGGCGCACCCACCTGGTTCGTCCGGGACAAGAGCTCGTTCGTGACGCTGTGGGCCGATGGTCACCACGGCAACCAGTTCCCGCATCTGTGGTGTGCCGCGTCGCCGGAGGCGCAGGCCGAGCTCACCGCGGAACGGCCGGACCGGTTCTTCCGGCCGCCCTATGTCGGGCACCGCGGCTGGATCGGTGTCCGGCTGGACGGCGATGTCGACTGGGCCGAGATCGCCGAACTCTGCCAGGACGCCTACCGCGTGATCGCTCCAGCCCGGCTGGTGGCCCAGCTGGAGGACCGGCCGGGCTAGCCGGCCACCGCCCTACCCGGCCACGGCCGCGGCGATCTCAGCGGCGCAGCCCCAGGCCAGCGAGACCCCGGCTCCGCCGTGGCCGTAGTTGTGCCAGAGCACGCCGCCGCCGAACGGCTCAGACTCCAGCCGTACCTCAGGCCGGCATGGCCGCAGTCCGACCCGGTAGCCCAGCACCTGCACTCCGCGCAGGCGAGGATCAATGGCGGCACAGCCGGCCAGGATCCGCATCGTCACCTCGTCTTGCGGCTCGGTATCCCAATTGCCCTCGTCGTTGGTACCACCGAGCACGATCTCGTCCCCGTGCGGGAACATGTACGTGATCCACGGCGGCTCCGGGTCGCGGCTGATGAGGAACTCCTCGATGCCCGGGTTGGCCGCTATCACCACCTGGCCGCGGACCGGGACCACGCCGGGATCGGGCACCAGGTGGTGGGCGGCCGCGCCGGAGCAGTTGATCACGACCTGTGCCGCCCCGGCCAGCTCGCCCAGCGATCCGGCCGGGGACACCTGGATCGCGCCGCCCGCCTGCTCGAACCGTGCCCGCAGGTAGTCCAGGTAGACGGGCATGGTGACCAGCGGGGCGGTGTAATACCAGCCATGGGTGTAGCCATCGGGCAGTTCGGACTCCGCGCATAGCCGCAGGTCCTCCAGGAGGCTCGTCCAGTAGTACGGCTCGAGCGGATGACGTGAGATCTCGCGGCCGGGCGCCATCCGGACCCCGGTGCCCGGTTCGTCGGCGAGCTTGGTCAGGGCCTCGAGCCCGGTCTGGCCCCAGCCGAGCACCCGGTCCGGTGGGCCCACCTTGACCGCGCCCCAGACCGCGCCGGCCGCCGCCGATGTGGTCTGGCCCGGCTCAGCGGCCGTCCGGATGATCACGCTGAGCCCGGCCTCGGCTAGGCAGATGCCGGTGGTCAGGCCGATGACGCCGGACCCGATGACAAGAACGTCCATGTCCCGACGGTATCCCGGCTCGGCCGGTATTGATCAATGTGGTCGAGGTCGATCATCAGCACCATCGCCGCGGCGCGCACCCATCCGGCGCGGGCCCTACCGGCGCCGGCGGATCAGCTTGAACGTCTCGAACTCGGTGTAGTCCGGGGTCGGCGCGCCCTTGGCGCCGGTCGCCGGGTTGACCGGGTCCGCGCCGGCCGCGTGGTACTGCGTGACCGTGATGCTCGGGTGCCCGTCCGCCTCCGAACCGGGGTCGACGTCGAATACCGCGATGCCGTAGCCGGTCGAGGTGTCGCGCCTGGCCGACCAGATGGCATCTTCTACCGCGTCGGCCGCGGGGCGGGCGTAGACATCCGGCGTGGACGTGAGCTCGGGCCGGCTGGCTTGGGTGAAGATCTTCGCCCGCCGCTGGCCGTCGGTGTCCAGCCCGTACTCGTCGAGGTTGGTGTTGGTGCCTCCGCAGCCCAGGGTCAAGTAGACCGTGCCCTGGCTGGTGTCGAAGACCCCGGTGTCCGCGGTAGTCACCGGGTGTGGCCGCAGCGTGTTGACCACCGCGCCGCCGGCTGCCCCGCGGCCCGCGTCGGTGTCCGCCCCGCGAACCGGGAAGGACCGCTCGTAGTCATGGTCGTGGCCGTTGAGCACCAGGTCCACCTCGTACCGGTCGAACAGCGGCAGCCACGCGGCGCGGATACCGAGGTCGGAGCCGTTCCCGGCCGATGAGGACGACGCCGCGCACTGATGCATCTGGACGATGATCCAGTCCAGCGAGTCGTCCCGCCGCCCGGCGGTCAGCGTCTGCTCCAGCCAGGCGGTCTGCGCGCCGTCGGAGTATCCCCGGACGTAGAACGACGTGCCCGGTTTGAGCGGTGGATTCCCGGTGCTCGCCGCCGGGGTCAGCTCGGCCGGGCCGGCCACGAACGCGGCCGCATCCTGATAGACGACGTCGTCGGCGTCCAGGCAGACGAACAGGATCGTGCCGACGCGGAAGGAGTACCAGCGGCCTCCGAAACCGGGTACGCGGTTGTCGGGCAGCGTGTAACGGGTCAGGTAGGAAGTCAGGCCCTGCGGTCCGTTGTAGAACTCGATCTCGTGGTTGCCCGGGCACGGCATCCAGGGCCGGTTGGCCGCCGAGGTCTGATTGTTGCGGCCGAAGTCCCGCCACACCTCGGGCTGCGTGGCCGGATTCAGGTTGCCGTAGCACAGATCGCCGTTGAGCAGGTGAAACAGCGGCTGGAACGACTCGACCGCCTCGACCGCGTAGGCACTTTGGCCATACGACAGCGCCCAATCGGTGTTCGGCGTGGCGAGGTCGCCGAAGCTGGTGAAGCGGAAGGGTGCACGCCCGGGCGGCGCCGTCCGGAACACGGCGCTGAACGGCTCGGCGGCGCTGCCGTCGTTGTCGGCCGTGACCGTGTAGGCGTAGGTAGCGCCGGGCCGCAGTCCGCTGACGCGGGCGTGATAGGTCCAGACCGTCTCGCCGTTGATCCCATCGGTGTAGTGGCGGGTTTCGGCCGGGATGACCCGCTGGCCGATCCGTACCCGCGGCCGGGCCGCCGCCTCCGGTGAGGCCCACGAGACCACCACATCGGAGCCGGGGTTCTCGCCCCAGGTCAGGTGGATCTGCTCGGGCGTGCCGTCACCGGACGGCCGGACCCTGCGGGCCCGCGTGGTCGCCGCCCGGGCGGGTCCCGCCTGGCCGGTCGCGGCCGCCAGCAGTCCGGTACCGCCCGCGGCGGCGAGCACCTGGCGGCGAGACATCCCGGAACGGGGCGGACGTGAGTGAGCGCAGTTACCCGGCATGACGAGACGGTAACGCCGGCGGATGAACGTCAGATGGCGTGACGGAAGGTAACGATGCGATATCCGATGAACAGCCTGCTAGACGCGCTTCCAGGCCTCGGTGAGCACCCCGCGCAGGATGTGCTCCATCTCATCGAAGTGCTCCTGGCCGCAGATCAGCGGCGGCGACAGCTGGATCACCGGGTCACCGCGATCGTCGGCCCGGCACACCAGGCCCGCGTCGAACAGCGCGTGGGAGAGGAACCCGCGCAGCAGCCGTTCGGACTCGTCGTCATTGAACGTCTCCCGGGTTTCCTTGTCCTTGACCAGCTCGATCCCGTAGAAGTAGCCGGCGCCGCGGACTTCGCCGACGATCGGCAGATCCGAGAGCTTCTCCAGGGTGGCCCGGAATGCGGCCTCGTTGGCCCGGACGTTACCGAGCAGGTCTTCCTTCTCGAAGATGTCCAGGTTGGCCAGGGCCACCGCGGTCGACACCGGGTGGCCGGCGAACGTGATCCCGTGCAGGAAGGTGGCGGTGCCCTCGTTGAACGGCTCCATCAGCTCATCCCGGACCATCATCCCGCCCAGCGGCGAGTACCCGGAGGTCACGCCCTTGGCGAAGGTGATGATGTCCGGCTGGTACCCGTACCGCTCGGAACCGAAGTAGTACCCGAGCCGGCCGAACGCGCAGATCACCTCGTCCGAGACGAGCAGCACGCCGTACCGGTCGCAGATCTCCCGGACCCGCTGGAAGTAGCCGGGCGGTGGCGGGAAGCAGCCGCCGGAGTTCTGCACCGGCTCCAGGTACACCGCGGCTACCGACTCCGGCCCCTCCCGCAAGATGGCCCGCTCGATCTCGTCCGCCGCCCACTGGCCGAAGGCGCCGAGGTCGTCGCGCACGAACTCAGGCGCGCGGTAGAAGTTGGTGTTCGGCACGCGCACGCCGCCCGGCGTCAGCGGCTCGAACGGTGCCTTGATGTCCGCCAGCCCGGTGACGGCCAGCGCGCCCATGGAGGTGCCGTGATAAGCGAGCTCGCGGCTGATCACCTTGTAGCGGCCCGGCTGGCCGGTCAGCTTGAAGTACTGCTTGGCCAGCTTCCACGCCGACTCGACCGCCTCGGAGCCGCTGGTGGTGAAGAACACCCGGTTCAGGTCGCCGGGGGCCATGTCGGCTAGCCGCGCGGCCAGCTCGATGGCCTTGGGGTGGGCGTAGGACCATAGCGGGAAGTAGGCCAGCTCGCTGGCCTGGCGGGCTCCGGCCTCGGCGATATCGGTCCGGCCGTGCCCGACCTGGCTGACGAACAGGCCGGCCAGGCCGTCCAGGTAGCGCTTGCCGTGCTGATCGAAGACGTAGGGCCCTGAGCCGCGCACGATCACGGGAACGTCGCTGTCTGAGTAGGCGGACATCCGGGTGAAATGCAGCCACAGGTTGCGCTTGGCGGCCTCTTGTGACTCCGCGACTGATTGGGCGACTGACTGGGCGGCGTTGTCGGAGGAGGATGTCATCTTGTTCCCCATGAGTAGGTTTGCTTGCGGAGCTTGAGATAGACGAACGTCTCGGTGCTGGTCACGAACGGCACCGCGCGGACGCGGCCGAGGATGTCGAGCAGGTGGTCGTCGTCCTCGCAGACCACCTCGGCCAGCAGGTCGAACGACCCCGCGGTGATCACCACGTAGTCGATCTCTTCCATGTCGGCCAGCTGGCCCGCCACCTTCTCCAGATCGCCGTCGGTCTTGACCGCGATCATGGCCTGCCGCCGGAAGCCCAGCGTCAGTGGATCGGTCACCGCCACGATCTGCATCACGCCGGTGTCCTGCAGGCGCTGGACCCGCTGCCGGACAGCCGCCTCGGACAGCCCGATGGCCTTGCCTATCGCGGCGTAGGAACGCCGGCCGTCCTGCTGCAGCTGCTCGATGATTTGTTTGGACACATCGTCGGGTACGACATTGCCGGGCGGGAGCGTCCTCGGGCTACGCGCCATGCGGCCGCCTCCTCTTCTGGCGTGGTGCCGTGTCCGATACCCAGTCAACTGATTTCGTAGTTATATGTAAAGATAGCAACTGAATCACTTGTGTAGATAGTCCATCTCTGCGAAGCTCGTCGCAGAGAGACGTCAACACTCCGCGACGCAGAGAATCCGCCGGATGGAGAGTTCGCGATGACCGACCACACGCTGCAGAACTTCGTGAATGGCAAACACACCGAGACCGCCGACGGCCGTACCAGTGACGTAATCGATCCCAGTACTGGCGAGGTTTACGCACAAGCCCCGATATCGGGGCCCCAGGACGTGGACGCGGCGATGCGGGCCGCGGCCGCCGCGTTCGAGACGTGGAAGGAGACCACGCCGTCCGAGCGCAGCTTGGCTCTATTTCGTTTTGCCGATGCGATCGAAAAGCGTGCCGATGAGGTCGTCGAGGCCGAGACCCGCAACACCGGCAAGCCGGTAGCGCTGACGAATTCCGAGGAAATCCCGCCGGCGGTGGACCAGATCCGGTTCTTCGCCGGCGCCGCCCGGGTGCTGGAGGGCCGCAGCGCCGGGGAGTACATGAAGGACCACACCTCGATGATCCGGCGCGAGCCGATCGGGGTGTGCGCCCAGGTGACTCCCTGGAACTACCCGATGATGATGGCGGTCTGGAAGTTCGCCCCGGCCCTGGCAGCTGGCAATACGGTTGTGCTCAAGCCGTCGGACACCACCCCAGCCTCCACCGTGCTGATGGCGGAGATCGCCTCGGAGTTCTTCCCGCCGGGCGTGTTCAACGTGATCTGCGGTGACCGGGACACCGGCCGCGAGCTGATCTCGCACAAGATCCCGAGCATGGTCTCCATCACCGGATCGGTGCGGGCCGGCATGGAGGTCGCGCGGGCGGCCGCGGATGACCTCAAGCGAGTCCATCTCGAGCTGGGCGGCAAGGCGCCGGTCGTGGTCTTCGACGACGCCGACATCGAGGCCACCGCCGAGGGTATCGCCGGGGCGGGCTATTTCAACGCCGGCCAGGACTGCACCGCGGCCACCCGGGTGCTGGCCGCCCCGGGCATCGCCACCGACCTGACCGCGGCGCTGAAAGAGCAGGCGGCCGGCACCAAGACCGGCGGCCTGGATGTCGAGGACGCGTACTTCGGCCCGCTGAACAACGCCAACCAGCTGGCCCGAGTCGAGGGTTTCTTCCAGCGGGTACCGGATCACGCCCAGGTCGAGACCGGTGGTCACCGGGTCGGGTCACGTGGCTACCTCTTCGAGCCGAGCGTGGTCTCCGGGCTGCAGCAGGACGACGAGATGATCCAGGACGAGATCTTCGGCCCGGTCATCACCGTGCAGCGGTTTACCGACGAGGACGAGGCTGTCCGCTGGGCCAATGGCGTCCAGTATGGGCTGGCCTCCAGCGTGTGGACCCGGGACCACGGCCGCGCCATGCGGATGGCCAAGCGGCTGGACTTCGGCGCGGTGTGGATCAACACCCACATCCCGATCGTGGCCGAGATGCCGCATGGCGGCTTCAAGCACTCCGGCTACGGCAAGGACCTGTCCATGTACGGCTTCGAGGACTACACGCGCATCAAGCACGTCATGAGCTACATCGGCAGCTGACCTGGCGCGGGGGCTTGCGCTCCTGCAGGCCGCCCGGAAAGCGCGGTTCTGCCGGTCAGCTGAAGCGCCCCTCGGCCTGTTCCTTGATGCCCTGATTAATCGCCTCGAAGCTGGACTGGATGCGGCGGATGGTCTGGTACGGGAAGCGGGTGAACATTCCGCGGTAAGTCTGGCTCTGCACGAGCAGGGTCCCCCCTGCTTCCGGGGTCAGGACGAACGAGTGTGTGCTGCCGGAGAGCCCGAGCAGCATGTTCGAGCGCCAGCGCAATACCGCCGGCGGGTCGGCGGTCACCACCTTGACCTTGACCGTCAAGATCTTGTCCGAGGTCGGCCGGGCGCTGGTGATGGTGACCTTGCTCCCGGGCGTCAGCTGACCGGACGCCTCCCGCCACACCGGATTCCACGCCCGGTAGCCGTCCAGGTCGGTCAGCACGGCCCAGACCCGCTCCGGGGCGGCAGCTATCTCGATGTCGGCGGAAATCGTCGTATCGGGCATGGCGGCCTGGCCTCCTGGCGAGCAGTGGAACCTGCGTCGGATGTGGACTGAATCTAACGCACTACTTACGCTCGGCATCCCTGTCGATCCGCGTATCCGGCCGTGCTGCGTTCTCCTAGGCAGGAACAGGCCGGTGGACCCCCGGCCCGGTGCCCGGCGGGACCTGCACCGCCGGGCACCCCTCATGTCCGGGCGGGTTCTGTTTTATACCGAACGAAGCTGGGCACCAGCACTCCCACCGCGGCTACCGCGGCTACGCAGGCCAGGCCGCCCGAGACCAGCGAGAACCGGCTGGAGACCAGGCTCGCGACCACACCGGAACGCAGCTGGCCGGCCGGGGGCCCGAGTCCGTAGCTGAGCAGCTCTACCCCGGCCAGCCGGCCGCGCAGCTCGTCCGGGATGGTCTGATTCCACAGCGTCTCCCGGAAAATCCCGCTGATCATGTCGGCGGCGCCCGCTATGACCAAACAACCCAGCGCCAGGTAGATGCCGGGGGAGAGGCCGAACCCGGCGATACCAAGCCCCCACGTCGCGGCGGACAGCGCGATGGCCAGGCCGTGCCGCCTGACACGACTCATCCAGCCGGACAGGACGGTCACGGCGAACGCTCCTACCGACGGCGCGGCGAACATCAGCCCGGTGGCCCAGGGGGCGTGCAGTTCGGCCGCCATGAACGGGAACATCGCGTTCGGATAGGCGAAGATCATCGCGGCCAGGTCGGCCAGGTAGGAGCCGAGGAGGTCCCGCCGCTGCACTGCGTAACGCAGGCCCGTGGTGATCCGGCGCAGCGGCGAGCCCGGCGGCCCGGCGTCGCCGTCATCGGCCTGGACGGTCTGCGGCAGCGGTTCCAGCCTGGTCAAGAAGCCGAACGAGATGACCAGGCCCGCCGCGTCCAAGCCGTAGACCAGCCACGGGCCCGGTGTTACCGCAAGAACCCCGCCGAGCGACGAGCCGAGCAGGAACATCGCGTTCTGCGACAGGGACATCAGCGCGGCCGCCGCCGTGAGCTGTTCCCGGCCGACCAGCCGCGGCAAGGTGGCGTCGAACGACGGGCGCTGCAGGGCCGCGATGGACACCGCGACGGCGGAGATGGCGAACAGCGGCCATAGCACCGGATGGGGGAGCAGCGCGTTGACCAAGAGCAGAGCCGAGCAGCTGGCCAGCCCGAGCTCCCCCCAGCGCATCAGCGCCCGGCGGTCGAACCGGTCGGCGAGCACGCCTCCGTACAGCCCGAACAGCAACAGCGGCACTAGTTCGGTCAGCCCGAGCAGTCCCACGATCAGCGGGGAACCGGTGAGCTGCTTGGCCTGGACCAGCAAGCCAACCTCGAGGGCCTGGGTCCCGAGCCCGGTCACCGTCCGGCTGGCGAAGACCAGCCGGAAGCCCCGGGAAGACCGCCACGGCGCCAGGTCCGGCCACAGCCCGCGCCGGGCCGGGACTGGTTCCTCCGCTGCGTCCCCCGCCTTGTCTTCCGCTGGGTCCTTCGCCCCGTCTTCCGTCGGCACCCGGTCACGCTAACAGCGCCCTCGAGACGCGCCTAACCGATATTCACCAGGACGATGCCGCCCGCGACCAGGATGGTGGCCAGGATCCGGGTGCGGCCGAACGGTTCCCGGAAGATCAGCGTCGCGATGATCGCACCGAAGATGACGCTGGTCTCGCGCAGCGCGGCGATCGGGGCCAGCGCGCCCCGGGTCTGGGCCCACAGCACCAGCCCGTAGGCCAGCACGCTCAGCGCGCCCGCGGCCAGCCCCGATCCCAGGATCCGCTTTGGCTGCTTGAGCAGCACGTCCCGTCGCCGCACGACCGCGAACATCGGCACGCACAGGCTCTCCAGGATCATCAGCCAGCCGATGTAACCGACCGGGCTGCCCGAGGCCCGCACGCCGACTCCGTCGACCGTGGTGTAGGCGGCGATGGTCAGGCCGGTGCCGACGGCGGCCAGGAACGCGGCCCGGCCGGGCCGCCGGCCGGCCAGCACCAGTGTGGCCAGCCCGGCCGAGACGACCAGGACACCGGCGATCTGCGGCCAGGCCAGGTCCTCATGCACGAAGATCGCGGCCAGGATCGTCACGACCAGCGGAGAGGTACCCCGCGCCAGTGGGTAGACCTGGCCGAACTCGCCCAGCCGGTAGCACTGCATGAGGAGCAGGTTGTAGAACACGTGAATCGCCACCGAGGCCAGCAGGTATGGCCAGCAGGCCGCTCGGGGCATGGCAGCCACGATGACGAGCGGGATCGACACCCCGATGCCACCCACGCCGATCAGCGCGAAGGCGAGCGTCTGATCCTTGATGCCGTGCGCAATGGCGTTCCAGACCGCGTGGGTGACCGCGGCGATCAGGACGGCGCCCGTAACGGTGAGCGGGAGGGTGGTCGACGGGTCCAACAGGGCTCCTCAGGCACGCTGAAACGGAGCCCTCAGGGCTTCTATCCCGTCAGGTGTTCCCCGGCCACCGGGCCCTTGGCAGGAAGCGGCGGGCAGGTCGCGGCGCCGCTCGGTCCAGTCCCGGCCGTCCTGATTGTGGTTGTCAGCTGGCGGACAGCCGGCGGAACCCTAGGCGCAACCACGTGCTGACCCCACCATAACCTCAACCTCTTGGTGCCGTCCCGGCGTGGGGCCGCCCGCTGGGAGGTCTGATGTTAGCGGGTGCCGGCGACGACGACCTTGCCGTGTTCGATGGAGCCGCTGGCCAGGTAGCTGAGCACATCATCTATCGTCCAGCTCGCCAGCCGCCAGGACGACCGCTCGGAATATGCGGCGACGTGCGGGCTAAGGATCGTGTTCGGCGTGCTCAGCAGAGGTGAGTCGCCCGGCAGCGGTTCCTGCGCGAACACATCGAACCCCGCGCCGCCTAGACGCCCCGAACTCAGTTCTTCGGCGAGCGCATCCTCATCGAGGATGCCCCCACGAGCGACGTTGACGACGATCGCGCCGTCCGGGAGGAGGGCAAGCTCACGGGCCCCGAGCGAGCCGCGCGTCTGCGCCGTCAGCGGCAGGTGCAGGCTCAGCACCTGGCTCTGCATCAGCAAGTCGTCGAGCTTATCCACCCGCTCGACGAAGGCTGGGATCTCGGCCGCGAACGGGTCGAAGGTGAGGATACGGCCGACGAGCGGTGCGCACATGCGCGCGGCCTCCTTCGCGATATTGCCGCAACCGACCAGCCCGAGAGTTAGCTCGTCGAGTGGTTGCACCGGCGCGAGCGAGAGTGGGCCCGCCCGGCCGGCGCGGACATAGCTGTCCGCGACCATGAATTTTCGGTATACGGCGATCATCAGACCGACGGCGTGACTCGCGACCTCGAGCGCCCCGTAGGCCGGCTGGTTGATCACGCCGATGCCGAGCCGCTGGGCGGCGTCGAGGTCGATCGAGTCCAGCCCAACGCCGGCCCGGCCGATGACCCGTACGCTGTTCGCCAGCGCGGCCAGCCGATCGGGGTCTAGCCGCTGAGTCGCGACGACCACTGCGTCGGCCTGTGCCGTGCCCGCGGCGATCGCCTCCGCGGTCGAGAGATCGGCGAATGCGATGGTGCAGGCGCTCCCGTATTGCTCGATGATCCGGCCGGGGGCGGGAAAGATCCCCGCCGCTATGACGATGGTCGGACGGTCGGTATCGCGCGGCTGCGTCATTCAGCTCCCACTTTCCAGCGTTCGATCCGGGTGGCGCATGGCGAGACGACCGAGACCGGCGCCGGTGGTCCCGGCCGGTTCGGTGATGTCGCGGCGCGTGGCCGCGGGAACCGGAACGCCATGGACCCAACCCCATCGACATATGCGGTCGCTGTCCTGTTGACGGCCCCGCCGACCGAGAATCTGACATCGGCCGACTATTGTCAACAGTGAATGATATACGAAACTGTAACACTTTAGTCTAGGGCGGGGCATAGCGGTTAGCCGGTTCCGTCGCGAGTTCGGCCCGGGAGCAGAAAGCGGTGTTCAGGCAGTCGTTCTGCGACAAGCCCAACTCCCGGACTCGCGCTGGTTAGTGACTGTTGACAATTAATAATAGTGCTGTTTGGCTGAAGCGACCAATCTGAGCCTAGGAGACCCATTGATCGAGGACCTCTACGTACCGGTCGTCACCCCCTTTGACAATTCCGGCAATGTCGATCGCGACGCGCTGGCAGCGCATTGCGCGTGGACCGTCGCGCAGGGCGCCCGGGGCGTCATGCTCTTCGGGACCACCGGCGAAGGCCCGTCGATCAGCGTGGATGAGAAGATCGCCGCGGCGCGCGCGCTCAGGCTGGACCTGCCGACGGTGGAGGTGATCGGATCGGTCACTGAGAACTCGACAACCGATGCCGCGCGCTGCGTGCGGGCCTATAACGACCTGGGGCTCGCGGCGGCGCTGGTGCTGCCGCCGTTCTATTTCCGGGAGAGCCGCGGTGACGGCGACGGGCTGGTGCGCTTCTTCGAGGTCATGGCTCAAGCGGCACGTATACCGCTGATGGCCTATCACATACCCGGACTGGCGCCTGCGGTCCCGATGCGCGTGCTAGCCGACCTCAACCTATGGGGCGCGAAGGATAGCGGCGGCGATCTGGCCTATGCCCGCGCCGTGCTCGATACCGGTAAGTCCGTGATGGTCGGCGCCGAGTCGGTAATCGTCGATGCAGTGCGCGCAGGCGCGTCCGGCACCATCGCGGGTATGGGCAACCTGCTGCCCGGTGAGCTCGCCCGCATCTGCGTGGCCGCGCGAGCCGGCGACATCGCCCAGGCGAACGGGCTGCTCGACATCGTGCTCCGCGTGCAGGCGGCGGTGCTCCGTGTTGCGCCGGGCATGGAATGGGTCGCGGCGTTCAAGCAGATCGCCACCTACCTGCACGGCGCCGACCTGGGCCAGGTCCGCGAGCCGCTCATGCGCCGGGCGGACTACCTCACCGAAGAGGTCCTCGACGCTCTGGCGCTCCGCAATGCCGCTGCCGGGTAACCCCTGGCGGTTCGCGGCCGTGGACGATCGTGTCAATCTGTATTATGTTCGTCGTTAACAGGCAACGATATTAGTCTGAGGATCCCGTGAAGCGGACCGAGGCGAATTTTCGAGACCAATTCGGACCCGGACGCGGGCAGGACTCCACTTCGTCCGATTCCAAGCTGTTGCGGGCCGCGCCTGCAGCGCGCGTCTCGCTGGGCGAGGTCGTCGCCGAAAGGCTGCGGCAGGCGATCCTCGACGATGAGGTACACCCTGGCCAGCACCTGCGTGAGGACGAGATCTCCGAGATGCTCGAGGTCAGCCGCGGGCCGGTCCGGGTGGCGCTGCTCATCTTGCAGCGCGAGGGGCTGGTCGACCTGGCCCCGCACCGCGGTGCCACTGTCGCGCGCCTGTCCATCGAGGACGTCGGCGAGATCTACAGCCTGCGCTCAGCGCTTGAGGCGCTGGCCATCCGGCTAGCCATCAGGCGCGGCGAGCCCGCTGACCTGGACGCGCTCGAAGAATCGCTGGCCGAGCTGAGGGTCGGCATCCGCAGGAGACCGACGGATGCCGTGGGTGGCCGCCTAGATCTGGGTTTTCACGACAACGTATTCAAGGCGGCTCACCATGAGCGTCTCTACGAGAGCTGGTGCAGCATCCGCATGCAGGTGTACTGGTGCATGCTTTCGCGCAAGCCGGCCCCATCAGACTGGCACGCGACGGTCGTCGAAGAGCACAGGCAACTGCTAGAGACGATCCGCTCCGGTCAAGAGGCGGCCGCCGCCGCGGCGGTGGCGGAGCACGTCAGCGCCGCTTATAACCGCATTTGCTCGCGATTGTTCGAACCGGAGCCGTTGCCGGCTCCCTCGCGCAGTGCGCGTGCGATGGCCGAGACGTTCCTGCTCTCCTGAGCCCGGCCCGGATCCGGCCGGGGCGTTGCCGGCGCCCACCGTCCTCCACAAGGACAGGCTGCTCATGCTGGATTTTGTCAACAAGCAGTCCTTGGCGGGTATCCACGACGATGGCTGCCGTGGTGACGAGCGCGCCGGTGCCCGCCGGCCCGCGTGCCTAGGTGTGCCTGGACCGAGTCTCGATAGTACGAGATCTTTCGCAGTGAGGCGATCTTTGCCGAAAATCCTACGGTCTAACCGTTCATCTGTAACGGAATTTACATGTGATGGTTATGTTACAGCCAGATTGCTTGTTTTGGCGCTGGGACGGGGTGTAGTAACGGAATGAACCTATCGTCAATCGTCAGTTGTCATCAATCTTACTGATTTACCTGGAGGCATCCATGGGGTCCGTGCGGTCTCGAAGACGATACGTGGCTGGGGCTCTAGGGGTCGCCTGCCTGGCCCTCGCGGCCTGTAGCTCAAGCGGCTCGAGCTCGAGCTCGTCATCGTCAACGTCTGGGTCGACAGCTGCTAAGAGCATCACGGTCTGGACCGCGGCCAATCCGCTGTACGACTACCAGCACACGCAGCTCGCGTTGTTCACCAAGGACACCGGGATCTCCGTCAACTTCCAGGAGATCCCTGAGGCGAGCATCCTCACGAAGCTGCAGGCAGCGCAGACCGGGCACGACAGCTCCTACGACTTCTACGAGGTGCCGGAGAGCCTTACGCCGCAGTATGTGTCGCTCAAGGGCGCAGCGCCGATCAAGCCGTTCCTGAACAACACGTCGCTGACGCCGTCGGACTACAACTTCGCCGGCCTGCCGTCGGGTTCGATGACGCAGTGCACCGTGAAGGGGACGCTCTACTGCGTGCCCGCGTTCGGCACCGGCCCAGAGCTCTACTACAACAAGCAGATGTTCAAGCAGGCCGGGATCAGCGGGGCGCCGCAGACCATGGCGGCACTGGTGGCCGACGCTGGCAAGCTGACGAACTCTAGCCACGCCGGAATATGCCTGCGCGGCAGCAACACCGCGCCGAACAGCTTCCCGGCCCAGATGATGCTGCTGTACTACCTGACCTACCAGGCCAACGGTCAGGGCATCTGGCTCAACTCCGACTACACCCCGCGCCTCACCGAGCCCGCCGCCCTGCAGTTCGCCAACAACTACTCGACGCTCATGACCAAGGATGCGCCGAAGGGCGTCGGGGCGTACGGCTACCCTGATTGCCTGGCAGCGATGTCAAACGGCAAGGTCGCCATGTGGCTCGACGACTCGGCGGCAGCGTCGTACGTGTTCAACGGGCAGGGCTCGGCCGTCCCGAATGTCGGCTACGCGTCAATCCCGTGCCCTCCCACCAACCCGAGCTACTGCCAGCTATCGGCGCCGTGGGGAATGTTCATCAACCAGAACGCCGACGCGGCCCACCAGACCGCGGCCTACAAGCTGATGACGTTCCTGTCCAGCGCGTCCTTCCAGCAAGGTGCACTGGACAACGGGAAGATCCCCGCGCTGGTCACCCGCCCGTCAGTGCTGGCTTCTGCCAAATCGGTCGAGGGCATTCCGAGTGACCTGCTGACGTCCCTGAACTACATCCAGAGCCACATCGACCCGAACGCGATTCCGGCGACGTCCGCATTCAACCAGGCCCAGCAGCCGCTGAATGTGGCACTGTCGGACATCATCTCGGGTCAGTCGAACCCGGACAGTGCGTTCAAGACGGCGAACGCCCAGATCACCGCCATCCTGAAGCAGAACGGAGTCATCCAATAACCGGTACGCAGAGGCTTGAGCCTGTGCCATCGGGACAGGCCGCCGCCCGGCCGAGGGGCAAATCCTCGGCCGGGCGGCGGGCCCGTGCCCGGTCGCGCTCCGATCGGCGCTTTTTCATCCTGGCCGCGCTCCCCGCGTTCATCCTTGTCTTCCTGGTCACGATCGTGCCGCTGGCCGCGGCCTTCGGCCTCAGCTTCACCAGCTACACCGCGTCCAACCCGGTCGCCAGCTGGGTGGGTCTGCGCAACTACCGGTTGCTGTTCTCTGACCCGAACGTGCCCACGGTCCTGCTCACCACGGCCTTGTTCGCGGCTGCCGCGGTTATCCTCGAGGCGCTGATCGGGACCATCCTTGCGCTTCTCATGGCCCGCAAGATGCGCGGCGTCTCGGTCTACCGAGTGCTCTACCTCATCCCGCTGATGGTCGCCGGAATCGCGGCGGCGGTCTCCTGGAAGGCGCTGCTCAATACCAGTGCGGGCTGGGTGAACCCGATCCTTGGCGTGATTGGCATACCTCAGGCCAACTGGCTGGCCAGCCCTACCCTCGCATTGCCGTCCATCGTCATCGCCGACATCTGGACCGGCGCGCCCGTCGTGGCGGTGCTCGTGCTCGCCGCGCTGCTTGGCATGCCCGAGGATCCGCTGGAGGCCGCCCGGATCGACGGTGCGTCGCAGCTGCAGGTCGTGAGGTTTATCATCTTGCCGGCGATCCGCCCGGTGCTGGGATTCGCGATCATCTTCCGTACCGTCGACGTGTTCCGGCAGTTCGGCCTGATCCAGATCCTGACCGGCGGCGGGCCCGGGGTGAAGACAACCACGCTTAATTACTACATCTATGAAAACGTCTTCAACTACGGAAATATCAGCTACGGGTCGACGCTTGCGGTACTGCTCATTGTGGCCATGGCGATTCCGCTTGGCATCATCTATTTGATAACACGCCGCCGCGAGATCTAGGGAAAGCGAGAAATGGCAACCTACGATTCCGCCGGCCACCGGCGCCCGCGCAGCCGGCGAAAGCTCGCCGCTTCTCTCGCTTCGAACGTCGTGCTGCTCCTGTTCCTCGGGTTCGTTCTGCTGCCGGTCATCTGGATCGTGCTGACGGCATTCAAGGGACCGAAGGATGCCTACGCGACGCCGCCGACCTTCACGTTCCACCCGACCCTGCTCAACTTCCACACACTGTTCCAGTCGCAATTCCTGGCCGGCCTCGGGCACTCCGCGATCTTGATGGTGCTCTCGACCGCGGTCGCGCTCATCCTCGGTGTGCCGGCCGGCTACGCACTCGCGCGCGCGGAGTTCAAAGGCAAACGATTCATGACGTCGTGGCTGGTCATCGCCTATGTGACGCCGGTGATCGTGTTCATCATCCCGCTGTACGTGGAGTACCTGAGGATTGGGATCTCCGGCTCGTATCTCGCGCTCGTACTCGCTTATGAGATCGGGCTGCTGCCGTTCACCATCTTCATGATGCGCAGCTATTTCGCCGATCTTCCTGTGCAACTCGAGGAGGCGGCGATGATCGACGGCTGCAACCGCGCACGTGCGCTCCGGCTCGTCGTGCTGCCGGTGATGTGGCCCGCGGTCGTCACGGTCGGCATCCTGGTCGCCATCGCGAGCTGGGGTGAGTACTTCGTCGCCCTGGTCCTGACCAACCAGAATACGACGACCGCGCCCGTTGCGATCTACACCTACGTCGGCATCGAGTCCTCCAACTGGGGTGCGATGGCCGCGGGCAGCCTGCTCGTCGTGCTGCCCGTCCTCATCCTGGCGGTGTTCATCCAGCGCGGACTGGTCCGCGGGCTGACCAGCGGAGCCGTCAAGTAACGTGCTCGAACAGCTCGGGCAGCTCCGCGCGCGCGATGTCGCCCAGCCGGTCGGCGGCTTCCTGCGGCATGGAGGCGTAGGGCCAGCGCACCCGCGTACCGATCGGTGCCCACCGGCCGGCGTGAGCGAGCCCCTTGTCGAGCGCCGCATTGCCCAGCCCTCCTCGCTGCCACGGCAGCACATGGGTATCCAGGAAGGCCTGAATCCGGCCCTCGAGGGCCAGCGCGGCCGCGCTGTCATCGGCCATCAGTGCGCCCCACCGCACGGCTCCGGACGGGCTCAGGCACGCGACGTTGGAGTAGGCGCCATCCGCCCCGTTTGCCCGGCCGGTGGCGAGCGTGTGGCCGGCGACGAACAGCGCGAGGTCGCCGACCTCCGATCGGGCCCGGCGGCACCAGTCGGCATCCCCCCCGGCGACCTTCACCCCGATCAGGCCGGCGAATTCCCGGCCGAGCTCGCCGAGCTGACCGGGAGTCAGCCGGGTCTTGGCGTGCGGCGGGTTGTAGAGCACCAGTGGTATTCCGTCGGCGGCCCGCTCGAATCCGGCGACGGTGTCGAGAACCTCTGGCCAGGACAGCGGCAGCCAGTCCGGCAGGATCACCTGGATCGCGGACGGGCGCAGCCGGGCGGCCCGCTTGATCCGTGCCTGCGAGACCTGGGCACCGGGATGACTCGCGCCGATCTGGCAGGCCAGCCCGGCCGCCTGGCACGCATTGACCAGGAGGTGGGCGATGGAGTCGAATTCGTCCTCATCCTGGGCGAAGAACTCGCCCGCCGTGCCATTGGTGTAGACGCCGTCAAGTCCGCTGGTGGTGAGGACGTCGAGCTGCGCCGCGATCGCGGTGAGATCGATGCGATCCCCGTCGGCGATGGGCAGCAGCACGGTGCCCCAGGTTCCACGGAGCGTCTCGCGGCTGAGTGAGGGAATCACCGGGGCCTCGTCGCGCATCCAGAAGAACTATCAGCCGCCGGGGATGATGACAAGTGAGCCCTGCGGACCAGCGATATGGTCGTCTTCTCGCGGCGACCGAACGAGGCGGTATTTCCTTTGGACGGTGGGCCGGAGACCTCCCCGGCGGGATTTCGCCGTTCAGTCGCGTTGCTCGTGGCCGCGGCATTGTTCATGGAGAACCTCGACGCGACAATTATCGCCACCGCCGCGCCCGCAATGGCGCGAAGCCTGCATGCCTCGGCATCGTCCATCGGTATTGCGGTCACGTCGTACCTGCTGTCGGTCGCGGTATTTGTGCCGCTGAGTGGCTGGCTCAGCAGTCGCTTCGGCAGCCGTCGGGTCATGCTCGCGGCCGTCGTGCTGTTTGCCGGCGCGTCGGTGCTCTGCGCGATGAGCGGTAACCTCGCCGAACTCGTTGCGCTCCGCGCCCTGCAGGGGCTGGGGGGCGCGATGATGGTGCCGGTCGGGCAGCTAACCGTGTTCCGGAGCACCGGCAAGGCCGACATGTACCGCGCGGTTGCCTACATCACCTGGCCAGCACTCGTCGCTCCCGTGATCGCACCACTGCTCGGCGGTGTGCTTGCGACCTATGCGAGCTGGCGCTGGATCTTTCTCATCAACGTCCCCATCGGCGCCGCCGTGCTGGTCACCGGCTTCTGGCTGCTCGACCGCGGCACCGGGACGCGGCCGCCTGATCTCGACCTGGCCGGCTTCGGATGGACCGGTGTCGGCCTGGGCTTGCTCACCTGGACGTCGGCGTCCCTGTCTACCGGATCGGTGAGCTGGGTCACCGCCGCGAGTACCGGGTGCGCGTCCCTGGTCGCGCTGGTGTTCGCGGTGGCGCATCTGCGCCGCGTGCGGCATCCGCTGCTCGACGTGCGCGTGCTGCGGATCGGTTCGATGCGGATCGCCTTCGCCAGTGGCGGTCTGTTCCGGATGGCGGTTAGCGCCGTGCCGTTCCTGCTACCGCTGATGTTCCAGGAGGCGTGGGGCTGGTCTGCGGTGCGGGCGGGGTCGATCGCACTGTGGGTCTTCGTCGGCAACCTCGCCATCAAGGCCGTAACAACGTCGATGCTGCGCCGATGGGGATTCCGGGCGGTGCTGCGGGGGAGTACTACCGTCCTGACGGCAACCATCGCGGCGATCGCATTCGTCACGCCACAGACGCCGACCTGGCTGCTGATCGCGCTGATCACGGCGAGCGGAGCCGCCCGCTCGGTCGGCTTTACCTGCCTGAACACGATCGCCTACGCCGAGGTCCCCCGGTCCGAGCTTTCCGCGGCGAACACGCTCGGCGCGACGATCGGCCAGTTGGCGGCCGGGCTGGGTGTCGCCGTCGCCGCGATCGGATTGCAGGCGGGGCCGGCGCTGCACTGGTCGGCGGCCCATGGGGCCGGCCCGTTTCGGTCCGCATTCCTCGTTGTGGCGGTGGTGAGCGCCGTCCCGCTGATCGCGTCATACCGGCTCGGCGCTGATGTCGGCGATGTCGTCAGACCACGACAAGGAGCGGGTAAATCGTAAATTGTCAACGCTTGACGTTGTTGTGGGTGGGGCGTTACGTTGCGATTAGAGCTAGTTTGCGTGCGAGCGCGCTGCTTGTCGCGTGACGTCACGCTGCGCCGCCGATGCCCGTATACGTGAAACGGTGAGTATGGATGCCGGTTGACACCGCACTCGTCCTTGACTTGTTTGCGCGAATGTCACTGTGCCGCGAATTCGAGACCACCCTGGTGGCGTACGCCAGCAAGGATGGGCAGCCCATCGGGCATCCCTACCAGGGGCAGGAAGCGGTCGCCGCCGGCGTGTGCGCGGCGCTCGCGCCCGGCGACCGCGTCCTGTCCACGCACCGTGCGCACGGCCACGCCGTGGCGACCGGATGCGATCTCGACCGGCTGGCGCTCGAGCTCTACGGCAGCGGCGAGGGGACCTGTCGCGGACGGGCCGGCGAAATGTACGTCGCGCAACCCGACGTCGGGTACTTCGGCGGGACTCAGATCGTCGCCGGCAACCTGCCCATGGCGACCGGTCTCGCGCTATCGGCGAAGCTGTCGGGCCGCGAACGCGTAGCGGTCGCCTTCGTCGGCGACGGCGGCGTGAACCAGGGCGTCTTCCATGAGGCGGTGAATCTCGCCGCCATCTGGTCGCTGCCCGTGGTCTTCGTGGTCGAGAACAACGGCTATGCGCAGACGACCTCGACCGAGTACGCGACCGCCGGGCGAATCGTGGAGCGCGGGGCGGCATACGGCATCAGCTCGATCGCGGTCGACGGTCAGTCGGCACTGGAGGTCTACGACGTCGTCCGCGAGGCGCGGCAGCGGGCCGTACGCGGCGACGGCCCGACGCTGGTCGAGGCGAGGACGTACCGGTACGAGGGGCACTACTTCGGCGATCAGCACCGCCGCTACCGCACGCAGGCCGAGTTCGAGTCGTGGCTCGCCCGCGACCCCATTTCGCTGCTGCGCCGGGTCGCGACAGATGCTGGCATCGAGGAAGGCGCTCTCGCCGCGATCACATCCGACGCGCGCGAGAGGTGCGTGGCCGCGTTCGAGCGGGCCCGGACCGGCCGCGAGGCCACACTCTCAGACCTGCTCGACGGGGTGTTCGCCGATCCATCGATCGATCGGCGGTGATGGCATGAGCCGGACCAAGTACTGGAGGGCGTGCAACGATGCGCTGCGCCAGGAAATGGCGCGTGACCCATCGGTCATCGTTCTCGGTGAGGACGTGGCGGGTGCGCCTGGCCGGGCCGGCGACGGCTTCGTCGATGCCTGGGGCGGGCCGTTCGGGATAACCCGTGGCCTGATCGCAGAGTTCGGACCCGAGCGGGTACGCGACACCCCGATCTCGGAGGCCGGTTTCCTCGGGCTGGCGGCCGGGCTGGCCGCCGACGGGTACCGCCCGTGGGTCGACGTCATGTTCACCGAACTGATGCCCGTCGCCTGGGACCAGCTGACCAACCGCATCGCCCGAGCTCACTACCTGAGCGCGGGCCAACTGCAGATGCCGATCACGGTCAAGACGTTCGGCGAGTGCTACTCCGCCGTCTGTCACTATCCTGGCTTGGTCTGCGTAGCACCGTCCGATGCGTACACCGCCAAGGGCCTTACCGCGGCGGCAATTCGCTCCGATGACCCCGTGGTGATCTTCGACAGCCTGAAGCTGCTGCGCACCCAAGCTGAGGTTCCCGACGGCGACTACGTCACCGAGCTCGGGCGGGCGCGGGTCGTGCGCAGCGGCACCGACACCACGCTGCTGGGCATCGGCGCGACGACTGCGCTCTGCCAGCAGGCCGCCGCCGAGCTCGAGCAGGCTGGCATCTCGGTAGAGGTGGTCGACCTGCTCACGCTCTCTCCCTGGGACGTGCCGACCGTGACCGAGTCGGTCCGCAAGACCGGACGGCTCGTCGTCGTGGACTTCGATCACCCGTCGTGCGGGCTCGCCACCGAAATCTGTGCCCGCGTCACGACGACGGCGTGGGACCGGCTGCTTGCCGCGCCTGTCACCGTGACGCCGCCACCCGTCCCGGCGATGGGCATGGACGCGAGCGCAGCGATGGCGGCGATGTACCTGCCGGGCGCCGCCGGAGTTGTCGCTGCCGTCACCAAGACCGCCGTAACCGGGTCGAGAAGGTAGCGAGGGGACCGGACGCGATGAGCACAGATCCACAAGGCTACGTGGCCGGACTGTTCGGCTGCGCCGGCAAGAGGGTGATCGTGACCGGCGCCGCCGAAGGACTCGGCCAGGCTATGGCGACCGGCTTCGCCCGGGCGGGCGCCCGTGTCCTCATCGCGGACCTCAACGCGGACGGCCTGGCCGAGACCGCCCGGGAACTCGGCGGCATCACCGGCGACATTGCCTCTTGCCGCACAGACGTCACCTCGATGCAGGACGTGGAGGCCCTGTTCGCGCTTGCGGCCGAGCATTTCGGCGGGGTGGACGTCCTGGTGAACAACGCCGGCGCTCTGATCTCGTCCGGGGCGCCAGAAACCTATTCATTCCAGGACTGGCAGGCGACACTGGCCGTCAACCTGACCGGTAGCTACCTGTGCGCGCAGGCCGCCGGCCGCTTGATGATCGCCGCCGGGCAGGGCGGCAGCATCGTCAACATCAGCTCGATCGGCGGCATCACGTCGCTCGGCGGTGGCGCGATGGCGTACGACGTCAGCAAGAGCGGCGTCATCCAGCTCACCCGGGAGCTGGCGGTCGAGTGGGCCCGCTATGGCATCCGCGTCAATTCGATCGCGCCGTGCCATTTCCGCACGCGCGGGTGGCAGGCGGCCATGGCCGATCCGGCCGGCCGGGCCGCGGTCGCCCATGTGATCAGCGGAATCCCGATGGGCCGGATGGGGGAAGCCGAAGAGATCGTCGGGGCGGCGCTGTTCCTCGCGTCGCCCGGCGCTGCGATGGTCAACGGCATCGTGCTGCCGGTTGATGGCGGCAACCTAGCCCTGAACGCAACCCACGGCGGCGTGCTCTCGCCGTCTACCACCAGCACCGCGGAGGATACGACGTGACCCGTCAGCTCGATGACCTGCCGGCCTATCGGGATCTGCCCACGGTCGCGGGCGCGCCACCCGGTTCGTCATGGGGAGTATTTGGCGCCGACGACCAGGTCGGCACCATTAACCTGCTCACTCCGGAGCGGGTGCTCGCCGCGGCCCGGCTAGTCCGGACGGGCCGGGTGTTTCCCCTCAACCTCGATCTCGAGCAGCCCGACCCGCCGCTGTCCGGGCGCCGCGGGCTCAAGCACACGATCGGCCGGGACGCCGTGTCGACCGACGACGTCTACGACGACTTCTTCCCGCAGCGCTCGAGCCAGTGGGATTCGCTGTGCCATGTTGGGCACCCCGAATTCGGCTTCTACAACGGCTGCCGCTCGCAGGACATCACCGGGCGCCCGGGGAGCCGCAACGGCATCGACAACTGGGCCCGGCGCGGGATCACCGGCCGGTTCGTCCTGGCCGACCTCGCCCGTTATCGCGAATCGATCGGGCGGCCGTTCGACCAGACCAAAGCCGACGGCGTCGACGCCGACGAACTCGAGCGCTGCCTGTCCGCCCAGGCAGTCACACTCGGGGGCGGGGATATCCTGCTCATCCGGTTCGGCTGGCTGACCTGGTACGCCTCGGCCGACGACGAGGGCAGGCAATACGCGGCTGGTGACGTGACCAAGATCGGGACACCAGGCCTGTCGCCCGCCGAGTCGACCGCGCGCTGGCTGTGGGATCAGCACGTCGCGGCGGTCGCCACAGACAACCCGGCGCTCGAGATGCTGCCGGTCGACATGACGTCGGTCGACACGTTCTTGCACTTCCGGCTGATAGGGCTGCTCGGTATCGCGATAGGCGAGCTGTTCGACCTCGACGCGCTCGCTGAAGACTGCACCCGTGACGGTGTCTATGAGGGGTTGTTCGCGGCCGCGCCGCTGAACAAGGTCGGTGGCAGCGGTTCGCCGTCCAACGCTCTGGCGATGAAATGATGGCTGGACGGCACGAGATCGCGCTTCCCGCCCTGGGCGACGCCGAGTCGGGTGAGGTGTCGGCCTGGTACAAGGACTCGGGTGCGAGTGTGGCCACGGGCGAGCCCCTCGTGGCAGTCGATGTCGACAAGGCGGTACTCGACCTGCCCGCTCCGGTCAGCGGTGTGCTCACCGCAGTTGCGGAGGTGGGCACCGAGGTCCGCGTCGGTGACCTCCTGGGGTGGATCACAGTCCACGGTGAGGACTGACCAGTGCCGGCGAACTCGCGAACCGGCCCAGCACGAGCGGCCTTGGCGGAGCAGGAGCGTTAATGCTGCCGCTGGAGGGAATCCGTGTTGTCGAGTTCGGCTCGATGATCGCCGTGCCTTACGCAGCGACGCTGCTGGCCGAGATGGGTGCCGAGGTGATCAAGGTCGAGCGCCCGACCGGCGACGAGTCGCGGAAGTCGGCGCCGTTCTGGCGCGAGGTGAGCGCGTACTTCTTCAACCTCAACCGGGGCAAGAAATCCGTGGTGCTCGACCTGCGTAAGCCGGCCGATCTAGCCGCCGCCAGGCGGCTGTGTGCGAGCGCGGACGTGGCGATGGAGAACTTCCGTCCGGGCGTCGCCAACCGCTTGGGACTGGACTTCGCGAAGCTGCGTGCCCAGAACCCACGGTTGATTACCGCCGCGGTGCGCGGCTATGGCGACGACGGCCCGCGCGCGGCCGACCGCGTCTACGACCCGATCATCCAGGCGATGTCGTCGATGGTAGCCGGGCAGGGCGGCAACGACTCGCCCCAGTTCGTGCGCACGTTCTTGCCGGACAAGGTCGCCGCGCTGGCCGTCGTGCAGGGCGTGCTCGCTGCCCTGTATCAGCGCGAGCGCACCGGCGAGGGCAGTGACATCGTGCTATCGATGCTGGACTCCTCGGTGAACTTCCTCTGGCCCGAGGGGATGATGCACCACACCTTCGCCGATGCACCGATCGACGCCGAGCTGGCCGGGCGCCCGCCGCGCGTCGGCCACTTCATCCGGGGCTCGGATGAGCGCTGGCTCGCGTGCGCGTCGATCACTGACGCGCAGTGGGAGGCGCTCTGCTCGGCCGTCGGTGCCCGCGAGCTCGCGATCCGCTACCCGACCGGAATCGAACGGCTGCGCAGCCACACCAAGGTAACCGCGGCCCTCAACCGGGCCTGCGCCGATTTGCGCCGCGACGAGGTACTCGACCGGCTGCGGGCGGTGGACGTGCCGTGCGCGCCGGTGAACACCGTTTCCGATGTCCTGGTCGATCCTCAGGTCGTCCACAACGGCACCGTGCTCACCGCGGACACGCCCGACCTTGGTCCGGTGCGCCGGCCGAAGCCGATTGTCTCGGTGGGGACAGCCGACACCGAACCGCCGTGGCGAGCGCCGGCGCTGGGCGAGCATACCGCCGAGGTCCTGGCCAGCCTGGCCGAGATACCACGACAAGCGTCATTAGCCGGCGCCCGCAAAGGCAGTGGAGGAGCGAGATGACCTACCGACCGGTGAGCAGCTTCGTCGGCGTGGCCGAGTCTGAACTCGGCACCGTGACCGGGCAGACTCCGCTGCGGATGATGGCTTCGGCCACCCTCGACGCGCTTGGCGAGGCGGGACTGACACTCGCCGATGTGGACGGGTTGTTCACCGCCGGCATGCCGAGCTGGTCACCCGCCCTCGAACTCGCCGACTATCTCGGCATCCGCCCGCGCTACCTGGACAGCACCGACGTCGGCGGCAGTTCGTTTGAGTTCCAGGTAGCGAGTGCCGACGCGGCGATCGCGGCCGGCCTTTGCACGACCGCGGTCATCACGTATGCGAATACGCCCCGGCAGGACCGGCACATCCCCCAGCCCACGCGGCCCGACCCGACTTACATCTTCCGCGACACCTATGAACGCCCGACCGGGCTGCTCTCGCCCGACATCGGGCCATACGCTCTGGCCACCGACCGTTACATGTGGGAATTCGGGGTGACCTCGGAGCAACTCGCCGAGGTTGCTGTCGCCTCGCGGCACTGGGCGGCGATGAACCCCAAGGCTTTCCGCTACGGAAAGCCGCTGACCATCGAGGACGTGCTGGCGACGCCGCTCATCTGCGACCCGCTCCGCACCGGTGACTGCTGCCTGATTACCGACGGGGGAGGCGCCGTCGTACTCACCTCACATGAACGGGCGCGCGACCTGCGCATGGAACCCGTGGCCGTGCTGGGGTTCGGCACGGCCATCAGCCACGGCGTAGTGCTGGTATCCGACGATCTGATCCGCACGGGCTCCCGGGTTTCCGGTGCCGCCGCGTTCCGCATGGCCGGCCTGTCGCCGGCCGACATCGACGTGACCCAGATCTACGATTCGTTCACGAGCACGGTCCTGCTCACCCTGGAAGGGCTGGGGTTCTGCGGTGACGGCGAGGCGGGCTCGTTCGTCGAGGGCGGCCGGATCAGGCCCGGTGGTGCGTTCCCGCTCAACACCTCGGGCGGTGGGATGTCGTACTGCCATCCCGGCCGGTTCGGCATCTTCCTGCTGATCGAGGCAGTCCGGCAGCTGCGCGGCGAGTGCGGCGACCGGCAGGTTGCCGGCGCTGAGGTGGCGCTGGCCCACGGCACGGGCGGCAACCTCTCCAGCTCGGCCACCGTGATCATGCGAAAGGGATCCGCCCATGAGTGACTGGCCGTACAACCCGGACGCTGACCCTTATCGCGACGGCCTGGCCCGGGGGGTGATCCTCATGCAGACGTGCGATGAGTGCGGACAGGTGCAGTTCCCCTCGCGTGTGCGCTGCCTGCGCTGTGGCGCGGCCGCGGTCAGCTGGAACGAGGTCGACGGCGCCGGCACCGTCTACGCGAAGACGATCAATCGCCGCCCGGCCGAGGAGGCGTTCGCCTCACTGGTGCCGTACGCGGTCGCGCTCGTCGACCTGGACGTAGGTGTGCGCGTGATGGCGCGGGCCGGGGTCGCGCCCGAGCAGGTGCAGACCGGCGGCCGGGTGGTCGTCTACCCCGACCCGGAGCCGCCCGTCCTGCCCGGCTTGCTGTTCCGTCCGGTCACCGGGTGATCCAGGCGGCATCGGCCAGCTCAGGTCGGCGCCTGGCCAGCGATCAGCGCGTAGGCGAGCCGCATCAGGGGCACCGACACTCCCGCTGCGGCCGCACGGTTCACGAGGTCACCGAACACCTGATGCACCTCGGTCGGCCGTCCTGCGATCACATCCTGGGCCATCGAGGAGTACGACGGGGCCTGCGGCCCGAGCGCCACCGTGTCGGCGACGATCGTGGCGACGGCGATCCGGCGCCCGGCTGAGAGCCGGCTGTTCATCGGAAGGCCCTCGAAGTCGTCCAGCACGATGCCGTTCGCTTGCGCCACGCCGGCGGCTTCGGCTGCGAGTGACAGGTACGCGTCCACGAGCTCAGGCTGGGCGAACGCCACATTCGTCGGCAGCCGGCTCAGGGCGGTCACCCCGAACACACCGACCGCGTTGACACACTTCGTCCAGATCACCGCGTCGGCCCGCTCGGCCACCAGGGCGGTGGCCGGCACTCCAGCCGCGCCAAGCGCCGCTGCGAACCGGTCCGCGTCGCCGGGTTCGCCGCCGGTCGCCCCGACGTAGGTGTGCCCCCACCCGGACACCACGACGCGGCGGGCCGACTCGACCCGGGCGTTGAGCGTGGATACCGTGCGCAATACCGCATTGGCCCCGAACCCCGCGGCGAGCACATCATCCTTGAGGACGCCGTTCTGCAGCCCGGCCACCCAGCGCGCCGAGCGTGCCGCGCCCGCCAGCCCTGTGGTGACCATGGCGACGCACTCGTCCAACTGCGGCCCCTTGGTGGCGAACATGATGCCGCACCCATCGGGGAACTCGGCCGGATCGGCTATGACTCCGAGTACGCCCGGCGCTCCCGGGCCGGCAACGGTCTGGACCCGGCCGGCGGCCACGCCGTCCAGGTCGAGCGCACCATGCTCAATCAGGCCGCGAGCGGTGTGCGGCCGGGCGAACAGGGTCGTCGGTATACCGGACGCCGACAGCAGGGCCGCGAGTCCGCGGCCCATGGCACCGGCTCCAGCCAGCACCAGTGGTGGGTTGCTGTCCTGTCCGGACGGCATCGAGTTCGGCTCGTCCATCGTTCCTGTCCGCATCCGGCACCAGCCGGGTGGCAAGCGCATTGCTGTTGACGGTCAGCGCGGCGCCGGTGCGTTACGGGCATAAGGCGTCGCGCGTCCGAATGGACAGCACACTCGGAATGATCGTATGTTTGTCGTTAATGATAAATTATCGCGAGCCCGGCTTTAGCGCAGCCGGTGAGCAAACGGGAGATGGTCTGACTGGGCCGCGGCGGGCGGCTGGGAAAGATTCCTCGCGTCGATCGCTGGTCGCCGGTCCCGCTCCCCGGACCTCACTTGGTGATGTCGTCGCCGAGCGGCTGCGCCAGGCTATATTCAACGACGAATTCTCACCTGGCCAGCACCTGCGTGAGGAAGAGATCTCCGCGTCGCTCGAAGTAAGCCGTGGGCCCGTGCGCGATGCCTTCCTCATCCTCGAGCGCGAGGGGTTGGTGCGGCTGTCGCGGCACCGTGGCGCGAACGTCGTCGAGTTCTCGCCGGAGGATCTCGGCGAGGTCTACAGCCTGCGCTCGGCGCTGGAGTCGCTCGCCGTCCGGCTGGCGATCCGGCGGCACGAGCCAGAGGACATCGAACAGCTCAATGACGCGCTTACCGAGATGCAGATCGCGATGCGGCACAAGACCACCGAGCAGGCGGCCGCGCGGCTGGATGTGAATTTCCACGACTTCATCTTCAAAGCGGCCCATCACGACCGGCTCTACCAGAGCTGGTCGAACATCCGGATGCAGGTCTACTGGTTCCTGCTCTCGCGCAACGTGGCCGGTCCTGGCTGGCGCCAGAACATGGCAAAGAACCATGCCCGCATCGTGAGCTTGATTGAGGCGGGCGATGAGTTGCGGGCGGTCGACGCGATCGGCGAACACATCCGGGGGGCTTACACGCGTATCTGGCCCACGCTGGCCGAGCCCGAGCCGAGCGTGCAGATAACGCCCAGCCAGCTCGACACGGCCAAGTCGTTCCTGCTTGAATAGCCGACTCAACTCACCTGCCCTATGCCGATTTAGCCTTTGTCAAGAAGATCACCGGTAAGCCCGCGTGCGGGGAAGCCGCGCGTATGGATTGAAATGGGATGGGAAATGAACGGCCCGCGGCCCGGTCGTGGATCTTAACTTCGTCGGCCGAGTGCTGCGAATTGGCGCGCCCTGCGTCCCGGATACCGCCGCGCATGTCGCCTGAGCCGCCGCGCCGCGCCGCGATTGTCACGGGAGCCGCGCGCGGGATCGGAGCCGCCGCCGCGGTGGCGCTCGAGGCGGCGGGCTTCCAGGTTGCGACGTTCGACGTGCTACCCGCGCCTGTCGCTGACTCCGGGGACCGGATGCACCTCGTTGTGGACGTCAGCGATGCGGACAAGGTGTCGGCATCGGTGGGGTCGGTGGTGCGCCGCTTTGGCCGGCTCGACGTGCTGGTCAACAACGCCGGCATCCTCGACGTCCACGCCGTCGACGACACACCTGAGGACGTGTGGGACCGCGTCATGGCGGTGAACGTGAAATCGATCTTCCTGATGTCGCGGGCCGTCATACCGCATCTGCGTACGGCCGGTGGCGGCAGCATCGTGAACTTCGCGTCAGTGCATGCCTTCGCCAGCGTGCCGCGGGCGGCAGCCTATGCCGCGAGCAAGGGCGCGGTGCTCTCGCTCACCCGGCAGATGGCGCTGGATTATTACGACGATGGAATCCGGGTGAACGCTCTGGTCGTTGGCAGCGTCGACACCGAGATGTCCACGCAGCACGGTGCCGAGATGGCCCGCGACGGCGTGGTTGTCTCGGCGGCGCCAGGTGCGATCGGACGTATGGCCCAGCCGGATGAGGTCGCGCGGGTGGTCGCGTTCCTCTGCTCCGAACAGGCTTCTTTCGTGACTGGTTCCCCGGTCGTCGTGGACGGCGGGATGCTGGCCCGCCTGATGTGAGATATCCTCACCTGTCGCCGCCGGGAGCGGCCTGTGCGGCTGCCGCGGCTAATCCGGTGTCCGCCGCCCGCGTGGGGGCCGCCCGCTGATCTCCCCGGTCTCGTCCTCCAGCGCCGTCCGCATCAGCACCGTAACCCAGGTGCGGTACGGCTTCCAGTTCTCGCTGATCTCGCGGATCTGTTCCGGCGAGGCCGGGCCGGGCAGACCGTAGGCCAGTGCCACCGCCCGGGCCAGCCGGGGTTCGGAGCCCGGCACGGCGTCGGGGTCGCTCGCACCGCGGAGCAGGATCAGCCCGGCGGAGAAGTCCCCGATGCCCGGCAGCTGCTTCAGGTCGGCCATCGCGTCCTGGTGCGGCATGGCCCGCAGCCGGGCCGTGTCGAGCTGGCCGTCCAGGGCGGCCTGGGCCACCGACCGGAGCCATTCCGGCTTGCGGCCAGCCAGACCGGGGAAGGTGCCGAGCTCGGCCAGCCGCTGCGGCGCCGGGAAGGCGGGCACCACCCGATCGCCGAACCTGACCGGCTCACCCAGCCGCTCCGCTATCCGCGCCTTGATCGCCGCCGCCTGGGTGATGCGGATCCGGTGCCCGATGATGGTCCAGGCGGCAGCCTCGTACGGCGACCAGAACCCGATCGGCCGCAGGCCTGGATACCGCCGCTGCATGTCCCCGGCCACCGGATCGCGCTCGCCCACGGCCGGAAAATCCGTGCCGTCCACGTCTAGTGACAAGATCCGCCGCAGCTGCTCGCGGATGGCCGCGATCAGCTCAGGCCCGGGATCTTCAGGGCTGATGATCTCCGCCTTGACCCCGGCGGTGTCCTCGGTCACCCGCACCCCGGCGGTCTGCCAGCTCCCCTCTACCGGGAACGCCAGCTCGAGCACGTCCGGCGCGGGCGCCCCGGAATACGAAGCGGGCGTGAATCCCTCGAGGAACCTGATGCTGGCCGCCAGCGAGAACGGCCCCTGCGGCTTCAGCGTGAACGTCTCCATGGCACCATCACATCACCTCCCACCGACATTTCCGCAGCCCCAGAGCCGTTGACACCCAACACGCACCGACTTAAGCTTCGAGCAAGGTCATATATGAGACGCGATACGTGATACGAGATGTGCACGCCAAGAGATGCCCACACCAAGAGCTGAGATGCCCGCCAGTCCCGGACCCTCCACCCCGCCGGGCGCGGCCTTCCTGACGGGGGCAGCGGGAGCGATGCCGTCCCGTACGGTGGCCGTGCTGGCGGCGATCAGGCATGCCATCCTCACCGGCGAACTCCGGCCTGGGCAGCCCTTGGTGGAGACCGAACTGGCCGAGTTGCTCGGCGTGTCCAAGACCCCGGTCCGCGAGGCCTTGAAGACGCTGGCGGGCGCGGGCCTGGTCTCGATGAACCAGTACAAGGGCGCGGCCGTCCGCGTGGTCGACGACGACCTGGCCCGCCATGTCTATGACGCCCGGCTGCTGCTCGAGCCCGAGGCGCTGGCCCGCGGAGTCCAGGCCGGGCACGACTGGACCTCCGCTCGCGCTGCCCTGACCCGGGCTGACACCGCCCGCGACCAGGCCGAACGTAGCCTGGCCAACCGCGACTTTCACCGTGAGCTCTACGCCGGCTGCGGTAACCCGCTGCTGGTCCGGATGCTCGATGACCTGCGCGATCAGACCGCACTGGTCAGCGTGGCCGCATGGCGGCACGAACCGGACTGGCTGCCCAGCCCCAGCTGGGAACACGAGGCGGCCGAGCACCGGTCGGTGCTGGCGGCGGCCGAATCCGGCCACGCCCAGCAGGCTGCTGACCTGCTCCGCAGCCACATAGCCTCGTTCACCGAACGCAACTTCCCCCAGGAGAGGCACGCATGACCCTCAACCCGGCCGCCGCGCACGAACTGCGCCAGGCCCTTGGCACCGTCGTCGTCGTCCCAGTGACCCCGTTCCACGCCGACCAGAGCCCGGACTGGGACACCTACGGCGCGCTGACCGAGCGCCTCGTCGACGGCGGGATCACGGTCATCACCCCGAACGGGAACACCGGTGAGTTCTATGCCCTCACCCAGGCCGAAGCACGTCAGGTGGTCGAGACCGCGGCCAAGGCGAGCCGCGGCCGCGGGCATCAGATCGAGCTGCTGGCCGGCGTGGGCCACGACATCGCCACCGCGGTCGAGGCGGCCCGGCACGCCGAGGACCAGGGCGCCCGGATGATCATGATCCACCAGCCGGTGCATCCCTATGTCTCCCGGGAGGGCTGGGTCGACTACAACGCGGCCATCGCCGGCGCCGTCCCCGACCTGGGTGTGGTCCTGTACGTCAGAAATGAGCGCATCACCGGCGCGGACATCACCGCGCTCGCCGACCGGGCGCCGAACGTCGTGGGCGTCAAGTACGGCCTGCGGGACTCCACCAGGTTTGCCGCCGTGGCGAGGGATGCCGGAATCGACAGGTTCACCTGGCTGGCCGGCGCGGCCGAGCTGACCGCGCCCAGCTACTGGGCGTCCGGCGCACACGGCTTCACCTCCGGCCTGGCCAATGTCAGCCCGGCCCTGGCCCTGTCCATGCTCGAGACGCTGCGGGCCGGTGACTTCGGCGCCGCCATGAAGGTCTGGGACTCGATCCGCCGGTTCGAGGAGCTCCGCGCGGCCGACGCCAACGCGGACAACGTCAGCGTGGTCAAGGAGGCCCTGGCCCAGCTGGGCTTGTGCCGGGCCGATGTCCGCCCGCCGAGCCGGCTGCTGCCCGCTGCTGTCAAGGACGAGATCAGCGTCATCCTGGCCGGCTGGGGCCTGCGGTGACCAAGAAGCCGGAGGAACTGCGCAGCTACCGCTGGTTCGGCGGCGAGCGCACATCGGGCCTGCGAGCATTCGGGCACCGGTCGCGGATGCGCCAGCTGGGCGTGGAGGCCGAGGAGCACCTCGGCAAACCGATCATTCTCATCCTTAACACCTGGTCCGAGATCAACCCCTGCCACATGCACCTGCGCCAGCGGGCCGAGCAGGTCAAGCGCGGCGTCCTGGAAGCGGGCGGCTTCCCGGTCGAGATGCCGGTGGCGACGCTCAGCGAGACCTTCCAGAAGCCGACCCCGATGATGTACCGGAACCTGCTGGCCATGGAGACCGAGGAGCTGCTGCGCTCCTACCCGGCCGACGGCGCGGTGCTGATGGGCGGCTGCGACAAGACCACACCCGCGCTGCTCATGGGCGCGGCCAGCGCCAACGTCCCGGCCATCTACGTCACCGCGGGCCCGATGCTGCGGGGCAACTTCCGGGGCGAGCCGGTCGGCAGCGGCACCGCGGTGTGGAAATTCTGGGACGACGCCCGGGCCGGCCTGATCGGCGAGTGTGAGCTGGCCGACCTGGAGTGCGGCATCGCCCGCTCGCCCGGTCATTGCATGACCATGGGCACCGCCTCCACCATGACCTCCGCCGCCGAGGCGCTTGGCATGACCCTGCCCGGTATGGCGTCGATCCCCGCGGTCGACTCCGCCCACTACCGGATGGCCGCCGCGACCGGGCGCCGCATCGTGGGCATGGCCTGGGAGGGCCTGACGCCGGACCAGGTCCTCACCCGGGAGGCGTTCGAGGACGCGGTCGCCACCGTGCTGTCGCTGGGCGGGTCGACCAACGCGCTCATCCACCTGATCGCCATGGCCGGCCGGGCCGGGGTCGACCTGAGCCTGGACGACTTCGACGCGATCTCCCGCCGGGTGCCCTGGCTGGCCAACATCAAGCCGAGCGGGCAGTACCTGATGGAGGACTTCTACTTTGCCGGCGGCCTGCGCGCGCTGCTCGGCCAGCTGGCCAAGGTGCCCGGCGCGCTGCACCTGGACCGGATCACGGTCACCGGCGAGACCTTCGGCGCGGGCATCACCGACGTCCCGGTCTACAACGACGATGTCATCCGCACCCCGGACACCGCCTTGGCCGCCGAGGGCGGGGTGGCGGTGCTGCGCGGCAACCTGGCCCCGGACGGCGCCGTCATCAAGCACATCGCCGCCGAGCCGCACCTGGTCAAGCACACCGGCCCCGCGGTGGTCTTCGACACTTACACCGAGCTGCAAGAGCGGATCAACGACCCGGCGCTGAACATCACCCCGGACTCGGTGCTGGTGCTCCGCAACGCCGGCCCGAAGGGCGGCCCCGGCATGCCGGAGTACGGCCAGTTGCCGATCCCCGACTACCTGCTGGCCCAGGGCGTCCGGGACATGGTGCGGATCTCCGACGCCCGGATGAGCGGCACCAGCTACGGCGCCTGCGTCCTGCACGTGGCCCCGGAATCGTTCGTCGGCGGTCCGCTTGCTCTGGTCCGGACGGGTGATCTGATTACCCTGGACGTAGCAGCCCGGGTGCTGTCACTGGATATTTCGCAGCGGGCTCTGTCCGAGCGTCGTGAAGCGTGGCAGCCCCCGCCGGCGAAGTTCGAACGCGGCTACGGAGCCCTGTTCAGCGACAACATCACCCAGGCCAACGAGGGGTGCGACTTCGGCTTCCTGGCCCGGCACGGCCACAATCCCGACCCCGATCCCCGGTAGTAACCTCACCAGGGGACCGACGAAGGAGTACGAATGATTCAGGCGTTTGACCCGCGTACCGGCGAGCCTGTCGGCGAGCCGGTCCCCGAGACCTCGGACGCCGAGGTCGGAGCGATCGTCGCGGCCGCGGTGGCTGCTTTCCCGTCGTGGGGTTCCGACGCGGCCGCGCCCGGCCGCGCCGCGGCGCTCGAAGCGGTAGCCGACGCGCTCGACGCCCGCGCAGGCGAGCTCGCGGCGATCGCCGACACCGAGACCGGGCTGGGCGGCGAGCGGCTCACCGGCGAGGTGGCTCGCACCACCGGGCAGCTGCGGATGTTCGCGGCGGTGCTGCGGGCCGGGGAGTACGCCGACGTGGCGATCACCCCCGCTCAGGGGGTCACGCCCGACCTGCGGCGGATCAACCGGCCGGTCGGCCCGGTGGCCGTGTTTGCCGCGTCTAACTTCCCGTTCGCGTTCTCGGTGGCCGGCGGTGACACCGCCTCGGCGCTGGCCGCGGGCTGCCCGGTCGTGGTGAAGGCGCATGAAGGTCACCCGGTCACCTCCGACGTGACGGCGGAGATCGTCACCGGGGCACTCGCGTCGGCGGGGGCTCCGGCCGGGACGTTCGGCCTGATACACGGCGTGGAGGCCGGGCTGACGCTGCTCCGGCACCCGGCCATCCGGGCGGCCGGTTTTACCGGGTCGACCACGGGCGGCCTGGCCCTGGCCAAGATCGCCGCCGAGCGCCAGGTGCCGATTCCGTTCTTTGGCGAGCTCGGCTCGGTCAACCCCGTGGTGGTGCTGCCCGGCGCCGCGTTTTCCCGCCCCGCCGCCGTCGCCACCGGTTACGTTGGCTCGCTGACCCTCGGCGCGGGCCAGTTCTGCACCAACCCCGGTCTGCTCTTCGTTCCCGAAGACGTCGGCCTGCTGACCGCGATCTCAGAAGCCGCCGGCGCCTCAGCCGGCGGCCCGATGCTCACCGGCCGGATTTTCGCCGGCTTTGAGGACGCGGTGGAGGAGGCGGCGGACCACGCCGGTGTCACCGACCTGGCCTCTGGCCAGCCCGGCCCCGGGCCCTGGGGCGCCACGCCGCGGGTGTTCCAGATCTCGCTGAAGGAGTTCGCCGCCGACCTCGCGGTCCTGTCCCGGGAGCGGTTCGGCCCGGCCGGGCTGGTGATCACCTACCCGGGCGTGGAGGACCTGCTGCCGGTGCTGGCCGCACTGGCCGGCAACCTGGTGGGAACGGTGCACGTCGACACGGATTCGGCCGCCGACATCGAGCTGGCCCGGCAGGTCGTCGCGGTCCTGGAGCGGATCGCGGGCCGGGTCGTGTGCAATGGCTGGCCGACAGGCGTGGCCGTGGTGGCGGCGCAGAACCACGGCGGCCCCTGGCCGGCGACGACCGTGCCGTCGTCCACGTCGGTCGGGACGGCCGCCATCCGGCGCTGGCTGGTTCCCGTCGCCTACCAGGACTTCCCGGCCGAACTGCTGCCACCCGGGCTGCGCTGAGCCCCACCCGGGTCGTATCCGGCGCGTCGGCCTGCGGGCGCCCGGATCCCCGCGTAGGGTGCCGCTATGGCGCTCACCTTTCCCGGTCTTGTTTCGGCCTGTCCCGCCCTGGTGTCGGCTGACGACCTCAACGACGGCCGCGAGGCCCGGGATATCGCCATGTGCGAGGCGATCAAGGCGCTGAACGAGCCCGCCGTCTCGCACGAAGAGTTCATGATCTCGCTCGGGTTATGTTCCCATTCGCCGTCGTCTGGCTGCCCGGGGCGATGACGGCGTACCGGTCGCTGCGGGCGGCCGAGCCCGAGGCGGCCGTGGTCATCGCCCAGGCCATCGCGGGCCTGGCGGATGAGCCCAGGCCACCCGCTAGCAACGCCCTTGGCAAGACGGCCTTCCGCCGGCTGCGCCTGGAGGGGTACCGGGTCCTGTACGAGGTGACTGTGGACACCGTCCGGATCATGCACGTCGGCCGGACCCTGGGCGCGTGATCGCGGGGAGCGGCATTGCTACGGTGGTGGCGTGAGCCCGCAGATCGCAACTAACACCTCCGTCTCACGAGACGAACTGACCGAGTTCATGTCCACCCGGCACCATGCCATCGTGATCACCGCGCGGGCCGACGGGCGCCCCCAGGCCTCGCCGGTCACCAGCGGCGTCGACGCGCAGGGCCGGATCGTGATCGCGACCTACCCCGAACGCGCCAAGACCCGTAACGCCCGCGCCCGGGAACAGGTCAGCGTGCTGGTGCTGTCCGACGACTTCGGCGGACCGTGGGTGCAGGTAGACGGCACGGCCGAGGTGCTCGATATACCTGAGGCAGTAGAGCCGCTGGTGGAGTACTTCCGGTCGATCTCCGGCGAGCATCCGGACTGGGACGACTACCGGCAGGCCATGGTGCGGCAGGGCAAATCGCTGCTGCGGATCACCCCCGAGCACTGGGGGCCGGTGGCGACCGGAGGCTTCCCGCCCCGGCTGGCCTAGCGGGAGGAATGACAGACTGTCGACATGACAGGACCGGATCCGAAAGCTGACCTTCACCGTTACCTGCAGGACGCCCGCGAGGCCGTGCTGTGGAAACTCGACGGGCTCTCGGAGTACAACATCCGCCGCCCGATGGTTCCCACCGGCACCAATCTGCTGGGATTGATCAAGCACCTGGCGAGCGTGGAATTCGGGTATTTCGGGGACTGCTTCGGCCGGCCCTACGACGAGCCACTGCCCTGGCTGGAGGACGACGCGGAGCCCAACGCGGACATGTGGGCGACGGCGGGGGAGTCACGCGAGCAGATCACTGGGCTGTACCGGCGCGCCTGGGACCACTCAGACGCCACGATCAGTGTGCTGCCGCTCGACGCGATCGGTCATGTGTCCTGGTGGCCAGCAGACCGGAGCGAGGTGACACTGCACAAGATCCTGGTCCACATGATCGCCGAGACCGACCGGCATGCCGGGCAGGCCGACATAGTCCGGGAGCTGATCGACGGCGGCTCGGGCCTGCGCGAGGGAAACGACAACATGGCGCCGGGCGACCAGGCATGGTGGGAGAGCTACCGGAGCCGGGTTGAGCAGGCGGCGCGGGACGCCGACAAGAACGCGGTCGGCGAAGCAAGTCAGAGCCCGGCCCGCGAAGTGAGCTAAGGATCGCGGATTCGAAACGCTGCAAATTCCGTCATGACGTTAAGCCGGGCTTCTGGAATACCTCAAAAGGCTGAACCCTGGTTCGGGCTCGTTCCTCGGCCTGGCGGCCAGGCCCCTGACGCTGACACCCGCTAAGACGATAAGTGACCCGGGCGAAACTCGCGGCCGCCTTACCTGCAGTCACCGGTGGATGCAGGTAAGGCGCCGTGGGCAGCCGGACGGGTCAGCTTGCCGATCCCGTTGAGGTGCCGAAGGGCCTGAGCATACGAGCCGAACAATGTGGCCTGGCAGTACGGCAGGCCGTGCTCGGCGCAGAATGCCGCGATGAGGGGCTGGGCCCGCCGCAGGCTGGGCCTGGGCATGGACGGAAACAGGTGGTGCTCGATCTGGTAGTTCAGCCCTCCCAGGGCGAAATCGGTGAGCCGGCCACCCCGGACATTGCGGGAGGTGAGAACCTGCCGGCGCAGGAAATCGGTCTTGTCTGCGGCGGCGAGTACCGGCATCCCCTTGTGATTCGGCGCGAAGGAGCAGCCCAGATAGAACCCGAACAGCCCTTGCTGGACCAGGATGAAAACCACGGCCTTGACGGGCGACAGCACGAGGAACAGGACGACGAGGTAACCGCCGACATGGACGGCGAGCAGCCCAGCCTCCCATACCCAGTGACGGCCACTTCCCTGCTGGCTCGTTCCGCGCCTGCTGGCCCGCCGTATCAGCGCCCCGATGCTGGCCGCGTGCAGGTTGCCCGCTTCGAGGAACATCATGGGAACCAGCAGGTACGCCTGGTAACGGAACAGGAGCCGCTGCACGCCGCGCCCGGCCTGCGCGCGGGTGCTGGAGAAAGCCAGCGGCCCGATCATGATGTCCGGGTCGGCGTCCTCAGTGTTGGGATGAGCGTGATGGCGGTTGTGCTTGCCGGTCCACCAGCCGTAGCTGAGCCCGATCCCGAGATTGCCGCAGATGATACCGAGTAGGTAGTTGGCCCGGCGGGTACGGAAGACCTGCGTGTGCCCGGCGTCGTGGCCGAGGAAGCCGACCTGGCCGAAGGCAATCGCCAGGAAAGCTGCGACGCCAAGCTGCCACCACGAATCGCCGACTAGCACGAACATGGACCAGCCGGCCACCACTGCCGCAGCGGTAAGCGTGACCTTCCATGTGTAGTAGCGCGGCCGGGGCGCCAGCAAGCCTGCCTGCCGGACCTGCCGCGACAACGCCGCGTAATCACTACCACGGGGGGCTGAGGGGGAAAGCGGGTGCGATGCACCCTCAGCATGGGAAAGGAGAGACACCGCTTGGACTCCCAGGGCATCGAGCGCGGCCAGATGACCACGGGCCGCCGGGGTCCGGGACGGCATGGCAAAGTCTGATGTAGGCAGCCCCGCTGCCCCGGTATGCCACCCTCAAACTTGTCTCAGCAAGGTCGCGAGGCCCCCAGGACGGTGAGCATGATCTGCCCCGGTGTGCCGGCGGCCCACGATCAGCGCTCGTGGTCATGGGGCGGCCTCAGGAATCTGGCTGATGATGGCGGAAACGGCGGCGCTGATCAGCTCGCGGACAATGCCCTGGACCGCGGTGTCGCAGCCGACGCAGCGAGCGGTCCGGGGCGGGCTGTTCCAGCCGCGTTGGGCGGCAGGGAACCCCACCCGGGGTGAATCCCCGGGCAGATGCCCAGCCAGGGTGGCGGTCTCCAGATGGTAAGCGTGCTCGCAGACCGGAACCCGGCGGCCGCCAGCCCCGGCACCGAGCCTGGCACCGCGGTATTCCATGGCGACGATGAACGTCCGCATTCCTCATCACGCTCATTCCTGTCCTCGAGCAGATCCCGCCCGATGTGAAGTCATCGCTGCGAGCGGGTCATCGCGCCATGGGTATGCCCGGAGATGTCCGGTCAGGAGGCCGTCCCGAGCGCAGGTGTCCGGCCGTTCAGCCTCGGCGTCCGGGCATCCCTGACTCTCATGAGACACCGCCCGGCCAGAAATGTCGCAGATAACTTCCCGCGGGCACGTAATTTTAATTTCTGGGTGGGTAATTTCTGCTGGCGCCCGTGCGCTTTTCTTCCGGATGATGGTGGCCAGCGGCGCCACTAGCAAGATTTCCTGTCACGGACGAACTCGCAGGCCGGATGGCCTTACCAGGTGAGCTAGAACGCCGGTGGCTACATGATGATCACCGTTTCTCCAGGATGATGTAGAGTTTCTTATATCAGGGTGATAATTTGGCGCCGTCGAAATGGTATTAGCGTTGAAGCTGCTCCAGAAACCGGCAGCGGATCCCTGCGGATCGCCGCGCAGAAGTTGCCGGCGGACGCCAGGAAAAGTCCGCGCAGCGTCCCGGAAAAATAATGTGCGACGTTTATCGCCGGGCCGTGTCTAACAGAGTATGAGCTACCAGGGCGGCCGCGCCGCTGTACCGGCGGACCCGACCAGCGGAACCGTCCCTGGTACCACGATAGTTGGCGCAAACGCTTTGAGCCGATGTGGTGATGAGCAGCCGACAGACTGGAAAATGAGGGCGAGAAAAACGAGCATGCGGTTGAGGATTAGCTCGTCGCCCGATACGGCCAGCGCCGCTTCGGCGGTTACCAGCAAGATCATGTCCGCGACGCGCTGAGAAAGCCGGCTGTCGCATATTACCGGTGAATGCCGGGCATCCTCATGCCGTAAATGGAGTTTGTCTATGCCTGAAGCTATCAATTATGGCACTGGTGTGTCCAGTGCCTGGGCGAACGTAGCGACGTTCGTCCCCAAATTCGTGGTGTTCCTGATTATCCTGGTTATCGGGTGGCTGATCGCGAAGATCATCACGAAGGCGATCTCGGCCGTACTGACCCGGGTCGGCTTCGACAAGGCCGTGGAGCGCGGTGGGATCAAGAAGGCGCTGGCGAGCAGCAAATACGATGCCTCCGACATCCTGGCCAAGATCGTGTATTACGCGCTGATGCTGTTCGTGCTGTCGACCGCGTTCGGGGTGTTCGGGAACAACCCGATCAGCGCGTACCTGCACGCCGTGATCGCGTACCTGCCGCTGGTGTTCGTCGCGATCATCATCGTGATTATCGCCTCGGCGGTCGCCGCCGCGGCCAAGGCCCTGATCGAGAACAGCCTGTCTGGCGTGTCCTACGCCAAGGTGCTGGGGAACGTCGTCTCCGGGCTGATCCTGGCCTTCGGGATCATCGCCGCGCTGGACCAGCTGCACGTGGCCTCGAACGTGGTTAACGCCGTCCTGTACGCCGCCCTCGCGGCCCTGGTGGGCGTGGTCGTGGTCGCGGTCGGCGGCGGCGGTATCCGCACCATGTCCCGGCGCTGGGAAGCCGTCGCCGACAGGTACGACGAGGAGAAGCCGAAGATCGCCGAGTCGGCCCGCAACGCCCCCTCCATGAAGGACCAGGCCCGCCAGGCCAAGGACATGGCCGCCAGCAATGCCGGCGGTGACGGCGGCGCGGCCCTCGGCAACGGCGCGCGGTCCGGCGCCCACCCGCTCTAACGCGAAATCGCCGGCGGCCAGATAGCCGCCGGCCATCTAACCCCCGGGGGCGGGCGTCCACCCGGTCACCCCGCCCCCGGTACCACCCGACCGGCATGACAGCGCACAACTCAGCACAAGGAGTACGGGTATGACAACCACCAATGACCTGCAAAACCTCGAAGGCCAGACCGCCATCGACACGGACGGCGCGAAGCTCGGCAAGATCGCCCAGATCTACGTCGATGACCAGACCAGCCAGCCGCTGTGGGTCACCATCAGCACCGGCATGTTCGGCACCAAGGAGAGCTTCGCCCCGCTGTACGGATCCCGCTTCGACGGGGATAACCTGCGGCTCGCGGTCTCCAAGGACATGGTGAAGGACGCCCCCGGCGTCGAGGCCGACGGCCACATTGAGGACTCCGAGAACGAGGCCCTGTACACCTACTACGACGGGTACCTCGGCGGCAACGGGCAGGACACCTCCGTCCAGGACCAGGGCCAGGAATACGCGGGTGACACCCGCCAGGACCTGTCCGGCCGGGACGACGTACAGGGCCATGACACCTCCGGGCCCACCACCGATGACGCGATGACCCGCTCGGAGGAGCGGCTGCACGTCGGCACCGAGCAGGCCGAGGTAGGCCGGGCCCGGCTGCGCAAGTACGTCGTGACCGAGAACGTCACCCAGACCGTCCCGGTCAGCCACGAGGAAGTCCGTCTCGAGCGGGAGCCGATCACCGACGCCAACCGCGGCCAGGCCACCTCCGGCAGCGACATCACCGAGGAAGAGCACGAGGTTACGCTGCACGCCGAGCGTCCCGTCACGGCCAAGGAGACCGTCCCGGTCGAGCGTGTCCGTCTCGGCACCGAGACCGTCACCGAAGATCACGAGGTCAGCGAGACCATCCGCAAGGAGCAGATCGACGACCCCAACGTCGACGGCACCACCGGCACCACCCGCTAATCCGTCCCATGCCGTCCCGGGCCGGCCTGGCCTGGGACGGCCGGGCCGGCCCCGCCACGAGCGGGCCGCCAGGACCGCCACCGCGGTCCGCACCGAACCAAGGAGCCCCGGACATGAACATCGACAAGGACCAGATCCTGCAGCTGCTGCGCAGCCAGGGCAAGAACGACCAGGCCGGCCAGGCCAGCAATGAGCTGCCCGGCAAGGTCGACACGGACAACGCCCAGCATGCCGAGATGCTCTCCAAATACGGCATCGACCCCAGCAGCCTTAGCGGCCAGCTCGGCGGCCTCGGCAAGATGCTCTGACCCCAGGCCTTCTCCAGCCGGCCCCGCTGGGCCGGCCGGTGCCCGCCAGCTGCGCCTCCTGGGCATCCACAACGCCGCCGAGCCGGAGCTCATCCGTCGGGTGCCACCGCAGCGGACTAACACGCTGAGGGCCCTCCGTCCTTCGCCTGGCAGAAAACCAACGTCAACTTCACAATGAGGAGTTTCATGAGCAGCAATCGCAACACGACCGTCCGGTCCCTGCATGACCTAGGTGCCGCGGCATGGTTCGGCGGATCCCTGATGGGCGCCGTTGCCCTGAACGGGGCGTCGAAGGACGTCAGCAACCCGCTCGAGCGGACGAAGATCGCGTCGTCGGGCTGGGCCCGGTGGGCGCCGTTCTCCGCGGCGGCGATCGGTGCGCATCTGGCGGGCGGGATCGGTCTGCTGCTGGCCCATCGCGACCGGGTCCGCAATCAGTCCGGCGTCGGTGCCAACACCGCCATCAAGACCGCACTGACGGTCGCCGCGCTCGGCACCACCGCCTACAGCGGGATGCTCGGCGCGAAACTGGCCAAGACCACCGGAAACGACACCTATACCGAAGGCGGCACCACTCCTGGCGAAGCCACCCCCGACAACGTGGCCAGCATCCAGCAGCGGCTGCGGATCCTGCAGTGGGCCACCCCGGTGCTCACCGGCGCGCTGATCGTGCTCGGCGCCCAGCAGGGCGAGCAGCAGCGTCCCCAGGAGCGGATCCGCGGCCTGCTGAAGAACGCAAAGTCCTGACCGACTGAGAAGCGCTCGTCGGCTGGCCTCAGCGCCGGCCCGAACGTCTTTCTGATCCGGTAGCGGCGGGCCGGGCATCCCCCTGTACGGAGGTGCCCGGCCCGTACTGGTTAGGGGTCACATCATCCAGGAGCATCGCGGGGGCGGCAGAGCACCGCGGGGCGGCCGGACGCTGAATGCGCCACGCCGCATGGCACCATGGGCTAATGGAGCGCGAGACTCTCACCTGGCAAGGGTTCGGCGAGGCGACCCGCGATCTCGCGAAGTCCATCGCGGCTGATGGCTTCGAGCCCGACCTGATCCTGTCGATCGCGCGCGGCGGGCTGTTCCTGGCGGGATCGCTCGGCTATGCCCTGGCGGTGAAGAACCTGCATGTGATGAACGTCGAGTTCTACGACGGGGTCGGTACCACGCTGGACATGCCGGTCATGCTGCCGCCGGTGCCGAGTGCGGTGGACTTCTCGCAGAAGAAAGTCCTGATCGCCGACGACGTGGCCGACTCCGGCCGCACGATCGAGCTCGTCTACTCCTTCATCAAGGACCATGTCGACGACGTCCGCTCGGCCGTCATCTACGAGAAGCCGCGCTCGCTGATCAAGTGCGACTATGTGTGGAAGCACACCGATCTCTGGATCAACTTCCCGTGGAGCACCGAGCCCCCCGTCGTCCAGCGTGCCGCGCAGGTGCTCGACGCCCAGCCCGCAGTCGCGATGAGCTGGCCGGCTAGACGGGGTACCGGGTCGGCTCGGTGAGGTAGCTCCGTCCCGAGGGTGCCGTCCACCGGAACGTCCCGTCCGGCCGCTGGTCGACCTGCCACTGCGGGTGCTGCTTCAGCCGATGATCATGCCGGCACTTCGGCGCCCCGTTGCAGAGACAGGTGCGTCCGCCTGCTTCGTACGGGGTGTTGTGCTCATAGTCACACTGAGCGGCCGGGCGGCGGCAGGCCGGGGCGGTGCAGGTGGCGTACCGGATCCGGGTCAGGTGCTTCAGGGTGACGCCGGGGGCGTGACCGCGGGCCTGATGCCGGTGCTCACACGGGTCGGTGGTGAGCGGTTCGACGTCCAGGATCAGGTCCGGGCCGGGGCCGGGGGTGCGTAGCCGCCAGCTGCCATACCCGCCGGGCGGGCCGCGCCGGTCCTCCCGGGTCAGGCTGAACCCGGTGGCGGTGGGCTGGCCGGGTCCGGGCCGTCGCTGGTTCCTGGGCTCAGGTCTGGCACAGCCGTGGGCGACGGCGTGCCCGTCCTTGTCGGTCACCGTCACGCACCAGCTGGTCCGGGGGTTCTGCGCCGCGGCCGACGCGAGGTCACGGGCCAGCCACGGGTCGACCGGGCCCATCACGCCGAACTCGCCGGGCCGGTCGGCCAGGCCCAGGACCGTGGCGGCGGGAATGGTCAACGTGGCGGTGGCGGCGAACCCGGCCGCGGGCGGCCGCTCCCCGGTGTGGCCGGGGCGGGAGTCACGGGCCAGCATCAGGTCCGCGAACGCCTGGGCGCGCAGCTGATCGGTGCTGCCCTCCACTCCCGCGACCTTGAGCTGACGGGCCCACCAGGAGATCCGCTGGTCGATCGCCGCCGCTTCGGCCACGGGCAGTTCGTGCGCCTCGACCGCGGCATTCCCGGACGGCTCGGGCCACACCTCAACCCGCGCCTCCTTCCTGGCCTCCTCGCGGCGCTTCTTTGCTTTCTCGGGATTCACCTGCATGACGGCGCGGCCGATCGCCGCGCGCAGGCTCCCCGGAGTCAGACCCGGCGCCCGGCCGAGCACCATCGCCTCGGCCGCGCGGGCTTCGGCTGCGTCCAGGGGACGGCAGCCGTTGGCGATGATCTGGGCCTTGTCCTTCGTGATCAGCCCAGACCGCAGCGCCTGCATGGTGCCGGGCAGCTTGACCGTCAGGTCATGAGCCAGCTGCAGCAAGGTCTCCATCGCGTGCGGGGATTCCCCCAGCAGGGAGGCGAGTTCCCGCTCGGTGAACTCATCCCAGTCCGCGGGCATCTGGGCCTCACCCTCAAGACGGCAGCCCGCCGCGGGACGCCGGCGGATCAGCGCCGCCACCGCCGCCAGCTCCAAGCCGGCCGCAGAGGCCTCCGCCCGGTCGGACGCGGCAATGATCCCGGCCAGCTCGTCATCGCTGCAGCCGGTGAACCGGCCATCCTCACCGGCCGCTATCTCCGCGCAGGTCAAAAGCGCACCACCACCGGGGGCGGTATCCAGGACCTGCCCGGTCCCGAATCCGCCGCCCGGGCCTGAGTAGACACCGGCCACCAGGTTCGCGGAGCCCGGCTGCCCAGGGCCGCGCCTCCTCGAACCCGCGGCCGCCATCGCCGCCGTCTGGCCCATCTCCGCGATGTGCGCCGCCGCCGCGGCCTCATCGGCGGCCGCCTGCTCGGCCTCGGCGATCACCTCGCCGGCGTCGCCACCGAACCAGTAGTCGTCCTCGGACTCCGGCGGCTCCTCGTCCACTTCGGCCGCGCACCGGGCCCGCCACTCCTGCTCGGTCATCCAGTCCGGTGTCGGCACCGGCTCATCCGGATCCCGGGCACGATCGTGGTTCCACCCGGAAGAGTCGCGAGCTGGCGAGCCCGGCATATGGTCCTCCAACCGTCGTGCTGACATTCGAAACCATACTCCGAGGGGACGACAAAGTGCCTCCGGAAAGTTACCGCAGAGCACCCAGAGTCAATTGTGAAGAAAGAAAATCAAAAATAATGACGATAGCGATCCTGTGCCGACCTGTAATGGTTCGGTACTGGCATGTGCGGAATACGCTCCCGCGGGTAAGAGGTTGGCTCATGCGTTACGGACAAGGACAGCCGAGAATGCTGGAGGCATTCGAATGAAGACGTGGTTTATCACCGGCACGTCGCGGGGTTTTGGCCACCAGTGGGCAATCGCGGCCCTGGACCGCGGTGACAAGGTCGCGGCGACCGCACGCGACACGGCCAGCCTGGACGAGCTGGTCACCAAGTACGGTGACGCGATCCTGCCGATCAAGCTGGACGTCACCGACCGGGACGCGGCCTTCGCCGCGGTACGGCAGGCGCACGATCACTTCGGGCGGCTGGACGTCGTCGTGAACAACGCTGGCTACGGGCACTTTGGCATGGTCGAAGAGGTCACCGAGGACGAGATCCGGGCCCAGCTGGAGACGAACGTGCTCGGGGTGCTCTGGGTAACCCAGGCGGCGCTGCCGTACATGCGCGAGCAGGGCAGCGGGCACATCATCCAGGTCTCCTCGATCGGCGGCATCTCGGCGTTCATCAGCACCGGCGCCTACCACGCCTCGAAATGGGCGCTGGAAGGATTCAGCCAGAGCCTGTCGCAGGAGGTCGCCAGGTTCGGCATCAAGGTCACGCTGGTCGAGCCCGCTGGCTATTCAACGGACTGGTCCGGGTCCTCGGCCAAGCACTCGACGCCGCTCCCTGCCTACGACCAGACACGGGAGGACGCGACGCGTGCCCGGGCGACGCGATTCCCTGCCCCCGGCAACCCGGTGGCCACCCGCGAGGCGATCCTGACGCTGGTGGACAGCGATAACCCGCCGCTCCGGCTGTTCCTCGGCGAGGCTCCGCTGCGCATCGCGGTCGCGGACTACGGAGCCCGTCTCGCCTCGTGGGCACAGTGGCAGCAGGTATCCGCCGCGGCTCAGGGCACCCCGGAGGACAAGGACTAGCACTCAGGAAAAACCGGGGAGACGCCTGGCTAACCGGCGGGATGCCTCCAGGGCGAGCAGCGCCACGTGCAGCGACGTGCGGGACTCGGCCGAACTCAGATCGGTGCCCAGGATCCGCTCGATCCGCCGGAGCCGGTCGTAGAACGTCGGCCGGGCTAGGTGTGACCTCTTGGCTGCCTCCGCCTTGTTGCCGCCCGCGGCGAGGTAGGCGGCGAGCACGCCGAGCAGCGAAGAGTCCAGCGGCGAGGAGTCGGGCTCGGCGGCAAGCAGCGGTCCGAGTTCCCGCTCCACGAACGTCTGCACCCGCGGGTCGTCGCGCAGCAGGCGCAGCAGGCCGCGTAGCCGCAGGTCGGCCAAGCGGAAGAACGGCGGACGGTCCGCCGGGCCCCAGGCATCGGGACGTTCGGCCGCCACGTCCGCGACCTGGGTTGCCTCGAGGAACGACCGGCGCACGTCCCTGATCGAGCCGGCCACCGCGCCGGCCCCGATGACCGGCCCGGCCGGGAAGGCCCCGAGCCGCTCCGCGATCCGCCCGGCCAGGCCGGCCAGCACCCGGTCCGGGTCGGCGCGCGGGCTCAGTGAGAGCATCGCGCCGGCCCGGGCGTCGTCCAGCGTCCCGACCAGGGAGGGAACCCGCTCGGCCCGGCAGGCGGCGGCCACGACGTCAGCCGCGTCGAGCACCAGGGCGTGCGCCGAGACGCCCAGCACTCCCCGGACGGCGTCGTCCCCGGACGGATCGCCCAGCCGGAGCACCACCCCGATGAGCTGGCGTCCGTCCACCGGCACCCCCAGCGCCCGGGCCCGCACGGCCGCCTCGGCCGGGTCGGCGTGCGCCTGGTTGATGATGCCGGTGATCAGCGTGCGGTGGGCCTGCCGGTCCAGGCTCTCCCGGTGCCGGGTGAGGAGCCGGCCCAGGGCCAGCGTGGTCGCGGCCCGCTCGATCAGCACGGTATCGGTGCCGGCTGGCGGGCCATCGCAGACCAGGATCACCCGGCCCCAGTCCTCACCCCGCGCCCCGACGGGCGTGTACAGCCAGCCCGAGGCCTCGTCGAAAAGTGTCCGTCCTGAACTAGCGCCGACTGCTTGGCTGCCCAGAGCCCGGCTGCGCTGCGCGAACCCGGCCAGCAGCCGCGCGGGGTCGGCGCTGCCCGGCTCGCAGGCCAGGACCCGGTGCGACAGGTCGGCCAGGATCACCGGCCGCCCGGCCAGGACCGCGGCCTGCCGCACCACCTCGTCGGGGGAGGCGCCCGCCACGGACAGCTCGGTGAAGACCTCGTGCAGCCGCTCCGAAGCCCGCAGCTCATCCAGCTGGGCGTCGATGATCCGGGCGTGCACCGCCTCGGTGATCTCCACAAACGGGACTTCCCGCTCGAAGGCGATCAACGTCAGCCCGCTGCCGGCCGCCGCCTGCACCAGAACCGGCGGGAGCGACCCGACATAGCGGCGGCCGAGCTCCACGGCCAGCGCGCTCACCCCGGCGGCGGCCAGGTCGGTGGCGTACCGGGCCAGCAGTCCGGGCTCGGCCGGCAGGGCCACCCCGGTGGTCAGCACGAACTCCCCGCCCTGCAGGAGGTGCGCGGCATCGGCCAGCTCCAGCACATGAACCCAGCGCACCCTGGCGCCGAGCCCATCGGCGCCCGCGATCACCTGCGGGCTGCCCTGGCGGACCACGTCCAGGCCGAGCAGGTCGCCAACGGTCGGAAGCCCAACTGATAGGAACACAGACAAAGTGTAAATCTAGCCTGCAAATTTCTTACATGACGTCGGGCCCAAAAGCGCTGGCCACGGAGAAAGATGGGGAGCATGTCTGAGCTTCTCGCCCGCCATCGCGCGGTCATCCCCAACTGGGTCGGGATCTACTACGACGAGCCAATCGAGATCGTCAGCGGCAAGGGCTGCCGGGTCACCGACGCCCAGGGCCGCGGGTACCTGGACTTCTTCGCCGGCATCTTGACCAACATGCTCGGCTACGACGTGCCCGAGGTGCGTGAGGCGGTCGAGCGCCAGATCGGCAGCGGCGTCGTGCACACCTCGACGCTGTACTTGCTCCGCGGCCAGGTCGAGCTGGCCACCAAGATCGCCAAGCTGTCCGGGATCGAGAACGCCAAGGTGTTCTTCACCAACTCCGGTACCGAGGCCAACGAGGTCGCGCTGCTGGCCGCGCTCACCGAGCGCAAGGCCGGCGAGGTCCTGGCCATGCGCGGCAGCTATCACGGCCGGTCGTTCGGCGCCGTCAGCGTGACGGGCAACGCGGCCTGGAAGATGTCGAGCCACAGCCCGTTCGGCACTCATTACCTGCATGGCGCCGACCGGCAGCTGGCCGCCTACGCCGGCCTGTCCGACGCGGACTACATCAAGGCCTGCGTCGAGGACCTGCGGGCGCTGCTCGCCGGGGGCATCCACCCGGCCGACGTGGCCTGCCTGCTGGCCGAACCGGTGCAGGGCGTGGGCGGGTTCACCATGGCACCCGACGGCCTGTTCGCGGCGTACAAGGAAGTCCTGGACGAGCATGGCATCTTGTTCATCTCCGATGAGGTGCAGACCGGCTGGGGTCGCACCGGCGAACATTTCTGGGGGATCGGTGCGCATGGCATTACCCCGGACGCGATGACGTTCGCCAAGGGCCTCGGTAACGGCTTCGCCATCGGCGGCGTGGTAGCCCGCGGCGACCTGCTGGACGGGATCCGGGGCAACGGCATCTCCACGTTCGGCGGCAACCCGGTCGCCACGGCGGCGGGCAACGCCACCCTGGACTATGTGCTCTCCCACGACCTGCAGCGCAACGCGGCTGTCACCGGCCGGATCATCATCGACGGCCTGAAGGAAGCGGCAAAGGACACCGCTATCGTCGGTGAGGTCCGCGGCAAGGGCCTGATGTTCGCGGTCGACCTGGTCGACCCGGCGACGAACAAGCCGAGCCCGCCCCTGGCCGGCCGGATGCTCGAGGCGACCAAGGAGCGCGGCCTGCTGGTCGGCAAGGGTGGCCTGTACGGTCACACCCTGCGGATGGCGCCGCCGCTCACGCTGAGCGAGGCCGAGGCCCGGGAGGGCCTGCAGATCCTGACCGACGCCCTGAACGCAGTCAACGAAGAGGCGGCTAAGTGAGCTCCAAGCACGTCACCCACTGGATCGGCGGCAAGACCTGGGACGGCCAGGCCGAGCGGCAGGGCGACATCTACGACCCGGCGACCGGGCAGGTCAGCGGTCAGGTGGACTTCGCCTCCGCGGCCGAGGTCGACGCGGCCGTGGCCGCGGCCGCCGATGCGCTGGCGACCTGGAAGCGGATCTCCCTGGCCAAGCGGGCCTCGGTGCTGTTCGACTTCCGTGAGCTGGTCAAGAAGAACACCACCGAGCTGGCCGCTGCGATCACCGCCGAGCACGGCAAGGTCGCCTCGGACGCGGCCGGCGAGGTGGCCCGCGGCATGGAGGTCGTCGACTTCGCCTGCGGTATCCCGCACCTGCTCAAGGGCGGGTTCTCGGAGAACGTCTCCACCGGCGTCGACTCCTACTCGATCCGGCAACCGGTCGGCGTGGTCGCGGGTATCACCCCGTTCAACTTCCCGGCCATGGTGCCGATGTGGATGTTCCCCATCGCCATCGCCTGCGGGAACACGTTCATCCTCAAGCCCTCGGAGAAGGACCCGTCGGCCTCCCTGCTGCTGGCCTCGCTATGGGCCGAGGCCGGGCTGCCGGACGGAGTGTTCAACGTGGTCCAGGGTGACAAGGTGGCGGTGGATGCCATCCTGGGCCACCCCGGGATCTCGGCGGTCAGCTTCGTCGGATCGACTCCCATCGCCCGGTACGTGTACGAGAACGGCACCGCGGCAGGCAAGCGGGTGCAGGCTCTGGGCGGAGCCAAGAACCACATGGTGGTGCTGCCCGACGCCGACCTCGACCTGGCCGCCGACGCGGCTGTGTCGGCCGGGTTCGGTTCGGCCGGGGAGCGCTGCATGGCCGTCTCCGCACTGGTGGCCATCGACCCCGTCGGCGACGAGCTGGTCGCGAAGATCAAGGACCGGGTCGCGAAACTGCAGGTCGGGCCCGGCACGGACGCCAAGTCCGAGATGGGGCCGCTGGTCACCGGGCCGCACCGGGACAAGGTGGCCTCCTACCTGGACAGCGGCGTCCGCGAGGGCGCCACACTGGCCGTGGACGGGCGGACCCACCCGATTTCCGGCGGAGGCGGTGAGGGCTTCTGGCTTGGCCCGAGCGTGCTGGATCACGTGAGCACGCAGATGAGCTGCTACACCGAGGAGATCTTCGGCCCGGTGCTGTCGGTGCTGCGCGCCCCGACCTACGACGCCGCGGTGCAGATGGTCAACGACAGCCCCTACGGCAACGGCGTGGCCGTGTTCACCAGCGACGGGGGAGCAGCCCGGCGGTTCGTGTCCGAGGCCGAGATCGGCATGGTCGGGGTGAACGTGCCGATCCCGGTCCCGATGGCGTACTACTCCTTCGGCGGCTGGAAGTCCTCGCTCTTCGGCGACACCCACGTGCACGGCACCGAAGGCGTGCACTTCTACACCCGCGGCAAGGTGGTCACGTCCCGCTGGCTCGACCCGAGCCACGGCGGCGTCAACCTGGGATTCCCGGTCAACACCTGAGGCTGGTGGCGCCCCGGCCGGGACCAGGCTCTGTCACCTAGCAGGGCCAGCCCGGCCGGGAGCAGCACCCCGCGGACGACGGTGGCGTCGATCAGCACCGCCGCCGCCATGGCCACCCCGAAGATCTTGAACTCGATCACCGACAGCGTGGCGAAGATCGAGAACACCGCCACCATGATGGCCGCGGCGCTGGTCACCACGCCCGCGCTGCGCCCGATGCCAGCCGTGATGGCCTCCCGCGCGGACATGCCGGACTGCCGCAGCTCCCTGATCCGGCTCAGGATGAACACGTGGTAGTCCATACTCAGGCCGAATAGCAGCACGAACATGAACAGCGGCAGCCACGGGGTGATCCCGCCGTAGGCGGTGAACCCGAGTGGTCCCTGCAGGTGGCCGTCCTGGAAGATCAGCACCATCAGGCCGTAGGCAGCCCCCACCGACAAGACGTTCAGCCCGATCGACAGCGCCGGAATCCAGACCGAGCGGAAGCTGACCATCAGCAGCACGAAGGCCAGCCCCAGCACGAAGACGAACACCCACGGCACCGTCCGGGCCAGCTGGGCGTCGAAGTCGTGGTTGCCCGCGGTCAGGCCGGCCACCGCGTAGCTGATCCCCGGCACCTTGCCGAACGCGGCGGGCAGCGCGTGGTCGCGCAACGCGGCCAGCGCGTTGTTCGATACGCCGTCCGTCCCGTCTCCGGCTAGCGGCACCGACACCACCAGCACCTGGCCATGGCCGAACATCGCGGTCGTGATCGGTTCCCGCAGCGCGCCGTGGCTGGCCGCCACCTGCGCGTGCAGGGAGGCCACGGCCTGGCTGACCTGCTTGCCGCCCAGATCCTGGCCGGTCACGACCACCTCGGCCGGCTCGGGGCCGCCCGGGAAAGCCTGGGAGATGTCGACCAGGCTGCGCACCACCGGAACGTTCGACGGCAGGTCGTGGATGCCCGGGTCCTCCAGGTGCAAGGACAGCACCGGCACCGCCAGGGCCAGCAGCGCGGCCGTGGCGACCCCGCCCCAGATCAGCGGCCGGCGCACCACCGCCCGGGCCAGCAGACCCCAGAACCGTGAGTCGCGGGCCGCGGTCCGCCGTTTGCCCAGCCACGGGATCCGGCCCCGGTCGGTCCACGGGCCGAGCATGGACAAGATCGCGGGCAGGAAGGTCAGCGAGCCGAGCATGGCCACGCCGACGACCAAGATCGTGCCCACAGCCACACCGGAGAACACGTCGATGCCGGTCAGGAACAGCCCGGCCATCGCGATCATCACGGTGACGCCGGAGACCAGGATCGCCCGGCCCGACGTGCCGGCCGCGATCCGCAGCGCCTCACGCGTGTCGTGCCCGGCCGCCCGTTCCTCCCGGGTCCGGCGCAGGTAGAACAGCGAATAATCGATGCCGACCGCCATCCCGACCAGCAGCACGATCGAGGAGGTGGTGCTGTCGATGGGCAGCCAGCGGCCCGGGATGGCCAGCAGCGAGATCGCCGAGATCACCGCCGTGCCCGCCAGCAGCAGCGGGATACCGGCCGCGATCAGCGCGCCGAACACGATCAGCAGCAGCACCAGCGACACCGGGACCGACGTGATCTCGGCCCGGTGAAAGTCCTGGCCGGTGATGTTGCCGGTGGCCCGGTCCACGCTGGCCTCGCCGGCCTCCTCGACCTTCAGCCCGGGGTGGTGGGCCTGGACGGCGGCCACCGCGTTCAGGGCCGGGACCACGGCCTGGTCGTCGTTATCCGGGTTCCCGGCCACGTTGAAGGTGACCAGCGCCGAGTTCCCGCTGACCAGGCCCCCGCCGGCCGAGCTACCGGTGCCGAGTGGGGACTGGATGTCCGTAGCGGAGCGGGGGAGTGCCCGCAGCGCGGTGACGACCTGGCGCACCGCCTGCTGCATTTCGGGGTCATGGCCGTAGCTCTGGCCGGGACGGCCCTGGACCAGGACGCTCTCGCTGTCCGGCTGCTGGACCACGGGCCGGTTCAGGACCCGTTCGGCCTGACCTGCCTGGCCGGGGTCGTAGCTATTGACGTTGCTGGTGCCGAGCTGCTGCCCGATCACCACCGCCACCGCGACCAGCAGCAGCCAGCCGAACACGGCGGTCTTGCGATGCCGAGCGGACCAGGCGGCCACTCGTTCCACGATGGGGGCCCGTCCGGGCCGTTTTCTCGTCATGCTCCCCAAGGCTTGATGATGACCGGGCCGCGGGCCATGGTGCGGCCCGACGGAGGCGGGGTGGGGTTAGCCTCACCGCCATCTGGGGGGTCGGGATGATAGGCAACCCCACGGACCGTGCCATAGCGTCGGAGTCATGTTCCTCGTCCGCGATCTGGTCTCGGCCCGCAGCTGGCTGGCCACGATCAGCCATCTGGTGGGCACCTTCATCGGGCTCATCATCTTCATAGTCGTCGTCACCGGCCTGAGCACCGGCGTCAGCCTGATCGTGGTCGCGCTGATCGGCCTGCCCATCCTCGGCCTCACCCTGCGGGCCGCCGACTGGTTTGCCCACGCCGAGCGGGCCCGGCTGGCGTTCATGCTAGGAGTGCGCATCCCGGCTTGGCCACGCGAAGGGCGGGCCGGGTACCGGTGGGGCATCGTCCCGAGGTGGCGGACTTTTACCGAACGGGCGACCTGGGGGCCCATCGGGTACGGTTTCTGGCGCCTGACCATCAGCTCGCTCGCGCTGACGGTCACCATCGCGGCCTGGTCCGCAGCCCTGGTCACGCTGGGCCTGCCGCTCTACAGCAAGTACCTGCCCAGCGGCGGCCCGGAGTTCGGCGACACCGTGCTACGGGGCACGCCCACCATGGTTACCTCGGTGGTCCTCGGCGTGGTCCTGCTGCTGGCTGCGCCCCAGCTGGCCCGCGGGTTCGCGGTGATGGACGTGGCCCTGTCTCGCCGGCTGCTCGGCCCGCGCAGCGACCTGGCCGCCCGGGTCAGCGAGCTGGAGATCAGCCGCGAGCGGGTGGTGGACGCAGCCGAGGCCGAACGGCGCCGGATCGAACGTGACCTGCACGACGGTGCCCAGCAGCGGCTGGTGGCGCTGGCCATGGAACTTGGCCGGGCCAAGGCCCGGTTCGCCGACGACCCGGACGCCGCCCGGGTACTAGTCGACCAGGCCCACTCCCAGGCCAAGGAGGCGCTCAGCGAGCTGCGCAACCTGGTCCGCGGCGTGCACCCGCCGGTGCTGACCGAACGCGGGCTGGACGCCGCCCTGTCCGGCGTCGCCGCGCTGTGCCCGGTGCCGGTCGACGTGCAGGTGGACGTGCCGGTACGGCCCCGGGCCGCGGTCGAGGCCGTCGCCTACTTCGTGGTGGCCGAGGCGCTGACCAACGTGGCCAAGCACTCCCGGGCGCATCACGCCAAGGTGGTGGTGGAAGGTCACGGGTATCCAGGCACGCTGAACGTCATGATCAGCGACGACGGTATCGGCGGCGCCGACGTGAACAGCCCGGGCCTGTCCGGGCTGGCCGACCGGGTCTCCGGTGTGGATGGGCGGCTCACGGTGGAATCCCCGTCCGGTGGCCCGACGATCATCGCCGCGGAGTTGCCATGCGGGTAGTGATCGCCGAGGACTCGGTGCTGCTGCGTGAGGGCCTGACCCGGCTGCTCACCGAGGCCGGGCATGAGGTCGCGGCGGCCGAGGGGGACGGCGAGAAGTTCCTGCGCGCGGTCGATGCCCAGCGCCCGGACGCGGTCGTGGTCGACGTGCGGATGCCGCCCACCTTCACCGACGAGGGGCTGCGCGCGGCCCTGGTCGTCCGGGACCGGTGGCCGGACACCGGCGTGCTCGTGCTGTCCCAGTGGGTGGAGGAGCGGTACGCCACCGAACTGATCTCCGGCCGCCCACACGGGGTCGGTTACCTGCTCAAGGACCGGGTCGCGGACGTGGCCGACTTCCTCGACGCGCTCGACCGGGTGGCCAGCGGCGGCAGCGCGCTCGACCCCGAAGTCGTCGCGCAACTGCTTGCCCGCAGCCACCACCCGCTGGGCGAGCTCACCCCGCGCGAGCGCGAGGTGCTGGCGCTGATGGCCGAGGGACGGTCCAACTCCGCCATCGCCCAGGCGCTCGTCGTCGGCGGCGGTGCGGTCGAAAAGCACATCAACAACATCTTCACCAAGCTGGGGCTGGCGCCCGGCGACCGCGACCACCGTCGCGTGCTGGCTGTGCTGCGCTATCTCGGCACCGGATGACTGAAGTACCTGATGAATGGGGAACCATCATGACCACCCTGCCCGCGCCCGGCGCCAGGCACTATCCGCAAAGCCCGGTGTCGCTGCGGATGACGCCGGGCCGCCGGATCCTGCTCGCTTTCGGCGTGCCGGTCATCCTGCTCGTCATCGCCTGGAACGGCTTCTCTCTCATCTCTACGTTCGGCACGGCCAGCTTCCCGGTTACCGGCAGCATCCCGCTGGTCAACGGGCAGGTGATGGCGTCCTTCGGCGGCGGTGACGTCACCCTGAGCCAGAGCCAGAGCGGCGGCAGCACCGCCCGGTTCACCGGGAAAGTCCAGTACAGCCTGGTCCGGCCGAAGTTCTCCGTCGACAACGGGCCCGCAGGCACCGATGTCAAGCTGGGCTGCGCTATCCCGACCGGCACCTGCCAGCTCAGCGCCAACCTGGCCGTCCCGGCCGGGACCGGCGTCAACCTGTCCAGTCAGGGCGGGGACATGCAGGTTTCCGGTGGCACCGACGCCACCTTGTCCAGCGGGGGCGGCAACGTGACGCTTTCCGGCGGCGGCGGTCTCGCCGACGTAACCACAAGCGGCGGCGACCTGACCGCCAGCAACCTCGGTGGCATCGCGAAGTTCAGCACCGCCGGCGGCAACGTCACCGGCAATGATCTGACCGCGGCGGCCACCACCGTCGACTCCGGCGGCGGCGACGTCACCCTGGTGTTCACCAAGGTTCCGGGCCGGGTGGACGTCACCAGCGCCGGGGGAAACGTCACCTTGCTACTGCCACCCGGTTCCACCCGCTACGCCGTCAGCGAGTCCGCCGGCGGCGGGAACTCTACCGTGTCGGTGCCGTCCGGCTCATCCAGCCACACGATCACCGTCGACGGCGAAGGCGGCGACGTCACCATCGCCCAGGCGAGCTGACCAGAGGTCAGTGGTCCACCCTCCGCTTCGCCCCTGATCACTCAAGCGGCTGCCTCGCTGTCCGGCTGCCTCTGTGTCTGGCTGCCTCTGTGTCCGGCTGCCTCGCCGTCCTGGCTGCCTCGCTGTCCGGCTGCCTCTGTGTCTGGCTGCCTCGCCGTCCTGGCTGCGTTGTAGTTGCTCATCGTCCGCCGCTACGCTCCGTCACTGAAATCGCGGAGAGTTGACGCTCCTGTCTCTTGCTCTTCATGATCCCGAAGGCTTTTGGCCCCCTGTGGCGACCCAAAGCCTTCGTGATCATGAATTTGTGCCCTCAGGTCTTCCAGACGTGTCTCACGTGGTGTAACCGGCGCGGCGGCGGTGGTGCAATCCCGCACATTGATCCTCTCGTGCCCCAATGCTCTGTGATATAGAGTATTAATGGATACTGAGCCACGCCCTGAGGAGCGTCAGGGAAGATCCTCCGCGCCATGGGCCGCGATCAGCGTGACGGCCGGCGCAGCCTTTGGCATCATCGCCCTGCTGCACGCGCCCGGTATCGCCTACGCCATCGTGGCGATCGTGGCGGGGCTGTGTTACAGCCTGATCCACCTCTACTACCGCCGCCGCGACTAGCTGACGGGGGCCGCTGCGGCTGGCAGGATGCACCACGGCCCGTCCGGAGGATCGCCGATCCCGGACGGGCCGTGGTATGAGGAGCCGACGCAGCGGTTTGGCCGCCGCGGCGTGCGTCCCTAACTCTGGAGCACCAGCGGCTGGCCGGTCAGCGCCTGGTAGTCGGCGGCCAGCTGGGCCTGATCCACGCCCTGCTCGAACGCAGCCGTGCCGAGGTGCTCCGGCCAGATGACCACCCATGCCTCCTCGACCAGCGGGGTGGCATGTACCGTGCCGTCCCAGAACGACTTGGCGAACTCGGTCTCCTGGGCCCAGGTGATGAACTTGATGTCGCTGGTGTTGTAGCCGCCACCCAGGATGGCGTGGCCGCCGTCGATCGGGGATCCCGTGACGTCGGTCCAAGCCTGGCCCTGTTTGAACTCCTCCTGGTTCGCGCGCAGTACCACGATGCCCAGCCACAGACCGCCGAAGATGGCCAGGGCCGCCTTGACCTCGTCGACGTCGGTGTGGTCGACCTTGGCGAACGCGACAGCCTGCACGCCGTCGGGGCCACCGTTCTTGTGCAGGTATTCCAGGCCGGTCTGGATGTCCATGCCCTGGTCATCGCCACTGCCAGGCCCGTTGGTGTCCTTCGTGCCAGCCGGGTCGAAGCCTGGGTTCTGGGTCTGGTAGAACTGCCACACCTCGTCCTGGCTCGGGTAATTCTCCGTCGTCAGCGTCGCCGTGACCAGGCGGCGCATGTTGGCCCAGGTGACGGCGTTGCAGTCACCGGCGGCGTCGTTGCCGAGCATCTTCCAGCCGCTCAGCTTGCCGAGGTAGTCCTCCTGTGGCGGATAGGCCGGGGCCGTGCTGGCCAGTATGCTCTTGAACTTCAGCGCGGGTGCATTCTTTGGCGGTCGGCGACCGTACATGTACGGCAAGGTATTCCCCCCACTCAGCCATGACGATGGCTTGTCGGGCCAGGCCGTTCCTGGCTTGATAATCCGGAGCGGCTTCCGCTGGCCCTGATACGTCTGGCCCTGATACGTCCCCTGCTGTCAGGTTGCCAGGGGTCTCACAGAGTATTCACAGAAAAATCCCTATTCTCACTCAGGCTGGCCCGGCGCAGCTATAAACTCCGCGTACTTGGGGGGCAGTTGCGGAGCTGCGTACACGGGAGGCATTTGTGGCGTTGGACGGATCAAGGGACCCGGGCGGGAGACCGGATGTCATCCTGGTCGACACGACGTGGCGGAGCGTCGACTACCTCGCCTACCAGCTGGCCAAGCGAGGGCTGGGTGTGCACGCCTTCACACCGGCCCTGCGACGGCCGCGTTACCTGAGGCTGGGCTACCCGTACCAGTCGTTTATCGAGCAGCCGCTGGACCCCGGAAGTTCTGACGCCTTCCGGGCGATGGTGGACACCATCGGGCCGGTCTGCGTGATCCCCTGCAGCGAGCAGGCCCTGTACTGGCTTTGGGACCAGCCAGAGGACATCCAGCGGCTGTGCTTGCCCGATGTGGGCCCCGAGATCCAGCCGATGCTGCTGGACCGGGCTCTGTTGCTGCAGGAGGCGGCCACCTGGGGCGTGCCGGTTCCAGAGGCCATGCCGCTGGAAAGCCGCGCCGACTGCGATGCGGCAATCGCGGCGGGCCTGCCCCTGGTGGTTAAGTCGGGACAGTCCGTCGGGAGCTACGGCGTGGCGCTGTGCCGTACCGCCGAGAAGGTCGTCGAGGCGTTCGAGCGATTCGCTTCGTGGGACCTCTCGGTGACGGCGCAGCGCTTCTACACTGGGCCGACGTTCATCGCCGGCGGCCTGTTCGTGCAGGGCGAGGCGGTGCACTTCTATGCCGGCGAGAAGACGATCATGTGGCCTGAGCTGACCGGCTACGCCTACGAGCTATGCTCCACCGGCGAGCCGCACCTCTCGCGGTTGCTGGCGCACGCCGAGTCGATCTGCAAGCAGCTCGGCTGGACCGGGCTGGCGTCGTTCGATTTCGTCTTGGATGAGGGCGGTGAGTTCCGGTTCGTTGACTTCAATCCCCGATACTGGGGTGCGGCCGAGGCGACGCTGAACGCACGGGTGGACTTGTACGATGGCCTGGCCCGGTGGATCCGTGACGGTTCCGCGGGATCGCCGAGCCGGCCGCTGTCCGGGATCCCGCACCGCATTTTTCCCAGGTACACCTTTGAGCCGTCGGGGATGAGCCTGTGGCGGCGGCTCGCGGGCATGCGCGACGCGCCCTGGGACGCCAAGGCCTTCGTCATGGGGGAAGTAGCCATCGAGGCCATCGAGCGCAGCACCCGGCTGGCGAAGTCGGTGGGGCGGGTCCGTCGTGCGCCGCGGGTGCAGGCAGATCAGCTGACCGCCCGCCCATCCCCGGTCAACAAGGTCTCCTAGCGGGAGCGCCAGCTCAGCTCGCCCAGGCACAGAGCGCTAGTCCTTGCGGCCGTGCGCTACTCCTTCCGGCCGCCTCCGTCCGGCGGGGGCGAGCTGGCCGACGCCTGGATGATGGCGTTCAGCGCCTGGACGTGGGCGTCGAACGCGGCCCGGCCCGCGCTGGTGGCGCGGTAGAGGGTGGTGCGCCGCTTGCCCCGCCAGCTCTCGTCGGTGCTGACGAAGCCCGCGTCGAGCAGGACCCGGACATGCGTGCCGAGGTTGCCGTCGGTCAGCGTCAGGGCCTTGCGCAAGATCGTGAAGCTCACGGCGGTGCCGTCGGGTTGCGCGTGCAGCGCAGCCTGGATGCGCAGCCGGGTCGGGTCGGTTAGCACCGGATCGAGCGGGCTGGCCAGCAAGCCAGCCAGTTCGGATAGCGCGACGCTGGGGTCAGTCATCGCTTCCACCGCATCCGCCAGCCGCCAACGGTCGCCATGGCCAGGCCGCCGGTGAGGCCGACGATTATCATCGACTGGACCGGTACCGCGATCCGGGTGGCGGCGGCCACCAGCACGATGGCCAGGCCGATCGCAGCCAGCGGCAGGTCCCGCACCCCGATGCCGTACAGCAACATGCCCACCGCCCACAAGCTGCCCAGGAACACCGCCGTGACCTTGGCGTTGTTCGGCGCTGCCACTGCCACGAGCAACGGCGACGTGGCCATCAGAACAAACCAGCCCAGCCCGAACCTGCGCTCGGTACTTCGGCGGACCTCGCGCGGGCGCACCAGCAGATTGACAGTGATCGCCGCGGCGCAGGCCAGCAGCCCACCGATGGCGCCGGCCGGGCTCGGCGCAAACTGGAACAGCACCGACCCGGCGATCCAGGCCAGACCCCAGGCGAGCAGCGGGCGGCCCATGGTGACGTCGCGCGCCAGCTGGCGCGATCGACGGGTGACCGGGGTGATCTCACCCAGGATCCGCGAGGCGTCCGCCGGCGTCGGGACCTCGATGTTCTCGCCCGGCGGGTTGGCGGCCATTCCTACACGGTACCGAGCCGGCCCCACCTAGAACATGTGCAGGGAGCTGATGAGCGTGCTGACCTGGTTTGTCCCGAGGTTCACCGGTACCGAAACGTAGAACACGGCGGGCTCCTTGCCCGTCCCCCGGTCCACGACCACCACGGCGCCGAGTTCGCTGCCCCAGGTCATGCCCTGGCTGGTACCGCCGGAGTAATTGACCGTGAAGCTGATCTGCCAGGCTTGATGACCGCTGACCTGGGTGCCCGAGCTGGACTGCACGCTGATGTAATGCTGCACCCCGGCGTAGTAGGCGGGGTCGAGCGCGCCGAGCAGGCTGGTCGCCGTGGCCTGGAGATCGCCGGGCCCAGTGTAGGAGAATTGCTGCTGCAGCACACCGGAGCAGGCGTTACCGTGCCAGGTGATGCTGGACCCGTCGATGAGCACATGCCCGGCCACCGCGTTCTCGCCCGCCGTCCAGCTGAACATCGGCGTGTTCAGCGTGCCCGGGCAGCCACTCCGCCAGGGCGCGGCGAGCAGCTGGTAAGCCATACCGGACGTGGGGTCGCTCACCTGGGGTTGTGAGGCGGCCGGCGATGGCTCGGCCGTGCGGCTCACACGAGGCGCCACGCTGGCAGCGCGGATCGTAATGGGTCCCGTTTTGGCGGACAGCGCAGCCGGGCGGGCCACCGTCGGCTCGCGCGAGATCTGCTTCACATACAAGGCGATGACGACCAGGGCCATCGTGGTGACGCAGGTCAGCAGCCACAGCATCCCAGCCCGGATACGGCGCCGTCGCCGGCGGCGCCGGGCCGCGGCGGCATACCGCTGAGCCAGCGGATCTCGGCCCCGATCCGGCATCCCCATACTGGCAGGGTAAACGTCACGTAAGGGACTAAAGAAGGCCTCAGCCGGACAAGATTGCCGATGCGCTAATAATCCGGCGTTGTGACGCAACCGCGAACTCAGGCCTGGGCGGTGGCCGGTGCCGCGATCGGCACCGCTTCTTCGGCCCGGACCGTGGACCGGCTGAACAGCGCGGTGACGACAAACCCGATGGCCAGCGCCACGAGCACACCCAGGTTGGCATAGGCCCAGGCGCCCGTCTTCCCGCCGAGGCCGAACGGGCCGAGCAGGTAGCCCTGCCAGGTCAGCCAGCTCGCCGAGCTGTTGGTTACCAGGCCCCAGCCGATCCCGGTGGCCACCAGGGTCGTCAGGACCGGGATCCAGCGCACATCGCCGTACCGCCCGGACGGGGTGTACAGCTCGGACTCGGCATAGTCCCGCCTGCGGAGGGCGATGTCAGCCAGCATGATCCCGCACCAGGCGGCGATCGGCACGCCCAGCGTGACCAGGAACCCCTCGAACTGCCCGATGAAGTTGTCCGCGAAGAAGACCACGTAGATGGTGCCTGCCGTCATCACCACGCCGTCAACCAGGGCGGCCGCGTAGCGGGGGATCCGCACGCCCAGGGTGAGCAGCGCCAGCCCGGAGGAGTAGATGTCGAGCACCGAGCCGCCGATCAGGCCGAGGACGGCCACGATGGCGAACGGCACTAGGTACCAGGTCGGCAGCAAGGTGGTGAGCGCGCCGATCGGGTCCGCCCCGATGGCCTTGTTCAGGCTGGTCGACGAACCGGCCAGCAGCAGGCCGAAGACCAGCAGGAACACCGGCGCCACCGAGGCCGAGAAGGTGGTCCACCAGACGACGCCGCCGCTGGAGGAGCGCCGCGGCAGGTAGCGGGAGTAGTCGGCGGCGCAGTTGACCCAGCCCAGGCCGAAGCCGGTCATGGTGAACACCAGCGCGCCGATCAGCTCCTGGGTCGAGCCGCCCTTGATGGCGGACACCGACGACCAGTGGATCTTGTCTGCGACCAGCACGATGAACACCACGGTGAAGACCCCGGTCACGATGGTGATCCAGGTCTGCATGCGCATGATCAGGTCGAAGCCCATGACGCCGCCGAAGATGGTCAGCGCGACCACCACGATCAGCGCCACCACCTTGGTCCCGTTGCCGCCGCCCCAGCCCAGCCGCTGGAACACGGTCGCCGTGGCCAGGGTGGCCAGGACGACGAGCACCGTCTCCCAGCCCACCGTGAGCAGCCAGGAGATGACCGAAGGCAGCTTATTGCCGTTGACCCCGAACGCGGCCCGGCTCAGGACCAGGGTCGGGGCCGAGCCCCGTTTTCCCGCCAGCGCGATGAACCCGCAGGCCAGGAAGGACAGCACGATCCCGACCACGCCGACGATAAGTGCCTGCCAGAACGAGATACCGAAGCCGAGCTCGAACGAGCCGTAGCTCAGCCCGAGGACCGAAATGTTCGCGGCGAACCAGGGCCAGAACAGGTCACGCGGATGGCCCTTGCGCTCGCTCTCGCTGATGACGTTGATGCCATTCGCCTCGACCTGCAACGGTCGCAGGTCGGTGGCGCCGGTAGTCTCCGCCATGGCCAGCCTCCCTCACGAGTCCATGATCGCCTTGCGCTGCGCGCCGTCCACGGGTATGTGGGCGCCATTGATGAAGCTGGCCCGCGGTGAGGCCAGGAAGGTGACCAGGGCCGCCACTTCTTCCGGCTCGCAGATGCGGCCGAAGGGGATCGACTGCTGGGCCAGCTCGTGCGCGCGGTCCTGGGTCACGCCCTTGTCACGCGCGAAGGCCTTCTCCAGCCCGTCCCAGCGATCGGTGTTCACCGGACCGGGGTTGACGGTGTTGATGCGGACCCCGTACCGGCCATACTGTTCGGCCACGGACGAGGCGAAGTTGATGTCCGCGGCGTTGGCCACCCCGGCCGTCATCTCCCAGTAGCTGGGCTTGAGGCCGTCGTTGCCCACCACCAGGACGATCGCGCCCTCGCCCCGCTGCCGCATGTGGCCGATGACCGCCCGCACCGACCGCACGTAACCCATGAACTTGAGGTTGAGGCTCGACATCCACTGCTCTTCGGTCAGGTCTTCGAGCAGGCCACCGGGGGAGCTGCCCGCGCAGGTGACCAGGATGTCGATCCGGCCGAACCGCTCCAGGGTGGCGTCCACGCAGCGCTGCACGTCCACGGTCTTGCTCATGTCGCCGGCCAGCGGTAGCACTACCCGGCCGGTCTGCCGGCGATCTTCTCCGCGGCGGCTTCCAGTGGGCCAGCGGTGCGTGCGGTGATGACCACGTCGCAGCCCTCACCGGCCAGGAACTCGGCCACGGTGCGGCCGATGCCCTTGCTGGCTCCCGTCACGAGGGCGACCTTGTCGTCTAGACGCAGATCCACCGCAACCCCTTCCGTCCCGCTACAGCACCCGGCCGGCCGTCCCGGCCTGGCTTCCCGGCCCGGCTGCCGGCGGCTCGCCGCTCTGGTGGCGGGATGGTATACCAAATATCAATAGCGGGGAAGATCGAGCCCGTCCACCCGTCTGCCAAATATCGTCTGCGGTCCCAATGACTGTTGCCCGGGCAGGCGCGCTGATATGTCATTATCGTGGCGATATCGGCGAGCGGAGGTCATGAGCTGGACAGCCCGGAGCAAGGCGCGCCGGATCCGGTGCGGGCCGGGTTGCGGCTACCCGCCAGGATTGCCGATTACCAGCTGGTGAGGTATATCGGCCAGGGCAGCATGGCTACCGTCTACCTGGCCGAGGACCAGCGCTGGGACCGCCAGGTCGCGCTCAAGCTGCTAGCACGCCGAACTCGCCCGCGACGAGAGCTTCCGGGCCAGGATGATGCGCGAGTCCAGGGCCGCCGCGGCGGTCGGGCATCCGAACATCCTGCCCGTCTACGAGGCCGAGCAGGCGGACCAGACGCTTTTCGCCGCCATGCGCTACGTCCGCGGCGGGGACGCGCGGTCCATGCTCAACCGGCTGGGGCCGCTTCCGTTCGGCTACGCCTGGCTGGTCATCGCCCAGGTCGCGGCGGCACTGGACGCGGCGCACGCGAACGGCCTGATCCACCGGGACGTCAAGCCCGCCAACATCTTGCTGGAGGCGGACGTCCCGGCCGCGGCAGGCACCTTCGGGCCGGAGCGATGATGGCGTGGAGTCGGGCCACGCCTACCTCGCCGACTTCGGGATGAGCCGCGCGTTCTCACCCGATCAGGCCATCGCCACCGGGCAGCTGGTGGGGACGCTCGATTACGTCGCGCCGGAACAGATCGAAGGCGTCGACATCGACAGCCGGACAGACCAGTACTCACTGGCCTGCACCGGGTTCGAGCTGCTGTGCGGGTCGCCGCCGTTCGGCCAGGATCAGGGCCTGACCCTGATGTATGCGCAGCTTTACGCGCCCGCGCCGGCGGCTTCACGCCCGGCGTGACCTGCCCGAGGCGGTGGACCGGGTGCTGGGTAGGGCGCTGGCCAAGCGTCAGGCCGACCGGTACCCGAGCTGCGGCGCGTTCGCGGACGAACTGCGGGCCGCCCTGGGCCTGCAGTCGGTTGACCTGCGAACACCGGATCCGCACGAGCCAGGCCGGCCTGGCCTCGCCGGGCCGGGCCGGGCGCCCGGCCCACGGCCGGCGATCCGGGCCCGGGCGGCCGCCGGATCCGTGCTGGCCGCCTCCGAGGCGCCGACCCTCGAGCAGCCTGTCGTGGCAGATCCAGCTACCCGGGCAGATCCAGCTACCGCGCCAGCCCCTGCTGCCGCGCCAGCCCCTGCTGCAGCGCCAGCCCCCGCTGCCGGGGCAGGCTGGGCTGCTGCGGCAGCCCAGGCCGTGCCGAAGTGCCGGCTACGTCGCCAGTCATGCCGTCACCGGCCACGGGTGGCCAGCGGAGAGGCCAGATCCCCTCGGGCTGTTCCGCACGGCTCCGGCCGCCGCCAGAGCCGAGGAAGAAGCCGGGCTCGCTGGGCTACTGGCCAGCGACGGAGCCGAGGACGAGAGCCGGCCGGGGCGCTCGCGGGTGCTCAAGCCGGTGTTGATCGGCGCGGCGGTGGTCATCGCGGCGGCCGCCATCGCCTCCGGCGTGGCGCTGTCCAGCCAGCCCACTCGCCAGCCGACGGCGGCCTCCAGCCCGGCCACGTCCGCACCGCCCACCTCCGCTCCGCCCACCTCCGCTCCGCCTCTCGGCCTCCGCGTCGCCCACCGCTTCCGCGTCCGCCTCGCCCGCGGCCCGGGCACTCCCAGCAGGCCGCCGCCCTGGGCACGGTCCTGACCTCCAGCGCGGCGGCCCGGACGACGCTGAATAACGCGGTCGGACAGGTCGAGGCGTGCAGCGACCTGTCCGGCGCGATCAGCCAGCTTCAGGGTGTGGTCAACCAGCGCAGCAGCGAGTACGGCCGGGCGTCGGCCCTGGCGACCTCGGCGCTCCCGCAGCGGTGCGGCGGTGAAGTCGGAGCTGATGGCCGCGCTGAGCAGCTCCCTGACCGCCGACAAGGATTTCCTGACCTGGGCCCAGCAGCAGCAGGCAGACGGCTGCACGCCGTCCAGCCAGTCCAGCGCCTACAGCGCCGCGTACAGCGCCAGCGAGACGGCCGATGCTGCCAAGCAATCGTTCGTCGACGTGTGGAATCCGGTCGCGGCCAAGTACGGCATCAGGCAGGACTCGGCGGACATGATCTGACAGGCCGGCGGGTGGCCTGGCAGACCGGGAGGCTCAGCCCAGCGCGCTGCGGACGATCTTCCCGAGGTGGTTCCGCGGCAGGGATCCGGTCTGGAACACCTGCTTAGGGCACTTGTAGGAGGCCAGCAGCGTCCGGGCGTGCGCGATGAGCGCGGCCTCGTCGAAGCCGTGCCCGTCGCGCAGCACCACCCAGGCCGTCACCTGCTCGCCCCAGCGCTCGTGCGGGCGGCCGGCCACGGCCGCCTCGGCCACGCCTGGGTGCTGCTCCAGGGCCAGCTCGACCTCACGCGGGTAGACGTTCAGCCCGCCGGTAATGATCATCTCCTTGGTCCGGCCCCGGATCACCAGGTGCCCGGTGGCCGGGTCCACGGCCCCGATGTCCCCGGTGCGGAACCACCCGTCCGCGGTGAACGAGTCCTGGGTGGCGGCGTCGTCACCCCAGTACCCGGTGAACACCTGCGGGCCGCGCAGCTGGATCTCGCCGTCCGTCCCGAACCCGGGCTCTGGGACGCCGTCAGCGGGCCGGATCCGGGCCAGCACGCCGGGCAGCGGCACGCCTACCGTGTCGCCGCGCGGGTCGCCGAGTGGATTGGACACGTCCAGGCCGCTCTCGGTTGTGCCGTACCTGACCAGCGGCAGGCGCCCGAGCAGGCTGGGCAGCCGCCCGGCCAGGGCGGGGCTCAGCGGGGCGGACCCGCACACGGCCACCCGCAGGTCCCGCAGCGAGGCGGCGGGCACGTCGGCGTCCAGCAGAGCCTGGTAGATGGTGGGCACCGCGAACAGCACGCTAGCGCGGTGCTGGCGCGCCGCCTGGATCAGGTCGCCTGGGCTGAAGCGGGACCGGACGTGCGCCGTGCCGCCCGCGATCAGCGCCGCGTGCACCCCGCCCAGCCCGTGCTGGTGATACAGCGGAAGCGCGTGCACCAGCACGTCGTCCTCCTGCCAGCGCCACGCGGCCATGGCCGACCGGATCGAGACCGCGAGCTGGCCGTGGGTCAGCGGGACGCCCTTGGGCTTGCCGGTCGTGCCCGAGGTGTAGGCGAGCAGCGCGGTGTCCTGCGGCCCGGGCAGGACGTCCGACCGCCCGGACCCGGCCGCGACGCCGGCGTCGGGCAGGACCGTGACGTCCACCGTGGGCGGTGCCTGGGCCAGCCCGGCCAGCCGGCGAGCGGGCTCGGCATCGGCGAGGGCCAGCACCGCGCCGGAGTCGGCGGCCAGGTGCCCGAGCTCGGCGGCCGTATAAGCCGGGTTGGCCAGGACCACGACGGCGCCGGCCCGCAGCGCGCCCAGGTAGCAGCGCACGAAACCGAGGCTGGAGGCGGCCGCCAGCAGCACCCGGTCCCCGGGCTGCACTCGTCCGGCCAGCCAGCCCGCCACCCGGGCGGCCTGCTCGCCGAGTTCCGCGTGGGTCAGCGCCGCGCCGTCGACGCTCACCGCCACCCGGCCGGGCGCCCGCTCCGCGGCCGCGGCCGCCAGCGCCGGGAGGCTCTGATCGCCCAGCCGCGCGAGGTGGTCCTCCGCATCGGCGGCACCGCCCAGGTGCGTGCGCCAGCCGGCCCGGCTCCAGTCCTCGTAGCTGGTGCTCTGGGGCTGGCTGGTCATGAGCCTGCCGCCGCCGCGAGCACCCGGTCCCAGGCCGACCGGTTCGCGGCCCGCTCGGCCCGCAGCCGGTCCAGCAGGCCGCCGGCGGCCATCACCGCCTTGGCCCCGGTGCCGGCTCCCCGCACGGCCAGGGCCGCGGCGAGCTGCTCGGCGGCGACGGCGGGCTCGTCGCAGACCTCGGTCACCAGCCCGGACGACAGCGCCTCGGCCGCCTCCAGCCACCGGCCGGTCAGCACCAGGTCAAGGGCCAGCGCCCGGCCCACCAGGTCGGGCAGCAGCCAGGCGCCCACGGCCAGGTCCAGGCCGGCCGGGCCGGTCCAGCGCAGCCGGGCGGCCGGGCCGGCGACGCGCAGGTCGGACGCGGCCGCCAGCTGGGCGCCGCCGCCGACCGCCGCCCCGGTCAGCACGGCGATCACCGGGCCGGGCCGGGTGACGATGATCTCGCAGCAGTCGTAGATGAGGTCGGAGACCCGGGCCCGTTCGGCGTCGGAGATGGTGAGGTCGGCCCCGGCGCAGAACATCAGCGGATCTGCGCTGCCCAGCAGCACCGGCTGGCCAGGCTCGGCGGCCAGCTCGTCGCGCACCGCCGCGGTCAGGGCGGCGTCGAGGGCGTTACGCCGTTCCGGGCGGGCCAGCCGGATCCAGCGGTAGCCGGCCGGGCTGGTGTCGGTGATCAGATGAGGATGCGGCATGCTCCGACCCTTTCCCGGGGCTCCAGAAAAGCCTGACATATGGTATACCAAGTGGATCAGGACCCACCCGATCGGGAGGAGCCGGTGAAGCCACCGCCGTTCGCCTACCACCGGGCGCACAGTGTGGCCGAGACGGTCGCGCTGCTGGCCGAGCTCGGCGACGAGGCCAAGATCCTGGCCGGGGGCCTGAGCCTGGTCCCCATGATGAACTTCCGGCTGGCCCGCCCGGCCGCGCTGGTCGACGTGACCGGGATCGCCGGTCTGAGCTACCTGACCATGGATCCAGCGGATGGCCTGCGCATCGGCGCGCTCACCACCCACCGCGCCGTGGAGGTCAGCCGCGACCCGGCGCTGCAGGCGGGATTCGGCGTGCTGCCCCGGTCGGCCCGGTGGATCGGGCACTACCCGATCCGCAGCCGGGGCACGTTCGGCGGCAGCATCGCCCACGCCGACCCGGCCTCGGAGTGGTGCCTGCTCGCGATGCTGCTCGGCGCGCAGGTCGTGCTCACCGGCCCGCAAGGCCAGCGCACCGTCCCGGCCGCCGAGTTCTTCGAGGGTTACTACACCACCGCCGCCGGCCCCGACGAGATGATCACGGAGCTGTGGTTCCCCGAGCCGTCGCCCCGCGCCGTGCTCACCGAATTCGCCCAGCGTCAGGGGGACTTCGCGGTGGTGGCGGCCGCGGTGTCCGTGGACATCACCGGCGGCGTGTGCCGCCGCGGCCGGGTCGTGCTCGGCGGCGTCGGCCCGCTGCCGGTGGAGGTGGACACCGGCGCCCTGACCGGACAGCCCGCCGGTCCAGGGACCTGGCAGGCCATGGGCGAGCACGCCGCCAGCCAGATCGACCCGCCCGAGGACACCCATGGTGACGCCGCGTTCCGGCGCCGGCTGACCGCGACCCTGGTGGCCCGGGCCCTGGCCGAGGCGAGCCAGCTGTGACGGCCGCGACCTCCCGGGCCGGCGGCCGCTGGGTCGGCACCCCGCTGCGGCGCAAGGAAGACCGCCGCATGCTGACCGGCCGGGGCCGGTTCACTGATGACCTGACCCGGCCAGGCCTGCTGCACGCCGCGTTCGTCCGCAGCCCGCTCGCGCACGCCGCCGTCCGTGGCATCGACGACAGCGCGGCCCGCCAGGCCCCCGGGGTGGAAGATGTGCTCACCGCCGCCCGGCTGGGCGAGCCGTACCTGCTCGCCCTGCTGGAGCGGGAGGAGTTCGTCGCCACCCGGATGCCGATCCTGGCAGCCGGGGTCGCCCGCTTCGTGGGCGAGCCGGTGGCTCTGGTGGTCGCCGACGATGCCTACCGGGCCGAGGACGCGGCCGAACTGGTCGAAGTGGACTGGGAGCCGCGGCCGGCCGTGTCCAGCCTCGAGGCGGCCGAGGCGGCCGGGGCGCCCCAGCTGCACGCCGAGGCGCCCGGCAACTGCCTGGTCGACCTGCTGATGTTCGACGACGAGAACCTGCCCCAGATCTTCGCCGCCGCCCCCGTCACCGTGACCGCGGAGTTCCGCAGCGCCCGGGTGGCCGCACTCCCGCTGGAGGGCCGGGCCTGCCTGGCCGAGTGGGACGACCGCGACGACCAGCTCATCCTGCACGTGTCCACCCAGGTCCCGCATCAGGTCCGCTCGGCCGTGGCCCAGGCCCTGGAGATCCCCGAGCGCCAGGTCCGGGTCATCGCCCCGGACGTGGGCGGGGGGTTCGGCCTGAAGTGCGTGGTCGGCCGGGAGGAGGTGGCCGTCGCCGCGGCCGCCCTGCGGCTGCGCCGCCCGGTCCGCTGGACCGAGGACCGGCAGGAGAACCTGACCGCCGCCTTCCACGGGCACGAGCAGCGCTATCAGGTCACCGCGGCGTTCGACGGGGATGGCCGGATCCTCGGGCTGGACGCCGAGATCGCCTGCGACACCGGCGCCTACTCCGCGTTCCCGTTCACCTGCGCGGTTGAGCCGCTGATGGCGGCGACCGAACTGCCCGGGGTGTACAAGGTGCCCGCGTACCGGGCCCGGGGCCGGGCCATCGCCACCTGCAAGGCCCCGTCCGCACCCTACCGGGGCGTGTCCCGTCCGCAGATCGTGCTGGTCATGGAGCGCCTGATGGAAAAGGCGGCGGCCGCCCTCGACCTGGACTCGCTCGAGGTCCGGCGGCGCAACCTTATCGGCCGGCACGAGTTCCCCTACACCGGCGTCAACCGCATCACCTATGACGAGGGCAGCTACCGCGAGTCCCTGGACCTGGCCGAGAAGCAGGTGAGCGAGCATGGCTGGGCGGCCGAGCAGGACCGGCTGCGTGAGCAGGGGCGGCTGGCCGGGATCGGGTACGCCTGCTTTTCCGAACGCACCGCCTACGGCACCGCGACCATGTCCCAGCGCCGGATGCGGATGACCCCCGGGTACGACACGGCGCTGGTCCGGATGGACCCGACCGGCGAGGTCATCGTCACCACCGGGACCTGCGGGCACGGCCAGGGGCACGAGACGACATTCGCGCAGATCGTGGCCGACCGCCTCGGTGTCCACCCGGACCAGGTTCGGCTGCGCCAGGGCGACACCGACCTGGCCTCCTACGGCTGGGGCACCTGGGGCAGCCGTTCGGTGGTCATCGGCGGCGGCGCGGCCGGCCGGGCCGCGGACGTGGTGGCCCGCCAGCTGCGTGAGATCGCGGCCGGCCAGCTCGAGGCCAGCGCGGCCGACATCGAGCTGGCCGAGGGGATGGCCCGGGTCCGCGGCGACGACACGGCGGCCATCGCAATCGCCGAGCTAGCCCGGCTGGCCCACTTCCAGGCCCACCGGCTGTCCGAGGAGCTGCGCTACGGCCTGGAGGCCCGGGCCAGCTTCGACCCGCCCGGCACCTTCTCCAACGCCTGCCACGCGGCCATGGTGGTCGTCGACCCCGGGACCTGTGCCATCAGGCTGCACCGGTACCTGGTCATCGAGGACTGCGGTGTGGTCATCAACCCGATCGTGGTGGACGGGCAAGTACTCGGCGGGGTCACCCAGGGCGCGGCGGCCGCGCTGCTCGAACGGGTCTGCTTCGACGCCGACGGCCAGCCCGCCAGCGCCACCCTCATGGACTACCTGGCGCCCACCGCGGCGGAGATGTGCCCGGTGGACATCGTGCACCTGGAGACCCCGTCGGCCTTCGGTGAGACCGGGGCCAAGGGAATGGGGGAGGGCGGAACCATCGGCGCCCCGGCCGCCGTCCTGAACGCCGTCAACGACGCGCTGGCCGGCACCGGCGTGAGCTTCGACCACATCCCGGTGCTGCCCCAGGAGCTGAGCGCCGCCCTGTTCCCAGCCCAGGATCACTCAGCCCAGGATCACTCAGCCGAGGACCACTCATGAAGGACATGCACCAGATCCGCGTCACGGTCAACGGCCGCGAGCACGAGCTGACGATCGAGTCCAGGCGGACCCTGGCCGACATGCTCCGGCACGACCTCGGCTACACCGGCACCCACCTGGGCTGCGAGCACGGCATCTGCGGTGCCTGCACGGTCATCATGGACGGCATCCCGGTCCGGGCCTGCCTGGTCTTCGGGGTGCAGGCCGACGGCACGCAGGTCCGCACGGTCGAGGGGCTGGCCAACGGCGACGAGCTGTCTGACCTGCAGCAGGCGTTCAGCGACCAGCACGCGCTGCAGTGCGGGTTCTGCACCCCCGGCTTCCTCATGCTGGCCGAGGCGTACCTGGCCGAGACGGCCCAGGAAGGGGAAACGGCCGAGCTCACGCCGGAGCAGGCGCGCGAGCTCGTCGCCTCGAATCTGTGTCGTTGCACCGGTTACCAGGGCATCATCGAGGCCGTTCGGTCCACCGCACGCGCCCGGCAGCGGCGATGACCGTGATCGGGGCCAGGCTGGCCCGCCACGAGGATCCTCGCCTGCTGCGCGGCCGGGGCCGGTTCGGCGACGACATCAGCGCCCCCGGCCAGTGCTGGGCCCGGATCGTCCGCTCGCCGGTGGCCCGCGGCCGGATCCGCGCCATCGACGTCGGCGAGGCCGCGGCGGCGCCGGGCATCACCGCCGTCGTCACCGCGCGGGACCTGCCCGCGGGCCTGGTCATCCCGGTCCGCCTGAGCGATCGCGGACACCGACCTCAGCGAGTTCCTGCAGCCCGTCCTGGCCACGGACGCCGTGCGCTACGTGGGCGAGCCGGTCGCCGTGGTGCTCGGCGAGGACCCGTACGCCTGCGAGGACGCGGCCGAGCTGATCGGAATCGACATCACCGGCGAGCCCGCCATCCTGGACGCCCGTGCCCCGGACGCCACGGTCGCGGCCGAGCTGACCCGCGGCTACGGCGACACCGACGCCGCCTTCGCCCGCGCCGCGCACGTGGTCGAGATCGAGCTGGCCATCGGGCGGCACTCGGGCGTGCCGCTGGAGCCGCGCTGCCTGCTCGCCGTCCCCGGCGCGAGCCGGGGACCGGGCCACGACCCGGGCGCTCTCGACATCTACGGCATGACCAAGGTGCCGGTATGGAACCGCGACCTGCTCGCGGGCCTGCTCGGCCTGGACGAGACGCTGATCCACGTGCACGCGGTGGACGCGGGCGGCGGGTTCGGGGTCCGGGGCGAGTTCTACCCGGAGGACTTCCTCGTCCCGTGGCTGGCCCTGACCACGGGCCGCCCGGTCAAGTGGGCCGAGGACCGGGCCGAGCACCTGATGGCGGTGAACCACTCCCGCCAGCAGTACCACCGGCTGGCCGCCGCCTTCGATTCCGGCGGCCGGATCCTGGCCCTGCGGGCCGCCATCATCCAGGACAACGGCGCCTACTGCCGCACGCACGGCGTGGCCGTCCCCGAGCTCACCGCCGCCATGCTGCCCGGTCCCTACCGGGTGCCCGCCTACCAGGGCCGGGTCCAGGTCGTCCTGACCAGCAAGACGCCATGCGGCACCTACCGGGCACCGGGCCGGTTCGAGGGCACCGCGGCCCGCGAGCACCTGCTCGACGTGGCCGCTACCCACCTCGGCCTGGACCCCGTCGAGCTGCGGATGCGCAACCTGCTGAGCAAGAGCGAGCTGCCGCACCAGCGCCCGATCACCACCCTGGGCACCGAGCTGATCCTGGACACCGGGGACTACCCGGCCCTGCTCGCGGCGGCGGCCAGGGAGGCGGACCGGCTCGGCTACCGGGCCACGGCCGCCGGGCACCGGACGGCCAGCGCCGGCGCGGCCTCGGGCTGGCCATGTTCGTGGAGAAGAGCGGCCTGGGGCCGCAGGAGACCGCCGACGTGACGGTGAGCAAGTCCGGCGCCGTGCACGTCTTCTCCGGCGGGACCTCCCTGGGCCAGGGCATCGAGACGGTCATGGCGCAGATCACCGCCGATGCTCTCGGCGTCGACCCGGGGGTCGTCCGGGTCACCCTGGGCGATACGGCCGCCCAGCCATTCGGCGGCGGGTCGTGGGCGTCGCGGTCGACGGTGGTCGGCGGCAGCGCGGTGCACCAGGCCGCGAGCGCGGTCCGGGCCCGGGCCATCCAGCTGGCGGCGCGCGTGCTCGAGGCGGCGGAGGAGGACCTGGACCTGGCCGGCGGCTCGGTCAGCGTCCGCGGCGACCCAGCCGTCCGCCTGAGCCTGGGCGATGTCGCCGCGGCGGCCGCGCCGGCCAGCCGTTACCTCGAGCCGGGGGAGCCCGCCGGGCTGTCGGCCCGGCGCCGGTTCGAGGTCTCCCACATGACCTATCCCTACGGCGCGCACATCGCGGTGGTGGAGGTGGATACCGGCACCGGGCAGGTCCGGGTGCTGCGCTACCTGGTCGCCTACGAGGTGGGCCGGGCCATCAACCCGATGCTGGTGGAGGGCCAGCTGCGCGGCGGGGTGGCCCAGGGGATCGGCGGGGCGCTGTTCGAGGAGTTCAGCTACGACGAGGACGGCCAGCCGCAGGCGGTCACGTTCATCGAGTACCGGCTGCCGACCGCGGCCGAGGTGCCGCCGGTGGACGTGCTGCTGTCCCAGGACGCCCCCTCGCCCGGCAACCCGCTCGGCGTGATGGGCGCGGGGGAGGGCGGGATCAACGCGGTCGGTGCCGCGGTGGCGAACGCGGTCCGGGACGCCCTCGGCCTGGCCGGCGGCGTCGGGCGGCTGCCGCTCACCCCGGTCCGGGTGCGCGGCCTATTCGAGTCAGGAGGCGACCGGTGACGACCGAACTCCCGGGCTACGTCAGCAAGACGGACCTGGTGGCCGCGCTCATCCGCGAGCTGGTCATCACCGGTGAGCTGGCCGCGGGGGAGCAGCTGCGCCAGCGCGACCTGGCGCACCGGTTCGGGGTCAGCCAGACCCCGGTCCGCGAGGCGATGCGGCGGCTGGAATCCGAAGGGCTGCTCGTCTGCGACACCCACCGCGGTTTCACCGTGGTGAGGTCGGACGTCGGCCGGGTGGAGGAGAACTTCCAGATCCGGGCGGCACTGGAGTCGCTCGGCGCGTCGCTGGCCGCGCGCAAGATCGACGCCGGAGGGCTGGCGCGCCTGCGCGACCTGAACGACCAGATGCGAGCCCTGCCCGACGACGACCCCGGCATACGCCGAGCTCAACCGCGAATTCCACTTCACCGTGTACTCCTGCGCCGGCAGCCCGCTGCTGGTGTCGCTGATGCGGCTGCTGTGGGCGTCCCTGCACGGCGGGCCGCGGGTAACCCGGACGCACGCCGAGTCGGCCCGTCAGCACGAAGAGATCCTCCAGGCGCTCGCCGATGGGGATGCCGAGGCCGCCGCGGCCTGGACATATCAGCACATCATGGGCGCAGATCCGGTAAAAGAAATGATGGATGGCGCTCCGGGGTAACGGCGACGAGGCACGGGAGAGAGGGAATCATGCCAGCGATCGTGACCGACGACGGCGTCAGCCTGCACGCCGAGGAGGCGGGCGAGGGCGAGGCGCTCCTGTTCATTCACGAGTTCGCGGGCGACCACCGCAGCTGGGAGCCGCAGGTCCGGTACTTCTCCGGCGCCTACCGCTGCATCACCTACGCCGCTCGCGGCTACCCGCCGTCCGGACGTGCCCACCGACCCGGGCGCGTACTCCCAGACCCGGGCGGTCGCGGATGCGATCGCGGTGCTCGACGGCCTGGGCATCGACCGGGCAGGAGTGGTCGGCCTGTCCATGGGCGGGTTCACCGCGCTGCACATGGTGCTGGCGCACCCGGACCGGATCATTTCTGCGGTGGTAGCCGGGGCGGGATACGGCGCCCAGCCCGAGCGGGCCGACGCCTTCCGGTCCGAGTCCATGATCACGGCGGCCGCGTTCGCGGCCGAGGGCGCGGCCCAGGTGGCCGAGCGGTACGCGGCTCGGGCCGGCCCGGGTCCAGTTCCAGAACAAGAACCCGCGCGGCTGGGCCGAGTTCGCCCAGGGGCTGGCCGGGCATGACTCGCTGGGCAGCGCGCTGACCATGCGCGGGGTGCAGGCCGCCCGGCCGTCCCTGTACGGGCTGACCGGCGAACTGGCTACGGTCAGGGTCCCCGTCCTGGTGCTGGTCGGGGACGAGGACGAGGGCTGCCTGGAACCCGCGCTCATGCTCAAGCGCACCATCCCGACGGCCGGGCTCGCCGTGCTGCCGCGCACCGGCCACACCGCCAACCTGGAAGAACCCGACGTGTTCAACCACGCCGTCGACCGGTTCCTTGCCGCGGTGGCCCGCGGCGCCTGGCACCCGCGGGACCCGCGCTCGATCTCGGCCTCCACCACCGGGATGAGCTGACCGCCGCCGTCAGCCAGAACGACCATGAGGCCGAACGGGTTGCGATCACTTTGTCCCCGTATGTATCTCGCGCCCTCTGGCCAGCCTGAAACCAGGCTGAACGCGATCTCGCCGTGACCTGCGAGGCCGACGACGCGGTGGTCCTCAGCACCGGGCCGCGTTGGCCTGACCCGCGTCAGGGCCGGGTCAGGTTCAGCGTGGCGGCGGCGCGCCGGAACGCCGCCTTGGCCGCCGGGCTGTCCTCGATCCGCCAGTCCTGGGCGTACAGACCGCCGTGCTGGGCGATGTCGAACCACACCAGCCCAAGGGTCCCGTACTGGCGCATGCCCGCGAAAAGCCCCGGGATCTTCCCGGCCTGGCCGGCCAGCGGCCCCACCGCGGTCTCGGACAGCAGCACCGGCTTGGCGGTGAGCATCCGCACCTCGGCGATGGTCGCCCCGAAGACGCTGTAGAAGCTCTCAGACGGACGGTAGTAATAGCCGTCGATGCCCACCCAGGTGACGTAGTCCGGGCCGGGCCACCAGGAAGCGATCGGCCCGGTGCCCGGCTCGTCGGCCTGCACCGTCCACAGCCAGGTGACGTTGTCCGCGCCTTCAGCGCGGAACAGGGTCACGATGTGCCGCCAGGCCGCCACGAACGTCGCCGGCTTGGTGTGCCGGTAAGCCCAGGAGTACCAGTAGGCATTCATCTCATGCCCGAAGCCGATGACGACCGGGGCGCCGAAGGCGCGGACACTGGCGGCGAACGAGCGCAGGTAGGCGTCGTAGCCGCCCGAGGCGATTGCCGCGACCGAGACCCCGGTGGGGTCCCATTGCAGCAGCGTGGCGGCGCCGTGGTCACGGACCGTCTGTGCGAATGTGGTCTTGAACGCCTCCCCCCAGCCGCCGTAGTACCCGACCAGGTTCGGCTGCTTTCCCGCCACCGCCGTGAAGGCCGCCACCGGCTGGTACGTATCCGGTGGTCCCTTCTCGTATACGCCCAGGTACGAGGCCTGCCGAAGCGGCAGGGCGGCCGACGCCGAGCCGTGGCCGGAGGGGGCGACGACGCGGATGATGGCCAGGACCAGGGCGACGGCAGCGATCACGACGGTCACGAGGACGACCAGCCGAGATCTCATGCGGTCCTGACTCCGGGACGATGACGCCGGGCCCCTCGGCCGCCAGCGTCTACCGGCGACATGCCGGGCTGCGTTGCGAATAGTACAGCACCGGACCCGACCGGCTAAGGCCGACGAGATTCCGAAACCACACCCGGGACATCCTGGCCCGCGGCGTCCATGGCGGAGAGTTACCATACGGTCGCGTAATTTCTTACCGAAGTATTACCAGTGGGCCAAAGCGCCGGGCTGGTTGAGTGACCATCTCATCAGAATGCTCTTATTGATCTTGATGGCGTCGCGGGTTGGTATCGCATTTCGCCATTTTCCCCCAAATTAGGCCTTGCTCGTGTAATCCTTCTTCCTGACTGGCGACGTCGTGTGAGTAGGTCCTGCCGAACGCGACGGCTGATGGCACCGTCTGGTGGCATCTTGTGGTCGTAGCGTTGCTCGGGGCCAGCACCGACGCGCCTGTTTGAGGGGAGGAGCGTTGTCCCTACGTCAGTCGGCGGGAACGTCCCGTGGGTGTGCTGTGCGCACTGTGCCGGGCCTCCCTGCCGCCACGACTCTTCCCCGTCAGCAAGGGACACCGGCCCGTGGCGCCGCTGACGGCGATGCCCTGGAGTCCGCGCATGACGACCCGGGCTACGCTGCATCGATAAAGCTGTCGGTCCTCATGGCTGTTTTCAATGAGGAGCGGACGATCAAGCGTGTGATCGACGAGGTGCTGAATGTACCGTGCCCGTGCGCGCTCGAGCTGATCGTGGTAGATGATGGAAGCACTGATGCCACGCCGGCATTGCTCGCCCAGGTCAATGATCCACGCGTGACGGTTTTCCGCCATGAGGATAACCAGGGTAAAGGCGCGGCGATCCTCACCGCCTTGTCCCTGGTGACCGGAACGTACATTCTTCCCTTCGATGCCGATCTTGAATACGAGCCGGACGACATACCGCGAATGCTCGAGCCGGTATTGAAGGGTCGCTGTGAGGTCGTTTACGGAGCGCGCCTGTTCGGCTATAACACGGTCTATCAATCGTATCTTTACGCTGTCGGGAACCGCCTTCTTACCCGCATGGCCAACGTTCTTTTCAACGCCCACCTCACCGATCTTCACACCTGTCTGAAGCTCGTGCCGCTCGCGATGCTGACCCGCCTGGACCTCGGCGAGAAAGGCTTCGGGCTCGACAGCGAGATTACGGCGGGGCTGCTCAGGCTCGGCGTGCGTCCGTTCGAAGTGCCGGTGAGTTATTACGGGCGATCGCATGCCCAGGGTAAGAAGATCAGGTGGGGCGACGCGGTCGCATGCGCACTGATTCTCATCAGAATGAGAATCAGGAGCCGGTCACGCTGGGCAGCCGACCGTAACGCGAGTGATAACGAGTGCGTCCGCATTCCTGCCGCGGAGCCGACAGAGGCCGTGGCAGGCTGAACGGACGGTACGGGTTCAGTGCGGGGGGCATGACATGACGGCCAGGGCCGCTAAACCAGTCGTCGCCATGGTCACTGACGCGATCTTTCCTTACTACCGTGGTGGCAAGGAAATCCGCTATCGGGAGCTAAGCCGCAGGCTGGCCGGGCGAGCTCAGGTGCATATCTACACAATGCACTGGTGGAATGGTCCACGTGTGCTGAATGACGATGGCGTTACCATGCACGCGGTTTCCCGCCTGTGCCCGATGTATACGGAAAACCGACGGTCACTGAGCCAGGCAATATTTTTCGCGGTTGCATGCCTCCGTCTCCTAGCGTCCCGTTTCGACGTGCTCGAGGCGGATCACATGCCGTACTTGCAGATCTTCGTGCTCAAGTTGGTGGCCGTGGCCAAGCGCAGGCGATTTGTGGTTACCTGGCACGAGGTCTGGGGTAAGTCGTATTGGCAGCAGTACCTGGGCCCGCTTGGCTTGCTGGCCTGGTCCATCGAGAGACTGGCCATGCGCCTCCCCGACCATATAGTTGCAGCTTCGCCGCAGACGGCCGAGAGGCTCAAGGTAATCCTCGGCACCCGCGCATCGATTACGGTCGCGCCCAACGGTATCGACCTCGAAGCCGTCCGCAGTTCCTATGCTGACCAGGCACCGACCGATCTCGTCGTAGTCAGCAGGCTCATGCCTCACAAGCGATCAGCATGCTGCTGGAGGTGATATCCCGCTTGCACGCGGAGGGGATGCCCGTGACATGCCGCATCATCGGTGACGGGCCGCAGCGGAACGTGCTGCACGATGAGGCGCGGAACCTCGGGGTGGGGTGGGCGGTGGAATTCCGGCACGACGTCCAGGAACAGAAAGAGGTCTTCTCGCTGTCAAGGCGGCAAAGGTATGGTCTTCCCGTCAGCCCGCGAAGGTTTCGGTATCGCCGTGCTGGAGGCTCTCGCCTGCGGGGTTCCGGTCATAACGACATCGGCTCCGGATAATCTCGCCCAGCACCTCGTGCCAGGTCGCCACGCGGCACCTCTGCGACCCGACCGTGCCGGCCATAGCTGACGCCCTCGAGGCCTGCTAGCAGCCGATAGTCGGCTGATACGGGCGGAAAATCAGGCCACGACGACGCCTGGCTGTCCGATTACGGCTGGGAGACGATGACTGACCGGGTGATGAGCGCCCTGCAGATATGAAACGCCGTCATCCTGCCCTCTACACCTTGCGCCGCGTGACTGCCGTCCCGCTTGTGGGCTATGCGCTCCTTCTAGGCTGGCAAAGAGGATGGCTACCCAGGCCCCGGCGCGGCGCGACGGCGCTCCTGGCCGACGGTCGGCGCTTGCGATGCGACCTCGCCGACAGAACTCAGCGCACCATGTACCTTGGTCTCTTCGAGCCCCGTGAGACCCGCCTCCTCAGGGAACTCCTCAATCCCGGCGACATCTTCATCGACGTCGGGGCGCATATTGGATGGTTCACGACAGTGGCCGCCCGCTGCGTCGGCAAAGCGGGGCAGGTCATTGCTTTCGAGCCATACCCATCTAACGCGGCAATGTCGAAAGAGAACGTCGCGCGGAACAATTGCGGTAACGTTCGCATGGTAGAAGCGGCGGTCGGCAGTCAGCCGGGCACGCTTTGTCTCGCTAGGGCGGGTGAAGACAGCGGGGGTGTCACGGCTCTGGATTGGGCATGGGACGAACGGGTCAGTGTCCCCATGACCACCCTCGATGAGATCGCCGCCGACATGGGAACTATCGCGCTTATGAAGATAGACGTTGAAGGCTGGGAGGCGCATGTTCTGCAAGGCGCCGCAAGAACGCTCTCGCATACCAAGCACGTCCTCATCGAGATTAACCCGGACGCGCTGAGAAAGGCGGGGTCTTCACCGGAAGACGTTTCCGGGCGCTTGCGGGCAGCTGGATTCAGTGAGTTTGTCCCGGTCGTCGAGCGAGGCCTACGCCGATTCCACCGGGCTGCTGTGATTAATGCGCGGGCTGACGAGGCCGGAGCAGCCGAGCATCATGGTGCCGCCATAGTGCGCTAAGACCAGCAAGCCTCCCGGTAAAGTACGCCGTGAGCAGTGCACTGTCGATGACCACAGCGGGTGCCACCCTGGGCCAGGCGGACAGGGGAGTCATGAAGCGGCTCCGCACGTGCTGGCCACTGGCAGCCACGACCAAGCTGCAGGGAATGGCTGCACCAAGGAGCTTACGATGGTGCACCGCAAAGAACACGCCTAGCGCCGCCGCACCAACAAACGCGCCGGTTACAACATCCGGCTGTCTTACTTCGTGATAAGTGAGTAGCTGACGTGTCGCGCCCCTGCCGCTGTCGAATAGCCAGCGCAACGACGTACGCAACGTCTTGCTTTCGTTGTGCCTGACGAGCAGTCCGGGGATGGTCGCAGATGACAGCCCTTTACGGTCCATAGCGTAATTCAGGACGACGTCTTCTCCCTCGCGCAGCTCCGGATCGAAATTAGCAATATCGAATACTTCCCGGCGATACAAGCCCATTATTGCCAGTTATGGCTGTTGTGCCTGGTACAACACGCGGCAGCAGTGCGAACCGCCGGTAAATGTACGCGACGTCCCCATCCGGCACTGCGGTCCCACCGGCCGCATCATGATTCAGCAGCGCCGCTCGTGTCCGTACCAGCCAATGAGCGGGAAGAGTGATGTCGGCGTCGACCATGGCGATCAGCTCACCGCGCGCGGCCGCGATTCCACGGTGGCGAGCGTGGCCTCGGCCGCGGTTTGCCTCCAGGCTTACGAGACGCACATGCGTATCGTAAGCGGCAATTCCCGTGACGATCTTAGCCGTCGTGTCCAGGAGAGCAGCGTCAACGACGATAACCTCGTATTGGCCGAGGTCCTCAAGTTGAGTTATTGCGGCCAGTGTCTGAGCGACGCTATGTGCCTCGTTGTAGGCGATCACGACGAAGCTTACGAGGGCCTTCTCCGGCACGACTTCGCCCCGCTCTCTCTGTGCAGCATGCCCGCTTCGCTGATGAATAGCAGTGTATATCGGAGTGCCGGTGCCGGGTACTCGAGACATCGTAATGAATTCAAGAGTACAGACTAGCGCGTATATCCATACCCGAGCTGGGCTGATCGCAGCCTGATCCTGCCTCCAGGGCGTGCCTATTTCCCGAAATAGCTTGACAAGGACGGAGCGCCTGCTAGTCTCGTCAGGTGTCTCAGCTGCAGCGGGTCCGGGACAGCTTTTCGCCGGCGTGTCTTCCGTCAATTCGAGCCAAAGGGTGACGCTGAGTTCGATTTCTGGCGAAAGACGCAAGATAATTCCGGCGGTCGGCTGGAAAACGGTGAGCAGCTTTTCACTGACCAGTTCGAGTTGACCAGGGAATATTTTTCTGGCAAGCGTATGCTGGATATCGGCTGCGGGCCGAGGGGGAGTCTCGAATGGGCCACGATGGCGGTCCGGCGTGTCGGCCTCGACCCTCTTGCTGACCGCTACCGTGATCTGGGTATTAGCGAGCACGCTATGGAATATTGTCCCGCCCACGCCGAGAAGATGCCTTTCCCGGCTGATTCATTTGATGTTATAAGCAGCCTGAACTCGCTCGACCATGTCGATGACTTGCCGGCGACCCTAGATGAGGTCAGGCGGGTGCTTGTTCCGGGAGGCTCATTCCTGGTCGAAGTTGAGTTCGGCCACCGGCCGACTGACACTGAGCCGGTTGAGATACCGAAAGATCTCGTGGATTCTCTGCAGCCAGATTTTCGCGTGTTGCTGAATCGCCAGTTCGCTTGCATCCGATCATCGGATTCACAGTGCGTATCTGGAAGGCGTTCCTTACCGCGAGGGCAGGCGCTATCGGGCCGGCGTCATAGTCGCCCACCTGGTAAAACGCTAATCGGCGCTATGCCGATGCGTGGGCCATCGCGTTGACCTGCATGTTTTTATCATTGCCGCAGCTGAGATACAGTTTACGGCCTGCCTCGGCCCAGCGATTGGCGTCCGCTACGATGTTGAAGCCAGACTCGGCTATGAAAGTATCGACGGCCGCGGTCACTTGCGGCCAGTCGGGATGCTGATAGTCGTCGACGGCGATGATGCCGTTGGGTGCGAGATGGGCGGCGACGAGTCGGAGATCGGACAGCGCCACGCTATAAGTGTGACCACCGTCGATGTGCGCAAAACGGAGATGAACGCCATCGAGGTCGAGTTCCTCGCTGCGTGAGGCGCGTATGTCGGCGCTCTGGAGGTCGGGCGCTAGGCGCGCGAGCGTCTTCCCGCAACCCGTCCGGGGTGGCTGGGACAGGGTAGGTTTCCTCGGCTGGACGGTCGAAGGTGTCGCAGATGATGAAGCGCTCGCCGGGTTTGACGCAGCGACCGATTACCGCGGCCGACCGTCCGTGGTAGCTGCCGATCTCGAGCAGGTCGCCAGCGACGCCGCTAATATTCTGGATACTGAGGAGAAGCGTGAAAGCGACCACGTCGTCATAGGTGAAATAGCCCGGCAGTGCCTTGATGTCGTCATAGAGCGCTGCCAGCGGACCAGGGCGGGCATTCAGGCCGAAAAGCAGCGGGTCGCTCCCGGTGCCACCGCCCGCGCGATGCTCGATAGGCACGCTGCAGGCGCCGCGGTATGCGCTGTTTCACTCGGCCAGGAGCCGACAGAATTAGCCTTGCCATCGACCTGACGGTCACGTCATCTCCCAGCGCGAGGTGCATTTACAGTGATCCGCCCCTAGCGGTTAATCGTTCCGCAAGCTCAGCATTGCCTGCAGTGGGTTTGGGTTCGCTCGCCCTAGCGGGCTTCCTCATAGCCGGATGGTGCCCAAGCGCGAGGGTGCTCTACCGCTGTACGTCCGCCATACAGGACTCGAATTCGGTTTAGGTCGGCCACAAGCACCACGGTCTGGCCGACCAGGTCAGGGGGAACGGAATACTGGTTCGAATCAAAGGACAGCTGGGGACGGCTGCCGACCTGAGTCATCACGCGCCACCCGATCACCGGAGGTATTGGCGGCAGCGGCAGCATCGCCCGGGTGTCGCCTTCTATCAGGGTGGCGGGCGAGCCGCCTAGCGTCGGCCGGTAGCGCCTATTGTTGTGGGCCAGCCAATGGCCGAGCTGCACGTTGAAGTCGTGGGGGGAACGGAAGCGGCGGTTGTAAAGGAAATTGCGTTCCAGGCCGTCGTGGACCTGATCGATCAGCTCAGTCGCCGCCGGGCTTCCCGTCCGGGTCAGGCGAGCCTGTGCGCCCAGAGATCGGCAGAATGTTCGGAATCCCGCGATGGTACGTGCCTGATCCTCTGGTGCCCGGCGGTGCGCATCGTCACTACGCCAAGGTCAGCACCCGGGGTACGGCCCCGAGCTCGGCGATGAGCCTCCAGTAGCCGGCGAACAGGTCCTCGGCGCGTGGCCGATGGGATCAGAAGCGCGGAGAGCCAGTGTGAGTGCTCAGTGATCAGGGTAATCACGGGTAGCTGCCCATTACCCCGGACCCGGCCGCGGCCGACCGGCATTTCGATAGACGGATACCACAGGCCGAGCACGCGCCTTCCCCGGCTGGGAGAGAAGGCTCCTCGCCGCCCTATCTGGGTATCCGAGCCTAGCCTGCGGTCCGGTTCCCGGGTCGTGCCAGATCTGGGCCTGTGGTCCCAGCCGATGAACGTCGTAGGCATGATGGGTGGAGTTGCTAGCAGTTCCTGGGCCGGACACTCAGCTACCGAAACTGCGGGCCGTGACGGCTGCTCAACTGCCGTCGCTGGCACCACCGAGGTGGCGGACCGGATGGAGTCGGCCCGGCCATGATGCTGGTCCTGCGCCGTTGGTTAGGAGCATCAGCAGGCCGGAGATCAGGGTTAGCACCTGCGCGATGACCAGGCCGCCCGCCGCGGCCGCTAGCCCCCAGGGCAGCAGTGCGCCGACACACCCCAGGACTAGGGCGGCGTTGATGACCTGCAGGAGTGTGTAGGCCCTGAGCCGGTCGCAGGCAATCAGGAATGAGCTGATCAGATATGTGCCACCCGCGGGCAGCGCGCTGAGGGCGAGAACACGCAGGCAGGCTGTCGCGCCGGCAGCGTAACCAGGCCCGAAGAGCCGCAGAATGAGTGGTGCGGCGACCAAGAAGAATGCCAGACACGGCAGAAGAAGCCCGTATACCCCACGGAACGCTTTGCTCAGCTGCTTTCCCAGCGGCACCCCTCCCTGTGCGATCTCGGCGAACATGACCTGACCCGTGGTGGCCGGGATGAAGTTGAGGAAGCTGGCGATGAGGAAGGCAATCGAAAACCGGGCGGTTCTGCCGCACCGCGTGCGGCCAGTACTTCGATCGGGACGATGCTCTGCGGCAGGATCCCGATGACCGTGGCCGCGTAATTTCCCGATGTGGTCGACAGGTAACGCCAGGGCAAGTGCCACGGCGTGAACCGGGTGCCGCTCTGGCGAATCCGGCGGGCTAGCATGACGCCGCTCAGGACCGTCGCCAGCACCAACCCCAGCCCGAACGAAATGAGCAGTCCAGCGGACCGGAATCCGGTCAGCAGCAGCATTGCCGCGAGCTTGACGCAGCTCCCCACGGTGTTCTTGATCAAGATGAATCGGCTGGACCTGATCGCGACCAGGCCTGGCGTTGAGAGTGGTAGCTATGGCGGAAACCACAAGTACGGTCACGAGCAGGGCGATGCCGCCACGCTGATCAATGTGCATCGCGGATGGCAGGCGGGGTCCCAGGAGAAGCACCGTAGCCAGGCACAACGTGGTGCCGACGGTGGCGATAGTGGTGACCGCCATCACGACTAGCTCACGCGCGTCGTCGGCCCTGGCAATGTGGCGGGTCATGGTGATCGGCAGGCCCAACGCCGCGATGGCCGCGAGCAGGCCTGCCATAGGTCACACCGGAAAACACGCCGACGACGGACGCCGGGTACCGATGCGCGGCGAGCGTCCAGAAGACAAAGCCGATGGCCGATGTGGCCACAGTGTTCGCGAGCAGGTAGAGCGAACCCCGGTAAAGCGCGTCGTTGAGCGTGCTCTGCAGGCCGCGGAGGGTCGGCAATCAACGAGACAAGAGCCATCGCCACCAGCTCTCAGGGATGTTGGGCCGGGGTGCCGCGCGATCGCTGCGCGCCGCTACCCGCTTGAAGCCATCTCCGGCCACTGGTCCGCCGCGCATTCCTCCGGCGACGCTGATCCCGAAGGACAGAACCGGCTGGTCCTGGCAGCCGACATTCCTTGGCCAGGGCACTCGCGGTCGACTTCTTCGGCCAGGCGCTGGACGCAGCGCCGCGCTGAGCGCTAGGTGACCCGTCCGGTCGTAGCGGAGGACGGCCTCGTCCGGGAGGTGAGCCAGCCCAGGGCAGGTCCGGCACGATTAGTGGCCTTCCCTGGGACAGCGCGAGCATCGCGCTGCCGCTGGTGGTGACCTGCCGGAAGGGCAGCACCAACGACATCGGCGCGCGCCGAACAGTGGTGCCACCTCATCCTCGGGTACGTGCTCAAGACGGAGCGTGACGCGCGCGCCAGCATGGCTGCGCGAGTTCGCGCAGCCGTGTACCGCAATGCTGGGTCGTCGCACTGGCCGGCCACCGTGAGATGGGCGGAGCATGTCATCGGGCATCGCCGCGAAGGCACGCAAGCAGGTCGTCGACTCCCTTGTATTCCTGCACTGCGCCGAAGAAGAGGAACCGGCGAGGGCCGCCGTCACTGAGGCAGGCTGCGAGCGAGATGCGAGGCGGATGTCTCGGAGCAATCGGGCCGTGCTGGATGACGGCGCTCGCGGCGAGCCATGGCACCGAGTGCGGCCGAGTTCCGCCAGGGCCGACTCGGAATGAGCGAGTACCAGGTCGGCTGGCCCTGACCAGGACCCGGCGTGCCGACACGTCGTCGGCGAAGACCGGCTCGTGCGGCAAGACGTTGTGCGCGGTCCACACCAGGTGCATGCGCGAGCAGCCGGCAGATGCCGCAGCCAGAGCACGAACCAGAGGTAGGCCGCGCGCCGCATGACCGGGAAACGTCGCTGTGCCAGGGAAGCGCGAAGGCGAAAACCCAGTGCAGATGTGATCGAGGCGTGCCCCAGCGACACGCCGGGCGGCGGCCTCCAGCGGGAGCAGCAGGAGGTTCAGCGTCCGCGACGGTGTCAAGTTCGCCTAGGTAGCTTACCCGCGACTCCGAGCCGCCGCATCTCGTCGTACAGCAGTTCCTGGTAGGGGTTGGGATCGCGAGGAATGAACCAGGATCCTCATCGACGACCAGCTCCGCGAGGACGCCGGCCCCGTAGCAGAGGTGGTCCACCAAGACCCGCACTGCGCCATTGGACCGGTTGCGCCAGGCGGGGACCAGCAGCAGGGCCGGATAGAGAGGGAAGAACAACGGTCAGTGGCAAGCCCGAGCAGAAACAGCGGGGTAGACGACCACCACGGGGTCGTCGCGCAGCACGTGTCTGCAGCCTGGCGCGGTGTTTTCGGTAAAGCCGCACCCGCGCCTTGCCCGTAGACGTAGGAACGGCGCAGCTGACGCCGCCATCCGCCCCAGTCATGCCGGAGCGACGGCGTCGGGAACGCTGCGGATCCGGTAGCCCGCGTCTGTAAGGCGCCAGCTGAAGTCCACGTCGGAGCCGTAGGCGAACCGTCTCGTCGAAGCCGCCGACCGCGTCGAACACCTCACCGGCTGAAGGCGAGGTTAATGGTGGCGCATTCCGCTGAGGTACCGCGACTGCTAGACGCCTGCCGGGCCGCCGCGGTCGTACAGGCCGTTGCTTCCCTGGCGCCGCGAGCGTCAGGCCCGACCGTGACTGCTGCTCTTCTGGCGCAGCGGGGCGACCAGACGTGCCAGCCAGCCGCTGCTCTGGTCGGCAGCCTGCGTCGGTGAACACGATGATATCGCCGTGCGCCGCCCGCACCCCAGCGTTGCGCTGATGCGGGATCGAGACACGGACTCCCGGCGGCTGCTTGAAGTGCAACCCACCGGACGGTGCCTCGATGGCGCTCGCGAATGTGATCAAGCCGGCCGTCCGAAGCGTCAACCACAATAATCTCGGATGGCTTCCGCGCAGCTCATTCGCCTGGCCGGTCACATCGGTCGAGAGTCTCGTCCAGTGCCGGCTCGTCCTTGCTGATTATCACGATGGAGATCACCGATGGAACACCTCCGAAGATCCATCCGTGTAGACGAGATCGTAGTTTGCTAAAAGGAAAGCAGCGGGGAAGACGTAACGTCGCGAGGTGATCGTCATAAACGGCGAACGCCCGTCCGTCGATGACGTTGGTGCGGCTGGCGTACACCCACGCGTGCTGCGTTGAGCGTGTGCGGGGTCAGGTCGAGCAACAGCCCCTGCTGGAGTCCCGTCACCGTGGCCAGCCGGCAGCTGACCGTACTCGTCCGTGTAGACCAGCTGCCCGGGGCGGACGGCCTCGGCTCAGCCACCGGGCGGCCGCGAGTTCAGGCGTCGTGCTGTAGAAGTACTCGTAAGCTGCGCCGCTGTCTGGCGAGGTTGGCCGAGGTACCGCCGCCATAGTACCGCACTGGCCAGGTAGCTGGTATTGACCAGGACGACTGCCAGGCACGCACGTGGTCACTCGCGGCCAGGCGGGCCTGCCGGGCCTGGCACGCCATGCCCGCGAAGCTCCTGTCGCACCCAGCACAGGGCAATAGCCAGCATCGCCAGCCCCTGCAGCTGGGCCTCCGCTCCTGGCCGTAGGCGACAGCGAGCGTCGCCGCTGAACCGCAGGAGCGTGAGGAGCAAGGTTGTCGCGATGGCCGAGCAGTCCGATCTGCCGGCGCGATGACCGTGTTCCGGCGTCTGAGCACCATGCATGACGCGCGCCCACCGGCGGCGAGCAGGTTGGCGAGCTGCTCGATGAGAAGCAGGCCGAAGCTGAGCGCGTCGTAGCCAGGACGCCACTTGACGGGCAGGTTTCGGCACGGGCGAATCGCGGCAGGTTGTACTGCGGAGCTTGCGCGCTGCCGGGAGAATCGGCATGAAGTTCTTGTTGCTAGGTGGTAATAAGCCAGATGTCGTACTGGTATTGCTGCGCCGGGATCGGCGTTTCCGTGTTGCCCTGGAGGTAAGCGGACGATCAGGCTACCTCCGGGTCGGCCGGTTCGGGCAGGATGTCGAGGCCCTGGGCCTGCACGGTCTGGGCGACTCTGAAGCAGGTGGGAATCGGAGTGCGTGACGGGTACGTACCAGATGAGCAGCCGTTCCGAGGACGGCGGCAAAGGCGATGGCCACGCACGCCGGTGATCCGCGGGACGTCGCGGAGCCATGACGCCGCCCACTGCAGATCGGGAGCATCAGCCCGATGACCGTGACGGCGACATAAGTAGTGGAGTAATGCGACAAGGCGATGGCCATGCTGAGCATCGCGACCAGGGCCCACTGCTGACGTCGCGGAATACGGCTTTCCAGCATCGCCGCGAGAAGCGCGACGAAGAGCACGAAGGCTATCTCCTGCCGCGCGACGGTTGACTATCTCGGCATAGGCATATTGACCGATCGTGAAGGCCGCCGCTATAAAAGCCCAGCGATCGTCGATGAGCCTGCGCGCAAGCTCGAAGATGGCTACCGGGAATAGGGCGTAGATCGCCGGGTAGACCACCTTGAAGATCAGCAGGCCGGGAATGCCTGAGAATGCATGAAGTTCCGCGGGCAGCACCGTGACGCTGAGCATCGCTCCGTAGGCATCGCCGGGGTGGGCGGGATGCCATACCCCGCTCAGCACGGTCTGCTGCAGCCGCTGGTATTCGGTAGAGATGTCGAACCCGTAGACGCCGTCGCCGCGCAGGGAATAGGACCACCCCAGCGCTAGCGCGGAAGCATAGAGTATTACCTCGAGCATGATCCGGTCGAAGCGTGATGAGCAGGCGGCGGCCGTGACCAGCGAAATGACGACCATGCCCATCGCGGTCAGGGCGACTAGGTCACCGTGACCGCTGTTGAGGCGTCCAGGGCGCCGGCCGCCGCCGCGAGCGGGATTGCCAGCGGCAGGGCATGCTGGGACAGCCTTGGTGACCGCCACGGTATCGCCGCGTCGGCGGGGACGCTGGCCGACGCGGCCAGCAGAGATGGCGCAGATGACGTCGAGACCCACGGTCAGAGGCAGCGGCCTGAGCGGCTCTGCCACGCCGACCAGCGGGCCCAGCAGGTCGACGGCAATGCCGGTGGCGAGCAGCACCACGATGGATGCCGCGGGGACGTAAACCGGGAGATGACCAGACGGCCTTTCCTGGGATCCGCAACGCTTGAATCAGGATAAGGCCCGGGATAACCAGCAGCAGCGGCACGGAGGAGGATTTGCGCCGGCGACAGCCTGACGCAGCGGGACGAGGGCGGGCCGACGGGCGCAGGCCCACCGAATACACGGTATGCGGGACCAGGTTCCTTGGTGCGGGAGCTGCGTGCCGCGGTCTGCGCCCCGCGTTCTGCGGCAAGGTGAAGTCGGCGTCTTTCACGGTCAAGGAACCGCCCCCGTCCCGTGACCGTCATCGTCCAGGGCGCCGTCGGCTTCCGTTATCTGTTCCCGGGACAAGATGGCGGAATATCCACAGGCCTTCGATAAAGCCGATATTGGTTAGTGCATCCTCCATGAGTGTCAGGATGGAGCGGCCCATCATGCCGACCGTTGGGCCCGGTCGTGATCGCGTGACGGAGTCCTTGCGGGTGGAACAGGTGTGGGACCGCCAGCGCGGTTAGGCCCAGAACAGGGTGGCGCGCGGACATCGGCAGGAGCCCTGCCACGATGACAGGCCCGGGAAAGACGGTCGGGGTACGTCGAGGGCCATTTGCGGTAGAGCCGTGCTGACCCGCGCCCGTAAGCTCGGCTTCGGCGCAGCGCGTCGCCGAGTCCGGGCTCCGTGGCGATCGGACCACCACAGCTTTGGATGTAAAGACCAGACGTCCGGACGGGAATAGGCGCGCTAGGCGCATGCAGAGATCGAGTTCTTCAGCACCGAAGCGGGATCTCTTCGTCGAACCCTCCAGTATCAATTAGCGCCTGGCGGAGGAACGACATATTCGCCCCGGCGAAGGAGTAGACATCTCGGTCCAGCAGTTCCTCGCCCGCCGCCCACTGCCGCTTCAGGTAAAGCTTGAGCCGGCGCGGAATCTCGGCGCTCTTGGCCAGATCGGCTTCCAGCGGCTTGAGCGGATTATTCCGCCGGAGATAGCCGAGCATCATGCCGTCGGGCGCGGCGGGCTGGATCGGGCCGCCAACCCCGACGACCCCCTCCCCGTACCCCGCCAGCAGCTGCTCGGCCCAGACGGGATCCGGTTCGCAATCATCGTCAAGGAAGGCGACGACCGGGGCCCGGGCAACGGTCAGGCCGGAGTTGCGCGCCGCGGCTAGCCCGAGGTTATCTGCATGCCGGATCACGGTCACGCGGTGCGTCCGGGCGACATTGCAGGTCCCGTCCGTCGAGCCGTCGTCGACCACGATTACTTCTACACGATCCCGGATCGTCTGAAACGCCAGGGCGCGCAGACACCGGTTGACACCGGCCGCGCCATTGAGCGAGCAGATGACGATGCTCAGGTCAGGAGTCATTAGTGGAATCACTTCTCCGGTGACCAGCACGCCGTCAACGCGTCGATCGATTCGGCTGGATCTGCCAGGCTGACGGTGAGCTGCACCTGGCCGTTTGTGCAGGAGACCTTCGCGGCCACATTGACCGAGATGGTGCGGCCCGCCGCGACGGCCACGCTGCCTGCGGCTGTGCGATGAGTGCGGCCACCCTCGATCAGCTGCACCGACCATCGGTAATCATGGGTCGCACTGTCATTGTTCTTGATCACGAACGGAGCTTTGATGTCAGCCTGGGCATTGGTGAGTTGCTGCGGCAGCGACGCGGGATCCCGGAAGGCCAGGGACGTATAGGCCGCCGGCGGTCCGAACAAGCCGGCATCTCGCAGTATCGCGTGCCCGGCGTTTGTCTGCCCAATGCCGACGGCAAGCAGGGCGACGGCGAGCAAGGCAGCTGGTCCTCGCCGCTTGGCCCTACGATGCGATAGTCCTGACAAATGGATCTGCCCTTCAGCACCACCAGGTCCGGCGGACCGGCGAGCGGGGCGGCTTCGCCAGGCGTGGTCCGCTGGTATGCCTTGGCACCCTGACGGAACGCGCTGAATGCCGCCAAAGTCGGCCAGGCGCCAGTCGGCGCGATCCGCCCTGGCGTCGAACCACACGAAGCCAAGCAGCCCATACAGATGAACGCCGGTGAACAGGTCGGCGATTTTTGCGGGTTGATCAGTAGCTGTCGCGCCGGTTTCGGCGATAAGGATCGGGTCGCTGGTGGAGGGCGCGGACGGCGGCGATCGTTGGCCCGAATTAGAGATGAAAAGGTCCACGAGGTTTGGTAGTAGTAGCCGTCGATGCCAACCCAGTTGACATAGGAGCTGCCCGGCCACCACGGGTCCCGGGGGCAGGATGCCCCAACAATCGAGTCAATGATGTTGACAGTCCACATCCAGGTCACGTTCGGGTCACGCCCAGCTGGCGGAACAGGGTGACGATGTGCCGCCAGGCGGCCACGAAGACCCGGCGCCGAAGTGTGAGAGTAGCCCCAGGATTCCCAATTGCCGTTCATCTCGTGACCGAAGCTGAGGATGACCGGGTGCCCGTAGGCTTGGACGGCCCTAGCGTAAGTGCCCAGATAGGCGTCGTACTGGCCCGACACGATGGAGGCGAGGCTAATGTTGGCCGGGTTGATCTGGACGAGCGGCCGGGCTCCGTTCCGGGCAGCTTCCGCGGCGAAGGTGGCCTGGAACGGGTCCAGCCACTGGCTGTAGTACATGACTACATTGGGGCCTGACCGCGGTTGCCGCTGTGAACGCGGTGACTCCGGTGAAGGTAGACGGCAAGCCCTGCTCATATACGCCGAGATAACGGATCTGCCGGGGTGAAGGTAGCCGGCCTTGTGTGCCGCATGGCCAAGGTGGCCGGGATCGCGATGCCCGCGGCCAGGGCCAGGCAGACCAGGGCTCCGATCCATCGTGCTTTCCTGTGGCTCCCCTTCCGGGCGATGGGCTCGGCCGGGGGATCGGTCAAGTCTGACTCCGGTTCGGGGGAACGATAAGACTGGCTGGGCGGCGGCCCGGCCGCGTGCTGCGTGCCAGTGGATTCCGAACTTCTCAGTAGCTTTAGCGATGCTTGTTCGGTGAGCTTCACAGGGGCGGCCCGCAGTCCGGCTTGCCGTGGTCCATAAATCGCACCTGCCCTGTGACAGGGGCATGCGGAGAGGCACCCTGGCTACCCCCCAGCAGCCCACGTATTGCCGCATAGAGGACGTGAAGCGGATATCCCCGTACGGGACACCGCATATGAAACGTTACAGCGAGGGTCACGGCGGCATGGCCGATTCCCGAAATTCCGGAGCTGCCCGGCCGACGCGGGCCCGGTCACGACGCGGGCCAGTCGAACGTCTGCGCCCCGCGGCGATAGGCGGACGTGGAGGAAGGGCCCTCGACTGCCAGTTTCGGGGTGACAGAGTTAAACCAGATGAAGCCCAACAGGCCGTACAGGCGGACCCCGGCGAAAATATCGGTCGATCTTCTCCGACTGGCCCGTGGCGGCCGTAGCGGCCGTCTCGGCGATGATCAGCGGTTTGCGGGTAATTGCCCGCACCTCCGTGATAGTGGGCCCGAATAGCGACTGAACATCGAGGATGGACTGGTAGTAATAGCCGTCGATACCTACCCAGGTCACGTACGAGCTGCCCGGCCACCATTGGTCCGGATTGCCCGGTACCGGCTCCGGGCTGGCCCTGGGTCGTCAAGGTGTTAACCGTCCACATCCAGGTCACATTTCTTGTTCCTAGCGTCCGGAACAGGGTGACGATATGGCGCCAGGCGGCGATAAACGTGGCCGGACTGGTGTGGGTGTAACCCCAGGAATACCAGTTGCCGTTCATCTCATGTCCGAAGCTGACGATGACCGGATGGCCGTAGTTCCTGACCGCCTGGGCGTATGCCTTCAGGTAGCTGTCGTAGTGTCCGTCGGCGATCTTGGCGAGGTCGATGCCCGTCGGATTTATCTGCACCAGGGGTACGGCGCCCTCGCTAGCCGCGGTCCTCGCGAAGTTGGCCTGGAATGGCTCCATCCAGCCGCTGTAGTACACCAATACGCCTGGCTTGATGCCGGTGGACGGGTCGAACGCCTTGATCCCGGTGAAGGAGTCGGGGACTCCGCCGGGGTAAAACCCAACGTAGGAGGCGGGTTCGGTTGGCAGCGTCCCGGCCCGTTGCCCTGTCCTCCGGAAAACCACACTTCGTATGCTCCGACCGCAGCCGGACCACAGACCACGGCTACACACACGGCCGTAATGATCGCCACCAGCCGCCGCGGACTTCGGCGCCCCGGCGCACCGGACCCCTCAGGCTGGCCACGCCGGTGCTGTCCCAGGCGCTGTGTGTCAGCCAAAATCGCGGTCCCTCCCGTGCATTGTGCCTCTGTCTCAGTACGGCCTGTCGGCGTCGGGTCCGTCATCAGCCCGGCCGCCGGTACTGGCTGGCACCCTTACGGAACGCGGCGATTGCGCTCGGGCTGCTGAGTCCGAAGGACGTACCTTGACTGTTCGTATTGTTGAAATACACGAAGCCGAGCAGACCATAGGAGCGAATGCCGGCGAACAGGTCGGCGATCTTGGTCGGCTGGTCGGCCGCGGGCACCGCGCCGGTCTCGGCGATCAGGATGGGGGCGCTGGTGACAGCCCGCACCGCGCGGATGGTGGGCCCGAAGAGCGGTGCGAACTCCCAAGACGACTTGAGGTAGTAGCCATCGATGCCGACCCAGTTCACGTATGAGCTGCCTGGCCACCACGGGCCCGGATCCGGGATCGTGCCGGTCTGCGTGTTGTTGACGATGTTGACCGTCCACAGCCAGGTCACATTCTGGACTCCAAGCGCGCGGAAGACGCTGACCACGTGCCGCCAGGCCGCGACGAAGCTCGCCGGGGTGGCGTGCTGGTACCCCCAGGGCTCCCAGTTGCCGTTCATCTCGTGGCCGAAGCTCAGGATGACCGGGTGCCCGTAGACGCGAACCGCTTCCGCGTAGGCGCTCAGATAGCCGTCGTATCGGCCGGCCGCGATCGCCGCCAGGCTGATCCCCTTGTTGCCCTGCTCTGGGTTGATCTGCACCAGTGGTGCGGCGCCGTTCTTCGCCACGGTGGTCGCGAAGCTCGTTGGAAACGGCACATACCAGCCGCTGTAGTACATGACGACATCCGGCTTGGTGCCGATCGTGTTCGCAAACGTCGACACCGGAGCATATGAGGCGGGTAGGCCCTTGGAGTAGACCCCTAGGTATGAGCCGGCTGCGGGAGGAAGGTGAACGGGTAGCGGCCCGCTCGGCTTGGAATTTGCGTCGTAAATGACGATGCCGGCCGCGATCGCCGCTACGGCCACGATCGCCACTACAACGGTGAGCAGGCGGCGTCGGCGCGGACCGGAACTGTTGCGGGTGGTAAGACGACTCTTCCGACCTCCGCTGTCGCCGCCGCGTGAGACGGGCCCATCGGTGACGGGACGGGCTGGCGGCTCATGCCGGTACCTCCTCGGGCTTGAAGCGGGCGCGATTCCATATGCCTTTACTCGGTGTCAGTAGCGGCACCAGCATGTAGAGCTGTACGCCGGCCAGGATTTCGGTTACCCAGTACGCATGCCACCCGTACTCGTGCACCCGCAAAGCCAGGCCTGACCACAACAGCACCTGGACTACGCCGATCCAGATACATAGGATCCGGTTCACCATGACGGGGACCTGGCCGTGGTCGGGAGACGCGCCGGTGGGAACCCACTCGGCGACGCGGCCCCGTAGCGCATGCCACACCGAATACAGGTGGCAGCATGCGTTGATGATGCACACCCGGTAGATGGTCGGCCGCCATCCTCGGCTCAGCACCGGGAACACAAACAAGCTGGCGGCTAGCGCCGGCACGATCGGAAGGTAGTTGTGCGGGTAGACGCGGCCGGGATAGAACCAGATCATCGTCAGCGTGGGGAACGGACCGGTCAGCAACAGCGCCGCCGACGACATGTAATAGAGGAACGCGGCCCAGAATGCGGCCCGCTGCTTCCAGGTAAATGGTGCCTCCAGAAAATACTTGTCGATCATGAGCAGCATGGACGAGCGGCACCAGCGCGCCTGCTGGTTGGCCAGGGACGCGAAATCGGTGGGCGCCACCCCCTTCGCCAGACACAGGGGCAGGTAACGAGTCTCATAACCCGCCCACCACAGCTTGACGCCAGAGTGAACGTCCTCGCCGATCGGTACCTGCGCGAAGCCATTCGCCGCCTCCACGGCGGTCCGGCGGTATACCAGGTTCGTACCGGCGCAGATGGCCGCCTTAAAGCGGTCCCGGGCCGGCTGGATGAACCGGAAGAATATCTCCTGAAGGGTCCCGGCGTAGCGCTGGATATAGCCGAAGGAGCGATCGGCGACGTCATAGTACTGGGCGGTCTGGACGATGCCGATAGCCGGATCGGAGAAGTAGGGCATGACCTCGTACAGGAACTCGGGGCGCACGGCGAAATCGGCGTCGATGACGGCGATGAAGTCTCCCTTGCTGATGCCAAGGGCGTAGCTGAGGTTGCCTGCTTTTTTCATCACCCCCGGGTCAGGGCGCACAACGTATCGGAATCCGTACTGGTCGGCAAGCTGGTGCACCGTCTCCCGGACGGAATCGTCGAGCACGTAGACGGTCTGGGGGCCTTGCCAGGTCAGTCTGCTCACGTACCGGTAGGTGTTATTCAGCACGGCCAGCGGCTCGCCGCAGCTGGGAAGGAACACGTCCACGCTCTCGCCGCACTCGCGATAACCGGCCACCGTGGCCTCGTGTTCGGGCCTGGTCAGTCGTGGAGGTCCGATACGCAGCCAGAAATTAACGGCGATCGGCGGGACTACAACCATCAGCAGCAGCCACATCACCGGTGAGACCACCCACGCCCGCTCGGCCACGTGGATGTATCCGTACAGCACGCCGGCAGAGGCCACCAGCAACCAAGCGAACACCCAGCGGCGCGACCCGCCGAAATACCTGTACTTCTCCTCGCCGCTGGGCGGACACGGCAGGTAGATCACCTGCTGGCTCGCCGCTGGCGGAGATTCAGTCACGGCCACGGCCACCCCCGGTCGGCCCGACCATGGCCGGTGCCCGAGTAGCCCAGACTGTAGACCGGCCAGCCCGGGCCAGCACGTAGTAGCCGCCCGAGTTACGCATATCTGCCGTAATCCCGGCGTCGGTGGCCGAGGTATCCCCGAAGTCCAGGACGATCAGCGAGAAATAGTGGTCGCCGATCGCCGCAGCATAGGACAAAGCGCCCGGCGGCTCGTTGCCGTAGCGGAAATAGTAGGTGCTGGACCAGTCCGGCCACGGAGTCTGCCTGCGCAGGTAGTAAGCCTCGACGTCGTAGTCTTCCGCCAGATAGTGACCCGGGTGAGAGCGGATCGCGGAACCGAGCGTGCCGACCAGGCCGGCGCTGTCCGGCCAGGCCTGGTAAAGCGAAGCCGCTTGCCCCATTGATCCGAAGAGAGTCGATGCCACGATGGGCAGCGCCATGACCGGTGCCCACCCGTAACCGGGGTCGATCCGGCTCAGTCGGGCCATGGCGTAGCCGGCCGCGATCGCGGCGAACCAGGCACCGAATACCACGTGCTTCTGGAGACCGACCGTTGTGTGCAGTATGGCCTGCGCGGCCGGCGCCAGCAGGGCCGCGGAAGCCAGCACGGCAGGCAGCAACTTGCCCGGCAGATCGCTACGGCTGGCCAGGATGGTGCCGAGGATGGCCAGCACTAGGATCAGGCTCGTCCAGATGTAGGCGCTCCGGAGTACGGTCGTGGATGCAGCGTCCGACGGCGGGCGGGCGAGGGTACTGGTGGTGATGCCCAACCAATACTGCCGGCCGCTACCGGCTACGGCCACAGCCAGCAGGACCAGCCACGAGCAGAGCACGGCGGCCAGGGCAGTCAAGCCGGCCCTGGGCCCGTGCCGCCGCCACACGGCGAGGGCCGCGACGGCCAGCACGACCGGAGCGAACAGAGCGGTCGCGTATTTCACCGCGTCGGCAAGGGCGAGCACGATACCAGCCGTAATGAGCAGGGCGGTTCGCGTCCGGAACTGGCAACTGCCCGAGCGCACGCCGAGCCACGCGGCCAGTGCCAGCAGGAACAGCGCCATCGCGTCGTAGGTCGCCAGAGCGCCGAGGAACTGGGTACCAGCCAGCGTCGCGAACAAACCAGCAGCCAGGAGTGCTGCCCGCCGTCCGAACAGGCGGGCTGTGGTAGCCCACAGCAGGCCGGTGACCCCGAGCATGAAGCACAACGACAGAATGCGCGCGGCCGTCAGGCCGCCTAGGCTGTCCGCCACCGCGCCAAGCGGTGGGTAAAGCACCGGGGCGCCGGAGAAGTACCCGGCAAAGGGCGGGATCGGCACCTGGTGGAGCCACCGGGCCCATTCCAGGTGACCAGCCCGCAGATACAAAGCCTCGTCCTGGAACGCCGAATTGCTCCAGATGAGACGGAGCGATAGAGCGGCCTGAACGATCAGCACAGCCACCAGCGCCCACCGTCCGGCCGCCGGCGCGCGTATCCGGGCCACGGTAGGCGGCCGGATCCGGGCCGGCGGCCGGGTCGAGACCGGCGGCCGCGACCCGATCGGCGCTGCCTCGACCGAGCGCTCGGCCGCCCGAATCAGGCCGGTCACCCCGGAAGAACGTGAACGCTGGCTGGCGATCAGGGCCGGCCCCCGGCCACTCGCGACTGCGTTGGCTGCCGTCCCAACTGGCAGCGGCCCGGCAGCACCGGGGTTCGCGCGGCCGGGCAGAGCCCTGGGCCCCGGTAGTCAGCGCGCGCTCCCCAACGATCGCGGCGCATGAGGGACACGGCTGCACCCCCAAACCGACTTACCGCACCGATAGCATGACGTACCGTAGTAAACCTGCCCACAGCGGCTTCCAAGCCGCCTACGAAAAGGTACAGTTCATCTCGCCCGCTGGTGCCCCGTTTGCTGGATTTTCCGTAAAGCAGCAGGAAAGGGTGACGGCTCAGAAAACTATCCCGGCCGGACTGAGCTGTATATTGCCTACAATCCGGAACTCGTGCGCCGAGCCTCACCCGGCGCCCTTGGTAAACCTCCCGCTATGCCAGAATTGCTGGAGATGATGCATGGCGCCGGAATTCTGGAGGCCTAGCTGGACGGGTTTGGCGCCAGCTCACGGCTTACACCCAGGTGGAACGAAATCTCGGCGTTCTGATTATCCTCGAGCCGCCAGTCCTGGTGATAGATCCCGTCGTGCTGGGCCTTGTCGAACCACACCAGCCCGAGCGTCTTGTAGGTCGCCATTCCCCGGAACAAGTTCTGGATGGCGCTGTACTCGTTGTCGACACCAACGCCTGGTCCGACTGCTGTCTCCGAGAGCAGGACGGGTTTGTCGGTGAACGTCCGCACCTGGGTGATGGTCTTGCCGAACACCTTGCTGAAGCTGTCGCTGGGACGGTAGTAGTACCCGTCGATTCCCACCCACGTAACGTACTGGGCGCCAGGCCACCACGAGGAAATCGGGCCGGTGCCCGGCTCGTCGGCTTGGATCGTCCACAGCCAGGTGACGTTGTCCGCACCCTCTTGGTGGAACACCGTCACCACGTGCTGCCAGGCCGCCACAAACGTGGCTGGCGCGATGTGCCCGAATCCCCATGAATACCAGGGAGCGTTCATCTCGTGCCCGAAGCCGATCACCACCGCGTGGCCGAAAGCCCGGACACTGTCGGCGTAGGAACGCAGGTAGTCGTCGTAGGTACCCTTCGCGATCTGCTGGACGGAAGCGTCGGTCGGGTCGATCTGCACGAACGGAATGACACCGTGCTTCTGGATCATCTGCGCGAAGCCGGTGTCGAAGGGCGCTGCCCATCCGCTGTAGTACCCGAGCAGGTTCGGCTGCCTGCCCGCCGCCTGCGCGAACCCCGAGACCGAGGCGTAACCGGGCGGGGCGTCGGGCTCGAAGACGCCGAGGTAGGCAGCTGTCGCCGGCGTGAGGGACGCGTGCGCCGCTGGAGGGGTGCTGGTGGTAGATTCCGCCAGCCGGCCGATCGCACTGCCGACAGCAGCGGCGGCCAGCATGAGGGCCAGGACCATCACCAGCCGGGATCGGATAGGGCCTGGCCCGATAAGCATCCCCAGTCGCGACATCATGCTGCCGTCTCCCCGGGGAAGATGATGCGAGCGATGACGGCCAGGTTCATCAGCCCGAAGAACAACAGCACCGCTAGCTGAGGCGAGCCGGACGTCACGGTCCGCCAGATAGCAAGGCCCAGCCACACCACCGCCATGCTGCCGCTCCACCATCTGAGGCCGATCCGGAAACGCCGCCACGAGCTTCCCGGCGTTCTGGTCGGCTGCCAGCTCATCGACTTGCCTCGGGCCCCGTCCCAGATCGCAAACACGTGTGCCCAACCGCGGACGATCCCAAGCGGCCAGACTCCCGGCCCGAAACGGGCGCGGTGCCATAGCGGATACAGCACGAAGCCGGTCAGCATGGCTGGGAGCAGGGCGATGAAGTTCCGCAGCCTGATCTGGTCGGGGAGAAAGGCCAGCAAGACAATCGGGATGGCCGGACCGAAAAATGTGAGCAGGCCGGTGTAGGCGTAGTAGAAGAACCCCGAGATATAGGTCAGCCGGGCTGGGACCGACATCGGTACGGACCACAGCCGCCGGTTGAAGACGATGCCTACGTTCCCGGAACACCAGCGATACTGCTGTCGCACGAACGCGTCGAGATTATCGGGGCAGATCCCGGTCGAGAGCAGGATCGGCAGGTAGGTCATGGACCAGCCGGCGCGCCGCACGTCCAGGCCGGTATGCACATCCTCGGCGTAGGGAATGCTGGTCGGCCCGCCTTCCGGCTCGAGCGCGAGCCGGCGGTAGACCGCTGAGGTCCCGCAGCAGACGGCCGCGTCTAGGCGGTTGCGGGCGACCTGCACGGCCCGGTAGAACACCTCCTGGATAGGTCCCGCGGCCCGCTCGATCCAGGTCTGTGCCGGGTCGGTCCGGAAATACTGAGGCGTCTGTACGATCGCGATCTGCGGATCGTCCATGTACGGCAGCGTCTCGGCCAGGAAGTCCCGGCGGGGCGCAAAATCCGCGTCCAGGATGACCAGGAATTCGGCGCTGGTCTGCGAGAACGCGTACCGCAGGTTGCCGGATTTCTTGTGGTCGGGCCAGTCCGGCCGGTGAATGTAGTGATAGCCGAACTCCGCTGCCATCGACCGCGCCGCCTCCGACGGGCCGTCGTCGAGTACGTAGGCGCACGCGCGGCCCGGATAGTCCTCAATGAGATCGGCGACGGCTGCCCAGGTATTGCGGAGCAAAACCATCGGCTCTCCGCAGATGGGCAGGTAGATGTCGACGTCCGGGTAGGCGGGCGGGTGCCAGGTCAGGACCCGGGACTGGTGAGCGTCCAGGTCGAAGCCCTTGCCCGTGAAATTCACCGGCAAGCTGATGGCCTGGTAGACGATGTAGATAAGGGTGAAAGCCGCGAACGGGACCAGCGCCAGGTCGTGGACCTCGAGTCTCGCCTGACTGTAGGCCAGGCAGACCGAGCCAATGAGGATCACGGTGGTCAGGTAGGGCAGGTCCCGATGCACGTAGGAGTACTTCTCCTCGTCATCAGGCGGCAACGGTAGGACGAGGTGATCGTGCTCATGCCGGCTTGCCGCGGCGGTCACCGGCCTGTCGATCGTACGGGCGGCGGCGATCTTCGGGTCGTTCACGATTTCGGCTCGTATTGCCAGATCACGTATTCCCCTACCGCTGGTCCGGCGGGACCGGAGCCGTAGGGCACAACCTGGACGGAATGATAGTGGCCGTTGCGGTGAATATCCGCGGCGATGCTCTTGTCCAAAGATGTCGTATCGGCGAAATTCAGCGCGATAAACGAAAAATAACCCTGCCGGATGTACATGGCGAAGGTACCTGCGTCACCCGCGCCGATGATTCCGCCTCTGGCACCGGGGCCGCCGGTCGGGGTGCCGCCCGGCAGGACGATGTTCCGCGTGCTGGACCATCGCTGCCATTGGCTACCGGACGTCAGGTAGTACTCAGCGATTGAGGGGTCTTCCACCAGCAGGTGCCCGGAGCTGTGGTCGGCAAGCGGGCCGAAGATCGCAATGAAGGCAGCGGAGTTAGGCCAGCTCGTGGCGAAGATCCGCGATTGCGCGGCACCCAGCGACATAGGAAAGGAAAGCGCTACGACACAGGCTCCGTATGTGACAGCACGCATGTTGCCGTCAGGAACGGCCGCGAGGAGCCTGTCGACCGCATAACCCGCCGCGATGGCGGCGAACCAGGCGCCGAAGACCACGTGCTTGTTCAGCGAGGCGGTGGTGTGGATGCTGGCCTGTTCGGCTGGCGCCAGGATGGCGGCGGCGGCCAGCAAGGTCAGCAGCCAGGTCTGAGCCGTCTTCGGCCGGGTCACCCAGCTGGCCGCAGCCCCGCACACGGCGATGATTACTACTATGCCGGTCCAGGCCCAGGCGTCTGCCAGCACGTGAGGTATGGAGTCGGTGGCTTCGACGCGTGACACGGTGGTGAGTGCGACGCCGTGTATGTAGCGGCTTCCGCCAAGGAGAAGTGCCACGGTGACCAGCGACACCGTGATAGCCGCCAGGACGAGGACGCGGCCTGCGGCACGCTTGCCACCCGGCCTCGGCAGCGCGATGATCAATGCGAGCAGGAGCACCACAGGGTCGAACAGTGCCGATGCATATGAGGTGGCGTTGGCGAGCGCCAGCGTGACACCGGCGGCCAGAATCAAGCCGGTCGCGTCCGGCCGATCCCCGGCCCGGACCACAAACCAGGCAGCCAGCGCCACGAGGAACACCGACAGGGCGTCGTAGGTGGCGAACGACCCCAGGTGCAGGGTCGGCCCGAGGATGGCGAAGAGTGCGGCCCCGAAGAACGCGGCGCGGCGGCCGTACAGCCGAGAAGCTGCAGACCACAGCGCGACGGTGGCACCCAGCATGAAAATCATGGACAATGCCCGGGCCCCGGTCAGCCCTCCGATGCTGTCGGCCAGGGCGCCCAGCAGCGGGTAAATGACCGGCGCCCCGGAGAAATAAGCGGGAAACTGCGGCAATGAGGCACCGTGGAGCGCATGGGCCCACTCCAGATGCCCGGCCCACAAATACAGTGCCTCATCCTGAAAGGCTGTGTCGGATCGGAATAGCCGTATCGTCAGCAGCGTCTGGACTATCAGCACTAGCCATAGCGGCCAGCTGCCCGGGACCCGCAGCCCGCTCGCGCGGGCCTGCCGGTGCGAGGCAGCAGCCATATTTGATCGCCGCGCTTTGCTTGGCGCGGGGAACTCCGTCGACTGCGGGGTCGCCGGACGGTGATCCATAGGTGGCACCTGCCTGTTTTAAACATGCTGGGGTGCCTTCCGAGCTCCCCTCATAGCTCACGTGCTGTACTGGCGGCGACAACTAGCAGCTCCGATGGAGTGAAAGTCACACCGCCATCCAGACCGTAACGTCAGGTACCCCCGGATGCGGGGTGTTCGGTGATTTTTACGGAAGAAAGTCTCATCTCCCGTGAGCGAGCCCGTACACTCCGCCGACGACGGTTCGCCTTCTGCGTATTTCCTATTACATTTCGCCGTCTTACTTGAATAGCGGACGATCCTGTGCTGCGCTATACGCTGCGGTCCGCATGACCCCGTGCGCGGCACCGTGTTGGGGGTTCGGCCCATGTCAGACGAGGACCGCGGTCTAGAGCTGCCTCAGCGGGCGCGAGGCGCCGCGCGCGGCGGCTCGGTTTCCTCCGTGGCGCCGGTGTTGTCGGAGGAATTGCGGCGCCGTCTTCAGGCGGCGGTTAAGGCCGAGCGGGGCGAGGCGGAGGCGCAGCGCGAAGAGAATCCAGGTGAGTCCCTGGCGGGCGAGTTTCCCGCCGGGGTAACCGAAACGAAAGGCGCAGCGTCAGGTGTTAATGGGGCCACCGGGGTTAGCGAGGTTAGCGGGACAACGAGTCACCGGAAAAAAGCCACCAAAGCGGAGCAACGCACCCGGTCGCCGAAAGCTCCGCGACAGTCGGCGCCGGCCGTCGCACGCCAGCCGCAGTCCCGCCAGTCCAGTGCATGGCTCCTGGTCACGGCGCTGGTGGTCGTGGTCATCGGGTCGGCGGCGGTCCTCGCGGTCCGGCATCTCGCCGGTACCTCGGGCGGCAATGCAAGCACTGCCTGGTTGCAGCAAGAGCCAGCCTTGCGCGATCAAGCCGCGGCCTGGGTAAGCCAGCAGGTCAGCCCGAGCGCGAGGGTGGCATGTGACCGGACAATGTGCACCTCGCTCAGCCAGGCCGGCGTTCCTGCTGGCCAGCTTATGGCGATTGGTGTGTCCTCGGCCGATCTGGCTTCGTCGGATGTTGTGGTAGTGACACCGGTTATCCGTGCCATGTTCGGCACCAGCATCAACACCGCATACGCGCCGGCCGTCCTGGCCTCCTTTGGCGCCGGAGCCGCTGAGATCGACGTCCGCGTGATGGCGCCGAACGGGGTGGGTGCCTACCAGTCCAGGCTGGAGCAGGACCTGAAGCAGCGAAAGATCGATGACGCCACCTTGGTGGGCGTAAACGGCATCACGCTGTCATCTACCGCGGGGCAGCAGCTGAACGCCGGGCAAGTCGACTCGCGGCTGGTGCTCGCCATCGCCCGGGTAGCCAGCAATTACTCGGTGAATGTCGTCGATTTCGGGAACGTCGGCACCGGCGGCAGCCCCGAGGTGCCGCTGCGCTACGCCGATATCGCGGAGAACATTCCGGCCACCCAGCTTAGCGGGATGCGCACGGCCCTAGCCGGGCTGGACAGTGGCATCCGTCCGGCCCGGACCCAGGATGTGACCCTCGCGGATGGGCAAACCGTGCTTCGCGTCGAGTTCGCTGCACCGAGCCCGCTCGTAGGTTCCGGTCAGGGATCTTCGTGACCTGAACTCACCAGCTCAGGAGTCGAAGCCCAGTCCCGCTGCATCCATGGCCCGCAGCCACAGGTTCCGTCGGCCGGCGTGGTCGTCGGCCCGGGCCAGCGACCAGCGCGTGGCCTGCACGCCCAGGTAGGCGAACGGCTCGGGCGGAAACGGGATCGGCTTGGTCCGTACCATCTGCAGCTGGGTCAGGTCGGTCGGCTGCCCTGCCAGCAGGTCGAGCATGACCCGGGCGCCGAACCGGCTCGCACCCACGCCCAGCCCGGTATAGCCGAGCGCGTAGCCGACCCGGCCCTGGTGGGCAGTGCCGAAGAACGCGCAGAACCGGCTGCAGGTGTCGATGGCACCACCCCAGCGGTGGCTGAAGCCGATCCCTTCCAGCTGCGGGAACGTGTCGAAGAAGTGCTCGGCCAGCTTGACGAAGGTGGCCGGGCGCTGGTCATACGAGCGGCGGACCGCATGGCCGAAGTGGTAGATGGCGTCGTAGCCGCCCCACAGGATCCGGTTGTCGGCGGTAAGCCGGTAGTAGTGGAACTGGTTGCTCGCATCGCCGACTCCCTGACGGTTAGCCCAGCCCACCGCGTCCCGCTGGGCGGGGCTGAGCGGCTCGGTGACCAGCACGTAGTCGTACACGGGCACGATATAGGGCCGCAGCCGGCGGATCAGCGCGGGGAACGCGTTGGTGGCCAGCGCGACCCGCCGGGCCCGCAGCGCGCCGCCGCGGATTTGTACCGTGACGCCGTCCGCATCGCTGGCCACGCCGGTGGCCGGGGTGTGCTCGGCGATCCGGACGCCGATCCGTTCGCAGGCTTCGGCTAGCCCCCAGGCTAGCCGGGCGGGCTGCACCCCGGCCGACCCATCCCGGTCCAGCAGCCCGGCCCGGTAAGTGGGGGAATTCACCTCGGCGCGCACGGCCGCCTCGTCCAGGAAGGTCCCGTCGCCGGCCGCGGCCGCCTCACGCAGCGCGGGCACCTGGTAGTCCTCGGTGGCCACCGTGAGGGACCCGGCCCGCTCGAAATCGCAGTCGATGCCGTATTTACCGACCGCGGCCTCGATCGCGTCCAGATTCTCCAGGCCAAGCCGCTGCAAGGTGCCGAATTCAGGCCCGAACCGTTCCCGGCCGTTATCCGCGCCATGCGTCAGGCTGGCCTCGCAGAATCCGCCGTTGCGGCCGCTGGCCGCCCAGCCCACCCGCTCACCTTCGACGAGGACGACGGACCGTCCGGGGTTGGCCTCCTTGGCCAGCAAGGCGGTCCACAATCCGGTGAATCCGCCGCCCACGACCACCAGGTCGCAGGCCACCTCGCCGCGCAGCGGCTCGCGCGCGGGCGGCGCGTCGGGCCGGTCCAGCCAGAACGGCCGGGGCTCGGCCGCCATGACCAGCTGGGTCAGTTCCTCGCGCCGCGCATCGTCCGCCGCCATGGCTTCAGACCGCGGCGAAGGCGTCTTCGAGGATCGACAGCCCCTCGTTGAGCAGGTCCTCGCCGATGACCAGCGGTGGCAGGAAGCGGATCACGTTGCCGAACGTGCCACAGGTCAGCGTGACCAGGCCTGGCCTGATGACAGGCCCTGGAAACGGCCGCCGTCGTGGCCGGGTCAGGGTCGAGCGTCCCGGGCTTGGTCAGTTCGATGGCCAGCATCGCGCCGCGACCGCGCACATCCGCGATGACCGGGTACTTCTCGGCTAGCCCGTGCAGCCGTGGCAGCATGATGTCGGCGATCCGGCGTGCCTTGCCGGTCAGGTCCTCAGCGGCCATGGTCTCGATCGCACCGAGCGCCGCCGCGCAGGCGATGGGGTTCCCACCGTATGTCCCGCCGAGGCCGCCTACGTGCACCGAGTCCATGATTTCGGCGCGGCCGGTCACTGCAGCTAGCGGGAGACCGCCGGCGATGCCTTTGGCCGTGGTGACCAGGTCGGGCACTACGTTCTCGTGCTCGCAGGCGAACCAGTCGCCGGTGCGGCAGAACCCGGTCTGGATCTCGTCGGCGATGAACACGATCCCGTGCTCGCGGCAGAAGTCGGCCAGCCCCGGCAGGAACCCGTCGGGCGGTACCACGAACCCACCCTCGCCCTGGATTGGCTCGATGATGACGGCGGCCACGTTGTCCTCGCCCACCTGGGTGTGGATGAGGCTCTTGACCGTCTCCAGCGCGGTGGCCTGGCAGGCCTCGCGGCCGCCCGGCCAGCGCAGCGGGTAGGCCATCGGCATCCGGTAGATCTCGCCTGCGAACGGCCCGAACTTGTCCTTGTAGGGCATGTTCTTCGCCGTGAGCGCCATGGTCAGGTTGGTGCGTCCGTGGTAGGCGTGGTCAAAGGCAACGACGGCCTGCCGGCCGGTGGCGTGCCGTGCGATCTTGACCGCGTTCTCCACCGCCTCCGCGCCCGAGTTGAACAGCGCGGACCGCTTCTCGTAGCTGCCGGGCGTGCGCTTGGCCAGTTCCTCGCACACCTCGACGTAACTCTCGTATGGGGTCACCATGAAGCAGGTGTGGGTGAACCTCGCTGCCTGCTCGGCGACCCGCGCCGCCACCCGAGGTGCCGCGTTTCCCACCGAGACCACGGCGATCCCAGCCCCGAAGTCGATCAGGGAGTTACCGTCGACGTCTAGCAGGACGCCGCCGCCCGCGTCGGTGACGAAGACTGGAAGCACGTGACTGACCCCGCGGGCCACCGCGCCTTCGCGCCGCGCCAGCAGCTCACGTGAGCGGGGGCCGGGGATCTCGGTGGCGAGATTTCTGCGTTGTGCGAGGCGGGCATCGCCCGGAACTTCATCGGTCATGAAACAGACCATAAATCATCTGGCCCTGCTGCTCTAGCCGTGGGCGCTGTACATCGAGGGCCGGGAGTCTATGGTGGTGACCCGGATACCCGAAAGGACTGGTTTCGGACATGCGCCAGGACGACGAGCAGGACGCAAGGGGGCTGTTCGGAGGGGTTTTCGCGCGCGGCCACGTCGACGTGAGCGACACCGCCTGGCTGCAGGCCATGCTTGATGCCGAGGCCGGGCTGGCCCGGGCCCTCGAGCGGGCCGGGCTGGCGCCTGCCGGAGCAGGTGAAGCGGTCACGGCGGCGGCCCGGGTGGAAAATTTTGATCCGAACGAGCTGGGTCACCTCGCCTCCCTGACCGGCAATCCCGTCCCTGGGCTGGCGCGGGCCCTGGCCCGCCGCGTCCCGCAGACGGCGGCCGGGGCCGTGCATCGCGGCGCGACCAGTCAGGACATCGTCGACACGGCAGCCATGCTGCTGGCCAAGCGGGCCGCCGGCGTCATCCTGGCCGACCTGGCCCAGGCGGCCGGCGCCGCGGCCGGGCTGGCCGATGCCCACCGCTCCACGATCATGATCGGCCGGACCCTGCTCCAGCAGGCCGTTCCGGTGACCTTCGGGCTGGTCGCGGCCGGCTGGCTGGCCGGTCTTGACGAGGCCCGCGAGGGCCTGGCCACGGTACGCGCGCGGCGGCTGGCCGTGCAGCTCGGCGGCGCGGCAGGCACCCTCGCCTCGCTCGGTGAGAACGGTCCGCAGGTAGTGAACCTGCTCGCTGCCGATCTCGGGCTGGCTGCGCCCGTGCTGCCCTGGCACACCGATCGGCTGCGGATCATCGACCTCGGGACGGTACTGGCCAGGGTCACCGCGGCGCTGGGCAAGATAGCCCGGGACGTCACCTTGCTGGCCCAGTCCGAGGTTGGTGAGGTCAGCGAGGGCGGGGGAGCGGGCCCGGCTGCGGAATCCAGGCAGCAACCCGGCACGTCCCCGCGCCGTGGCGGCTCGTCCGCAATGCCGCACAAGAACAATCCGGTCGCCTCCATCGCGATCCTCGGCTGTGCCAGGCAGATGCCCGGCCTGCTCGCGACCCTGGTCAGCTCCGCTGAACAGGAGCACCAGCGGGCGGCCGGGGCCTGGCATGCCGAGTGGGAACCGCTGACCGCCATGCTGCGCCTGGCCGGCTCCACCGCGAGCTGGGGCACCGATCTGCTGTCCGGTCTCGGCGTGGATAGCTCCCGGATGGCCGCGAACCTGAAAGCGACCAATGGCCTGCCGCTGGCCGAGCACGTTGCTTCGCTGCTGGCCGGGGTGCTCGGCAGCGCTCAGGCGCATGACCTGGTGGCGGAGGCGGCCAGCCGCGCGGTGAGTGCCGGCCTGCCGCTGCAGGACGTGCTGCTCTCCGTGTCCGGGCTCGAAGATCGGCTTTCGGCGGCGGGTATTACTGCTGAGCAGATTGAGTCGGCCCTCGAGCCAGCCGGGTACCTGGGGGCGGCCGATACCTTCGTGACCGCGGCTCTGCAGGCACACGAGGCACTGGAGGTTTCGAAATGGATGACGCGAATGGATGACCCGAATGGATGACACGAATGGATGACACTGAGCGCGCTGGTCGCGGCATGACGGTCCGGCGCGAGGTGCTCGGCGACGAGCACGTCGACCGGGCGGTCGCGGCCACCACGCCATTCACCGCACCGTTCCAGGACTTCATCACCCGGTATGCGTGGGGTGACATCTGGTCCCGGCCGGGACTGTCCCGCGCTGAGCGCAGTCTGGTCACGCTGGCGGTGCTGGCGGCCATGCAGCACGAAGGTGAGCTGGCCATGCATGTCCGGGCCGCCTTGCGCAATGGCCTCACGCCCGATCAGATCCGGGAGGTGCTGCTCCAGGTTGCGGTGTACGCCGGGGTCCCGGTGGCCAACCGCGCCTTCCCGATTGCGCAGCGCGTTCTCGCCGAAACGGAAGACCAGGCATCACTCTGACCAGGCATGCGACGCAATTGCGTCCGACATGCGAACGCCTGTACTCATGCCGCCCAGCAAGGCGTTATCGTTAGCACAGGCAAGCAGAGCGGAGAGATATGGCGGAGATCGTCTCACTCGCCGAGGCCGTGGCGCGGGCGATCCGTGACGGTGACGCCGTGGCGATGGAGGGTTTCACTCACCTGATCCCGTTCGCTGCCGGGCACGAGGTGATCCGGCAGCGGCGACGTGATCTGACCCTGATCCGGATGACCCCGGATCTGATCTACGACCAGCTCATCGGCGCGGGCTGCGCGCGCAAGCTGATCTTCTCCTGGGGCGGGAATCCCGGCGTCGGCTCGCTGCACCGGTTCCGCGACGCGGTGGAGCACGACTGGCCGGTGCCACTCGAACTAGAGGAGCACAGCCACGCCGGGATGGCCAACCGTTATGTGGCCGGGGCATCGGGACTCCCGTTCGCGGTCTTGCGCGGCTACAACGGCACCGGGCTTGAGACCCTCAATGGCATTGTCGGCTCCGCCCCCACCATCAAGCCCATCACGTGCCCGTTCACCGGTGAGACGCTGACCGCGGTATCCGCTATCCGGCCCGATGTGGCCGTCATCCACGCCCAGCGGGCCGACCGGTCGGGCAACGTCCAGCTCTGGGGGATCACCGGGGTCCAGAAGGAAGCCGTGCTGGCATCGGCCCGCTCGGTGGTCACCGTAGAGGAGGTCGTGGACGAGCTGGAGCCGCGCCCCGGGGCGATCGTGTTGCCAGGCTGGACCGTAAGCTATGTGGCTCTGGTACCGGGCGGGGCGCACCCGTCCTACGCGCTCGGCTACTCTGCCCGCGATAACGACTACTACGTGGACTGGGACGCCATCGCCCGGGATCGCGAGACATTCTCCCGGTGGCTGGATGAGCAGATCTACTCGGTGCCAGTGGGGCGGTCATGACCTCTGACGTGGGCTACACAGCGGACGAGATGATGACCGTGTCCGCGGCCCGGGCACTGCGGAACGGCATGACCTGTTTCGTCGGCATCGGGCTGCCCAGCGCGGCAGCCAACCTGGCCCGGGCCACGCACGCGCCGGACCTGGTGCTGATCTACGAGTCGGGCACGATCGGGGCCAAGCCGGCTGAGCTGCCGCTCTCGATCGGCGACGGCATCCTGGCCGAGACGGCGGACGCGGTGATCAGTGTCCCCGAGATCTTCAACTACTGGCTGCAGCCTGGCCGTATCGACGTCGGCTTCCTCGGCGCGGCCCAGATCGACAGGTACGGCAACATCAACACGACCGCCATCGGCGGGGACTACCGCAGCCCGAAGGTCCGGCTGCCGGGAGCCGGCGGGGCACCTGAGATCGCCGCCTCCTGCCGCGAGGTAATCGTCGTGGTCAGGCAGAGTTCCCGGTCATTCGTCGAGCGGGTCGACTTCGTCACCTCGGTCGGCTACGGATCTGGCCCGGGTGACCGCCAGCGGCTCGGGCTTACCGGTGCCGGTCCGCAGAAGATCATCACTGATCTGGGCGTGCTGGAGCCCGATCCCGAGAGTCTCGAGTTCACTCTGACCGGCCTGTACCCGGGGATTTCGGTCACCGAGGTGAGGGAAAAGACCGGCTGGGATCTGGCCGTGTCCGCGGAGCCCGAGATCATCTCCGTGCCGACCGCGGCCGAGCTAGCCGCGCTGCGCGCCTTTGGCACCACCGATGCGAGGAATACCAATGACGACTGATGTATCGAGGTCCCTGGTGACGCCGGAGTCCGGCCAGCTGGTCTTGCCGTCCTACGAGCGGCTCTCTGGCCTGCATCCGCCGCTGGACTTCGAGGGGTACCGGTCGACCGCATTGCGTCACCCCAAGCAGCCGCTCGTGCTCCTGCCGCACCGGCTCACCGAGGTAACTGGCCCACTGCTCGGCGATGAACTGATCATCTCCACCGACTCCGACCTGACCACCCAGTACCCCGGTGAGCCGCAGGGACAACGGATCATCGTGGCCGGCCGGGTGCTGGACTCCGGCGGTCGCCCGGTGCCGGACACGCTGATCGAGATCTGGCAGACGAATGCGGGCGGGCGGTACCGGCACTGGCACGAGAACCATCCCGCGCCGCTCGATCCGAACTTCGGCGGGCTCGGCCGTTGCATCACTGACGCGGGCGGCCGGTACCGCTTCATCACCATCCAGCCCGGCTCCTACCCGTGGGGGAACCACCCCAACGCCTGGCGCCCGGCACACATCCACTTCTCACTATTCGGCCGCGCCTTCACTCAGCGGCTGATCACCCAGATGTACTTCCCCGGCGACCCGCTGATCCCGCTGGACCCGATCCTGAATTCGGTGCCCGACGAGAAGGCCCGGCAGCGTCTGGTCGCGAATTTCGACCTCGAGCTGACCCAGCCCGAGTGGGCCCTGGGCTATAACTGGGACATTGTGCTTCGCGGCCGCGACGCGACCGTCTTCGAGTAGGAGAGGGGACGTCACGTGGCAGGACTGACTCCGTCCCAGACCGTGGGCCCGTACTTCGCGATGCGGCTGCCGTGGGACGACGGACCGTTCGTGGTGCCGGAAGGCAGCCCGGGCTCGGTCACCATCATCGGGCGGCTGTTCGACGGCGCTGGCGACATCATCCCGGATGGGCTGATCGAGACCTGGCAGGCCGATCCCGACGGGCGTTTCGCTCATCCTGACGATCCACGTGGACCCACGCCCGGTGGCTACCACAAGTTCCGGGGCTTTGGCCGGTGCCCCACCGCGCCGGACGGCTCCTACCGCATCGTCACGCTCAAGCCAGGGCCGCTGCCCACCCCGGACGGCAGCATCGAGGCGCCGCACCTGGATGTCTCGGTCTTTGCTCGCGGCCTGCTGGACCGCGTCGTGACCCGGATGTACTTCCCGGACGAGAGGACAGCCAACGTCGCCGACCCGGTGCTCTGCTCGATTGACGAGCCTGGACGCCGGGCCACCTTGATCGCAGTGCCTGAGCCTGAAGGACATCTCAGGTTCGACATCCACCTCCAAGGCGGCCGAGAGACCGTCTTTTTCAATGTCTGACGTGCACCTGGTCGCCTCGCTCGAGGGACCGAAGAGCGCGCCGGTGGTCGTCCTGGCGAACCCGATCGGCACCAGCAGGGCGATCTGGGACGGCCCGGCCCGGGTACTGGGTGAGAGGTTCCGGCTGCTCCGGTTCGAGCTGCGCGGTCATGGTGAGCCGGGCGCGCAGTCGCCCGCTCCGCCAGGAGGCTACTCGCTGGCCGAGCTCGGCACCGATGTACTCGGCCTCATGCGCGAGCACGACGTGGCCAGCGTCGCTTATTGCGGTATTTCCCTGGGCGGGATGATCGGCCTCTGGCTCGCGGCCCACGCGCCTGAGCGGATCTCCTCGCTAGTCGTGTGTTGTACGGCGTTGGTCCCAATGCCGAGCAGGCAGGCGTGGCTGGACCGGGTCGCGGTGGTGCGTGCGGGCGGCATGGCCGCGATCAGCGAGATGATCCCGCCCCGGTGGTTCACCCCTAGCTTCATCGCCAGCGAGCCCGCGGCCGTCGCCTACGTCATGGACATGCTGAACAACACCGACCCGGAAGGCTATGCGGGCTGCGGCGAAGCGATCGCTGGTATGGACCTGTGGCCCTCGCTAAGCGCGGTGAAGGTCCCCACGCTGGTCATCGCGGGGTCCGAGGACACCGCCGCGCCGCCCTGGCAGGCCGCGCAGGCCGCGTCCGGGATCGCGGACTCCCGGCTGCGCGTTATCCGCGGGGCCTCGCACCTGGCTCCCTACCAGGCCCCCGGCCCAGTAACCGCCGCCATCCTCGATCACCTGGGCCAGCCCGGGACATAGCCACGAGCCCACCTCGGAGGAGCCTTGCTGCCCTGGTCCGCGGATCTAGCCGGCCGCATCGAGGAGCATGTCGTCACAAGCGAGCTGCTCCGCGGTAACCCACTCGGCGACCCGTACGAGCGCCCGCTGCTCGTTTACCTGCCGCCCGGCTATGACGACGAGCCGCAGCACGATTACCCCGCCGTGTATGTAATCCAGGGCTTCAGCGGGAACGTAACCATGTGGCAGAACCGGTCGCCCTGGCGGCAGCCCTTCCCCGAGAACGCCGATGCCCTGTTCGCCCGTGGCGAGGCACCACCGGCCATCGTGGTGTACGTCGACGCGTGGACCCGGTACGGCGGCAGCCAGTTCGTGGACTCGCCCGGCACCGGGCGGTACCACTCCTACCTGTGCGATGAGATCGTGCCCTGGGTGGACGCGCGATACCGTACCCGGGCCGAGCCAGCCGCGCGGGCCATCATGGGCAAATCCAGTGGCGGCTTCGGCGCGATGATCACGCCGATGCTCCGGCCCGACCTGTTCGGCGCGCTGGCCACACACGCCGGCGACGCGCTCTACGAATACTGCTACATCCCCGGGTTCGCCACCGCCGTCCGGCAGTTGCGTCGCTACGGCGGTGACATCTGGCGCTGGTGGGAGGACTTCAACTCCCGGGTCGCCTTCACCAGGGAAGAGGACATGTCGCTGGCCGGCCTGCTCGGCGTGGCGGCGTGCTTTTCTGCGCACGCGGACGGCAGCGTGGACCTGCCGTTCGACCCGGCGACCGGCGTGATCAGGCCCGCCGTATGGCAGCGGTGGCTGGACTGGGACCCGGTGCGAATGGCGCCCGCTTACGCGGAGACGCTACGCGGACTGCGGGCTATATGGGTGGATGCCGGGACAAGAGATGAATTCAACCTCGATTTGGGTGCCTCTGCATTCCGCGCCTGTCTCGCGGATATCGGGGTGTCCGATGATGTGGTGCATTTTGAGCTCTTCGAGGCTGGGCACGGGGGTATCGACTACCGTTACCCCATGTCTTTGGCCTGGCTTTGCAGCCGGATGACGCTATAGAACCCGTAGCACCCGGGATTACTAAGCAGAAGCTAAGACGCCGCCCGGCGGGTCGGCCGTCTGGTACGTTTCCGGCGTATCGGGGAGTGGGGTCGAACTAAAAGGGACCCTGGAGTACCCGGAAAGCACTCATCTGCGAATGGAGAGTCCGTTATGCGCAAAAACGGGTGGGCGGCAGCTATTGGCCTTACAGGTGCTGCGCTGCTGCTAACCGCGTGCGGGGGATCGTCGGCGAGTAGCTCGAGTGCCGGACAGACCACCCAGGCGACAGCCGGCAAGCCGTCCAGCGCGGCGCTGGGCGGCATCCAGCCCGGCTCGGTCGTGCTGATGGTGCAGAAGTCGGCACTTGGCTACGTGCTCGCCGAGGCTAATGGCCAGGTTGTTTATACCTACGCCAAGGACGCCAAAGGCGCGGCGCCGACCTGCACTGGTTCTTGCGCCGGGACCTGGAAGCCAGTAACCGGCAAGCCGCTGGCTAGCACGGCTACCACCGGGCTGAGTGCGCTTGGCCTGGTCTCAGACGGCAATGGCGCCAAGCAGGTCACCTATGACGGCATGCCGCTTTACACCTATAACGGTGCCAAGTCGTTCGCCACCGCGGGCGAGGGGCCGGCGGGGTGTGGCACGTGGTCAAGCTCTCGCAGAGCAACCTCGCCGGCAGCTGATCCCCGGGCGTTCCCGGGCCGGCACGTCGGTCCGGGAACGCTCTGCCGGTGCGCGCTAGCGTCGGCTCCCGGCGGCTTGCGGGCGCCCCCGGGTTCAGCATCCAGGCTGACCCGGCCGTCTTGAAGACGCTGGCCGCCGTGATCCGCGCCGCGTGCTGCATGCGTATTCGCTGGCTCTGCACCCGGTCTTCCTCTATGCCATCCTGGTGGCGTTCATCCTGTCCTGGTTCCTGCGTGAGGTGCCGCTGCTTACCAAGCTGTCGCGGGCCCTGCTCGGCGAGGACGCCGACCGTCACCTCATCGAGGGACCCGCCGGCTCCGGTGCGACCGAGGACTGACCAAAATCTCGCTGACGGCCGACGAGAATTGTATACCCGCTAATATAAGCCAATCGCGCGTGATTGCCAGAAATAAGGTCACGGGAAAAGTACACTGGCGACGGCTTGACCGCCGCGTGGGAGGGGCTCATTTATGGCACGTATGCACGCCCGTGCGGGCCGGACCGGCATCGCGCTGGCGCTGGCCTTGCTCGGGGCGGCGCCAGCCGTTGCCGAGACTCCGGTCGCGCATGCCTTTCCCGCTTCGGCTAGCGGCACACCGGCCAGCGCCCCGTTCTCCTGGCAGAACCAGCAATGGTGCCCGAGCTACCATTCCTATAATGGCTGCGATACCACCCAAAATCCAAGCCAGTATTCCGTGTCATTCTCGCCGGCCCAGGTTTGGCAAAGCAGCCGAAGTGGCGTCCAGCTGACCATGAACCCTTCTGCCACCTCTTCGGGTGCGATCAATACCTGGGGCAAGGAGACTTTCAACTCGCCAACGACCTTTAGCGCCACGATCACGTTGCAATGTAACGTCCAGGGCCAGATCCTGAACTGGCCTGCGTTCTGGACGGTCGGGACTGTCGGAAGCTGGCCGGCGGACGGCGAGATCGACATCCTCGAGGGCCAGCGTGGGCATGCGACCTGGAGTTATCACTATGTCGACGCCTCTGGCAACAATGCTCTCCAGACCGGGAAGCCGTCCGGAAACTGGTGTGGTACACATACCTACTCGGCCAGCTGGCAGGGATCGTCAATAACGATTAGCTGGGATGGCACGCAGGTCGGCCAGATCACCAGCAAGGAGATTGGCGTCCCGATCGTCTCTGACCCGATGTACGCGATCTTCGATTATGGTGCCAGCCCCGTCTACGGCGGGCCGACAGGCGCAGGAGCCTCTATGCGCGTGCTGAGTTTCACCGCGAACTAGCCCGCTAGCGCACGTACGCCGCCCGCAGCCGGGCCTCGGCGCCCGGCCCGGCGTGCACGTGATCGAG
>CAWAFD010000007.1:0-39818 GCA_963781225.1 uncultured Actinomycetota bacterium
CTATCGGCGTGTTCGGCTACTCAGACGAAGACGGCACCGAGGCGGCTGCCCTGCCCGGCCAGCTCGAGGCGGCGGAGATCTCCCGCCGGGTCGAGGAGTTCGCCGGGCTGGCCGACGAGCTCATGGCCCAGCGCGCCGAGAGCCGGATCGGCGAGCTGGCCGACGTGCTGATCGAGGAGCAGGCCGGCGACGGCCTGTACGAAGGCCGGGCCGCTCACCAGGCGCCGGAGGTGGACGGGGTGACGACGGTCTCCTCCGCCGTCCCGCTCGCGCCTGGCGACATGGTCCGCGCGGTGGTGACCGGTTCGGAGGGGGTCGATCTCATCGCTGACTCCGCCCCCCGGTGACCCAGGAGGCCGGCCTCTGGAATGTGGCCAACGTCCTCACCATGGTCCGCATCGTCCTGGTGCCGGTGTTCATCGTCTTCCTGCTGGCGGGCGGGACCGGCTGGCGGCTGGCCGCCCTGGCCATCTTCTTCGTGGCCTCGCTGACCGACCTGCTCGACGGCCAGCTGGCCCGCAGCCGCGGGCTGGTCACCGACTTCGGCAAGATCGCGGACCCGGTGGCGGACAAGGCCCTGACCGGGGCCGCGCTGATCTGCCTGTCCGCGCTCGGCGAACTGCCCTGGTGGGTCACCGGGGTGATCATGTTCCGCGAGGTCGGCGTGACCGTGCTCCGCTTCTGGGTCATCCGCCGCGGGGTCATCGCGGCCAGCCGGGGCGGCAAAGCCAAGACCTTGCTTCAGATCATCGCGATCTGCCTCTATATCCTGCCTGTCGCCCTGAGCCCGCCGGGGATCGTGCGCGGGCTCTTCATGGCGGCGGCGGTTGTGGTTACGGTGGTGACCGGCGTCGACTACGTGATAGCGGCGGTGCGGCTGCACCGCTCGGACCTAGGGGAGGCATAACAGTGGTCGTGGGGTCGTCCGCGGGCGAAGCGGCGCACGATCTGGCGGGACAGATCCTGGACCGGCTGCGGACCGACGGCCACACCGTCGCGGTGGCCGAGTCGCTGACCGGGGGCCTGGTCGCGGCCGCGCTCACCGACGTGCCCGGGGCCTCCGCCGCCTTCCGCGGTGGCGTGGTCACCTACGCCACCGAACTCAAGGCCGGCATCCTCGGCGTGGACGCCGTCATGCTCCGCCGCCACGGCGCGGTCTACCCGCCGGTGGCCGCGGCCATGGCCCGGGGCGTGCGGGCCCGCCTGGGCGCGACCTACGGCGTGGCTACCACCGGCGTGGCCGGCCCCGAGCCCTCTGACGGCCAGCCGGTCGGGACGGCCCATATCGCGGTCAGCGCCGCCGACGACACGGTGGTCCGGACCATCGCCCTGAGCGGGGACAGGCTCGAGATACGTAGACTGACAGTGGAGCATGCCCTGGGCCTATTGCTGGGCAGGCTTCGGGAAGAAGGTTAGTGATTACAGCGTTACGTTGGCAGCGAACCAGCGGGGAATGATCTCGCGTACTCGCGCTAATGCCAGGTACGGTGGAGGTGTCGGCGGTTTTGACCTTGAAAGTGGGTCTGGCCTCGAGGAGGGGAGTGCAGCGATGGTTCTGCTCCGTCAGCTGCTAGGGGACGTGTTGCGCCGGCTGCGCCTGCGGCAAGGTCGCACACTGCGCGAGGTTTCTGCCTCCGCGCGCGTTTCCCTCGGTTACCTGTCCGAGGTCGAGCGGGGCCAGAAGGAAGCCTCGTCCGAGCTGCTCGCCGCGATCTGTGGCGCCCTGAACACTCCGCTCTCGCAGGTCTTCCGCGAGGTCTCCGACAACTTTGCCCTGGCCGAGCTGCAGAGCGAGCCGGTCCTGGGCGTCCCGCGCGAGCCCGGCCTGCGGGTGCCCGAAGGTGCCAAGGTCGGTCTGAATGGGGAGCGTGGCTTCGTCCCGATCAGCGCCATCGTGCCGGACGAGGACACCGAGCTGGAGTTCGCGGACGGCGAGCCCGGCTTCACCGACATGGTGTCGGTGTTAGTTCCCCCTGGTTAATCCCCACCCTGAGGTTAGCTCCACCGGGGCAGTCCTGCCCGGGGAACCCTCAGACCCAGGCGCTGGGGTTATCCGTGAGATTCTGGACCATGTCCGGCAAGGTCCCGGACACGATGTCGGCCAGCGTCACCTGCTCCAGCACAGCGCGCTCGTTGGCGCGCAGCGCGATCCACACCTGCTGCAGGGGTTCGGCCACTCCCGGGTAGGTGACGTTTTCCGGGCGCTCGCCGCGCACGCCGAGCAGCTGGCCGTCGATGGCCCGGATGATGTCGGCCAGCGAGATCTCCTCGGCCGGCCGGGCCAGCCAGAAGCCGCCGTCCGGGCCGCGCTGGCTGCGGATGAGCCCGGCACGCCGGAGCTGGGTCAGGATCGTCTCCAGGAACTTGCCCGGTATCTGCTGCGCGCGGGCGAGCTGATCGGCCGTGACATGGCCGCTGCTGGCCGCGGCGAGCTCGATCGCGGCGCGGAGGGCGTAGTCGGCCCGGGCTGACAATCGCATGTTCGCCATTATGCACGTTGCCCATCGGTTTTCTGGCATTCGCTGGTCAGACGGTACCTGGTGTAACGGTTAGCGTGGCAGGTTGCTGAACGGGCGGCTAATTCCGGCGCAATGCTGACATCGGCGTATTAGCCTCGCATGCGGACGTAACTACCGGCCTGGGGGAACATGTCCGCGCCTGACGAACACCAGGCGGCTGCTTCGGCTATCGCGCTTGCCGCCACCAATTCCAGCGCCCGCACCGGAACCGGCGCTGGTCCTGAGCCCGGCGTCGCTGACTGAAATCGGCGCCAGTCCTGAATCTGACGCTGGTCCCGGACCTGGGAGCCGAGTCCCGGACCTGGTGCCAGCGGGGCCGCCGTCGCGCAGCCGGGTCCTGATCCGGCTGGCCTGGCTGGCTGGCCTGGCCGCCGCAGGAATCGTCCTGTGCCTGTGCTACCTGCATGTGTCGCGGACCTACCGGGTTACCTCGGACGGTGCCTCGAACGCGCTGCAGGCCTGGGCCATGCTGCACGGCAACCCGCTGCTGCGTGGCTGGACGGTCACGGACGTGTCCTTCTACACCACCGAACTGCCCGAGTACATGGTGGTCGAGGCAATCCGCGGGCTGAACGCCGACGTCCTGCACGTCTCGGCCGCGATCACCTACACCCTGGTCGTGCTGACCGGCGGCATGCTGGCCCGGGGCACCGCGACCGGCCGTGAGGGCCTGGTGCGGATGCTCATCGCGGCCGGCATCATGGTCGCGCCCCAGCTCGGGCCCGGCGTATTCATCCTGGTCTTCCAGCCTGATCACATCGGTACCCAGGTGCCGCTCCTGCTCACCTGGCTGGTCCTCGACCGTGCGCCCCGGCGCTGGTACGTCCCGGTCGCGGTGGGCGCCATGCTGACCTGGGTCGAGGTCGCCGACCGGCTGGCCGTGCTGCTCGGCGCGGCCCCGCTTGCCGTGGTCGCGGCCATCCGCGTCTACCAGGCACTGATCCAGCGCCGGGAGCGGCTGCTGGCTGCCTGGTTCGAGGTGTCCCTGGTGCTGGCGGCGGGGATCTCGGTCGAGCTGTCCTCGTTTGCCGTCCGGCAGATCGGCGTGCACGGCGGGTTCGCCGTACTGCCGGTCGAGAACGGCCTGACTCCGCTCAGCGCGCTGCCCTCGCACGTCTGGCTGGCGCTGGGCAGCGTGCTCGGCCTGTACGGCGCGGATTTCTTCGGCATGTCCACGGCTGGGCTGAACGCGGGCATCGCGTTCGTGCACCTGGCCGGCCTGGCCCTGGCCGTGTGGGCGCTGTGGGCAGTGCTGCGACGGTTCCTGACCTGGCCCGACCTGATCGCCCAGATCCTGGCCCTCGCCATCGTGGTCAACCTGGCCGCCTATCTGCTCAGCACCACCCCCACGACGTACTGGAGCGCCCGCGAGCTGGCCGGCGTGCTGGCCGCCGGCGCGGTGCTGGCCGGGCGGGTCCTGGGGGCCCGGTTCCGCGCCGCCCGGCTGGAGCCGGCCGGCGCGGCGGTGCTGGCCTGCTATCTGGCCGCGCTTGGCTATACCGCGACCCAGCCGCCCCGCCCGGCCGTTACCCAGGGGCTGGCCAGCTGGCTGGCGGAGCACCACCTCGATTACGGGCTGAGCAGCTACGGAGTCGCCAACACCACCACGCTCGCCAGCGGCGGCGCCGTCAGCGTCCGGCCAATCAGCTTCACCGGCCGTGACGCGGCCGCCGGACCGTACGAGTTCGACCAGGCCTGGTACGACCCCGCCCGCCACGACGCCAGCTTCGTCGTGCTGACGAAGCGGCCCGCGCCCCTGGACGAGATCGCGAACTGGCAGGTCGACGACGTCTTCGGGCAGCCCAGCCGCCTTTACCGCGTTGGCCAGTACGTGGTCATGACGTACAACACCAACCTGCTCACCGATCTCAGCCCCGCGCCGCCTGCCGCGGCTGGCGCATCCTCGACCGGCTCGAGCACCTGACAGCGATCCGCCGCGTCAGAGTCGGCACCCGCCCCACCCTGGTCCAGCTCAGCATCGGCATTTCACCCGGGCCCCGCCTGAAGCCGGAGGCCTCCGAGGCGGTCGCAGCCCGAGATGGTGGGTCTTCAGGCGTCAAAACCCATGATCTCGTGATGAAATGCGTCAAAATTGACGCCCAACGTCACTTGACCATGGCAATGACGTCAAACTTCCCGCGATCATGACGCCCGGCGACCCAGGATCACAGGCCAGGCGGCCGCGCACCACCGCCGCCGTCCTCGCGGCAGCGCTCCGCCTGGGGTAAGCGCCGCGCCCAGATCAGCCCGGCGTCTCAGCCAGCCCGAGCACTTCGGCGGCGGCCTGGGCGCTGGCCCGGGACGCGCCATAGGTGGCGACGTAGGAGGTGCCGTCCGGCGGCTGCCACAGCGGCAGGCCCATCTCGACCAGAACCAGGTCGGGCCGTGCCGCGAGCAGCGCGCTGATCGCAGACTGCGCGCGGCCATCGCGGTGCGCGTCGCGGACCGCGAGCACCAGCGAGCGCCCCGCCGCCTCGGCCAGAATCCCGGCCGCGACACCACCCCCGGCCGGAAACAGCGCCCCGCCAGCTCGCCGTACCCGACCCGCCGGAGGCTGCCCGGGCGGAGCCCAGGGACCCAGACCCCACCCGAACCGTCCGGCCGCGATATTCTCCCGCGGCTCGATCTCGATGATCAGTGGCTGGCGCAGCTCCGCCGCGGCCCCGCCACCCGCACCGCGCGGCGGGCCGCGGCCAGCCCCAGCCCAGCCCGCAGTCCGCCGCGCCAGCCCGGCCAGCGCCAGGGCTAGCCCAGCCCGGCCAGCGCCACCCCAGCCGGCCGCCAGGCCACCGCCAGGCCGGGCGCGCGCCAGGCCCCCGCGCAGGCGCGCGACCCGGTCGGCGGCCTCCTCGAGCCGCTCGGAGTCCAGGCTGCCGTCGCGGACGGCGGCCACCAGGGCCTCCCGGACCGCCAGGTACTCCGCCTCGCTGCCGTCGCGGCCCAGGCATACCAGGTCGGTGCCGGCCGCCACGGCCAGCACCGCGGCTCCGGGGATGCCGAACATGTCCCGGGTCGCCCGCATCTCCAGCGCATCGGACACGATCGCCCCGGTGAACCCGAGCTCCCCCCGCAGCAGGCCGGTGATCGCGGCTCGCGACACGGAGGCAGGCAGGTCGCCGGTCAGCTCGGGCAGGCGCAGGTGGCTGGGCATGACGGCGATGGTCCCGGCCCCGATGGCCGCCGCGAACGGCGGCAGGTCGCGGCGCCGCAGGTCATCCAAGCTGCCCTCGATGGTGGCGAGGGCCTGGTGGGTGTCGGTCCCGGTGCGGCCGTGGCCGGGGAAGTGCTTGGTGCAGGCGGCCACGCCCGCGCCCTGCAGCCCCGCCACGGCGGCGGCGGTGTGCCGCGACACCAGGGCGGTGCCGGCGCCGAAGGAACGGGTGCCGACGGCCGGGCTGTCCGCCGTGCCGAGCACGTCGGCGCACGGCGCCAGGTCGAGGTTGATGCCGAGGGCGGCCAGGTCGGAGCCGATGGCCCCATAGACCGAACGGGTCAGGTTAACGTCATCCACAGCCCCGAGAGCAGCATTACCCGGGTACGGGCTGCCGTCGGCGTACGCGACCCGGGTGACGTCGCCGCCTTCCTCGTCGATCGCGATCACCGGCTCGGCCACCGCGGCGCTGGCGGTTCGCAGCGTGGCGGTCAGCGCGGCGAGCTGGTCCGGTGCCGACGATGTTCTGGCCGAACAGCGTGACCCCGGCCAGCCCGCGGCCCAGCGCCTCAAGAACCCAGCGCGGCGCCGACAGGCCCGGGAACGGCGGGATGAGGATGGCTTCGGCCAGGCGGGTCAGCAGCGGGTCCCCGGCGCGGACGGCGGTGTCCTGGCTCACCCCTTCACCGCCCCGGCGACCAGGCCGTTGACCATCCGGCGCTGGACGATGAGGAAGAAGACCATCACCGGGATGGTGAACAAGGTCGAGGCGGCCATGATGCCGCCCCAGTCCACCGAGCCGCGGCCGTAGAAGTACTGCACGTAGATCGGCAGCGTGAACTTGGCCGTGTCGGTGCCCAGGAAGGTGAGCGCGAAGACGAACTCGTTCCAGGCGAAGATGAACGCGAACACGCTGGTGGCGACCAGGCCGGGCGCCACCAGCGGCATCATGATCCGGAAGAACACCTTTACCGGGCCGGCCCCGTCGATCGCGGCGGCCTCCTCGACCTCGCGCGGGACCGCGGCCACGAAGTTGCGCAGCATCCAAATGGTGACCGGCAGCGCGAACGCCGTGTAGACAGCGATCAGCCCGACCAGGCTGTCCAGCAGGTTCAGCCGCCGGAAGTCCAGGAACAGCGCGATGACCAGCGCCTGCTGCGGCAGCATCTGCACGATCAGCAGCATGATCAGGTACGTGGTGCGGAGCCTGAAGCAGAACCGGGCCAGCGCGATCGCGGCCAGCATGGCGATCAGCGAGGAGGCCGCGACCGCCACCAGCGTGACGAACAGGCTGTTCTTCAGGAAATTCCAGTACGGGATGCCGATCACGCTGCCGTCGATGACGGTGCGGAAGTTGGCTAGCGTCGGGTGCGTCGGCAGCGGGTGCGGGCGTCAGCGAGTAAGATCTCCTTGGCCGGCTTGAACGCGGTGGACACCATCCAGAAGATCGGGAACAGGGTCACCAGGGCGACCAGCAGGCCCAGGACGTTCAGCCCGGCCCGCCGGGCCCCGCGGCAGTGGTCAATGAATCGCCCCCTGCTTGATGGATGCCCGGACGTAGCCGACGGTGATGACGAGCAGCACGACGGTGAGGATGAACGCGAGCGCGGACGCCACGCCGTAAGTCGGCGGTAAGGTGAAGGCCCGGTCGTAGGCGTAGACGCCCAGGTTGTACTCGTCCCGGTTACCGAGCTCGCCGATCACGATGTAGACCTGCGTGAACACGCCGAAGTCCCAGATCACCGAGAGCAGCAGCAGGACGCGGAAGATCGGCTTAAGCAGCGGGTAGGTAACCCGCCAGAAGATCCGCCATGGCCCGCCCCCGTCGACCCGGGCGGACTCGTGCAGTTCGGCCGGGATGGTCTTCAGTCCGGCCAGCACCGAGACGGCGATGAACGGGAATCCCTGCCAGAGCACCAGCACGGTCAGCAGCGTGTAGGCGGGCAGGGCGGAGTTGGTCCAGCTGAAGCTGGCCCAGTGCGCCCCCCCGCCCAGCCAGTGCGGCAGGCGGCTCAGGGTCCAGTCCACCACCCCACCATCGGGGTCGGCCAGCCAGACGAAGATGACGCTGGCCGAGACGGCGGGGGTGGCCCAGGCCAGCAGCGCCGCCCCGGAGACGAAGGTCGCCATCCGGCGGCCCAGGCGATTCAGCAGCAGGCCAATCAGGGTCCCGGTCAGCAGCGTCAGCGGCACCACCACCGCCGCGAAGATCAGGCTGATCCGCAGCGATAGCCAGAATTCCGGGTCGGACAGGATCGCGCTGTAGTTGGCGCCGCCGACCCACTGGGTGCCCGCGGCCCCGGTGACCTGCGGCAGCCCGTAGTTCTGGAACGAGAAGACGCCGATCTGGATGGCGGGCCAGAGGACCAGGCGCGCCGATGACGACGACCGAGGGCGCCAGCAGGAGGTAGGGGGTCAGGTGCCGGCGGCGCATCAGCGCGACGGCACGCTGCCGGGCGGTCAGGGGCCCCGGCCGCCGGGCCGTACCAGGCGAGCCGGGGCTTGGTGGTAGCACCACTATCGGAAACTACCCGGCTAGCTCTCGCTGCCCGTGTTCAGGACGTTCTGCAGCTGGGCGTTGGCCTTGGCCACCGTGGCCGCGAACGGGGCCCCGTTCATCAGCGACTTGATCATCGTCGGGATGACGTAGTCGGTGGTGTCCGCGGTCGACCAGTTCTTGGCGTTAAGCGGCGAGATCTGGGTGTCCGACGCCGCCTTGGCGAAGCCGGACATGAGCTGGCTGGCCGAGTAGGCACCGCCGGTCAGCTTGGAGGTGAACGGCGGGAAGAAGCCCTGCAGGTTGGCGAAGGAGGTGGCGTTGGCGGTGCTGTCCATAACCTGGATCAGATCCCAGTCAGCCGTCTTGTACTTGCTGGTGGCGAAGACGCCCAGGTCCGAGCCGCCCGCAAAAGCCGGCGCCGGGTTCGGGCCGTTCTGGCTCGGGATGGGGAACGAGGCCCAGTCGGCCTTGCCCACCGCGTTGGCCGGGAAGTTGGCCGAGGCCCACGGCCCGTCGATGTACATGTCCAGTTTGCCCAGGGCGAAGTCCTCGTTGGCGCCACCCGAGGTGGCCCCGACGTTGCCGAGCTCGGTCTGGCCGACGTACTTGGCCGGGGAGACCTTGTCGGTCCGGTACAGGTCCACGTAGAACTTGATGCCGGCCTCGACGCGGCCGAGGTCAGGTCGGCGGTCCACTTGCCGTTGGTTTCGGTGGCGATCTGGCCGCCGGCGCCCCAGATGAAGCTGGCGATGGCGTCCGTGTCGTTGCTCGGCGCGCCCAGGCCGTAGGTGCCCGGGTTCTTGGCCATCAGCTTCTTGGCGTCGGCCACCAGGTCGTTCCAGTTGGCCGGCGGGCTGGTGATGCCGGCGGCCTTGAACTGGTCGGTGCGGTACCAGATGCCGCGCACGCCGCCGAACCACGGGACGCCGTAGACGTTGCTGCCTTGCGTGTCGTTGGCCAGCATGCCGGACACCACGTCCGACTTATCGGACCAGCCGTTGACGTAGCTGGAGATGTTCGCCAGCGCGCCGGACGCCGCCTCGGTGGGTGTCTCGGTGTTGCCGAGCTCGGTGATGTCGGGGGCGTTCTTGCCGCTCGCCAGGGCGTTGGTCCAGTCCGAGGTGGCGTTGGTCCACGGGATCCACTTGACCACGACCTTGGTCTTGGCGTCGGCGGGGTAGTCCTTGTGGAACTGCGTCACCACCCCGTTCATCCAGGTGACCTCGGACGGAACCGATGCCCCCATCCGCCACACGGTGAGCTGCGCCGGCGCCGCGGAGGAGGACCCCGACCCGGCTGCTGAAGATCCGCTGGAGCTGCAGCCCGCGATCGCGAGTGCCGCGGCCGCGGTGATGGCGGCGAGCGCCGCCGGTGTTTTCCTGAGTCCCACTGCTGGCACTCCTTCCGGGTGGTCAACTCGGGGTTGAAAAGCTAGAGGAGCCGTACAGAGAAACTAACTGGAAACTTTCCTATAAGATAGCCCCCGTTGCCGGATCGAGACCTTGCGAGGCCGGCCGCGACGACGGCAGTGGCGAAGGGACCGCGATGCAGCCTTACCCGGAGGACACACCGGCCCGTCCAGACCAGCTCGCCCGCCCGGGCAGGCCGTCCGGGCGGGCAATGCCGGGCCGCCCGGGCACGCCGAGCCTGCTCCGTGAGCTGAACGACCGGGCCGCACTCGACCTGCTTCTCGGCGGCGAGCTGCTCACCAGGTCCCAGATCAGCGAGTACACCGGGGTCTCCAAGGTCACGGTGTCGCAGATGCTGACCCGCCTGGAAGAACGCGGGCTTGTCAGGATCGCGGGGGAACAGGCTGGCGGCCGCGGGCCGAACGCCGCCCTTTACTCGGTGGTTCCCTCCAGCGCTTACGTAGCCGGCCTCTACGTGGAATCCGGCCTGGTCAGCGCGGCGGTGGCCGATGTTACCGGTCGCCGGGTGGCCGAGATCAGCGTCAACCCGAACGGCGCCGACGACCCGGTCGAGCTGCTCCGCGGCACTGTCGAGCGGGCCTGCGCGAGCGCGGGTATCGAGGTCACGCGGCTGAATGCGCTGGTGATCGGCAGCCCGGGGGTGGTCGACCCCAAGACCGGCGACCCGAGCCTGGCGGTCAACCTGCCAGCCTGGCACGAGGGTGCCCTGGACGCGCTCCGCGGCGTGTGGCACCGGCCGGTGATGATCGAGAACGACGTCAACCTGGCCGCCATGGCCGAACGGGCAGACGGAGCCGCGACCGCCGCGGACGATTTCGTGCTCGTCTGGCTCGGCGTTGGCGTCGGCCTGGCCACCATCCTCGGCGGCCGGCTGCACCGGGGGTGGGCCGGGGCGGCCGGCGAAATCGGCTACCTGCCCGTACATGGGGCTCCGCTGCACACCGACGTCAGGCACCCGGCCAGCGGCGGGTTCCAGTCGCTGGCGGGCGGCAGCGCGGTCCGCGCGCTTGCGGCCGAGCACGGCTTCGCCGCGTCCACCACAGCCCAGGCCGTCCAGGCGGCGGTGACCGCAGCAGGCGCTTCCGGCGGTCAGCAGCGGGCGGCGGCGTTCCTGGACGAGCTGGCCCGGCGGGTCGCCGTCGGGGTCGCCTCGGTCTGCCTCGTCCTCGACCCGGGTCTGGTCGTGCTCGGTGGCGAGGTCGGGCAGGCGGGTGGCTCAGTCCTGGCGGACCGGGTCGCCGCCGGTGTCGCGGCCGTCTGGCCGGCCCGTCCCCGGGTAGTGCCGACTGGCGTCCCCGGAGAGCCGGTGCTGCGCGGCGCCATGCTGGCGGCGGTGGCTCAGGCGCGCGCGGCGCTGCTGGCCTCAGTCGCGGATCCCCACTAGATTCGGGTTTATTGAACTCCAGTACCACGCATCCCTGAAGAAAACTGCTATCACAGACCCCCCTGTACCCTGCGTAACCCCGAAACTCAGCACTGTAATGCCTGGGTACGAGGTGGGGCAGAGCTATATCTGAGGCCCCGTGCACGTGCATAATGGTGTGTTAGTGAAGATCCCGGTATGGACAGTGCTCTCCGTGTCTGAACCTCTCGGTGTTGTCTCTGCGGTAACCCCGGGAAGTTCGCCGACACCAGATACCCAGTTGGGGGTAGCGGGCTGTGGTGCCCTCAGGAATGGCAGCTGAGCGGACCGCTCAGCGCTTCCGCATGGGTGATGTGCCTCCGCTGGCCGAGGGGTTTACCGACCGGCCCGATACCGCCCGCGGCGTCGCCGAGGCGCTCGTGCCGGGCGCTTCGCTCGCCCTGGTGCCGGGGTCGGCCTTTGCCGAGGGTCCGTCAAACTGGCTGGGCGCCTGTGGCAAGACCCAGATCGCCGTGATCATCGCGGAATCGCTGTGGCGAGCTCGGACCGTGGACGCGCTGATCTGGATCTCGGCCACCAACCGGGCGTCGGTACTGTCCGGCTACGTCCAGGCGTCGGTCGCCGCATTCGGCGTCGAGCCCACCGGCTCGGCCGAGTCGGTCGCGGCCCGTTTCGTCAGCTGGCTGAGCGCAACCAAACAGTCCTGGCTAGTCGTGCTGGACGATCTGCCCGAGGACGCCGACATGGACGGGCTGTGGCCCGAAGGTCCGGCCGGGCGGGTCCTGATCACCTGCAACCAGTCCTCTATCGCCCAGGCGCGGCGCGGGACACAGGCCGTCCCGATCGGGTTTTTCAGCGTGCGCGAGGCCCTGAACTGCCTGACCGAACGGCTCAGCGTCAACCCGGCACAGCGCCAAGGCGCCATCGACCTGATCGAGGCGCTCGGCCGCGAGCCGCTGGCGCTGGCCCAGGCCTCCGCGGTGGTCGCCAACTCCACGCTGGCCTGCCGGGACTACCGCGACTACTTCGCCCGCAGGCGGCAGCAGATCGGGGTGGCGGCTGGGGAGGTCCCCTCTGCAGCCGCGGTGACCTGGACGCTGTCCTTGGGTCAGGCCGAATCGCTGCTGCCCGGCGCCTCGATCCGGCTCATGCTGGTGCTGGTCGCCATGCTCGACGGGCATGGCATTCCCGGCGCTATCTTCAGTACCCCCGCAGTGGCGTCCTATCTGGGTGGGGCCACCACGCCGTTCTCATCGGCGGTTGATCCCAAGCCGGCCTGGGATGCCCTGCTAGCCGCCGAACGGGCGGGCCTGGTTACCGTTAACCGGACCGCGTCGCCGCCGACGATCTTGATGAGCTCGGTGCTCCAGGCGGCGATCCGGCTGGCGGCCCCGGCCAACGTGCAGGAGCCAGCGGCCCGGGCCGCGGCCAGCGCGCTGCTGGAAGCGTGGCCGGTCGAGGAGCCTCAGCCGTGGACCGCCGACAGCCTGCGGGTGAACGCGGCCAGCCTGCAAGACAACGCCCCGGATGTGCTGTGGGCCGAGGGCTGTCATCCGCTGCTGCTGCGGGCTGGGCGCAGCCTGGACGACGCCCGCCTGCTCGGCCCGTCCGTTGAGTACTGGCGGGACCTGGCTAACCGCTGCGACACCAAGCTGATCCCCGGGCATCCCGACGCCCTGGTCGTGGCCGCACAACTGGCCGCCGCCTACCTGGCCGCCGGTTACGCGGGGGAGGCCGTGCACTGGTACCAGCGGGTCATGGCCGAACGCGATCGCGAGCTCGCGCCAGGCCACCCGGCTATCATCGCGGCCCGGGTCAGCCTGGCCAAGGCCCTGATCCTGGCGGGCGAGGCCCAGGACGCGGTGACGGTGCTGCTGCGGGCGGTCAGCGAGTGCGAGCAGTTCCGCGGCCCCGGTCATCCGGACACACTCAGCGCCCGGGATGAGCTCGCCGCGGCCTACCAGGCGTCAGGTGACATTCCGGCGGCCGGTCGCCTGCTCAGCAGGAACCTGGTCGACCGTGAGCGGCTGCAGGGCCCGCGCGATCTGGAGACCATCGCCACCCGCGACAAGCTCGCCGCCGTGTACCTGGCCCAGGGCAAGGTCAAGGACGCCATCAGCTCCTACCGGCTGGCTCTGGCTGATCACGAGAAAGTCCAGGGGCGCGATCATCCGGCTACCCTCACCACCACGGCTAATCTGGCCAGCGCCTACATAGCGGCCGGGCGGATGCCAGCCGCCATGCAGTTGTTCCAGCAGTGCTGCGCGAACTCCGAGCGGATCCTCGGTCCTGATCATGCGGACACGCTGACGCGCCAGGCCAACCTGGCGCACCTGTATTACTCGGTCGGCCGGGTCGGCGACGCGGTGGCTCTGCTCCGCGAGACCGTGCTGCGATGCGAACGTGTCCTGCCGGCTGGGGACCCTCGACCCGGGCCGTGCAGGAGAGCCTGGCAAATATCGGCGAGGTCTGACCTGCGGCGAGTGTTTATGCCAAAACGGCGAGGAAATGGACGATGGCGGAGAGTGAGTTCGGATAATCGCCTATCGGAGCAGGGAAAACCTAGGTCATCTGCTCTCGCGCACCGAAACGGGGAAACGTGTGTTAGCGAAGGTAGTCCATCCTGGGGGCTGAACTCAGGCAGGCGTAAGTTGCGTCGATCGGTCCTATGAATACCAATTTTTACCGCTATATAGGAATCGGTGTGCGGTGGCCGGCCGTCGCATTAGAGTTGTTTCCGCTATGCGGCGCTATGCGCGTGAGCGAGCGGCCAGAAAGGGGCGCCCCATGTCGGCTCCACCCCGCCGGTGGGCGACCGAGCGGTACTGGTGTGACGTCGTGTGCTGTCTTGGGCACATGACCCGGCGATCAACCGGATGTGACGAGCATGCTGTCTGAAATCCTGGTGGCTCTCGTGGTCGTCATGGTGGCGTTCCTGGTGTCCAGGGACTTCGCCAAGACTAAGAGCGAGGTGCCGCATCCGGATGCGGATGGTTACAGCTACCAGGCCAGGCGCGGTGCCCCCGGTCCCGGCCGCAGCCGTGCCCCCGATGTGTTCAGCGATTCCGGCGGCCACGGCGCGGACCTGCAGGCGGGCGACCACCAGCAGCTGAGTGCCGGGCCGCGGGGGGCGGATGCGACCGCGCGCCCGGAGACGGGACGCCGTCATGTCCGCTCGCGCCTGGCGCTGCTGGCCCTCGTCCCGGCCGTGGCCGTAGCGGTCATCGCGCTGTGCGTGGCCCGCATCGTCGCTACCAGCTCGCACCACAGCGGCGCCTCGGGGTCGGCGGTCGGCTTCGGCATCGCAGCCGCCGTGGTGCTCCTGGTCGCGATCTGGCTCACGGTGGTGATAGCCAGGTCGGTGCTGCGCCCGCTGTACCGGTTGCGTACCCAGGCCCTCGAGGCGGCCAGCGGCCGGCCCCCGGCCATCGACCAGCGAACCGACGAGGCCGGTACCCGCGAGCACGCCAGCGACGAGATAGGCGACATCGCGCGCGCCTTCGACCAGATGGGCGGGGAACTGTCCCGCCTGGCGGGCAACGAGGCGGGCCTGCGCGGCAAGCTCGACGCCATGTTCGTCAACCTGTCCCATCGTGGCCGGTCCCTGGCGGAACGCCAGATGCGCTTGCTCGACAGCCTCCAGCGGGCGGAACAGGACCGGGACCGGCTAGCCGGCCTGGTCCGGGTGAACCGCCTGGCGGCGCGGATGCACCGCACCTCGCAGAACCTGCTGGTCCTGGCGGGTCACGAAGTGCCCGGCGGCTGGAATCAGCCCGCGGCGCTGGCCGAGGTGGTCCGGGCAGCGGTATCCGAGATCGAAGAACACGAGCGGATCACGCTGTACAACCAACCGGACATCGCGGTGACCGGCCCCGCCGTCGGTGACGTGGTCAACATCTTGGCCGAGCTGATCCAGAACGCCACATCGTTCTCCTCGGCCGACATGCCGGTGGAGATATCGAGCCGGCTGCTGAACGAGGGCGGTGTCCTCATTGCCATCACCGACCGGGGTGTCGGGATGACCGCCAAGGAGCTGGCCTACGCCAACTGGCAGCTGGAGCATCCGCCGGGGACCGACATCGACGTCCCGAAGTCGGTGGGCCTGATCGTGGTGGCCAGGCTGGCGGCGCGGCATGGCGTCAGGACCCGTCTGCAGCAGGCCGAGTTTGGCGGCCTGACGGCCCTGCTCTGGCTGCCCGAAGAGGTCATCACCCGGCAGATGGCGATGCCGTCCCGGGTGGGCGGTGCCGGGCAGGCCGGATCGGCCCGCGGCGCGCACGAGGCGGCCATCCCGGCCGGTGCGGCCGCTCTCCGGCAGGACGGTTTCATGGCCCCGGCTGACGATGTCGCCGTCGGCCGGCGCCTGGTGTCGGAGGCGGGTCGTCGGCCCGGTCCGGCCTGGACCGCGATGGGAGCCCGGCAGGCCGCGGGAACGCAGACCCAGGGATCACAGTTCCAGGGATCGCACGCTCAGGGATCACAGCTCCAGGGAATGCAGGTCCCGGCCACCCAAGCCCCGGCAACCCAAACCCCGGCAACCCAAACCCCAGGAATGCAAGCCCCGGGAATGCAGACCGCAGGAACCCAGGCCTCAGGAACGCAGGTCTCAGGAACGCAGGCTCCGGAAATGCCGGCCCAGGCGCCGGGAACGCCGGTCCCAGCCACCGGCGGCGGCGAGACCCGGCAACCCGCCGGCCTGCCCTTCCGGTCGGGGCAGCTGGCCCGCTCCGGCTGGACTGTGCCCGGCGTAACCGGAGCATCGCCAGAGGACACCTCGCCGGTGGCCTCCGAGGCCAGTGCACCCGGGGGCCGCGTCATCGTGCCGTCGGTCGAGCCTCCAGAGGACATGCGCCGACTGCCGATTTTCGACTCGGTCGAGTCGAGCTGGTTCGGCGCAGATCGTTCCGCGTCGGCCTCTGAAGACACCACGGCCGTAGTCGCGAACCGCTGGTCGTCGCCGGCCGACGAAGGGTGGCGGGCGGCCGAGAATGTCGAGTCGCCCTCCTCTGGAGGCGAGACGGCGGCCGGGCTGCCCAAGCGACTGCCGAACGCGAACCTGGTCCCGGGGACCATCAAGGGCACCCAGTCGCCCGAACTCCCGGTCCGCTCGCCGGCTGCTGTCCGGGACCGGCTGGCCAGATTCCAGCGAGGTACCAGTGAAGGACGGGCCGCGGCCAGCGAAGCGAATCCGGGCCAGGACGAGCAGGCGTAACACGCCGGCCCGCCAGGAGGCGGTAGCAGCTAGCCAGTCAGCGTCCGGCGCGGATGGGCTGGGCCGCCAGTGCCTGACCGGGTATCGCGGCGCCCCCGGTATCGCGGCGCCCTGAGCGTCGCCGCCGGAGTTCTGACCGCGGACCTGGTCTGGGCGACTGCGGCTGCGCCAGCCGCCCGCGGGCCTACGGCAAGAGGTCTCTCGCCGGTGCTGTTCGCGGGTCTGGCGGCGTTCTCGTCGGTTTCGGGTTCGCGCTCGCCGCCGGGCGGTAACGCTCAGGGGTGAGCGGAATCCTTCGCTCAGGCGGCGTTCCTGGGTGCGCTCTCCCGCGCGATCTGGAAGAACGGCGACCGCAGGCCGAAGCGGGCAACGACCATCAGGACCAGCCCGGCAGCGACGATGCCGATCACCGACCACCGCTGCGTCATGGGCGCGACCTGCAGCGACTTGACGATGACCCAGCCCAGGAAGCCTGCTGAGGCCAGCGGAAGGATGCCCACCAGTACGGCGTCCCAGGCGCTGCTGATGATCCGGCGCCGGTAGTAGGTGATGGCCGCCAAGGCTGTGAGCAGGTAAAAGATAGCGAACAGCAGGCCTGTCACGTCGACCAGGTTGCTGAAGACGTTGGCGATCGAATTGGACAGCAAGTAGAACCAGGTAACCGCGATGAGGATCACGCCGATGATGATGCTGCCGATGGCCGGGGTCGAGTAGCGCCGGCTCACCTGGCCCAGGACCGGCGGCAGCGCGCGATGGCTGGCCATCCCGTAGGCGATCCGGGCGGTGATCACGATGCCGGTGTTGGTGGACGCGATGACCGACAGGGCTAGCGCGAAGGCCATGATCTTGGCCCAGATGCTGCCGCCCAGCACCTGGGCGATGTAGACCAGCAAATCGGAGGAGTTGGCTTGCAACTTGGCCGGGGAGACCACGCCCTGCAGGCCTACCTGAGGTAGGGCGTACATGATGACCAGCAGCGCGACCGCGTAGACGGCGGCCTTGCCCGGGTTGACCCGCCGGTGTTTCACTTCTTCGTTCACATAGACCGTGGCGTCCCAGCCGGAGAACATGAAGACCGCGATGAGCAGCCCCGAGGCCAGGCTGCCCTTGCCGCCGATGCCGCTGAGGCTCAGCCAGCCCCGGCTGATCGGGAAGGTGCCGGGGTGGTGCCCGATCACGTAGATCAGGCCCCAGATCGAGATGCCCAGCAGGACCGCATACTCGACGACCGCCAGGGCGACCTGGGTGCGGGCGGTGATGCGGATGCCGACGATCGCGATGATCAGCATGACGATGGTGATGGCGGTGCTGATCCCGATATTCGCCCAGGTGCTAGAGGAACTGTCGCCGAAGACAGCCAGGATGGCCGGCGCGAGGACCACGACCACGGAACTGGTGCCGATAAGACAGCCCGCGAGCATCAGCCAGCCGACGATGAAACCGAGGTAAGGGCTGATCGCCCGGCCGACCCACTCGAAGGAGGCGCCGCAGTTGGCGTTCCACAAGTTGAGCCGGCGGTAGCAGTTGGCGAGGATCAGCATCGGCACGGCACACAGCAGCACGACAGCCCCGCCGCCGTAAGCGGCGGTCGCCGCCAACGTGGCTAGCGTGGCCGCCATCGTCGCCGCGGGGGCCGAGGAGGCCAGGCCGATGATGGTGTCCTGGGCCACGCCGATGGCGTTCGGCTCGAGCCGGGCCGGGATGGCGGCGACCTGTGTCGGCCCGGGGATGATCGATACCGGTTGATCCGTCACCTGTTCTCCTGTCATGCCGGCCCGCTGGGCGGTGCCGGTTTCTCCCCATGCGATCGTGCCGCATACCGGGACATAGCACGGCTGAGCCTACTGCAAGAACGTCGCGTGCACCGGTAAACCAGGTGCTCAGGCTACCCCGCGCGAATTGGCGTCGGGCGGCGCACCGCCGGGGGATATTGAACATACAGAGTATGCTGAATGGTGATTTGGCCCGAGTAGCCACCGGAGCAGTCAGACGGGAGCAGCAGGCGTTGGACACCAGTGCCTTTGATGAGCTGGACACACAGACCTTCGATGAGCGGTACGGGTCCTGGGCGCGCCGTTCGGGCGAGCTATTCGAAGTAGCCAGCCGTTATATCCCGGCCGGCGCCGGGAGCAGCGCACGCACCCGTAAGTTCGGCTGGGAGCCGTATCCGCCGTTCATGGCCAGCGGCTCCGGATCGCGGCTGCGCGACGTCGATGGGCACTCCTATATCGACTACCTGCTGGGCCTGGGCCCGATGATCCTGGGGCACCGGCATCCGGTGGTGACCGAGGCCGTCACCCGCGCCGTCAGCGAGCTGGGCACCTGCTTCGGCCTGCCGTATGAGCTCGAGATCGAGGCGGCGCGCAAGGTGACCGAGGCCGTGCCGGGTGTGGAACAGGTCCGGTTCTCCAACTCTGGCAGTGAGGTAGTCGGCACGGCCGTCCGGCTGGCCCGCGCGCACACCGGCCGCCGGCTGATCATCAGGTTCGAGGGGCACTACCACGGGTGGCAGGACACGGTCTACTGGAGCAACCACGTTGACCCGCAGCTGGCCGGCCCGGCGCGGCGGCCTCGGCCGGTCGCGTCCGGTCCCGGGGTCCCGGCCGAGCTTGAGTCCACTCTCATCGTGCTGAGCTGGAATGATCCCGAGGGCTTCACAGCTGTGATGAAGGAGCGCGGTGAGGAGGTAGCGGCGGTCATCACCGAGCCGGCCATGTTCAACACCGGCTGCGTGCTGCCCACTCCCGGCTACCTGGAGCTGCTCCGCGAGCAGACCCGCCGGCATGGCGCGCTGCTCATCTTCGACGAGGTCATTACCGGCTTCCGGTTCGCCCGCGGTGGCGCCCAGGAGTACTTCGGGGTCACTCCGGATCTGACTACCCTGGCCAAGGGGCTCGGCGGCGGATTCCCGGTCGCGGCCATTGGCGGGACCCATGAGGCGATGTCGATGATCGCCGAGGGCCGCTACTCGCACTCGGGCACCTATAACGCCAACACCATCGCGTGCGCCGCGGTCAGCGCGACCATGGACGTGCTGGCCGAGCCGGGACTGTACGAGCGGCAGCGCGCTCTGGGCGAGACCCTGATGAGCGGGCTGCGCGAACTGGCGGCCGAGGCGGGCCTGCCGGTCGTGGTGGAGGGGCTCGGGACCGTCTTCCAGATCTGGTTCAGTGAGCACCCGATCCGGAACTGGCGGGACGCGGAACGCTACGCCAACGAGAAACTATTCACCCGGTGGTGGCAGGAAATGCTGCTGCGCGGCGTGCTGTTCCACCCCAGCCAGTACGAGAACCTGTTCCTGTCGCTGGTGCACACCGCGGACGACGTCAACGAGACGCTGAACGCCACCAGGGACGCATTCGCAGCGATCCGGGCCGGCGGTTAGGGTGAAAGGCCATGGTCGTTGATCTTGGCGGCAGGCGCCCGTGGCAGGCGCCTCCCGGCCAGCCGGACTCGCGGCTGCTGTATGAGCAGGTGGTCGCGTACGTCGAGGAACTGGTAGCCGAGCGAGGCCTGGTTCCGGGCGATATGCTGCCGACCTACGCCGAACTGGCGGCCAGCACGGGCGTCAGCCTGATCACCGTCCGCCGGGCGCTGGACGAACTGGAGAAAGCGGGCCGGGTGCGCCGCCATCAGGGCCGGGGCACGTTCCTGGCCCGCCCCCGGATCATCACTGAGCCGGCCGGGCCGGCAGCCTGCTGGGGACGCTGCGGGCCGGTGATACCGGACCGCCGGCCGACTCGATCGACACCCATGTTGTGGAGATCTGCCGGGGTCTGGCTTCGGCCGGGGTGGTCAGCGCGCTGCGCATCAACCCTGACGAGCCGGTGTGGCGGCTGCGGCGCCAGCGTCTCGTCGACGGGCAACCCGCGGTGGGCGAGACGTCGATCATCCCAGTCGCGCTCGCTCCCCGCCTGGACCACCAGGTCAACGGGCTCAACGAGTCCCTGTACGATCTGCTGGCGCACGACTACGGACTCGAAGACGACTACGAGGAGCAGATTCTCGAGGTGATCGTTACGCCGGGGCCGGACGAGCGGAAACTGCTCGGCATCGGGGTCCGGACTCCGGTGGTGCGCATCCGCGGGGTGAGCATCGACAAGTCAGGGACCCCTTTCGACTGCTTCGAGCACCTCTACCGGGCCACCGAATTCGCCTTCGCCATCTCCGGCAGCACGTCACGCCAGCTATTTCCGGCACCGGCCTTCCAGGACTGGGACGTGCGCGCCATGCCCGAGCGGTCCGTCCCGCGGGCCCGTCCGGGCCAGCCCCCGCCAGCAACCTGACCGTGCTAGGTATCCGGTCGGTTTAGTCTCCTATATGCGAGTTTCAGAGTATGTCCTAGGTGAGCCAGTCAGCACTAATGCTCCCGCGCGGAGAGCCTTCCCCATTGAGACGGAAATGCGCCATGTCATCGCCAGCCACCAGCGATCCGGTTCCGGCCGGCCCGCAATCCCCTGATCAGGACGAACCGGGCCTGGCGGTCTCGACGGTGGTCGAGATCGGGTTCGGCTTCGGGTTCGCGGTGCTCGGCCTGATCATCTCGTTCATCGTCGCGCGCACCAGGCATCCGCGCTTCTACACCGACCCGCGCACCAGCCACGGCGACCACATCGAAGAGGAGCTCGCCGCCCCCGAACCCGAGGAGTAACCATGGCCGGCCCGGACCAGGACATCTACGTCGGAATCGACCTGGGCACCTCCTCCCTCAAGGCGGTGGCCCTGGACGCGTCCGGCGCGGTTCTGGCCCGGGCCAGCGCGGCCTACCCGACGCACCGTCCCGCCGTAGGTGCGTGCGAGCAGGATCCGGCCGACTGGCAACGGGCGCTTGAACAGGCAGCGGCACAACTCGCGCAGGTCGTTCGGCCCTCTCGGTGGCGGGCCATCGGCCTGTCCGGCATGATGCCCACGCTGGTGACCGTGGGGCCGGACGGCCGGGCCATCGGTCCGGCCGTCACCTGGCAGGACAGCCGCGCCGATGATCTGGGTGACGATCTCCGCGAGCGCTGCGAGGCGGACCGCCTGTACCGGCTCACCGGGCAGTGGGTCGACGGCCGTTACCTGCTGCCGATGTACGCCCGCCTGGTCCAGGCCGAACCGGACCGGGCGGCGGCCACAGCTGTCATCGCGTCGGCCAAGGACTACCTGTTCGCCTGGCTGACCGGTGACCTGGCCACCGACCCGAGCACGGCCGCCGGGTACGGCTGCTACGAACTGGAGACGGGCCGGTGGAACGACGCGGTGCGGGCCGCGGCCGGCCTGCACCGTCCGGGCGCCCCTGACCTGCCCGAGGTCCTACCGTCGCATGCGCAGCGGCCGCTGCGGGCACAGGTGGCGCAGGCTGGGCTGCGGGCCGATCCCGGTCGCCCTGGGCGCCGCCGATTCCGTGCTCGGCGCGCTCGGCCTCGGGGTCCGGGAACCCGGGCAGGTCGCCTACATCGGCGGCACCAGCAATGTCATCCTGGGCATCAGCGGCCAGCTGGTGCTGGACCCTGCCCACCGGTTCCTGGTCACACCGCTGGCCGAGCCGGGCCGCTGGGGCGTCGAGATGGACTTGCTGGCCACCGGGAGCGCCATCGCCTGGCTGGGCCGCCTGCTCGGCGGGCTGACCCCGGCCGACCTGGTGGACCTGGCGGCCGAAACCGACCCCGCGCACGCCCCGGTCCTGCTCCCGTACCTCAGCCCGGGAGAGCAGGGCGCGCTGTGGGATCCCCTGCTGCGCGGCGCTCTGGTCGGCCTGGATCTCAGCCACGACCGGGAACACCTGGCCCGGGCGCTGGTCAACGGCATCATCATGGAGAGCCGCCGGTGTCTTGGCGTACTCGATGACATAGGCGGGTTCGGCCAGTCGGTCGCGGTGACCGGCAGCAGCGCCGCCCATCCAGCGTTCCGGTCCGACCTGGCCGACGCCACCCGGCGCCGCGTGCACCTGCCTGCTGGCGACGACGCGGGCGACTCAGCCCGCGGTGCCGCCCTGATCACGGCGCTGGCCGTGGACGGACGCTGGCCGGCGGAGGCCTTCCCGGCCGCGGGCCCGGCGGCGGAGCCCGACGAGACGAGGGCCAAGGTGTGGGACGAGCTGTGGGCCAATCACGAAGCCACCCGCTTCCTGCTTCATCCTCACCTCACCCTGGGCCCCGCCTCACCTCGGCCGGGCGATCCTCGTTAGCTTGAGTAAGGCGGCAGCCTAAGCTAACGTTAGCCAATACGAACATTAAGCCGTGCGGACGTCGGCCCGTACGAATGCCAGTGGAGTGCCGTGCCAGCTAACCGGCCGCCGGAACCGGGCGACGACGAAACGGACAGGGCGCTCGGCGCTCTGGCTGAGCCGCGTCGCCGCGCGATCTTGCAGCTGGTCGCCCATTCCGAACTGTCGGCGGGCGAGATCGCCAGCTGTTTCGACGTGACCAGGACCGCGGTCAGTCAGCACCTGACCGTGCTCAAGCACGCCGGCCTGCTGACCGAGCGCCGCGTAGCCACCCGCCGCCTCTACCGCGCACGCCCCGAGGGACTCGCGGGCGTGCGGCACTTCCTTGACCAGATGTGGGCGTCGTCCCTGGAAGTAGCGCGAGACCTGGTCGAGGCCGACCGCGTGGCCGATCAGGACCGCCAGTCCCCGGCGGCCAGCTGATTCCGGGATTAACGACACGAAGGGGCGCACCGGCATGACTCAATCGAAAGAGGATCAGGCCTCGGGCCAGGTGCTGGCGCTGCGGCGCCCGCCGGTCCGGCAGTCCGTCGTGGTCCGCAGCAACCGGCCGCACACCTTCGGCACGTTCGTCCGGACCATCGGTATCTGGTGGCCGGTCACCCCGTTCTCGGCGGGCCGGGACCAGGTACGTGACGTCACGTTCGAGCAGCGCGTGGGCGGCCGGGTCTATGAGACCTGGCAGGACGGCACCGAGGTCGACTGGGGTGAGGTCCGGGTCTGGGAGCCGCCCGAGCGCTTCGTCATGACCTGGAACATGACCTCGGTCGTGACCGAGGTCGAGCTGACCTTCACCGTCCTCGGCCCGGCCCTGACCCGGGCCAGCGTCGAGCACCGCGGATGGGAGCAGCTGACCGAAGAGCAACTGGCCCGGGACTGCGCGCTGCCCGGCGGGTACTCCGGCGGCGCCTACAGCCGGGGCTGGACGACGATCCTGGGCCGCCTGGCCGCAGCGGCTGGGGAGGCGCAATCGTGAAGGCCGTGGTGTTCTACGAATCGGCCGACGGTGTAGCCGAGAACGCGCCGCAGTACTTCGCCGAGCACCGTGCCCGCTGGCACGAGTTCGCCGGGCGCGGCGAGCTGCTCATGATCGGGCCGTTCGCGAATGCCCAGCAGGATGGGGCCATGGGGATCTTCACTACCCGTGCGGCGGCCGAGGAGTTCGTCCGCGGCGACCCCTTTGTGGTCCACGGGGTGGTCAGGAGCTGGACCATCCGCGAGTGGAACGAGGCCCTAATACCGGAAGATTAATGACGCCGAACGGGCGGGGTTTACCGGCCCGCTGCCTACTCTTGCCCAGGCTCCCGACGCGCTCTCTGGTTCGTGCCCGACGTTCCAGACGGTGACATGGGCCGGCTCGAGGGCCAGGCTGACCGCGAGGGCCAGGTCGGCCCGGACCGTGTCCAGGTCGGTGGAGTCCTTGAGCCGGACCGCGAAGGCCTCCACCATTCGGTCGGCGTCGTAGCGCACCCGGTTGAACCGGCGGTCGACTGCCGTCTGCACCCGCCGCCGCAGCGGGTTGAACAAGGCCGCCGCGGCCAGCGTAGACGCGGCCACCGCCACCGGCGAGTTCGCCGCGAATACCAGCCGGGACAGCAGCACTAGCCCGGCGTACACCCCGACCAGCAGGCCGGTCACGATGGCGTAAGCCAGCGTCCGGCTGATGATCCGGTCGATCTCGTACAGCCGGTACTTCAGGATCGCGACGCCCATCCCGGCCGGCAGCGCGGCGATTCCGACCAGGACCACGTCACCGAGTACCCGCCAGATGCCCGGCGCGGCGCCGAGCGCGGCTGCCAGCCCGAAGCTGGCTAGAGCGGCGGCACCGCCCGCCATCAGCCAGTTCAGCTGCTGGCGCGCCTCCCCGGCCGAGTGCCACCAGCGCACCACCTGGTGAACGACCGCGACCAGCCACAGTGCGGCGAAGATCAGCGCCACCGGTACGCTGACGGCCTGGTAACCGTGCACGCGCGTGGCCAGCTCGAGCTGCCCACCGGGGTCCACCGCGGTGTGGTGTGCGGTAAGGGCGTAGATTCCCATCTGGATCAGCATGGCCAGATCCACCAAGGCCACCAGCAGGTAGCCACGCACGATCCAGCGCCATCGCCTCGACGGCAGCCGCCCGTCCGGGAAGGCCAGGATGACCAGCGGGAGCAGCCCGAGAACCGGCTCGCTCACCTGGAACAGGAGAAGGACAGCCGGGGCGGCCAGGCAACCGGTGGCCAATCCGGTAGCTGATCACGTTGTACAGCCCGGTGTCGGTGTAGAGCAGGATGCCGGCCCCGACCCCGAGCATCAGCCAGCCGATCGGGTTCCGCGGCCGATGCCGTGCGACTACCAGGCCCACCGCTGCGAACGCCACCGACGCCACCGCCTGGGGCCCGGTCGCGGTAGCCAGGTTCTGGTGTGCTCCCAGCGACAGCGGCACGATCGCCGCGGCAAGCAGCACCACCAGGGCGGCCAGGGTCCATGCCCCGGCGCGTGTCACTCGTTCCCTGGCTAGCCAGCTCACCCGGGCTACCTCCGCTCGTGTGATCCGATGCTCTACCGTAAACCGGACCCGTTCCGGGAACGTTACGATGCGGCGGTAACCGCAACCGGACACGGAGTACGTCGGTCCGCTCGATGGCGGCGTCACGCTGGCCGGCCAGGGCCGTACGCCGCGGGTCGGACATGTATCCCTCCAGGGCGGCCTCCGAGGCGAGCTGCAGGATCTGGACCTCGGCTGGGCCCGCGCCGCGGTCCCCGGCGACCTCGGCGCGCTGGATCACCTGCCCGTCATGGTCGGCCAGCAGCGCGAGTACCTGGTCCTCGTACTGGCGCAGGTCGGCCTCCCGGCCAGGCCGCGCCCACAGCAAAACGCAAAGCGTCACATTCATGACGGGTCAGCTTGCCGCACCCAGGTGGCCGCCGGCAAGACGCGCCCACAGTGAACATCCCTTGCGCCTCATAGGCTGACCTGGCCACCATGTGACCAGGCGGCCGGCGGCCGCGGACCGGAGGGCGGAGGCCTTGTACTGGACGGGAGTGCGCCATCGCCAGCAGGGGCGGATGGTGAGCGAGATGTACGGGGCTGCCGCTGGCGTGCCGTGCGAGCGCAGCGCCGCGATCGCGGGTGGCCTGCCCGGCGCGGATAAACAGCGAGCCCTCAGCGAGTCCGGCGTGGACTCCGGGCGATACCTGACGGTCAGCATCGACAAGGTCCTGGCCAAGATGGCGGCCGCGCAGCTGATCCCGGAATCGGACGGGCTCTCGCCCATGGAACGATCGGGACCTGTCCACGCCGAAGCCCAGTACCTGGCCAAACGTGTCAGCCTGCGGGCCCTGCTGGATGGCAGGAACCTGATCCTGGACGTGTCGCTGGCCTCCTGGCGTGCGGCTGAGTCCTGGACCTATGCGCTCCGGTTCGCGGACTATGCGGTGGCGGCCGTGTTCGCCGACATCAGCATCGATGAGGCGGTGCACCGGTCCGGCGAGGCCTACCGGCTGGGGGAGGAAGAGTTCCGGCACGGTCTCGGGTACGGCGGCCGCCGTATCCCGGCCGAGGCCATCCGGGCCCTGGCCAGCCCGGCCGCGGCCGCGCCGAGAAACCGCATCCGCTGGGCCGTCGGTGCCCGCTCGGCCGGTGCCATCGGCGGGAGTGTGGGCACCGGGACCTTCCCCGGCAGCGCCGTGACTGCGATGCTCGTCGGCTACCGCGACGGCCGCATGTCTTTGGACGACCTGTCGCTGGAGTTCCGTGCCCGCCGCTGGCCGCGGGTGCCGGACGTATGCCCGCCCGAGCTGGAGCCGGCCCGGGCCGCCATCGATGACCTCGAACCCTATGTGCCCGGGTCCTTCGACGACGTCGTGCTTGCCTATGATCTGGGCTGGTTGTCCGGCGAGGACTACGACATCCTGGCCACCGCAGCCAATGGGCCCGACAACGCCTGAGCCGCTCGGGCAGGCCGTCGGGGGAGCGGGGTGCCGGTGACAGGGCGCAGCACCCCGCTCCTATGGGACGGGCGTCTGCGGGGCAACAGCCGCACCGCGCGCCCGCCCAATGGTCCCGACACCTCAACCATGACTGAGCCGCCCAGACGGGGTCAACCTGTTTTCCTGACCATGGTAAATAGTGAACCATCCCAGACGCTCTTCCGAAAAACGCTAACATGACCGATGGCTGAAAACCAGGCACGGAAAGACCCTGGGCCCGATATCAGGATCCTCATTACCATCCGGTCGCTGCTGCCCAACCTGGCTCCGGTCGAACGCCGGGTAGCCCAGGCGGTGCTCGATGACCCTCAGGGGGTGGCCTGGCGTAATATCTCCGAGCTGGCCCGGGAGTGCGGTACGTCGGCCACCAGCGTGGTGCGTTTCTGCCGGGCGATCGGCCTGCGCGGGTATCCGGATCTGCGGCTCGCGCTGGCCGGGGCGGTGGCCCACGATGATGCGGCCGCCGTAGCCGCCGCCGCGAGCGACATCGACCCCCAGGACGACGCGGGCGTCATCACCAAGAAGATCGCCTATGCGGACGCCCGCGCGGTAACCGACACCGCGTCCGGCCTGGACATCGCCACCCTGGTGCAGGTCACCGGCGCACTGGCCACGGCTAACCGGATCGAGATCTACGGCGTCGGCGCCAGTGGTTACGTGGCCCTGGATCTGCAGATGAAGCTGCAGCGGATCGGCAGGTCCGCCTTCGCTTGGCCTGACCCGCACATGGCCATTTCATCGGCGTCGCTGCGCAGTGCAGGAGACGTGGCCATCGGCCTGTCCCACACTGGCACCACCGTGGATACGGTCGACGCGCTGCGCGAGGCGGGCAGCAATGGGGCGACCACGGTGGCGGTCACGAACTTTCCCTGGTCGCCGATCACCGAGGGGGCCGACTTCGTCCTGCTGACCGCGGCGCGCGAGACCGCCTTCAGGTCCGGCGCCATGACCAGCCGGATCGCGCAGCTGACGGTAGTTGACTGCCTATTCGTCACGCTGGCCCAGCAGGACCTGCCCGGTACCCAGGAGGCGCTGGAACGCACGTTCGCCGCCGCCCAGGCCAAGCGCGTGCGCCGCACCCGCCGCCAGAAGCCCGGAGAGGAATAACCGCCAGAAGCCCGGAGACGAAGAACCGCCAGACCGGTAACCGCCAGACCGGTAACCGCTGAGTTGGACCGCGATTGGCGCTGCCCCACACCTGCGGGACGTGTCCTCGTGCCAGCAGTCGCTCGGCGACCACGGCCCAGGTGGCGTGGATGAGAGCAGAGCCGACAATGGTGGAGGTGGGGGCCATCCGCTCGGCCAGGCCCGGAATGTCCAGGGCGGCGTCCCCGAAGACCCCGGCGTTGTCGAAGAGGTAGTCGGCAATCTCGGGAAGCTTAGGCAAGCCGGGCGCGGCCGAAACGGTGCCGGAGTGCTCGGCCGACACCAGGCCCACCACGGTTACGCCGCGCCGCCTGGCCTCCTGGGCGAGCTCAACCACCAGTGGGTTCCGGCCCGAGTTGGAGATCACCCAGCACAGGTCGCCCGGCCCCCAGTCCAGGCCGTCGGTAAGCTTGGAGTAGTACCCGGCCTGGTTCTCCAGCTTCCCGGCCGCCTCTGGGTCGGCACGCGAGAGGAGTTCCTCGTTCCAGACCGGCCGAACGATCTTCATCCCGCCGGCCCGCCGGTACATCTCGTTGACCAGGGCCAGGGAGTGGCCCGCGCCGAAAGCGTAGATCTGCCGGCCGGCCAGGATCGTGGTCGCTATCGCCGCCGCCACATCCCTGATCACGGCGTCGTTCTGCTCGAGGGCCCGGTCAAGGAGACCTGTGATGTGGTGACGCCAGACGTCCCGGATGGTCTGCTGCGGCTCCATGGAAGCAACCTACGAGAAGACGGATTGCCGTGCCTAGGTCGGGTAGGTCGCGGGCGTTGTGACGTACCTTCGCCCGCCGGGTGTCCGCCAGGCCATGATGCCCGGCCGTGGCTGCTCGAGCTGCCATCCTTCCCGCTGTTTCATGCGGTGGTGCCGACGGCACAGCGGAGCCAGATTGCACTGGCAGGTCAGGCCGCCGGCGTCCCAGGCCAGCGTGTGGTCGTCGTCGCAGCGGGCCGCGGGCCGGCGGCATCCCCAGTAGGAGCAGGTCGGCGTCCGGGCGTGGATCTTATGCCGGAGCCTGCGGCTCGGCACGTATCCGGCCTCGGCATCGGCGTGGTCGCAACCATCCACCGCGATCGGATCGAGGTGAACCCCGAGCCTGGCTAGGAACGCCGCGATCATCTGGCCAGTGGGGCTATCACCCGCCCCGGGTTCCTCGCGTGCCAGCGGACCATCACCCGTTGTGGGTGCGTCGCTCTTTCCGGGTCCGTCCCTCGCCGCTAGCCCGGCCCACGGTTGAGGTCCACGCGCGCAGCCATGAGCCACGGCCCGTCCCTCTGGATCGGTTACGGTCAGGCACCATCGCGTCTTCGGATGCCCCGCGGCCGACCGAGCGAACTTCCGTACCGCCTCCGGATCCAGCGGCCCAAAGGCCGCCGCGTCCCCAATCCCGTGACCCGACCCCAGGTAGGTCGTCAGCGGGATCGTGAGGTTCACCTGAGCCGCGATCCGCTTCCCGCGGCCGCCCGGCCCGCCTCTTCCGCTCCCACGTCCACCGTCTCCATGTTCGCCTGGCCCACCGCCGCCTGGCCCGCCCGGATGCGGCCGTACCCCGCCGTCCCCGTTCCCGGTGCCGTCGTCACCCTGCTGCCCGGTGTCGTCGCTGGAGCCGCTCTCAGCCGGCCGATTTTCGCCAGCGTCCTCGGTCCGGATCGAGGGTGGATGCGTGGCCAGCACATAGGCGTCACGATCTGGCCAGTCCTCCCGGTCATCCCAGTCCGTATCGTCGTCTTGCTCCTCATCCGGGCAATCAGCTGAGTTGCCATCGACTGGGCAGATACCCTGGTCGCTCGCGTCGGGACGGGAATCGCGGCCGATTAGGCGGTCCAGCAGGGCAGTGGCGCGCAGGAAGTCCAGCGGCCCGTCGAGCCCGGCCTCGCGCAGCTCCATCGCTAGCTCGGTGAGCGCCTGGTCCGCGGCGATGGTGTCATCGGGCGGCAGGTTCCGCCCGGATAGCGCTCCGGTTCCGTCGTGCTCGCGCCAGCGCTCTACTCGCGCGCGCTTTTCCCCGCGCTTGCGACGCTTTACTGCGCCGACCGGGTCAACCCGCATGACGGCCTTGCCGACGGCGATGCCCAGTGCCACGTAGGTCTGCTGCCCGGCGTCCGCGAGCACCATCGCCTCCACGGCCGCGGCATCGGCGGCGGACATGCCGGTGGTGCCCTCGAAGATGATCCGCGCCCGGGTCAAGTCGATCTTGCCCGCCTTCAGCGCAGCCAGCGTCCCGCGCAGCCGGTACCTCAGATCTACTGCCAGGTTTATCTGACGGGTAGCACCGCCCTTGGACAGCTTCAGCAGGGGATACAGCTCGTCCGGGGTGAACTCGTCGTAGCCTGGCGGATCTACGGGCTTCCCGGCCGCCAGAGCCGCCTCAACCTCCTTCATGGCTGCGGCATACAACCGGGCACGGCCCGGCGTGGCTTCGTCGGGACGGCGATCGGCGAACTCAGCGATGCCCTCCAGCAGCATGCCTGCCGACCACGATGCCACCTGCTGGCAGCTCTCCAGGAAACCAGCCAGCGCCTCGTCGTCCATACTCTTCAGCCCGCTGCGCTGTCCGGCTCGCATGGCAGCCAGTCCCGGCTCGGTTGCGGCAGCGTTCCCGGCTCCGCGGCCGTCCCGCTGTACCCGGTGAGACGTGCCGCGGTCGGCGTCGTCCCCGGGGACTGGCGGGTGCGGGGCGCGGGACATACGCTGCCTCCGTTCCTGAAATCTAGCCAAAACTCATACGAACATAGTAATTTTCACCTCTGACAAAACCGGCCCTATATCGAACTGGTCTTCAAGAAAATTCCAGAATTTAGGCACTGACCAAATGTCAGAAATAAAAGGATTGCCCGATTTGGACCAAGCCTTTTCATGAGGCATAACGCGGCCTGATGCAAGGATGACCAGCACCGGACTGGGCGACGCCAACCAAAGCCAGATTGTCGATCATCAGAACGAGACTCATCAGAACGAGGCTCATCAGTACGAGACTCATCAGTACGAGACAATGCCAGGACACCGACTATGACCAGGACACCGAACCTGAACCGGAGCTCCACACCGGCGGCTCTTCGCGCCGTGACCGGTCACTGGCCCGGCCGGTCCTCGGCGTCGACGTGGGCGGCAGCGGAAGCCGGGCCGTCATTCTCGAAGGCGGGACCGTCACCGACCTGCCTGCGGGACCGCCGATGAACGCGCTGCTCACGGCCGGTTTCGCCGGCCTGCTCGAAGAGATCGTCCGTGCCGCGGGCGCCACCGCCGCGGGCATCGGCATGCCTGGCCTCAGCCAGGCGGACCGGGCCCAGGAGCTGAGTGAGCTGCTGACCAGGCGAACCGGCTGTGCAGTGCATGTCACCCGGGACGCCGAAACGGCCCGGGCCGGGGCCTTCCTCGGCGCCCCTGGAGTAGTAGTCATCGCGGGCACGGGTTCGGCCGCGTTCGGCTGGAACGGGGTGAACTCGGTTCAGGTCGGCGGCCACGGGTTCCTGCTCGGCGACGAGGGCAGCGCGTACTGGATCGGCCGCGCCGCCGTCCGTTCCGCGCTGCGCTGGGAAGATCAAATGGGCGGCTCCGAGCCGATCCACCAGGCCGTAACCCAGAGCACCGGATGGGGCCTGGAGGCCCTGGTCGGCCAGATCCACACCCATCCCACCGAACGTGATCGGCTTACCGCACTCGCGCCGGTCGTGGCTGCCCTCGCTCGCGACGACGCCGAGGCGCGGCGGATCCTGCTGCGAGCAGCAGGTCACTTGGCTGCCTTCGCCGAGGGAGCCCGGCGTCGCCTAGCACCGCCTACCACAGCGGATGCCGCTTCCGGCTCCGATACCCAGGCCGGCGCACCAGCCGGCCCCCTTCCTGTCGCGGGCGCCGGCGGTGTGTTCAGTGCCCCCATCATCTGGGACCGCTTCGCAGAACTCACTGGCGCCATCCGCCCCCTCGCCCCGGCCTCCATCGGTGCTGCTCTGCTAGCCGGGCAGATGCATGTCCTTGCCAGTGCCTGAGACCGAGCGCATTGGACCGGTGACCAGCCTGCTTGAGTCCGCCGTCGCCGGCGGCATCCCTGGGCTTGTCGCCATGCTCGGTCACGGCCCGACCGTCCTGCGCCGGTGGGTGGCCGGACAGGCCGACACCAACCCGGCCCGGCCCATGCATCCCGACACCATTTTCGATCTGGCCTCCCTGACCAAGGTGGTGGCGACCACCACGGTCACGCTGGCACTGGTCAGCCGGGGTGAGCTCGCCCTCGATGACCCGGTGACCGGCTACCTGCCGCGCTTCGAGGCTTGCCGGACCGGTCCCGTCACCGTCCGGCATCTGCTCACGCACACCTCGGGCCTGCCGCAGGGGCGTAAATTCCATCGCTGGTGCCGCTCCCGCGACGAGCTCCTCAGCGACCTGTACCAGACTTCACTACAGGCACGGCCCGGCGCCCGGGTTCTCTACTCCGACCTGGGGTTCATGGCCCTAGGTGAGGTGGTGGCCACGGTTACCGGCGTCCCGCTGGACCGCGCCACCGCCGATCTGGTGACCGGACCGCTGGCGATGACTAACACCAGCTTCAACCCACCCGGGCCACCCGAGCGCTTCGCCGCCACCGAAGTCGTCACTAGACCGGCCGGCCACGGCCCGGCATGGTCCGGCACCGTCCACGACGAGAACGCTCGCCTCATGGGCGGTGTCGCTGGCCACGCCGGTCTGTTCGCTTCCGCGGCGGACCTGGCCCGGTTCGCCGCCTGGTGGGTCAGCGACGCCGACACCGTAGTCCCGGCCGCGCTGCGCCGCGCTGCCGCCACCTGCCAGACAACACCGGGCTGCCAGACAACACCGGGCTGCCGGGGCTTCGGCTGGGCCTGCCCGGGCGACGTCTTCGACATCCTCGGCGGTCACTGGCCGCCCACGGCCGTCTCGCATACCGGGTTCACCGGTACCAGCCTGGCCCTGGACCCGGTCAGTGGCCTGTGGCTGGTCCTGCTGACCAATGCCGTGCATGCTGGCCGTGACGCCACGGCGGTTCAGGCCCTGCGCCGCGCTGTCCACGCAGCTGTTACCGCAACACCGCCCTGACCTCGATCTTGCCGAACGCCGCCACCGGATGCGCCGCGGCCACCCGCACCGCCTCGTCGATGTTGGCGCACTCGAGGATGTCATAACCGCAGATGACCTCTTTGGTCTCGGCGAACGGCCCGTCGCTGACCAGGATCTGGCCGTCCCGGTTCTGCACCGTCTTGGCCTCCTCGGGCGGGCGTAGCTGGTCACCGTCCAGGCGGATACCGCGGGCCACCACATCGTCCAGCCACGGGAAGGAGCCATCGCCCTCCGCGGGCTCCGAAACCGCCTCGTCCGTCTCGACCCGGGTGGGGTCAACGCAGACCAGCATCATGAACTTCATGTCGTCTCCTGTCGTCACGGCCCGCCGGGCCTACGGGCACCTACATCACCACGACGAACGGGACTTTCGCAAAGGACAGCCCGAGCGATCGCGCCATCCGCACCGGGACCGGTCACCTAGGATGCGGCATATGGCGCCGGAGCGAGGTCCCAAGATCCAGGGCGTCCCGGTCACCGGGAGCAACTGGCAGGATCCGCCGTTCAACCGCTGGGCGTACTGGCACGTCAGCGAGTTCCTGCCGACCTACACGGTGTCCCGCGGGTCCGGTCCGGTCCGGCCGCTGCCGCCGTGGACCGGGAGCCTCGACGTGACCTCCGTCGCGGTGACCCGGCTGGACGGTGCCGAGGCCACCCTGGCTGGGGTGCTCGACGATACCTACACCGACGCCTACCTAGTGCTGCAGGACGGGGCCCTGGTCACCGAGTGGTACGGCCCTAGTGGTGGCCCAGACCAGCCGCACGCGCTGATGTCGGTGACCAAGTCCATGGTCGGCTGCGTGGCCGCGGTGCTGATCGACCAAGGCCAGCTCGAAGCCGACGCCGAGATCGCGCAGTACGTCCCCGAGCTGGCCCGCGGCGGCTACGCCGGTGCCACTGTCCGGAATGTGCTGGACATGCGCAGCGGGGTCGCCTTCGCCGAGGAATACGCCAACCCGCAGGCGGACATCAGTCGGCTGGATGAGTGGATCAGCTGGCAGCCAGGCCGCGATGGGCCGGACGGCGAGCCCCGCGGTTTGTACCCGTTCCTGGCCACGCTGCGCGCCGAGGCGCCGCACGGCGAGCGGTTCCTGTACCGCTCGGCCGAATCCGACGTGCTCGGCTGGGTTTGCGAGCGGGCCGCCGGAACCCCCATGGCCACGCTGCTATCCGAACTGATCTGGGCTCCGATGGGCGCCGAGCGGGACGCCGACCTGCTGCACGACGGCCTGGGCGCCGCCGTGCACGATGGCGGCCTGTGCGCCACCGCCCGCGACGTGGCCCGGTTCGGCCAGCTGCTGCTCGACGGGGGAGCGGTCCCGGAGGCCGACGGCGGGCGGCGACGTGTGGTCCCGCCACAGTGGCTGCGTCAGGCCTGGGCCGTGGACGCGGACGTGCGTTCCGCGTTCGCCGCTTCGCCAGCCGAGCCCGCGTTTCCCGGCGGCTGGTACCGGAACCAGTTCTGGTTCCGCCCCGGCAGCTACGGCGACGTGCTCCTCTGCCTGGGCATCCACGGCCAGATGCTGCACGTGAGCCGGCGTACCGGCACCGTCTGCGTGAAGCTCTCCACCTGGCCGCAGGCCCAGAACCACGCCTACCTAGAGGACACGCTGCGGGCCTTCGACGCCGTCGGCGGGGTGCTGGCTGGACGCGAGCCCGTCAGCGAGCGGCCCCGGCTGGCCGGCGTGGTGTCCGGACTGAGCCGCCGCGGCGGAACGACGCCGCCGCCAGTCAACGTGATCTAGCCCCAACTGGGCACACCAGACTCTCGACGCCCGGCGGCCCGGACTCTAACCTGGCAGTATGCGCCATCTCAACGGCATCGCCGAGATCCGCACCTTCTTCCGGACCAACTCCCAGCCCATCTATTTTGTCGGCCCGACGGCCTTCAACCTGCTCGGCATCGACCGTTGGGTACGGAACTTCGGCTACATCGCGTACTACGACTCCTGGGACGGCCGCCACCCCCGGGTGTTCACCCCGGAGAACCGCCCGTACGTGGAGTTCGAGTCCAGCGAGCAGATCAACAACTACCTGCTGCGTGACCCCGAGGTCCGCGAGCACATGGCCAGGCGGGGCGGCAAGCCCATGGTCGCGATGGTCTTCTTCGACGAAGAGACCGAGGAGATCTGCCGGGAGCAGGGCTACACGCTGATCCTGCCGCCGGATTCACTCCGCCGCAGACTGGACTCCAAGATCGTCACGACTCAGCTCGGCAACGAGGCAGGCGCTCCCTCGGTGCCGAACATTCTCGGACACGCGGACAGCTACGCCGAGCTCAGCACGCTCGCCGCCGGCGCTGGGCTCGGTCACGATCTGGTGGTGCAGACGCCGTACGGCGACTCGGGCAAGACCACGTTTTTCATCGCGTCCGAGCGCGACTGGAAGGATTGTGCCGCGGACATCGACGGCCAGCAGCTCAAGATCATGAAGCGGATCAATAACCAGGCGGCGGCCGTCGAGGCCTGCATTACCCGGCACGGCACTATCGTCGGGCCGTTCATGACCGACCTGACCGGCTACCCGGAGCTCACCCCGTACAAGGGTGGCTGGTGCGGTAACGACGTGTTTCCCGAGGCTCTGTCGGAGAATGACCGCGCCGTCGCCATCAGCCATGTCCGCAAGCTCGGCGACCGGCTCGCTCAGGAGGGCTACAAGGGCTTCCTCGAGGTCGACGTCCTGGTCGACCTGGACACCGGCGCCGTCTATCTGGGCGAGCTCAACCCGCGCATCTCCGGCGTCTCCTCGATGACCAACGTCACCGCCGGTGCCTACGCCGACGTGCCGCTGTTCCTGTTCCACCTGCTGGAGTACATGGAGGTGGATTACAGCGTCGACGTCGAGGAGATCAACGAGCGCTGGCGCGCACTAGCCGCGGTGGACGTGTGGGCGCAGCTGATCATGAAGGAACCCGGCGACGACGTGGAGCGGATCCTGGCCGCCCCGCGGACCGGTGCATGGCGCCTGTCCGACAACGGCACGCTCACCTTTGAGCAGGTCAGCAACGACTGGCACGACATCACCACGGAGGACGAGGCCTTCTTCATGCGGGTCTACGGACCTGGTGACTTCAAGTTCCACGGCGCTGACCTGGGCATCCTGGTCACCAAGGGCCGCATGCAGACCACGGAAGGGCTGACCGAACGCTGCCGCCACTACATCGACGGCATCCGGGCCCAGTACAAATCCGAACCTCTTCCCGAGCCCCCCGCCGTCATGCCCATCGCCTACGTCAAGTAGACATACTGGGGTCATGACCAGCCGCCACTACTCGGACTCGATCGTCATCGCCCGATCCCCGGAGGACCTGTACGACATGGTCTCCGACGTGACCCGGATGGGGGAGTGGAGTCCGATCTGCGCCGCCTGCTGGTGGGACGAGGGCGGGGGCCCGCGAGCCGGCGCCTGGTTTACCGGACGGAACGAGACGGCCGGACGGACCTGGGAAACGCGGTCTCTCATCGAAGTGGCGGACCGCGGCCGGGAGTTCACCTTCGCGGTCTTCGGGTCGCGGGTGCGCTGGAGCTACACCTTCGAGGCCGCCGAGGGCGGCACCCGGCTCACCGAATCCTGGGACTTCCTGCCCGACGGGATCGCCAGCTTCCACGAGCGGTACGGCGCGGACGCCGAAGCCCAGATGGCGGAGCGCACCGAGGCCGCGATCAAAGGCATCCCGGCCACCCTGGCCGCGATCAAGGCCGCCGCCGAGGGCGTCAGCTGAAATGAGGCTCGTTAGCTGAAATGGGTCTGGGGCCGCTCGACCGGCTGGCCGTCGATGAACGTGTCCACCTTCTCGTTGTAGAAGGCGACCAGCCCCGTGATGGGCAGCAGCTGCCGGGTGGGGAAGTCGTAGGCCCAGGCCAGGTCCTTGTGCACCGTCCCGCCGACCTGCACTGACCAGTAGCTGCTGGTCACCCCCTTGTAGGGGCACGCGGTCACGGTCTCGCTCGGCACCAGCGAGCTGAAGCTGACGTCGGTCCGGGGCAAGTAGTACCGGGTCGGCAGGCCCGTCTCGAACACCATCACCGGCGACGCCGACTCGGCCAGCAGCACGCCCTCGAGCTCGACCCGGACCGGGCGGTTCGAGCGCAGCGCGTCGACCCGGGTGTAAGGGCTGCGAGGATGCACGAAGACCTGCTCGTCCTCTTCGAACCAGGCGTCCAGCGCGGCCCAGTCGAAGCGGACCGTGCCGGCCAGACCGTCCACCGCGGCCTCGGTGATGACCCGGGCCGCCCGCGGCCGGTGCTCAGAGCCCGCCTTGAGTCCGTGCAGCTCGGCCAGGCCGCGCCCGGTCCGCTGGGTATGCCCCTCGTCGACCAGCAGGTCGCTGCGCACGTCCTCCAGCGGGATGTAGTACTGCGGGAAGTACGGCAGCTCCCACACGTACCTGGCCCGGGTGGTGTCCAAGATCTTCTCCCCGCCAAGGAAGGCGCGGATACGCCGCGGCACCGGCTCGACGTGGTTGACCGGGGTGATTATGGCCGGGTAGTCGTTCACGCGGGCTCCTTCTCCAGTTCGGATCCGTTCGCTTGGGTTAACCGCGCGCGGCCCGTCCCGCATTTCACCGGTGTCCATCGCGACATCACCTTAGTGCGCCCCCGTAACCACTACGAAACATCCGGAGCGGATCATGAGACCGTGGAGACGCGCCAGATGCTGATCGGATGCGACTTCACCTATGTCGCCCAGATCCCGACCTCCGTTATTTTCCAGGTGCAGCCGATCGAGGCGCCGCATATTTCCCTGACCGGCGGGAAACTGGATTCCGAGCCGTGGATCGGCATCCGCGGCTACACCGACCTGTACGGCAACCCGTGCGTCCGCGCGGTGCTACCCGCAGGCCGGTCGAGTTTCCGCTATCAGGCGGTCGCCGAGGTCCCCGACGCCACCGAGGAGGTCGACCCCGATGCGCCCGAGCGCCTGCCCGACGACCTGCCCGACGAGACGTTGATCTACACCCTGCCCAGCCGGTACTGCCTGCCTGACGTGCTCGGCAACGAGGCCTGGTCCCGGTTCGGCACCCTGCCGCCCGGCTACCGCCGCGTGCAGGCCATCTGCGACCACGTGCACAACCACCTGACCTTCGCCTACGGCAGCAGTACCCCCCTGTCCAGCGCGGCCGACGTCAACCTGGCTGGGCGCGGGGTCTGCCGGGACTTCACTCACCTGGCGATCTCGTTCTGCCGGGCGCTGAACATCCCGGCCCGTTACGTGTTCGGTTACCTGCCGGACATGGACGTCCCGCCGGACCCGGCCCCGATGGACTTCGCGGCCTGGATGGAAGTCTGGCTGGGCGACCAGTGGTGGACCTTCGACCCCCGTAACAACATGCCGCGCAAGGGTCGCGTCGTCATCGGCCGCGGCCGCGACGCCTCCGATGTGGCAATGGCCACGACGTTCGGCGGTCCGCTGCTAGAGTCCATGCTGGTCCAGGCAGAGGAGGCCAAGCCATGATGCTGGATCCGTCGGTCCTGCAGGCGCCGCTGCTGGACCCCCGGAGGCTGGATCTGAGCGCGGCCCGCCGGGTCAGCTACATCCTGGAGCAGAGCTTCCGCTATGAGTACGACGCTCCCGTGGCGTCGCTGCGCCAGCGGCTGATCATTGTGCCCCCCGTGCGGCACGGCAACCAGCATCGCCGGGCGCACAAGCTCGAGGTGAACGGCGCCCCGGTGCGGCGCCGGGTACGGCGGGACGCACACGGCAACGTGGTGGCCTTGCTACAGGCCGAACAGGTACCGCAGGCGATCGAGTTCCGGCTGGCGGCCGTGATCGAGCGGGTCCGTGACGACGGCCCTCCCGTGCTTCCCTCGTCGGCCCTGGACAGCCCGCACCTGCTGCGCCCGACCCGGCTCACCGCGGCCGACGACCGGCTGCGGGCCATGGCCGCCGACCTGGCCCCGCGGCCCGGCTCGGATGACCCCGAGGAAACCGCCGGGCGGATCTGCGACGCCGTCTCGGCGGCCATCACCTACGAGTACGGGGTCACCTCCATCACCAGCACCGCTGCCCAGGCGCTGGACTTCGGCCGCGGCGTCTGCCAAGACTACGCGCACGTGATGCTGGCCCTGTGCCGTCTGCTGCGCATGCCCGCCAGGTACGTGTCCGGCCACCTGCTCGGCCAGGGCGGCACCCACGCCTGGGTCGAGGTGGTCGTGCCACGCGACGATCACGCCGAGGCGATCGCGTTCGACCCGTGCAACGGCCGCCGCACCGACGGCGGCTACGTCACCGTCGCCACCGGCCGCGACTACGCGGACGTGGCCCCGACCTCCGGCTCCTACGTCGGCCCGGCCGGCGGCCGCCTGACCTCGGGCCGCCGGGTCGGCATCCTCGCCGCCGCCTGACCCGCAGCTCCCGGCCCGCCCCGGCCCGCCCGTCGCCGCGCCCGCCCCGTCGCCGCGCCCGCCCGTCTCCCGCTGGCCCCGCTGGGCCCCCCGCTGGGCCCCCGCTGAAGTCGGTGGCTCCCCGACCACTTACTTACGTGGTCCGTGGGCCACCGACTCCTCCGCCGCCCGGGGCGTCCGCGATCGCCACGTCCCTCGCGTCACATGCGCATCGTTAACCCCCCGCGTTGCACCCCGACCTGCCAGCGACCGTTACCAAATGCGGCGCTGACCCGGTGCCCGCGTTCCAGCGGCCACGCACTGGTCAGGCCGCCCGTGATGACCAAAATCGCCCGCCTGCAGCGCCTGCCCGCGGGCGGCCAGCTGTTCCGCCAGCCAGGCCACCCCGGCGGCCGGGTGACCGCTGGCCGCGGCGCCCGTCCCGCGTTCCACCACCTCCCCGTCCACCGCCAGCGCCACGTCCAGCGCCGCCAGGTCGTCCATTGGCAGCGGCGGACCCACCGCAACCCAGGCCGCGGACGAGCCGTCCGCGGTGTTGTCCTCCAGGGTGAACCGGTAGCCCGCCCACACCGAGTCGACGATCTCCAGGCACACCAGCGCCGCATCGCAAGCGTCGAGCACGTCCCCGGCGGTAAGCCCGGTGCCCGCTAGACGGCGCCCGATCCGCAGCCCGATTTCCGGCTCGACCCGCGGCTGCAGCGCGCCGTCCGGCAGGACCGCGGGCGAGCCGAGCAGCATCACGTCGGTCAGCGGCCCGAAGTTCGGCGAGGCCACGCCCATCTGGGCCCGCATCACCGCCGAGGTGTAGCCGAGCTTCCAGCCAGCCCGCCGCTCCCCGGCAGCCAGCCGCGACGCCGTGATCTGGTCCTGGACGCGGTACGCTTCGGCCAGCGACAGCTCAG
>CAWAFD010000008.1:0-163928 GCA_963781225.1 uncultured Actinomycetota bacterium
AAGGCCGTGGTCATGCAGATCTAGTCCTGGACGCTTGTCACCCGGTGGCCGCGCACAGCCAGCGGACCAGGTTCCCCCACAACGGGTCGTATCCGGCCCAGCTCATGAAGCCGGGCGGGCACCAGTGCGGGGCACAGTCTGAGGCGAAGGCGGCACTGCGCCCAGCCCCGTGCTCGCCCACCGTCAGCAGCGGGTCGGCCCCGCAGCGCGCCAGCACCTCGGCGCCGGGCTTGGCCGTCAGCTGGTTGTAGCCGAGCAGGGGCGGCCAGTCACCGGGAACGCCGTCGAGTACCGGGTGGCCAGTCTGGCTGACCACGGGCGTCGCGCCTTCCGGGTGCTCGGCCCGGTCGTCATGCGGGCTGATGTCCACGGGCAGGGCGGCCTCGACCGGGGTGCCGTGGTACCGGGCCTTGCCCTCGATCCCGGCGAACGACAGATAACCGCCGATCATCAGCAGGCCGCCCCCGTCGCGCACGTACTGCTCGACGGAAACGAGCCGGTTCGGTGTCACGGCCGAGCGCTCGAAGGTGTCCGGCGAGAGCAGCAGGCTGTTCGCGCCGATGTCGCTCAGGATGACCACACCGTAGGCCGCCAGGTCAGCCGTGGACGCCGGGAAACTGGCCGGGAACCAGGTGACCAGGCAGGTAGTCGACGTCGAGATCCGCGGCGTCCAGGGCCTCGCGCAGCCGGTCCGCGCCCTCCACGTAGCTGCTCGTGGTGAAGGAGTCCACGCCCTTGACGTGCAGGCTGTGGGTGACCCAGCTCTCCCCGCACAGCAGAACCCGCATGACCGAACCTCCCGTGTCAGTGCCTTCTGCGCAATGCCTTCCGTGTCAGTGTCTTCCGTGTCAGTGTCTTCCGTGTCAGTGTCTTCCGTGTGCGGGCGCCATGGCGGGCGCGGTCGCCGACTCGCGGATCACCAGCTCGACCGGCAGGACCTCGGTCCGGGCCGGTGCCTGGGGATCGTGCAGCCGCTCGAACAGCAACTCCACGCCGGTGTGCGCGAGCCGGTCTACTGGCGAGCGGATAGTGGTCAGCCGCGGCCGCACGTACTGACTGAACCTGATGTCGTCGAAGCCCACGATCGACAGGTCATCCGGCACCTTGATGCCATGCGCCTCGGCCGAGGACAGCACCCCGAGGGCGATGTAGTCGCTGGCCACGAACGCGGCCGTGGGTGGCTCAGCGACGGCCAGCAGGTGCGGCAGCGCGCTCATCCCGAACTGCTCGGTGAACTGGCCGGATAGCCGTACCTGTCCCTCGGGGCTGATGCCGCCCTTGCGCAGTGCGTCGCAGTAGCCGCGGTAGCGCTCCTGCACCGAGCCGAGCTCGTCCGGGCCGGACACAAACGCGATCCGGCGGTGGCCGAGCGCGACCAGGTAGCTGGTGGCCTGGTAACCGCCGGCGTAGTCATCCATCACCACCGTGTGACCGGCGGCAGGCCGGCAATCGGCTCGTCGACTATCACCACCGGGAGGCCGTCGGCTGATCGCGACGGCCAGCCGCTCGTTGGACCGGAACGAGCCGAGGTACAGCATTCCGTCGATGGCGCCGGTGGCCAGCAGGTCGATGTAGCTGGACTGCTTGACCGACTGGCTGCGGTGCGAGCAGAGCAGGACCAGGCGGCCATGCTGCTCGACCGCTTCCACCACGTGATCCGCGATCGTGCCGAAGTACGGGATTGCTGATCTCCGGCACGACGAACCCGATGACGCCCGCTGCGACGGTGGGCCAGGTTGCGCCCGGTCGCGTTGGGCACGTAGCCGAGCTCGGCCACCGCCTCGAGCACCTTGGCCTCGGTGGCGGGCGACACCTTCAGCTGGCCGTTGAGGTACCGGGAAACGGTCGATGCGGCGACCCCCGCCGCGTGGGCCACGTCTTTGATCGTGGTCACTCTCTGCTGCAACCCCCTTGTGTCACCCACCCCGGTTAATCGGTTGCGCTGATTATAACAAGAACGGAATCAAAGCTCACTATTGACGTCCTTAAGGCGCAGCTCATAATGGTTGGAAACCGGTTGCGCAACGAGGAGGTCATCATGACCGCTCAGGCCGCTAGCACTACGACGACCGCCAGTCTCCGCCGGAACGTGCTGGGCCTCCCGCAGGTCGTGTTCCAGGGCATCACGCACATCGCGCCGTCGATCAACGTCGTGTTCGCGTTCCCGGTGATCGCCCTCAAGGCGGGGCCGACCATGCCGATCTCGTTCCTGCTGACCACGATCGTGTGCCTTTTCATCGCGAACACGGTCTCGCAGTTCTCCCGTTACATGCCGTCGAGCGGTGGCTACTACTCCTTCGCCACCCGCGGCCTGGGCGCCCGCGGCGGCTTCATGACCACCTGGAGCTACCTGATCTACGACATCATCGGGCCGGCCGGGGCCATCGGCTTCCTCGGCTACCTGTGCTCCAGCACGATCCAGATGGCGACCGGGACCGATGTGCCGTGGTGGATCTTCGCGCTGGCCACGTTCGCCATCGTGTGGGCGCTGACCCACTACGGCATCAAGCTGTCCATGCGGACCACGGCGATCTTCGGCGGGATCGAGATCGCTGATCATGCTCGCGCTGGCGCTGACATTCCTGGTCCATCCGGGCCCAGGCTCGTCCTACACCGCGCCGCTGAACCCGGCCAACTCGCCGCACCACTTGGGCGGCATCGTGGCCGGCATGGTGTTCTCGGTGCTCGCACTGAGCGGCTTCGAGGCGCCCGGCGCCACTGGCCCAGGAGACCAAGCGGCCCGGCAAGTTCATCAGCCGCGCGGTCATGCTCTCGCTGCTGCTCATCGGCGTCTTCTACATCTTCACCTCCTACGCCAGCGCGATCGGCTGGGGCACCTGCGAACATGGCGGCCTTCGCCTCCAACGCGAACCCGTACTACGCGCTCGGGCACAGCCTGTGGGGCGCCGGCTGGTGGTTCATCTTCATCGCGCTGATCAACAGCGCTATCGGCTGCGGCCTGGCGTGCACCAACGCGGCGTCCCGGGTCTCCTACACGATGGGCCAGGCGGGCACGCTGCCGCCCCGGTTCGGCAAGATCCATCCGGTGCACCAGACGCCGACGTTCGCGATCGCGGTCCAGCAGTCGATCGGGATCGTCGCGATCCTGCTCGTCGGCCTGCTGCTGGCGCCCGGCGACATCTTCGGCTTCCTCGGAACGATGGCCACGCTGGCGGTCATCGTGCTGTACGTCATGGCCAACTTCGCGCTGACCGCCTACATCCGGCGCGAGCACCGGGACGATTACAGCGTCTGGAAGCACCTGGTGGTGCCCGCGCATCGGCACGCTCGCCCTGCTGCCGGTGCTGTGGACCACCGTGTACCCGTACCCCGCCTGGCCCATCAACATCGTGCCGTACCTGTTCATCGCGGTGCTGCTGGTCGGCGCCGGGTACATGATCTGGCTGGAGCGGCGCCGGCCAGGCGCGCTGCAGCGCGGCGCGACCGAACTGGTCGGCCAGCACCAGCGACAGCGAGGGCGACGTGGAATGGGACGAGCTCGGCGACCGGGGCCAGCGCGTCGAGCCAGACCCGCGCCAACGGCGTCGAGCTCGGCCCGGTCGAGCTGCCCGCCTACGACCTGCCCGCTGACAGCCGGCCATCTCGATGGCGACCTATCAGGCTCGCCTGGCCGCGGCGCAGGCTGCGGCGCGGGCCGCGGGCCTGGACGCGCTGCATCGTCTATGCCGACCGGGAGCACTTCGCCAACCTGTCCTACCTGACCGGCTACGACCCCAGGTTCGAGGAGTCGCTGCTGATCCTGCTGCCCGGCCGGCCGCCGGTGCTGCTGGTCGGCAACGAGGGGGAGGCCTACGCCGCGGTGGTCCCCGACGGATCGAGGTGGTGCTGCTACCAGAGCTTCAGCCTGGTCGAGCCAGGACCGATCGGTCAGCCCGCGGCTGGGCCAGGTGCTGAAGGCGGCCGGCCTCGGCGACGGCCCGCGGCAGACCGGCGTCGCGGGCTGGAAGTATTTCGGGCCCGGTGAGGCCGACCGGCCGCGGGAGTGGATCGACGCGCCCGCGTTCATCGTCGACGAACTGCGCGCGCTGGGCTGCACGCCGGTGAACGCCACGGCACTGTTCACCGAGCCCGGCCGCGGCCTGCGGCTGGTCAATGAGGCCGACCAGCTGGCCTGCTTCGAGTTCGCGGCCACCCACGGCTCGGCGTCCATGGGCCGCATGCTGACCGGTGTGCGCCCCGGCCTGACCGAGCTGGCCGCGTTCGCGCTCTACCAGCCGATCGGGCTGCCGTACTCCTACCATCCGGTGATGCTGTCCGGCGAGCGGGCCGCGCTCGGGCTGGCCAGCGCGTCCGGCCGGGTACTGCGCCGGGGCGACCCGATGAGCGCGTCACTGGGCTACTGGGGGAGCAACATCGCCCGCGCCGGGTTCCTCGCCGAGACCGTGGGCGACCTGCCCGCAGCCGCCAGCGACTATCTGGAACGGCTGGTCGTGCCCTACTTCGCGTGCGCCGCCGAGTGGTACGAGACCATCGGTCTCGGCGTCACCGGCGGGGAGCTCTACGAGGTCGCGCGCCGCCACCTGGCCGATCCGTTCTTCGGCGTGCACCTGAATCCCGGCCATTTCATCCACCTGGACGAGTGGCCCAGCTCGCCGGTCTACGCCGGATCGGATGTCATGCTCACCTCCGGCATGGCCCTGCAGCTGGACATCATCCCGGCGACCGGCACCGTCTACCACACCTCGAACATCGAGGACGGGGTGGCGCTGGCCGACGAGGCGCTGCGGGCCGAGCTGGCCACGCGCTATCCAGGGCTATGGCAGCGGGTCCGCACCCGGCGGGCGTTCATGGCCGACGCGCTCGGCATCACGCTCAAGCCCGAGGTGCTGCCGATGTCCAACCTGGCCGGGTACCTGCCACCGCTCTGGCTGTCGCCCCAGCTCGCCATGCGCCGGGCGTAACTCACCGGCCGCTTAATGCTCGGGCTCGTGGCTGATCAGCCGCCTGCCGACCACCACCGTGCACATCAGCTCACACCCGGCGCACCAGCACAGGAAGTGCCGATCGGACCCCGCCCAGAACTCCTGCACGAACGAGGCCGCGGTATCCAGGCTGGCCCCGCACCCCGGGCAGAACGTCATGCCACGTCCCCGAACTGGCTGATCACCGTGGTCCCGGATCGGGCTGTACCTGATCGAGCTCTCCCGCAGCCACAGCTGCCGGAACGCCGCCGCGCCACCGAACTTCTCGCGCTCCATCGGCAGCTCGATGCAGGCGTTCCGGGCCGGGTCGCGGAAGGTGCAGATCGGGTCCTGCCCGGCCTCGACCCGCTCCATCTGCTCGAAGTACAGCTTGCGCAGCATGATCACCCCCAGGTCCGAGCGGCCCAGGTGCTCGCGGGTCCGGTCCGCGACCGGGCCCTGGGTGACCCAGGCGCAGATGTCCTGGCCGTCCACGTAGTCCCGCAGCCACTCACCCCGCTCGTCGTGCAGCGGCACCTGGTAGACCGGGATCGCCGCCTGGGCGGGCGCGGGCTCGCCGAACCGGTAGGTCTGGTACCAGACGTGCCAGGTGTGCGTATCGTCGATCGGCACCCGGATCTGGAACGTGGCGATGCCGCCGCCGCCGACCCGCAGCATGTGCGGGAACACCAGCGGATGACCGGTCTTCCAGTCCTCGTCCTGCTCGGTCTGGCCCTCCAGGATCCGGCGCTTGAGGATGCCGTGCTCGAACACCTCGAAGGCCACCTTGACGTGTTTCTTGGTCACCACCTGGACCGGCGGCTCGCCCGCCAGTTCCTTCAGGAAACTGCCGTACCGTCCGTGCAGCCACTCCACGTGATACGGGTCGACGGAGTTCTCCATGATCTGCACGAAGTTGCAGGGCAGTTCGGCGTGCGCGATGTCGCGCCAGACATCGGGCCAGACGAACAGGTCGTAGCGGGGCAGCAGCGGGGCGGGGCGGGGCCCAGGTAGGCGAAGATCAGGCCGCCCAGCTCCGCGACCGGGTAGGAGGTCGCCTGGATCCGCGACGCGAACGTGCTGTCCGCGGGCTCGCCCGGCTGCTCCAGGCACTGCCCGTCCGCGTTGAACAGCCAGCCATGGTAGCCGCAGCGCAGGCCAGCCCGTTCGGTACATCCAAGGGCCAGGGACGCACGGCGGTGCGGGCACTGCTCGGCCAGCAACCCGAGCCGTGCCGCTGGCGTCCCGGAACAGCACGAGGTCCTCGCCGAGCAGCCGCCGCCGGACCGGCACCCGGCCCGCCATGTCGTGGGTGGCCACCGGCCACCAGTAGCGGCGCAGCAGGTTCCCCATCGGGGTCCCCGGCCCGACCGTGGTCAGCCGCTCGTTCTTCTCCTGGCTCAGCATGGCCGCTCCTGCTCCACTGGGAGATAATCCGGACACCACGGACGCTAGGCAGCGCCGCCGGGCCGCAGAAGCGAGATGTTCGGCTGCGCGGAACGCAACCGTCGTTCCGCAGGGAGGAACGTTCTCGTTGCCAGGGTGAAACTGTGGTGAAACCTTCTGGACATTGGAGCCGTCCCGAGCCCGAGGAGCCGCAATGGCCACGGTCATTCCCGTCGACGAGTTCATCTCCGACGAGTGGTATCCCGGGTTCAAGCCCGGCTACACCCACGCGCCCTGGTACATCGACCCGGTCCAGACGTTCCGCAAGGAAGACGAGGAGAACTTCTGGTTCCTGGACTTCCACTGGCCGCGCGGCCTGACCCCGATGGGCCTGATCTGGAACGAGGACGGTTACAACTGGGCCTCCCAGCTGGCCGCCGAACAGATGCCGCTGCCGCCAGGCCGGGGCATCACCTGCCGCCTCGGCGGCACCCACACCTACGGCTCGGCCCTGCCCGTGACCGACCCGCGCGAGATCGGCCAGCGGGCCCGGCGCCTGGAGCGCAGCCTGCCCCCGTTCCTGCAGAACTTCGACGAGATCTGGGGCCACATGCGGGAGGAGGTCAACGAGAGCTGGGATTACTTCCGCGGCGTGGACCTGTCCGGGCTGGATCTGGCTGGCCTGCGGGAGAACCTCATCCAGGCGCGGCAGTACCACAAGCGCGCCTTCGAGATCCACTTCCAGGTCATGTACCCGCTGCTGGCCAACTACGTCGGCTTCTACGGCATGTGCACCGAGCTCGGCCTGGACCCCGGCCAGATCGGCAAGTTCCTCCAGGGCTACGACACCAAGATCATGGAGACCGACCGGGAGCTGTGGCGGCTGACCGCGGCGGCCCGCTCGGCCGGCCTCGAGCAGGTCTTCGCGGCTAGCGAGGCCGACGGCCTACGGGCCGCGCTGGCCGCCCAGGGCGGCGCGGCCGGCACCTGGCTGACCCAGTTCGACGATTTCCTGCAGGTGTACGGCTGGCGCACCGAGGGCTCCTGCGACATCGCCCTGCCGAGCTGGAACGAGGACCCCACACCGGCCCTGGGCACGATCAGGACGTTCCTGCAGAAGGGCACCGACCACGACTTCGAGGCGGCCCGCAACGCCGCCGTCGAGGAGCGCGAGGCGGCCGTGGACGCGGCCCGCTCCAAGCTCACCCTGGACGAGCAGAAGCTGTTCGACAACGGCCTGGCCTCCTGCCGGGCGGCGAACTTCCCGTGGTGGCAGGACGACCACAACTACTACATCGACCTGCGCATCTCGCTGCCGATGCGATGGGCCTGCCAGGGCATCGCCGACCGCATCGGCGCGGACCACCAAGACGACACGCTGTACCTGTTCTGGGAAGAGATCATGGCCGTGTCGGCGGGAGAGCGGCCCTACGACGCCGGGCTGCGCAGCCTGGTCGAGCAGCGCAAGCAGTACTTCGACTACTGGCTGGAGCGGCGGCCCAGTCTGCCCAAGGTCGTCGGCACCATCCCCGAGTCGGTCAACGACCCGATCCTGATCGAGATCTTCGGCCTCAACAGCCACTTCCTGCGGGCGGTGGAGGCCGTCGGCTCGGAGGGCACGGTCAAGACGCTCACCGGGGTGCCGGCCTCCAAGGGCATCGGCCGGGGCATCGCCCGGGTGCTGCACAACGCCGACGAGCTGCACCGGCTCAGCCCGGGCGAGATCCTGGTGTGCGAATCGACCTCACCCAACTGGACCCCGGCCTTCGCCAAGATCGCCGCCTGCGTCTGCGACGGCGGCGGCACGCTGTCGCACGCCGCCATCGTCGGCCGCGAATACGGCGTGCCGACGGTGACCGCGGTCGGGCTGGCCACCATGCTCATCTCCGACGGTGACGAGGTGGAGGTGGACGGCAGCACCGGGCACGTCACCGTCCTCAAGCACGCCAATGGGCCGAACGGGCAGGCCGAGGGCTAGTCCCGTGAGCGAAGCCATCGCCTGGGTCGACGAGATCGCCCCCGAGCAAGCCGTCGGGATCTGCGGCGCCAAGATGGGCCGGCTGGCCGAGCTCCTGGCGGCCGGCGTGACCCTGCCGAAGGGGTTCACCGTCACGGTCGGGGCGTACCGGCAGCATTGCGCGAAGTCCGGCCTGGACCGTGCCCTCGACGCGGCGCTGGGCGGCCTGCGCCCGGATACCCCGGCCGCCGAGGTCGAAGCCGCGGCCCGCACCGCTCAGGCCGAGGTGACCGGCCGGGACCTGGATCCCGCGCTGGCCGCGCCCATCGGGGAGGCTTATGAGGAGCTGAGCTCCCGGTGCTTCGACATCAACGTGCCGACCGCGGTGCGCAGCTCGGCCATTGGCGAGGACTCAGGGACCGCGAGCTTCGCGGGCATCTTCGACACCTTCCTCGGGGTCTCCGGCCGGGACCGGGTGCTGGCCGCGGTCCGCGACTGCTGGGCCAGCCTGTTCAGCCCGCGTGCGGTCGCCTACCGGCTCCGCGCCGGCACGCATCACCGGGACATGCCGATGGCGGTCGGCGTGATCGAGCTGATCCACGCCCGCGCCTCCGGGGTGGCGTTCTCCGCCCACCCGGTGACCGGCAAGACCAACCGCGTCGTGATCGAGACCAGCTGGGGCTGGGGCGAGGCGGTGGTCCAGGGCCTGGTCACGCCGGACCACATCGAGGTCGGCAAGGCCGACGGCCGGGTACTGGACTACCAGGTTGCGACCAAGAAGGTGGTGTCCGCGTTCGACTACGCAGCCGGGCGGGTGGTCGAGATCGACATGCCGGAACGGATGGTCGACCGCCGGGTCCTGGACCAGGAGCAGATCGGCGCCGTGGTCGACGCGGTCCTGGCCGTGGAGCGGCACTACGGCTACCCGGTGGACGTGGAGTGGGTCCTGGACCGCTACCGCCGGGCGGGCGACCCGGTCTGCGTGGTCCAGGCCCGCCCGGTCACCGTCACCGCCCCGGCCGCCTCTGCCGCCACCGAGTGGAACCCGGTGGCCATGGCCACCAAGTACGCCTTCGGGGGGCAAGCGAGGGGCAGGCCGTGGACAGCATCTCGCTACAGGTCACCGATCCGGCCACGGCCTGTCGACAGGCTACGTACCCGACCGGCTGCACTTCTCAGCTCGGGGCCTGCTCGCGTCGACCCCAGTACCGCGAAGGCGGCTGGACACCCCGGGAAACCGGACGAGATCGCGTGAGCGGTCACGCTGACCTGCACCTGCTCGACCGGTGAGCAGCCAGCCCAGCACGTCCGCGGCACTGACCGGCCGGATCGCGGACTTCGGCTGCAGAGCAAGGCGGGCACTGCCGGGCCGCCGCGGTTGTCCCCATGACAGCCATGTACCTTCGGCAGGTCCGGCTGCAGCGGGCTGACGCCGATCTGCGCGCCGCGCAGAACGAGGGGAGCGTGGCCAGCATCGCCAGCCGGTGGGGGTTCACGAACTTCGGCCGGTTCGCCGCCGCCTACCGGGCCCGCTACGGCCGCGCCCCGTCGGTGACACTGCGCGAAGTGTCCAGCGCCGGTGCGCGTACCGGATCGACCATCGGCTAGACCGCGCCTACCGTGAGCGGTATCCGAACCGCAGGCAGGAGGCGTGATCATGTCCGCCCAGCTCACTGACGAGGCCGCCTTCGACTTCAACCCGATGACCAGCCCGCACCGTGAGGACCCGCACCTGTTCTACCGTGCGGCCCGCGAGCGGCCGGTCACGTTCAGCCCGTCCATCGGCGCCTACATGGTTACCCGCTACGCCGACCTGATCACGGTGCTCGACGATCCGCAGACGTTCTCATCCAAGGCGGCCCTCCCGATGATCTACGGGAACCCGTCCGAGGTCACCGCAGTGCTGGAGGAAGGGAACGTGCCCGAGACCACAATGGTGGTCAACGAGGACGAGCCCGCGCACATCCGGTTCCGCCGGGTCTTCGACGCCGGGTTCACCGGTGCCCGGGTCCGGGCCATGATCCCGTTGATGCGGGACCGCGCCGAGAGCCTGATCGACGGCTTCCCAGGCGCCGATGCCAACTGCGCCGACCTGGTGGCCGACTATGCCATCCCGTTTGTCCAGACAGTGATCAGCGCCGTGATTGGCTTCCCGGCGCAGGACACCGCGCAGATCCAGGCCTGGACCGATGACGTCAACATGCTCTGGAACATGCTCGCCCCGGTTCAATCGCGGGTGGAATCCGCGCGGCGGATGGCCGACTACACGCGCTACCTGCAGGCGCTGATCGACGACCGGCGGGCCCATCCGCGCGAGGATCTGATCTCGGACCTCGTGCACGGCGCTAACGGGTACCCGGGCGTGCCGGACGAGTACGTGCACAACATGATCCGCGGCGCGGCCCGGGTTGCGGGCTTTGACACCACCCGTGACGCTATCACCGCCACGGTGCTGATCATGCTGCAGAACCCGGGCGTCCGCGAGCGTGTGCTGGCCGACCCGGCCCGGGCCATTCCCCGGCTCACCGAGGAGGCCCTGCGCCGGGACGCACCGCACCGTGGCCTGTTCCGGATCACCACCCGCGAGGTCGACCTCGGAGGCGCTGCGCTGCCGGCCGGCGCGCCGATGCTGCTGCTGTTCGGTTCCGGCAACCGGGACGAGAACGTGTTCGCCGACCCTGACCGCGCCGACCTGGACCGTCCCAACGTCCGCGACCATCTGGCCTTCGGCCACGGCCTGCATTCCTGCCCAGGCGCCCCGATGGCCAGGGCCGAGATCCGGGTCGCGCTGGAGACGCTGCTCAGGAAGCTGCCCGGCCTCCGGCTCGCCGACGGCTACGAGCCCAGCTACATCGCCAGCTACTTCTTCCGCGGGCTGGAATCTCTGGACATCACCTGGTGAACTAGCGCTATATCCACGACGGAGAGGATCTCGCGATGCATGTGCTGACCGTCTGCTACGGCCACCCGACCGACCCGGCCGCGTTCGACGAGTACTACAACTCAACGCACGTGCCGCTGGCCAGCAAGATCCCCGGGGTCGCGAGCTACACCTGGCGGCATTGCGCCTCGCTGGATGACAACCCACCGCCGTACTACTTGCTCGCCGAGCTCAGCTGGCCCACCGAGGCAGCCATGGGCGCCGCCCTGAGCTCGCCCGAGGCCCAGGAGGCCACCGCTGACGTGCCCAACTTCGCCACCGGTGGCGTCACCATGTTCGTCGCCTACGACTGACCTGGGACCTAGCCGTCCCGCGGCGCGGCTGCCTGGCTCCTGGCACCGGGCAGCCGCCGTGAACGTACTGAGGGTGGCCTTCCATCACGTCCCAGCGTGGTGAAAGGCTACCCTCATATCCCCGTGCGTCCGCCTGCGCAGCCCTTAGGTGGTCACCGCGCTGCCCGCCCGGATTCCCGCCAGCCACTCCCAGCCCACCCATAACCCCGGCCGGGATCTTTCGTCAGTTGGGGCTGCCAGGACGACCAAAACTGACGAACAATCCGTGAGCTGACCGTCAGTCCGCCGCCTCGTGCCCGATGACGCGATCAGCCAGCACGATGTCGCCGGACCAGCCACACGCCCCGCAAAAGCACACGAACACCCGGTCCCGGCCGACCCAGTACTCGGTCGTCAGCCCCTGGCCACCTTCGGCCAGCGCCAGCGCCGCCGCGCACGCCGGGCAGAACCGCGGCGCGTCCCGCCGGTGCCGCTCCGCGTCCGCCGGGAACCAGCCCCGCTGCACGTCCCGGCCCGCGGCCGCTCCGCCTGCTGAGGCACTGCCGTTAACACCGGCCATCACCCGGCCGCGGCCTTGCGGTTCTCGTTGGCCCGGATGTGCAGCTTCTTGAGCGCGTCGGCCTGCGGGCTGAACCGCGACGACGCCCGGTCGATGAACTCGATGGCGAAGTTGGTGCCCGAGTCGAACTTGTTCTTCTCGCACGGCAGGTCCACGCGCTCGCGGTAATCCCGGTACACGCCCAGTGGATCCTCGCCCCGGGCTACCGCCGCCATCTGCTCCTTGAACATCCGGCGCAGCATCGTCACCCCGACATCCGAACGCCCCAGGTGCTCCACCGTCCGGTCGGTGATCGGACCCTGGGTGACCCAGGCCATCATGTCCTGGCCCTCGACGTAGTCCACCCGGTGCCGGCCGTTCTCGTCGTAGACGGGGATCTGGTAGTCCGGCACCTGCGGCTGCTCCGGATACTCGATGCCGAGCGGGGCGTGCACCGTGTACAGCATGAACCGGGTGGTGGTCCGGTCCACCGGCACCCGGATCTGCATCTGCTCGATGTTGGCCCCGCCGACCCGCATGTTGTACGGGAACACCAGCGGGTGGCCGATCTTCCAGTCGTCGTCCTCCTCGGAGGCGCCCTCGACCACCCGGCGCTTGATGATGCCCCACTCCATCGCGTCGAAGCCCACCTTCACGTGCTTCTTGCCGAACGACGGGGGCGCGTCGAAGCCCTGGTGCCGGGCCATGAACTCGAAGAACCGGCCGTGCAGCCACTCGGTGTGGTGCGGGTCGACCGCGTTCTCCATGATCTGCACGAAGTTGCAGGGCAGGTCGGCGTAGCCGATGTCCCGCACGCCGTCCATCACGAACACGTCGAACCGCGGCAGCTGCGGCGCCGGTGTCGGCCCGATGTAGGCCCAGAGCAGCCCGCCCATCTCCTCGACCGGGTGGGAATCAGCCCGCACCCGGTCGCGGAAGTTGGTCTCCTCCCGCTCGGCCGGCTGGTCCAGGCACGTCCCGTCGGTGCCGAACAGCCAGCCGTGATACGGGCAGCGCAGCCCATCGGACTCGACCACGCCGTAGGCCAGCGAGGCCCGCCGATGCGGGCAGGCCTCCGGCAGCAGCCCGTACCGCCCGCGCGGCGTCTTGAACACGGCGAAGTCCTCACCGAGCAGCCGGGTGGCCTTGACCGGGAACTCCTCCAGCTCGCGGGTGAACGCGACCGGGTACCAGTAGCGCCGCAGCAGCTCGCCCATGGGGGTGCCCGGGGCGACCTGGGTCAGCTCGTCGTTCTGCTCGGCCGTCAACATCGCATTTCTCCAGATCTCGAATCAGTCGATGGCTTGTCCTGCCTCCGGGCCGCGGCGGCGCTGCCCGGCCCGGAGGCACCAGCCAGGGCCGTCACTCCAGGACGGTGACCGTGCCCTCGTTGCCGTCCACGCGCAGCCGCTGGCCGGTCTTGATGTTCTTGGTGCCGAATGCCGTGCCGGTCACCGCCGGCAGCCCGTACTCGCGGCACACGATGGCGGCGTGGCTCATGATCCCGCCCACGTCGGTCACGGTCGCGGCGATCTTGCCGAAGACCGGCGCCCAGCTGGGCGCGGTCAGCGGCGCCACCAGGATCTCGCCTTCGCGCAGGTCGGCGATGCCGTCGGCGGACAGGATGACCCGGGCCGGCCCTCGGCGATGCCTGGCGAGGCGGCGAAGCCGCTCAGCGCCCCCGAATCGGAAGAGCCGCCCAGCCACTGCTTCACGCTCTCGGAGGTGATGCCCCACAGCATGACGGTGAACGGCTCGGTGATGATCTCCGGCGGCACGCCCAGCGCGGGCGGCGGCGACCACTGCCGCAGCGCGGTCATGATCCCGCTGCGGCGCGCCATCTCCCGCGGCCAGTACACCGGCCCGCGCGAGGGTGCCCCGACGGCCCAGCCGTGGTACAGGTCGAACAGCACCTCGGGCACCTCGTGCCGGGACAGCAGGAACACGTCGTCCGGGTTCTCGAAGAACCCCGCGTCGACCAGCATCCGGCCCAGGTCGCGCATCTTCCGCCAGACCACCGAGTGGGCCCAGTGCTCGACGTAGAAGTTGTGGTTCTCCACGTACGGGAACACCGTGCGGGCCAGCCCCAGCTTGGCGGCGAAGGTGGCCCGGTCCTCCTCGTCGTCGATCAGCTCGGTGTACTCCTCGACGATCCGGTCGCGCTCGGCCACGACCGCCTCCATCGGCCGCTCCAGCGACTCGCCGCGCTGCACCTTGGTGATGTAGGTGCGCAGGAAACCGAGTGGGATGTCCAGGTATTCCAGCCACACCTTGTCGCTGTGGTAGAAGCCGCTGCCGGCCGAGAAGTTGAACCAGGGCTGCTTGGCCTCTTCCCAGGCGGCCAGCCACTTGTCGCCACCAGCAGAGCCGCGCAGCGACTCCAGCACGTCGGCGGCCGCCCCTTCGGCCAGCAGCCGGTCCGCCACGTCCAGGTCCACCGCGAGCTGGGCGAGCTTCTTAAGCTCCTCGTCCGGCCGGAACAGGTCCACCTGGATCCCGGCCACCATCTTGGCGATGGCCTGGTCAGGGATGGACGGGAACAGCTGCTTGCAGCAGCCGAAGAAGTCAAGGTAAGCGGCGTAGCCCAGGTTGAGGAACTCGAAGTGGTGATGCCACAGCTTCATGGTCAGGTCGACCAGCTTGTGGTAGGTGGTCATCAGGTCGAGCGCGCTGCCGGTGCCGCGGCCCTCGGTGATTACGGCCATGTCCTCGCGATGCGGCAGCGCCGGGAACGAGATGGTTTCCAGCTCGTCGATCAGCGCCCGAAGCTTCGGCATCCAGGCCGCGTACAGCCGGTCCCAGTTGGCGAAGTAGTACCCGGCCCGCTCGGCGAACTCGGGTACCCGGGCCCCGATCTCCTCTGGGTCGGCCACACCCACGGGGGAGAGGTACATGTAGCCGTTCAGGAACCTGATGTCGACGCCGAGCGCGGGCGGGATCACGTAGTGCCGGGTGTTGTACTGCGACAGGCCGATGATCGCGTACTCCAGGATGGTCGCGTCCCAGGGCAGGATCACCTCGGGCGTGTGCACGCCATCCATGAACCAGAACGCCCCGTCCTCGTAATCGCGGCGGTCGTCGCTGAACACCGACGAGTACGCATACAGGCCCTGCCAGCCCTCCGCCCCGGGCGGCGTGGGCATCTCGAACGGGCTGGGAAACCGGTCGGCCATATCGTTCCTCCTGAACTAGCGCCGCCGGCCACCAGAGCCGCCGGATAAATGATCGAAAGGAGCTAACAAGTACTCTCGGGCGTGCCCTTCACCGGGTGCAGCAGCGTGTGCACCATGCTGGCGATCGGGTCGGCGTTGCAGGATCCGCCGGCCTTAGGCCGCCGGCTCCACACCGTCTCCGGGCGGCTCTGCAGCAGCAGCACCTCGCCCAGCGCCTCGTCCAGTGCCCACTCCACGTCCTGCGGGCACTTGTAATGCTTCTCCGCCCGCCGGGCCAGCCGGGCCACGGCCGCGATCTGCTCGTCGGTCAGGCACGGCACCGTCTGCCGCGCTTCCTCGACCTCTACCGCTAGGACCGTGTCGGCGTCGGTCAGCCGGTACTCGGTGGTCTTCGCCGAGATCGTGCGCCTGGTGACGGTGCCCATCACTTTGTCCACCAGGTAGTTGTCCGGGGTGACCTCGCCACTGACCACGGCCTCACCGAAGCCCCAGGACGCGTCGATGGCGATCTGCGACCGGTCGCCGTCCAGCGGGTTGAGGGTGAACGCCACCCCAGCCGCCCGCGGCCGGACCATCTGCTGCACGCCCACGCTCATGGCCGCGCCGTGCTGCCCGTAGCCGCGCTCCAGCCGGTAGGCGATGCCCCGGTCGGTGAACAGGCTGGCCCAGCAGCGCCGCACGGCGTCGGTCACCGCCTCGCCGCCGCGCACCCACAAATAGGTGTCGTGCTCCCCGGCGAAACTCGCGTCGGGCTGGTCTTCGCAGGTGGCCGAGGAACGCACCGCCACCGGGACCTGCTCGTCGCCGCATGTCTCGCCCAGCCGCGCGTACGCGGCCCGGATGGCCTCGTCCAGGTCGGCGGACATGGCCAGCCCGGTGATCAGCTCCCGGGCCCGTTCACCGGCCGCACTTACCGAGACCGGGTCGCGCATGTCGACCGCCGCGACCAGCGCGTCGATCTGGCCGCTGATACCGGCGTCGGCCAGTGCCTTGCGGTAGCAATCGGCCGAGACCGCAAAGCCCGGTGGCACCGGCAGGCCCGCACTGAACATCGTGCCCAGGGAAGCGTTCTTGCCGCCGAGCACCGGAGCGTCCGCGGGCTGGTAATTCTCGAACCACAAGATCTGTGCCACATGACCCCCAGAGGGCGGGATTTGCCCAGAACGTACGCCCCACGCGCCTGCTGGACCAATGCTGTTGTCCCGCAGAGCGGAACGGACTTACGCTGGCCGTATGACGCTCAGTGCGCTGCCGCCCGAGCCCGTCCAGGCCAGCCCAGTACCGGCCAGCCCAGTATCGGCCAGCCCAGTAGCAGTTCCGGCCAGCCCAGTTCCGGCCGCGGCGGACCGCACCATGCTGACCTCGGTGCGCAACGCGGCCCGCCTGCTGCGCGCCTTCTCCCGGGCTGGCCAGGAGCTCGGCATCACCGAACTGTCCCGCCAGCTCGGCCTGGGCAAGAGCACCGTGCACCGGATGGTCACCACGCTGGTGGCCGAGCGCCTGCTTGAGCGGGGCAGCACCCCGGGCCGCTACCGGCTCGGGCTGGTCCTGTACGAGCTGGGCAGCAACGTCACCGAGCACGTGGACCTGCACCAGGCGGCGCTGCCGGTGCTGACCACGCTGCGGCACGAGACCGGTGAGATGGTGCACGTGGCCGTGCTGGACGGCCTGGAGGTGGTGTACGTCGAGCGGCTGGAGAGCCACAACCTGCTGCCGATCTTCCGCCAGGTCGGGCACCGGCTGCCTGCCCACACCACCAGCTCGGGCAAGATCTTGCTGGCCGCGCTGCCGCTCGCGGAGCTGAATCACCGGCTGGAGGACTGGCGGCCGCGGGCGGTGACCCCGTGGACCATCATCGACAAGACCCGGCTGCTGGCCGAGCTGTCCATGGTGGCCAAGCGCGGCTGGGCCCAGAACAACGAGGAGGGGCACCTGGGCATCGCCTCGGTCGGCGCCCCGATCCGTGGCCGCGACGGCCAGGTCATGGCCGCGGTCAGCGTGGTAGGCGACAGCGCCCGGATGCGCGCGATGATGCGCCGCGCCACCGCCCTGGTGGTGGAGTCCGCCCGCGTGATCTCCAGGCGCCTGGGTTACACACCGGCATAACGACCGAACGGGCTGGGCATCACTCATCCCGCCCCGCCGTTACCAGCGCCCGCAGCACTCAGTGGCGCCGTTATCAGTGAATGCCCCGATGCCCGCCGGCGTCCAGGTACAGCACGCTGCCATGCAGCAGGTCGGCCTCGGGATCGAGCAGGACCTCCACGGCCCACGCCACCTCCTCGGCGGTGGGCAGCCGGCCCAGCGAGTTCTGTGCCACGTACTCCTGCCAGACGTCCTCCTCGGGCGCACCCCGCTCGGCGGCGACCGCGGCCACGATCCGGCGCAGCCGGGGCGTGTCGGCCGGGCCCGGGCTGAGCGTGTGCGTGGTCACTCCGCGCGGCCCGTAGAGCAGGCTGATCTGGCGCATCAGATTGAACACGGCCGCGTTGACCGCGCCCGGTCCGGCCTCGTGCGCGCGCGGCTCCAGGCCGAGCGAGCCCGCGACCGTGACGAACCGCGACCCAGGCACGAAGTGGTCGCGGACCGCGTGCAGCAGCCGCAGCAGGCCGCCCACCTTGATGTTGGTGCCGGCCGCGAGCGCGTCCGGGTCGATGGTGTCCGCTGACCCGCGGACCGGCAGCCCGGCCGCAAACACGGCCATCCGGACAGGTCCAGGCAGCGCTGGATCACTGAGGGCCGAGCCGATGATGTCGACGGCGTCGTTGCTCCCGATGTCGGCTGGGCACGGCGTGATGAGCCCACTCTCGCCCGCGAGCACGTCGAGCTCGTCTTTGCCTCGCGCCACCGCCAGCACCGGCAGCCCACGCCGCACCAGCCGCCGCACCACCGCCGCCCCGATCGACCCGGTCGCGCCAACCACGACGGCCGTCGCGGCGGGACCATCGCTCATGTGCCGGTAGCTTCGGCGTCCTTGGTGCGCTCGGCGGCGGCGCGGCGGGCCGCGACCTCGTCGGCGCGGGCCACGTCGGCCGGGACCCCGCCGATACCCCACCCTTCCGGCGGGAACTGCGTGATGTAGGTACGGACGCGCTCGATGGGGGTGTCCAGGATCTCCGCCACCAGGGCGGCGACCCGGCCGTGCAGCTCGCGGATCTTCTCCGGCGGGCGGCCTTCCATGATGTCGATGCGGACTAGCGGCATGTCTGCTCCATTTCCTCGTGCGATCCAGGCCCCGGTGACAGGCCCAGCAGTTTCCTGGCGATGTCGATGGCGGGCCCCGGGTCGGCCCAGGGCACCTGCACGGCCGTCAGCCCGGCCCGGCGCGCAGCCTCGATATTCGGTGGCATGTCGTCGAGGTACACGATCTGATCCGCGGGCAGGCCGAGCGCCTCGATGCCGCCGCGGAACGCGGCCTGGTCAGGCTTGAATACCCCGGTGATGCTCGCGTCTACGACGACGTCGAACAGCTTCAGGTGGTCCTGCCTGGCCACCCACTCGGCCCCGTGAAACGCGGTCATGTCATTGGTCAGCGCCCCCAGCCGCAGCCCGGCCGCCTTGACGTCGGCCATCAGCCGCACGGTCCCGGCGCACCGCCACTCGTCCATGGGCAGCGCGTAGAACCGGTCCATCAGGTCCCGGGTGGCCCAGGTCTGGCCCACCGCGGCGCCCAGGTCCGCGGCCCGCTGGGCCCAGTAGTCCCGTTCGGTCACCTGCAGGTGCAGCATCTGCTGCCACAGCTCGTCGGCGTCGCTGCCGATCCCGCCGACCTTCTCAAGGACCGGCCGGAATGCGGGCTCTCGCGCGGCCAGCCGCTCGACCATGACGACCCCGGTGTGGTGCACCACGCCACCGATGTCGAGCAGGAGGCCTCCCGGCCGGTCAGCTGCTGGCGGCATAACCACGCTCGGCATAGGGGTAGCCGCCCAGCTCGAGCCGGTCCAGCCCGGCGGCCTGAGGGGAGGCGTAGTAGGCGCGGATCTCGCTGATCAGGCCGCTATCCGGGTCGAAGTGGTACCACTCGTCGCCGCGCAGGACCACGCCGGTCTTGGTCTTCTCGTGCGTCCATTCGATTACCGCCCGGTCGGTGTCCGGGTCGCAGATGATCTCGTCCACGGTCCAGTGAGATCCGAGCGTCTGCACGGCCCACGACCACTTGGCCCCGATCGTCTGCCCACCGCGGAACGGACCGTCGTACATGTCTGGCGGGAAGTAGTGCACCGCACCGGGCGCGAAGTAGCTGGCCACCGCGTCCGGGTCGCCGGTGTTGCAGGCGTCGAAGTAGCCGCGGATGACCTTCTCCATGTGCCGCGCCTTGGCGGCCCGGTCAGTGCTCTGGGCTTCTTTCACAGGCTGGGCTTCCGTCACAACTCCCGAGCCTAGAGGCTGCGTCCCTGGCTATCGAGGTTCGCGTTCCGCATGCAGAAACACGGCAGCCTCCGCTGGCAGCGTCCCGGGGTCGTATTCGTAGAGCCAGCCGGTGGCCTTCTCATAGAACCGGTTGAACACATGCGGCATGATCAGCTCTCGCATCCGGGTCGCGGCCGGGCCCGCGGTCTTGGCGTCCCGGTTGGCCGTCTCGGTCTTGGCCAGCTTGCCCGAGCGAGGCCGGCGCTCCCGGTCGAAGGCAGCCAGTCCTGCGGCGATGCCAGACGCGGCGGCCAGTTCCCGGGCCAGCACGATCGCGTCCTCCATGGCCATGGACGCGCCCTGGCCTGCTCCGACCGGATGGGCCGCGTCCCCGACCAGCACGACCCTGTCGTTGTGGCGGCGGGTGACCGGGGCCAGCACCCAGCCCAGGGTCGCCGAGCGCATTCCGGTCGCGGCCTGCAGCACGGCAGCCACCTGCGGCTCGCTGCCGAACGTCTCCTGCAGGTCCTCCAGGCTCACCGCGGCCAGGTCAGCTGGCTGCTGGGCCGCCGCGACCTGCGCCGACCACCACAGCGTCCCATCCGGGGCGGGCAGGTAGATGAAGACGCCATGCCGGGCGAAGATCCAGTTGAAGCCGTGCCGCGATATCCCGGGACCGGCCCGGTCCGCGTCCGAGGTCCCCGAGACGTGGTAGATCCCCGCATAGCGAGGTTGAGGCGCAGCCGGATCCAGCTCCAGGCGGGCCTTGGACCAGATCCCGTCCGCCCCGACAACCAGGTCGACGCCGGCTGCCCGTGGGTCGGCCGTCCCGGCCAGCCGCTCACCGGTGATGATGCGGGCACCCGCACGCAGCGCCCCGGCGCGCAGCGCGGTGACCAGGTCGGCCCGCATCAGCGTGACACTGTGCATAGGGTCCTCGGAGCCCCGGCCCCGGGCCACGTCGCCGAGCAGCTTGCCGTGGCCGGACCACATGAGCTGGCGTGCCACCGGGAACCCGGCGTGCTGTACCGGCTCGAGGCAGCCCAGGGCGTCCAGGGCGCGCAGGCCGTTGACCGCCAGGCTCACGTAGGAGCCGGCCGGGCCGGCTGGGTCCTTGTATGCCTCGTACACGGTGACCTCGGCGCCGATCCGCGCTAGCGCGATCGCACTGGCCGACCCGGCAACTCCGCCACCTATCACTACTGCACGCATGATCTCCCCGTCACTACTGCACACATGATCTCCCCGTCCCTTACTGAATATAATTTCAGTGAATTTATATTCAGTATGATGAAAGCGCGTGCCTGTCGTCAACCGGATATCGTCCCGGGGGGAGGAAGCCATGGGAGTGCGGAAGGCCCGGGCGGCCGAGACCGAGGCTGCCCTGAAGGAGGCGGCCCGGCGGCAGTTCGCCGAGCGCGGATACCTGAATACCAAGATCACCGACATCACGGCCGCCGCTGGCCGGGCCACCGGGTCGTTCTACGAGCATTTCGCCGGCAAGGACGACCTGCTGCGGGCTCTGCTGGCCGACATGCACGAGCGGGCGGGCCGCCAGCTGGACTCCGCGGAACACCCGCCACACGATCTCACCGAGCACGGTCAGCTACACGACCACCTGGCCGTGGCCTGGGACGTGATGCGCGACTACCGCCCGGTCATGACCGCGTTGTTCGAATCGGCCATGACGGCCGGCCCGGCGTCCGGGGCGTTGTGGACCCGGCTCACCGAGGACACCGCCGTGCTTCGCCAGCACCTGGAGTACCTGCGCGACGAAGGCCGTCCGTTGCCCGGCGACCCGGAACTGATCGCCGCCGCCATGGGCGGCATGATGTCGATGCTCGCCTACGCGTTGCTCCCGTCCGGTTCCGCCTACCCGGACCAGCAGGTCGTGGACAGCCTGACCGCACTGTTGCTGTACGGCCTGACCGGCCAGCCCCGGCCGTGATCATCTCGGGCCGCGATGATCGTCTGCGAAGCCGGGCCGCGATGGCGTGGCGGTCATGATCAGGTGACGCTTGGCGTCATCTTCGTGTGCCAGTGAGCGTCAAATCCACGATCTTGTGGCGTGGAGCGTCATTTTTGACGCCTTACGTCACGTGATCTTCCCGGTCCTCAGCGGTCGGCGCGCTCCCGGAGCGATCGCACGTCCTCCGAGATCCGGAACACCACCACAAAGGCTTCCAGCACCAGCCGCCAGAACCCCATCACGATGATGATGAACAGCGGGTCGCCGATGACCAGGGTCAGGATGCCGAACAGCGGGGTGATCCGGAACGCGACGATCGTGTAGATCAGCGCGGTCAGGCACACCAGGACCGTGATCAGGATGTACAGCACCCTGATGATGCGCGTGGTCACGAACGAGGTGAAGCTGAAGTCGAACAGCGCGGCCAGGAAACCCTTGGAGTCTGCGCGCTGCTGTGGCGAGGCCTGAACCGAGGCGCCCGGCCCGGGTGTGCCCGGCGCTTGGTAGCTCTGCGCCGAGCCGTACTGGCCCGCGGCGCCATATCCTGCTGCTCCCTGGGCGCCCGCCGCGCCCTGCCCGGAGCCGTAGGATCCCGCCGAACCGTACTGAGCCTGGGCGGACCCGTACTGCGCCGCGCCAGCCTGCGCCCCCTGGCCGGCCGCATATCCCGAAGCCTGGCCCGAGCCGTACTGCGAGCCCTGGCCGGACGGGTATTGCGACGCTCCTGCCTGCGAGCCCTGACCGGAGCTGTACTGCGACGCTGCCGCCTGCGAGCCCTGGCCGGAACTGTACGGGGAGGCCGAGCCGTACTGGCCCTGAGCGGAACCGTACGCTGAAGTGGCCCTGACCCGAGTGGCCCTGACCCGAGTGGCCCTGACCCGAGTGGCCCTGACCCGAGGCGTACTGAGCCAGAGCCTGGCCGGAACCGTGCTGACCCTGGGCGGCGCCGTAACTCGCAGAACCGTACGGACTCGCGCTTCCGCTCGACCCGTACTGCCCCTGCGACCCTTGGCCAGCAGACCCCTGGCCCGAAGCGGGCTGCCCCGAAGACCCTGCACCCGACGGTGCCTGGCCCGGCGAACCCTGTCCCTGAGAGCCGCCCAGTCCCGGTGCGGGCGTCCATACCGGGGTAGCAGGTATGGATGAGGTCAGCGAGCCGGAGCCCTGAGCCGCCGAGCCTGCCTGCCCAGGGCTGGGGACGATACGCGTTGTCCCACTGTCGTCCGTGTCCCGCCTCGCGGACCCCGGCGATCCCGCGCCCGACGACCCTGTTCCAGACGACCCTGTTCCAGACGACCCCGTGCCGGACGACGCCGAGCTCGAGCCGTAGTACTGCTCGTCCGCGTACTGCTCACCCGGGTACTGTTCGCCGGGGTAATAGCCGCCGCGAGGCCAATCATCGGGCCGCTCCTGGTTAGATGATTGATCGCTCATCGTCTCCCCAAAGCCAAAGAGGTCACAACGGGGCAACCCTACCCGCTCTTTAGCCTTATCGTGCGAGGTCGAAGATGATCGCGAAGCCGCGCATCACAATGCCGAACGGGCCCGCAGCGGCGTGACTAGCTCGCCCGCAACCGCAGACCGCGGGGCGTGGGACGGAACCCGGCCGCCTCCAGTGCCTTCGTGAGCGGCGAATCCCCGCCTGCCCGCAGGCCGTCGGCGCGCTCCACGGTCAGCCGTCCCAGCGCTCCGGCTCTGACCGCGGCGGCCAGCGCCCTGGCGCTCGGCTCCAGCTGTGCGGAGTCATCGGTCCAGGACAGCAGGCTGCGCCCACCACGCTCGACGTACAGGACCAGCGCCCCGTCTACCAGCACGACCAGCGCGCCTGCCTTGCGTCCGGGCCGGTGCGACGTGACCGTCTCGCCGGGACGATCCGGCCACGCCAGGGCCGCCCCGTAGGGCTGAGCCGGGTCCGCAGCCGCGAGCACCACCGCCCGTTCGGCCGAATCAGCAGCCGGAGCCGCCCGGTCAGCCGGGCGCGGCCGGTCGGACAGGGCTCGCATCCGGTCCACCGCACCGGGCAGCGCGAACTGCGCCCCGCCCAGCCCTTCGACGAAGTAGCCGCGCCGGCACTGGCCGGCCTCCTCCATGGCCCGCAGCACCGGGTAGACCGCGGCGAACCCGCCGGTGATCCGCTCGGCGGCCACTGCGCCGCGGGTCAGCACGCCGTGCCGTTCGAGCAGGGTCACGGCGAGCGCATGCGCCCGCACCGTCTGGCCGGAGCCCTGGCTACCGTCGTCGACGGCCGCGTCCCGTCCCGGCAGTAGCGACCAGCGGCCGCTGACGGTCGGCGGGCCGGTCCGCGTCGGCATGGGCGGCCGCCCGAAGCTATGCCGGCGGGGGCTGCGCGGCCGTGGCACCGCCCGGGGCTGCGAAGGCGCCCGCCTCTGCTGACCACCAAGGATTATCCGCAGCGGGGCCATCGTGTCGTTGGTCAGCATGCCCGCCCACACCAGATCCCAGATCGCGTCCGCGACCTCGTTGTCGGTGGGCACCTGGCCGAGCTGGGCCGCCGCCCGGTCGCTGAGCATGCGGAAGAACAGTGCCCCGCCCCCGCCGAGTGCCTCTAGCACCGCTGAGTGCAGCGGGGTCAGGCTCACCTCGCCCGGCTCGGGGAGCAGCACCGGCGCGCCATCCGCGGGTGCGAGCACCAGCCAGCCGTCGCCGCCGGGCAGCGCGCCGGCGCCGGACCAGACGATCTCGCCCGCTGAGGTCAGCTCGTCCAGCAGCGCGGGGGAGTAGCCCGGTACCCGGCTGGGAAGCACTAGCGTCTCCAGCGCGGACGCCGGCAGCGGCGTCCCGGCCAGCCGCTCGATCACCTCGAGCACCGCGCCGGCGTCGGCTCGCCTTCGCCCCCGGCCGGTTCCCGCGCCGATCCCGTGCCAAGCGGGCAGGAACCGGGCCAGCACCTCGGGCGGTACCGGCTCTGCTTCCTTGCGCAACTTGGCCAGGCACCGCCGTCGCAGCATCCGCAGTACCTCGGCGTCGCACCACTCGACGGGACGCGCCTCGGCCTGCCCGGCCGGCAGGAACTCACCCTCTACCATCCGGCCGCCGGCCGCGAGCCGCCGCAGCGCCAGCATCACCACCGCGACGCCCAGCCCGTACCGGGTAGCCACGGTGTCAGCGATAAACGGCCCGTGCGTCCGCGCGTACCGGGCCATCAGGTCACCGAGCGGGTCCTCGGCCGGCTCGGTAAAGGCCTCGGGCACCCCGAGCGGCAGCGGCACCCCGAACGCATCGCGCAGCCGCCCGGCGTCCTCGATCGCCGCCCACATGAGCTGGCCCGCCACCCGCACGCTGATGATACGGCGGGCGTCCGACAATTCCGCCAGCCAGCCGTCCGCGGCCGCCGCGTCGGCGCACCGCTCCGCCACCTCGCCGGCGGTGTACGGTCCCGCCGTGCGCAGCAGGTCGGCCAGCCCTTCCGCGTCGCGGCAGCGGCGGGACTCCGACAGGTGCTGCAGGTCCCGCTCGGACTCCGCGATGACCTCGGGATCGAGCAGCTCACGCAGGCCGTCCTGGCCCAGCAGCTCGGCCAGCAGGGCCGAATCGAGCGTCAGGGCCTGGGCGCGGCGCTCGGCCAGCGGCGCGTCCCCCTCGTACATGAACGCGCCCACGTAGCGGAACAGCAGGGATTTACCGAACGGGCTCGGGCTTGCCGTCTCGACCTCGATCACCCGCACCCGCCGGGCCGCGATGTCGCGGAGCAGGTCGGTCAACGCGGGGACGTCGAAGACGTCGCGGAGACATTCGCGCACGGTCTCCAGCACGATCGGGAACGATGGGTACTGGCTGGCTACCTCGAGCAGCTGCGCGGACCGCTGGCGCTGCTGCCACAGAGGGGTGCGGCGGCCCGGGTTGCGGCGCGGCAGCAGCAGCGCCCGGCTGGCGCACTCCCGGAACCGGGACGCGAACAGCGCGCTGGCACCGACCTCGGCGGTGATGATGTCGCCGATTTCGTCTGGGTCCAGCAGGGCCAGGTCCGCGGGCGGCGGCTCGTCGGAGTCCGGCACCCGGATGAGGATGCCGTCGTCGGTGTGCAGGGCCTGCACGTCCATGCCGCCGTACCGCTCCCGCAGCCGGGCCGCGATGGCCAGCGCCCAGGGCGCGTGCACCCGGTCCCCGTACGGGCTGTGCAGGACTACCCGCCAGTCGCCCAGCTCGTCGCGGAACCGCTCCACCACCAGGGTCCGGTCGTCGGGCACGTGGCCGGTAGCCGCGCGCTGGTCGGCCAGGTACCTGATCAGGTTGCGCGCGGCCAGTTCGTCCAGCCCGGCGTCTTCCAGCTTCTTGGCCGCTTCGGGTTCCCCAGCCGCCGACAGCTCGCGGCAGGCCGCGCCGATGGCCCGGCCCAGCTCGGCGGGCCGGCCAGGAGTATCGCCGTGCCAGAACGGCAGCCGCCCCGCCTGCCCGGGTGCGGGCGTAACCAGAACCCGGTCCGCCGTGATGTCCTCGATCCGCCAGGAACTGGCGCCCAGCACGAACACGTCGCCGACCCGGGACTCGTAGACCATTTCCTCGTCCAGCTCGCCGACCCGGCGCGGCTGCCGTCCATCGCCGCCCGAGGCCAAGAACACGCCGAACAGGCCCCGGTCGGGGATGGTCCCACCGCTGGTGACGGCCAGCCGCTGCGCGCCTGGCCGGGCCCGGATGCTCCCGGCCACCCGGTCCCAGACGATGCGCGGCCGCAGGCCCGCGAAGTCCTCGCTCGGGTAGCGTCCGGCCAGCATGTCCAGCACCGCCTCGAGCAGCGGCCTGGTCAGTCCGCCGAACGGCGCGGCCCGCCGCACCGTCTGCTCGAGCTCGTCGACCTCCCAGTCGTCGACCGAGGTCATGGCGACGACCTGCTGGGCCAGCACGTCCAGCGGGTTGTGCGGGATTTTCAGCTCCTCGATCGCACCGGCCCGCATGCGTTCGGCCACGACAGCCGCCTGGACCAGGTCTCCCTGGTACTTGGGGAAGATGATGCCGCGCGAGGTGTCGCCGACGTTGTGCCCGGCTCGGCCTACCCGCTGCAGGCCGCTGGCCACCGAGGGTGGGGCCTCGACCTGGATCACCAGATCCACCGCGCCCATGTCGATGCCAAGCTCCAGGCTGGATGTCGCGACCACGGCGGGTCAGCCGGCCAGCCTTGAGCGCTTCCTCGATCTCGGCGCGCTCCTGCCGGGACACCGATCCGTGGTGGGCCCGGGCGACCTCGACCGGCGCCCCGGCCGCAGTGCCTGACTGCCCCATGAGCTCGGCCGGCATCCGGGCCGGGCCGCGCTGGCTGGCCTGGTCGTGCTGGCTGGCCTGGTGGTGCTGGCTGGCCTGGTCGTGCTGGCCGCCTGGTTCTTCGTCGTCTTCTGTTCCGGGGGTCTGCCATAGCTGGTCCAGGTCCGGCTCCTGCGCCCCGCGGGTGAGCCCAGCCGCCTCGGCCCGCGGCTCGGCGCGCTCCGCGGCCAGCTCGTTCAGCCGGCCGCAAAGCCGTTCCGCCAGCCGGCGGGAGTTCGCGAAGACGATCGTGGACTTGTGCTGCTCGATCAGGTCGAGCACCCGCTCCTCCACGTGTGGCCAGATCGACCGGCGCGGCGCTGGGTTCTCCTCGTCATCCTCGCCGCCCCGGCCAGGTGCGGTGTCCAGCTCGGTCATGTCCTCGACCGGGACGACGACCTGGAGTTCGATGACCTTGGGGCTGGGCGGCTGCACAATGGTGACCGGCCGGGCTGCCACCCAGAAACGTGGCCACCTCTTCGACCGGCCGCACCGTGGCGGACAGGCCGACCCGCTGGGCGGGTCCGGCCGCCACACCACCCTCGGGCTGCTCGCCGGTTCCCAGCCGGAGGGCATCGAGCCGCTCCAGTGATAGCGCCAGGTGCGCGCCGCGCTTGTTACCCGCTACCGCGTGCACCTCATCCAGGATGACCGTCTCCACCCCGCGCAGGGTCTCCCTGGCCTGCGAGGTCAGCAGCAGGAACAGCGACTCCGGCGTGGTGATGAGGATGTCCGGCGGCTTGCTGACCAGCTTGCGGCGCTCCTCGGCCGCAGTGTCGCCGGTGCGCACCGCGACCCGGATGTCCGGCTCAGACAGGCCCAGGCGCCGCGCGGCGTGCCCGATACCGGTCAGCGGCGCTCGCAGGTTCCGCTCGATGTCGACCGCCAGCGCCTTCAGCGGCGAGACGTACAGCACCCGGGTGCGCCGCTTGGGGTCGGCGGGGGCTGGCGAGGCGGCCAGCCGGTCGACCGCCCACAAGAACGCGGCCAGGGTCTTGCCCGAGCCAGTCGGCGCGACGACCAGCGTGTCCTCACCACGGCCGATCGCCCGCCATGCTCCGGCCTGAGCCTGTGTTGGCTCGGCGAACGCCCCGTCAAACCAGGCCCGGGTCGCAGCCGAGAAGCCGTCGAGGACCCCATCCCCGGTCACTCGCCCGCCGCTCCGTCGAGCCTTTTCTGCCATGGTTCCATACTGCCTCGCCCCACTGACATTCTTGGCCCGCCCACCGCGAGCCCTGAGCTAACCGGAGATTTACTGGCTTCTGCGCAGTATCGCGCAATATTGAGCAGTTAGACTGCGCGAAAGGTAAGGAGATCGCGGCGGTCCGCCTGCCCTGCAGCGGAGCGCCTTGCCAGGAGGTCCGCACGTGTCCAGGTATCAGCGGTGGAACAAGCTGCTCGACTTGATGCCGGAGGACGGCCAGCTCACCGTGGCAGATGCCGCTCAGGCGCTCGGGGTATCACAGGCCACCATCCGGCGCGACCTCGACGAGCTGGCTCAGCAGCAGCTGCTGACGCGCACCCGGGGTGGAGCCTTGGCCGGGCACGTCTCCTATGACCTGCCGCTGCGGTACAAGACTGCGCGGCACGCCCCGGAGAAACAGCGCATCGGCCGTGCGGCGGCCGCGCTGATCGCGCCCGGCGCGGCGGTCGCGCTGAACGGCGGCACCACCACCAGCGAGGTCGCCCGAGCCCTGGCTACCCGGCCCGACCTGCAGAACGGAACCGGCGCGCCCGCCATCACCGTGGTGACCAACGCGATGAACATCGCCAGCGAACTCGCGGTCCGCCAGCACATCAAGATCGTGGTGACCGGCGGCGTGACGCGCGGCCAGTCGTACGAGCTGATCGGCCCGTACGCCACCTTGGTGCTGGCCGAGCTCACCCTGGACTGGGCCGTCCTCGGTGTCGACGCGCTCGACCTGAGGTCCGGGGCCACCGCGCACCACGAGGGCGAGGCCAGCATCAACCACCTCATGGCCACCCGCGCGGAGCACGTGATGATCGTGGCCGACAGCTCCAAGCTCGGCGAGCGCGCCTTCGCCCGGGTGGCCGCCATCGATGAGATCGACGTGGTCGTGACCGACCGCGAGGCTACCCCGGAGTCACTGGCGGCCTTCACCGAGCGCGGCATCCGCGTCGTGACCGCTTAGTACCAACCGCTTCGCGTCCCGCCAGCTACCGGCACCTGCCAGCCAGCCCGCGGTCAGGCTGGCAGCAGCTTCCCTCTTTACGCTCAGAAGTTCTGATTTATACTGCATAGAGAGTGCACATATTGATCATAAAAGTGCACATTAAGTGCTCGCAAGGAGCGATTATGAGCTTCCTCATGGACGAGGTCGCCAGCCAGCCAGGCTGCTGGACCCAGGCGATCGAGCTGGCGGCCGCGGCCGGACCGGCGCTGCCCGGCTCCGGGCGAGCGGGTCGCGGTGATCGGCTGCGGATCCTCGCTCAACGTGGCCCGCTGCTATGCGGCCATGCGCGAGGCAGCCGGCCAGGGGGAAACCGACGCTTACCCGGCATCGGAGGTGCGTGCCGCCCGGCAACACGACCGGACGCTCTATATATCCCGCACCGGAACCACCACTGAGGTGCTCGAGGCGATTCGCAATGCGCCGCCCGGTGTCCTCACCACGGCCGTAACCGCCGACGCCACCGCCCCGCTGGCCCGGGCGGCTCAGCAGGTGGTGCTGCTCGATTTCGCGAACGAGCGGTCGGTGGTCTCGAGCCGGTTCATCACCAGCGCGATTGTGCTGCTCCGTGCTCACCTGGGTGCGGGCGTGCCGGGCACCGAGGTGGGCGCGCTGCCCGGCCAGGCCGCCCGCGAGCTGGCCAGCCCGTTGCCCGCCGGGCTCGCCGAGCGCACCGAGTTCACCTTCCTCGGCCGGGGCTGGGCCGCGGCCGTGGCCGACGAGGCGGCGCTCAAGCTGCGCGAGGCCTCTCGTACCTGGGCCGAGTCGTACCCAGCACTGGAGTACCGGCATGGCCCGATAAGCGTCAGCGACCCGGACACGGTGGTCTGGGCGCTCGGTCATGTGCCCGGTGACCTGCTGGCCGATGCCGGCCGCACCGGGGCCACCGTCATCTCCTCGGACGCTGACCCGCTCGTCGGCTTGATCGGAGCTCAGCGGCTGGCCGCGGCGCTGGCCGAACGCAAGGGTGTCGACCCCGACCAGCCGCGCGCCCTTTCACGTTCTGTCATCCTGGCCTGATGGAAGCGGACCCCGCCCCGCCCGGTCTCCGTGTGCTGGCCGGCGCCCGGGTGGTCACACCCGAGGGGGTGCTGGATCCTGGCTGGATCCAGCTGAACGGGAGCGTGATCCACGCGGTCGGCGGGGGCGGGGTGCCGGATCAGGCGGCCGTAACGGCCGCCGACCTGAGCGGGCGCTGGGTGCTGCCGGGTTTCGTCGACATGCATGTGCACGGAGGCGGTGGCTTCTCCTTTACCGAGGGAACAGGCACCGACGCCCGCCGGGCCGCGGAATTTCACCGTTCCCACGGCAGCACGACCATCGTGGCCAGCCTGGTCACCGCTCCAGTAGCCGAACTCCAGGCGCGCGCCGCCATGCTGGCCGGCCTGGCCACGGCAGGCGTGATCGCTGGCATCCACGCCGAAGGACCCTTCCTTTCCGCGGCCTGCCGCGGCGCCCAGGATCCGCGGCACATGATCGAGCCCGACGTGGCCGTGTTCGAGCGCCTGCTCGCGGCGGCCGCGGGGCATCTCAAGGTCATGACCATCGCACCCGAACTGCCCGGGGCGACCGAGGTCATCAAGACGGCCGTGCGCGCCGGGGTGGTCGCCGCCGTCGGCCACACCAGCGCCAGCGCGGACGTCACCCTGGCCGCGGTCGATGCCGGGGCGACCCATGCCACCCACCTGTTCAACGGGATGCGGCCGCTGCATCATCGTGAGCCAGGTCCGGTGGGGGCGTTGCTGGTCCGGGACGAGGTCACCTGCGAGGTGATCGCCGACGGTGTCCACCTGAGCGACACCACGATCCGGCTGGCAGCCCGGGCAGCCGGAACGGGCAGGCTCGTGCTCATCACCGATGCCATGGCAGCCGCTGGGATGGCGGACGGCAGCTACGACCTCGGCTCGATGCGTGTCACCGTGGCCGGGGGGGTGGCGCGCTTGGCCGGTGACAGCCCAGGCGCGATCGCGGGTTCCACCGCCACCATGGCCGACGTGGTCCGGCATGCGGTCGCCGCTGGCCTTACGGTGCCGGCCGCCGCCGCGGCAGCGAGCACCAACCCGGCCCGGGTGCTGGGGCTGGCCGGCCGGACGGGCGCTCTTCGCGCCGGGCTGGATGCGGACCTAGTGGTCTGCGACGACGACCTCAGGCTGTGCGCGACCATGCGGCAGGGCGAATGGGTCGGGCAGTGGCCCGGGCCCGGTTAGCCCCTCAGGCGGCCTTGCGCACCGAGCCCGTGAGCTTCCCCTCCGACGAGCTGACCTGGCATACGACGGTGCGCTCGCCCGCCTGCCAGGCATGCTGGTTGGGATAGACGAACTGCTGGCTCAGGGCAGCGGTGGCCAGCTGGGGATTCAGGTAGCTGCTCAGCCGGCTGGCGCAGCCGTTGCTTGCCTCTTGCTTTACCCCGCTGGTACCGGGCCAGGATCCCGTCAGCTGGAACGACGCGAACACCTCGGCGTCATGCGCGGTCCCGCAGGACACCACCGTGTCGGCCAGGCCAGTGGTACCGGCGTTGACGCACTGCCCCGGCTGTAGCTTGAACACAGCCGCGGGCCGGTACGTGACCACCGTTTTCGGCCGGAACCCGTGGGTGACGATGGCCAATGCGCCCGCGGCCACCCCGACCAGGGCAATGACCCCGATGATGATCCCGGCCACGGCCAGCGGGCTCACATCCCGGCCCGCCCGGCCCTGTCCCGGCGGGTCACCTTCGACCAGTTCTGCTCCGGCGAGTTCGGCCTCCGCCGCCCCGTCGTCAGCCGTCGCCGCCGTTGCCTGAGCCATGTCCGGCTCGGCTACCCGGCTTTCCGTGGCCTCGGTCAGCACCTCACCGTCACCGGGCCGTGTCACGGCATCCTCGGCCGGTGTCGTCCCGACGTCCACTGGCTCGTGAGGGGATCCCTCGTTCACGCCCGCAGGCGCAGTCATCCGGCCTCCATCATGCGCAATGTCCGCCACGGCCGGTCCCGCTATGCCGGCGTCTCTGGTGAGGCGGAGGCGCACGCCCCAAGATCGAGATGTGTGCCGTGCTTGACTACTTCCCACGTATTCATTAACGACACATCCGGAAAAAAGTCTCCGGTAATCATGTCATGACTACGCAGGCGATCGGCGAGTGCAGGCCCGGCGCCGGCCGCCTCCGTAATTTCGGACATTGCTCTCCCGCACCCCAAGTACGCTGGCCAGGTGCGGTTGACGGAGTTCTGGAGACGGATGAAGACGCAGTTCGGCGAGGTCTATGCCGACAGCCTGGCCAAGGACTTCGTGTTCGCCAATTTGGGCGGCCGTACCATTGAGCGCGCACTCGCCGATGGCGTCGACGCCAAGGTGGTGTGGCGGTCGGTCTGCGAGCAGTTCAACGTGCCGGAGAGCCTCCGCTAGCGATCAGCCCTGGCTCAGCCGCCGTGGGGTGTTGATCTTGTCCGGTGCGATCTTGAAGATCACCCGTCCTTGCGGGCCGACGGGCGGCGCGTAATCCTGGCCCGTGTACTTGCGGGAAAGCTCATCGATGTGCCGCCGGGCCTCATCCCCGGTGACGGTCTCCACCACGTGGCCCCGGACCTCGGCCCAGTCGTAGGGATCGTCGCCATGGATCAGCACGGTGATACGCGGGTCCCTGGCGATGTTCCTGGCCTTCTGCCGCTGCGGTTCGGTATTGACCAGGAGCTGGTCGCCGTCAGCGTCGATCCAGGTGAGCAGCGCCTGCGGCTGACCGTCGGGCATCAGGGTCACCACGCTGGCCAGGTTCTTGCCCTTGGCCAGCCGGGTCACGTCTTCGTCGAGCGCCATCGTGAGCCTCCTCGCACACCGGTTCATCCGTACCGCTGGTTCGTCCGCAGCCGATGGTAGCCCCCGGCGGATTACGCCGTGCCCGCGGGTGATGGACGGATTTCTGCCGCCACTTTCGGCGTGTCGTCCATGATCGAATACACGTTCGCTCTATAGTGGTCGCGTGGCGGTGGTACCCGGACTGGGAAGCCGGGGAAAACAGCCGTGAAAATCCTCCCGCGGACAGGCGCCGCGCGGCGCCTGGCAGAAATGTCAGTGGCAGCGAATAGCGTGATCACCGATGGCCGCCGGGGACGTCCGGCGGGACCGAAATTCAGACGACCTGGGCGGTGCGGGAGGTCCCCGCAGGCCCCTTTTACCCGACAGGGAGTCCCCATGGCAGCAAATAGCAGGCCGAGTGTGGAGCGTGCGGGCGACAGGGATAAGTCCCTGGAGACCGCGCTCCTGTCGATCGAGCGGCAGTTCGGCAAGGGCTCGATCATGCGCCTCGGTGAGGAGACGCGAATCCCGGTCGAGGTGATCCCGACCGGCTCGATCGCGCTGGACGTGGCGCTGGGCCTCGGCGGCCTGCCCCGCGGCCGGATCGTCGAGATCTACGGACCGGAGAGCAGCGGAAAATGCTTGACCGCCGACACCCATGTCTGGTCCGACCGAGGGCTGGAGACGATCGGCGAGGTCTTCGAGCGCGCGGGCATGAAAGCTAGCTGCACGTCACGTGTCACGGACATCAGCGAATCTGGTATCCGCCTCGTCAACGAACGAGGCGAGCTGGAGACTGTCGTTGCGCTGACGCACAACAACCGTAAGCCTGTCCTCCGCCTGAAATTGCGGTCGGGCCGGACCGTTAGCGTCACCCACAACCACCCGCTCCGTGTCGTCAGTGACCGCGGGTTCATCGTGTGGCGCAAGGCTGGGGAAATGCAGGTAGGTGACACCGTGGTCTCCGCCGAATTCGGCGCCGTGGAGGCGGCTGGGGGCGATGGGCTCAGCGAAGACGAGGCCGTCCTGCTGGGCTACCTCATGGCGGAGGGAACTCTCTGCTATGAGACCTCGATCCGGTTCACCAACTGGGATCCGGAAGTGAGCGGTGAGTTCACCCGGCTCATGGAGCACATCGCCGGAGTCCCGGTCCGCAACTACGGCGATAAAGAGTTCGCTGTCCAGGGCAAAAGGATCCGGGAGAGGTTCGCGGAAGAATACGGCCTCGATTACGTGAGAGCGGCTGGCAAGAAGGTTCCCGCTTGTGTCCGTACCGCCGGGCATAAGGCGCAGCGTGCCTTCCTCTCAGCTCTCTTCGAGGGCGACGGTTGGATTGACCCAACGTCAACGGTTGGGCTCGGTACCGCGTCGGAGGAACTGGCACGACAAGTCCAGCTGATGCTCTACGGGCTCGGAATCCCAGCCACCGTCGCCTCGAAATACAACACGAAATACGAGCGCGACTACTGGTCGGTGACTATCAATCCCGCAGTTGCCGGCCGTTTCCTGTCCGAGGTGGGATTCCGTTCTGCCCGCAGGAAGGCGCAAGTCGAGAAATGCTTCAAAGCGTCGCCTCGGGATCCGCAGTTCGAGAACATCCCGAACCTATCAGGCCTGCTCAAGGATCTGCGCGATGACTGCGGTGGCGACAGGGGATTCGACAGGGTCGCCGGAGATATCTTCCGCGAAGATATGTCTCTCTCGTGCTCTCGGCAGCGCCTGGCCAAGATCGTCGAGTGGTGCCACCAGCAGGAAAACAGGTTGTCGCCGGGTGCCAGGACGATCGTGGAGTACTTGCGGCAGCTTTCAGAACTTCCGTGCACCTACGAGAAAGTCATCGCTATAGACGATGGCGGCCTTCAGCCCACCTTCGACGTAGTCCTTCCGCGTACCCATAGCTTTATCGCCAACGGCATGGTCTCCCACAACACCACCTTGGCGCTGCATGCCTTGGCCAACGCGCAGAAGGTAGGCGGCATCGCGGCGTTCATCGACGCCGAGCACGCGCTGGACCCGGACTACGCCAAGAAGCTGGGCGTCGACACCGACGCGCTGCTGGTGTCTCAGCCGGACACCGGTGAGCAGGCTCTGGAGATCGCGGACATGCTGATCAGGTCCGGCGCTCTCGACGTCATCGTCATCGACTCGGTGGCCGCGCTGGTGCCCAAGGCGGAAATCGAGGGCGAGATGGGCGACAGCCACGTGGGCCTGCAGGCCCGGCTGATGTCCCAGGCCCTCCGCAAGATCACCGGTGCGCTGAACCAGGCCCAGACCACCGCGATCTTCATCAACCAGCTTCGCGAGAAGGTAGGCGTGATGTTCGGCTCTCCTGAGACCACCTCAGGAGGCAAGGCGCTCAAGTTCTACGCCTCGGTCCGGCTGGACATACGCCGGATCGAGACGCTAAAGGAGGGCACCGACGCGGTCGGCAACCGGACCCGCGTGAAGGTCGTGAAGAACAAGATGTCGCCGCCGTTCAAGGTCGCGGAGTTCGACATCCTCTATGGGACCGGGATCAGCCGGGAAGGCAGCCTGATCGACCTGGGCGTGGACCAAGGGATCGTGCGCAAGTCGGGTGCCTGGTACACCTACGAGGGCGATCAGCTCGGCCAGGGCAAGGAGAACGCCCGCAACTTCCTGCGCGAGAACCCCGACCTGGCCAACGAGATCGAGAAGCGGATCAAGGAGAAGCTTGGCGTGGGCCCGCGCGTCGACGCCGAAGCCGCCAGCCCTGCCGTCAATGGCGCCCCGCCGAATGGCAACGGGAACGGAGCCACTCCCGACCGGCCCGCTGCTGACCGGCCCGCTGCCGTCGCCCGGCCTGCTGCCCCTGGTCGGCCTGCTGCCCCTGGCCGGGCCGCCGCCCCTGGCCGGCCCGCCGCTCCGGCCGGGGCGGCGACTTCCGGAGCCGCGGTCTAGCCGATGGTCAGCCGCGGCCCGGCGTCCTGGTCCGGAAACGGCACGGGACGCCGGAATCGAAACGCCACGTGGGGTGGGGCACCCGAAGACGGGAGCCCCACCCGCTGGGGCGGCCACGACACCAGCGACCCAGACACTGGCGACCCAGACACTGGCGGCAGGGACACCCGCGACAGGGACACCCGCGGCGAGGACCCGGGTCGCGATCCCGAAGCCAAGGCCCGCCAGATCTGCCTGCGCCTGCTCACGATCGCGCCGCGGACCCGGGCGCAGCTATCCCAGGCCATGCGGCGCGGCGGTGTGACGGCCGAAACTGCAGAAGCCGTGCTCGACCGGTTCACCGACGTCGGACTGATCGATGACGCGGCCTTCGGCCGGGCCTGGGTCGAGTCCCGGCACTACAGCCGCGGGCTGTCCCGGCGTTCGCTGTCAGCCGAGCTCCGGCAGCGTGGTCTCGATGGCGAGGAGATCCGCGAGGCGGTCGACACGCTGGACCCCGAGCAGGAGATCGCCACCGCTCGGCGCCTGGTCGAACGGAAGCTGGCCAGCTCCCGCGGCCGGCCCGCTGAAGCCCGCGTCCGGCAGGCGGCGGGCCTGCTGGCCCGGAAGGGCTATCCAGCCGGCCTGGTCTTCCGGCTGATCCGGGAGTCCATGGAGCAGGAAAAGGCTGAAGGATCCGGCGACGTTCTCGATCTGGACGCCGACCAGTACCTCGACCCCGACGCCTGAAGACCCGGCGCCTGAAGGCGGCCCTCGACATCAGTAACTACGCACAGTAGCTACGCCCCCACGCCATCCGGGCCACCCCGTGCCGCAGCGCCCGTGGCCATCCCCAGGCTTCGGCTCTGGGGCGCTACCGCCCACGAGCCTCGGGGCCGCCAGCATGATCCCTGCCCTGGCACGCTGGATCCGGACAGCCGGACGGCGCACCCTCCATCCGCTTGGCGGACGCCCGTAATGGTCAAACGCGCCTTGCTTGATAAAAAGGTTATAAACCCTTAACCTCGCGGCAGCGAGATGTTGTCCGCCGGGGTACGGAGGTGCGGTCACAGCCAGACCAGCGAATACGGTGTGTAGCCAACGCTGACGAGAAGATCAGCTGGCGGGCCGCGCGGGCGTGCGGCTGTCCGTACCAGGGCATAACCCTGGAAGCGGACGTTACAACACAAGGGTGCCCCGAGGGCTATGGACGGAAAGGGGTGGCCGTGAGCAGCGGATTGTCGCTTGCATTCATGGTGATCGGGTTGCTCGCGGTCGTATTCGCGCTTGTAGTCGTCTGGCGCCGCTCGCCGAGCGGGCCTGGAACGCCCGCCGTCGGCGCCCCCGACCCGGCTCAGCTGGAGACCGCTAACGCCGAGGCCGAGCAGACCCGCGCGAGGGCCGAGACCGAGGCCACCGGGATCCTGGAACGAGCCCGCCAGGAAGCTGAACAGTCTGCCCAGGGCCGCCGCGAGGTCGACGAGGAAATCCGTGCGGTCAAGGACGAGGTGCGCGAGCTGCGCAGTGACCTCGAACGGCGGGAAACTCGCCTGGCCGACCGCGAGCAGCGGCTCGACACCGAGCTCAAGCGCATCGAGGACCGGGCCGGCGCCCTGGACGAGCGCAAGCAGGACCTCGACCGGCGTGCTGGCGAGCTCGACCATGCCGACGCCGACCGCAGCCGGGAACTTGAGCGGGTGGCCGGCCTGACGGCGGACGCGGCCAAGGCTGAGCTGGTAGCCACGATCGAGAACCAGGCCAAGCGTGAAGCGGCCCTCATCGTCAGGGACATCGAGCACGGAGCCAGGTCCGAGGGCGAGAAGCGTGCTCGCGAGATCGTCACGCTGGCCATCCAGCGGGTGGCCACCGAGCAGACCAGCGAGTCCGTTGTCTCCGTCCTGCACCTGCCGGGCGACGAGATGAAGGGCCGAATCATCGGCCGCGAGGGCCGTAACATCCGCGCCTTCGAGTCGGTGACCGGCGTCAACCTCATCATCGATGACACGCCCGAGGCGGTGCTGCTGTCCTGCTTCGACCCGGTGCGCCGTGAGATCGCCCGGCTGACCCTGGAACGCCTGATCGCCGACGGCCGGATCCATCCGCAGCGGATCGAGGACGCCTACGATCGCGGCAAGGCCGAAATCGAGCAACTGTGCAAGCGGGCCGGCGAGGATGCCCTGGTCGAGCTGGGCATCACCGACATGCACCCGGAGCTGATCGACCTGCTCGGGCGGCTGCGCTACCGGACCTCCTACGGGCAGAACGTGCTCCGGCACCTGGTCGAGTCCGCGCACCTCGCCGGCATGATGGCCAGCGAGCTGCGGATGGACCCGGCGCTGCTCAAACGCTGCACGGTGCTGCACGACATCGGCAAAGCGCTCACCCACGAGGTCGAGGGCAGCCACGCGCTGATCGGCGCCGAGATCGCCCGCCGGTACGGCGAGTCCGACGACGTGGTGCACGCCATCGAGGCGCACCACAACGAGGTCGAGGTGAAGACCGTCGAGGCGGTGCTCACCCAGGCCGCGGACGCGATGAGCGGCGGCCGCCCCGGCGCCCGGCGCGAATCGCTGGAAATGTACGTCAAGCGGCTCGAGCGCCTGGAACAGATCGCCAGCGACCACGAGGGCGTGGAGAAGGTCTTCGCCATGCAGGCCGGCCGCGAGATCCGCGTCATGGTCAAGCCCGAGCGGATCGACGACATCCAGGCTCAGGTCGTCGCGCGCGACATCGCCAAGCAGGTCGAGGAAGAGCTCACCTACCCGGGCCAGATCCGCATCACCGTGGTGCGCGAGTCCCGCGCCACCGAGTTCGCCCGCTGATCTTCTCAGGCCGGGATGAGCACCTTCGCCGAGTTCCTCGGCGCGGCCTGGCGCGCAGGAGTCCTCCGGTACGTCGCCGACTTCGACACGCGAGAAGTCAGCTACTACGGCTGGAACGGCGAGAACTACGTGGAGTCCTATCCGGACGCGGCAATCGAGCAGCTCCCGATCTCCGCCTGACCGGGCGCGTCCCGGTCAGGCCCCTTCCAGCTCCACCGGGGGAATGCCCGGCGGGGTGAAACCCATGATCTCGCCGTAGAACGACAGCTCGGCTTCCAGGCTGGTCACGATGTTCTCCGCCTTCCGGAATCCGTGCGACTCGCCGGGGAAGGCGATGTAGGCGTGCGGGATGCCGCGCGCGGCCAGGTCGGCGGCGATCGATTCGGCCTGGGCGGGCGGGACGATCGGGTCGTCAAGACCCTGCAGCAGCAGCACCGGGCAGGTGGCTTCGCTCACGTGCCCGACCGGCGCACGCTCGGCGTACAGCGCCTCGCTCTCAGGCAGCGGCCCGATCAGCCCGTCCAGGTAACGTGATTCGAAGTCGTGCGTCTGCTCGGCGAACTCGCGCAGGTCGCTGACGCCGAAGTAAGAGGCCGCGGCGGCGAACACCCCGCCGGAGCCGCCGGCCCATCTCCCCGCGTCCCGCCCACTTCCTGGGCCAGCCAGACGCCCGAGGTCACCGCGGCCAGGGCCGTCCAGCCACCAGCCGAACCACCGCGGATGCCCAGCCGCTTGCCATCGGCCTCCCCGGCCTCGGCCAGGGCCAGCGCGGCCGACATCACGTCCGCCACGTCGACCACACCCCATTGGCCGCGCAGCCGCTCGCGATAGGCGCGGCCATATCCGCTCGACCCGCCGTAGTTCACGTCGATGATCCCGATGCCGCGGCTGGTGAAGAACGCCTTTTCCAGGTCCAGCCGGGGTGAGACGTGCGAGGTCGGGCCGCCGTGGACCCAGACGATGTACGGCGGCCGCTCGCTGTCCGGACCGCCGAAGGCCGGGTTGGACGGCGGGTAGACGAGCGCGTGCACCACCGAGCCGGATGGCCCGGTCAGCCGGGCCGCGTGCGGCTCCGGCAGGTAGGCAGGATCGGGCAGCTCGCTGGCGCTGCGGCTCAGCTCCCGGACCTGCGCCGCCGCTCCCGACGCGGGGACATCCACGGCGATCACGGCCGATGGCTGGGCCGGGCCGCCGGCGATCGTGACCACGGTCTGGCCGACGGCCGACAGGCTGAGCGAGAACAAACTGTAGGGCAGGTCCAGGTCGGTCAGCTGGCCTGTCGCCGGATCGAGCACACCGAGCCGGGTCTCGCCGGTCCCGTGCACGGTCGCGATGCGGCCGTCGGCGAGGATCACGTACGGGCTCATGCCTAGCTGCCACAGCGGCGCGGCGAACTCCTCGTCACGTGGGCGCAGCTCCCCGGGTGGCCCGGTCAGCTCGGTCAGGTACAGGTTCCACCAGCCGGAGCGATCCGAGATCACGTACAGGCTCTGGTCGTCGCGCCATACCGGGGCGACCACCGACTCGCTGTCCCCGCCCATCAGGACCTGGTACTTACCGGGATCGGCACCGAGTTCGGCCACCCGAAGCTCGGAGCCGTCCCACGGCATCCGGGGGTGGTCCCAGCTGATCCAGGCCAGCCGGGTGCCGTCCGGCGACGGCACCGGGTAGGCGTAGAAGTCGGACGAGCCGCTGATCAGGACCTGGATCGCGTCCGGATCACCCGCGGCCGACCCGTCCAGCGGGATCGCCACGATGGCCCGGCTCACCTTGCCGTCGGCATGCCGTTCGCGCACGCACCAGATCTCGTCCCCGCCAGGAGAGCGCGTGTAGTCGGCGTACCGGTCGGCCACGGCCTCGGTGGGAGCCGGAGTAAGTGGTTCAGGCGCGGCGGTGGGGTCTGTCAGCCGGCAGCGGTACAGCCGCTGGTCGCCGAAGTTCGCGAAGAGAAAACCGCCCGGCAGGGTGAAATAGGACTTCCCGCCGTATTCGTGCACCCGGTTCCGGGCGTTCCACGGCATCGGGAGCGTGTAACGGCTGGTCCCGTCCGGCGGCTGGCAGACGATGGCGAGCCGCCCGCTCTCGGCCGGCCGCGATTCCTGCCACCACACCCCGTTCGCATCGATGGTCGGGAACAACAGCCCGACCTGTGCTCGCGCCACATCGGCGGCTGCGATAGGGGAGGGCCATTCGCCGTAGGCGCGCGTCTGGGTAGCCATCTACATACCGATATCATGCCGGATGCTCGTCCGGGTGATCGCATGACGCCCGCAGCCCGCTCCGTGCACCACCGAGCGCTGTCACAGGCCTTTCCTGGCTGCCCTATTCCGCGGACGCCCCTATCCTGGTCGTGTGACAGCTGGCCGGACCTACCAGATCCGCACCTACGGGTGCCAGATGAACGCGCACGACTCCGAGCGCCTGGCCGGCCTGCTCGACGAGGCCGGATACCAGCCCGCCGCCGACGGCGAAACCCCGGACGTGGTGGTGTTCAATACCTGCGCGGTCCGGGAGAACGCGGCCGACCGGCTGTACGGGAACCTCGGCCACCTGCTGCCGCAGAAGAAGAACGGCATGCAGATCGCGGTGGGCGGCTGCCTGGCCCAGATGGAGCGGACCAGGATCACCCAGCGCGCGCCGTGGGTCGACGTGGTCTACGGCACGCACAACATGGGCTCGCTCCCGGCCCTGCTCGAGCGGGCGCGGGTCCGCGCAGGAGGCGCAGGCCGAGTTCGCCGAGACGCTGGAGACGTTCCCTTCGCTGCTCCCGGCCCGCCGGCAGTCCGCCTACGCGGCCTGGGTCGCGATCTCGGTCGGCTGCAACAACACCTGCACCTTCTGCATCGTGCCGAGCCTGCGCGGCAAGGAGAAGGACCGCCGTCCCGGCGACATCCTGGCCGAGATCGGCGCGCTGGCCGCCGATGGCGTCATCGAGGTCACGCTGCTCGGCCAGAACGTGAACTCCTACGGCGCCGAGTTCGGCGACCGGCTGGCGTTCGGCAAGCTGCTGCGCAGCCTGCGGCGAGATCGAGGGCCTGGAGCGGGTCCGGTTCACCTCGCCGCACCCGCGCGACTTCACCGACGACGTCATCGAGGCCATGGCGCGAGACGCCGAACGTCATGCCGAGCCTGCACATGCCGCTGCAGTCCGGCTCGGACCGCGATCCTGAAGGCCATGCGCCGGGCCTACCGCCGGGACCGCTACCTGGCCATCCTGGACCGGGTCCGGGCCGCATCCCCGACGCGGCCATCACCACCGACATCATCGTCGGCTTCCCCGGCGAGACCGAGCAGGACTTCGCAGGCACCCTGGACCTGGTGCGGCAGGCCCGGTTCGCCGGCGCGTTCACGTTCCGCTACTCGATCCGGCCCGGCACCCCGGCCGCGACCATGGCCGATCAGGTCCCGCCGGCGGTCGTGCAGGAGCGCTACGAGCGGCTCACCGCCCTGGTCGAGGAGATCACCTGGGCCGAGAACCAGAAGCTGGCCGGCGCCACCGTGGAGGTGCTGGTGGCCGAGGGCGAGGGCCGCAAGGACGCCGCCACCCACCGGATGTCCGGCCGGGCCCGCGACAACCGCCTGGTCCACTTCGCCCCGCACGAGGCCAGACCCCGCGCCCCGGCGACATCGTCACCACCACCGTCACCCGCGGCGCCCCGCACTACCTGCTGGCCGACGACGCCCCGCTGGCCGTCCGCCGCACCCCGGCCGGGGACGCCTGGGAAGCCGCCCAGGCCGCCCCCACCCTCGCCGCCAACACCGCCCCGGCGACCGGCGATGCTGCGGTCCTGATCGGCATGCCGGCGCTGCGTCCCTCCAGCTGATCTCACGTCTCGCCGGCTGTTCCCACGTCCCTCCGGCGGATCGCATCGTCTTCCGCTGATCACCACCCCGCGCTCAGATCCGCCCTCAAAGCCGCCCGGTGCCTCAGGGCCAGCCGGGCGTCTTGTCGCCAGCCGCGTCAAATAGCGATCTCACATGTCCTTGGATCGCGTTTTACTGAAGTATGCTTTACTAAAGTACATCTCAGTAAAATAAGATCCGGAGTTCCATGTCGAGTGATCCTGTGCTCGCCAAGCCTGCCCACGTTTTCGCCCGGGACCGCGAGTGGAGCGCGCTGGCCGACTTCGCGGCCGATCCGCGCCCCGAAGCGAGCCTGGGCATCGTCAGCGGACGGCGCCGGCAGGGCAAGACGTACCTGCTCCGGTCGCTGGCCGCCGCGACAGGAGGCTTCTTCTTCGAGGCGGTTGAGGCGACCGAAGCCGAGTCATTGCGGATGTTCGGCGCCGCGCTGGCCCGCCAGTCCGGCCTGGACGCGAGCTTTTCGTTCTCCGGCTGGGAAGACGCGCTCCGGTATCTCTTCGCCCTGGCCGACCGTCAGCCCATGCCGCTGATCATCGATGAGTTCCCCTATCTGGTGAAGGCGAGCCCGGCACTGCCCTCGCTGTTGCGGCGTGAGATCGACAGCCGGGGCCCGGGCCAGGGCGGTGGCAACCGGGCCCGGCTCCTGCTCTGCGGGTCGGCCATGTCGGTGATGGGCGGCCTGCTGGCGGGCAATGCCCCACTGCGGGGCCGGGCCGGGCTGGAGATGGTCATCCGGCCGTTCGGCTACCGCGATGCGGCCCGCTTCTGGGGGGTGACGGCGCCGGAGGCCGCGATTTCCCTGCACGCGGTCGTCGGCGGCACGCCGGCCTACCGTCGTCAGCTGGTGCGGGATGACGCCCCGGCTGGCCCCGATGACTTCGGCCCGTGGGTGGTGCGCTCGGTCCTGAACCCCGATCGCCCGCTGCTGCGCGAGGCGCGTTATCTGCTCGCCGAGGAAACCGAGATCCGCGATCCGGCGCTTTACCATTCGGTCCTGGCCGCGATCGCGGCTGGGAACCAGACCTGGGGCGGGATCGCTAACTACATCGGCCGCAAGACGGCCGACATCGCGCACCCGCTCAACGTGCTCGAGGACGCCGGCCTGGTGACCAGGGAGACCGACGCCTTCCGGGCCGGCCGGGCGCGTTACCGCATCACCGAGCCGCTGATCACCTTCTACGAGGCGGTCATGCGGCCACGGTGGGCGGACCTGGAGATCGGGCTGGCCGCTGAGGTCTGGGCCGACGCCCGGCCCACGTTTGCCGCCCAGGTCCTGGGGCCGCATTTCGAAGGCCTGTGCCGCGAATTCGCCCGGACCGAAGGACGGCGGCTCGTGGGCGTCCCGGTGGGGGAGGTGGCCTCGGGGGCCGTGGCCGACCCCGGCCGCAAGACCCAGATCGAGGTCGACGTGGCCGTCCTGGCCCCGGCCCGGCCCGGCCAGCCCCGGCAGGTCATCTCGCTCGGCGAGGCCAAGTGGGGGAAGGTGATGGGCAGGCGGCACCTCGAGCGCCTTCGCCGCGCCCAGGCACTGCTGAACGTCAAGGGTTTCGACACGGCCGGCACCACCCTGGCTTGCTACTCGGGGGCGGGCTTTGATCCCGACCTCCGCGAGGCGGCCCGCCGCGGCGACGTCCTGCTGGTCGGTCTGGACCAGCTCTACGACACCCAGCGCGGCCGCGCGACCGGATAGCCTTCATCGGGTGCTCGTCGCCGCCGCGGTCTGCCCGCATCCGCCGCTGCTCGTGCCCGAGGCCACCGGTGCGGCCGGAGCCAGCGATCCCGAGCTCGTCCGGCTGCGGACGGCCTGCGATCGGGCAGTGGCCAGCCTGCGAGCCGCGGACCCGGACCTGATTATCGCCGTCGGCGCGGCCCCAGGCACCGCCGAGTACCCGGCGCAGACCGTGGCCAGCCTGCGTGATTTCGGCGTCCCGTACCCCGCGGCCGCGCCCCCGCCGGACGTTCGCGTGCTGCCACTCGCGCTGACCGTCGGCAGGTCGCTGCTGTCGGCCGGCGTACGCCGGCGCCAATGCCAGCGGCACCGCCAGCGCGTCCATCGCCTGGTGGGGGATCGCCGCGGACGCGCCGGCCGCCGATTGCCTCGAACTGGGGGACAAGCTCGCCGCGCTGGCACCACGGACCGGTCTGCTGATCCTGGGCGACGGCCCGGGCCGCCGGGCGCGCAACGTCCCCGGCGCCGCCGATTCCGGCGCCGGCGCCTACGACGATCACGTCGCCGCCGCCCTGGCCGCCGCCGATCACGCCGCCCTGGCCTTGCTCGACCCGTCCCGCGACGCCGAGCTGTTCAGCTCGGGCCGCCCGGCCTGGCAGGTCCTGGCGGGCGCCGCCGCTGCTACCGGAACCGCCTTCGACGCCGAACTCCACTACGCCGCCGCCCCATTCGAGGTGACCTACTTCGTCGCCACCTGGCATCGCCGCGGCTCGTGGTGAGGGCACACTGACACCATGGGAACGCACGTGATCGCCGTGGTGGGCGCGACGGCCACCGGCAAATCCGGGCTGGGCCTGGAGCTGGCCCGCGCCCTGGACGGCGAGATCGTCAACGCCGACTCGATGCAGCTCTACCAGGGCATGGACATCGGCACGGCCAAGGAACCCGAGGCCGCCCGGGGCGGCGTCCCGCATCACCTGCTCGATATCTGGCCGGTGACCCAGGCCGCGAACGTGGCCGACTACGCCAAGCTGGCCCGCGCCGCGATCGACGATATCGCCGCCCGCGGCCGGGTACCGGTGCTGGTCGGCGGCTCGGGCCTGTACGTCCGCGCGGCACTGGACGACCTGGACTTCCCCGGAACGGATGCGGCGATTCGTTCTCGCCTGGAGGCCGAGCTCGACCAGGCCGGCCCTGCGGCTCTGCACGCCCGGCTGGCCACCCTTGACCCGGCCGCGGCCGCCGCCATCCTGCCCAGCAACGGCCGCCGGATCGTGCGTGCCCTGGAGGTGCTCGAACTGTCCGGGCGCCCGTTCACCGCCACCATGCCGGAGTACCGGCAAATGCGTCCGGCCGTCCAGATCGGCCTCACGCTGCCCCGGCCCGAACTGGACCAGCGGATCGCTGACCGGGTCGAGCGCATGTGGCAAGCGGGCCTGCCGGGCGAGGTCCGGGTGCTGGCCGCCCACGGTCTGCGCGAGGGCTGGACAGCCAGCCGGGCGCTGGGGTACCAGCAGCTGCTGCGCTGCCTCGATGACCAGTGCACGCTGGAAGAGGCCCGGCTGGACACCATCAAGGCCACCCGCCGTTTCGCCCGCCGGCAGGAGTCCTGGTTCCGCCGGGACCCGCGCGTGCACTGGCTCGACGCCAGCGCGGCCGGCGGCGACCCGCTACTCCGGCTGCTGACGCAGGCCCTGGAACTGGCTGGCCAGGCCAGCGCGCGAGCCTAGCGGAGGGTCCTGAAGAAGGCCTGGACGTCGCCGACCAGCAGATCCGGCACCTCCAGGGCGGCGAAGTGGCCGCCCCGGTCGAACTCGGACCAGTGCGTGATGTTGTCGGTGAGCTCGGCGAAACGCCGGATGCTCGGTGCGATCTCACGCGGGAAGTTGGCCACCCCGACCGGCACCCGCGAACGGGCCTGCCGGGCCCAGCTCCCGGCCCGGGTTGTCTCGCAGTACAGCCGGGCCGACGACCCGGCCGTGCCGGTCAGCCAGTACAGCGACACGTTGGTCAGCAGCCAGTCCCGGTCGATGGCGGCCAGTCCGCCGTCGGTCCAGGCCTGGAACTTCTCCGCGATCCAGGCCAGCTGCCCGGCGGGGGAGTCGGCCAGCCCGTAGGCCAGCGTCTGCGGCCGGGTGCGCTGAATCGCGCCGTAGCCCTGCCCCTCCTTCACGAACCGCTGCCGGGCGGCCAGCCGGGTCTGTTCGGTCTCCGTGAGCTCACCGGGGTCGTCCGGGATCCGGTAGGTGAGCATGTTCAGGTGCACGCCGATGACGTGGGCGGCGTGGGCAGCGCCGAGCTCCCGGGAGATAGCCGAGCCCCAGTCGCCACCCTGCGCCCCGTACCGCTCGTAGCCCAGGCGGCCCATCAGCTCGTCCCAGGCCCGGGCGACCCGGCTCACGTCCCAGCCCCGCTCGTGCGTCGGCCCGGAGAAGCCGTACCCCGGGATGGCCGGGATCACCAGGTGGAAGGCGTCGGCCGGGTCGCCGCCGTGCCCGGCCGGGTCGGTCAGCGGGCCGATGACCTCCATGAACTCGGCGATCGAGCCGGGCCAGCCGTGCGTCATGATCAGCGGCATGGCGCCGGGCTCGGCCGAGCGGACGTGCAGGAACCAGATGTTCTGGCCGTCGATGGTGGTGGTGAACTGCTCGAAGGTGTTCAGCCGCCGCTCGTGCGCCCGCCAGTCGTAGCCCGCCCGCCAGTACCCGGCCAGTTCCCGCACGATGTCCAGCGGAATGCCGTAGTCCCAGCCGGCCCCGTTCAGCTCGTCCGGCCACCGGGTCCGCACCAGCCGGTCCCGCAGGTCGTCCAGGTCAGCCTGGGGCACCTCGATCCGGAACGGCCTGATCTCCGTGTCGTTGTCCATGTCCGGGTTTTATCACCCCGTCAGCGGACCCCGCGCGTCCGCCGCTCGGCCAGGTCCCTGAGCTCCTTGGGCAGCGCGCCGGCCGCCAGCAGCCGGGGCAGCAGGTCATCCTCGATCGTCAGCGCCCGGAAGCACAGCGAGGTGGTCACGTCGTGGTCGGGCCGGTGGATCACCTCGATGGCGTCCCCGGCGCAGATCTCACCCGGCTCGATGACCCGGAAGTACGGGCCGGGCTTGGCCTCACCGATGAACCGCTTGATCCAGCCGGACCGCGCCAGCCAGCCCTGGAACGTGCCGCAGGGAACCCGCGGTGAGGTCACCTCCAGGATCAGGTCCGGCCCGACCCGCCAGCGCTCCCCGATCAAGGTGGCGTTGACGTCGATGCCGGCCGTGGTCAGGTTCTCGCCGAACATGCCATTGACCAGCGGCCGCTCCAGCTCGGCCTCCCAGCCATCCAGGTCTTCCCGGGCGTAGGCGTAGACGGCCATGTCCGGGCCACCGTGATTGCGCACGTCGAAGCACTTGTCGCCGGCCAGCCCGACCATGCCCATGCCCTTGGCCCGGGGCCGCGTGACCATGACCGGTCCCTCCACGGGCCGCTTGTCGATGCCCGTGAACTTCATGTCCTTCCACGGGTTGGGCCGCGGCCGTCCCACGTTGACCGAGAGCACCTTCACACTTCGACCATACGTAGGGCATCAGCCAATGTCAGGACCTTATTTGGCCGGCGCACCCGCGCTGGCCCGGCGATCAGACCGGCCCGTTACATCTGGTCGGCGAGTGAGTACACGCGCTTGGCGTTGTCCGCGCAGAGCATTCGGGCGAGGCGCCCCATAGCCCGTTCGGAAAATTGGTCCTGATCCCGGCCGGTGCGCAGGAATTCCGAGAGTGCGGTGCGGAACAGCGCCGCGCCCAGGTAGTACAGCTCGGGCAGGCCCCAGGCGTCGGAGGAGTACAGGAACTTGCCGAACGGCGCCAGCTCCAGTGCCTCGGCCAGCAGCGCGGGAGCCCGCGCACCCAGGTTGTGGGTGGCCAGCCCGGCGTCCACGTACACGTGCGGGAAGACCTGAGCCAGGTAACCGGCCTCACGGTGGTAGGGGTAGTTGTGCAGCAGCATGATCGGCACGCCGGACGGCTGGGTGGCGCGCAGCAGCGGTGTGAGCAGCAGCGGGTTGCATCGGTGCAGGTCCACGTCGCTGTCCCCGTAGCCGACGTGGAACTGGATGGGCAGGCCGAGGTCGACGCCGCACCAGATGAGGAACCGCTGCAGCGTCTCGGCGGCCAGCCGGTACGGGCCGCCCTCCTGCTCCGCCAGCCAGCGCCCGGCCGCCGCGGTCACCTCAGCATCGGACGGCCGCCCGGGCGCCAGGTCCAGGCCGGTCCGGTAGGCCGCGATCGACTTCACTCCGGCCGCGGTCGCCGTCCGGGTGGCCAGCGCGGACCGGACCGCATCCGCGAAGCCGGCCGCGCCCACCCCGGCCGCGGCCACGTCCTCGGCGACCCGCTCGAGCCGGACGATCTCGTGGGCGGTCGCGCCCGCCAGATCGGCCAGCTCGGCGGGGGAGGTGATCGGCTCGGGGGTGAAGCCGGTGTCCACGCACAGCACCGAGGTCCCGGTGCCGGCCAGGAAACGTTTGCTCACCTCGGCGGCACCGAGCTCGGCCCGGCGGGCCACGTACTCCGCAAGTTCGGCGTGTGGTGGCAGGTCGAGCACGGGCGGGCACAGCCGGCGGAAGGCGAACCCGGCCTGGGAATCGAACACCGAGCCCCCGGGCCAGCTGACCCCTTCGTTCAGCATCGATTCCAGCATGGCCTCGTCCGCGTCCCGGAGGATCACCCCGTGGCAGTGGTGGTCGATCAGCGCCTGCTCGGCCACGCAGGGGAGCAGGCCGGGCACTACACCGTCTCCCGTTGGCCAGCCGCCGGCGCCTCACCGCCGGGCGCCGCGATGCCCTCCCGGGCCTGCAGCGCGGCCCCGAGCCGGCGTGCCGTGCCCGCCGCGGCGACAACCGCGATGACCGCGACCACCAGCCAGATCCCGGCCACCGGCGGGAACCACGCAGCCGCGCCGGTGGGATACGGGATCACGTTGCGGTACAGCGTGTAACCGAGCACGATCAGGCCCGCGATCGGCACGATGATCTGCCACATCGGCACCGGGAGCTTGCGCCGGACGAACACCAGCATGATGCAGCCCAAGGTGGCCAGCACGTACACGACCAGCAGGATCAGCGTGCCGATGGTGCCGGACCACAGGAAGCTGTTGAACGCGTTGGCCTGGGCGGACACGGCGGTCTCGACGATGACGATGACGGCCGCCATCGCCACGATCACCACGGTGGCCCCGACCGGGGTGCCCCAGCGCGAACTGCTGCTGCCGAGCCCGCGCGGTCCGGCCGTGTCCCGGGACAGTGCGTACAGCAGTCGCGCCGCCCCGACCGTCGAGGCCAGGCAGCAGCCGAACGCGCTGATCGTCGTGCCCAGCGTGATCACGTCGCCGACCCAGTGCCCCACGTAGGACGAGCCCAGGTCGCCCAGCAGCGACGGGGAGGAAATGAACGCCTTGACCCCGGCCGGGCCAGCGCCGAAGCCCATCATCTCGACCGCGGTCACGACCACGAAGTAGATGCCGCCGAAGATGGCCGTGCCCAGGATGGCCCGGGGGATGTCGCGGGTCGGCCGGTTGGCCTCCTCACCCAGGGTGGCCGCGGCCTCGAACCCGGCGAAGGACAGGAAGCCGAACACCACACCCAGGAACAGGTCGGAGGAGTGGGTCCCCGGCGCCACCGAGAACACGCTCCAGGTGAACTGCTCGTGCCCCGGCGCGTTCCCGGCCAGCAGCCGGACCAGCACGACCACGGTGACGATCAGGATCAGCGCGACCGTGGTGCCCTCGACGCTCAGCAGCACGTGTGCGCCGCGCTTGGCCGGCATGATCGCCAGCACCAGGGCGACCAGCAGCGCGACCGCGAGCAGGATGAAAGGCGCCCACGTCGGAGGGTGGGGCCAGATGCCGACGGCCTGCAGGAACGCGGTCCCGAAGATGCCGGCCGCGGCCGAAGTGACCACGGCGTAGAACGTGTAGGTGCCGAGCAGGCCCCAGCCGGCCACCACGCCGGCCCGCGGCCCGAGGGTCGCGCCGACGAACGCGTAGACCGAACCCGCGTGGTGGAAGTACTGGCACAGCCGGACGAAGGAGTAGGCCACCAGCAGGACGCCGATCGCCGCGATGAGGAAGGTCAGCGGCACCGCCCGGCCCGCGTAGGTCGCGCTGCCCTGCGGGTTGATGTTCGCAGCCATGCTGGGCGCCATCAACGCCACCGACAGCCCAACCGCCGCCCACACCGACAGCGACCGCTTGAGCCCAGGACCGCCGGACGGACTCGCTTCCATCTGCCTCTCCTTAACTGAGCGTGGTTCCCCATAGTTTCTCTCCCGACGTCGCGGTACGGAAGGGGTAAAAGGTGCGAAATTACGATGCAGCCTGCTCTGTTACCGAACGGGTGGCCATCACGCCCTCCCGCCGCGCCGTCCTTCGCCAGCCCCCACTCCAGCCCCAGCCGTCCTCGCCAGCCCCCACTCCAGCCCCAGCCGCCCCACATGAGCCCTCCCGTCAGGCGCCGAGCCCTCCCCGGCGCCCGCGCCAGCCCTCGCCAAATGTGTCGGTGGCCCCCGGACCACGTTCTTGCGTGGTCCGGGGGCCACCGACCCCGTTTACGGAAGCGTTATGTCGCAGGAATGAACCGTTTGGGCGGCTTGCGCGTCTCAATTTATAGGAGCTACTCGTCAGTAATAGTCGTCTGGGGGTGACCTACGGTGACAGGTCCCAACCCGGTGCTGCACATGGGTCAGGTTCGATCGACGCGCCCATTGGTTCGCACCTTCCGGGGCACGCTCGCGTCGGTTCCCGAGGCGCGCCGGTTCGTCGGCGAACGGCTAGCCGGATGCCCGGCCCGCGAGACGCTCATGATGTGCGTCACCGAATTCTGCGCCAACGCGGTCGAGCACTCCGACTCGGGGCGTGGCGGCTCGTACACCGTCGAGGTGAGCTGCCCACGAGACGGATTGGCCCGGGTAGCCGTCACCGACGAGGGGGGCGACTCCTGCCCGACGCCCGGTTCAGCGGACCCGCTGGCCGACGGCGGTCGTGGCCTGGCCATCGTCGCCGCTTGCACCAGCCGCTGGGGTTTCACTGATGCCTACCCGGGTCGTACGGTCTGGGCCGAGGCAACCTGGCCGGTGGCCGTTCCGTCCTGCTCGCCGTCCACGCCGGCCGTCTCCTTGCTGCCTGAATCTGGGCCGCCTGAATCTGGGCCGGTTACCCCGCGGCAGTTCCGCAGGTCTAGGAGGGCCGGCCGGCCGCGGCGCTGGACCCCGCCTGGCTGGCCCGGCGGCCCGGTAGCATAAGCGCCGGCAGCACGGCCAGGCCGGTGAATCCCACCGACCACCAGAAGGCGTCCCCGAACGAGTGCCCGATCAGTATCACCGCGAGCACTGCGGTCCCGAACGATCCACCGACCTGCTGCATGATCCGTGTCAGGCTGCTCGCGTCGGGCACCGAGGCACGGGGGACGCCGGTGAAAGCGCTGGTCATCAGCGCGATATTGGCTGTGGTGAGCCCGGCGCCGCGAACCACAAGAACCAGGCTGAGCCACAGCTCGCTGGTGTGCGTCCCGGCTAGGGCAAACGGCACGGTGGCCACCGCGGCCACGACCATGCCGGCCAGCACGACGGGCCGGGGCCCGATCCTGTCGGTCAGCTTTCCGGCCAGTGTGCGGGGCAGCAAGGCGCCGATGCCCTGCGGGGCCAGGAGCAACCCGGCGGCCAGCGCACTCGCTCCGCGGGTCTGCTGGTAGTACAGCGGCAGCACGAGCAGCGCGCCGTACATGGACAGCCCCGACAAGAACATCAGGCTGGCGGACCCGCCGAACGAGCGCACCCGGAACAGCCGCAAGTCGACCAGCGGCGTCCGGCCGTGGCGCGGCCGCAGCGACCACGCGACGAACAGCCCCAGCAGCACCACACCGGCGATCAGCGGGATGAGGACATCCCCGTGGCCGAACCCGCCGGCCCCGCTCACCTGGGCCAGCCCGTACAGCATCAGGGCCACGCTGGGGGAGAGCAGCGCGAGCCCGGCAACGTCCAGCCGTGGCCTGGCCGCCCTGGCTGGCCGCTCGAAGGCGGGCAGTCGGCGCCAGGCCAGGATCAGCCCGGTCAGGCAGATGGGCACGTTCACGTAGAAGATCCACCGCCAGCTCAGGTTGCTGACGATCAGGCCACCCACCAACGGGCCAAGGATCGGCACCACCACCGCGGGCAGGCTCACCGTCGCCATCAGCTTTCCGAGCGGGCGCCCACCCGCCGCCTGAACCAGCAGTGTGGTCAGCACCGGCAGCAGCAGCCCACCGCCGATGCCCTGGATCACGCGGAACGCGATCAGCGAGCCGATGTTCCAGGCCGCGCCCGCTGCGACTGACGCGGCCAAAAATGTCGACAATGCGGTCAGCCAGACGGCCCGGCCGCCGAAGCGTGCCAGCGCCCAGCCGCTGAGCGGGATCACCATGCCGTAGGACAGCATGTATCCCGTCATTACCCACTGGACCTCAGACAGCGGCGCGTGCAGGTCACGGCCGATGGTGTGGATGGCGACGTTCACGATCGTCGTGTCCAGCAGTGCCGCGATCGCCCCAACTAGCAGCACCGCCGCCAGCTTGATCAGGCTCGGCTCGATCCGCTCACCGCTGGGCTCGCTTGCCTTGGGCGTCTTAGTCGTGGCATCACCCGGTCTAACCGCGGCGCTGTCGGCCGTCCCCGCTACGGCGCCGTCCGCCGTGACCGTTCTGGCTGTGGTGCCGTCAGCGCGCTCTGTCGCGACCGTCTTCGGTGCAGCGCCGTCCGCGCTGCCCGTTGCCGTTGCACTTTCCGGCGCTGGCGCCGTTCCCCCGTCACCTCGGATCTTCATAAGACTAAACTACACCGTGCAGTCTACAAAGTGAAACTGAACGGTGTAGTATAATCAGAGCCATGGACGACGACCTGGTAAGTGAGGCCTTGCTCGGTGTCCTGGACGGCCGTCCTTCCGGATCCAGCTGGCAGCGCAAGCACAATGCGATCGCCGCGGCCGCACTGGTGCTGTTCGCCCGGGACGGCTACGAGCGCACCAGTGTCGACGCGATCGCCGCTGAGGCCGGAGTGTCCAAGCGCACCGTCTACAGCCACTACGGCGACAAGGAGAACCTGTTCATCTCGGTGTCGCGGGACACCTACGAGATGATGCGCAACCGGGTCCGCGACATCGTGGATCGCAACCTGCGTGATGTCGAGGACGTTGCGGATGTCGCGCCGGCGCTGACCGGGTGCGTCAACGAGATCGTCCGGACCATCACGCGAGCGCCCGAACGTTCCACCCTGGTGCGTCTCCTGCTCTCAGAGGCGCCGCACTTCCCGGCGCTCCTCGGGATATGGCGTAACCGCGGGATCGTGCCCATCATCGCCGAGCCGCTGGCCAAACTGGCCGCCTCCGGATTGCTGGATGCCGACGACCCAGCCCTGGCCGCTGAGCACCTGTCCGCCTTGACGTTCGGCCAGGTCAACAACAAGTCCATGATGGGGACTATTCAACTCACCGACGCTGAAGCGGACCGCATCATCACCAGCGGCATAAACGCCTTCCTGCGCGCCTACGCCCCCCGCCCTTGCTAGTCTTCCAGCCCGCTGCGGCCGCTTCCGTGAAGCGGTCCGGGGATCGTCGTTCACCCAAATTCCGTGATGCCGGAATCTGAGCAGATCATTACTGAAGTGATTACTTGGGCTTGCAGGGCTCGCGACCTGAACTCTGCCCGGCGCCTCGTATGTGGCCCCTGTCCACCGTCCGACTCTTCCGGATGGCGGAAGTTAGCGTGGTGGATCCGGGCATGGTGGTGGATCCGGGACCCAATAGGGTGCCGGATCCACCACCATGCCCTTTTCCTCCATGATGTTGTTATGGAGGAGCCTGCAGAGGCGGATGGTTACGGTGTCGCGCCGACCTAGTGAGCGCCGCGCTTGGCACGGCCACGCGTCCCTCACGGAGTTCGCTATATCAAATGTGAGATAACCTTTAAGGTATGAACAGCGATCGCGGCGTCACACCGGAACCGGCCGAGGTCGGCGCCGCCCTGGACCTGCCGGTCATGCCCGGTTTCCGGGAGATGGCGATCCGCCGGATGGCTGACGAACAGGCCGCCCGCATGGCCGCCGAGCGCGGCCGGCTCGTCCGCGAGCTCGCCGGGCAGCGGCAGGCCGCCGGGCTGTCGCAGACCGAGATCGCGGCCCGGATGGGGACCTCGCAGTCCGCCGTGGCCCGGCTCGAATCTGGTACCGGAGACGTCCGCGCCTCGACGCTGGAGCGCTACGCGGCCGCGATCGGCGGTCAGATCACCTGGAGACTGAACCCTCCCGGGGAAGGAGGCAGTGAGTGAACCACAACTCCGTGCCGCCAGACATCCGTGCTCGAATCCCAGGAGGTCCGCCACAGCCCGGCGAGCCGAACTGGCCCGGTGGTCCCCGCTGGCCCGGCGCCCCTAGCCGCCCTGACTCCCCGGTCACGCCCGGATGGCCGGCTACGCCGCCGATGGAGGTTCCGGTCTCGCCGACCCGGGTCTGGATGGACCCGCACGCGGACTGGCGGAACCAGCTATACGGGCGCCTGCTGCAGCGGCGCATCATTCTGGCTACCGGCATCCTGGATGACGACGCCGCGTCCCGGCTCTCGGCCCAGCTTCTTACCCTGGACGCCGACGGCAAGGACCCGGTGCGCTTGGAACTGCAGAACGTGCGGGCCGAACTGACCGCGGCCCTGACCGTCATGGGCATCCTCGATGTCATGCGGGCGCCGGTGCAGGCATGCGTGAGCGGGGAGATCAGCGGACCCGCTCTTGGGGTGCTGGTTTCCTGTCCGCGCCGTTCGGGGTATCCGAACGCTTCGTTCGTCCTTAGTGAGCCGAAGCTCACGTTCGGCGGCACGGTCACCGCGCTGAACGCCCACGAGCAGCACGTCACCCGGATGCTCGACACCTTGTACTTCAAGCTGGCCGAAGTCACTGGCCGCGAGGTCGACGAGATCCGCGACGACGCGCGCCGCGGCCGCTCGCTGACGACAGCCCAGGCCATCGGCTACGGACTCGTTCAGGCCCAGGAAAACTCCGCGCATCCAGCAGAGGCCCCGGGTTCGGGTGACTGGCAGGGCCCGCCTGACCAGCCCAACCCACCTGACCAGCCATAACAAGCTCGAGTCGGCGTCCGCGGCGGGAAATGCTAACGCGGTACTATGCGCCGCAGCACCTTGAACCCGATAGGTCAGGACATACCACACCCTGTCGCGGAAATCGCCCTCTGTACACGATTGCTCGCAATCGGTAACATCGCATCACGGGCTCCCGTATGAGCTAGTTAGTGCGAGCATCGGCACACAAAGGCGATAAGCCGGAAATGTGCCCGGACTAGGGTCTGCTATGGATACTGTACGTTATCAATCGGGCGATAATCGTGACGAAAACAGCTCTCCAGCCAACGAGCAGCAGCGTGCGAGGGCATTCCAGTGGGACGATACAAGCGCTGTCGTCCCGCCATGGTCGGTACCGCCAGGGTTGATGGTGCCGGCGCCGCGCCAGCCGCAGCCCACGCCAGACCCGCTCGACGACGAGACCGCCTGGCCCGGTGCGGACACCACCTGGCCCGGTGAGGACTCCGCTTGGCCTGGTGCGGCGCCTCCGGCCGGCTGGTTCCTTCGCGCCGGCGCCCCGCCAACGTCGCCGCCCGCCCCGCCAGCGCCGTCCGGCCCGCCAGCGCCGTCCGGCCCGCCAGCGCCGTCCGGCCCGCCAGCGCCGTCCGCCCCGCCAAGGCCGCTGCCCGCGTCGCCCGCTGATAACGCCCCTGCTGAACCGGAGCCTCAGCGGGCCGACGCCAGTGCCGCATCCACCTGGCATATCGCCAGCGCGGTTCCCTCGCCGCACCGCGAACCGGACGGTTCCTGGGTCTCGCCCCTGCCTGCCCGTCCCGCCGGAACGCCCGCAGGGGCCGCTCCCGTCTCACATACCGCGCGCCCGCATACCGCGCGCCCGACCCAGGCCCGGCGGGGCCGTGCGGGCGGCCCAGGATTCCAGCTCCCTCCGCGCCCCGCCTCAGCGCGCCGGGCGTCCGGCCTTTCACCCTGGCAGAAGTCCCACGAGCTCTGGACTGAGGCGGGCATCGCCTGGGAACAGCCGCTGGCCCCGGGCGTCCATCCGCAGGTGCCCCGCCCACGTCCGCCCGCGTACGCCGAGCGTCCACCGGCCGCCGAGCGCCCACCGGCCGCCGAGCGCCCACCGGCCGCCGCCCAGCCTGCGCCCATCCCGGCCCGTGAACCAGCGGACGCCGGCGCGCCAGAGCTCACACCGGTCCCGCTCAGTGCACCCGTCTTCTCCGATCCGGCTGCCATCGGGAGCGGCGGCGCCCCTGACCACCAGCGTCAGCACCCCAGAAGCACACACCACGCCACCGGCCAAGAAGATGGCACCGTCGGCCAGAATGACGCATTCACCTGGGACGACGATGACAACTGGCCCGGCGCCAGCAGTCGGGCCAATGTCGGCAGCCGGGCCGCCGACGACAGCTGGGCCGACCACTGGACCGACGACGACAGCTGGGGCGACGAGAGCGTGCCGATCCACACTCGCCCGCCCGGCCTGGCGCCCGGTACCGCTGTCGCGCGCACCGCCCTCGCCGAAACACCTCCCGCCAGTCATCCCTGGCCGAACGGCTCTGACCTCCTCGACCCGCCTTTCCCCGCACGTCCCCGCCGGCCGCGCGCCGGCCGCGGCGTGCGTTCCCGCCGTGCGGCCACACTCGCCCTGCCGGTGATCGTCGTCGTGGCGGTGGCCGCCGTGGCCCTGGCCCTGCTGACCGGGCCAGGCCCACGGTCCGGCCCGCTCGCGGCGAGCCACAATAAGCCAACGCCCACCGCCGCGCCGGGACTGCCGTTGAACCCGATCACGCTGGCCACCTACCCGGGCCAGCAACAGCGTGGCGTGTTCCAGACCGTCAACCGCGTGGTGGCCTCGGGCCAGACCATCGTCACGATGGGCTCGCAAACCAGTGGCGGCCTGGTCCGCCAGCAGTTCTTTGTCTCGGTCAACGGAGGCGCCAGCTGGCGTCTTGCCCCGGTCCGCGCCCCCGGCGGCGGTCAGGCCGCCCTCGGGCACCCCGCCACGCTGCTACGCCGGCGGCCCGGGCGGCTGGGTCGCGGTCGGCCCGCGGGCCATCTGGACCAGCCTGGATGGCACATCCTGGACCCTCGCCTCGACGAACGGGATCAGCCCGCAGTTGCCCGGCGACTCGGTGTGGGTGATCACCAAGACCGCGCAGGGCTTCCTGGCCGCGGGCTCCAGCCAGGCTGGCGGCAAGCCGCAGGCGGTGCTGTGGACGTCGCACAACGGCGTGACCTGGCAGCGTGAGACGGCCGCGCAGCTGGGGCTGGCCCGGCCCGGCGAGACCGTGGAGAGCATCGCGTACGCCAGCTATCACGGCCCGGACACGGTCATCTCCGGCACCGTCAGTGCCGGGGGCAGCACCTACGACGTCGCCTGGCTGAGCACGAGCGGCGGCGCGTCCTGGACCCGGGTGACGGTTCCCACCGATCACGGAGCCGGTGCGGCCATCGCCGGGCTGGGCTTCGACCGCGACGGCCTGATCGCGGTGCGGCCCGGGCGGGCGGCCGACGGCGCCAGTGACGGCATTGCCTATTTCTCGCCGAACGGGTTGTCGTGGCAGTACGCGGCCACGATCGGGGCCTCCGCGGGCTGGACGCCCGGGGTGGTCAAGGGTAACCAGGATGGTTTCGTGGTCACCGGCACCAGCGCATCTGGCCAGCTGACCGGATATACCAGCACCGGGACCGCGGCGTCCTGGCTGCCGACCGCCCCGCTGGGCAGCGCCGCGTCGCAGTCCGTGGTGGGCGCGACGGTTGCGCAGGCCGGGACCATCGTCGCCGTCGGATACACGGCCAAGGGGCAGCTCAGCCAGCAGCCTGTGTTCCTGCTCGCCGACACCGCCGGGCGTGTCCGGTCGGTCCCGCTCACCGGCGCCACCCTGCCCGAACTCGCGGTCAACAGCACGGCCGTGGCCAACCACGTGCAGGTCGCCGTGGGTAGCGCGAACGGCTACCCGGCCGTGTGGCGCAAGGCGGCCGGCGGTTCCTGGACGCTGGTCTCCTCGATGGCGCTGGCCGGGGCCGACCCGGGCCTGCGCTCGCTGACCGGCGTGACGCACGGCGCGGCCGGATGGCTGGCCGTAGGAGCCCCGGGCCCGGTCATCCTGACTTCCGCGGACGGGAAGACCTGGGGCGTCGCCCACGGCAACATCACCCAGGATCTGGCCGGCGTGTCCGCGCTGGCGGCCGCCTCCGGCCCGGCCGGTTACGTCATCGTGGGCAAGCTGGTCGCGCCCGGCGGTTCGTGCGTGGCCGACGTGTGGTGGTCGCAGAACCTGACCAGCTGGACACGGGCGCACGATGTCAACGACGCGACCGGATCGAGCCAGGTACTCGCGGTCGCCGCGAGCGCGCACGGGTTCATCTCGGCCGGATCGCACGAGGGCAAGCCGGCTCTGTGGATCACCACGGACGGGCGGTCGTGGAAGACGATCGTGCTGCCGCCGCCGCCCGCTGGGGCCAGCCACGCCGTGCTCCAGCAGGTGGCCGTCAACGGGAACCGCGTGGTGGCCCTGGGGCAGGTCACAGACGCCTCCGGTGCTCCTACCGGTGCGCCGTTCGCCGAGTTCTCTGCCGACGGCGGCGCCCACTGGCAGCAGGTCCCGTTCAGCGCGCCCGGGCCAGGCACGGTGGTCACCGCGCTGACCGCTGGCGCCGTCGGCTTCACCGCGGCCGGCCTGTCCGACCAGGGCAGCTCGCAGGACGTGGCCTTGTGGACTTCGGCCAGCGGGACGTCCTGGGCACCGTCTAAGTCCGGCGGCCTGGACGCCACCGCCGGCTGGCAGATCACCGCGCTGACCCGGTCCGGAACCGGGGTGACCGGCATCGGCTCGCTGGTCACCCAGCAGAGCCAGCAGCTGGCCGCCCTGAACCTGCCCGCCCGGTGAGAGCCCGGCCGCGGGGACCCGAACCGGCGGCCAGCCGGACGTCAGTCCATCCGGTCCAGGATCTCCCGCACCAGGTCCATGGTGGTGTGCGGGTGCAGGAAGGCGAACCGGGCCACGGTCTCGCCCTCCCACGCCGACGGCGGTATGAAGGCCACCTGGTCCTGCAGCAGCCGGTCAGCCCAGGCGGTGTACTGGCCCGGACTCCAGCCCCGGTGGCGGAACAGCACCACCCCGAGTTCCGGCTCCCTGATCAGCTCCAGGTTGTCCCGGCCGCGGATCTCCGCAGCGGTCTGCCCGGCCAGTTCGATGGCCTGCTCGATCGCCTCGGAGTAGGCATCCACCCCGTACACCGACAGTGAGAACCACAGCGGCAGGCCCCGGGCCCGCCGGGTCAGGTGGTAGGCGTAGTCGGTCGGGTTCCATTCCGCCGGCGCATCATGGATCACGTCGAGGTAGGACGCATCCTGCTTGTGCACCGAACGGGCTATTGACGGGTTCCGGTACAGCAGTGCGGCGCAGTCGAACGGGGCGAAGAGCCACTTGTGCGGGTCGACGATGAAGGAGTCGGCGTGCTCGATGCCGTCATACCGAGGCCGCACGCTCGGCGCGAACAGCCCGGCCCCGCCGTAAGCGCCGTCCACGTGAAACCACAGCTGGTACTCACGCGCGACCGCGGCCGCTCCGGCCAGGTCGTCGATGATTCCGGCGTTGGTCGTGCCGGACGTGGCGACGACCGCGGCCAGTGATGCCGGCTCACCGTCGGCCGCGATCGCGGCCCGCAGCGCCGCCTCGGTCAGCCGGTGATCCTGCGTCCGCACGATCAGCGGGTCCATCTCGCAGATCCGCAGGGTGTTGATGATGGAGGAGTGCGCGTCCTCGCTGATCGCCACCCGCCAGCGCCGCCCGGCCGCCGCCGGGCCCGCCTTGCGCTTGGCCACCTCGCGCGCTACCACCAGGGCCGACAGGTTCCCCGCCGAACCTCCGGACACGAAGCACCCGCCCGCCGACGGTGGCATTCCCGCCCGGTCCGCGATCAGCCGCAGCACCACGTTCTCGGCGTGGACCGCGCCCGCCGCCTCCAGCCAGGAGATGCCCTGGATGGACGCGCAGGAGATCAGCATGTCGAACAGCAGCGAGGCCTTGGTCGGCGCGGCCGGGATGAACCCGAGGAAGCGCGGGCTGTCGGCCGAGATCACCGCGGGCGCCAGCACCGACGCGTACACGCCGAGTACCTGGTCGGGCGTGTGCGGCCCGGGGCCGGGCAGCCCCTTCAGGGCCGCGTCGAGCTCGGCCGGGTCCTGCGAGCCGTGATCGAGCGGCACCGGGTCCAGCCGCAGCCGGTTCTCCGCGTAGGCGAGCACCGACCTGATCATCGACTCCGTTGTCGGATCCACACTGTGCATTTGCGCAACGTAGAGCCTCGCCCGTTCGCGACGCAAGGCTCAGCGGATATGGCCTTGCCGCCGCTAATCCGCCAAGATGGGTCTGCCCGCGCGAACGGAGAGACGATCGTGACAAACTCGCATCCGCTTGATCCGCTGTCGGCCGACGAGATCCGCCAGGCGGCCGAGATCGTGCGGCGCGACCGCGGGCTTGCCGCTAGCTGGCGCTTCGCCTCGATCGAGCTCGCCGAGCCCGCCAAAAGCGACCTGGCCACCTTGGAGGCCGACCCGGCCGCGGCCCGCGCGGCCATCGTGGTCGGCTGGGACCGCGCCGACGGCCTGGCCTACCGCGCGACCGTCTCCCTGACCGGCGATGCCGTCACCTCGTGGGAGCACCTGCCCGGCCAGCAGCCGAACATGACGAACGACGAGTGGCACGAGTGCGACGAGATGCTCCGGTCCCACCCGGACGTGATCGAGGCGCTGACCCGCCGCGGCCTCACGGACATGTCGCTGGTGCTCACCGACATGTGGGCGTACGGCGCGGCGCTGGTGCCCGAGCGCTACCGGGACATGCGGATCGGCTGGTGCGACGTCTGGTACCGGGACAGTGAGCAAGCCAACCCGTACGCCCACCACGTCACTGGCCTGCACCCGGTCGTCGACCTGAACACCATGACCCTGCTCGAGCTGGAAGACACCGCCCCGGACGACGCCCCGCCGCCAGTCATGGGGGAGTATCTGCCCCGGCTCATCCCGATGCCGCTGCGCGAGGTGGCCCCGCTGGAGATCACCCAGCCGGACGGGGCGGGCTTCACCCTCGACGGTCACCTGCTGTCCTGGGAGAAATGGCAGCTGCGGCTGGGCTTCAACCACCGCGAGGGCCTGGTCCTGCACCAGGTCGCCTACGCCGATGGTGACCGGTACCGCCCGGTCGCGCACCGGCTCTCGTTCGCCGAGATGGTGGTGCCCTACCGGGACGCCAGCCCCGACCACTACCGCCGCACCGCCTTCGACATCGGCGAGTGGGGCCTGGGCTTCATGACCACGTCGCTGTCCTTGGGCTGCGACTGCCTGGGCGTGATCAGCTACCTGGACGCGGTGGTGCACGACTCCCACGGCGAGCCCCGCACCATCGGCAACGCGATCTGCATCCACGAAGAGGACAGCGGGGTCGGCTGGAAGCACGTGGACGAGCGGGCCGGGGTCGAGGTCCGCCGCGCCCGCCGGCTGGTCGTCTCCTTCCACGTCACCGTGGCCAACTACGAATACCTGGTGTACTGGCGGTTCTACCAGGACGGGAACATCGAGTGCGAGGTCAGGGCCACCGGCATCCTGGTCACCTCGCACGTCGGCAAGGCCCGCGCGGAGAACGGCGTCCTGGTCGACGCGGACACCTACGCGCCCTTCCACCAGCACTTCATCGTGGCCCGCCTGGACCTGGACGTGGACGGGCCGGACAACACGGTCTACGTCACCGACTCCCGGCCGTCCGCGGTGGGGGACCCGGACGACCCGTACGGGCTGGGCCTGGTGGTCAAGAGCACCGCGCTGCGCACCGAGACCGACGGGCGGCAGGACTACGACTGGAACACCCAGCGTGGCTGGAAGGTCCTGAACGACAATGCCCGGAACGGGTTGGGTACCCCCACCGGCTACAAGCTCGTGCCCTCGGCGGCTTTCCCGGCCCTGCTCGACCCCGCCTCACCTGCGTACCAGCGTGCCCAGGTCATCGGGCACACACTCTGGGTCACGCCATACCGTCCGGACGAGCGCTGGCCGTGCGGTGACTTCCCGAACCTGAGCGAGACCGACTCGGGGCTGCCGGTGTGGACCGCCGCTGACCGGCCGATCGAGAACACCGACGTGGTGCTGTGGTACGTGTTCGGTCTGCATCACATCACCCGGCCTGAAGACTGGCCGGTGATGCCGTCGGACATCGTCTCGTTCTGGCTCAAGCCGGTCGGGTTCTTCGACCGCAACCCGGCCCTGGACGTCCCGCCCAGTCACCCCGGCCACTGAGCTCAGGCCACCGCGGGCAGCTCCGCACGCAGCAGCGAGAACGCCAGGGCGATGTGGTTGTGCACCGCGTCCGGGCCGATCCCGGTGGCCGCGGCGACCTGCGCCTCGGTCAGTTCGGCGAAGTAGTACAGCACCAGTACCTCACGCTGCCGGGCGGGCAGCTTGCGCAGCGCGGCCATGAAGGCCGGGGATTCCGCCGCGACGGCGGCGGTTGCCGGCACTGGCGGCAGGGACCGTGAACGCTCGATGACCGCCCGCCGCAGCTGGGCGAGCGCGGCCTCGGGGCCCGGCGGGGAGGGCCAGGCGCGATGCAGGGCGACGAACGAGTCCTGCACGATCTTCTCCGCGGTGTTGGGGTCGCCCACCAGCAATGCGGCCAGCCGGACCAGCGCCCGGTAGTTCTGGGTGTACAGCGTGCTCATCGCCTGATCAGTGTCCGCCGGAACCCTGCCGACGCGATCCCCGCGCAGCCTGGTCTTCGGCGCCCGCATGATGTCTCCTCGTCAGGCCGTGTTGTCAGGCCGTGCCACCGCCGGGGCCGGCCCAGTCCGGCCCCGGCAGTACAACACTCGGCACCCCCCCGGCACCGATTTGGTACCCCCCCAGGCACCGCTCATCACTATGCCGCCCGCCGGCCCGCCGTCATATCCCCTAGATCGGGGGTGCATGACCGGATTAACCGGGGGTGCATGACCGGATTTATTAGCGTGGTTTAGTGTTGTTTATCGTGGACCAGGTGTCGGATGAAGACGTCTCGGGTGCCTTCAGCAGCGGGCAGCCGGACGCGCTGGCGCTCGTTTACCAGCGCTTCGGCTCGCTGGTCTACAGCATCGCGCTGCGATCCCTCGGCGCCCGCTCCGACGCCGAGGACGTGGCCCAGCAGGTCTTCGTGTCCGCGTGGCGCAGCCGCGGCAGCTTCGACCGCAACCGCGGCACCCTGGGCGGATGGCTGGTCACCATCACCCGTAACAAGGTCGCCGACGCGATGCGGGACCGGCAGAAGCAAAGCCGCGTGCTGCTTCAGGTCGCCGGCGGAACGACCGTGCGGACCCCCGAGACGCCTGGCCGACCGGGTGGTGGACAGGATGGTCCTGGCGGACGAACTGGCCCAGTTGCCCGAAGCCCAGCGCCTGGTGATGGTCCTGGCGTTCTATTCTGATCTGACGCACGAGCAGATAGCCCAGGTAATCGGGCTTCCCCTCGGCACTGTGAAGAGCCACATCCGCCGCGGACTGCGGCGGATGCGGTCCAGCCTGGAGGCCAGCGGTGTCGCACACTGACCCGGAGATCCTGGCCCTGCGGGCGCTGGGTCAGACGGCCGGTGCCCCGGACGATGCCGGGCACATCGAGACCTGCCTGACGTGCCGGACCGAACTGGCCCGGCTGACCGAAGTGGTCCAGCTGGCCCGGCGCGACGGCCCACTCAAGGCGCTGGCGGCCCCGCCGCCCCAGCTGTGGGACCGGATCGCCGCCGCGACCTCCGCCTCGGTCAACGGCGCCGCCCCGGCTTCAGCCAACGGCACCGCCCCCGTCCCGGCCCGACCCCTGGCCGGTGCCCCGGATCAAGCCCCGCCCCCAGCTGGAGTCCCGGCTGGAAACGCCGAGCCGCGGACCAGCCGCCCGGCCGCCGCGGACCGCGGGCTGCGCGCCCGCTGGCGCCGCCGCCCGCTGGCTACCGCGCTGGCCGGCGTGGCCGCCGGGCTGATCATCGGCGTGGGCGCCACGGCGGGCGTCGTTCAGCTGACCCGGGCCCCGGCGACCCAGGTGGTGGCCCAGGTCGAGCTCAGCCCGCTGCCTGCCTTCCCGCAGTTCCAGGGCACCACCGGCACCGCGGTGATGCGAGCCACCGCCAGCCAGCAGGTGATGGCGGTGACCCTGCACGCGCCAAGCCGGCCTGGCTTCTACGAGGTCTGGCTGCTGGCCCGGAACGGGGTCAGCATGATCTCTCTTGGCGACCTGAACGCCGACCACACGGGCACTTTCGCCATCCCGCCCGGCACCGACCTGGACAATTACTCCCGCATCGACATCTCGCTGCAGCCATTCAACGGCAGCACCGAGCACTCCAAGGCCAGCGTCGTGCGCGGCTCCCTGCCCGCGGCCGCGCTCAAGTCAGCCTGACGTCCAGCGCCACCCCACCGGTACCGCCCCGCCGCCTGCATCCGCCGGGACCGGTGGCGCCGTATGTCTGCACGAGAGCCGCGACCAATCGCGGCCGGAATGGAGTGGACATGCGAGTGTTCAAACGGGTAGCGGTCGTGGCCCTGATGTCGGGCCTGGTCGTCGGCCCGGTGGCCGCCGCCGCTTCCGCGTCGGCAGCGACGAAGGTGCCAGTCTCCGCCTCCCAGGCGTGGCTCAAGGGCGGCGACACATCCGTGACCACCGCGCCGGGGATCGCCGCGGCTCTGGTCGGCCACGGCATCACGCCGGTCGCGGTAAAGCCAGCTACCGAGCGGTCGGTCCACGGCGGGAGCGCGGTCCGGTTCACCTTCCCGGTGACCGGCGGCTGGGTGAACCTGGCCACGCTGCACGGCACGATCTACCACCACGGCGGGATCTTGTTCACCGCCAAGGGAGCCGGCAAGAAGATCGAGGTCAGCAACTTCGTCATCAGCGTCCACCAAGGCGTGCTGAGCGCCGAGGTGAACGGCAGCGCCAAGACCCGGGTGCAGCTGATGAACGTCAGCCTGGCGCACGCGAGCATTCACAAGTACGGGCACTGGGTGAAGATCAGCGGCATCGTCCTCACCCTGACCAAGACCGCGGCAAGCGCACTGGACACCACCTTCGGTACCACCTTGTTCAAGGCTGGCCTGGAATTCGGCACGGCCAGCACCACCCTGGAAATCTGACCACCGCTCAAGCCGCCTAAAGCCGCCGATCCCTGGCGGCTCCGGCTGAGGTATCTCATGATCATGGCCAGTTTTGGACCGTATCTGGCCGTTACTGGCCATGATCATGAAACCGCTCCCGCCAGCGTCCCTCACCCTGGCGCGGGGAAGCGCTAACCCAGCAGGGTGCTCAGTGGCCGTCCGAAGATCGAGGCGTCCAGCACCTCGGCGGTGTGCGCGACCGCGATGTGCTCGCCCCGGTCGGCCAGGGCGGAGGCAATCTGCAGCGAGCAGCCCGGGTTGGCCGAGATCAGCAGCGGCGCCCCGGTGGCCAGGGCCGACTCGGCCTTGCGTGCGCCCAGCTCGCTTGCGGCCTCGGGCTGCAGCAGGTTATACACGCCTGCCGAACCGCAGCAGGTACCCGCGTCGCCCAGCTCGGCAAGCTTCAGCCCGGGGATGGCGCGCAGCAGCTCGCGCGGCTGCCGGGTGATCCCCTGGGCGTGTGCCAGGTGGCAGGCGTCGTGGTAAGCCGCGGTGACCGGCAGCGGGTGCCGCGGTGCGACCGGCCCGAGCTCGGCCAGGAACTCGGCCAGGTCGCGGACCTTGCCGCTCATCTCGGCTGCGCGCTCGCCCCAGCTGCCTCCGATCCCGGCCAGCAGCCGTTCGTACTCCTTCATGGCTGACCCGCAACCGGCCGAGTTGACCACGATCGCGTCCACGCCGGCCTGCTCGAAGGTGGCGATGGTGCGCTGGGCGAAGGCGATCGCCTCCGCCTCCCGGCCCGAGTGTGATGACAGCGCGCCACAGCAGCCCTGGTCGCGCGGGATCACCACGTCGCAGCCCTCGGCCGCCAGCACCCGGGCCGTAGCCGCGTTCACCTGCGGGAAGAACACCGACTGCACGCACCCGGTGAGCATGCCCACCACCGCGCGCCGGGTGCCACGGGCGGCTACGTGCCGGGGCAACGGCCGTCCCGCCGCCGCGGGCACCGTCGGCGGGGCCAGCCGCACGGCCGCGCCAAGGGCGGGGGAGACCTTACCCGGCAGCCGGCTGCGGGACAGCCGCTTGTCCAGCCCGGTCCGCTGGACCACCCGCAGCGGTGCAGTCACCGCGCGCAGCCGCTTCGGATAGGGGAACAGCGCGAAGATAGCCGTGCGTGCCACCCGGTCCCGGACCGGCCGCTTCGGCGCCGACGGCAGGTCCGGCACCCCCGGGCCCCACCAGGCCCGGGCTCAGCGGACCCGGGCTCAGCGGACCCGGGCTCAGCGGACCCGCCCGGCGATGCCCCCCGCACCTCGGCGACCTGGCCGTCGTCGCCCGCGTCCGAGGTCCGGGCGGCGATCGCGGGCTGCACTCCGGAGCCAGACCGCGCCTCCTCGGTCCACACCCGGGCCGCCTCGATGAGCTGGTCGTACTGCACACCCGACGGGCAGGCGGTCATGCAGGCCATGCAGCCCAGGCAGCGGTCGAAGTGCTCCGCCGCGCTGGCGGACAGCTCGGCACCGTCCAGGATCTGGTTGACCAGGTAGATCCGCCCGCGGGGGGAGTCCATTTCCTCGGCCCACAGCTGGTAGGTGGGACAGGCCGGCAGGCAGAACCCGCAGTGCACGCAGTCCTTCGCCACTTCGCGCAGCGCGTCCTCGTCCTGCATCGGCCGCCCTTCCCTTTACCCGGCCGCCAGGCGGCCCGGAAACATCCGGTGATCTGGATCGAACTGGTCCTTGACCGCGCGCATCAGGGCCGCGCCCGGCACCGTGGCGTAAGCCGGGATCCCGGCGAGCACCGGCGGCCCGGCCAGCATCACCACGCTCGCCCGCGGTCCGCTGGCGTTAAGCGGCGCCAGCCGCTCGCGCAGCCCGGCAACGAACCGGCCTGCCGTGTCGTGGCCGGCCGCGGGATCCAGGCAGGCATACAGCAGGCCTGCTCCAGCCGATCCGGTGACCGCGGCCCGCGTCCCGGCGTCCGCGCCGGCCGCCGTGACGGCCTCGAGCACGTTGTCCAGGGCGCTGACCCAGAACGACACCCGCACAACTGTGCCCACCGAAGGCACTTGCCCCCACCGGCCGGCGGCGAATGGGTCACCGCGACCGTTGGTGCGCCGGACGCCGAGGCCAGCAGCTCGGACATCTGCTTGGCCCGGTCGGCCACGCCGGATTCGGTGCCTTCGAGCAGGGCGCCGACCCGGAGCGCACGCGGCGTCTCGGCCGGGCCACCGGGCCAGTCCAGCTCCACCGCCGAGGGGACCAGAGCCGAACCCGCGGCCGAGCCCACCGCGGTCACCGCCCCGGCCCGCCCGGGCTGTGACGCCGCGAACTCCGCCGTCACGTAGGCCACCGCCGCCGGGAGCGGATGCAGCCGGAACGTCGCCTCGGTGATCAGCGCGAGCGTGCCCTGCGACCCGGTCAGCAGCTTGCCCAGGTCATAGCCGGCCACGTTCTTGACCACCTTGCCGCCGGAGTGCGCGATCACCCCGTCGGCTCGCACCGCGGTGATCCCGATCAGCAGGTCCCGCGGCGCGCCGTAACGCAGCCGCCGCGGCCCGGCCGTCCCGGTGGCGACGATGCCGCCCACGGTGGCCTGCGCCGGCGCGTCGATCACCAGCTCCTGCCCGGCCTGCGCCAGCACCGAGGCCAGGCGCCCGATGGTGGCGCCGGCCTGAACCCGGGCCACCAGGTCCCCGGCCGCGTGCTCCAGCACCTGGTTCATCTCGCGCAGGTCCACCACCAGGTCGCAGCGCGACGGCGCCGCCCCCCAGGCCAGCCCGGTCCCGGCGCCGCGTGGCACCACCGCCAGCCCATGGGCGGCCGCGGCCCGCAGCACCGCCGACGCCTCCTGTGTGCTCGCCGGGGACGCCACGAAGGCGGGTACGATACCGCCTACCGCGTCGGCGGGCGTACCGTCCAGCACGTTCTCGCAGGCGGCCGACAGGGCTTCCGCGGCTGCTGACACCGCCGCCCGTTCGGTATCCATCAGAAGATCTCCGCCTGGCCGGCCAGCACGGCCGGGTGCGGCTCCCGGCGCCGGCCTGGCACCTCGCCGCACAGCCGCGGCGTCGGGAACACCTTGCCCGGGTTGCACAGGCTGGCCGGGTCGAACGCGCACCGGATCAGCTGCATGGTGTCCAGGTCGTCGGGGCCGAACATCTTCGGCATGTACCTGGACTTGTCCACGCCGACACCGTGCTCGCCGGTGATCGAGCCGCCGTACTCCAGGCAGGTGTCCAGGATCTTGCCGGACACCTCCTCGGCCGCGCTCTCCTGCCCGGGCACCGCGTCGTCGTACAGCACCAGCGGATGCAGGTTGCCGTCCCCGGCGTGGAACACGTTGGCCACCCGGATCCCGGCGTCCTCCGACAGCGAGGCGATCCGGGCCAGCACGGCGCCCAGCGAGGTCCGCGGCACCACCCCGTCCTGGACGATGAACGCCGGGCTGATCCGGCCCACCGCGGCGAACGCCGACTTGCGCCCGGCCCAGATCAGCGCCCGCTCGGCCGGGTCGTCGGCTGCCCGGATCTCGGTCGCGCCCGCCTTTTCGCAGATCGAGCGGACCGTGGCCAGCTCGGTCTCGACCTCGGCGGCCGGGCCGTCCAGCTCGACGATCAGCACCGCCCCCGCCCCGGCCGGGTAGTTACAGTGCACGGCGGCCTCGGCCGCCTCGATGGCCAGCGCGTCCATCATCTCGATGGCCGCGGGCACGACCCCGGCCGCGATGATGTCCGAGACGGCCTGGCCGCCCTGAGCTGTCGTGCCGTAGGCGGCCAGCAGCGTGTGCACCACCTCGGGCACGGGCAGCAGCTTCACCACGACCTTGGTCACGATGCCGAGCGTGCCCTCCGAGCCGGTGAACGCGCCGACCAGGTCGTAGCCGCCTGTGATCCCGGACCCGTCACCGAGCCAGGTCAGCTCGCCGGCCGGGGTGACGATCTCCAGGCCGGTCACGTGGTGCACGGTGAACCCGTGCTTCAGGCAGTGCGCGCCGCCCGAGTTCTCCGCCACGTTGCCGCCTACCGAGCACACCACCTGACTGGACGGGTCGGGCGCGTAGAACAGGCCGAACGGCGCCGCGGCCTTGCTCACGGCCAGGTTCGTGACCCCCGGCTCCACCACCGCCCGCCGGCTCACCGGGTCGATCTCGATGATCGCGCGCATCCGGGACATCACGATGAGCACGCCGGTCTCGCTCGGCAGCGCGCCGCCGGAAAGACCAGTGCCGCTGCCGCGAGCCACGAACGGCACCCCGGCCTGCGCGCAGCAGGTCACCACCGCGGCTACCTCGGCGGCCGAACTGGGCAGCACCACCAGCGCCGGCACGGCCCGGTGCGAGGTCAGCCCGTCGCACTCGTAGGTGCGCAGCTCCAGCGGGTCCGTGATCACATTGCCAGGACCGCAGATATCCCGCATCCGCGGCACCAGCGCCTTGACGGTCGCCGTCACGCCGCACCACCTCGCCCGAGGAAAGCTTCAGACTCGATTGTCTCCTTTTTCCCCGTACCCGGGAATGCCGCCCCTAAGGCATGCGCTCGTAGGCGGGGATGGTGAGGAAGTCCGCGAAGTTATCGGCCAGGGCGACCTCGGTGAACAGCGCGACCGCCTGGCCATAGCGCTCGGCGTCGAAGTGGTCGCCGCTCGCGGTCCGGATCTTGCCCAGCTCCTCGTCGATCAGCCGCTCGACCAGTTCCCGGCCGACGATCCGGCCGTCCTCCAGGGGTACCTCGTTGTAAATCCACTGCCAGACCTGGGACCGGGAGATCTCGGCTGTGGCGGCGTCCTCCATCAGGTTGAAGATGCCCACCGCGCCGCTGCCGCCGAGCCAGCTGGCCAGGTACTGCAGAGCCACGCTGATGTCGTTGCGCAGGCCGTCCTCGGTGATCTGACCAGGCGTCTTGCTCACAGCGAGCAGGTCCTCGGCGGTGACGTGGACGTCGTCCCGGCTCTTGCCGAGCTGGTTCGGACTGGTCCCCAGGACGCCGTCGAAGATCTCCTTGCATACCGGGACCAGGTCCGGGTGGGCCACCCAGGAACCGTCGAAGCCGTCCTGCGACTCGCGCGTCTTGTCCTCCCGGACCTTGGCCAGCGCCTTGGCGTTGACCTCGGGATCGCGCCGGCTCGGGATGAACGCGGCCATCCCGCCCATGGCGTGCGCGCCCCGCCGGTGGCACGTCTTGACCAGCAGCTGAGTGTAGGACCGCATGAACGGGGCGGTCATCGTGACGGAGTTCCGCTCGGGCAAGACGAAATCCCGGCCCCGGGTGCGGAACTTCTTGATCACGCTGAACAGGTAGTCCCAGCGGCCCGCGTTCAGCCCGGAGGAATGCTCCCGCAGCTCGTAGAGGATCTCTTCCATCTCGAACGCGGCCGGGATCGTCTCGATCAGCACCGTGGCCCGGATCGTGCCCCGCGGGATGTCCAGGGCGTCCTGGGCCAGGTTGAAGGCGTCATTCCATAGCCGTGCCTCGAGATGGCTTTCCATCTTGGGCAGGTAGAAGTAGGGGCCCTTGCCTTTGTCGAGCTGGCGCTGGGCGCTGGCCACCATGTACAGGGCGAAGTCGGTCAGGCTTCCCGAGGCGCGCGCGCCGTCGATGAGGATGTGCTTCTCGTCCAGGTGCCAGCCGCGCGGCCGGACCACGATCGTGGCCAGTTCCTCATCCGGCCGGAGCGCGTACTCCTTGCCGTCGGCAGAGCGGAAATCAACGGTCCGGTCCAGCGCGTCTTTGAGGTTGAGCTGGCCGCTGATCATGTTGTCCCACAGCGGGGTATTGGCGTCCTCGAAATCGGCCAGCCACACGTTGGCCCCGGAATTGAGGGCGTTGATCGTCATCTTCTTGTCGGTGGGCCCGGTGATCTCTACCCGGCGGTCGACCAGGCCCGGGGCGGGTTCGGCGACCCGCCAGGCCGGGTCGTCCCGGATGTCGGCCGTCTCGGGGAGGAAGTCCAGCATGGCCCCGCCGGAAAGCTCGGCCTGGCGGCGCCGGCGCGCGGCCAGCAGCTCGGCCCGGCGTGGGCCGAGCTCGGCGTGGAGGACGGCGATGAGGTCAATGGCCTGCGGCGTCAGGATCTCGTCGTAGCGATCGCCGTACGGGCCTGTGATCTCTACGCGTTCGGTTCCCGGCATGTTTTATGCTCCTCCCGGCTTGTGCCTCTACATCCTAGGCGGCCCGCTCCGGCGAGGGCAGGGGGACCAGCGGGAAATCGCGCGCCGCGGACCTCGGTAATGGCCTCGCTAATTCGCGAGAAAAGTAATTCAGGTTCATCGGCAGTGGTAAATGGGCGGCAATTCCGCAATACCCGGATGGTCTTTCGTGCCGATTGCCGCAATGGTACTGAGCTGGAGAGTCGCCGGAAGATCGGCGTCTGGCGCTACCGGGACCTGGTGCGGGGTGATAAGCTTCTATATCCCCTACCGGTCGGCCCACTCACCTTTGAACGCCCGATATAAACTGTCGAAAGTATACCAAGGAATATGACGCTCAGTCAAACCAATTCTCCTGGCGTGACGGCTATCAGCGCCGAGCAGGCGTACCTCGATACGCTTTATCGGCTGCTCGACGAGGCGCGGGACCGGACCGAGCGGGCGCTCGCGCAGACCCAGGGTAGTGGCGGGGCTGGGGGGACCTTCCAGGCCCGGGTCGAGCGCGACATCACCGCGGCTGAGCAGGCCCGGCGGCTGGCCCAGCTGAACGCGGTGGAGTACGGCCTGTGCTTCGGCCGCACCGACGCGCAGCCCACCGCTGAACGAGCGGGCACCCTGTACATCGGCCGGATCGGGTTGCGGGACGACGAGCACGAGCCGCGGCTTATCGACTGGCGTGCCCCGGCCGCGCAGCCGTTCTACGCGGCGACCCCGAAAGATCCGCACGGGCTGATCCGGCGCCGCCACATCTACACCAGGCGACGCGCCGTCACCGGGGTCGACGACGAGGTCTTCGACCTGGACCAGCTCCCGGAAAGCGACCGCCGGAGCCTGTCCGGCGAGGCCATGCTGATCGCCAGCATCACCAGCCGCCGGACCGGCCGGATGAGCGACGTGGTCGCCACCATCCAGGCCGAGCAGGACCGGGTCATCCGGTCGGCGCTGCAGGGCGTCCTGGTCGTCCAGGGTGGCCCGGGTACCGGCAAGACCGTGGCCGCGCTGCATCGGGCCGCGTACCTGCTGTACACCCACCGCCGCACGCTGGAGCGCCGTGGCGTCCTGGTCATCGGCCCGAACACCACCTTCCTGCGTTACATCAGCCAGGTGCTGCCCTCGCTGGGTGAGACCGACGTCGTGCTCAGCTCGATCGCCGAACTGTTCCCCGGGGTCAGCGCCGCACCCGACGACGACCCCGACGCCGCCATGGTCAAGGGCGACCCCCGGATGGCTGGGGTGCTGCGCCGCGCGGTGCGGGCCCGGCAGCAGCTGCCGGCGGGTGACCTGGAGGTCACCGTCGACGGCGTGGACATGACCGTGCCGCGCGAGACCGTGCTGCGTGCCCGGGACCGCGCCCGCGGCACCCGCAAGCCACACAACGTGGCGCGCAAGCTCTTCGTCACCGACCTGCTCAGCGCGCTGGCCGCCGCCGAGGCCCGGGCGCTCGGCCGCCCGCTCGATTCCGACGACATCCCGTACACCCGGGCCCGGCTGTGGGACGAGCCGCCGGTACGCGCGGCCATCGACGGGCTCTGGCCGTTCCTGACCCCCCAGCGGCTGGTGGCCGGGCTGCTGGCCGCGGAAGGTGCCATCCGCGCCGCCGCGTCCGGTTTTACTGCGGCCGAACGGGCGGCGCTGCACCGGCCTGCTCATCCCGATGCGTGGACCGTGGCCGACGTCCCGCTGCTGGATGAGGCCGCTCAGCTGCTCGGTACCGACGACTCGGCGGACAAGGCGCGGCGGCGTGCGGCCGAGCGAGAGCGGCGGCTGGAGGAGAAGTACGCCGCCGAAGTGCTCGAGATCACCGGCCTGGAGGGGCAGGGGTTCGTGGATGCCGCCACCCTGGCCGACTGGAACCGCGACACGGGCCAGCAGCTGACCACCGCCGAACGGGCCTGGGCCGACCCGAACTGGGCCTACGGGCACGTCATCGTGGACGAGGCGCAGGAGCTGTCCGCGATGGCCTGGCGGATGGTGATGCGCCGGATCCCGACCCGGTCGCTGACCGTGGTGGGGGACGTGGCCCAGCGGGGGAGCGCGGCCGGCGCCCGCTCCTGGGCGCAGATGCTCGACACCTATGTGCAAGGCCGCTGGCGCGAGGAGCGGCTGACCGTCAACTACCGGACCCCGGCCGAGATCATGGCCCTGGCCACCGACGTGCTGGCCGCGGTGGCCCCGGACGAACGCCCGCCCGAGTCGGTGCGCGAGGAGGGCGTCGCCCCGGTCGCGGTCGCTGGCCTGGCAGGAGTCCCGGCGGTGGTGGCCGCCGAGCTCGCCGACATGGGCGACGGCGGCCGGCTGGCCGTGATCGCGCCCGCGGCCCGGATCGCCGAGCTGGCGCAGGTCCTGCCGTCGGCGGTGCCCGGGGACCAGGCCGAGGTGCTGGACGCGCCGGTCGCCCTGCTGACCGTGGGCCAGGCCAAGGGCCTGGAGTTCGACCGGGTGGTGCTGGCCGACCCGGCCGGGATCTGGGCCAGCTCGCCTGCCGGTGGCCACGACCTGTACGTCGCCATCACCCGCGCCACCCATCGCCTCACCGTGGTCCACGACGGCCCCCTGCCCGAAGCCCTGCACCGCCTCACCCCTGCCGCCCCGCCCCAGCCCTCCCAGCCGTGACCGCCCCGCGCGACCATGATCATGGGCATTTTCGACCGCTATGTAGCCGAAAGGCCCATGATCATGAAGCGTGACTCCGTGCTTGACGTGGTGGCGGGGCGGGCCGGCGAGGGGAGCCGGCCCGGCGCGCGCGATGACGGGCTCCGGGTGGCGCTGGCCATCGAGGGCGGTGGCATGCGTGGCACGATCTCGGCCGGGATGGCGCTGGCCCTGCACGAGCTTGGCCTGGTCGGCGCGTTCGACGCCGTGTACGGCGCCTCGGCTGGGGCCATCACGGCCGCCTGGCTGCTGTCGAGCCGGCCCGAAGGGCTGCGCGGCTGGACCGAGCCCGGCTACGCCCGGACCATGATCCGCAAGTCCGCCTGGCTGCGCGGCCGCCCGGTGGCCGACATCCGCATGCTGATCGAGGAGCTCTATCAGACCGAGTTCCCGATGGACTTCGCCTCCATCTTGGCCAGCCCGGTGGAGTACCACCCGCTGGCCACCGACGCCGCCACCGGCGCCTCGACCGATCTGCGGCCGTTCGTCGCCACCCCGGCCGACCTGAGGCTGGCCCTGCGGGCCAGCGCCGCCTTGCCGTTGCTGGCCGGGCCGCCGGTCGAGCTGGCCGGCCGCCGTTTCTACGACGCCGGGGTGTCGGAGTCGGTCCCGTACCGCACGGCGCTGGCCCAGGGTGCCACGCACGTCCTGGTGCTCCGCTCCCGCCGCGAGCCGGTCACCGTTCCCGGTGACCGGCCGCCCGCCCGGTCGCTTCGCCTGCTTACCCGCACCACCCTGCGCCGCGAGACCTCCGCCTTGCGCGCCGCCCTGCTGGGCCGCGACGTCCGCCTGGCCGAAGACGACCGGCGCCTGGCCGCCTACCAATCCGCCGGAGCCGCCCCCCGTCCGGCCAGCTCCGCGGCCGGGACCAGGGGGCCCGCCGAGACCAACGGACCCACCGGGCTTGCCGAGACCAACGGGCCCGCCGTATTCTCCATCCGTCCCGCCGCCGGAACGCCTTACGTCAGCCGCCTGGCCACCGACGGCAAGCTCCTGGCCGCCGCGTTCGAGGCCGGCCGGGCCGCCACCCGCGCCGCTTTCGCCTAGCAGGCGCCGGGCCGGCGGTCTCGGGCTTTCCAGGCCCGGTGATGGTGCGCCCTTTCGCTCGTGGTTACGCTCATATACGTCGGTTGTTGCCGACGCTGCGTCGGGGAGCGAGGTAGACGGTGCAGGACCGGCAGATGCCGCTCGATGTCTTCGTGGGCCGGGCGGCGGAGCTGACCCGGGTCGCGGAGGTCATGGCCGCAGCCGAAGCAGGGCAGCCGTGGCTGGTGGCCATCGATGGAGATCCAGGGGTCGGGAAGACGGCTCTGGTCCGCCGCTGCCTGGCCGGTGCCAGCGGCTGGAGGGTGCTTGCCGCCCGGGCGAGCCAGGTCGAGGCCGATCTGGATTTCGGCCTCATCGAGCAGTTGCTGCGAGCGGCCGGGGCTCCCTTCCCGGAGTTCGGACAGGCCGGCCACGACGGCTCGGCCGTCTCATCGTTTGCCGTGGGCGCCCGGTTCCTGGAGGTAGCGGGGGAACTGCAGGCGCACGGACCGGTCGCGATCGTGATCGAGGACCTGCAGTGGGCGGACCGCAAGTCGGTCGAGGCGCTGACATTCATGCTGCGGCGCCTGTCAGTCGACCCGGTGGTCGCCGTGGTGACCTACCGGGGGACCGGCGACCGCCTGGACGATGCGGGCCAGCGCCTGCTGTCCAGCGTCGAGCACCGGCTGCGGCTGTGGCTGGGCGGCCTGAACTCCGATGAGGTTGCGTCGCTGGCCACCGCCCTCGCCGGACCGGTGAACGAGGAAGTGGCCAGGCGGCTGTACCAGGGCACCGGAGGTCATCCGCTGTATCTGCGCACCGTGCTGACCGAGGGGTCCGGCTTCGACCCGCAAACGCCCGCACGGCTCGCGCTGCCCCGGTCGCTGTCCGCCGCGATCGGCGAGCACCTGGGCGGGCTCCCGTCCCAAAGCCGGGTCATCCTTGAGATGCTCGCGGTGCTGAACCTGCGCGTGCCCCTGGCCCAGCTCGGCCACGCGGCGCAAATCGCTTCGCCCAGCGCCGCGATCGAGCCGGCGGTGGCGGCCGGCCTGGTGGACTGGTGGCCGGAGGAGCCGTCGTGTCCCGTGGCGATCCGCCACCTGCTGGTCCGGGACGCCATCTACGCTGCCATGACGGTGACCAGGCGCCGCACGCTGCATTCCCGCGCCGCCTCGGTGGTCGGCGAGGCCGCGTCATGGGAGCACCGGGTAGCCGCCCTTGACCAGCCGGACGAACCCCTGGCCGCACAGCTGGAGCAGCTGGCCAGCGCGGAGGCCGGAGACGGCCGCCTGGCGCTGGCCGCCACCCACCTGCAATGGGCATCGGACATCTCCCCGGCCCTGGTGGACCGGGAACGGCGGCTGCTCACCGCGGCGCTGCACCTGATGCTGGTCGAGGAGTCCCGCGGGCTGGCCCTGCGCGAGGTGGTGGAGGCAGCCGGGTTCTCCCCGCTGCGCAGCTGCGTGCTGGGCACGATGGCCTTCTCCTCCGGCCAGCTCGCGGATGCGGAACGGCAGTTCACCACGGCCTTGGCGCAGGCGCGGGACGACCCTGGCCGTCAGCCGCTGGCCGCCATGATTGCCAACCGGCTGGCTAGTACCTACACCCTTCTGGGCGACGGGGAGAAGGTGGTGGCTTTCGGGCGGCGAGCGCTGGAGGGCGGCACGCTCGACCCGGCGGCTGCCAGCCGGACCCGGACCCGGATCGCCATTGGCGCCTCCCAGGTAGCCGGGCCCCGGGCCGGCCTGGCTGAGCTCGCTCACGTGGAGGCCGACCCGGCGCGGGTGAACGTGATCGACGTGGACGGGCTGTCGTACCGGGGGATGCTCCGCCTGCTGGCCGGGGAACTGGGGCCTGCCATCGAGGACCTCACCGCCAGCCTGGCCCTGGCGCGCCAGGGCGCCACCCTGACGCTCGGCTTGCGCGCCTATTTCTATCTGGCGATGGCTCAGTACCTGGCTGGCGCCTGGGACGACGTGCTCCTCACCGCCGAGCAGGGACTGTCCGCCGCCACGATCCACCCGCGGCGGTTCGATCGGCCGCTGGTGCACCTGGCGGCCGTGGTCGTGCCGGCTGGACGCGGCGCGGTCGACGAAGCCGAGCGGCACGCCCGGCTGGCCGAGGAGGCCGCGGAGCGGGTTGACTACGGCCAGGAACGCCTGTTCGCGGGGGTGGCCCGGGCCCTGGTGTGCCAGGCAGCCGGAGACTATCTGGGCATGGCCGACGGCCTTGGCTCCTGGCAGGACGCCGCGGCGCTGGATGGCCGCAGCCGGGTGTGGGGTGTGCTGTGGCGGCCGCTGCTCGCGGAGGGCCTGGCCGGGTCGGGTCAGCTGGACCAGGCGGCTGCGGTCTTGGGTCAGCTGCGCGCCGACAACGGTGAGGCCAGCTACCTGGCTCCGGCGCTGGCCTGGCTGGAGGGGTGGCTGGCCGAGCAGCGAGGTGACCTGGACGAGGCGCGGCTGATCTATGGCCGCGGCGAGGATGCCGCCGCGAGCCCGTACAGCCCGGTCCACACCGCCCGGTTGCTGCTGGCTCACGGCCGGCTGCTGCGGCGCACCGGCCACCGGCGGGAGGCGATCGAGCGGCTGCGCCGGGCCGGGGACATGTACCGGGCACTGCGGGCCACCCCGTTCATCGCCCGGGTCGAAGAGGAGCTGACGGCCTGCAACCTGCCGGGCCGGTCGGCGCAGGAGCAGTCCGTCCTGGCGCTGACCAGCCGGGAGACGGAAGTAGCTCACCTGGTCGGGAAGGGAATGTCCAACCCGGAGATCGCGGCCGAGCTGTACATCAGCCGCAAGGCCGTGGAGTACCACCTGGGCAACGTCTACGCCAAGAGCGGTCTGCGCGGACGGCAGCAGCTGCGACGCTTCGTCGAGCAGTGGCACCAGCCCACTGCGGTCTGAGCGGCCCGGCTGGGTGCCGCGGCCCCTTCAGCGGTAGAGGGTGTGGTCGTAGGAGGGCACGGAGCTGCGGCGCGTGGGCGTCGGCTCCGGGATGGATCGCGACGCGACCCCGCCGACCAGCGTGGCGGCCACGACACAGATGGCCAGGTTGACGACGGCCGTGCCGATCTTGGCGTCAAGCGAGGCGGTGGTGCTGAACGGGTAGATCACGGTGATCGTGGTGAACAGGGCCCAGATCCAGCCGAAGAACAGCAGCGGCTTCAAGGTGCCCAGCATCAGCAGATGGACGAGCCCGGTCGCGACCACGGCCGCCACCATCGCGATCACGATCAGCGCGGTCGTGCGCACGTCGCCGTAGGCGCCGTCCTGGCTGGGAGCCAGCACCGGGAGGTGGAACAGCCAGCGGCTGACCAGCACGCCCACCAGCGCCACCAGGCCGGTGACGACGGCAGTCGCGGCGCCGCCCGCCCACAGCTTGCCTGCGTCGACGCCGACACCGATGCGCCTGACGGTGGTTGCCGGCGTGATGGGTGCGGTCCTGGCGTTCCGGTCCGAGGTCCGCGGGGTCTCCTGCTGGATCGTGGCCTGGTCGTCTGGGGTGTAAAACTGGGTGCTCATTTCGGGGTCTCCGTCTCTCGGTCATTCCCAGCTGATGTATTCATTTTCGGTCTCGCCGAGAGCAAAACCCCTAGGGAAACTCCCTAGTAGTTTTCACCCACCCTGGCCGCGCAGGCCACACCGCTGCCAGTTTCCTGGCGCGCGGTATTGGCGCCGGGCACATATGCGCCTGCCGGGGTGTTAACCAAGTGAAATCCTGTCCGCCGCGTGGCACCATCGGGGGACGGGTTAGCACTTTCCTCGGAGGACGATGAGTACGGTCTATAACGAGCAGCCGGACCTCGGCGAGCTGGATCTGGAAGAACGCCACGCGCTACGGCGGGTGGCGGGGCTCTCCACAGAGCTGCAGGACATCAGCGAGGTCGAGTACCGCGCGCTGCGGCTGGAACGGGTCGTCCTGATCGGGGTGTGGGCCGAAGGCAGTCTGGCCAGCGCGGAGAACTCACTCCGCGAGCTGAGCAGGCTGGCCGAGACGGCCGGCTCAGAGGTGCTCGACGGCCTGATCCAGCGGCGCAGCCACATCGACGCCGCCACCTACGTGGGCTCCGGCAAGGCTCGTGAGCTCGCAGGCATCGTGGCCGCGGCCGAGGCCGACACCGTGATCTGCGACGGCGAGCTCACCCCAAGCCAGCTGCGCCGCCTGGAGAGCGTGGTCCAGGTCAAGGTGATCGACCGGACCGCACTGATCCTCGACATCTTCGCCCAGCACGCGCGCAGCCGCGAGGGTAAGGCCCAGGTCGAACTGGCCCAGCTGCAGTACATGCTGCCGCGGCTGCGCGGCTGGGGCGAGTCGCTGTCCCGGCAGGCGGGTGGCCGGGTGGCCGGCGGCGGTGGCATCGGCACCCGCGGCCCCGGCGAGACGAAGCTGGAAACGGACCGGCGGCGGCTCCGGGCCCGCATCTCCCGGCTGCAGAAGGACATCAACGGTTACTCAACCGGCCGCAAGGTGCAGCGAGGACGGCGCCGCCGCCGCGAGGTGCCGTCGGTCGCCATCGCTGGGTATACCAACGCGGGCAAGTCCAGTCTGCTCAACGCGCTGACCGGCGCCGGGGTGCTGGTCGAGGACGCACTGTTCGCCACCCTGGACCCGGCCGTCCGGCGGGCCCAGACCCCGTCCGGCCGCGACTACACGCTGACCGACACGGTCGGGTTCGTCAGGCACCTGCCGCACCAGCTGGTCGAGGCGTTCCGCTCCACGCTGGAGGAGACCGCCGACGCCGACCTCATCGTGCACGTGGTAGACGGCTCCGACCCCGAGCCCGAGGCGCAGATCGCCGCCGTCCGCGGCGTGCTGGCCGAGATCGGCGCCGGGCGGGTGCCCGAGCTCATCGTGGTCAACAAGATCGACACGGCCGACCCGGTAGTGCTGCATGGCCTGCTTACCCGCGAGCCGGGCAGCCTGTCGGTCTCGGCCAAGACCGGGGCGGGCGTGGCTGCCCTGTCCGAGGTCATCGAGGCCGCGCTGCCGCGGCTCGACGTCCAGGTCAAGTTGGTCGTGCCCTATAGCCGCGGCGACCTGGTAGCCCGGGCCCATGCCGAGGGCGAGGTGCTGGAGGCCGAGCATGTGGCCGACGGCACCCGGCTCGAGGCACGGGTTCCGCCCGGCCTGGCCGCGCAGCTCGAGGCCGTCGGCGCCGTCGCGCCGCTGTCCTGACGGCGTCCCCGCCCACACACTCGGCCCCTGCGCCACGCCGGGCCAGACGTTTGTGTCCTGCTGCTCGCCCGAAAACGGTCATGTTTGGTCGCCCTTTCTCACCAATTAAGGGCGCCTAAAAGGACACTTGGAGATATGGTCCGGCATTTCGCTGGAAGCCTTGTCTGCGGTGGTAGCGGTGCAATAGCGTGTCTGGATCGATATGTTGGCTGCCGTACCCGCGCGGGGCCACGTACGCACGATGCGGGACTTAGCTCGTCAGTGCTCGCCGGTTCGCCCGGCGCGCACATGTCATGGCAGGTGGACGCACATGGCGTTTGGGATCACCCGTCCCGGGGGGGACTGCCGGTGACTGTTCGGCTGCTGACCAACATCGGTCGATTGTGGACAGGATCCGAAATACTCAGCAACGCCGCCATCGTCGCGGCCGATGAGCGGATCGCATGGGTCGGCCAGGCGGCGGATTTGCCGCGGCGCATTCCCGGAGTTGTCGACGACATCGTCGACGTTGACCACGTCGAGAACCTCGGCGGCGGCCTCGTCACCCCCGGGCTTATCGACGCTCACACACACCCGGTTTACGCTGGCAACCGCTGGGCCGAGCTCGCCATGCGGTCCAACGGCTCCTCGCCTGCCGAGATCACCGCCGCGGGCGGCGGCGTGGCGTCCACCGTCACCGTCACCCGCGGCACGGATCCCTGGACCCTGTGCAACGCGGTGCGAGAGCGGCTGGGCCGCTGGCTGCGCTCCGGCACGACCACCCTGGAGGCCAAGACCGGGTATCACCTGACCCGGGACGGCGAGCTGGCGGACGTCCGGATGCTGCGGGGCCTTGAGGATGAGCAGGGCATGCCGCGGGTGCACGTGACGTTCCTGGCCGCGAACGCGGTGCCGCCGGAGTTCTTCGGCCGCCGCCGCGACTACATCGACGCGGTCGGCTCGTGGTGCGCGGACGCCGCGGCCCTCGGCGCGGACAGCGTGGATGTGTATTGCGAGGACGGCCGGTTCACCGAGGACGAGGCCCGCTGGGTGCTGAACGCGGGCCGCCGGTCCAACCTGCTGCCTCGGTTGCACGCGTGCGGTGACTCGCGTACCGGGGCGGCCCGGCTGGCCGCCGAGATGGGCTGCGCCTCGGCCGACCTGCTGCACCGGGCCACCGAAGAGGACGTCGCCGCGCTGGCCCAGGCGAGTGTGGCTGCTGTCGTCTGCCCGGGCACGGCCCTGCAGACCAACAGCCGGCCGCCGGTCCGCGCGCTGCTGGACAAGGGCGTGGCCGTCGCGCTCGGCTCCGATCACACCCCAGGCGGCACCGGTATCACCTCGATGGCGCTGGTCATCGCGCTGGCCGTGTCGTGCTTCGGGATGAGCGTGGAGGAAGCCCTCCGCGCCGCCACCATCGGCGGTGCGCACGCGCTGCGCGCCCCAGACCGCGGCGCCATGGTCCGCGGCCGCCTGGCCGACATGGTGCTGTGGGACGCCGACCACGAAGGCGCGTTTGTCTGGTCCTACGGACTGCAGCCGCGCCGGGTCTGGCGCGGCGGCGAGCCGGTCGCCTGAGCCCGGCTGGCGCATCAGTCCGGCGCAGGGTTCAGTTCGGCAAGGACCCGGCCGGCATGGCATGCTGCGGTCATGGCCACGCGCACCCCGGTAGACAGCCAGGCGGTTCTCGGTACCGCCCCGGTCACGCTCATCGTCGGTGAGGAGGAGTTCCTCGTCGACCGCTGCGTGCACGACCTGGTCGCCGCCGCCCGTGCCGCCGGGGTGGCCGGCGACGTGCACGACCTGGAGACAAACACCCTGGAAGCCGGTGAGCTGGGCTCGCTGACCTCGCCGTCGCTGTTCGGCGGGGGATGCGTGCTGGTGCTGCGGGCCGCGCAGAACGCCACCAAAGACATCTCGGCCGAACTCACCCGGTACCTAGCCGATCCGGCCCCGGACGTCGCCCTGATCCTGACCCACGCGGGCGGGGCCAAGGGCAAAGACCTGCTGGCCACCGCCAAGAAGGCCCGGCCCCGGGTGATCGAGTGCCCCAAGGTGACCAGGTTCGGTGAGCGACTGGACTTCATCCGGTCGGAGTTCCGGCGTGCGGGCAAGCGGGCCGACGACGGCGCCGCGCGGGCTCTGCTGGACGCGGTCGGATCGGACCTGCGCGAGCTCGCGGCCGCCTGCGACCAGCTGGCCGCGGACACCGAGGGGAGCATCGACGAGGCGGTGGTCGCCCGGTACTACCGGGGCCGGGCCGAGGCGACCGGCTTCACCGTGGCCGACCGGGCCGTGGAGGGACACCTGGCGCAGTCCCTGGAGCAGCTGCGCTGGGCCCTGGCTACTGGCGTCTCACCCGTGCTCATCTGCAGTGCGCTGGCCCAGGGGGTACGCCTGCTTGGCCGGGTCGGGTCCGCCCCCCGGGGCGTGGGCAGCGCGGCACTCGCGGCCGAGGTCGGCGCCCCGCCATGGAAGATTGACCGGGTGCGCCAGCAGCTCCGCGGCTGGCACCCCGATGGCATCGCCCGGGCGCTGCACGCCGTCGCCGAAGCCGACGCACAGGTCAAGGGCGAGTCGGCCTCTGCGGCCTATGCGCTAGAACGGGCGATACGCAGGATCGTCGCAGCCCGCGCCGGGCACGAGGACGTGTAGCGGCGCGGATTGCGAAACGACCGGGGGCCTAGCTGGCCGACAGCTCGGCGTACCGCTTGGCGATCGCCGACTTGCGGTTCGCGGCCTGGTTCTTGTGGATGACGCCCTTGCTCACCGCCTTGTCCAGCTGGCGGCAGGCATCGCGCAGCGCGAGACCGGCTTGGTCCACGTTGCCCTCGTCCGCGGCCTCACGGAACTTGCGCACCGACGTCCGAAGCGACGACTTGGTGGCCTTGTTCCGCTGGTGCGCCTTTTCGTTCTGCTTGTTGCGCTTAATCTGAGACTTTATATTCGCCACGCGTGGGAGTCCTTCAGGGTTGTCTGTGGGTGACGCGACGTAGAAGCGTATCCGAGACTGGCCCCCGTACTCAAACCAGAGGCTGATAGACCAGACCAGAGGCCCACGGGCGGCTGGCCAGGGCATCCCACCCGGCATGGAATCATGGAACTCTCAGGCCCGTTACGAGAGGCCCGCCACGAGCCAGGCCGCCGCGAGCGCGGCGAGTAACCCGAACGGAAGCGTGTGCCACCTACCAGCTCGACCAGCCAGCCGGACGCCAAAGCTCGCCCCGGCCAGACAGCCCGACCCGGCCAGCCGGCCCGTGCGGGCGGTCCGGCGCGCCCGACTCCGGCCCATACCGATCAGGCCGTGATCAGGAACTTCTGCATCATCGCCCACATCGATCACGGCAAGTCGACGCTGGCGGACCGGATGCTGCAGCTCACCGGGGTGGTGGAGGGCCGCCAGATGCGGGCGCAGTACCTGGACCGGATGGACATCGAGCGCGAGCGCGGCATCACCATCAAGTCCCAGGCCGTCCGGCTGCCCTGGGCGAGCGACGGCCAGGACTACGTGCTCAACCTCATCGACACCCCGGGGCACGTCGACTTCAGCTACGAGGTCTCCCGCAGCCTCGCCGCCTGCGAAGGTGCGGTGCTGCTGGTCGACGCGGCCCAGGGCATCGAGGCGCAGACGCTGGCCAACCTGTACATGGCGCTGGACGCTGACCTGAGGATCATCCCGGTCCTGAACAAGATCGACCTGCCGGCCGCGCAGCCCGACCGGTACGCGGCCGAGCTCGCCGGGATCATCGGCTGCGATCCGGGCGAGGTGCTGCGGGTCAGCGCCAAGACCGGCGAGGGCGTCGAAGAGCTGCTGCACGAGATCGTCCGGCTGGTCCCGGCGCCACAGGGTGACCCGGGCGCCCCGGCCCGGGCCCTGATCTTCGACTCGGTCTACGACACCTACCGCGGGGTGGTCACCTACGTTCGCGTGATCGACGGGCGGCTGACCAGGCGTGAGCGCAGCCTGATGATGTCCACCGGCTCGGCGCACGAGACCCTCGAGGTCGGCGTCATCTCGCCCGAGCCCAAGCCCAGCGAGGGTCTGGGCGCCGGGGAGGTGGGCTACCTGATCACCGGCGTCAAGGACGTCCGCCAGGCCCGGGTCGGCGACACCGTGACCACCGCGAGCCACCCCGCCACCGAGGCGCTGGCCGGCTACTCCACCCCCCGGCCGATGGTCTTCTCCGGGTTGTACCCGGTCGACGGGGACGACTACCCGGACCTGCGCGACGCCCTGGACAAGCTGCGCCTGAACGACGCGGCCCTGCTGTATGAGCCGGAGACCAGCGACGCGCTCGGCTTCGGCTTCCGCTGTGGCTTCCTGGGGCTGCTGCACATGGAGATCGTGCGCGAGCGGCTGGAGCGTGAATTCGACCTGTCGCTGATCTCCACCGCGCCGAACGCGGTCTACCGCGTGCTCATGGACACCGGCATGGAGATCCGGGTCACCAACCCGAGCGACTTCCCCGGCGGCAGCGAGCCGGGCAAGGGCAAGGTCGACCGGGTTTATGAGCCGGTCGTGCGGGCCACGGTCATCTCCCCGGCCGATTACATCGGCACCATCATGGAGCTGTGCCAGAGCCGGCGCGGCGCCCTGATCGGCATGGACTACCTGTCCGTGGACCGGGTCGAGATCCGCTACACGCTGCCCCTGGCCGAGATCATCTTCGACTTCTTCGACCAGCTCAAGTCCCGCACCCGCGGATACGCCTCGCTCGACTACGAGCCCGACGGCGAGCAGCAGGCCGACCTGGTCAAGGTCGACATCTTGCTGCAGGGGCAGCCGGTGGACGCGTTCAGCCAGATCGTGCACGCGGACAACGCCCGCGAGTACGGCCTGTCGATGGCAGCCAAGCTCAAGGAGCTGATCCCGCGGCAGCAGTTCGAGGTGCCGATCCAGGCGGCCGTGGGCGCGCGCGTCATCGCCCGGGAGAACATCCGCGCGCTGCGCAAGGACGTCCTGGCCAAGTGCTACGGCGGTGACATCACCCGTAAGCGCAAGCTGCTGGAGAGGCAGAAGGAGGGCAAGAAGCGGATGAAGACCATCGGCCGCGTCGACGTCCCTCAGGAGGCCTTCGTCGCGGCTCTGTCCACGGGACAGGGCGACCGCAAGCCACGCTGAGTGCGAGCACAATACGGCCGAACGGCCTGCGATTTGCGCTCGCTCAGCTGCACCCGCCCGGGCGGCGTCAGGCCTTGCCGGTGCCGGTGATGTACGGCGCCAGGTAGGCGTGCTGGACGTGCTGGAACGGCATTGGCTGGGCGTGCGCGGTGGCGATGGCGGTGACCAGCGCGGCCAGTGTGAAGATCACCAGCGCGGTGATGACGAGCGCGGCGGCCGAGCTCCAGGCGCTCGGCGGCGAGGAGGCCTGCGGCACAGCCAGGTCTTGCCGGAAGGGCGCGCCCGGCGGAATCATGTGCGGGTAGGGCAGCGGCCCCGACGGCAGGTCCGCGGTCAGCTCCCACAGGTCGCCGTAGGTGCGCGAGGCGTAGGTCCGGCTGATCCGCTCGTCGAGCTCGTCCTGGGTGAGCCGTCCCTCGGTGAAGGCGGCCCGCAGGACACCCACGGTGCGCTCGCGATCCGCGCTGCCCGCCAGCCAGCCCGGGTTCACCCCGTATGGCACCGGAACTCCGAACGGCCCGGCAGGTGTGCCAGCGACGGGGTAGCCGCCGTCGGTGTACCAGACACCACCCTGACCATCAGGCGAGGCAGGCGGCACGGGATAAGGCGGATCTTCCTGACCCGGACCGTATGCCACGTGGAGCCTCCCAGCGACGCCTCTCTTGATTGTAGACGCGCGGCACGTCGCAGGAGTGCCAATGACGCGTTCAGCCGCCCGGTAGCGTCACGAATTGAGAGCCTTGCCCAGGTTTTCGTAGTCCTGGTTGACTTTGTTGAGTGAGGTGTTCAGATTGGCCACCCCGGCCAGCCTGATGTACCGGGCGGCAGTCGTGGCCGCTCCCAGCCCGGAGAAGATGGCCGCTGTGCTGGTCACCGACGTAATGAGGGCCGCGGTCGGCGGCACCGCCTGCGATGGCATCGTGATACCCCGGAGGCGGCTGGCGAATGCGGCGAAGGTGACGGCAGCGTTCCGGTCCACCCTGGTCACGCACGGCCAGCGGTCCTATCCGGCTATGACGCCCGGATCGGGAGAAACGGAATTCGCCGCGGACCTGCTCTAACCGCCGCCCTGGGAGGCGGAGACCACGGCGCCCACGATAGCGAGCGCGATCAAGATGGCCCAAAAGGCCACGGCCATGTAGCCGAGCACCAGCCCGGCCGTGGCCATCCCGTCGCCACGCTGGGCAGTCATCTGCATCTCGCGCTTGGCCAGGTGGCCGCAGATGATCGCGGGGATGGCGGTCAGCCCCATCGTGCAGAACTCGGCGATGCCCAGGATCAGCGAAGCCCGGGCCAGCGAGTTGGTGGTCGTCGGCGGTGAGTACATGGGGACCGGGTAGGCCATCGGCATGGCCCCTGCGGGCAGGTCGGCGGTGAGCGCCGCAAGCTCGCCATAGGTTCGGGCCGTATATGCCCGGCCCATCCGGTCGTTGTACTCGTCCTGGCTCCGCCGGCCCTCGGCGAAGCCAGCCTTGAGCACGTCGACGGCGCGATCCCGGTCGGTCGACGCGGCGCGCATGGCTGGGTTCATCCGCGGCTGGAAACCGCCCTGCGCAAGCCCGTATCCGGGCGCCGCCGGGTAACCCGGGTACGGCACCGGATAGCCAGGCTGGCGGCGCCTGGTACCCGGCTGGCGGCGCCTGGTACCCGGCCGGCGGGACCTGATAGCCCGCGGGCGGGACCGGGTAACCGGCAGGCGGGATGGGATAGCCAGCTGGCCGAGCCGGATAGCCCGCGGTCGCCGCCGGGTGCCCTTCGGGCGGCATCTGCCGGGTCTGCGCCTGTGTTTGCGCGTGAGGCTGCGCTTGGGTTGGCTCGGGCTCCTGCTCGCGTGGCTGCGCCCGTGCGTCCGCCGGCGCGGGCGCCGGGGTAGGCGCCGCGGGCGGGACCTGGCTCGCGGCCGTCGGAAGCCGGCTGGCCGTGGGCCAGCTGCTCTGCCTGGTGTCCTGGGACTTTGCGTCCCGGGCCGACCAGTCCGACTCGTTATCTGCCAACGATGCCTCCTGTCGACGCAATCCACCTCGTGCCTGGAGAAAAACGCGGACACCAATCAGTCTAAGCGCGCGAATCGCCAATGTGGTCGCCTTGGTGCCGTCCATCTGCACCAGCGCAGGTAGCGTGGCAGCATGCCAGGTGTCCTGCCCGAGGGAGAACCCGTTCCTGCGGACGGGTCGCTGCCCTCTGCCGCACGCACCGGCCTGGGAGAACGTCCGTTCGGTATCTACGTTCATGTGCCGTTCTGTGCGACCCGTTGCGGTTACTGCGATTTCAACACCTACACCGCGGCCGAACTCGGCGGACCGCCGGCTCCGGTGTCGGCTGCCAGCTATCCGGACCTGGCCATCGCCGAGATCAGGTTCGCGCGGCGGGTCCTGGGCGCTGCGGACCTCCCAGTCAGCACGGTGTTCTTCGGCGGCGGCACGCCGACCCTGCTGCCGCCTGCCGCGCTGGGCGGCATCCTGCGGGCCATCGACGCCGAGTTCGGGCTGCGCCCGGGGGCCGAGGTGACCACCGAGGCCAATCCGGAAAGCGTCGACGAGGCGGCGCTGAACGATCTGCGCGCCCAGGGGATCACCCGCGTCTCGTTCGGCATGCAAAGCGCCGTGCCTGGTGTGCTCGCCGTCCTGGACCGGGTGCATCAGCCAGGGCGTCCGGCTCGATGTGCCCAGTGGGCCCGGGCCGCCGGCTTCGAGCATGTCAGCCTGGACCTGATTTACGGTACGCCCGGCGAGTCCGCCGCAGACTGGCGCTGCTCGCTGGACGCGGCCCTGGCCGCCGGGCCCGACCACATCTCTGCCTATGCGCTCACCGTGGAAACCGGTACCCGGCTGGCCGCCCGGGTCCGGCGCGGTGAGCTCCCTTCGCCTGACGACGACGTGCTGGCTGAGCGTTACCTGACCGCGGACGAGGTCCTGGGCGCGGCCGGGTACCGCTGGTATGAGATCTCCAACTGGAGCGCCGGTGGCGACGCCGCCCGGTGTGCGCACAACCTGCTGTACTGGACCGACGGCGACTGGTGGGGGATAGGCCCGGGTGCGCATAGCCACGTGGGCGGGACCCGGTGGTGGAACGTGCGGCACCCGCATCGCTATGGATCCAGGATCGCCGCCGGGGTCAGCCCTGGCCAGGCCCGGGAGGTACTGTCCGCCGACGAGCGGCAGCTAGAGCAGGTCATGTTGCGGCTGCGGCTGGATAGCGGCTGCCCGGTCGCCATCCTCGGCCCAGCCGGCCGGGCGAATGCCCCTTCGGTGGTGGCCGAGGGACTGGCGGAGCCCGGCGCCCTCGACGACGGCCGGATCGTGCTGACCCGCCGCGGCCGCCTGCTCGCCGACGCGGTCACCCGCAAGCTGACCGAGTAGCGCACCACCCACATAGCCCGCCACCCACATCGCCCGCCACCCGCCACTCGTCACGCCACCGCCCACCATCGCGCCGCCCACCATCGCGCCCCATCCAGCACGTCGGCCGTGATCATGGGTCAAAAGGTGCCAGAGCCGTGATCTTGTACCGGAAGGTGCCGAAAATGACGCATTTTGGCACAAGATCATCGAAATGACGCCTACAGGCACATGATGACGACGTGCAATGGCACACGATCGGGTCGGGAACTTCGGCGGCCTACGGTGACGGAGCCCAGCGGCACACGGTGACGGCGCTCAGCGGCACGCACGGCTCGTTCAGTCGCGCACGAAGCGGGCGCAGATCCACTCCGGAACCTCGAAGCGCTCGTCGCGGCTGGCCGCGCCGACGCCGCGCAGCAGGTACCTGAGCATGATCAGCCAGATGACGAAGCCGATGGGGATCACCACGATCAGCGCGGCGGCCGTAGAGTCCAGCAGCAGCAGCCCACCCAGGATCAGGCAGCATGCCGCGTACAGGGTGACGGTGAGCGACAGGTTGAGCGCTTTGGCGACGTGGTAGCGCAGGAATGGCGACCGCCGGGCCCGCAGCACGTACACCGCCAACGGGATGACCGGGCCGAGGAAGATTGCCCCTAGGTAGCAGGTCGTCGCCGAGGTCACTTCGCCGTCCTGGACCCGCCTGCCGGGCTGGCCCTGGCTGAACACGGGATCGCTGGTCATCGGCCCTCCCGTGTCGTCGGTCCGTCACCTAAAGCTACGCGCCCGACGGCATGGTGACGAAATCGATCAGCTCCTCGACCCGGCCGAGCAGCGCCGGCTCCAGGTCGGCGTAGCTGGTGACCGAGCGCAGGATGCGCTGCCAGGCCTTCGGCACTTCGGGCGGCCAGCCGAGCGCGTCCAGCACGCCTTCCTTCCACGGCTGCCCGCGCGGCACCTCCGGCCAGGCCGCTATGCCGACCGCGGACGGCCGTACCGCGGCCCAGATGTCGATGAACGGGTGACCCACGATCAGCACGTGGGGGGAGCGCACGCTGGCGGCGATCCTGGTCTCCTTGGAGCCCGGCGACCAGATGGTCGACGAGCACACCGAGACGGCGCCCTGGTTCGGGGGCGAAGTCGCGGACGATGGCCGCCAGGTCGTCGATGCCCTCCAGGTACTCGACCACCACGCCGACGTCGCGCAGGTCATCGCCCCAGATCTTCTCCACCAACTCGGCGTCGTGCTTGCCCTCCACATAGATGCGGCTGGCCTTGGCGACCTTGGCCCGGGCTCGTTCGGCCGCGGGTGCCGCCACCGAGCCAGACGCTGTCCTGGCGGGCCGCGCCGGTGCAGGGGCAGGCGGGATCAACGTCACCCGCTGGCCCTCCAGCAGGAAGGCGCCGGGAATCAGCGGGAAGAGCCGGCGCTTGCCGTGCCGGTCCTCCAGGGTCACCGCGCCCTTCTCCAGGGCAACCACGGCGCCACAGAACCGTCCCTCGGAATCCTCTACCACCAGGCCCCGTTCGGCCTCGACCTTCGGCACCTCACGCTGGCCGGGACGCTGCCGCCCAGCCAGGACGTCAGCGCCGTACTGCCTGCTCCACACGGGAATCCCCTCCGCCTAGGCCGCGGGCGTAGCCGTATCCGCCGTCAGCGTAGCGAGGACGGGACGTCCGGACCGGGGCCGACACGCCGCTGTCGTGTGAACCCGGGCCGGGTTACCCTTTCCATATGGGTCGAGCCCAGAGCCGTGTAATGAGCATCACATCCTGGGTGCGATCGCGTGGGCGTTCGCCTCGCTGTCACGCGCCGGGAACTTGCCAGACGCCATAGACTTAGCACTCGGGACGTATGAGTGCCAAGGAGGTGAACGCGTGCTCGACGAACGGAAGCTGACGGTGCTCCGCGCGATCGTCGAAGACTACGTGTCCACCACCGAACCGGTGGGTTCAAAGTCCCTCGTGGACCGCCATCATTTCGACGTATCTCCCGCGACCATCAGGAACGACATGGCCGTACTGGAGGAGCAGGGCTTCATCGCCCAGCCGCACACCAGCGCCGGCCGGATACCGACCGATAAGGGTTACCGGCTGTTCGTCGACCGGCTCTCCAGCGTCAAGCCGCTGTCCGGGGCCGAGCGGCGCGCCATCGAGACCTTCCTGGCCGGCGCGTACAGCCTGGACGACGTGGTCACTCGCACGGTCCGGTTGCTGGTGCAGCTGACCCGGCAGGTGGCGGTGGTGCAGTACCCGTCCCTGACGCGGTCCTCGATACGGCACATCGAGCTCGTCCCGCTCACCCCGCAAAAGGTGCTGCTGGTGCTGATCACGGACACCGGGCGGGTGGAGCAGTGCACCGTCGACCTCCCCGAGGCCTGGGAGGACGACGCGGTGTCCCACGTGCGCAGTGTGGTCAACGCGGTCCTGGGCGGGCACAAGCTGTCCGACGCGGCGGCCATGGTGACCGACCTGGCCGAGCGGATCCCGGCCGAGGAGCGGCGGAACGCCAACGCCGTGCTGGCCGTGCTGCTGGCCAGCCTGGTGGAGCGGAACGAGGAGAAGATCGTCTTTGGCGGAGCGGCGAACCTGGCCGCGCACGACTTCAGTCAGGGACTGCGGGAAGTGCTCGAGGCCCTGGAAGAACAGGTCGTGCTGATGCGGCTCCTCGGGGAGACCGCCGAGCCCATCGGGGAGAGCGCCGAGCCCGCGATCGTGACCGTGAGAATCGGCGCAGAAAACCAGGTCGCTGGCCTGCGGGCGACCTCAGTGGTGTCCATGGGCTACGGCAGCAACGGACAGCCCCTGGCCAAGCTCGGCGTGCTCGGGCCGACCCGGATGGACTATCCGGGGACGATGGGCGCGGTGCGCGCGGTTGCACGTTACGTTGGCCAGATCTTGATGGAGTCTTAGTGGCGACGGACTACTACGCGATGCTCAAGGTGCGCCGCGACGCGACGCAAGACGAGGTGAAGCGCGCCTACCGGCGGCTCGCCCGGGAGCTTCACCCCGATGTGAACCCTGATCCTGAGACGCAAGAGCGGTTCAAGGAGATCACCCAGGCGTACGAGGTGCTGTCCGACACGGAAAAGCGCCGCATGTACGACATGGGCGTGGATCCGTTCGCCGCGGGAGCCGCGGGCACCAGCCCGTTCGGCCAGGCGGGGTATAACCCGCTCAACGACCTGCTCGACCAGTTCTTCGGCGCCGGAGGCGCTGGTGGCGCCACCCATGGCCCGCGCAGCCGGGCCCAGCGCGGCCGCAACGCCACGATCAGGATCGAGCTAGAGCTGGCCGAGTGCTCGTTCGGCGCTACTCGTGAACTCACCGTGGACACCGCCGTGGTCTGCCCGACCTGCTCGGGCGAGGGCACCGCTCCCGGCACCCACCCGCAGACCTGTGACATCTGCGGTGGCCGCGGTGAAGTAAGCCAGGTCACCCGGTCCTTCATCGGCCAGGTGATGATGTCCCGGCCGTGCCCGGGCTGCGGTGGCTACGGGACCGTGCTGGTCCGGCCCTGCCCGGAGTGCGACGGCGACGGCCGGGTGCGAACCCGCCGGACCATCAAGGTACGCATCCCAGCCGGGGTCGAGGATGGCACGCATATCCAGCTGGCCGGTGAGGGTGAGGTCGGGCCGGGCGGTGGGCCTCCTGGCGACCTGTTCCTGGAGATCGTGCAGCGACCGCACGAGATCTTCGAACGGCAGGGCGACGACCTGCACTGCACGGTAACCATCCCGATGGTGGCCGCGGCGCTGGGCGCGACGCTGTCGGTGGAGAGCCTGGACGGCCCGGCCGACATCGATATCCGGCCCGGGACCCAGTCCGGGCAGGTCATCCCCCTGTACGGCCAGGGCGTCAAGCACCTGAACGGCAACGGCCGGGGCGACCTGGTTATCCACGTGACCGTCGAGACCCCGAGCAAGCTCGACGCTGACCAGGAAAAGCTGCTGCGCGACCTGGCCAAGCTGCGCGGCGAGGAAGCGCCACCGGGCCGCTTCGCCCCCGGCACGCAGGGCTTCTTCTCCCGGCTCCGCGACGCGTTCAACGGTCGCTGACCGGCCAGGGCAATGCAGCCGCCGGTCTTCTTCACCGACCGTGCCGGCCTGGACACCGACGTGGTTGTGCTGTCCGGTCCCGAGGGGCGTCACGCCGCTACCGTGCGCCGGCTGCGCCCGGGTGAGCGCGTCGATGTCAGCGACGGCGCCGGCTGCGTCGCCGAGTGCGTGGTGGCCGCGGTGGGCAATGGCGGCCTCGAGCTCACCGTGCAAGCCCGGCGGCAGGTGCCCCATCCCGACCCCGCCATCACCGTGGTCCAGGCCATCCCCAAGGGCGACCGGGGTGAGCTGGCCGTGGAGGAGATGACCGAGGTCGGCGTGGACCGCATCGTGCCGTGGGCCGCGGCTCGCTGCGTCGCGGTGTGGCAGGGCGCACGGGGTGAGCGCTCGCTGGCCAAGTGGCGGCTGACCGCGCGCGAGGCGGCCAAGCAGTCCCGGCGCGCGTGGATCCCCGAGGTGGCACCGCTGGCCGCCGCCGATGACGTGGCCCGGCTGGTGGCCAAGGCGGATTGCGCGCTCGTGCTCGAGCCCGGCGCGGAACAGAGCCTCAGCCGCCTGCCCCTGCCGTCCTCGGGCGAGGTGCTGGTCGTGGTCGGCCCGGAAGGCGGGATCACACCGGCGGAGATCGCGGCCTTCCGTACGGCCGGGGCCACCGCCGTCCGGCTTGGCCCCAACGTGCTGCGTACCTCCACGGCCGGTCCGGTGGCGGCCGCCGTTCTGCTGTGCCGTTCCGCGCGCTGGTAACCGGGCTAGCCGGCCGATCGGCCACCAGAACAACGGCCAGCAGAACAGCAAGCAGAGCAGAACGCTAGCCCGGGGGCAGGCGGTTAATGATGCCGATGGGGGTGGGGCGTCGCCGTCTGGGTCCCATTGGTGCCGCTGGCCGAATCCGAAGGGCTGGGGGAGTTCTGGCCGTTGCTGACGCCCGTGTCGCCCCCGCTCGGCGAGGTGGAACCCGACGCGGGCGACGTCGGGCTGGTCTCCGCGGTCGCCGAGGGGCTGCCCTTGGCCTTGCCCTTAACCGGCGGCGTACTGACCTTGGCGGAATGAGTCGGCGTGATCACCGCACTCGAGCTCACGCAATCCGTCCCGGTCGTCTTGATGGTCGATCTGGTCGTCTTGGTGAAAGCCTCCGGAGTGGCGGTGGCCGTCGTGCTCGTGTCCGGGCTTCCGCTCGTGGTAACGCTCGAACTCGGGCTCACGGTCTCGGCCGGGCTGCTATCCGTCGGGGGCGGGGTGGTCGGCGGAGTGGACGCCGGGACCTGCGGTGTGGTGGTCGGGGTTGGGGTGACGGTCTTGCTCGGCTTGCTGGCCGGCTTGGCCGTGTTGGCCGTGTTGGCCGGGGCAGTGCTGCTGCTCGGCGGGCATACGGTCACCGCCGGGCTGGCCGCCGAGGCTGCGGGCGTGGTGCCTACCCCAAGCGTGCTTCCAGATGCGCTGCCCAGTGCGCGGCCGGGTGAGCCTGACGACGGGCTGGTGGCGCCGTTGGTGTGCTGCGAGGAAAGCCCCACCGAGCTGCCGAGCTGCACAAAGGCCGCGCGCAGCGGGGGCAGCGACAACGCGACGCCGATCGCGAACACGGCACAAGCCACCGCGACAACGGGCCGTATCATGCGCTGCCGCCAGTCAAGGGGCGGCCGGGCCGGGCCGCTCTTGCTGCCACCGTGCCGGCCGGAGGCCGCCGCCTTGTGCGTCAGGGCACCAGGTACCGCTGTCCCGCCGAGCCGGGCGCGCCGGTGCCGGATCCAGCCACCCGGCCGCAAATCCGTGACGGGCGCCTCGGCGTTCTCGGTGGTGAATTCCGTTCCCGCCCGGACCCGGGCGCGGATCCGCTCCAGGCCATCCGGGCGCGGTTCTACCTGATCCGCGGCAGCATGCAGCGCATGGCGCAAGAACTCCGCGAAGTCCTGCCCGTGCGGCGAGCCGTCGGGGCCGTGGCCGGGTCTGCTCATGACTCCTGCTCCAGAGCCGCGCGCAGGGCCGTCATGCCGCGGGCTGTGTGGCTCTTCACGGCGCCCCGGCTTATGCCCATGGTCGCGGCGATCTCGGCCTCGGATAGGTCGGCGTAGTAACGCAACACGATGGCTTCGCGCTGGCGGTCAGGGAGCCCACGCAGGGCGGCGACGACCGCGGATCGCTCGAGCAGGACGAGCGCGCCGTGCTCGGCGCTCGGCATGTCCGGCGGCGCCTTCTGCATGTTCTTGTCGACGACCGTGCGATGGCGCAAGACGGAACGGGACCGGTTCACCACGGCCTGGCGGAGATAGGCGAGCGCCTTTTCTGCGTCTCTTAGCCGCTGCCAGCCGCCGTGCATCGCGACGAACGCGTCTTGCACTACTTCCTCGGCGGTCGGGATGTCACGCACCAGCAGGGCCGCCAGCCGGACCAGAGCCCGGTAATGCACGGAATACAGCTCGGTGACCGCCCGGTCAGCACTCCAGCTCATGCGCGCCGCTGAGGGCGCGATGAAGGCGTCGGGCACGATGGCACCAGTAGCCATCAGCGTTTCGGTCACCTGGGTTGGACGCGTTGCCCCGCCATCTGGTTCACTCGCCATCGGGCCGCTTCCGGGCCGCGGCAGGAGCCATGCAGGACCAGGGTCTATGGTCCTTCATCCCCAAGTTCCCACCACCTGAACGTCCGCCGCCTTGCCGTCGGTGACAAACTGCCTGGCCAGCCACGTGCTGAGTACACGGCCCGGCCCCACACCACCAGGCCTGGTAGGGCTTTCAGGCATGCCATCAGCCCGCCGCGAGGGTCCGCTGAATACCAACAATATCCAGTCCGTGCTCAATTACGATGCACTTGCCTGGATCGCCACCATAACTGCATATCACCGTGGGGTTACTCGCGGGTATCATTACGGTTGCTGTAAAGGTGCGTACGCGAACGGTCCGTAGTGAGAAAACGTTGGCGCGCCAGCGCGCCACAGTGTCACCGGCAGCCCCTAGGATCATCGTGTGGCTGACTGCTTGTTCTGTTCTATCGTCGCCGGGGACATTCCCTCGGCTAAGGTCCGCGAGACCGACCGGGTGCTGGTGTTCCGCGACATCAACCCGCAGGCGCCGACACACGTGCTGGTCATCCCGAAGGAGCACTACCCGAACGTCGCGGCGCTGGCCGCCGCGGACAGCGGCCTGCTCGGCGAGGTGATCACCGAGGCGCACGAGGTAGCCGAGGCGGAGGGCATTGCCGGGCCCGGCTACCGCGTCGTCTTCAATACCGGGGACCAGGCGGGCCAGACCGTGCACCACGTGCACGCCCATCTGCTCGGCGGCCGCTCGCTCACCTGGCCGCCGGGATAGCGGACCTGGCGACCAGATAACAACACGCCGATAGGCCCTGATGCCAGATAGCATGGTCAGTACGCTCGGGGGGCGGTCCTCCGGGTCTGCGAGAGCGTCGAATTGACAGATATCCGAAACGAGAAACTGAACGCCGGCGGCACCTCCAACGGCGACGGGCGGGATGGGCCTGCGGGCACCGCCATGGGTGAACCACGATCACAGGTAAAGATCGTGATTCCGGCGGAGCATTCGATGGTCAGCCTGCTCGGTTCGGGCGACGAACTGCTGCACGTCATCGAGCGCGAGTTTGACGCCGACATCCACGTCCGCGGCAACGAGATCACCGCGACCGGCGCCCCAGCGGAAACCGCGCTGGTGACCACGTTCTTCGATGAGCTGATCGAGCTGCTGCGCAAGGGCACCGAGCTGACCACCGACGGGGTGGAGCGAGCTGCGGCCATGCTCCGGGCCGAGCGCGGGGTCCGTCCCGCCGACGTGCTCACCGTCGGCATCTTGTCCGCGCGCGGCCGGACCATCCGGCCCAAGACGCTGAACCAGAAGCGGTACGCGGACTCCATCGACCAGCACACGATCACCTTCGCCATCGGCCCCGCGGGCACCGGCAAGACGTACCTGGCCATGGCCAAAGCGGTTAAGGCGCTGCAGGCCAAGGAGGTCAACCGGATCATCTTGACCCGGCCGGCCGTCGAAGCGGGGGAGCGCCTCGGGTTCCTGCCCGGCACCTTGTACGAGAAGATCGACCCGTACCTGCGCCCGCTCTACGACGCGCTGCACGACATGCTCGACCCGGACTCCATTCCGCGCTTGATGACGGCCGGAACGATCGAGATCGCGCCCCTGGCGTACATGCGTGGCCGCGCTCAACCCACCAACACGCCAGTCCTCACCCCGGACGGTTTCCGGCCTATCGGCTCGCTGGCCGTGGGCGATCTGGTCATCGGGTCCAACGGCAAGCCAACGCCAGTGCTCGGCGTCTACCCGCAGGGCGAAAAGGACATCTACCGGGTCACTGCCCAGGACGGTGCCTCCACGCTGGCCTCGGGCGACCACCTGTGGGCCGTCGCCACCCGCGACGACCGCCGGCGCGGCAAGCCGCTACGGGTCCTGACCACCCGCGAGATGATCGGCGATCTGCGGGCCGGCCACTACCACCGGTACGAGCTGCCGCTGCACAGCGCGCCGGTGCGCTTGCCGTACCGCGACATGCCGGTAGACCCGTACGCGCTGGGTCTGCTGCTTGGTGACGGCTGCCTGACCGGGAAGACCACGCCGGGTTTCGCCACCGGCGACCCCGAGCTCGCCTGGGAACTGCAGCTGCGCCTGCCTGGCGTCCAGGTCCATCCCTTGTCCGGGCCGGACTACCGGCTGAACAGGGTCACGTCGCCCGGGGATGTCATTACCCTGGAGAACCCGGTGACCGGGGTGGCGCGCCGCCTGGGGCTTGACGGTGCCGGTTCGGCGGCCAAGTTCGTGCCCGAGCTCTACCTCTATAACTCGGTTAAGGTCCGGCTGGCCGTGCTGCAGGGTCTGCTCGACAGCGACGGTGGCCCGGTCACCAAGGGCGGCCGCAGCTGCCGCGTTCAGTACGCGACCACCTCGCCGCGGCTGCGCGACGACGTGATCTTCCTGGTCCGGTCGCTTGGCGGCGTTGCCTACCAGCGCCCCCGCCCCGCTGCTGGCCGCACCCCCGGGCTTGCTAAGGGCCGCCCGGTCCATCACCGCCACGACGCCTACATCATCGACATCCGCCTCCCGGCCGGGATCCAGCCGTTCCGCCTCACCCGTAAGCGGGACACGTATGAGGCGGCCGGCGGTGGTGGCCGCCCGATGCGCTTCATCGAGAGCATCGAGGCGGCCGGCACCGCGGAAGCCGTGTGCATCTCGGTCGCCGCGGCCGACTCCCTCTACACCACAGAGGACTTCCTGCTCACCCACAACACGCTGAACGATTCCTTCATCATCCTGGACGAGGCGCAGAACACCACGGCCGAGCAGATGAAGATGTTCCTCACCCGCCTCGGATTCGGCTCGCGGGTCGTGGTCACTGGCGACGTGACCCAGGTCGACCTGCCATCGGGGCAGCTCAGCGGCCTGCGCGTGGTCCAGGACATCCTCGACGGTGTCGAGGACATCCACTTCGCTAGGCTGACCAGCCACGATGTCGTGCGGCACCGGCTGGTCGGCAAGATCGTCGACGCGTATGAGCGGTACGACGCGCACGAGCGGCAGGTCACCGGGGGCCCACCCAGCAGAAACAGACGGAAGGGTAGTTAGAACGGGGTCATGAGCATCGATATCGCCAATGAGGCGGGGATCGACGTGGACGAGGCGAGGCTGGTCGCGCTGGCCAGGTTCACGCTGGACCAGATGCAGATTCATCCGCTGGCCGAGCTCTCGCTGTTGCTCGTCGACGAGCGGACCATGACGGACCTGCACGAGCGGTGGATGGGGGAGCCGGGCCCGACCGACGTGCTGTCGTTCCCCATGGACGAGCTGCGGCCGCCGCACCTGGGCGGCAACCGGACCGATCCGGAGCCGTCCGCCGATCCCAGCCTGCTCGGCGACGTGGTGCTGTGCCCGCAGGTCGCCGCCGAACAGGCCGCCAAGGCCGGTCACACCACGCAGGAGGAGCTCGAGCTGCTCGGTGTGCACGGCATCTTGCATCTGCTCGGCTACGACCACGCCGAGCCGGAGGAACACGCGGAGATGTTCGGCCTGCAAGGTCAGCTGCTTACGTCCTGGCGAAAGTCCCAGGCCGAGGGCCAGGCACAGGCTGCCGAGGGCCAGGCACAGGCTAGAGAACAGACGCAGGCTAAAGAACAGGCCGGGGGGCAGGCTGCGGGACAGGCCACCTCGCCGCAGACGCCGAGGGCGAAGGGCCAACCCGGGTTATGACCGTCGCAGCCTGGCTGGTGGTCGCCGCAGCCCTACTCGCCCTGGTGGTGGGCTGGTGCGCGAACGCCGAGGCCGCGCTGGCCCTGGTCTCTGCCACCGGAGTGGCCGAACGGCCGGAGCATCAGGGCCATCTCGGAACGGTGGCCGCCGACCTGCCGCGCTACATGAGCGTCCTGCTGCTTGTCCGCGCCATCCTTGAGATCCTGGCCGCGGTGCTCGTCACCGCGGCGTTCGTCAGCTGGTTCGGCGATGACTGGCGCGCGGTGCTCGGCGCCCTGGCCACGGTCATCGTGCTGCGCTACCTGCTGACCGGCGTCCGCCCGCAGCTGGGCCGGGTTGGGCCACGCACCGAGCGGACCGCCGAACGCGCCGCCAAGTTCCTGTTCCCGCTGGCCCATGCCCTGGGACCGCTGCCCCGGCTGCTGGTGGCCTGCGGCAACTCGCTGCCGCCGACCCGGCGGAACCGGCCGATGGTCGACCACGATGGCCCGGCCAACCGGTCTGAACTGCAAGGCCTGGTCGACTATCTGGAACGCCGGAGTGGCATCGAGCCGGGTGAGCGCGACATGGTCCGCTCGGTCTTCGAGCTCGGGGACACCATCGTCCGGGAAGTCATGGTGCCACGTACCGAGATGGTGTTCATCGAGGCCGACATGACCGTCGAGCAGACCCTGTCACTGGCGCTGCGCAGCGGCTTCTCGCGGATCCCGGTGGTCGGCGAGAACGAGGACGACGTCGTCGGCATCGCCTACCTCAAGGACATCGTGGCCTGGAGCCAGGAGCACCCCGGTGACGACTCCAGCGAGAAGATAGCCACGGTGATGCGCCAGGCCAGCTACGTACCCGACAGCAAGCCGGTGGATGAGCTGCTGCGCCAGATGCAGGCCCAGCGCAACCACGTGGCCATCGTGATCGACGAGTACGGCGGGACCGCCGGGCTGGTCACCATCGAGGACATCCTCGAGGAGATCGTCGGTGAGATCACCGACGAGTACGACAACGAGCGGTCGCCGGTGGAGTGGCTCTCGCCCGACTCGGCCCGGGTGACGGCCCGGCTGTCAGTGCCCGAGCTGGAGGAAGAGTTCGGCGTGCAGATCGGAGTGGAGGACGTGGAGACGGTGGCCGGGCTGCTTGCGCACGCGCTCGGCCGGGTCCCGATCGCAGGCTCGAGCGCCAACGTGTGCGGCCTGAAGCTCACCGCGGAGAACCTGGCCGGCCGCCGTAACAAAATCGCAACCGTGCTGGTGGAACGCGTGCCCGCCGCCAGCAGTGAGCCTGCCAGGAGCTGAACCCGCCGGCCCGTACACTCAGATCCGTGAGCGAAGTGACTCCCAGTGCCGGGACGAACAGTGCCGGGACGCCCGGGGCCGAAGACCAGAAGATCATTACGCTGGCCCGGTCGACGCGGGCGCGGGTGGCGGCCTCCGAGGGTGCGGCGGTCCGCGACGAGACCGGCCGGACCTACACCGCGGCCGCGGTGGCCCTTCCTACCCTGCGGCTGTCCGCACTCCGCCTGGCCGTGGCCATGGCGGTGTCCAGTGGTGCGCAGAAGCTCGAGGCGGCCGCGCTGGTCAGCGACGCCGATATGGACCCAGGCGACCTGGCCGTGGTCCGCGACCTCGGCCCGGACGCGACCGTCTTCCACGCTGGCCCCGACGGCACGGTCCGCGCGACGCTGCGCCCGTAGCCAGGCATAACCGCCACGGCAGCCGGACCGGTGCGGCGGGCACACCGCCCCGCGTCAGCCTGTCCACCAAGTCGCTCAGCCCGGTCGGCGCGATCCTGTCGGTGGTGGCCCGCAGCTCACCGAGCGTCCACCACCGGTGCCCGGTGATGAGCGAACGCTCCAGCGCTTCCTGCCCGCCTGTGTTCACCGACGGCTCGCGGACTTGCACGCAGAAGTAGGCGTCCGCGCCGAAGAAGACGAGTCCGTTCGCGGTGCTCCAGAGCCCGCCGGAAGTCGCCACGACCGGGCCGAGGTCGGCTTCGGCCCGCACGTGGCCGGTCTCCTCGGCCAGCTCCCGGACGGCCGCCCCCTCCAGGCTTTCCCCGCGGTGCACACCGCCGCCCGGCGTGAACCAGGCCCGACCGCGCGGGTCGGCCGCGCTGAATAGCAGGATCCGCCCGGCCGGATCGAGCACTAGCAGGCGAGCCGTGGGCCGGAAGCGGGGGGCGGCACGCATGACACGACGGTAGCGCCGTGCGGGCCCTGACCGGCGCACGATCTTTCTCATGCTGAACGGGCTGCGTATCGCACTCCCCAGCATGCGCGAGAATCAATGGGTGAACCATCCAACCGCCGCGAGCCCGGCACCGGGTCCGCCAGACGCCGCCTTCCGCTCCGGGTTCGCCTGCCTCGTGGGCCGCCCGAACGTCGGCAAGTCGACGCTGACGAACGCGCTGGTTGGTGCCAAGGTCGCGATCACCAGCGATCGCCCGCAGACCACCCGGCGGGTCATCCGGGGGATCGTGCATCGCCCGGACGCGCAACTGGTCCTCCTGGACACGCCCGGCCTGCACAAGCCGCGGACGCTGCTCGGCGAGCGGCTGGACAGCCTGGTCCGGTCGACATTCACCGAGGTCGACGTGATCGGCTTCTGCATCCCGGCCGGCGATCCGGTCGGGCCGGGCGACAGGTTTCTCGCCCGCGAGCTCGCCAACGTGAAGAAGACCCCGGTCGTCGCCGTGGTGACCAAGTGCGACGAGGCGTCGCCCGAAGGGGTCGCCGAGCAGCTCGTGGCGGTGAGCAGCCTGGGGGACTGGGCAGACGTGGTCCCCGTATCGGCTGTGACCGGCTTCCAGCTCGACACCCTGACCGACGTGCTCGTCTCCTACCTGCCGGAAGGGATGGCGCTGTATCCCGATGGCGAGCTTACCGACGAGCCGGAGCAGATCATGGTGGCCGAACTGATCCGCGAGGCCGCCCTGGACGGGGTCCGGGACGAGCTGCCGCACTCGATCGCTGTGGTGGTCGAGGAGATGGGCCCGCGGTCGGGTCGCGAGGACCTGACCGACGTGTACGCCGAGCTCTACGTAGAACGGCAGAGCCAGAAGGCCATCGTCATCGGCACCAAGGGAGCGCGGCTGAAGGACGTCGGCACCCGCGCCCGCCAGCAGATCGAGGCCCTGCTCGGAACCAAGGTCTACCTGGACCTGCACGTCAAGATCGCCAAGGACTGGCAGCGCAACCCGCGCCAGCTGCGCCGCCTGGGCTTCTACGACTGAGCTGCTACGACTGAGCTGCTACGACTGGTCCAGGGCCAGCTCCCAGGACCGGATTGGCCGGCCGATCACGCGGTACCCGAGCGCGTGGTTGACCGCGATCATGTGGTCGTTGGCCTCGCCGTTCTGGGTAAATACCTGCCGTACCTGTGGCTCGGCGTCAGCTAGCAGATCCATCATGGCCAGCTTGAGCAGCAGCCCGAGCCGGTGCCCGCGATGGGCGCGGTTCACCGCGGTCAAGCCCTGGAAGCCGCGTTCCGGCCGCTCTGGGCTGACCTCGAGCTGGGTGAACCCGCCCAGCTCACCGGTGGCCTCCTGGCGCGCGGCCACCGTATGGCAGCGCACACCCTGCAGCTGTATCCGCTTTTCGGCCTCTCGCACGCGAGCGCCGTCCCACTGCAAGCTTTCCTGGCTCTGATCGTGCGGGGCGTCGTCCATGGCCCGGTTGAGCTCGGCGACCTGGTTCAGGTACTCCCCGGGCACGGCCCCCGCCCAGAAGACCAGCGAATATCCGGCCGCGGCCCGCTCCGCTTCGGCTCGCAGGCTAGCCAGCTGATCGGCATCCACCGCGTCCAGATCCTGCACCCGGTGGATCTCGGGTGTCCCGTCCCTGGCTCCGGCCGCCCGGGCGAAATGCTCCCCGGCGGCGTCGTCCCAGGCGAACCCGCTCAGCAGGCTCCGGCCGCTGGCACGCGCCCGCCCGGCCGCATGCACCAGCAGGATCTTTCCCAGTCCGCGCCGCCGCCGCGCGGGCGCCACGATGGGCAGCACGAAGGCCAGATGCCGGTTATCCCGGGCCGGCAGCTCGAGCGCGTACCACCCGGCGACGCCATCGGTGCCGGTCAGCAGCCAGATTTCCCGCGGGTCACCGATATAGCCGTACGGCAGCCAGCCCCCGAACACCCGCGGCGGCATGAACGGCAGGTCCGGAGCGTCCACCTGGGATGCTTCCCGGTAGATCTTGTAACACTCGCGCGCCAGCTCCGCATCCTTTTCCGGCGCGAACCGCTCGATCCCCATACCCCCAGCGAACCGCATCGGCCCCGGCTCGCGCCAACGGTTATCCGCCCTGTCCGGTCAATGTCATGACGTTCCGGGCTGCTGCGATACATCATGGAATGACCTGCGCCGACGCGAGAGCGCGGCGGCTGGTGGCCGGGAAGGGGACCTATCTTGCTGATCATCTTCGGCCTGCGCGTGTTCTACCGGACGCTCGCGCAGGGCGTTTTCCACTGCCGCCGGTGCGGCGGGGACCGGCGATACCGGCTCCGCTCCGGGCGCCGCTGGTTCACGCTGTTCTTCATCCCGCTCATCCCCTTGAACACGGTCGGTCAGCACGTGCAATGCACCACCTGCCGGACCCGGTACCTGACCGACGTCCTTCGCCAGCCGACCACCGCGCAGATGCAGGCCGCCCTGCCCGCCGGCATGCGCGCCGCGGTCGCCACCATGCTGCGGTCGGGCGACCCAGCCAGCCCGGCGACGCGGCGACGCGCCATCGAGGCGGTCATCGGATCGGGGGTGCCGGACTACGACGACGACCTGCTCACGGCTGATATCGGCCAGCCGCTCGGCGCTCTGCGCCCGGCATTGAGCCGGGTCGGCGCGCAGCTGACCGTCCAAGCCCGGGAGTGGTACCTCGCCGACGTCATCCGCATCGCCATGGCCGATGGCCAGCTCACCGAGGGGGAGCGGCACGCGGCGCTGGCCATCGGGATGGATCTGGGCATGACCCAGGCCCAGGTCATCGGGGTCATCGCCATGACCGAGGAGTCTGCCGGACGGGATTAGCCAGACGCCGGCAGCACGCCGGGGGCCATGGTCACGTCCAGCCGGAACGAGATGGTCGGCGGCCCGGAGGGCTGGTAGCCCAGGGCATCGTTGATCGCGATCATGTGGATGTTGTCCCTGGCGTTCCAGGTCTCGTACCGCTCGAGCCCCACCTCGGTGGTGGCCAGGAAGCGCAGCATGGCCAGCTTGAGCAGCAGGCCGAGCTGATGACCGCGGTGCTTCCTGATCACCGCGGTGACGACCTGGTGTCCCCAGCCCGGATCGGCCGGATCCACCGCCATCTCGGTCAGGCCCGCCAGCTCGCCGGTGTCGTCGTGCCGGGCAACCACGGTGTAGTGGTGCAGCCCGAAGATCGGGCGCAGGGCGTTGACCCGCTCGCGCACCCGCTGAGCGTCCCATACTTCAGGCGCCACGTCGGTCTCGTGCGGGGCATCGTTCATCGCCGCGTAGAGGCCGGCGGCCTGATCAATGAACTCCTCGGGCACCGGCCCGATCCATGACATCAGCGAGTACCCGGCCGCCGCCCGCTCCGCCTGACCGCGCAGTCGCGCGAGTTTCGCGTTATCCAGCCGGCTGATCTCCAATACGCGCATGACGTCCACCAGCCCCGCCGCCGCGCCCGCCGAGCGGGCAAAGGCCTCGCCCGGCGAGTCCTCCTGTGCCCTGCCGCTGAGCACCGACCGGTGGTTCGCTGCGGCCCGGGCGCCGGCATGCCGCAGCAGGGCACGCCCGAGGCCACGCTGGCGTTCCGCCGGGTGGATCATGAGATCCAGGTTGGCCTTGTCCAGATTCTCCTGACCAGGCAATTCCAGCCGGTACCAGCCCGCGACCGAGCCCTCCACATCGCCGCGAACGGCCCAGACCTCGCGGGGATCGCCGCCCCAGCCAATCGTCAGCCAGCCGCTGAACGGCTGCTCGGTGAACCAAGGCCCGGCCGGCTCGTCGACCCGCGAAGCTGCCAGGTAGACCTCGTGGCAGGCACGTACCTTCCTGGCGTCCGCCAGGTCCAGCTGCTCGATCTGCATGTCCCCACCCAACCCCGCCCTCCGCCCACCGCGCCACTCCATTTCCGCCCCCCCGGCCCTCGCCCCGCCCCCGCCCGCCCCGCCGGCCTCGCCCCGCCCCGCCGGCCTCGCCGCCCCACCCCGCCCCGCCACATGGGTCGGTGGCCCCCGCACCACCCTCTTGCGTGGTCGGTGAGCCACCGACCATATTCGAGGCGCGTGGCGCCCGGAGCCGAGACGGCCGTCTCGCGCCCGGGTCCCCCGCGGCCACGCCGGGCTGGTATGGTGGTGGGCAATGTTGCGCGAGCTGCTCCTCCTTAGCGGCCGCGGCGGGGGCCGATAGGCCGGCTCCCTCGCCGCGGAGTGTTGACGTGTTCGCTGGCCGCGGACCTACAAGCGACGAGGAAGCGCAAACTAATGCAGCAGGACCACGCCTACAAACGCGTCTCACCCGTACAGCAACAGCCCAGCGGGCTGCCATGCCATCGCTACAGCCCGTTCCAGCCGGTCGAGCTACCTGACCGCACCTGGCCCGGCAAGACCATCACCAAGGCCCCGCGCTGGCTGTCCACCGACCTCCGGGACGGCAATCAGGCGCTGATCGACCCGATGAGCCCGGCCCGCAAGCTCAAGATGTTCGAGACCCTGGTCCGGATGGGCTACAAGGAGATCGAGGTTGGGTTCCCGTCGGCCAGCCAGACCGACTTCGATTTCGTGCGCGAGCTGATCGAGGGGAACCGGATCCCTGACGACGTGCGGATCTCGGTATTGACCCAGGCCCGCGAGGACCTGATCGAGCGTTCCGTTCAGTCGCTGGTCGGCGCGCGGCTGGCGACCGTGCACATGTACAACGCCACCGCGCCCATCTTCCGCAAGGTCGTGTTCCGCATCGACCGTGAGGAGTGCAAGGCTCTCGCCGTCGAAGGCACCCAGCACGTCATGAAGTACGCCGAGGCACTGCTGGACGGCACCGACTTCGGCTACGAATATTCACCCGAGATCTTCATGGACACCGAGCTGGACTACGCGCTGGACGTCTGCGCGGGTGTCATGGACGTCTGGCAGCCGGGTCCGGGCCGGGAGATCATCCTCAACCTGCCGTGCACGGTCGAGAGGTCCACGCCGAACGTCTACGCCGACCAGATCGAGTGGATGAGCCGGAACCTGCCGAACCGCGAGCACGTCTGCGTCTCGGTCCACACGCACAACGACCGGGGGACCGCCGTCGCCGACGCCGAGCTGGCCGTGCTCGCCGGCGCCGACCGGATCGAGGGCTGCCTGTTCGGCAACGGCGAGCGCACCGGGAACGTCTGCCTAGTCACCCTGGGCCTGAACCTGTTCAGCCAGGGTATCGACCCGATGATCGACTTCTCCGACATCGACGAGATCCGCCGCACGGTCGAGTACTGCAACCAGCTGCCGGTCCACCCGCGCCACCCCTACGCGGGCGACCTGGTCTACACCGCCTTCTCCGGCTCCCACCAGGACGCCATCAAGAAGGGCTTCGAGGCGCTGGAGGCCGAGGCAGCCGAGGCAGGCGTCGCCTTCGGCGAGTACCCGTGGGCGGTGCCGTACCTGCCCATCGACCCACACGACGTGGGCCGCAGCTACGAGGCGGTCATCCGGGTCAACTCCCAGTCCGGCAAGGGCGGGGTTGCCTACGTGATGAAGGCCGAGCACCAGCTCGACCTGCCCCGCCGCCTCCAGATCGAGTTCTCCCGGGTCATCCAGGAGCACACCGACAGCGAGGGCGGCGAGGTGTCGCCGAGCCGCATGTGGGAGATCTTCTCCGAGGAATACCTCACCGGAGGCCCGCTGGCCTTGCTGGACCACCAGACGTCCTCGGTCGTCGAGGCCAAGCACGCGCTGGCCGCGGAGATCTTCGTCGACGGCCGCGCGCAGCAAGTCGAGGGCGTCGGCAACGGCCCGATCTCGGCGTTCTGCGACGCGCTGGCCACGATCGGGGTCGACGCGCGGGTGCTCGACTACACCGAGCACGCGTTGACCGAAGGCTCCGACGCGCAGGCGGCGGCGTACGTGGAGTGCGAGACCGGCGGCCAGGTGTTCTGGGGTGTCGGGGTCGACGCGAACACGGTCACCGCCTCGATGCGCGCCGTGCTGTCCGCGGTAAACCGCTCCCGCCGCGCCTAGGTCCCCACGCAGCCTGAGCCCCGCTCCCGCTGCGTTCCCGCAGCGGCATCTGAACCAGCCGTCCCCACGATCGCGGCGTGCCCGAACCAGGCACGCTGGGCTCATCGGCCGGGGCCGCGCCACAAGCGCGGCCCCGGCGATCAGCGACATAATCGCCACATCTGAGCCGCGACCGCGCCGCCGGGCGAACCTGCGCCCGATTGTCGGTGCGGTACGGGAGAATGAATAGGTGCAGCTTTACCGCGATGACGGGATCGTCCTGCGGACGCAGAAGCTCGGCGAGGCGGACCGGATCATTACCATCCTGGGCCGCAACAGCGGGCGGATCCGCGCCGTGGCCAAGGGCGTCCGGCGGACCAAGTCCCGGTTCGGTGCCCGGCTCGAGCCGTTCACCCATGTCGACCTGATGCTGCACGTGGGCCGCTCGCTGGACATCATCACGCAGGCCGAGGTGATCCGGCCCTATGGCGAGCCGCTCACCGGGGACTATCCCCGCTACACGACCGGGGTCGCCATGCTCGAGACGGCCGAGCGGTTCACCCCGGTGGAGAAGGAACCGTCGCTGCGCGAGCTGCTGCTGCTCATCGGCGGGCTGCGCACGCTGGGTGATGGCGAGCACGAACCCGGCCTGGTGCTCGACGCCTTCCTGCTGCGTTCGCTCGCGGTGGCCGGTTACGCCCCGGCTCTGCAGGAGTGCGCCCGCTGCGGCGCGCCGGGAACCAGTGCCAACGGCGCGCCCACCTCGACCTCAAGCTCGCGCCTGGGCGCCGGTGCGGTCAGGCTCCCCGCCTTCGCCGTGGCGGCCGGCGGCATGGTGTGCGCGTCCTGCCGGCCGCCGGGGTCGGCGTCGCCCGCGGCGCCGACGGTGAGCCTGATGCTCGCCCTGCTCCGCGGGGACTGGGACGGCGCGGACGCCAGCGAGCGCAGGCACCGGGTAGAGTGCAGCGGTCTGGTGGCCGCGTATCTTCAGTGGCACCTGGAGCACTCGATCCGGTCACTGCGGCACGTGGAGCGCGTCTGATGGGGGAGACCTCCCGGGGCGGAGCAAGCACCCGGGGAGAACCGGCAACCTGGGGAGCTGGGGCTGGGGGAGCCCGGGCCGTGCGCCCACCCGACCCGCATCCCAGCGGAGCCCGGCCGCCGGACATTCCCCGCGAGCTGGTGCCCCGGCATGTCGCCCTGGTCATGGACGGTGACGGCCGCTGGGCCAAGCAGCGCGGGCTGGCCAGGACCGAGGGTCACAAGGAGGGCGAGTCTTCGCTCCTCGACGTGATCATGGGCGCGATCGAGCTCGGCATCCCGTACCTGTCGGCCTACGCCTTCTCGACCGAGAACTGGCGGCGGTCGCCCGATGAAGTGCGCTTCCTGATGGGCTTCAATCGCGATGTAATCCATCGCCGCCGGGACCTGCTGAACGAGATGGGTGTCTGCATCCGCTGGGCCGGACGCCGACCGCGGCTGTGGCGCAGCGTCATCCGCGAACTCGAGCAGGCCGAGCAGATGTCGGCGGGGAATTCGGTGCTAACCCTGCAATTCTGCGTGAACTACGGCGGCCGGGCGGAGATCGTCGATGCCGCCGCGGCCATCGCCGCGGATGTGGCCGCAGGAAAGCTCCGGGCCGACAAGATCGACGAGAAGGTGTTCGCCCGTTATCTGGACGAGCCCTCGATTCCCGAGGTCGATCTTTTCGTCCGGTCCTCCGGCGAGCAGCGCCTTTCCAACTTCCTGCTGTGGCAGAACGCCTACGCCGAACTCGTTTTTCTCGATACCCTGTGGCCCGATTTCGATCGGCGCCATTTGTGGCATGCGTGCGAGATCTACGCCAGCCGTGACCGGCGGTACGGGGGAGCCGTGCCGAATCCCATTCCGCCTCCGCCGGCCGCCGAGGCCTAACCGGTTACCGCAGCTAGCCTGAAAAATTCGCCCGCTGCGGCTATGAACCCCAGGTAGCGGCATTGTGTGCCGTTCACGGCCATCGAACACGCCGTCGCTGGGCCAAACAACACGCCGGCAAGTCTCTCTTACCTGGCCTGATGGCGGTTTGCTCTACCACTCGAGTGGTTGTGACGCGCCGCGACACGCCCGGGATCCAAATCACTTTCTGGTAACTGTGCGTAGCTCTGTGATTACTGGGGAACGATAGCGGCTGCTGGTGTGATGGGACAGCAGTCATGAGGCAAATCTGTCTTCAGCGCATCTCCGGGGCCTGTGTGAACCAAAATGCGGGGTTATTCAGGGGGGAATTAATGCGTCGGGTGGCAGTAGCCGTCATGCTTGGCGGGTACGCGTGCTGGGCAATCGGATCGGGATTTGGGCATCAGCCGGCGATTGGCGGTGCCCGCCTTACCGCGGACAGCAGACCCGTCATAAAGGACGCCCGGCTCGCTCAGGCTACGTCCAACTCCAAGGCACACAGTTCAGGCTCCAAGATCGTGAAATACGACGGCTATCAGGCCAATGTGCCTGAAAGCTGGCCGGTCTACAACTTGGATAAGGATCCGCATCAATGCGTTCGCTACGACATTAACGCCGTTTATCTCGGGACACCGGGGGCCAACCAGAACTGCCCGGCGAACCTGATCGGCCGGGCCGACACCATCAGCATCGGCGGTCCGGTCGGCCCCGGTGTGCACACCGGCTCGGCTGCTCAGCAGTCCGCGCCCACCACGACGGGTGATGAGGTCAGGGCACCCGCAGAAATCGGCGGCCAGCGGGTCAGCGTGCCGACGGCCAGCACGACCGGGACGATCTTCCAGGACTCCGACCTGCACGAGCTCGCGCTGACCATGCCGGGCAGCGCGCCCGGGATCAACGCGACCTACGGCAGCGACGTCAGCCTGGCCGCGCAGGCGCTCGCCTCGGTCCGGCCAGCCGCGGCCACAGCCGCGGCCAGCGCCGGCGATGCCCGGCACCCGAACATGCTGCCAGCCAAGAACCCGGCCTGGCCGTCAGACCCGGGACCGGCCACGGGACCCATGGCCGCCTGGGACGAGCCCGTGCCAGCATCCAAGCCGACCCCGAACAAGACAACGCTGAACAAGACAACGCCGAAGCCCAAGACAACGCCGAAGCCCAAGACCAAGACCGCGCCGAGGCCCAAGACCACCCCGAAGGTCACGCCTAAGGCGACCCCGAAGAGCACTCCCACATCGACGCCGCGGGCCTCGCTGACGCCGATCCCGCTCACCGGCGCGGCGTCACAGCCGACACCGGCCACGGTGCTCGCAAACACCCCGCCTCCGGCGCGGAAGACCACGACCTCCGGCGTCAGCGGGACTATGCCCGGCTTCGACACCTGCACGGCGCCGTCGGTGGCGGCGATGAAGGCCTGGCGGGCGAAGTACTCCGCCACCAACATCTACATCGGCGGCCAGATGATGGCCTGCGGCTACGGCAACCTCTCCGCCTCCTGGGTGCACCAGGCCGAGGCCATGGGCTGGTCGCTGATGCCGACGTTCGTCGGGCTCCAGGCGCCGTGCAACAGCTTCAGCGGGAAGATCAACGCCAGGCAGGCGGCGTCCCAGGGCACGGCGGCCGCGAACCTGGCGATCACCGACGCGAAGCAGTTTGGCCTCGGGACGGGCACACCCATATACTACGACATGGAGTCTTACGCCGACAGCAACTCCAGCTGCAAGACCGCCGTCCTTACCTTCCTGGACGCCTGGGATCGGCAGCTGACGGCAAATGGCTACATGTCCGGTGTGTACTCCAGCGCCGACGCGGCCATCACCGACCTGCAGAAGACCAAGACCATCGCCGGGCACGCTCTGGACAAGCCCCAGGCCATCTGGGTCGCGCTCTGGGACAACCAGAACAGCCTGAGCAGCGCGTCTTTCATGAACACGCTGGCTGGCCGGTGACCAGCCGGTCCAAGCAGTACGCGGGCAACCGCGTAGTCAAGGTGGGCAGCTACTCACTCCAGATCGACGCCGACTTGGTGGCCAGCGCGGTGGCCCGAGGATGACAGGGTCGGCGAGCAGCCGATGACCGGGGATTACCCAGCCGGTCACCTAGCCGGATCGCGCGAATTCAATTCGCGATCACCGCCCGGTGCTCCTAAGCTAAGGGTCCGCGCCAGTGGGCGCCGCCGACCGCCAGCCGGATGGAGACCTTAGATGGCTTTGCGTAGTGACCGTCTCGATGCCATTGTCAGCCTGAGCAAGCGACGGGGATTCGTGTACCCGTCCAGCGAGATCTACGGCGGCCTGCGGGCTTCCTGGGATTACGGCCCCCTCGGCGTCGAGCTGAAGAACAACATCAAGCGCCAGTGGTGGCGCGCGATGGTCACCGAGCGCGACGACATCGTAGGTCTCGACTCCTCGGTGATCCTGGCCAGGGAGGTCTGGGAAGCCAGTGGGCACGTGACCGAATTCGTGGATCCGCTGACCGAATGCACGTTCTGCCATAAGCGGTTCCGGGCCGACCACCTCATCGAGGCCTACGAGGAGAAGCACGGCCACGCCCCGGCCGAGGGGCTGACGGACATCGCCTGCCCGAACTGCGGCACCCGCGGCCAGTTCACCGAGCCGCGCATGTTCAACGGCCTGCTCCGCACCCACCTCGGCCCGGTCGAGGACGAGTCCGGCCTGGCCTACCTGCGCCCGGAGACGGCCCAGGGCATCTTCATCAACTTCAAGAACGTGCTGCAGACCTCGCGGAAGAAGGTCCCGTTCGGCATCGGCCAGATCGGCAAGTCCTTCCGCAACGAGATCACCCCGGGCAACTTCATCTTCCGCACCCGCGAGTTCGAGCAGATGGAGATGGAGTTCTTCGTCAAGCCTGGCACCGACGAGGAATGGCACGACACCTGGATCAACACCCGCTTCGCCTGGTACACCGACCTGGGCATCAAGCGCGGAGAACCTGCGCAAATACGAGCATCCGAAGGAGAAGCTCTCGCACTACTCCAAGCGCACGGTCGACATCGAGTACCGGTTCGACTTCGCCGGCAGCGAATGGGGTGAGCTGGAGGGCATCGCCAACCGGACGGACTTCGACCTGAGGACTCACGCCGACGCATCGAAGCAGGACCTGTCCTTCCTGGAACAGGACTCGGGCGAGCGGTTCATTCCCTACGTCATCGAGCCCGCTGCCGGAGTCGACCGCGGCGCGCTGGTGTTCCTGCTCGACGCCTACTCCGAGGACGAGGCGCCGGACGCCAAGGGCAAGATGGAGAAGCGGACCGTGCTGCGGCTGGACCCCCGGCTGGCGCCGGTCAAGGCGGCGGTGCTGCCGCTGTCCCGCAACGCCGACCTGTCACCCAAGGCCCGCGACCTGGCCGCGACGCTGCGCAAGCACTGGAACACCGACTTCGACGATGCCAGCGCGATCGGCCGCCGGTACCGCCGCCAGGACGAGATCGGCACGCCGTACTGCGTCACCGTCGACTTCGACACCCTGGAGGACCAGGCTGTCACGATCCGCGAGCGCGACTCCATGAAGCAGGAGCGGATCGCGCTGGACCAGGTCGTGGCCTACCTGTCCGAGCGCCTCGGCCCCTGCTAGATAAGCGCTGCTGCATCGCCGCCAGGACCGCCTCAAGCGAGGCATCTGCGTCATGCGGTGACCTGCGGTAGATCTCGGCCGCGGCCAGGTGGAAGCCGTCCGGCAACCCGGCCGCGGCCATGGTCGCGGCGATCTCCTCCATCTCGGCGACCCAGCGCCAGCCCTTGCTCGCGGCCGACCCGGCGGCCCGCTCAGTCCGGGCTGACAGCCCCGGCTGGGACTGCTCCCACTCGGCCAGCAAGGTATCTTCCACGCCCTCAGCCCGGGCCAGCGCCCGCGCCGCCAGCACCATCGCCGCGGTGCCCTTGGTCCAGGAGGCGTAGGCCATCTTCACCGCGGACGCCGTAGGGGCCGTGTCGTCGCCGATGACCCGGACGTCTGCCGGGGATCCCGCGAACAGAGCCCGGACCTCCTGCGCCCGTGGCCCAGACAGATAGAGGCGGATGAACCCCGGCGTCACCGGCGGGCTGCCGATGATCCCGCCGTCTACGTAGTCCGCGCCGGCCGCCCCGACCACGGTAGCAACCTCGCGCGCGCTGGCCGGTGAGATCGCGTTGGCGTCCACGTACAGGCCACCAAAGCCCGCCCTGGCCACCTGCAGCGCCACCTGGTGAGCAGCGTGCGGCGGGCACACCGACAGCACGACATCGCAGCGGGCTGCGATATCCGTCATCCCCGATGCCGTCAGCCCGGCGGCCTCAGCGCGCTCCCCGGTGGCCGGGCTGCGCCCCTGCGCCGCCCACAGCACCTCGTGCCCGGCCCCGGTCAGGCACTGCCCGACCGCGGCTCCCATCTCCCCGGGATTCAGCAATCCCACCGTGACATCGCTCATGCCTCTATTGTCACAGCGTCCCTGCCCATCAAGGCGTGCAGACGCCGCCAGCTGGATTACCGGTTGCCTCGCGGGGCCGAAAACGACCGGCCAGGACGGTAGGGTTCCGAGTGGATACAAGACGTCGCATGCTGCGAGGAGCTCCGAAGTGCCCAAGCTCGTTTATGACTTTACCGAAGGAAATAAGGATCTAAAGGATCTGCTGGGTGGTAAGGGTGCCAACCTGGCTGAGATGACCAATCTGGGCCTGCCGGTACCGCCCGGATTCGTGATTACCACCGAGGCGTGCCGGTACTACCTCCAGCAGGGCTCGACGCCGGAAGGCCTGGATTCCGAAATCGCGGAGCACCTGGACCAGCTTGAATCGGCCATGGGGCGCAAGCTCGGCGACCCGGCCGACCCGCTACTGGTCAGCGTCAGGTCCGGGGCCAAGTTCTCCATGCCCGGCATGATGGAGACGGTCCTGAACATCGGGCTGTCGGACGAGTCAGTGCAGGGCCTGGCCAAGCAGGCCGGCAACGAGCGGTTCGCCTGGGATTCCTACCGGCGGCTGATCCAGATGTTCGGCAAGACCGTCCTGGACATCGAGGGCGAGCATTTCGAGCACGCCATCGACGAGGCCAAGAAGGCCAAGGGCGTCCGCAACGACCTCGACCTGGACGCGGCCGACCTGCAGCAACTGGTCGAGACGTTCAAGGGCATCGTCAAGACCCAGCACGGCGAGGAGTTCCCGCAGGACCCGCGCGAGCAGATGGACCAGGCCATCAAGGCCGTGTTCAACTCCTGGAACGCCGACCGCGCCATCCTGTACCGCCGCCAGGAGCGCATCCCGGCTGACCTGGGCACCGCCGTGAACGTGGTGGCCATGGTGTTCGGCAACCTGGGCCAGGACTCCGGTACCGGCGTGGCCTTCACCCGTGACCCGGGCACCGGCGCCCAGGGCGTCTACGGTGACTACCTGACTAACGCCCAGGGCGAGGACGTGGTCGCGGGGATCAGGAACACCGTCCCGCTGCAGGACCTCGAGCAGATCGACAAGGCCTCCTACGACCAGCTCATGGGCATTATGTCCACGCTGGAGAACCACTACCGCGACCTGTGTGACATCGAGTTCACCATCGAGCGCGGCAAGCTGTGGATGCTGCAGACCCGGGTGGGCAAGCGCACCGCCGCGGCCGCCTTCCGCATCGCGCTGCAGCTGGTCGATCAGGGCCTGATCGACATGGACGAGGCGCTGACCCGGGTCACCGGCGAGGAGCTGGCCCGGCTGATGTTCCCTCGCTTCGACACCAGCGGCGAGGTCACCAAGATCGCCAAGGGCGTGAGTGCCTCTCCCGGCGCGGCCGTCGGCGAGGCCGTGTTCGACTCCCATCGCGCGGTCGAGCTGGCCGCCGAGGGCACCAAGGTGATCCTGGTCCGCCGTGAGACCAACCCGGACGACCTGCACGGCATGATCGCCGCCCAGGGCATCTTGACCAGCCGCGGCGGCAAGACCAGCCACGCCGCCGTGGTCGCCCGCGGCATGGGCAAGACCTGCGTCTGCGGCGCCGACGAGCTCGAGGTCGACACCAAGGGCAAAAAGTTCACCGCCCCGGGCGGCGTCACCATCAGCGAGGGCGACATGATCTCCATCGACGGCACCAGCGGTGTCGTCTACGCCGGTGAGGTCCCGGTCGTGCCGTCGGAGGTGGTCCGCTACTTCGAGGGCGAGCTCAGCCCCGAATCCGACGAGGCCGGCGACCTGATCAAGGCCGTGCACGCGATCATGAACCACGCCGACTCCAAGCGCCGGCTGGGCGTGCACGCGAACGCGGACAACGGCCCGGACTGCGCCCGGGCCCGGCGGTTCGGCGCCGGTGGTGTGGGCCTGGTCCGCACCGAGCACATGTTCCTGGGCGAGCGCCGCCAGCTGGTCGAAGACCTGATCCTGGCCGACTCCGACGACGGCCGCCAGCGGGCGCTGGACGCCCTGGAGCCGCTGCAGAAGGGCGACTTCGTCGAGATCCTGGAGGCCATGGACGGCCTGCCGGTGACCATCCGGCTCATCGACCCGCCGCTGCACGAGTTCCTGCCCGACCTGACCGAGCTCTCCGTCAAGATCGCCCTGGACGGCGACAACGTCAGCGAGAAGGACACCAAGCTGCTGGCCGCCGTGCGCCGGCTGCACGAGCAGAACCCCATGCTCGGCCTGCGCGGCGTCCGCCTCGGCCTGGTCATCCCGGGCCTGTTCGACATGCAGGTCCGGGCCATCGCGCACGCGGCCGCGGAGCTCAAGCAGGCGGGCAAGGACCCGCAGCCAGAGGTCATGATCCCGCTCACCGCCACCGTGCAGGAGATGGAGATCAGCCGCGAGCACGCCGAGAAGGTCCTGGCCGAGGTCGAGGCCGAGACCGGCACCCACGTGCCCACGCTGATCGGCACCATGATCGAGGTGCCGCGGGCCGCCCTGAACGCCGGCCCGATCGCCGCCAGTGCCGAGTTCTTCTCCTTCGGCACGAACGACCTGACCCAGATGACCTGGGGCTTCTCCCGCGACGACGTCGAGGGCGCGTTCTTCAGCCGGTACATCGAACTCGGCATCTTCGGCGTCTCCCCGTTCGAGACCATCGACCGGGACGGCGTCGGACGCCTGGTTGACCTGGCGGTCAAGGAAGGCCGAGCCGCCCGGCCGGACCTGCACCTCGGCGTCTGCGGCGAGCACGGCGGCGACCCCGACTCGGTGCACTTCTTCCACGAGGTGGGCCTGGACTACGTGTCCTGCTCGCCGTTCCGGGTGCCGATCGCCCGGCTGGAAGCCGGCCGCGCCGCGCAGGAGTCGGCTGGTTCTGACAGTAGGTAGAGGTAAAAAGGGGTACGTGCCTGGTTACGACGAAAACGCCACGGCCCGCTGGGTGGTGGAGCCGCCCAAGCGGGCCGGGCGTAGCGATTTCGAGCGAGACCGGGCGCGGGTCCTGCACAGTGCCGGGCTCCGCCGCCTGTCTGCAAAGACGCAGGTCGTGGCGGCGGGCTCGGCCGACTTCCCGCGTACCCGGCTGACCCACTCACTGGAATGCGCCCAGATCGGGCGGGAGCTCGGTGCCGAGATCGGCTGTGACCCCGATCTGGTCGACGCCGCATGCCTGGCCCACGACATCGGGCACAGCCCGTTCGGCCACAACGGCGAGGCCGCCCTCGACGAGCTGGCCGTCACCGCAGGCGGGTTCGAGGGCAACGCCCAGTCCCTGCGCCTGCTCACGCGGCTCGAGCCGAAGGTGGCCGGGGCCGGCCTGAACCTGACCCGGGCCACCCTGGACGCCACCCTCAAGTACCCGTGGTTCCGCCCGGAAGGCGGCGGCAAATTTGGCGCCTACGCCGAGGACACCGAGGTCTATCGCTGGATCCGCCGCGCTGCCCCGGACGGCCGGCGCTGCCTGGAAGCCCAGGTCATGGACTGGGCCGACGACGTGGCCTACTCGGTGCATGACATGGAGGATGGCCTGTTCGCCGGCCTCATCACGATGAAAAACCTTCATTCAACGGCCGAACGGGCTGCGATATCGCACACCACCTCTACCACGTACTGCGGCGCAGACGTCACCGATGCGGAACTGACCGAGGCCCTCGACGACCTGCTCGCCCTCGATGTCTGGCCGGACAGCTACGACGGCAGCCCGGAGGCGGTCGCGGCACTGAAGAACCTGACCAGCGAGCTGATCGGACGGTTCTGCGTGGCCGCGCAGGAAAGCACGCTGCGCCGGTTCGGCCGCTCCGCTCCGCTCAACCGCTACGCCGCCGACCTCATCGTGCCGCGGCGGCAGCGGCTGGAGTGCGCCCTGCTCAAGGGCATCACCGCCCACTACGTGATGACCCGGCCCGGAGTGATAACGGCGCAGGCTCACGAGCGGGAGCTGCTGACCGAGCTCGCCGATGCCATCGAGCGCGGCGCCCCGCACACCCTGGACCCGCTGCTGCGCCCAGCCTGGACCGCGGCGCAGACCGACGCCCAATATCGCCGGGTCATCATCGACCAGGTCGCCTCCCTGACCGACACGTCCGCCATCGCCTGGCACCACCGCCTCTGCGCCCCCCCAGCCCTGTAACCCCGGCGCCCGCGCCCGCCCGTGCCCCGACGCTGTCCAGGCCGCCTGCGCCGTAGACCCTGCGCCCCGGGCCACCCGCGCCGCCGGGCCGCCTGCGCCCCGCGCCTGCTACGCCGTAGCCTGTACCCCATGCCTTCTTTTGTGATCGCTGGTGCCGGGCTGGCCGCGGCCAAGGCCGCCGAGACGCTGCGGGACGAGGGTTTTGACGGCGACATCGTGCTGCTCGGCTCCGAGTGGGAGCTCCCTTACGAGCGGCCACCGCTATCCAAGGGCCTGCTGCTCGGCAACGACAGCCGGGACTCGGTGTTCGTGCACGACGCGGAGTGGTACTCCAGCCACGATGTGGACTTCCGGGCCGGCGTCACCGTCACCGCGATCGACCGCGCCGCGACGTCCGTGATCCTCGACGATTCCGAGCAGTTGCACTATGACAAGCTGCTGATCGCCACCGGCGCCTCGCCGCGTCGGCTCAGCTTTCCCGGCTCGGATCGCGAGGAAGTGCTCTACCTGCGCACGCTCGAGGACTCCGAACGGCTCCGGAACGCGTTTCAGCCCGGGACCCGGGTCGTGGTGGCCGGGGCAGGCTGGATCGGGCTGGAGACCACAGCGGCCGCCCGCGCCGTCGGCTGCCCGGTGACCGTGCTCGAGCCCCAGTCGTCGGTCCTGCACGACCAAGTCGGTCCCGAGGTCGGCGCGGTCTTCGCCGGACTGCACCGCGAGCACGGCGTGGAGTTCCGCTTCGGTGAGAAGGCGGCCGAATTCCGCCCCGGTCTGGTCGTCACCGACAGCGGCGCCGAGATCCCGGCCGACGTGCTGGTCGTCGGCATCGGCGCGGCTCCCAACGCCGAACTGGCCGCCCGGGCCGCCCTCGAAGTCGACAATGGCGTGATCACCGACGCCGCCCTGCGCACCTCCGACCTGAACGTCTACGCCTGCGGCGACGTGGCCAACTCCTTCAACCCACTGCTCGGCCGCCGGATCCGCGTCGAGCACTGGGCCAACGCCCTGAACGGCGGACCTGCCGCGGCCCGGTCCATGCTTGGCCAGTCTGTCGCCTACGACGACGTGCCCTACTTCTTCAGCGACCAGTACGACCTCGGCATGGAGTGCGCCGGCGTACCCGCCCCCGGCACCTACGACCAGGTCGTCTACCGCGGCGATCCGGCGACCCGCGAGTTTGTCGCCTTCTGGCTGTCGGACGGCGCCGTCGTCGCTGGCATGAACGTCAACGTCTGGGACGTCAACGAGGACATCCAGACCCTCATCCGCATCGGCCGCCAGCCCGACCTCGCCCGCCTCACCAACCCCGACATCCCCCTCGCCGATCTCTAGCCGACGACGCCCGTCGCCTGCTCGCGTATGCCATGGCTGCCGCACCACGCTCAGTTCGCAGTGTCCAACTCCGGCTGCGTCCCGTTTTACCCGCCGACCCCGCCCACCCCGCCCCATCCGCACTGTCGGCGCACCGAGCCAGACCAAACAACCCCAGCATCCACGCAGACCCCATTTCCGTGGTGATTCCGGTCATCGTGGTTATTTAGGCGCACCATAATGCGCCGGAATCACCACGCAGCCCGGATTCACCACGATGATCTAGCGGAAATGCGCAAATGTCGGTGGCTGGGGTCACACTGCCGGCATGGTCAGTGAGCTTCCCCCTACCCTCCGCTATGTCTCCCGGAATCAGAGCGGCGTGATTTCCCGTGCGCAGGCACTTCAAGCGGGTCTCACCGTGAGCATGATCAAATTTCGGATCAAAAGCGGACGCTGGCAGCGGATTCATCCCGGCGTTTATGCGATATTCACCGGAGTGCCTAGCCGTAGCGCACAGCTGTGGGCAGCCGTCCTTTCAGCCGGGCCAGGAGCGGTTCTGAGCCATCAGACCGCAGCCGGACTCCAGCGCCTGGCCGATAAGACGGCAGATTCGATACACGTAACCGTCCCTCGCCTGCGTCATGTCCTGCCGGCTCCCGGGATAATCCTCCATCGGTCAGGCCGGGCTATCGAGGCGGCCGACCTGTACTCATACCCGCCGCAGACCAAAGTCGAGGAGACGGTGCTGGACCTCACTCAAAGCGCGGTGACGTTCGACGATGTCTGCGGCTGGGTGACCCGCGCGTTCGCGCGGGACCTGACCGACGAAACGCGGCTGGCCGCGGCCATGCAGGCCCGGGGCAGACTTCGCTGGCGGGCGGACCTGCGCGAGCTCATTGCGGCCTCGGCCGGAGGAGACCATTCTGTCCTCGAATTCCGCTACCACCGCGATGTGGAACGCGCGCACGGCCTGCCAGAGTCACGCCGCCAGGTGGCGTTCCGCACTGCGTCCGGTACGCAAGGCCGCCGGGACCGGGTGTACCAGGAGTACACGCTCGTGGTCGAGCTGGACGGCCGGCTGGCGCATCCCATCGAGAACCAGTGGCAGGACAAGAGGCGGGACAACGCTGCGGCCGCGAGCGGGCAGCAGACGCTCCGATACGGCTGGACAGACGTCACGCGCCAGCCGTGTGCGACCGCTGCGGAGGTAGCCCAGGTGCTCCGCCGCCGCGGCTGGTCCGGGCGGCCCCGTCCATGCTCACCCGGCTGCCCCGTCCGTCCGCAATAGCCGGCCAGCGAGGCCGCCCGCAAGTACCACCCACACCAACAAGCCCGGTCGGCACGCACCAGCCAGGCCATCAGCACGCACCAGCCAGGCTGTCAGCACGCACCAGCCAGGCCGTCAGCACGCACCAGCCAGGGCCATCGGCACGGCCGCCAGCACCCACCGGCCAGGCCATTCCGGCGCGCAGGTGTCCTCCATACGGTGGACAGCGGCGTACCGGTACGACTGATGAATCCCGGGCCCACTGCGCCAAGACTGAAGCCATGGACAGCGAAACAGCGGTCATGGTCCGGGACCTGGGCAAGCGCTACGGCGACGTCGCCGCGGTGAACGGCCTTGACCTGGACATCAGCCGCGGCGAAGTATTCGCCCTCCTCGGGCCGAACGGCGCTGGCAAGACCACGACCGTCGAGATCCTCGAGGGTTTCCGCCACCGGGACAGGGGCACGGTGGCGGTTCTCGGCCACGATCCGGGCCAGCCCAGCCGGGCCTGGCGAGCCCGGATCGGCATCGTGCTCCAGCTGGCCAGCGCCGGGCCCGAGCTCACCGTGCTGGAGATGGTCCGGCACTTCGCGGCGCTCTACCCGCGATCGCGCGACCCGGAAGAAGCCATCGAGCTCGTCGGCCTGACCGCCAAGGCCCGGTCACGGATCGCCGGGCTATCCGGGGGCCAGGCCCGTCGGCTAGACGTGGCACTGGGCATAGTGGGCAGGCCCGAGCTGCTGTTTCTGGACGAGCCGACCACTGGCTTCGACCCTGAGGCCCGACGCCAGTTCTGGGAGCTGGTCCGGAGCCTGCGCACCGACGGCACGACCATCGTCCTCACCACCCACTACCTGGATGAGGCCGAGGCTCTCGCTGACCGGATCGCGGTCATCGCGGCCGGGCGCATCCTAGCCTCGGGCGACCCCGGATCATTGGGCGGCCGGTCCGCCGCGGCCGCGCGGGTCAGCTGGATCACCGGCCCAGCCAACGCCAAGACCGCAACCGCAACCACGACCACGACCGCCCCACCGTCAGCCGCACCGCCACCATCCACACAGCCACCACCCACGCATCCTCCAGGCAGCCGGACCACCGTCGAGACCACCGCCCCGGCCCAGCTGATCGCCCAGCTGAGCTGCAGGTTCGGCGGTGAGATCCCTGGCCTGTCGGTGACCAGGCCGACGCTCGAGGACACCTACCTGGAACTGATCGCTGAGGTCACCCCATGACTGCTGCCACCCATAGCGCATGGCCTACCGGCCAGGCCACGCCACCGCCACCGCCACCGCCACCGCCATCGCAGCTGCCGCAGCCGCTGCCGCTGCCGCCGATGCCGGCCCAGTGGCGGCTGGCCGCCGCCCGGGGCGGCGTCGAGGTCAAGTCGTTCTTCCGGGACAAGATGGCGGTCGCCTTCATCTTCGGGCTGCCGCCGATCCTGCTTATCCTTTTCGGCTCGATCTTCGGCAGCCAGGCCGCCGCCCGCGGCGTGACCGTGGGGCAGCTGTACGCGGCCGGCATCATCGCCGGCGGGATCATGGCGACCAGCTTCCAGTACCTGGGCATCGGCATCGCCGCCGAACGCGATAACGGCACGCTCAAGCGGCTCGCAGGCACGCCCATGCCGGCCACCGCCTATTTCGCAGGCAAGATAGTCCAGGTCATGGTCTGCACGGTCGCGGAGACGGCCCTGCTCATGACCGTCGGCGTGCTCTTGTACCATCTGCACCTGCCGGCCTCGCCCGGCCACTGGTGGACGTTCGCCTGGGTATTTGTGCTCGGCAGCGCCGCGTGTGCGCTCATGGGTATCGCGGCCAGCAGCCTGCCGCGGTCTGCGGCCAGTGCGACGCCGGTGATCACACTCCCGTTCACCGTGCTCCAGTTCATCTCCGGCGTGTATGTGCCGTTCAACAACATCCCCAGCTGGATGCAGGATGTGGCGTCGCTGTTCCCGCTGAAATGGATGGCCCAGGGGATGCGCTCGGTGTTCCTGCCCGCCCAGGCCGCAGGGCTGGAACCGGCGCACAGCTGGGAGCACGGGCGGACCGCGCTGGTGCTGGCGGCCTGGATCGCGGCAGGATTGGTGCTGTGCGTGAAGACTTTCCGCTGGCAGAACCGCGGGTGACCGCCGTGCCCAAGCCGACGGCCCCCGCGAAATCGGCGGGAAGCGCGGAACCCTATGGCGGCTGGCTGGTGGACCAGCCGCGCTGGGAGGTCTACTTCGCGCTGACGTGGGCGGCCTGTGTTGCTATCGTGCAGGCCGGCCCGATCAGCGACTCCGGCCGCATCATCGCCGGTGCCGCACTGCTGGCCATGGTGCCCTGGTACATCTGGGTTGGCCGTCCGGCCATGGAGCACCCGAACCCGGACTGGCGGTCCGAGGCGATCGGGCTCGGCTCGGTCTACCTGACCGGCCTGCTGATATTGTTCGCGGTCTCGCAGAGCCTGAACCCCAACACCTGGTTCCTGGCCTTCGTGATCTGCCCACAGTGCTTCGCTGTGACCAGCCCCCGCCGCGGCATGGTGTTCGTCGTCGCCTTTAACGTGGTGGCCGGGGCCCTGTATGCCTGGCATACGCCTGGTCTCGCCGGTGCGCTGGGGGCCCTGGGCATCGTGATCTTCGCGACCGGGTTCTCCTACGTCTACAGCCGCTGGATGATCAAGGTGATCGACCAGAGCCTGGAGCGGGCCATGCTGATCAAGCAGCTGGAGTCGACCCGGGCCGAGCTCGCCGCCGCGCACCACGAGGCCGGTGTGCTGGCCGAACGATCCCGGCTGGCCGGCGAGATCCACGACACCCTGGCTCAGGGGTTCACCAGCATCGTGACCCTGCTCCAGGCCGCGCAGCCCGGCCTGGACACGGCGCAACGCCGCCACGTGGAGCTGGCTCTGGCCGCCGCGCGGGAGAACCTGGCCGAGGCCCGGACCCTGGTCAGTGCCCTTACCCCGGCCGCGCTGGAGGCTGCGACGCTGGGCGAGACCGTGCACCGGGTGACCGAGGCCACCGGGGCCGAGGCCGGCATCAGCGCCCGGGCCGAGGTCACCGGGGCCGCCCGCGGGCTGCCCACCGGGACCGAGGTGGTGCTGCTGCGGGTCTGCCAGGAAGCCCTGGCCAACGTGCGCAGGCACGCTGGCGCACAGCAGGTGACCGTCCGGCTCTGCTACGCCACGGACGGGGTGCAGCTGACCGTGACCGACGACGGCCGGGGGTTCGATCCCGGCACGGCCATCGGCGGTTACGGGCTGCGCGGCATGCGCGACCGGGTCGGCCAGGTCGGCGGGATGGTCGAGGTCACGTCGGCCCCGGGAGCCGGCGCGGAGGTCCGGGTGGAGGTGCCGGGATGATCCGCGTGCTGCTGACGGACGACCATCCGGTGGTCCGGGCCGGGCTGCGCGGCATGCTGGCGGCCGAGCCGGACATCGAGGTGGCGGGGGAGGCCGGCTGCAGGACCCGAAGCGGTGGTCTTGAGCCGAACGGGTGGCTATGACGTCATCCTCATGGATCTGCGCATGCCCGGCGGGGATGGTGTGGCCGCGACCGAGCAGATCGTCGCGGCGGACCCGGGCGCCCGCGTCCTGGTGCTGACCACCTACGAGACCGACGCCGACATCCTGCGTGCGGTCGAGGCGGGCGCGGCCGGCTACCTGCTCAAGGACGCTACCCCAGGCGAGCTGGCCGGCGCGGTCCGCGCCGCGGCGCGCGGTGAGACGGTGCTAGCTCCCTCGGTGGCCGAACGCCTGGTGACCCACGTCCGGCGGCCGCAGCGGGAGTCGCTGTCGGCTCGCGAGACCGAGGTCCTGGTCCAGGTTGCGCGTGGCCGGACCAACGCTGAGATCGGCCGGGAGCTGTACATCAGCGAGGCGACGGTGAAGACGCACCTGCTGCGGGCGTTCGGCAAGCTGGGGGTCTCCGGCCGGACCGCCGCGGTCACCACCGCGATCGAGCGCGGTCTGCTGCCCCCACCCGGGAGCTGAGCGTGATTCAGCTGCCGGTCACGGCGGCGCGGACCTGGCCGGTGTCGGTCAGATCGGGCAGCACCACCGGCGCGCCCGCCGCGCCCAGCTCGGCCGCGGTGTAGCTGCCGGTGGCCACACCCACCACCCGGGCCCCGCTGGTCAGCGCGGCCTCCACATCCAGCGGTGTGTCCCCGACCAGGACCGTGGCCGCGCCGTCGAACGAGCCGCCGTAAGAGCGTGCCGCGGCGCTGCGGGCCACCGCCACCAGCTCGGCACGGACCTCGTGCACGTCCCCGTAGGCGCCTACATCCAGGTTCAGGTGATCGCCCAGGCCGGCCAGGCCGAGCTTCAGCGCGGCCAGTGGCCTGATGTTGCCGGTGAGCACCGACTGGCGGATGCCCGGCCGGTCGAGCGCGGCGACGGCGGCCGCCGCGCCATCCAGCGCGTGCACCTCGGCCCGGACGGCGCCATCCGGCGCGGCCGCCAGAGCGGCCAGCGCGGCGAGGAACCGGTCGACCTGCTCGCGGCCCGCGGGCATCCCCGCCAGGGTAAGCGTGTCGGTGATGATGGCCCGGTCGGTCCGCCCGGCCTTGGGCGCGACCGCGGGCAGCTCCCGGCCGAACATCTCCCGGAACACCACCTCGTACAGCCGCGTGCCCAGGCCGTTCGCATTCACCAGTGTGTAGTCAAGGTCCCACAGCACCAGAAGCTCGGTCACGCGCTCAGGCTAGCCGGGTGGCCCCAGCTAGCCTGAGCCGGCACTGGCGGCGCCACCAACGCCGAGATCGCCTGGTAGCTGTACGTCAGCGCGGCTACGGTCAAGGCCACCGTCTCGCGCATCTTGACCAAGCTCGGCTGGACAACCGGGTTCAGATCGCGGCCGCGGTGTACGGCTCGGGTCCGAGCAGACCGGGGCAGATTGTCGGCGGGCAGGACTAGACTCGCCGCGACGGGTGAAGCATGCCGGGGCGCGGAGGTACATGGTGGCTGGGCGGATCCGCGACGAAGATATCGCGGCGGTTCGCGAGCGCTCGCCCATCGACGAGGTCATCGGCGAGTACCTGCAGCTCAAAGGCGCGGGCGGCGGCTCACTCAAGGGCCTGTGCCCCTTCCACGACGAGAAGACCCCTTCCTTCAATGTGACGCCTGCGCGCGGACTCTTCTACTGTTTCTCGTGTGGCGAGGGCGGCGACGTCATCAAGTTCGTGCAGCAGATCGACGGCCTCTCGTTCGTCGAGGCGGTGGAGCGGCTGGCCGGCCGGGCCGGGATCGACCTGCGCTACGAGCAGGGCGGCTACGTCCCGGGCCAGGAGCAGAGCCAGCGCCGCCGCCTGATCGATGCGCACCGGGCCGCAGCGGCCTTTTATGCCGAACGGCTTGGTGCGCCCGACGCCGCACCCGCGCGTGCCTTTTTGGCCGAACGTGGCTTCGAGCTGGCCGACGTCGAGCGGTTCGGAGTCGGCTACTCGCCGAAGGCCTGGGAGGATCTGACCAGGCACCTGCGCGGCCGCGGCTTCACCGACGCCGACCTGATCGCGGCCGGGCTGGCCCGGGAGGGCAACCGCGGTGCCCGGGACCGGTTCCGCGGGCGGCTGATGTGGCCCATCCGGGACCTGTCCGGCGACGTTATCGCGTTCGGCGCCCGCAAGCTGGACCCCGACGACGACGGGCCCAAGTACCTCAATACCCCTGAGACCTCGCTGTTCCACAAGAGCACCGTGCTCTACGGGGCCGACCTGGCCAAGCGGGAGATCGCCCAGCATCGGCAGGCGGTCATCGTCGAGGGTTACACCGACGTGATGGCCTGCCACCTGGCCGGCGTGCCGACCGCGGTGGCGACGTGCGGCACCTCGTTCGGCGAGGACCACATCAAGGTGCTCCGCCGGCTGATCATGGACACCGACCGGGCCCTCGGCGAGGTGATCTTCACCTTCGACGGTGACGCGGCCGGCCAGCGGGCGGCCCAGCGCGCGTTCGGCATGGAGGAGAAGTTCGTCACACAGACGTTCGTGACCGTGCAGCCAGACGGGCTGGACCCGTGCGACGTCCGGCTGGCGCACGGCGACGCAGCCGTCCGTGACCTGATCGCCCGGCGGGTCCCGCTGTTCGAGTTCGCTATCAAGGGCGTCCTGGGCCGGCACGACGTCAACACCACCGAGGGCCAGCTCGCGGCGCTGGACGAGGCCGCACCCATCGTGGCCAAGATCAAGGACCCCGGCCTGCGCAAGCGGTACGCCATCAACCTGGACCGCTGGCTGGGCCTAATGGACGAGCAGTTCGTGCTGGCCCGGGTGAACGCGCACGCGGGCGACGGGGGCACACGGCCCGGGCGGCGGGGCACGCCGCCGGGCTCGTTCGGCTCCCAGAGCGGATCCCGGAACGGCGGGACGCAAGCCAACGGCGGTCCGTCCGGCGGGCCGAGGGCCAACGGCGGATCCCGCAACGGCGGAGGCGGGCAGCCCTACAACCTCAGTGACCCGGCGACCTGGGTGGAGCGCGAGGCGCTGAAGCTCGCGATCCAGCGGCCCGCACTGTGCGGGCCGGAATTCGACACACTCGGCCCGGACGCCTTCACCGCACCCGTGCACGGTGCGGTGTTCACGCTGATCGCTGGGTGCGGCGGGACCACCGCCGGGGGCAGCGGGCGGGAGTGGGCCGCCCGGCTGCGGGAAGCCGCGCCGAACGAGCGGGCTCAGGCGTTCGTGACGGCGCTGGCCGTCGAGCCGGTGAAGGTCGACGGCGAGCCGGACGCCAAGTACGCGGAGATGCTCCTGGCCAAGGTGGGCGAGCTCGCCGTCAGCCGGGAGATCACCTCGGTCAAGGCCCGGCTGCAGCGGATGAACCCGGTCGAAGAGCAGAGCGGTTACAACAGATTGTTCGGAGACCTGGTGGGACTGGAGAAACGCAGGAAAGCACTGCTAGAGCGGGCCGCGGGGGCCTGAAACCTGCCCTGCAGCCGTGCTTATGTAGCGGGGGAGTAACAAAATTGGGTCCCCCGTAATCACGGGTCCGTGACGCAGACTGTTGAAGTGACCCTCACCGTACTAACGAACGGACCATCGCCAGCGGAGCAGCTGACGGATCTCGTAGCGCTAGGACGGGAGCGCGGTTCCCTGACCATGGCCGACGTCGTGGTGGCGCTCGACCGCGCCGATCTGCCGCCGGAAGCCCTCGACGCGGCGGTGCGCGCGCTCGCCGACGAGGGCGTCGACGTGCTGGATGTCCCCCGCGAGGACGACGCTCTCAGCGAGGCGGAAATCAAGCAGGCCGACCGGGCCGCCGAGGGCCGGCGGGCCCCGACCGGCGACCTGGTCCGGATCTACCTGCGGGAGATCGGCCGGGTACCGCTGCTGACCGCCGAGGACGAGGTCGAGCTGGCGAAGGCGATCGAGGCGGGATTGTTCGCCGAGGAAAAGCTGGCCGGCGTGTTCCCGATGCTGGGCGCCATCCACGGTGACCTGGAATTCCTGGTTGGCGAAGGGGAGAAGGCCAAGCAGCGGCTGATCGAAGCCAACCTGCGGCTAGTGGTGTCCATCGCCAAGCGGTACATCGGGCGCGGCCTGGTGTTCCTGGACCTGATCCAGGAGGGCAACCTGGGCCTGATCCGGGCGGTGGAAAAGTTTGATTACACCCGCGGCTACAAGTTCTCCACCTACGCCACCTGGTGGATCCGGCAGGCCATCACGCGGGCCATCGCCGACCAGGCCCGGACCATCCGGGTGCCGGTGCACATGGTCGAGACCATCAACAAGCTGGCCCGGATACAGCGCCAGCTGCACCAGGAACTCGGCCGGGAAGCCACCGTCGACGAGATCGCCGCGGAGATGGGCATGGAGCCGGACCGGGTCGCCGAGATCCGGCGGGTCGCCCAGGAGCCGGTATCCCTGCAGTCCCCGATCGGCGAGGAAGAGTCCGACCTCGGGGACTTCATCGAGGACGCGGACGCCGTCGTCCCGATCGAGGCTGCGGCGTTCATCATGCTGCAGGACCAGCTTGAGCGGGTTCTGGACAACCTGGCCGAGCGGGAGCAGCGCATCATCCAGCTCCGGTTCGGCCTCACCGACGGGCATCCGCGGACGCTGGAGGAAGTCGGCCGGGAGTTCGGCGTGACCCGCGAGCGGATCCGCCAGATCGAGTCCAAGACCCTGGCCAAGCTCCGGCATCCCAGCCGGGCTCAGATGCTCCGCGAGTATCTCGACTAAGACGACCGGAACCCGGCCTCGCGGTGCCGAAAACACCGCCAGACCGGGTTCCGCGGGGTCCTGTGCCCGTGTGCGGCCGCGCTAGCTGGCCGGCCCGCTGCCGTTCACAGTGACGTGATCGTGGTCGTCCGAGCGCATGCCCGGGATCCGGTCCAGTTGCCCGCGTACCTTGGTGGCGCCGGTCTTCGCCGTCTCGGTGATCTTCGGCATCCGCTCCGAAGCCTTGCGGCCGGCGACCTTGCTCAGCTCAGTGGCCTTCCCGCCCGCGGTCCGGGCCGCCTGCTGGACGGTCGGGTTCTCCGCGACCTTCTGGCTGACCTTCTTGATCTGCTCGTAACGCTCACGGCCCGCTCGCGCGCCGACGATGAAGCCAACGGCGAAGCCCACTATGAACGTGACGCGGTATCGCATCTGGTACCCCTTTCGCGCATTAAAGTCACGTGTAGAACATGACCTTCCCCCATTACGTGAGCGTACTCACCAGGTAAGCAGCTGATAAACGCGGAGTGCTGCCGCCGATGGCCGTCACGAGTGTGCTCCAGGTGCGCTACTCTTTTATGGGTCGATCCCGCGTAGCTCAATCGGCAGAGCGTCCGGCTGTTAACCGGTAGGTTATAGGTTCGAGTCCTATCGCGGGAGCCATTCCAGCTGTCATCGTCAGCCCTCTCATCTGCGGTAACGCAGGAAGAGAGCGATTCCCATGACACAGCCAGCGTCCCCAGCCGACCGGCCCGCGGCCCGTTTCGCCAGGCCCGCGCCGACCATGACGCTGGCACTAGCCCGTCCGGGCTGACCTTCGTCTCCGACTACCCTGACGAGATGCACAAGACTCGCGGAGAGCGTGATCCTGCTCTTGCTTTCCCGCTGGCGAGTACACGAGACGACGCGGACGAACGACGGCAGGCGAACCGCGCTATCGCCGTCAGTGCAGTCGGACTGGCCGTCACCGGCCTAGCCGAGCTGATGCTCGCGATCGTCACCGGATCGGTCGGACTGCTGGGGGACGCAATCCACAACCTGTCTGACGTGTCGACCAGCGCCGTGGTGTTTCTTGGGTTCCGGCTGTCTAGGCGCCCGCCCAGCGACAAGTACCCGTACGGACTGGAACGCGCCGAAGACCTGGCAGGCGTGGGCATCGCCATCGTCATCTGGGCCAGCGCCGCCTTCGCCGGATATGAGAGCATCCGCAAGCTGGTCGAGCACGGCCATACCTCGCACGTCGGGATAGGCATCGCAGGCGCCGTCCTGGGTATCATCGGCAACCAGGTGGTCGCCCGCTACAAGCGGAAGGTCGGCGAGCGCATCAACTCCGCCACCCTCATCGCGGACGCCAAGCATTCCTGGCTCGATGCGCTGTCCTCGGCCGGAGCCCTCGCCGGCCTGATCGCCGTTGGCCTGGGCCAGTCCTGGGGAGACCCGGTGGCCGGAATCGCCGTGACCTTGTTCATCTGCCACGTCGGCTATGAGGTCACTGCCGACGTGATGCACCGCTTGGCCGATGGCGTCGACCCGGACGTCATCACCACCGCCGAGGCCGCCGCGGGCTCGGTGCCAGGGGTCATCCATGCCCATGCCCGGGCGCGCTGGACCGGCCGCACTCTGCGCGTTGAAGTCGAAGGCTGGATCGACCCCGACACGACCGCCCGTGACGCCGACATACTCGGCCGGCTGGTCGCCGGCAAGGTTTCCCGGCAGCTCCCAGAAGCGGGCAGCTTCACCTGGACCGCGCGAGCTGTACCCGTATAGGCGCCGCGACGCTGGTACTTCGCGACCTTGGTGAATGGATCTATCAGGTCCTGCCGTCGTCAGCCGAACGCGGACACTTCGCCTGCCACGATCGCAGCAGGCGGCGGGCCGCCCGCACAGTGGTAGAAGGCTTGGCCGACGCCGGGTGGCCACGTATTACCCCGAAGTGAGCGCGCATCTGCTGACAGCTCCGGCGACGTCCTCGATCGGCACGTCGGGATCGACACGATGCTGGTAAACAGGTCGATCGTTTCGATGATCATGACGGTGCCGGTGCCTGGCCAGTAGGGGGACGACTGTCGCAGTAGCGGGGTTTGAGGGCGTGTGCGGTCAGTGTGCCGATCACGATGAATCCGGTCAGGACGGGCAGCAGACCCAGGGCTGCGGGCAGTGACGCCGCAGAGGCCACGCGGCCAATCAGCGGGGGCCCGCAGACGTATCCGGCCCAGCCGCAGGCTGAGACGGTGGCCACTGCGGTGCCGGGGTGCAGGCCCGGGATGCGCCCGGCGGCGCTGAACACGGCGGGCACGACGGAGGCAAGCCCGATGCCCAGGCAGGCGAATCCGGCCAGCGCCGCGGCGGGTCGCGCGATGAGCAATGCCGCCGCAAAACCAGCCGTGGCAACCAGGGCCAGCGCAGGCAGCAGCCGGTCGGCCCGGTGTCGGCTGAGCAGCCGGTTGCCCGAGAACCGGACAACAAGCATGGCGAAGGCGAACGCCGTATAGGCCAGGCCCGGCACGGCGCCACGCGCGTGCAAGGGGCCCGACAGGTAGACCGAGGCCCAGTTGGCGGCGGCGCCCTCGCACAGCATGCTGGCGAACGCGATGCCGCCCAGGAACACCATGCCCCCCGACCAGCGCGAGACAGGCCGAGAGGTCGGCGGTGCCAGCTTGGCCGCGTCGTGCGGCTGGCCGGAAATGGGGCGCCGACTGATGGCGTCGGGGAGCATCTGCACAGTGAGCAGGCCGCCGGCCAGCAGGGCCATCGTGCCGAGGACGAGCAGCTGGGGGGTGAGCGCGATCCCGGCGCCGACCGCGAGTGCTCCGATACCCGCGCCGGCGAACGCCCCGACACTCCAGCTGCCGTGCAGCCCGGACATCAGCATCCGGCCGCTGGCCCGTTCGGCCGTGATGCCCTGCGTATTCATGGCCACGTCGAGCGACCCCTGGAACGCACCCCACACCATCAGGGCGCCCAGCAGGGCGGGCAGGCTTGCGACGATCCCGACAACCGGCCCGGTGGCGCAGTAGCCCACTAGTGCGATCTGCACGATGCGGCGACTGCCCAGCCGCGGGAGCAGGTAGGACGAGGCGACCATCGCGCAGACCGATCCGATCGGGGCGCCCAGCAGCGCGATCCCCAAAGTTCCGTATGTGAGCCCGAGATGGGCCTGAACCTGGGGGATGTGTGCTGTCCACGACGCGAACAGCAAGCCGTGCACAACGAATATGGCGGTGACCGCAACCTGGGGCCATCGGCTCTGCGTCCGCGCTGGGCTCTGCAGCGTGCTTGTCATGTCCATCTCGATGAAGTGATGCGTCATTTGGGTGAAACCCTTGCAGACACAGACGCTAGGTGATCAAATGATCGCGTGCAACGATCGATACGACAGAAAATGATCGTTCAAGCGGTGCGCCGCAGCGGGCGGCTCAGCATCGATCAGCTTGCTGGACTGACTGGGGCGTCGGCGATCACCATCCGCCGCGACCTGGCCGACCTCGAGGCACACGGGTCGCTCCGGCGGACCCGGGGCGGCGCCACCCGGGCCGTCAAGTTTGGCGAAGACGTCTCCTACCAGCTGCGCGCCAGCGAGGACCAGCAAGCCAAGACGCGCCTGGCCGAGGCCGCCGCCGCGCTGATCAGTGACTACGATTCGCTGATCATCGACAACGGAACCACCTGCCACGCTGTCGCCAACGAGCTCGCCGGGCGGCCTGTGACGGCACTGTGCCTGTCCCTGCACGTTGCCGCGGCGCTGGCCGCGGTGCCCGGCGCCCGCGTCATTATCCCCGGCGGCCCGGTGGAACCGGACACCCTGGCGCTATACGGCAGCCAGGCGGTCGACGCGGTCCGCGACATCAGCGCCGACGTGCTGTTGCTCGGCGCGTGCTCGATCTCGGCCACTCGCGGCCTGACCTCAGCAACCTACGAAGACGCCCAGCTCAAGCGGGCCAGTATCTTGGCGGCGAGCAAGCGGATACTCGTGGCCACCGGCGCGAAGCTGAACCAGACGTCGAATTTCCGGTTCGGCGATGCAGCCGACATCGCACACCTGATTACCACCGCCGACGCCCACGATGAAGTACTGACCGCGTTCCGCGCCGAAGGCGTCCACGTAACCCTCATCTAGCCAGCATGTCCCGCCTGCAGGTTCCTGGCCGCGCGACACGACCTGGACCCCACCGGGCGAGGAGCGCTGGCACGTTGGAATGGCCAGCAACGTGACGTGCCTCATTGCCGTGCTGGAAGGCACCCAAGACGGCGATGGCACGATGTAGCTGGAGCCCGTCCCCGACGAGGACTATCAGCCAACGCCGCTAGAGCCAGATGACGGGGCCCCGGTGGCTCTTCCGGGCCGCAGGGGAGGGCAGCCCCCGATTCTGTGCCCTCCCCGGACTTGCCTCAGTCCCGCTTCGGTCAGGCCGAACGGCCTAGCCCGGCTCATGCCGGCTCAGCACGAAGCCGACCACCTGGGCGCCGAGCCGCTGACCAGCCTGGTGGTCGCTGGTACAGCTGCCCGACCGCTGGATCAGCCTCGCCCGCGGATACCTCGCCGGCCGGATTCGGACTGGATAACATGACTACTAACACGATTAGTAAATGAGAAGCGTTCAGACATCGGTAGACGGGCCTCATCGGCGCAGCGTGCAGGGTTGCCGGGAGCCCGGCGGAAGTGAACGGGCTGTGTGTTCTATCCGTGTTAGTAGGTGATAGCGAAGGCACGTCGCGACATGACGGGCATGGCCGGGAGCAAGGAATGCGTCAGTTCGGTGACCTCGAAGCCGCGATCATGGACCGGCTGTGGGAGCGGGGCAGCCCCGCGCTGGTCCGGGAGATACTCGATGACCTGAGCAAAGACCGGCAGCTCGCGTACACGACGGTGATGACGGTGATGGAGAACCTGTACCGCAAGGGGGATGGCTGCGCCGTCACCGGGAAAGCCGGGCCTGGCGGTACGAGCCAACAGGCTCGCGTTCGGGGTACACGGCGGCGCTGATGAGCGACGCGCTGGCGGCTAACTCGGGCCTGGCGGACCGCCCTGACTCATTTCGTCCCGGCGATGAGCCCGCACGATGCCGCGCTGCTGCAGGAGGCGCTCGATCAGGCAAACCACACGGACAAGCCGGGTGGGTCACGTTGACCGTCGCCGTGCCAGGTCCGGCCGCCCAGCCGGTGAGGCTCCGCCTGGACGTCCCCCGATGGCCGCCCGTCCGGTGACCTCCCGGTCAGGTGGCGAAATTACCGTCTGGCGTTGAACCCTGCTCCTCTACTAAGCGTGTTAGTAGGTAAAGATCGTCACGGAGGAGTCAGCCATGCAAAACCCAGAAATCAGCGCGAGTGCGGGCCCGCCGCCAGGCCGGCGGTCCGCCGGGGGATGGCCACTGAACCCCTCGGAGGCGCCCGTTCTCCCGGTGGGCGGCCTGCGGCGGGGGAGCCTGCTGGCAGCCCTGCCTCTGCGGCACGCTGCTCGCGCCGCCGCCGCGGCCAGCCGTTTGTCCCGGGTGGCCGCCGACCAGGTGGCAGCGCGGACCGCAGGCGAGGTTTTCACCACGCTAGGGGAGCTCAAGGGCGGCGCGGCCAAGCTGGGGCAGGCCATGTCGGTGTTCGAGGCGGCCATGCCCGAGCAGATCGCGGCCCCGTACCGGCAGGCGCTGCGGCGGCTTACCAACGCGGCGCCGCCGATGCCATCTGAGGTCGCGCGCCGGGTGGTTGCCGAGGACCTGGCCAGCAGGTTCGGGCCGGACTGGCAGGACCGGCTGGTCGCGATGGAGGACACGCCGCGGGCGGCCGCCTCGATCGGCCAGGTGCATCGCGGGCGCTGGCGAGATGATCAGGGGCGGATCGTCGACGTGGCGGTCAAGGTGCAGTATCCCGGTGTGGACCGGGCTTTGCGCTCCGACCTGCGGCAGGCCCGGCTGCTAGCCCGCGCCATGGCCCGGCTTACCCGGCTCAACGTGTCCGGCATGGCCGATGAGCTGGCCCTGCGGATCGCCGAGGAGCTGGACTACGAGCGCGAGGCGCAGGTCCAGCGCGAGGTCGCCGCGGCGTTCGCCAGCCCGGTTCCAGAACCAGTCGCCCGGGCCTGCGCCGCGGGTGTGCACGTCCCCGAGGGGCGGACCAGCGTCATCGTCCCGGCTGTGCACGCGGCTACGCCGCGGGTCCTGATCACCGACTGGCTGGAAGGGGTAAGCCTGTCAGCGCTGCTGGACGGGCAGGCGGAACTGCTGCCACCGGGCTGGCGTGAGCTCAGCCCGGGTGCCGCTGCTAACCAGGCCGCGCGCCTGCTCGGGCACGCCATCTACGCCCCAGCTGCGGTCACCGGCTGGATGCACGCCGACTTGCACCCTGGGAACTTCCTGCTCCTGCCGGGCGGCCGCCTCGGCATGCTGGACTTCGGCGCGGCCGCCGCCACGCCAGGCGGCATCCCGGCGCCATTTGGGCAGCTCGCCTCGGCTGTGCTGGCCGGGGACGAGCTGACCACGATCCGCCTGGCCCGCCAGGTCGGCGCCCTGGCCCCGGGTGCCCGGCTGGATCCGCACCTGGTTATCGAGTTGCTGCGTCCCATGGTCGCCACTGCGGCCGAGGAGACCTTCACCTACTCGCGGCCCTGGCTGCGCTCGCTGATGAACCATTTCACCGAGCCGCGTTTCGCGCCGGTGATCCACGCCCTGTCGCCGCCCCGGGAGTACGCCCTGGTGTGGCGGGCCACGATCGCCGCCGCCGGGCTGTTCGCGCAACTCGGTGCGACGGTACCCACCCGTGGGTTCCACCTGGTGTATTCGCCCGGGTTCCGCGATGTCCGGCCTAGCGGCCCGGAGGGGACGGCCAGCCAGCACGTGAACAACGGTGAGACCGATGCCTAAGGGTCACCGGAACTGCGAGACGACCCGTAACCAGCGCACCACGGCGGGCCCGTCACTTCCCTGCACGACAGCCGGGTCCACAGAGCAACCTGCGCAAAACCCGGTTATCTGTGACACAGGCCACGCCGCGCCTCCCGCCGGCAAGCCGAACCAGCCCCCTGTCCTATCCGTACTAGTAGTAGAGCTCATCCTGGATCGACGTAAGACCTCTATATGGCCTTAAGGGTGGTTCATTTATCAGATCTACTAAAAAACTTAGTAGATTGGATGTCGCTTGTGATAAGGAGTCAAGTAATGCGACGCCCGAAGATCATCATTGCCAGCGCAGTGGTGGCGCTGGCCGCGGCCGGCGGCATCACCGCCACGGTGGCCTTGGCCTCGCCCGGCCAGCCCGCGGCCAGCGCATCCCAGAGCGCGGGCCCGGCTGCCGCCGGGCCGACCGTACAGACGGCTCAGGCGCAGGTCAGCGGCAAGTCCGAGACCATCCTGGTCAACGCGGCCGGCCTGCCGCTGTACTACTACCAGCCCGACACCACCGCCACATCGATGGTCAGCGGCGGCCTGGCGGCCGCGTGGCCGCCCCTGACCGCTGCCTCTCCCACCGCCTCCGGCGCCAACGGCCAGCTCACCGCGGTGAAGGACACGCACGGCAGCCAGGTCGCCTACAACGGCCACCTGCTGTACACCTTCGTCACCGACCAGCCGGGGAAGGTCACCGGGCAGGGCGTGCAGAACTTCTTCGTGGTCACGCCGGGGATCGCCCCGCTGGCCGGATCAGCCCCGTCCTCCGGGAACGTCCCGGCCTCTCCGGCCGGAGGTGGCTACGGCTACTGAGCAGGACAGCCCAGATGTCCGCGCCCGGCCCGGGCGCGGACATCGTCGTGTGAGCGTCGCGTGCCCACCAGCTGAGCTAGCCGAGCGTGCCCCGGAGCATGGCCCCGAGCAGCCGGGCGACCCGCGGCTCCACCTCCACGACGGCATGCGCCAGGCGCGGGTCGCTGCGATACAGCATCGCCAGCTCCGGTCCCGGCGTTGCCATCTGCCAGAACGCGCCGGACATCGAGGTTGCGGCCGCGACGAGGTCGACGCCGTCGCGTTCGGTCAGGCCGGGCAGCACTCGCCGCACCGCGGTGACGATCGCCTTTACCTCGGTCAGCGTGACGAGCTTGAAGGCGCGCACCGCCGCCACGGAGACGTTCCGCTCCAGGTTCAGCGGAGCCTGCGCCAGCAGGTCGCAGAAGAGGCCACGGGCAGCGAGCGTGCCCGCGAAGGCCGCAGCCACCGCCGTCATCGTCCCAGAGTCCGGCCCGCTCCTGACGGCCGACGCCGCGTGGCCTTCCACGGGCGCCTCCGGTCCGGCCATTGTGCCGAGCTCGGCGCGCAGCGCGGCCGACCACTCGCGCCAGCCGTCGGCGGTGAGCCGCAGGAAGATCTGCTCGCGCGTCTCGAAGTAGCGCAGCAGCGCCGACTTATGCATGCCGACCGCGTCGGCGATCTCGGTCAGGGTGATCTGCCGGATGCCGCGCTCGGCGCCAAGAGCGCGCGCTGCGTCCAGGATCGCGTCCTCGCGCTGCCGCTTCGCGGCGGTGCTGCGCGCCCGCTGGAAGTCGAGCTCCGCCATGCCCTCACTATAGCGCAACGAGGTTGCATTATTAACAAAACTGTGTTGTACTAATGGCATGCAGCAGATCTGGTTCATTACAGGTTCCTCACGCGGTTTCGGCCGTGCTCTCGTCCGCGCCGCCCTGCAAGCCGGTGACCTCGTCGCCGCGACCGCGCGCCGGCCGGAGCAGCTCGCCGACCTGGAGGCTGAGTTCGGCGATCGCGTCCATGCCATCGCCCTGGACGTCACCGACGCCGCCGCCGCCCGCAAGGCAATCGCCGAGGCCCTGGAACGCTTCGGCCGGCTCGACGTCATCGTCAACAACGCTGGTTACGCCAACGTGTCGCCCATCGAGACCACTGCCGATGATGATTTCCGCGAGCAGTTCGAGACCAACTTCTGGGGCGTCTACAACGTCTCCAAGGCGGCCATCCCCGTGCTCCGCGAGCAGGGCAGCGGCCTGGTCATGCAGTTCTCGTCGGTGGGCGGGCGCGTCGGCGGCTCGCCCGGCATCGCGTCGTACCAGGCCGCCAAGTTCGCGATCGATGGCTTCAGCCGCGTGCTCGCGGCCGAGACCGCGCCATTCGGGGTGAAGGTGATGGTGGTCGAGCCGAGCGGCTTCAAGACGGACTGGGCCGGCTCTTCGATGATCATCCGTGACATCGGCGACGACTACGCGCAGACCGTCGGCGCCATCAACCGGCGGATCCGGCAGAACCCCGACGGTCCGCCGGGTGATCCCGTACGCGCGGCCGAGATACTGGTCCAGGTGGCCAAGCGCCGCGACATTCCCTACCACCTGCCGCTCGGGGTGATCGCGGCCGAGGGGTCGATCCGGCTCGACGAGCAGCTCCTGGCCGAGGACCGCCGCTGGCGGGAAGTGAGCCGTTCGGCCGACGTCACCGAGCCCTACCCGCCCGGGTTCCCGCCCGACCAGGCAGCCTGACCCAGGCAGCCCGAGCCCAGGCTGGCAGAGTCCGGCCGCCTACGGCAACAACAGCGAGCGGAGATCCTTAGCCGGTGATGTTCGTCAGGCTCGCGCGCATGGCCAGCGTCAGCGGATCGCCTGGGGGAAGAGCCAGTTCGCAGCGGGCCACGGCGTCGGTGAGCAGGGTCGTCGCGTCCCCCAGCCGTCCGGTGGCGTAGTACGCGTTGGCCAGGTCGGCCTGCCGCGCCAAGGTGGTGGGGTGGTCAGGGCCGAGGGTGCGCTTGTACCCCGCGCAGGTCTCCTCGTACAGCTGCAGGGCGGCGCTTCTCCGGCCCGCGGCGAACTGAGCCGAGGCCAGTCCGGCGCGGGCCTGGAGGGTGTCCGGATGGCTCGCGCCGAGCATGGCCTCCCGGTCCGCGAGTACCTGCTTGTACTGGGCGATGGCGTTCTTGACCTGGTTTGCGGCGAGGTAGGAGTTGGCCAGCTTCAGGCCGGTGGTCATGGTGTCGGCGTGCCGCGGGCCCTGCAGCCGCTGGCGGTCGGCCAGCAGCCGCTGGTAGGCGCGGATCGCGTCGGAGGCGTGGCCCGCGGCACGGGAGGCGGTGGCGTACTCCTCCCGCGCGGTCAGGGTGTCGGCGTGGTCCGGGCCGCAGACGTGCTCGCTGCTGGCGACCGCCTCGGTCAGCACGGCCATGGCATCCTCGGGCTGGCCGGCCGCGATCAGGGCCCGGCCGAGCCAGACCCGGGCCATGATGGTGCTGGGATGGTCGGGCCCCAATGCGCTGGCCCGGCCGCGCTGGACCTGTTCGAACCGGGTCGCGGCCTCCGCCGGTTGCCCGGCCGTCAGCAGCGCCTCGGCTAGCTTGCCCGTCGCCATGAGCGTGTCCGGAGTCGCCGGGCCGAGAATCCGTTCGGAGTCTGCGGCCAGCGCCTGCCAGTAGGTGACGGCCGGGCCGGTCAGCCGGGCGCTGTCCAGGCTCTGCCCGGTAAGCGACAGCAGGGGGTGCGCACGGCCGCCCGCCCACAGCGGATCGCCCTCCACCAGCCGCAGGCTGGCGGCGCAGGCCCGTAGGTCCGTGGCCAGCCACGACCGCTGGTCGTCCAGCGGCCACGCCTCGACCAGCGCATTGGCCGCGGCGATGGTGGCTCCCTCGATGAGGGCAGCGGGGACCGCGGCGCGGATCGCGTCTCGCACGACCGAGCCGATCCGGACGGTCGGGGGCGAGCCCTCCGCGATGGTCAGCAGGCCGGCCTGCTGCAGGCTGTTCACCGTCGTCCAGGCCCGCGCCGGGTCCGGCTGGCCGGTGGCGCCGTCGCCCGCCAGGTACTCGCTCATGGCCGCTGTGTTGAACACCGAGCCCGGGATGGCATGGCCGTCGAGCAGCGCGATCAGGGCCAGCAGCGGCCGGACACCGGTGCCGCGGGATAGGTGATCGGCGTACTCGGCCGAGAACGTCCAGGTGACCGACGCCGCCGATGACCCGGTCACCCCGGCCGCGCCGAGCTGGGCCTGCCGTTGCGCGAAGTGATGGCGGTAATCGCGGCAGGATAGTCCCGAGCTGGCGATGACCGCGCTGGCCTGGGTCAAGGCGATGGGCTCGCAGCCCAGGTCGCCGACCAGGTCGATGGCGCCGCTGCGCTGGGCCGGATCCGTCCCCAGCCGTCCGGCCAGGAAGTTCATGGCCTCCCGGCTGCTGAACGCGGGCACCTTGAGCGTCAGCGCCTGATGGTCACCCGAGACAGTGGCGGCATCGCCCGTCGTGATCAGCAGCCGCCCGGCCGGGCCAGCGGGCCACAGCCCGTCGACGTCGGCCGCGTCGCGCAGGTCGTCGAGCACGACGAGCCAGGGCGGCCGGTGGTGGCCAGCCAGTCGATGAGCCGCGCCGACACCGATTCGGCGTCGCCGGCGTAGTTGATGCCCGCCACCGAGGCCGCCTGCACCAACCCGGACAGCAGCGACGAGCGGTCGGCGGCGACGATCCAGGCCAGCAGTTCTATCTCGCCCGCGCGCCACAGCGACTCGGCGAAGTACGCCGCCAGCTGCGTCTTGCCGCTCGAGCCCAGCTCGTCCGCGGGAACCAGCGCGACCGCGGTGCCGGGAACGAGTTCGGGCTCGAGGGCGGGCGCGGTGTCGGGCCGGGGTGAGAACCCGTCAGTCAGCGAGGGTATCGGGCCTGACCGGGCCGGCCAGACCGCGAGACGGCCGCCGGAGGACATCTCGGCGTCAGTGGACCCTAGGTCGTAGCTTCCGCTATGCACCCGGAACCTCCTGATATGCCCGCCCCTGGTGCATCACTACAATACGGGTCCCCGTCCCGGCGCGTAGTAAGATCGTCACCCAGGTCGGGCCTGTGCCCAAATAGAGACGGTCCCGCTGGCGGTTGCCGCGCTCAGGCGGTCACGGCAAAGACGGCGATCACCTTGACCGGTCGCAGCCGGACCAGGAGTTCGCCTGGCACCCCGTTGCGCTTCCCGTACGCCTCGGCCTGCGCGGCGCCTACATACCGTGCTGCGATCGCGGTTGCCGTGCGCACCAGCTCGCCCGGGTCTTCGGACAGTTCGGCTTCGCCCTGGACCTGCACGAACGCATAGGGCGGCTGCTCGGAGTCCACGGTCAGCGTGGTCCGCGGGTCCCGGGCCAGAGAGCGGCCCTTGACAGTGTCTTTCCCGGTGTTGAACACCAGGTGGTCGCCTTCCACGACGAACCAGACCGGCGCGACCAGGGGGTGCCCGGTGGGGGAGAGGTAGGCCAGCTTCCCGGTGCGGGTGCCGTCCTGCAGGAACTCCCTGACCTTGAGATCGCTCAGTGATGCCACGCGAGCAAGTCTAGACACCAGCTGGCCCAGGAACCCATCAGGTCCCTGGGCCAGCGCAGGTGCACAATAAACGCGCCGGTGGTCAGTCGGTCGGCGCCGCCATCGGGTTCACTCCGGACAGGTCCGAACGCTTGACCCGGATGGCCACGATCGTGATGACCAGCGCGAGCAGTGAGATCCCGGCCGAGACCAGGTACCCCTTGGAGAAGCCCACGGACAGGGCGTGGTCGGTCATCGCCTTCTGGATCGCGGCCTGCTGCGCCGCGGACAGGTGCACTGTGGCGTGCTTCGCCGCCGCGGCCGCGGCGGCCGCCTGCGAGTGGAGGTTGTTCGCCACCGCGCTCCACGCGACGGTGCCGAGGATCGCGAGCCCGATCGACCCGCCGACCTGCTGGCCGGTGTTCAGCAGCGACGACGCCACACCGCTGTCGTTGTTGGCCACCTTGGCCAGCGCGACCAGCGAGAGTGGCACGAAGATCAGCCCCATGCCGAACGCGGTGACCAGCATCGGCCCGAGCAGCCCGGAGACGTAGTGGCTGTGCTCGGTGATCCGGGACAGCCAGAACATCCCGCCAGTGGCGATCGCGCTTCCGGCCAGCATCAGCGGGCGGGCACCGATCCGGCTGACCAGCTGCGACGCCACCGCGGACGCCACCATGATCATGGAGACCATCGGCAGGTAGGCGATCCCCGTCTTCAGCGCGCTGTACCCCCACACGTCCTGCACGAAGATGGTGAGGAAGAAGAACATGCCGAACAGCGCGGTGCCGACGCACAGCATGATCAGGTAGGCCCCGGTCCGGTCACGGCTGCGCAGCACCCGCATCGGCACCAGCGCGTGCTTGCTCCGCACCTCGATGAAACCGAACAACACCAGCAGCACCACCGAGGCCACCAGCGACACGATCACCTTGGTGTCGCCCCAGTGCGAGACACCGTTCGAGCTGGTTGCGGCGCTCGACAGCCCGTAGACGAGGGAGGCGATACCCAGCGAACCGGTAATCGCGCCCGGCAGGTCGAAGGCGCCGCGGCGGCGCTCGGACTCCGGCAGCACCCGGGTCGCGAAGAACGCGACCGCCAGGCCGATCGGCACGTTCACGAAGAACACCCAGCGCCAGTCGAGGTACTGGACCAGCAGGCCACCGGCGATCAGGCCGACCGCACCGCCGGCCACGCTCATCGCGGCGTACACACCCATCGCGCGGTTGCGCGGTGGCCCCTCGGGGAAGGTGACCGCGATCAGCGACAGCGCCGTGGGCGCGGCGAACGCGCCGCCGATGCCCTGCAAGACCCGCGCGCTGAGCAGCCACGCCGGGTCGGTGGCGAACCCGCCGAGCAGCGAGGCCAGCGAGAACAGCAGAATGCCGAAGATGAAGATCCGGCGGCGCCCCAGTAGGTCGCCGGATCGGCCGCCGAGCAGCAGCAGCCCTCCGAACGCCAGCGCGTACGCGTTGACGACCCACTCCAGACCGGTCCCGGAAAAGCCAAGGGCGGTCTGGATGTGCGGCAGTGCGACGTTCACGATAGTCGAGTCGAGTACGACCATGAGCTGGGCCGTCGCGATGACGGCCAGCGCCAGGCCGAGCCGCCGGGGCGGTGAACCCGTCCCGGGGCTAGCGGCGGCGTCTGACGCCACCGCTCTACTGACCTCCCGGGTCGGATACCCGGTGTCCTGTGGTGTGGCGGACAACACAATCTCCCTCAATAAGGGCGCGCTGAACCAGCGTCATGACCGCTGAAGGTCAGGCCGCGCGCCGCAGGTAAAAACGTCTTTTTCAGCCCGAACGGGCTAGTGTCTGTGACCCCGTGAGGTCTTTCCTTCCCCGTGTAGTCGCCATCTGCGGTGATGACGACCGTGCAGCCGGTTTCTCATCTTTGACGAGATAGCCGCCGCGATTGTGACAGCTTCACCTCCCGCCGCATGGTCGGAGCATCTTGCGCATCAGGTCGAGCAGACATCGCCGCTCTGGAGTATCGAGCGAGGTACACCACGGTGCCCGGGCGCCTAGCTCCCTCAAGACCTTGTCCCGGACGCTCACGCCATCCGGGGTGAGCACGAGGTTCTTGCTCCGCCGGTCCCGCAACGAAGGTTCCCTGCGGGCCAGCCCGTGCTTCTCGAGCGCATCCGCGATGCTGGTGACATAAGAGGGGTCGCAGCCCATCTTCTGCCCGAGTTCTTTCATCGTCATGGGCGCTTCGAGCTTGAGCAGCGCGATGGCGTCGCTGCCGGTCAGCCCGAACTCGGTGGCGATGTTCTGGCCCATGTCGTGGGCGTGCTTGATGAGCTCGGTGAGCACGTCGCTGATCTGCTGGTTCAGCTCGTCGTCGGTGACTGGCCCGGCATCCCCGCTAACCGGGACCTCGGAGATCAGGCTTGCCTTGTGCGCTATCTCCGCGTCGAACACCGCCGCGCTGGGCTGGTCGTCCATGTGTGCTCACCTCCGTTCCTCATCGTCTGGCCTCACTGCCGATATTACCTGAGCTTGTCAATGGTTGAGTAGCTCAACTATATTTCCGCTTGCTGGTGCAAGCAAGTGAATAACGGGCACAATCGCGGCGAACGGTGGTATCCCATCGGATCAAGGAGCCCATCGCCATGGCCCCACGGCACGGACGGCGTGCGCTGCTGAAACTCGCGGTCGCCGCGGGCGGCGCCGGCCTGCTCGCCTCCTGCACCGGCCACAGCGGCAGTTCGACCGGGGGCAACCAAGGCGCACCCCGCCCCTCCGGGTCACCCACCGCGGCCGACTGGACCGCTCTGGGGCATGACCTGGCCGGGACGCTGGTCCGCCCGGGTGAGTCTGGTTACACCACGGCCAGCGAGCTCTTCGACCCGCGCTTTGACTCGCTGCACCCGGCCGGGATCGCCTATTGCCGCAATCCGCACGATGTCGCCACCTGCCTGGCCTTCGCCGGAAAGTTCGGCCTGCCGGTGGCCGCGCGCTGTGGCGGCCACAGCTACGCCGGCTGGTCCTCTACCAGCGGGCTGATCGTGGACGTGACCCGGATGGCCGGGGTGAACGTCAGCGGGACCACGGCGACTGTCGGGGCCGGCACCCGGCTGATCGACTTCTACAACGAGCTGTCAGCGCAGGGCCAGGTGGTCCCGGGTGGGTCATGCCCGACGGTCGGCATCGCTGGCCTGACCCTGGGCGGCGGCGTCGGCGTGGTCGCCCGCGCCTACGGCCTGACCTGCGATAACGTCCGGTCGCTCCAGATCGTCACGGCCGACGGGCAGGTCCGCACCTGCGACGCCAGCCAGAACTCCGACCTGTTCTGGGCCTGCCGCGGCGGGGGTGGCGGCAACTTCGGCGTGGTCACCTCGTTTACCTTCACCACCCATCCGGCCAGTGACATCGTGCTGTTCTTCCTGTCCTGGCCGTGGTCGCAGGCCGCGCGGGTGATCGCGGCCTGGCAGTCCTGGGCGCCGCACGCCCCGGACGCGTTGTGGTCCAACGTGCATCTGGCCGCGGCGCCGGGCGGCTCCGTCCCCACCATTCAGGTCGGTGGCACCTACCTGGGCAGCGCCGGTGACGCCCAGGCCGAGCTGGACAAGCTGTACGCCGCGGCCGGCTCGGATCCGACCTCGCGGTTCCTGGAGACAACGTCGTGGCTGCACGCCATGCTGGTCGAGGCGGGCTGTGCCAGCATGACCGTCAACGAGTGTCACCTGCCCACCCAGGTTTCCGGCGGGCAGCTGTCCCGGGCGTCGGAGTCCGCCAAGTCCGACTACTTCACCAAACCGCTGAGCAGCCAGGGCATCGGCACCCTGCTCTCCGGCGTGGAGAAATTCCAGCAGGCGGGCGGCGCGACAGGCGCATCCGGGGGCATCGCGTTCGACGCGCTCGGCGGCGCGGTCAACCGGGTGGCACCAAGTGCCACCGCGTTCGTGCACCGCGACGCGCTGTTCGGAGCCCAGTACACGACTACCTGGCCGACCGGGGCCGCGGCCGCCGGGGTGGCCCGCCAGCACGCCTGGCAGCAGTCGTACTGGCAGTCGATGCGTCCCTACGCCAGCGGCCAGGCCTACCAGAACTACGTCGACCCGGCGCTGACCAATTGGCAGCAGGCCTATTACGGCGCCAACTATGCCCGGCTGGCCCAGATCAAGGGCACCTATGATCCCGGCCGCCTGTTCAGGTTCCCGCAGGCCATCTAGGTATTGACGGATAATCGCCGTCCCGGGATGACATAGAATTCAGTTCTATTCGACCCATCAAGGCCATGGTGACTGTCCCGATCCCTGACCGGTTTCGAGCGGATCCCGCGCGTCGTTATCGCCGCCGGAAATGCACTCAAGACAGGCCTGGCCGGCTGGGTTTCGCAGCCACTCGTGGGTCGCCGCGGATCACTTCCGCAGCTTGCCCAGGGGTGTTTCCCGTACGGTTGACCCTCACACCGGCCATGGCGATACCCGCCGCAGGCACCGGGCCCCCAACCCGGACCTCTACCAGTCGATGGATCCAACGAAAGGCACGAGGTGACCCCGGACGAGACCGCGGAGCGAACAGAACCGTGGCCGGGACGTGTCCTGAGCCAGGCCGCCGGGCGGGCATGATGGTATCTCCGCAAATATTGGTATCCGTTCCCGCCCGGCCGCTAGCCACCGATGTAGGTTCCGATGACAAGTAACGCTGAGCTCGAGACCGAGGCCTCTCCCGCCAGCCCTGATCAGGTGCAGGTCCTGCTCGTCGAGGATGATGATGGTGACGCCCTGCTGGTAAGCGAGCTGCTGCACGAGGTCGGGGCCGCGATCGTGGTCCGGCGGGCGCGCAACCTCAACCAGGCCCGCTCCCTGGTCACCGGGGCTGCCTGTGTGCTGCTCGACGTGGGCCTGCCCGACTCCCAGGGGCTGAACGGGCTCCGGCAGCTGCTGCAGCTCGACCCGGAAGCAGCCATCGTGATGCTGACCGGGGAGGCCAGCGAGTACCTGGGCGAGCAGGCAGTCCGGGCCGGTGCTCAGGACTACCTGGTCAAGGGTGAGGTCTCCGGGCACATGCTGAACCGGGTCATCCGGTACGCGGTCGAGCGGAGCCGGGCCGAGGAAGCACAGCGTGCCCTGCAGGTCGCCCAGATCCACGCCCAGGAGAACGCGCGGCTCGAGCGCGGCCTGCTGCCATCGCCGCTGCTGACCGACACCCGGCTGAGTGTGGCGGCCCGCTGCCTGCCCGGGGGTGCGCACATGCTGCTCGGCGGGGACTTCTACGACGTGGTCGAGACCTCCGACGGCTGGGTGCACGCGCTCATCGGCGATGTCTGCGGCCGCGGGCCGGCCGAAGCCGCCCTCGGCGTCTGCCTCCGGGTGGCCTGGCGTGCCCTGATCCTGGCCGGGCGGCCCGCCGAGGAGATCCTGTACACCCTCAGCGACCTGCTCGAGCACGAACGGCACGACGACACTATGTTCGCCACCATGTGCATGCTGTCGGTAACCCCGGAGCGCGACACCGGCCTGATCCGGATGGCAGGCCACCTGCCGCCGATCCTGGTCAACCAGGCCGGGGTGGCCGAGCTGCCCACCCTGTCCGCCGCCCCGCTCGGGCTATCGGAGTTGCGGGACTGGCCCGCGACCGAGATCACCCTGGACGGCACCTGGTCGGTGCTCCTGTTTACCGACGGGCTTATCGAGGGCCGGATCGGGAAGGGGTCTGAGCGGCTCGGCAGTGAAGGCCTGATCGACCTGATCACCGACGCCCTCGGGTCGGGGCCGGCTGACCCGAGCGCCGAGGACCAGAACGGAGGCGCTCCCGCCGATGAAGAACTCCTTGACCGGGTGATCGACCAGGTGCGCGAGCTCAACGGCGGCGAGCTGGACGACGACCTCGCCGTGCTGGCGCTCGGCTTCTCCGCTCCGGCGGGACCATGAGCGACCTGCGGGAGGCGTCCAGGGCCCAAGCCGAGCGCAAGAGTGTCGGCGTAGCGGCGGATCGCCGGGTGGCGCTGGCCGACGCCGCCCGGCGCTGGCCGCTCAGCCGGACCATCGGCGTCGCCCTGCTGATCCTGCTGCTCTTTTCCGTGGTGGCCATGGTGGCCGGCGGCCTCGCCCTGGTCAGTGAGCACAACTCCCGCACTCGCCTGCTGAACACCATCGATCCGGCCGCCACCCAGGCCCAGCTGCTCGACACCGCGATGATCAACCAGGAGACTGGTGTCCGCGGCTACGCGCTCAGCGCCCAGAAGGACTTCCTGCAGCCGTACAACGACGGCTACGCCCAGGAGAAGGCCTCGATCAAGGCGCTGCAGGGGTTCATGAGCCACCTGCCCAAGGGCACCTCAGCCGACCTGACCAGCGTGGCCTCGCAGGCGCACTACTGGCGCACCCACTACGCCCAGCCGACCATCAACCACATCAACCAGACCAAGAAGCCTTATCTCAGCCCGACCGTGCTGGCCGGGAAGTCGGACTTCGACGCGCTCCGCGCCAGGATCGGGGTGCTGGAGCAGGCTATCTCCGGCACCCGGGACCGGGCCGTGGCCACGCTGAACAACGACGCGGCCGTGCTAGACGGCGTTTTCGTCGGGGTCGCGATCGGGCTGGCCGTCATCGTGGTTCTGCTCGCCATCGGCCTGCGCGCCACCGCGATCAAGCCCATCCACCGCCTGGCTACCGAGGCCCGCCTGGTGGCCAACGGCGACTTCTCCCACGAGGTCCGGGTAGCCGGCCCGCGGGAGGTGACCAACCTGGCGGCTGACGTGAACACGATGCGCGAACGCATCTTGCAAGAACTTGGGGCGACGCAGGAGGCGAACGCGATCTTGCAGGAGCACACGGCGGAACTGGAGCGGTCGAACTCCGAGCTGGAGCAGTTCGCCTACATTGCCTCGCACGACCTGCAAGAGCCGCTGCGCAAGGTAGCCAGCTTTACCCAGCTGCTGCAGCGCCGCTACGCCGGCCAGCTGGACGCCCGGGCCGACCAGTACATCGAGTTCGCCGTGGACGGCGCCAAGCGCATGCAGGCCCTCATCAACGACCTGCTGTCCTACAGCAGGGTGGGGCGGTCCACGCGGGAGCCTTCGCTGGTGTCCAGCGAGGCCGCGCTGTCCCAGGCCCGGAACAACCTGGCCAGCCAGATGGAGGAATCGGGCGCCACCATCGAGAGCGGGCACCTGCCGCTGGTCCTGGCCGAGCTGACCCTGCTGACCGCGGTGTTCCAGAACCTGCTGAGCAACGCGCTGAAGTTCAGTGGCGACAAGCCGCCGCGGATCGTGATCACCACCAGCCGGGACGAGGCGTTCTGGCTATTCTCGTTCAGCGACAACGGCATCGGTGTCGAACCGGACTATGCCGAGCGCATCTTCGTGATCTTCCAGCGCCTGCACGAGCGGACCGCCTACCCCGGCACCGGGATCGGGCTGGCCATGACCCGTAAGATCGTCGAATACTTTGGCGGGAAGATCTGGCTCGACACCACCTACACCGGCGGATCACGATTCCTCTTCACGCTGCCCATCCCGGCAGAGACGATGGATACTGACAGTCCGGGCAAAGAAGAAATCCCGGACGAGGCTGACAAGCCGACGCTGACCAAGGAAGCGGCCGACGCTCTGCTGCTCGACGAGAAGGACCCCGATGACCGAACCTGAGGAGCAGAGAGTGATCGATGTGCTGCTGGTGGAGGACGACGAGGGCGACGTCCTCATGACCAGGGAAGCGTTTGAGTATTACAAGATCCAGAATCGGCTGCACGTGGTCAGCGACGGCGAGCAGGCGCTGCAGTTCCTGAAGCGCCTCGGCCCTTACGGCGACGCGCCACGGCCCGGGCTGATCCTGCTCGACGTCAACCTGCCCCGGGTCAGCGGGATGGAGGTCCTCGCCGAGCTCAAGCAGGACGCCGATCTGCTCACCATCCCGGTCATCATGCTGACCACCTCCCGCGCCGAGCAGGACATCGTGCGCAGCTACTCGCTGCACGCCAACGCGTTCATCAGCAAGCCGGTCGACTTCGAGCACTTCATCGACGCGATTCGCCAGATCGACACGTTCTTCCTGACCCTGGTCAAGCTGCCGGCCTTATCCGCCGGTAACGCAGATACGCCACCCGGGAGGCGAACGTCCGGGTCTCCAGCAGTTCCAGGCTGAGCCGGCCCGGCAGCGGCGGGAAGTAGCGGGTGCCGGCGCCCAGCACGACCGGATGGACGAACTGCCGGTACTCCTCGACAAGATCCAGCCCCATCAGCGAGGCGGCGAGCCCCGCGCCACCGGCCGACACCACCCCCGGCCCAGGCTCTGCCGTGACCCGGGCCACCTCGGCGGCTACGTCGCCGGAGGCCAGCCGGGCGTGGCCCTGGACCTGGCCCAGCGTGCTGGAGAACACCACCTTGGGGATGGCCGTCCACATCGCGGCGAACTCACGGTCCCGCGGATCGGGCCGGGTCGCACCGGCCGTCTCCCAGGGCAGCATGTTCTGGTAGAGGCCACGGCCACACAGCAGCGCCGCGATCTCGCGCGTCTGGGCGTTGTGGAAGCCCATCAGCTCCTCGTCCGGCGCGCTCCAGTCGATCTCGCCGCCGGGCCCGGCGATGAAACCGTCCAGCGACACGCTCATCGAGACGATCAGCGGTCGCATCAGCGGCCCTCCCGGCCGAGCGCCAGCGCCACGTGCTCGAGGTGGTCCATCGCGTCGCCCAGCCCGTCGCCCATGTACTCCAGGTGCGCGTCGCGGTCCTGCTGGCGGTCGTACCGCACCGTCATCGACACGATGGTGCGGCCGCCGCCCGCCGCAGTGAACGTCACTGTGGTCAGCGCCTGCACGTCGGGCCGGTCCTGCTTCACCTCGGTGTACACCAGTCGCTGGTCCGGCAGCACTTCCCGGTACTCGCCAAAGAAGGCCACCTCCGATCCGTCGCCGTCCACCATCGCGTACCGCCAGGTGCCACCGGGCCGCAGGTCGATCTCGATGCTCGTCACCACGTCCTGGCCGCCGGTCCACCACCGCCGCACCAGCTCTGGCGTGGTCCAGGCCCGGTAGACCAGGTGCGGGGGGGCGTCGAACTCCCGGGTGACGAGGATCTCCTCAGGGCAGGGGAGCCTCACCGTCGCCGCCACCGGCGTTCTCCTCTCTTCTGAGTTCGGCCAGCACCACATCCAGCGCGCCGAACCGTCCGGACCAGGTGCGCTCGTAGGCCGCCACCCAGTCATAGATGGGCCGGAGCGCCTGCCCGTTGAGCCGGTACAGCCGCCGCCGGCCGTCGTCGCGTACGTCCACCGCCCCGACCTCCCGGAGCACCCGCAGGTGCTTGGAGACCAGCGGCTGGGCCAGGCCGAGCCGTTCGACCAGCTCACTGACCGGGAGTTCCCGGCCAGCCAGCAGATCGAGGATCTGCCGCCGCCGGGGCTCGGCCACCGCGTTGAAGACATCGGCGGTGGTTGCGGCCCTGGCCATGTCACGACGATACATTCCCATATGGGAATACGTCAACGTCGGCTCATCCGGCGACAGGGGCCGCGGCCGGCATCCGGCTGGCCCGGCGTAGGATCTGAGCGCCTGAAACGGGGACGCCACGGAAACGGGGATACGAAGGGAAGCTGATGTACGACGCGACACTGGCCGAGACCGTCACCATCCGCGGCCATGGTGGCGACGAGATCGAGGCCTACCTGGCCCGGCCCATGGCCGCCGGGCCGCTGGGGGGCGTGGTGGTGATCCACCACATGCCCGGCTACGACGCGTCCACCAAGGAGATCACCCGCCGGTTCGCGGCGGGAGGCTACAACGCCCTGATGCCGAACCTCTACCATCGGGAGGCCCCCGGGGCCAGCCCGGACGACGCCGCCGCCGCCGCCCGTGCCCAGGGCGGCGTACCGGACGAACGGCTCATCGGCGACGTGGCTGGCGCCGCCGCCTACCTGCGCGGCCTGACCTCCGCCAACGGCAAGGTCGGGTCGATCGGTTACTGTTCGGGCGGCCGCCAGTCCGTGCTGGCCGCGTGCAGCCTCCCCCTGGACGCGGCCGTCGACTGCTACGGCGCGTTCGTGACCGAGGTCGTGCCGGAGGGTATGCCGCTGAAGGTCGGCCCGATCAAGCACCTGATCAAGGACCTGAGCTGCCCGCTGCTCGGCCTGTTCGGCGCCGACGACCAGCATCCGTCACCAGATGCCGTGGGCGAACTCGAAGACGAGCTCAAGGCCCAGGGTAAGACGTATGAGTTCCATTCCTACGAGGGTGCGGGCCACGCCTTCTTCAACGTCGACCGGGTCGCCTACCGCCCAGAGGCAGCCGTGGACGGCTGGGACAAGATCTGGGCCTGGTTCGGCCGTTTCCTGGCCTGACCGTATGGCTGACGACTACCGGACCCTGGCCTCCGACTACGACTGGCTGTGGGACGACGACGCCCTGGTCCGCGGCGGCGCGATCAAGCGCCCCGCGACGGAGCGCCTGCTCCAGCAGGCGCGCCGCCCGGGCTCCGTGCTGGACGCGGCCTGCGGCACCGGCATCAACGCGGCGGCGCTAGCCCGCCAGGGCTTCCGCGTGCGCGCCACCGACGGGAGCGAGGCTATGGCCCGCGCCGCCGCGGACCGGTTCGAGCGCGAGCAACTGAGCATCGCAGTCTGGCAGTGTCTGTGGGCGGATCTGCCGGTCACTTTGGGCGAGCGCTTCGACGTCGTGCTGTGCATCGGGAACTCGCTGGTGCACGCCGCAGGCGCCGATGCCATGGTGCAGGCGCTGGACGGCCTGCGTGAGGTGACCCGGCCTGGCGGGCACGTGGTGATCGACTCCCGCAACTGGGAGAAGCTGCATGCGGACCGGCAGATTGTGCAAGTCGCAGGCCGTTCGGTAACCCGCGGCGGCCTGCGGTGCGTTTCCCTGTACGCCTGGGAGATCCCCGACCGGCTCGAGGACGAGCACATCGCGCACATCACGTTCGTCTTCGACCACGGCGGCCGGCTCGAGACCCGCGAATACCCGGTCGGCTTCCGTCCCTTCACCCGGGAAACCCTGCGCGAGCGCCTGGCCCTGGCCGGCCTGCGCGAGGTCGACACCGACTTCGACCCCGCCGACGACCGCTACGCCATCGTCGCGACCACGCTCTGAACGGGTTGGCTCAGGCGGACGGCGGTCAGTGATCGCTTGAGGCAGCCCAGATATTGATGCCCGCTTCCACCGCGTCGCGGTCGATGGCGGCCAGTTCCTCCTCGGTGAAGTCGGTGTGCCCCGCGGCCGCCAGGTTCTCCTCGAGCTGCGCGACGCTGCTGGCCCCGATCAGCACGGAGGTGACCCGCTGGTCGCGCAGGGCCCAGGCCAGCGCGAGCTGGGCCAGCGACTGGCCCCGGGCGGCGGCCACGCCGGCCAGCGCGCGCACGTGGGCCAGTGTCTGCTCGGAGATCTGGTCGCCGGATAGCGAGCCGTTCAAGGTGGCCCGCGATCCAGCCGGCCTGCCGTCTATGTACTTGCCGGTCAGCACGCCCTGGGCCAGTGGCGAGAAGGCGATGCAGCCGACGCCTTCGCTGCCGAGCACGTCGAGCAGCCCGCCCTCGATCCACCGGTTCAGCATCGAATAGGACGGCTGGTGGATGAGCAGTGGCGTCCCCATCTGCCGCAGCAGCGAGGCCGCCTCCTGGGTGCGCTCCGCGGAGTACGAGGAAATGCCGGCGTACAGGGCCCGGCCCGAACGGACCGCGGTGTCCAGCGCGCCCATGGTCTCCTCGAGCGGAGTGTCGGGGTCGAACCGGTGGGAGTAGAAGATGTCGACGTACTCCAGGCCCATCCGCTTCAGCGACTGGTCCAGGCTGGCCAGCAGGTACTTGCGGGAGCCGTGGTCGCCGTAGGGGCCGGGCCACATGTCGTAACCGGCCTTGGTGGAGATGATCAGCTCGTCCCGGTAGGGGCGCAGGTCCTCGCGCATGATCCGGCCGAAGTTGATCTCGGCGCTGCCGTAGGGCGGCCCGTAGTTGTTCGCGAGATCGAAGTGCGTGACACCCAGGTCGAAGGCACGACGCAGGATGGCCCGCTGGTCCTCGATCGGCTTGCCGTCCCCGAAGTTCTGCCACAGGCCCAGGGACACCTCGGGCAGCATTATGCCGCTGCGCCCGCAGCGGCGGTAAGGAATCTTGCTGTAACGGTCATCGGCAGCGATGTAGGTCATGCCGCAAGTCTTTCACTCCGGGGCGGCCTGTCCGGGTGCCGGCCGGTCCGTGAAAGTATGTTGCGGGCTGTGCTTACGAGGTCAAAGACGACGAGAGGATGGGCGATGTACGACGCGATGCTGGCCGAGACCGTCACGATTACCGGCCACAACGGCGACGAGATCGAGGCGTACTCGGCTCGGACCCTGAATGCCGGTCCCGTCGGCGGCGTGGTTGTCCTTCATCACCTGCCTGGTTACGACCGCCAGACCAAGGAATTCACGCGGACCTTCGCGGCTGGTGGCCTGAACGCGGTGATGCCGAACCTCTATCACCGGGACGCGCCAGGCGCCGATCCCGACGACGCCATGGCCACGGCGCGGGCCGCGGGCGCGATCCCCATCCCGGACGAGCGGATCGTCGGCGAGGTGGCAGGCGCGGCCGCCTGTCTGCGCGGGCTGAGCAATTCCAACGGCAAGGTGGGCGTGATCGGGCACTGCTCAGGCGGCCGGCAGTCGTTCCTGGCCGCGGTCAGCCTGCAGCTGGACGCCGCTGTGGACTGCTACGGCGGGCACGTTGTCGGCACCCCGCCCGAGGGGCATCCGCTTTTTGGCATGCCGCCGCTGGTCGACAAGACTCCCGGCTTGTCCTGCCCGCTGCTCGGCCTGTTCGGGAACGACGACGTCGCTCCGTCTCCCGACGATGTGGCCACGCTCGAAAGCGCGCTCAAGGCCAGCGGCAAGACGTATGAGTTCCACTCCTACGACGGAGCCGGTCACGCCTTTATGCAGGTTGACCGGCCAAATTACCGTCCCGAGGCGGCCGTGGACGCATGGCAGCGCATCTGGGACTGGTTCGGCCGTTACCTGTAGTCGCCCTTGTCGCCAGAGGAGAACCCCATGTGCACCTACATAACCGAGAAGGTCACCGTGAGCGGGAGCGGGAAGGGGCCGTCGGGCTGGTTCAAGCTCACCGACGCCAGCGTCTACTTCGACCACCCGGTACACGCCCAGGCCGAGCACACGCTCAACATCGATTTCCTTGACCCGAGCGCCGGCCCGTCCGCGCGGGTCGCGGTCGAGCTCACCGCCGAGTCGGCCCGGGCCCTGGCCAAGGCCATCCAGGCCACCCTGGACTCCGCGCCCCCCGGCCTGGTCTCCTAGACTCCACCGCCAGCACCGCCCCGGCTGCGCTGCAGGCACGTGATCACGTGCCCTGATTGCCTGTGCAGGCAGCGCCAGGCATCCGGCGTCCCAGGGGCGCAGCCCTCCGGAACCCCCCGGAATGTCAGTGCCCCGTGTCACTATGCATGTGGGCCCCCGGTTACGGGTGGCCCACGTGGATGGAGGCGGCAGGGACATGCGGTTCATAGTCGATCGGGACGTGCTGGCCGAGGCGGTCGCCTGGGTCGCGCGCTCGCTGCCGTCTCGTCCCGTGCTGCCCATCTTGTCCGGGTTGCTGCTCGAGGCGGCCACCGGCAGCCTGACCCTGTCCTGCTTCGACTACGAGGTCTCGGCCCGGATCCGGGTGGACGCGGAGGTGGCCGAGCCGGGCACCGTCCTGGTCCCCGGCCGGCTTCTGGCCGAGATCACCCGCAGCCTGCCGCCGGCGCCGGTCGAGGTGGATCACGGCTCGGACGACGTCACGATGACCTGCGGGCCGGCCTCCTTCACCCTGGTCACCCTGCCGGTCAAGGAATATCCCCGGCTGCCCGAGCTGCCCCGGCTGGCCGGCACGCTGGACGGCGGTGCGCTGGCGACCGCGATCGGGCAGGTCGCCCCCGCGGCCAGCCGGGACGACACGCTTCCGGTCATCACCGGGGTCAACGTCGAGATCAGTGGTGACCTGATCCGGCTCGTGGCGACCGACAGGTACCGGCTGGCCATCAGGGAACTCGGCTGGAATCCGGCTCAGCCTGACACCAGCGGGACGCTGCTGGTGCCGGCCAAGACCCTGGCCGACGCCGCCCGCATGATGACCCCCGGCGTGCCGGTCCGGGTCATGATGCGCGGCGAGGCGGGCGGCGCGGGTGCCCCGGCCGGCGAGCGCCGCTCGGGGGATTCACTGCCCGCGGCCGATGCCATGATCGGGTTCGAGTCGGCCTGCCGCGCCTGACCACCCGCTTGATCGCGGGGGAGTACATCAAATACATGTCGCGGTTCCCCGATGATTTCGGCAGCTGGGGCGACATGCCGGCCATCCCGCTCGCCGAGGCCGTCAAGCGGGTGGCGCTGGTCGCCGAGCGGGGCAGCCCGGTGAGGCTCTCGTTCGGCGACGGCCGGGTCACCATCGAGGCGGGTACCGAGGGGCAGGCGCGCGCCCGGGAGACGGTCGCCGCCGACTTCTCCGGCGAGCAGACCGCGATCGCGTTCAGCCCCCACTACCTGATGGACGGCCTGGTCGCGGCGCTGACCGCGGCCACGGGCGCCTCGCCGGCCGTGGACAAGCCGCAGAGCGGCGTGAAGGCCGACCGGAACAGCCCGCCAGCCGGTGACGAGGCCCGTATCCGGCTGCAGTTCACCAGCCCGACTAAGCCGGCTCTGATCACCGGTACGGCCAAGGCGAGCGACGACTCCGCGCCGGACTACCGCTATCTCGTGGTGCCGCTGCGTGCCCTGGCCGACGCCTGACCCACGCCGGGTTACCCGCCGGTGACGGCGTCCTCAGCCAGGCCCGTCAGGGATGCTGAACTGGCCACTGATAGGGCGGGGTCACGTAGGCGTGCCGTGACATCCAGGCCATGATCAGGATCCAGGTGGCCAGCGCGAACAGCAGCATCGCGAAGACCAGGAACCGGCCTGGGTCCGGCGCCGGGACCGGGAGCGCCGGCTCGGTGCGCACCGCCCGGGGCGGCCGCGGCAGATCGGACAGCAGGCTGTCGATCTGGCGTTGCGTTTTCGCCGTGAGCGCGGCGTCGATCCGCTCGCTCAGCTCATCGAAGGTCAGCCGGCCCGCGACGAAGTGCTCGCGCAGCTGAGCCGTGGCGGCGTCGCGCTCGGCGTCGCCGATCCGGAGGTCATAGTCGTACCGGGTGCGGCCCGGCACATGCCAGCCCGGAACCCGCTCTTCACGCGGCTGCACCGCGTCAGAGTTGTCGTCTACCCATCCGTTCCGGACGTCATATCGCCTTGTCATCGGCTCCCAAGATTCGCCAGCTGGGCTGCCCCATCCTTTAACGATAAGACGAGCTACCCCGGCGGCGGAAGCGGGGCCTGGCGATAATCACCAACGGCCGCGGCCCCGGGGGCCACGCGGACCCCTCGGCCCGCCCCCGCCGCGCCGCCGGCCGAGCCCGAACAGCCGCTTGACGAGCGCTATCGCCGCCAGGAACACCACGATGATCAGTGGCCTGTCCCCGAGGCCGAACAGCATCACGCTACCGAGGAGGACGAACACCCACACCAGGCCGATCAGCGGAGCAAAGGCGCTAGGCCGCCGGCCATAGCCCTGATCGCGCTGGCCGTCCCAGCCGTCACGCCCGCCGTACTGGCCCGGCCGGGTAGCCATGGGTCCCTGCCAGCCCTGACCCTGCCAGCCCTGCCCCTGCCAGCCCTGCCCCTGCCAGCCGGCATTCATCGACGGCACGCCCGCGGTTGGGGGCATGCCCTGCGGCAGATCGCGCAGCACGGGACTGAAATCAGCCTTGGTCTTGGCCGCGAACGTCTGATCGAGGCGCTCGTTGAGTTCCTCGAGGGTCAGCCGCCCGTCGGCGTAGTGCTCGCGCAGCTGAGCGGCAACCTCTTCACGATCGGCGTCCCCGATCCGCACGTTGTATCCCGTAGCCATCGTGCCCTCCGTAAGCCAGAACCGGGGAATCCCAAGTACTTAGCACGATATATCGCGAATCACCGCTCGGCAAGCGAGATGCGAAGCCGCGCCGCACCGCGCCGCTAACTCAGCTGACCTCCACCAGTAGGTATCAGCCAGCACCGGAGATGCCTCCGTCAGGTACCGGCTAGTGGCAGGGAGGGGCCATGACGAGCCAGTCGCTCATCGAGCTAGTGCCGGAAACCGCATCCGGGGGGATCGCGGCTGCCGGAACGTCCCGGCGGATCGGCATCACCGGAACCGGGGCGGTGACCGAGCCCGGCGGGTCTACGGCGGCGGTGCCGTATCCCGGTCCCGGGTATGAGCCGGCGGCGCGGCTCGTCGCCTGGCGGCGGCCAGCGCGGCCGGTCCCGCTCCGGCAGCGGGTAGCGGGCTGGCGGGCCCGCCACTGGCGCCGTCTGGTGCTCGGCTGGTTCGTGCTGGCCCTGGCCATCATGGCCATCGCGGCCGAACCCCGCACCGATTTCCCCAAGGCGCAGACCGGGAACGTGCCCGCCGTCCAAACGGTGCTCCAGGTGGCAGGATGCGTGACCGCGGCCGGGATCCCGCTCGTGCTTATTGCCTTGCCCTGAGCGCAGCCCTGTCGCTCAGAACTCAGCGGCAGCCAGGGCGTCGCCGACCGGGGTCCGGCGGTAGAGCACCGAACGGCCGGACCGGGCCCTGGTAATGAGCCCGGCGTCGCGCAGCACGGCCAGGTGGTCACCGATGCCGCCGAGAGACTGCCCCAGAGCGGCGGCCAGCTGGCTGGTACTGGCCGGGTCCTCCAGGGCCAGCAGGATCGCCGCCCGCGAGGTGCCGATCAGCCGGTCAAGCGCGGTGCCGGGGCCGGTTCTCCCCGGCCGCTCCCACAGGGCCGCTACCCCGCGCGCGGGATAGATCAGTGCGGGCGGCCAGGGTGGGTCGATGGACAGCGCCAGCCTGGGCCAGACGAATACCGACGGGATGAACAACAGGCCACGCCCGCCGAGATTGGCCGTCTCATCGCCCGGCCAGCGGCTCAGCTCGATCCGCCCGTGCCGCCAGCTGAGGGTCGCGTGCAGGTCGCCGAGGGCGGCGGCCCAGCCCTGGGCGGCGAGCTGCCCCGCGCGGTAGACCACGTCCCGTTCCAGGATGGCGCGCAGCGTCTGCCATTCCGGCTCCAGCAGGGCCTGCCACGCGATCGCCAGGATGTCGGCGGCGCGCTCTGCGGCCTGATCGCCGGTCAGGATGCGCTCGATCCGGGGATCGATCGTCGGCTGGCGCCGCAGCGCCTCGGCCACCTCACGCCGTACCTGTGCGGCCGGCGTGGACCGCACCTGGTTGAGCAGGTCACCGATGGTCGTGTTCACACCAAACGGGACGGGGGACAGGAAGTCCGCGCCCCACCCGGGTGGGTGCAGCGCCAGGATCACCGCGAGGTCCGTGTCGCGGGCCAGGTCGCGGAACCGCTCTCGCGCTCGTACCAGCCACGGCCGCAGCACGGGCTCGTCCGGCTCATGTGCGCCGCCCGCGAGCAGGCGCAGGGCATGGGAGAGCTCCCACAGCGGCGACAGCGCGAACCGTGTCGTGGTCAGGTCCTCGCTGCGCACCTCCATCCGCAATGGCACAGCGCACCAGCTTTCGTTCTGTGGCGAAACAGTACGCCGGGTCGCGATTGCCCCACACGATGGGGCTCATGACCACCACGCGGCCCCGGAACCGTCTCAGCCGGATCCCGCCCCCCCAGGCCCCCCGGACCACCTACCGGGCGGTATTCGCGGTGGCCGAGTTCCGGGTGCTGTTCGCTGCCTTCGGGATGTACGTGCTCGGCTTCGAGTTCGAGATCCTGGGCCTGTCGGTGCTGGTGTACGCGCAGACCCGCTCGCCTTTCCTGACGGCACTGGCGTTCAGCCTGGGCTTCGCGCCCCAGGCCGTCGGGGGCGCACTATTCAGCTCGCTGGCCGACCGGCTGCCGCCGCGTCTGGTTATCGGCTCCGGCCTGCTGATCCGCGCCGTGCCTGGACTGGCGATCGGAGTGCTCCCGGGACTGCCCATCCCGGTCATGCTGGCCCTGGTGGCCGCGGCCGCCACCGTCGCCCCGGTGTTCTCGGCCGCGTCCTCTGGCCTGCTCCCCGACGTGCTGGACGGGGACCGTTACGTGCTGGGCCGTTCGATCTTCAACCTGACCGGGTCGGGCACGCAGATCATCGGGCTCGGCATCGCCGGGGCCATCCTCGCCGTCGTGCCCGCGCGCTGGCTGCTGCTGGCGGCCGGCCTGGCGCTGACCGCGGCGGCCGTGGTCAGCCGCCTGGGCCTGCGCCGCCGGGAAGCCCGGCCCCCCCCACCACAGGCGCCGGCCGGGCGGGCGGCGCGGCCGCGGGGTCATCCGCGCCACCATCGCCGGCAACGCCGAATTGTTCTCCGACCGGCACATCCGTGGCCTTCTGCTCGTCCAGTGGCTGCCGGCCTGGCTCGCGGCCGGAGCCGAATCGCTGATCGTCCCTTACACCGGGTCGCTGGGCCTCCCCGCCAGCGGCGCGGCGCCGCTGCTGGCGGCGGTGCCGGCGGGGATGCTGCTCGGCGAGGTGATCGCCTGCCGGTTCCTGCGGCCGGCCACCCGCCCCGGCTCGCCTTTCCCCTCGCCGTCGGCATCGGGCTGCCGCTACTCGCCTTCTGGCTCCAGCCGCCGCTGCCGGCCGCGGTCGCCGTCCTGCTGGTCTCGGGTCTCGGCTTCGCCTATCAGCTGGGCCTCCAGCAGGCTTTCCTGGACAGCCTGCCGGAGCGGCTGCGCGGCCAGGCCTTCGGCCTTTACAGCACCGGCGCCATGGGCGGCCAGGGCCTCGGGCCGGTAGCGGCCGGGGCGCTGGCCAGCGCCGTGGCGCCCGGGCCGGTGATCGCCATGGCGGGCGCCGGCCACCGTCACGGTGCTGGCCCTGCGCGGCACGCTGCGCGGATGACGCCGGCGCCCGGCTGGACTCGGTATTGACCGGAAGTGTCCTGGCCGCTACTGGACGCCGTTACACAAGTGTCCTACGGTGCTGTCATGACTGCGCGACGTGGCCAGGATCACCGGACGGGCCGGGCGCGATGACCGGGCGCGGCGCCGATGCCGCCCGCCTGTTCGAGATGCGGAACGGGCCGACCCGTCAGCTGGCCCTGCAGGCGGATGCGGTCGCGACGGCATGTCACGCCATGGCCGTGCGCTTTCACGGCGGCGGCAAGCTCGTCGTGTTCGGGGCCGGCGGCCCGAGCGCCGACGCGCAGCACGTCGCGGTGGAGTTCGTCCACCCGGTCATCGTCGGCAAGCGTGCCCTGCCGGCCATCTCGCTCACCACCGACGTGGCCACCGTAACCGGGATCGCGGAGCGGGACGGCGTGGCCGCGATCTTCGCCCACCAGCTGCGTTACCTGGCCGACCCCGCCGACATCGCCCTCGGCATCGATGCCGACGGCCACAGCGCCAGTGTGCTGGCCGGGCTGGAGGAAGCCCATGACCTGGGGCTGCTGACGATCGCCCTGACCGGCGGGGGCGGCGGCCAGATCGCGGCCAGCAAGGCGGTCGACCACCTGCTGGTGGCGGCCTCCGACGATCCCCGCGTGGTCAAGGAAGTGCACGTCACCATGTACCACGTGCTATGGGAGCTGGTGCACGTCTTCTTCGAGCAGCCGGGCGTGCTGGCCCCGGGGGTACTGACATGAATGAGCCGAACGGGCAGGCTGCATCCTCCGGCGTCATCGGTGAGTGCATCGGCGAGGTGTGCATCACCTGCTCCGATACCGCCGTCGAGGTCACTATCGTGCGCCTGCTGGAGGACCAGATGGCCGTGGTCGACACCGGCGCGGGACAGGAGACGGTCAGCGTCGCCCTGGTCAGCGCCGGCGTTGGTGACACTATCTTGGTGCACGCCCGGGAAGCCATCGCCGTGGTGGGGGGATGATCCACCCATGGGGGAGGAACGCCGCGGCGGCCACGAGGCCATGGAAGCGCTCTATCCGTTCCTGTATGCGGACTCCTCGGATCTGTCCGCCGTGCTCGAGCAGGTTCGCGCCTCCACCGTGGACAAGGCCCGGGAGATCGGTGACCTGCGGCACGAGGTCTTCATGCGTGACGCGGACCGGATCGCCGAGTGCGCGCAGCAGGCCGCAGCCCGGTTCCGGGCCGGCGGGCGGCTCTTCGCCTTCGGCAACGGCGGAAGCGCCACCGACGCCCAGCAGCTCGCCACCCTGTTCCTTAATCCGGGCGGCGGCATCCGGCCGCTGCCCGCGTTCGGTCTGGCCAACGACACCTCCGTGGTCACCGCGCTGTGCAACGACATCGGCGTGGAAGTGGTCTTCGCCCGCCAGCTGGGCGCGTTCGCACGGCCGGGCGATATCGCGGTCGGGCTGTCCACCAGCGGCAACTCGGCCAACTTGCTGCGCGCCTTCGACGAGGCCAGCCGCCGCGGCATGCTCACCATCGGGCTGGCCGGATATGACGGCGGGAAGATGGCCGAGCTGGACACCATCGACTACCTGTTCGTCGCGCCGTCTGCGTCCATACACCGGATCCAGGAGGCGCAGACCACCGTCTACCAGGTTCTGTGGGAGCTGACCGTGGCCGCGCTGGAGCCGGCAGAATCAACTGGGTTAACCCATCAGGAAGAAGTGTTATATGTGCCTCGGTATACCCGGTGAGGTCATAGAGCTTCACCCGGAACAACCCGACCTGGCCAAGGTGGACGTGAGCGGCGTCCGCCGGATGATCAACATCGGCCTGCTGTCCGACGACCCGCCCAAGCCGGGCGAGTGGGTGCTGATCCACGTCGGCTTCGCCCTGTCCAAGATCGACGAGCACGAGGCGGCCGCCGCCATGGCTTTCCTCGAGGGCATCGGGCAGGCCTATGACGATGAGATCGCGGCGCTGAAAGAATCCCTGATCGAATAAGGAGCGTGGGCACGATGCGGTTCGTCGATGAATTCCGTGACGCCGACAAGGCCCACGCGCTGGCCGCGAAGATCGCGGCCCTGTGCGAGCCCGGCCGGCAGTACAAGCTGATGGAGGTGTGCGGCGGGCACACCCACACGATCTACAAGCACGGCCTCGAGGACTACCTGCCCGAGTCGATCACGCTGGTACACGGCCCGGGCTGCCCGGTGTGCGTGATCCCGATGGGCCGGGTGGACGACGCGATTCACCTCGCCTCGCAGCCGGACGTGATCATGACCTCGTTCGGCGACATGATGCGGGTGCCGGGCAGCGGCGGCTCGTTCTTCGACGCCAACGCCGAGGGCACCAACATCCGGATGGTGTACTCCCCGCTGGACTCGCTGAAGATCGCCCGGCAGAACCCGGACAAGCGGGTCGTGTTCATGGCCATCGGGTTCGAGACCACGGCGCCGTCGACCGCGATGACCATGATCCGGGCCGCGGCCGAGGGGCTGGAGAACTTCTCGGTCTTCTGCAACCACGTGACCATCGTCCCGGCCATCAAGGCCATCCTGGACTCACCCGACCTGCGCCTTGATGGCTTCATCGGCCCCGGCCACGTGTCCACCGTGATCGGCTGCCGGCCGTACGAGTTCATCGCCCGGGACTACGGCAAGCCGGTGGTGGTGGCCGGCTTCGAGCCGCTGGACATCCTGCAGTCCATCTACATGCTCATGCTGCAGCTGTCGCAGGGCCGCTCCGAGATCGAGAACCAGTACTCGCGGGTGGTGCCGTGGGACGGCAATATCGTGGCGCTGAAGGCCATCGGCGAGACGATGGAGCTGCGGCCCTACTTCGAATGGCGCGGCCTCGGCTTTATCTCGCACTCTGCGCTCCAGGTGCGGGAGAAATACGCCGCCATGGACGCCGAACGGCTTTTCCAGGTGCCCGGCGTCCGGGTAGCCGACCCCAAGGCCTGCCAGTGCGGCGAGGTGCTCAAGGGGGTGCTCAAGCCGTGGGAGTGCAAGGTCTTCGGCACCGCGTGCACCCCGGAGACCCCCATCGGGACCTGCATGGTTTCCCCGGAGGGCGCCTGCGCGGCCTACTACAACTTCGGCCGGATGAACCGGACCCGGGTCGCCGAGGCGGCGCAGGCGGGCCGGCCATGAGCCGCTGGATCGACGAGGCCCTGGCCGAGCATGCGCAGGCCGAGTATGAGCACAGCGCCCATGAACACAGTGCGCACGAGCCGCTGGAACCCGCCGGCCGGACCGAGCTCCCGCTCGCCGATCGGGAACAGCAGGTGCTCGACCGCATCGACCGGGCCCGGCGGCGCCGGCCCAAGGTCCGCGAAGAGCGCATCACGATGTCGCACGGCGCGGGCGGCAAGGCCACCCACACCCTGATCGAGGCGGTGTTCCTCGACGCGTTCCGCAACCCGCTGCTCGAGCCGCTGGAGGACGCGGCCGCGCTGGCCATCAACGGCACCCGGATCGCGCTGACCACTGACTCTTATGTGGTGTCGCCGCTGTTCTTCCCCGGCGGTGACATCGGCGACCTGGCCGTCAACGGCACGGTCAACGACCTGTCAGTGTCCGGGGCCCGGCCGCTCTACCTGTCGGCCGGCTTCATCTTGGAGGAGGGCTTCCCGGTCGCCGACCTGGAGCGGCTGGCCGCCTCCATGCGGGACGCGGCCGCCGCGGCCGGGGTGCACATCGTCACCGGCGACACCAAGGTGGTCCAGAAGGGCAAGGCCGACGGCTGCTACATCAACACCGCCGGTGTCGGTGTCATGGAGCGGGACATGGACCTGGGCGTGGCCCAGGCGCGTCCGGGCGACGCCATCATCGTGTCCGGGCCGATCGGTGACCACGGCATCACCATCATGCTGGCCCGCGGCGAGCTGGACATCGAGGCGGACATCGAATCGGACACGGCCCCGCTGAACGGGCTGGTGGCCGGGCTGCTGGACCAGGTGCCCGGGATCCGGGCCATGCGCGACGCGACCCGCGGCGGGGTGGCAACCATCCTCAACGAGATCGCCAAGGCCGCCAACGTCGGCGTCCTGGTCAGCGAGGACGACATCCCGGTCCGGGCCGAAGTCCGGGGCGCCTCCGAACTGCTCGGCATCGACCCGATGTACGTCGCGTGCGAGGGCCGCCTGGTAGCGGTGGTCCCCGGCGAGGACGCCGACCGGGCCGTCGCCGCGCTGCGCGCGCATCCTCTCGGCGAGCAGGCCGCGGTCATCGGTCACGTCCGGGCGGAGCAACCCGGGATCGTCCAGCTCAAGACGGCCTTCGGCGGCACCAGGATCGTCGACCTGCTGGTGGGCGACCCGCTGCCCCGGATCTGCTAGCGCCGCGCAAACCTCGTTGCCTGCCGGACCGAGGGCTCCCTAGGCTTGCGCCGTGGAGTTCACGGAAGTGATCAGGCGGCGCAAGATGGTGCGCGCGTTCACCGGGGAGCCGCTCCCGGCGGGGACCGCGGACCGGCTGCTGCGCGCCGCCAACCGGGCCCCGTCCGCGGGGTTCAGCCAGGGGTACTCGTTCCTCGTCCTGGAGGGCGAGGAACAGGCGGCCCCGCTGTGGGAGCTCCCCCTCGCCGACGCCCCTTCCCTCGGCGAGGGGGAGGAGCGAGAACGAGCCGAGATCGCCGCGCTGAGCCGCGCGCCGCTGGTGATCGTCCCGCTCGCTTGCAAGGACATGTATCTGGACCGCTACGCCCAATCCGACAAGGCCTGAACGGACCGGCACGAAGCGCGCTGGCCGGCCGG
>CAWAFD010000009.1:0-22603 GCA_963781225.1 uncultured Actinomycetota bacterium
AGCTGGGCCTGAACCCCAATAGTTGAATCGCGGCCGCACCAGCACACCTCGCGACGGCGTAAGGTACCGGGCAGTCAGGGTTTCTGAGCTCGAACGAACACGCTCGGTTTGTCCTGACGGTTTCCGTCTGCTCCGCGGTCTGAACTGCCCGAGGCACTTGGGCCACTGACGGCGCTCAGGCCTCTGGTGGTGCTGATCATCTGTACCTGGTTGCGGCCTCCAGCCTTCGCCCGGTACAGGGCAGCGTCCGCGGTCGCCATGAGCTCGGAATAGTCGCGCTTTGTGCCGCTATCTAGCGCCGCGACACCGATGGACACCGTTACGTGTACCCGTACCCCGCCGACGGCACCAGGCGCGATGATAGACATGTCGGCGATGTTGGCACGTATCCGCTCGGCGATGCGGAGGGCATCGACCGCCCGGGTCTGCGGCAGTACCAGCGCGAACTCCTCGCCGCCGAACCGCCCAGCCCGGTCGTACTCGCGGAGTTGACTGCCGAGGGCGCGGGCGATCTCCCTCAAGACCTGATCGCCGACCATGTGGCCGTAAGTGTCGTTGACTGTCTTGAACTTATCGATGTCGAGCAGTCCCACGGCCAGCGAGGTCCTGGTCCGTACCGCCCGGGTTATTTCCACGGTCGCCTCGCGTTCCCACGTAGCCGCGTTCAGCAATCCCGTCTTGGAATCCGATCGCGCGTCTTTGAGCAGCTGAACGTGACGGAGAGATCTCTGCAGCAACGTCACCACCGGGAGCGCGGCGAGGGCCAGAGGCGGATTCCCGGCCACGCAATAGGCCACTAGGACGCCCGTACACATCTCAGCCGCGTCGTTGTACAGCGGCTCACGCCCGAAGACCAGAGCCGGGATGCTCACGGAGGGGTCGGAGCCTTTGGTGGCCGCGAGGATCATGGTCTTATTCAGGATCGTCTTGATCAGGACGCTGAGCGTCACCAACGCAGTCCAGCTGAGTTCGCGGCTAAGCGTCCCGTCTGAGGCCTGCGGGATCAGCCCCGAGAGGCGATGAAACACGACCGACGCGGCACCGTACGAAAGGCTGACTGACGCCGCGGTGAAAACGCGGCGGTACGCCGGGGCTCGCCGCACCCGGAGCTGCGACAACCCAACGCGGACTATCGGGATGACTAGTGCGTACAGCGGCGGTAGCAAGATAGCGACCGGCAGTTCCCATACACCGTTGACATCCTTGAACATGCCGCCTGGCTCGCCTGCCCGGCCGGTCATCTCGACGGCAGCGGCAGTACAGCCCAGCAAGAGCCCGAACAGGGCTACGTCGTGCACCGTAAACCTGGTGACGCACGCCGCTGCGCCAACCGCAGCCAGGTCCAGCGTCACCACGGTAGCGATGAGGACGATCAGCCAGTTTGGCATGGCCCAGACCGACCAAGCCTGGACAAATGCCACCGGCCGCAGCAGCCGCTGTCCGCTCCGAGGCGGACGGCCTAACGGCCATGACGGGTGGCGAGCCAAGCGTTCAAACGTATTTTTCATCCGGCTGTTGCCTCACCACTCACCCAGAAGCCTCGTATGGCCAAATTCTCCGATATCACACTGGTCGGCAGGAGCAAAACGTGAAAACTCAGCTACTCCCCGATAGGCATGAGCCACACCGGCGCACTTGCACGAAGCCGCTTCTAGTTGGATTATTTCGGGCATTAGCGGCGAAGCATTGCGAAGGATGACCATAGGCAACAACAGAAAGCCACATCTCAGTGGTAACCAGAGCCACGGAGGATATACACAGCGCACACCGTGAAGCTGAACCACGATGCCAGGCCTACGCTCAGTTACTCAAGGATCTGAACGAATACATAGAGAGGGCACGCCATGCGCGACGACAACTGGGGCTGACCCTCATCGCCGGGGATGGTCGCCCGCGAGCTCTCGACGCTCACGGGCCCAATCAGCGGCAATCATCACTGCCACCAAGGCGCCGATGGCGCCGCTTACCGCGATCACCACGGCGGGAGACTGGTGATCCGCTGCGGCTCCCGCCAGGATCATGACGACGCCTTGCCCGAGGCTCATGCCGCCTTGGGCCAGACCAAAGGCCTGACTGCGTTGTTCGCGCGGTGCCGCGCTGACAAAAGCCGCGTTGGCGGCGAGCTGGTAGGACGAACATAGCCCTGACGCGAACAAGATGAGCAGTGTGACAGAGAGATCTGGCCGTCCGAAGAAAAATACAAGAGTGCCGCACGCCGCGATCGCGAGCGGCCCCATGATGCGCAGTCGCGTCGGTGGGGCCACAAAACGGCTGAGCACGATTGCACCCACGGTGTTGCCGAGAGCCTCGGCGGCCAGGATGACGCCGACGACGGCTCCGCCGCCGCCGAGAGTATGAGCAAGCGGGGTAACTACGCCCTCCGGGGCGTAGTAAAACGAGGCGAGCCAGCCGAATAGCATCGGCGTGCGCAGCGCGCTCCGGGTCATCACCAGCCGGACTCCGATGAAGACTCCGTGCAGACCGGCCCTGTCGCCATGAGCTTCGGCGGTGGCCGGCGGCCGACGCTGGACCCATGCGACTACGATCAGCGCCGACAGCGCGAAGGTGGCGGCGTCGGCGACCAGGGATCTGCCGCTGCCGAAAAACTCGGCGACCGCACCGCCGACCGCAAAGCCGAGAACTTGCGCGAACTGGTAAGTGGTGAGGGTTACCGCAGTGCCCATCACGTATCTGTCACCGTCAAGGACATCCGGGTAAATGGCCGCGCGCGCTGAGGTGAACGGAGCACCGGCCAGCGTCACCAGGAAGAGCAGCGCCACCATCCCGGACAGCGGCATCCAAGGGATGGCCATGACCAGGACCAGCACGGCCCGGACCAGGTCGCAGACGATCATCACGGCCCGGCGCGGATACCGGTCAGCCAGCCAGGACAGAGTGACGCCACCGACGAACGTCGGCACAATGCTGACGGCAAAGGTAACCGCAGCAAGCAGTGCCGACCGCGTCCGCTCGTAGACCAGCACGGTGAGCGCCACCCTGGCCAGCTGATCGCCGACCACCGACAACAGCTGCGCCACCCACAGCGCCCGGAACTCTCTTATCGCGAATACGTCGCGGAACGTTGTTCTCGCGGCCTGCTCGGTTGCACCCCCCCGGGCCACCGCGTGTCTGGGTATTGTGTCCTCCGGCTCGCGCATTACTGCGTCTTCGGTGTTCACATCCTGACCGATGGTTGCCTCATTTAGCAACAGTTAGGATTGATATAGACGCAAATCGATTGCATCGCGGGTCACACTAGACCGCCATTGACTTAACGGGCGAAACGTTACATTCTGAGACAGGAAAGACATGACTATTTGGCGCGTATAGGTACCGTTGCAAAGGACACCTGCTAAATGAGTGTGAGCTGGCCCACATTTGCGGCTCACCGCGTTTATGAGCTCCGGACACGACGGAAGGCGATTGGCACCTCGTCGGGGGCTTCAGCATTACTGCCGCCGGCTCTGGCAGCGGTTCCGGCGCGAGCCGCGCCGATGATGGCGCTCAGACCCCTGGTGGTACTGATCATCTGCACCTGGTCGCGGCCGCCGGACTTCGCTCGGTACAAGGCGGCATCCGCCGTCGCCATCAATTCCGAATACTCCCTTTTGCTGCCACTATCCAACGCGGCTACCCCAATGGACACCGTTACATGTACCTGTTCGCCGCCCGTACTCCCTGGAACGATTATGGACAAAGCAGAAATGTTAGCGCGCACACGTTCGGCAATGCGAAAAGCGTCGACCGCCCGCGTCTGCGGCAGCAGCAAGGAGAATTCCTCACCGCCGAATCGCCCGGCCCGATCGTAATCCCGCAGCAAGCTGCCCAGCGTGTGGGCGATCTCCTTGAGCACCTGATCGCCCACCATGTGGCCATAGGTGTCGTTGATCCTCTTGAAACGGTCGATGTCGAGAATTGCGACCGCCAAGGGGGCCCCGGTCCGGACCGCTCTGCCCACCTCCGTAGTCGCCTCGCGTTCCCAGGTCGCGGAGTTGAGCAGGCCGGTCTTGGAGTCGGCCCGCGAGTCGTTGACCAGCTGGACGTGCCGCAGCGACCGCTGCAGCAGGGTGACCACCGGCAGTGCTGCCAACGCGAGCAGGAAATTGCTTGCCACCCCGTACGTCACCAGGATGCCTATGCAGCTTTCTGCCGCGTCATTGTACAGCGGCTCACGGCTGAACACCTCGACTCGCAGTGTTGCGCCCGAGTCGGTCGCCTTGACAGCGGTCATGACCAGGGCCTTGCTCAGGACCTCCTTTACCAGCACGCTGAGTACCACCACGAGGGTCCACACTGTGCCACGCCCGAAGGGTCCGCCCAGCACCGCCAGTGTCGGGTGGTACAGGCTGTGGAAGGTGAAAGACGCTGCGCCGTAGGAGAGGCTGAGAGTGGCTCCTGTAAAAACCCGGCGGTACCCTGGCGCACGCCGTATTCGCCCTTGCGTCACGGCTTGCCGGATGATCGGGAGGATCAGCGCGTAAAGCACGGGCAACAGGATGGCGGCCGGCAACTCCCACACACCCTGGACATCCTTGATCACGCCGGCTTGCTCGCCGGACTTCCTGGTCAGCTCGATAGAAGCCACGGTGCAGCCCAGCAAGATGCCGAACAGGGCCAAGTTCGCGCCGCTGATCCTGGTAAACGAAGCCGCTACGCCGATGGCAGCTAGGTCCAGGGCGACGACCGTGAGAATGAACGCTACCAGCCATCGAGGCAGGGACCAAAGCTTCCAGCTACGGGCAGCAACAGACTGTCGCAGCAAGTGACAGGCTGCCCGCCAGGATGCTGTACTCATACGGCCTGTTGCCTCGCTGCCCAGATGGTGCCACCACGAATCACTATCCCTCTTCGCCCGTACGAGAGAGTGCGAAACGTGAAAATGCCGCTACTTACCGGTAAAAGAATACCTCCCCTCCAGCCGCTGGGCGCAACAAGCTTCAGCTGCGTGTCAACGTGGCTGCAGTTCGTAACCACATTAACGGACTAATCACTACATTTGCCGCAAATAGTGACCTTATGCATGATTTCGGACCACAATGGGTGACCGTAATAGCCAGCCACCCCCGTCCCAGGAAGGAGACCACCGTGCGCGACACCGGCTGGGGCTAACCCCGCACCACCCGACCACCCCACGACCCGAGAAAGGAAACCAGCATGCGCGACATCGGCTGGGGCTAACCCACACACCACCCGACCACCCCCCGACCCAGTGAGGAGACCGGCATGCGCGACACCGGCTGGGGCTAACCCACACACCACCCGACCACCCCCCGACCCAGTGAGGAGACCGGCATGCGCGACACCGGCTGGGGCTAACCCACACACCACCCGACCACCCGACCACCCGACCACCCGACCACCCGACCACCCACGACCCCACGACCCCAGGAAGGAGACCAGCATGCGCGACACCGGCTGGGGCTAACCCACACACCACCCGACCACCCGACCACCCGACCACCCGACCACCCACGACCCCACGACCCCAGGAAGGAGACCAGCATGCGCGACACCGGCTGGGGCTAACCCACCCGACCACCCGACCACCCGACCACCCGACCACCCACGACCCCACGACCCCAGGAAGGAGACCAGCATGCGCGACACCGGCTGGGGCTAACCCACACACCGCCACCCCCGACTACTGGAAGGAGACCGGCATGCGCGACACCGGCTGGGGCTAACCCTTACGCGAACTGAAGACACCTTTCCGCGGCCGCCGCAAGGGCCGGCCGCCGCGGCTAGCTCCGCAGGACTGCGCCAACGCGCCGGCTGGCCTCGGCCACGGCCGCGTCCCTGGCGGCGTTGGCTTCCGCCGCGGTGAGCGTCCGGTCCGGCGCGCGGAACCGGAGCGTGTAGGCCAGCGACTTGCGGTCTTCGCCGACTTGCGCTCCGGTGTAGACGTCGAACAGCCGCACACCCTCGAGCAACTCGGCGGGAGACGCCGGCCACCAGTGCCGCCTCCACCTCGGCGGCGGGCACAGCCGCGTCTACTATCAGCGCCACGTCCTGGGTGGCCAGCGGGTAGGTGGACAATTGCGGAGCCTGCACCGAACCCATCCGTTCGGCCGCTGTGAACAAGACGGAGAGGTCAAGTTCGGTCGCGCACGTCCGCGCGGGCAACCCGAAGGCCTGGATTACCCGGGGATGCAGCTCGCCCGCGTGGCCGGCCAGCCAGCCGCGGGTTTCTCTCTGGCTGTCGACCTGGACGTAGACGGCCGCACAGCGGCCTGGGTGCCACGGGGCATACGTGTCCGCCCGGACGCTGAGCGGGACCCGGCAGATCCGGCCCACTTCCCGCGCCACCTCAATCGCGTCCTGCCAGGAGGCAGCGCGTCCCGGTCCCCACCAGCCGTCGAGCTCGCGGTTCCCGGCCAGTACTGTGCCGAGCCGGAGCGGCTGGTCGGGCAGGGCGGCTTCCAGAGCGTCCAGTTGGGCCCTTGAGGGCCCCCGGTCGACGGGCAAGATCGGAGCCGAGGCCGGCGCGCCGGGCCGAGGACGGAACACCAATCCGATCTCGTAGAGCGCCGTGTCAGCGAACCCGCGACCAATATTCCGCCCCAGGACCCGGAGCAACCCGGGCAGCAGGGTGGTGCGCATCAGCGGCTCGTCCTCGCTGAGCGGGTTAGCCACCTCCACCGCGGGCCGGCGCAGGTCCTCGGGCGGCAACCCGAGCAGATCCGCGTCGGACCGTGCGCCGAACGGCGACGACAGCACCTCCACGAAACCGGATTCGGCCAGCGTCCGGCCAACCGAGCGGCGCAGCCGCTGCCGAGGTGTGAGCCCATGGCCAGCCAGTGAGCGAGGCAAGCGGGTAGGTAGGTTTTCGTAGCCTTCCAGCCGGATGACCTCCTCGGCCAGGTCGGCCGGGTCGGTCAGGTCGGGACGCCAGGACGGTGGGGTCACCTCCAGCACGGGCACGTCGCCTCGCCCCGGCACCGAAGCCGCCTCGGCTCCGTCTGGGGCGCCGACCCGCCAGGGCGCGATGGTGGGGGCGGGCTCGCGGACCTCCCGCACCTGGCAGCCGACTTCCTGCAGCCGCCGGACCACGACGTCGCGCCCGTACACAACGCCCGCAACCCGGTCCGGATAGTCCGTCGCCATTGCGATCACGACCGGCCTGACCTCGACCGACGCGTGCGTGCAGCCGGGTAGTACCTGGCCACCGCCGAGGCTGGACAGCAGTGCCACCGCCTTGGCACTGGCCCGCAGCGGCAGCTCGCGGTCCACGCCGCGCTCGAACCGGTACGAGGCCTCGCTATGCAACTTGTGCCGCCGGCTCATCTTCGCCGTTCCTTCGGCAGAGAAGTGCGCCGCCTCGATCACCAGGTCCGACGATGCCTCATCGATCTCGGTGGACAGCCCGCCCATGGTGCCGGCCATGGAGATAGGCCCGGAAGAGTCGGTGATCAGGATGTCCTCGGGGTCCAGGGTGCGGACCACGTGATCGAGGGTCTCCAGCTTCTCCCCCGGCCGGGCCCGCCGGACCACGATCTCGCCGGTCAGCTTGGACCGGTCGAAGGCGTGCAGCGGCTGGCCAAGCTCCAGCATCAGGTAATTAGTCACATCCACGGCAAGCGAGATGCTGCGCACGCCGCTGCGGGCCAGCCGGACCCACATCCACAGCGGAGTGCGGGCAGCCGGGGCGAAACCACGCACCTCGCGCAGCACGAACCGATCACACGCGGTCGGATCTTCGATCCGGGCCGGGTAGACGTCCGGGCCGGTCGCGTCGAGATCGCCGCCAAGCAGGTCCGGGCCGGGCAGCCCGGCCGAGGCCGGATCGGTATAAGGCACGCCATAGGCGCTGGCCAGCTCGCGAGCAGTGCCGCGCACCGAGACCGCGTACCCGCGGTCGGGGGTGACCGCGATGTCGAACACGTCATCGCGCAGGCCGGCGTACTCGACGAAGTCCTCGCCGAGCGGCGCGTCGGCGGGGAGCACGATGATGCCGGAGTGGTCATCACCGATGGCCAGCTCGCTGGCCGAGCAGATCATGCCTTCGGACATGTGGCCGTAGGTCTTGCGCGCGCCGATCTCGAACCCGCCGGGCAGCACGGCCCCGGGCAGGGCGAGCGGGACCCGGTCGCCCACGGCGAAGTTGGTGGCCCCGCAGATCACCCCGGAGGCCTCGTCGGGCGGTCCCTCGAGCTGGCCCTCGGAGACGCCGACCCGGCAATACCGGATCGGCTTCTTCAGCCCGGTCAGCTCCTCGATCGACAGTACTTGCGCGACCACGACGCCGCGAATGTCGTGCCCGACCGGTTCGTGCGACTCGACCTCGAGCCCGGCCGCGGTCAGCCGGCGGGCAACGTCGGCTGGGTCGACGGGGTCGGTCAGCGGTAGGTACTCGCGCAGCCAGGAAAGCGGCACTCGCATCTCAGACCTCCATCCCGAACGCCCGGCTGAACCGGACGTCGCCTTCGGCTGTGTCCCGGATCTCGGTAAGCCCGTGCCCGATCATCAAGCTCCGCTCGATGCCGAGCCCGAACGCGAATCCGCTGTAACGGTCCGGGTCGATGCCGCAGGCCACGAGCACCCGCGGATTGACCATGCCGCAGCCCGCGATCTCGATCCAGCCCGACGACTTGCACACCCGGCACGGCTCCCCGCCGGGCTTGGCCGAGGCACCCCGGCAGATGTGGCACTCCATGGACACATCGCCGGACGGCTCGGTGAAGGGGAAGTAGTCCGGCCGCAGCCTGGTGCGCAGCCCGGAGCCGAACATCGCGTCCACGAACGACTGGATGGCGCCGCGCAGGTCGGCCATTGTCAGGCCCTCGTCTACCGCGAGCCCCTCGATCTGGTGGAACACCGGGCTGTGGGTGGCGTCCAGGGCCTCGTTGCGGTAGCACTTGCCCGGGCTGACCACGTACAGCGGGAGCGGCCGGGACAGCATCGACCTGATCTGCACCGGTGAGGTATGCGTGCGCAGCACCATGCCGGACTTGCCGGTGCTCTGCTGGCTGGCCAGCACGCCGGCGGCGGCCACGAAAAGGGTGTCCTGCATCTCCCGGGCTGGGTGATCGGGCGGGATGTTCAGCGCGTCGAAGTTGTACCACTCGGCTTCGACCTCGGGCCCCTCGGCGACCTCGTAGCCCATCGCGACGAAAACGTCGGACAACCGGTCGGAGATCATCGTCACCGGATGCCGGGCGCCGGGCAGGCTGCGGTCACTGGGCAGCGTGACATCGACCGCCTCGGTGATCAGCACCTGGCGGTCCCGCTCGGCCTCGAGCACGGCCTGCCGCTCACGCAGTGCCTCACGCAGCTGGCTCCGGGCCGCGCCCACCCGCCGGCCGGATTCGGCGCGGGCCTGTGGGGGCAGCGCGCCGATTTCGGCGCTGGCCAGCGAGAGCGGCGCCCGGTCGCCCTCGTGGGCAATCCGGGCTGCCTTGAGTTCGTCCAGGTTGCTGGCGGCGGCGACAGCGGTCAGCGCCTCGTCCAAGGCGCGGGCTACCTGCTCGGGCGCGAGCGAGGCCACCGCCTTGGGGTCATAGTTTTTATTCGGTGCGGACATTTGGTCCTGCTTCCTGCGGGCCGTACGAAAGCTTGGGGTCTGCTGGGGTTTCGGCATAGGAGGCCGAACGGGCATGGGTGGCAGCCTCGCGCCGGACGCGACACATTCACCTGGAGAGCGCCGGGTCTGGCTTGGAGCCTTTCCGGTAAACGCATAGACGGCGATGCCTGCCGATCGCTGTCATGGATAGCCCGAAGGGACATTACCGCACCGGGCCCGCTCGCGTGGCCCGAGACGATGCCGTCTGCGCACCCGCGCTCAGGCGGCGGCTGCCCCTGCGGGCACGGTAAATCGGAACTCGGCACCGCCACCGGGCGCCGGGCGCACTCCGATCGTGCCGCCGTGCGCCTCGACAAGGCCCTTGACGATATAAAGGCCAAGGCCGGTGCCGCCGCCCTGCTGACCACGGCGGCTGCCGCCGCGGGGCTTGCCACGCCAGAACTGGCGGAACACGCGGGGAGCCACGTCAGGCGAGATGCCCTCGCCCTGGTCGCGCACTGACACGGCGGCCGCGTCGGGCACGCCGCCGTCGGACCCGCCACTGGCTAGGTCGCCGTCGAGATGCGCTGGTTCCACCACAATGGTTACGATACCAGCGCCGTGCCGGACGGCGTTTTCCACCAGGTTGCCGAGAATCTGGTCGATCTTGTCGGCGTCCAGCCAGGTCTCTGGCAGTCCGTCACGCACCTCGAGCCGAAACCGGTCCTCTGCGTCACCAGCGGCGACGCGGCCGGCGATGATCTTCCTGGCCCGATCGGGCAGGTCGACCAGCTGCCGGTGCACCTCCATCCGGCCGGACTCGATCCGGGAGACGTCGAGCAGCTCGGTGATGAGCCGGGTGACCCGGTCGGCGTCGGCGTTCACCGTCTCCAGCATCACGCGCTTCTGGTCGTCGGTGAACCGGCCCCACTTGTTCAGCAGCGTGGCGGTGAACCCCTTGACGCTGGTCAGCGGGGACCGCAGCTCATGCGCGACGGTGGACACGAGCTCAGCCCGGCTGCGCTCGAGCCGCTCGCGCGCCTGCGCGCCGCGCAGGCTGATGATGAGCCGCCGGACGGCACCGGCGCGGCCCCGGCGCCGCTCGCGCACATAACCGACAGAGATCAAGATCTCGGTACCGTCGGCCAGGAACAGCGATCGCTCAGGGTGACGGGTACGGGTGTGCAGGCCGTGATAGGGGTCGGCGTACACCCACCAGTCTCGGCCTTCGGCGTCACGGAGCGGCAGCACATCGAAGACGAACTTGCCGATGACCTCGGCCGGCTCCAGCCCAGTCAGGCGGGCGGCGATCCGGTTGAACACCACGATGCGGCCGACCTCGTCGGCGACCACCACCCCGTCCGGAAGCTCGTCGGCAAATACCAGGCTCCCAATTGGAGCAGGGCCTTCCGGCAACGGGCTGGCGCCGGAGCCGGGATCGTCGGCTGTCTCACGATCCCTGGGCATCCCGGCCTTCTGCGGGTCCGGTGATGACGCCCGGCTCGATATGAGCTCGTCCACTGCAGCGAAGCCTCCATCCGGCGAGGCCAGACCGAAATCGTCCGGCGGCCGGAAAGTGGTCACGGTTTGGGGTGACGGAATGTGATCAGACTCTAGCGCGTATACGGACTTTGGGACAGTCCCGGGGCGCGAATTCCTTATGTTGCAGGCCAAAGGCCCCAAGCAGGCAATTGTGACTTAAGCCCCAGGCTGTCCTATTACAGGCTGTACTCGCTGTGCGCGTGCAGACGCGTAGAGGCAGACCGCGGCCGCGGCGGCCAGGTTGAGGCTCTCGGCGTGGCCGTAGATCGGCACGGCTACCGATTCGTCGGCCAGCGCGACCAGGTCGGACGGCAGGCCCCATGCTTCGTTACCGAACATCCAGGCGGTCGGCCCGGCCAGCTGGGCCTGCACGCCGGGATCATCCAGCGAGCGTCCCGCGCTCCCGTCCGCCGCGATTATCCGCAGTCCGGCCGCGCGCACCGCCGTCACCGCGTCCTCGAGCCGGGCGCCGGCCACTACCGGCAGGTGGAACAGGCTGCCCGCGGAGGCGCGTACGCACTTGCCGTTGTAGGGGTCGACAGACGCGTCGGCGAACACCACGGCCTGTGCCCCGGCCGCGTCGGCGGTGCGTAGCACGGTGCCCGCGTTACCCGGATCGCGGACGTTAGCCAGCAGCGTCACCAGGGTTGGCCTGCCGCCAGCCAGCATCTCGGCCAGCGGGACATCCACGAAACCGCAAACGGCCAGCAGCCCCTGCGGCGTCATCGTCTGCGCCAGCTCGTCCATGATCTCGCCGCTGACGATGTGTACAGGGACGCCGGATGCGGCTATCTCCTCGACCAGGTCGCCGTGCCGGCTCCGGGCCGGCACGGTCACGAACAGGTCGCCGATCCGGGCCCCGTAGCGGAAGGCCTCCCCCACCGCTTGCGGGCCTTCGGCGAGGAAGGCCCGCTCGCGCTGGCGGAAGGCTCGTTTGGTCAGGCGCCGTGCGGCCTTGAGCCGCGGTGAGTGCGCGCCCGCGTAGTGCTGGGGCGATGCGGTTGCCCGCACCTAGGCGGCCGCGGATCCCGACGCGTCGGGAAGCGCCTTCTTGGCCACCTCGACCAAAGCCGAGAAAGCCGACTCGTCGGCCACGGCGAGCTCGGCCAGCATTCGCCGGTCGACCTCGATGCCGGCCACTCGCAGCCCCTGGACGAACCGGTTATAGGTCATGCCGTTCGCCCGGGCCGCAGCGTTGATCCGCTGAATCCACAGCCGCCGGAAGTTGCCCTTGCGGTCCTTGCGGTCGCGGTAGGCGTAGGTCATCGAGTGGAGGACCTGCTCCTTGGCCTTGCGGTACAACCGTGACCGCTGGCCCCGGTAGCCGCTGGCCCGTTCGAGGACGACCTTGCGCTTCTTGTGGGCGTTGGTTGCCCGCTTCACGCGTGCCATTGTTGATCTATCTCCCTCGCGCGAGCCGGGCTACTTGCCCAGCAGCTTCTTGATCTCCTTGACGTCGCTCTTGGCGACCGGGACTTCGGCGTAGAGCCGCCGCGTAAGGCGAGACGACTTGTGCTCGAACAGGTGGCCGCGGTTGGCGCGGCGGCGCATTACCTTGCCGGTTCCGGTCAGCTTGAACCGCTTAGCGGTCCCGCTGTGAGTCTTCATCTTCGGCATGGTCGCCGTCGTCTCCATTCCTTTACGCCGTCCCGTTGCACGGGCGGCACCTTGTGACCGTAGCCGTACCGGCCACGGTGTCCCCGCTGCAGCGCGAAAGGCGCACAGAGGTAACCGCCCCCGGCGCATGGCGCCGGGGTCTATTGCCGCCGGGGTGATGCTACCGGCTAGGAGCTATCGCCTAGGCCGGACCCGATACCGCGGCACCATCTTCGGCGGGCTCGTTGTCCGCCTGTTCTGGGGCCGCCGCTGCGGCGGCGCGCGGGCTAGGCACGGGCCGGTTCTGCGGCTGCCCTGCCGTGTGCGCCTTCGTTTCACTCTTCTTGCGGTGCGGGCCGATCACCATGATCATGTTCCGCCCGTCCTGCTTGGGCTGCGACTCCACGAAGCCGAGCTCTTCAACATCGCCTGCGAGACGCTGCAGCAGGCGGAAGCCGAGTTCTGGCCGCGATTGCTCGCGTCCCCTGAACATGATCGTCACCTTGACCTTGTCCCCGGCCTTGAGGAAACGCTCGACGTGGCCCTTCTTGGTGCCGTAGTCGTGCGGGTCGATCTTCGGACGGAGCTTGATCTCCTTGACGATCGTCTGCGTCTGGTTCTTGCGTGACTCCCGGGCCTTAACCGCAGACTCGTACTTGAACTTTCCGTAGTCCATGAGCTTGCAGACCGGGGGCCGCACGTTGGGGGCAACCTCAACCAAGTCGAGATCGGCGTCCTGAGCCAGCTTGAGTGCGTCGTTGACCGAGACGATCCCGATCTGCTCCCCCTTCGGGCCGATTAGCCGGACTTCAGGAGCACGGATCCGCTCGTTTATACGCGCTTCGGCGCTGATGTGACCTCCTTGAGCCTCATCTCCGCCGTCGGTGTTTCCGGCGGCGGTAGTGCCCGACCAGGCTCGCCGGTCCCCGAAAAACGAGAAAACCCGCGGGCGATGCGCTCCGCGGGAAACCACAACAACGGCGCGACCCCCACCGGGGTGCGCCGTGCCAGCAGATACCCGGCGTGGCACGCTTGCGCGCACCGCCCGCCGGGGCGTCTGGCCAGACCCGCCTGCCCAAATTCGGGCCGACTGGGTGGGAGGTGGTCCTCCGCTTTGCGCGCCCGGCACTTACGTACCGAGCTGGTCAGCATCTAAGACTAACAGCAAGGCGCCGTTGTGTGGTATTCCCCTGGCCGATAGTTCCCGGTACTCGGCGGTAGATCCCGGTGCCCGTCGGCCGCGGGCCGAAGGAGCCCCCGTAAGTCCTTCGGTCCGCGGCCTGGACCTGCTAGTTCAGAACGCGTTTGGTAAAGGTACGTGTGCCCAGATAGCCGAAGACCACGGTGCCACCGATGAGTGCGACCAGCACACCCCACAACGGCATGTGCCCGAGCACCGGCGTCAGCACGGCCCGCAGGCCCTCGGACATGTAAACCATCGGGTTGATCAGCACGAGGATCTGCAGCCAGCGGATGGAGTGCAGCGCCGACCAGGGGTAATAGACACAGCCCAGCATGGTGGCGGGCAGCAAGATAACCGCAAACAGCATCTGCATCTTGCGCGGGTCCATGATCGTGCCGAGCAGCAGGCCGAGCGAGGCCGTGAGCAGTGAAGCGGCCGCCAGGATCAGCACGAACAGCGCCCAGTTGGTCACGTGCACGTGCGGCGCCTGGCCAGAGGCATGCACCAGCAGCACGATCGGGAACACGATGACCGCGCCGATGAAGGACTGGACCGCGCCCGCGACGATCTTCTGGATCGCCAGCACCCGGATCGGCACCGGCGCCAGCGCCCGGTCCTCAATGGTGCGCTGCCAGGAGAACTCCATCACCAGCGGGAAGGTCACGGCCATGATCCCCTGCATAAGCAGCATGGAGGCCATCAGGCCGGGCACCAAGATGGTGGCGAAGTTGATGCTGTTCGCGGCCCTGGCTCCCGCGGCCGCGGCGCCACCGCCGAGCATGAAGCCACCGCCGATCTTCGGGAACACATAGGCGAACACGAAGACGAATAGCAGCGGCTGCATGATGGCACGGGTGAAGGTGGCAACGGCGTTGCGCCTGAGCACCCGGAACTCGCGGGCCATCATCGCATTGAAGGTCCGCAGCAGCGTCGGCCGCGGCTCGGGCGCGTCGTTGATCAGCGCGGCGATCTCCGCGGGAGCTGGGGCCTTGACCGGCGCCGCCGCGGCGCCGACGGGCGGCGGCTTTCTCGTGGTCGTCGTCATTCGCGGTACTCCCGTCCGGTCAGGGTGAGGAACACAGTCTCCAGGCTCGGCTTGAGCATGGTCGCGTCGATGACGGCAAGGCCGGCCGCTGCGCCTGCCGCGACCAGTCCGCCGAGCACGCCGTCGGATTCGCGGGTGAACACCCGGACCTGGTCGTTCTCGGTCTCGACCTTGCTGACGCCGGGCTGGTCGTTGAGGCCGGACTTGTCCGCGAAGAGCTCAGGGACGATTGCGTCGTAACGGACCGTAACGACCGTCTCCGCGCCCGCGCTCTCCTTGAGCCCGTCCACGGTGCCCGACGCGAGCACCTCACCATGGTCGACCACCGAGATCTGCTGGCACAGCGCCTCGGCTTCTTCCATGTAGTGCGTGGTCAGCAGGATCGTCTGGCCCTCGGCGTGCAGGATCCGCAAGATGTCCCACAAGTTGGCCCGGGTCTGCGGGTCGAGTCCCGCCGTGGGCTCATCGAGGAACAGCACATCCGGCCGGTGCACGAGCGCCCGGGCAATGAGCAGCCGCTTGGCCTGGCCGCCGGAAAGATCGGTGGACATGGCCTTGCGCCGGTCCGCCAGGCCGAAGACTTCCAGCAGCTGCTCGGCGCGGCGCGAGGCTTCGCGCAGGCTCAGGCCAAAGAACCGGCTGCGGAACTCCAGGTTCTCGGCCACAGTCAGCTGCATATCGAGGGTGTTGTTCTGAGTCACCACCCCGATCCGGCGCTTTACCCCAACTGGGTCGGCCACCACGTCCATCCCGGCCACCCAGGCCTGGCCGCCGGTGGGGAGCACCAGCGTGGTGAGCATGCCGATGGTGGTGGACTTGCCCGCGCCGTTCGGCCCCAGCAGGCCGAAGAACTGGCCGGACTGCACGCTCAGGTTGATGCCCCGGACCGCGGGCACGTCCCCGCGTGATGACTTGTAGGTCTTGCGCAAATCCTCGGTTCGGATCGCAAGTTCGCCGGTCATGATGTCAACCTATGTTGACGGAAACGTAGTGTCAACTTTGATTGACACCCGGGCCTGGCGGGTTGGGTCACTTCCCCCGCTCCTTCCTCATCCGCTCACTGAAATGCTCGATCATTTCGACGAAGAACTTCCTGATCACGGTTTCGTCCTCCGAGGGCACAAAGGAGAAGGCGTCCCGCCACAGCGGGCCCGCCACCTCGAAGTAGCGCTCGCAAGCGGCACGCCCCTCGTCGGTCAGCCAAAGACGGACTACCCGGCGATCATCCGGATCGGGTCGTCGCTCCACGTAGCCTTCGCGGACCAAGGTGTTGACCACAGAAGTCAGCGTCCCGGGCGAGGACCAGCCCCGGGCCGCTACATCACTGGACTTAAGGCCGTCATCCCCAGCCAGCAGCACCCGGAGCACGCCCAGGCCGGCCGGGCTGACCCGGACGCCAGCCTGGGCCACCGTCGACCCATAGAACGCGCCCATCACCCTGGAGGCTCCCAGCAATAGCAGGGACAGCGGAGCGTCAGGAGGGATCCCGTCCTCGGGATCACCCCACATCCATCCGCCCTGCGGCGGCCGGCTCGCGGCCGATCCGGTGCCGGCGTGGTCGCCCCGGGCAACCCGGTCACCACCCGGGACGATGCATGCCCCGTCGGCGATACGGCCGCCGTCCATCTCGTTCACGGCTTTAGTGTTCTGCCGGAAGTATTTCTATGTCAAATCATTTGAGATAGAAATATCCAAGGCGATTACGGCCGGACCCGCGACCGCGCTAGCCGGGTCCAGAGCCGGGCTGGGCTGACCGTCGGGCCAGGAAACCTGCGGGAAGGCACCGTTGTCGGTGTCGTCGGTTTCGCTGAACGGCGCAACCACCCGCCAGCCCTGATTGGTGACCCGCCGGTCATTGATGCCTATACCGGCCATCATGCCCAAACCGGCCATCATGCCCAAACCGGTGAGCGTGGTCTGGTGGTTGCCGTCAGCGCGGGGAATTGCTCAGTACGAAAGTTCGGTGAGCTGCTCTTTGTCGCCGAGGCCACGGTCAAGACCCACCTCGGCCGGATACTCACCAAGCTCGGACTGCGTGACCGCGTCCAGGCGGTCATCTACGCCTACGAGGCGGCCCTCGCAAGGCCGGCGACCCAGGCAATGACATCTGGACCGCCTTCGCGGCTCAGTCACCTGGCAGCCGCAAGACAGCGGCGCACCCGCCCAGCCGACGAGGGCCGCGGTCCCGGTCGCGGCATCAGCCGGCACGTGGACGGTAGATATTTACGTACCCCTGATGAGTGGAGCCCGGCCCATGGTGACGGCTGTCCGCACAGGCCACCATGGGCTGTATGGAAAACGTCGTGAATACCCTGCCGCGGCGGTTGCGTGCCGTCGGCTGGGCCGGCTTGTTCCCGGTCGTGATGCTGGTGTCTTTCGTGTTCTGGGGCCTGCGCCCGTGGACCTGGACGATGGCTGCTGCCGCGCTGGCCGTTACGCTGCTGGTCCCGGCTGTCGCGGCTGATCTGCTGGCGGTGGCCCTGATCGGCTTCACCTGCTACTGGTTCGCGCTGATCCAGCGTGAAAACACTTTGCCGCCGGGCTCGCCTACCACGGTCGGCTACCCGTTTCATTCTGTCGTTTTCGGTGACGGGTCGCCGCATGTCGTCGACCTGGCGGCGGGAGCGGTGATGCTGGCCGCGGGGGCATGGCTGGCGCCACGCACCATCGGCATACATTCCGGGCTCGCCAGGCGCAACAGGGAGCTGCTGAGCCGGGTCCGGCGGCTGACCATCACCCGGGTGGACGCAGTGGACACGGCTACCGCCGAGTTGCGGAGGATCGAGCAGGATCTGCACGATGGCGCTCAGGCGCGCCTGGTGGCGCTGGGTATCTCGCTGCGGGCCATGGAGCGGCTGATCCGGACCAACCCGGACGCCGCGGTGGCCCTGGTCGCTGAGTCGCGGGAGAACTCAGCCCGGGCGCTGGCTGAACTGCGTGCCCTGGTCCGCGGGATCAACCCGCCGGTCCTAGCCGAGCGCGGCCTGGGCGATGCCATCCGCGCGCTCGCGCTGGACTGCCCGGTGCCCGCCACAGCCGAGGTGGACCTGCCCAGCCGACTGCCGCCGCCGGTGGAGGCGGCAGCCTACTTCGCGGCCGCCGAGGCGTTGGCCAACGCGGCCAAGCACGCCGGGGCGCGCAGCGTGCACATCCGGGCAGCCCATTCCTCCGGCATGCTGCGGATCGAGGTCACCGATGACGGCTGCGGCGGTGCCGACCCGTCGCGGGGCACCGGGCTGCGGGGGATCGAGCGGAGGCTGGGTACGTTCGACGGCGTGCTGGCGGTCAGCAGCCCGGCGGGCGGGCCGACCATCGCCGTGATCGAGGTGCCGTGCGTGTCGTGATCGCCGAGGACCTGTTCCTGCTGCGGGAGGGCATGGCCAGTCTGCTCAAGGAGCTTGGGTTCGACGTCGCCGAGGCGGTCGGTGACGGGCCGTCGCTGCTGGCGGCGCTGACCGGCCAGCGGCCGGACGTGGCGATCATCGACGTCCGGCTCCCCCCGTCGTATACCGATGAGGGCCTGCGGGCGGCGCTGGAGGCCCGGCGCCAGGTACCGGGGCTGCCTGTCTTGATCCTCTCGGCGCATGTCGAGCGGCTTTATGCCCGGGAACTGCTCGCCGACCAGGCGGGCGGGGTCGGCTACCTGCTCAAGGACCGGGTGTTCACCGACGAGCAGTTCACCGACGCGCTGCGCACCGTGGCCCGGGGCGGCACGGTCATGGACCCCGAGGTCGTCGCGAAACTGCTGGCCAGGCGTTCCCACCTGCCGCCGGTCGCCCGGCTCACCGACCGGGAACGCCAGGTGCTCGCGCTGATGGCCGAGGGACGGTCCAACAGCGCGATCGCCCAGCGGCTGGTCATCACCGACAGGGCGGTCAGCAAGCACTGCACCAGCATCTTCGCCAAGCTCGACCTGCCGCCCTGCGACGACGACAACCGCCGCGTCCTGGCCGTTCTCGCCTACCTCGACTCATGACCCGCGCCGCGCCGGACCTGTACGGCTCGCCCGGCCGTGGCGTGCGCCTGGAGCCGGCGGTAGACCCAGCTGCGGCCCATGCGGCAGGCTATCGAGTCGGCGTACTCGCGGGCATCGGTAGGCAGTTCGGCCCATTCGTCCACCCACGATGATTATCGCGGGATCACCGGGGGTGGGTTCCCAGACCCGTTTTCCTGCTGCGGCCATTCGCACGGCCCGCTCATTCAGCGTCTCCACTGCCTCGCGGAACAGGTCGGTGACCTGTTCGGGGGTGACGGCGAGGCGGTCAGAGCAGGCGGCCCAGGGCTGGAGTTCCATGCCGCCTTTCATGTCAATGCCCCACAGGATCACGTTACGGCAGGCGACCAGATTGGCGATGATCACGTTGAGGATGCGGATTTTCGGAGCCCATGATCCCGCCGATCAGGGTATTGCGGCGCAGCAGGAGAAGACGGACCGGCCGGCTGTCTTCGGATAGCCCGATGTCCATCGGCTTGGCCACCGTGGTGACCCCCTGGCCGGGCCAGGTGGCCGGCTCGGCGTGCGGGTCGGTCTCGATCACCCGCATCACGAACCGGTCGGCCCGCGTGCCATCAGCGAAGATCCGCAGGCTGCCCGGCCGCAGTTTCAGGCCCGATTCCAGCGCGGGTATCCGGCTGATCACGTGAGCGGCGGTAATCCCCCGTCTAAGCAGTACACGTACGGTCCATCCCCACGCATCCACCACCACAGACAGGATTCCGGCGCCCGGCAGGCCTGCGTTCTCTTATACGAGCCAGGAGGGTGTTCAACAACCATATCGATCAAACGCCCAAGCCGCTGACCAGCGGCTTTATGAAGCTGATCATGCGGATGTGGAGCCTTAATCGGCGCGCTCAGCAGCATAACCGAGCAGCGCGGTTTTGCCTATCCCGGCACACCGACCAGCGCGAGTATCGCGCTGGTGCCCGACCGGGCCCGCGCGAGGGCTTCGTCGATCTTCTGCCGTTCAAGACCACAGCCCGGCAGCGTGGCGCGATTATGGGCACCTGATGCCCGCACCGACCAGGTGCGGCCAGGACTAGGGGACCCCACGGAAGCGAAACCGGCAATCCCGAACCTACGCTCGCTGAAAACCTGGTCCAGGGAGGGACACCATGACCAGTACCGAGCAAGCCGGCTGGCACGAGCACGTCCATGACGTCCACGAAGGCTGTGAGCGGTTCTGCTGGCCGGGCTACAACGCGAACCCGATCGCCGGGTGGCTGCCCATCTACAAGGCACGCCCATGACCACCACGGCACGGCCGGCGGCTGAGGATCAGCCTGGCATGCCGGGTGCTGGCCCGCGCGAGCAGACGCGGGCGCGCTACCCCGACAGCACCGGCTACGTCGAGCGCGACGGGGTGCGCTTGTACTACGAGGTCTACGGCTCTGGCGAGCCGACCATCTTCCTCCTGCCGACGTGGTCGATCATCCACTCACGGCACTGGAAGATGCAGATTCCCTATCTCGCCCGGCACTGTCGCGTCATCACGTTCGACGGGCGCGGAAACGGCCGCTCAGACCGCCCGGCCGACGCGGATGCCTACAGGGAGACAGAGTTCGCTGCCGACGCCCTGGCCGTGCTAGATGCGACCGGGACCGGACGCGCAACGATCGTGGCCCTGTCCGTCGGGGCGCAGCGCGCTCTCATCCTGGCGGCCGAGCACCCCGACCGCGTGAGCGGCGCGGTCTTCATCGGCCCGTCCGTACCGCTCCGACCGCAACAGGCAGGCGACCCGCACGACCTGCTTGACGCGGTGCTGCCCACCGACCAGGGCTGGCCGAGGGACACGTTTTCCGCCTTGGTGCAGGACTACCGCGGCTTCCTGGAGTTCTTCTTCTCCCAGATGTTCACCGAACCGCACTCCACCAAGCCGATCGAAGACTGCGTCGGCTGGGGCCTGGAGACCACAGCCGAGACGCTCATGGCAACCGAAATCGGCAACGGCCTCGATGAGAAGGCCACTCGCCAGCTGTGCGGCCGGATTCGCTGCCCGGTGCTGGTGATCCAGGGCACGGCCGATCCCATCAGCGGGCCCGGCCGCGGGACAGCGCTCGCTGAGGCGACCGGCGGCGACCTGGTCCTGCTGGAAGGCTCGGCTCACGGCCCCCACGTGCGCGACCCGGTCAAAGTCAACCTGCTCCTGCGTGACTTCGCCCTCCCGCCGCAGAAGGCTTCGCGATGGGCCCGCGGCAAGGCCCGTGCCAGGCGCGTACTGTACATCTCCTCGCCGATCGGCCTGGGCCACGCCCAGCGGGACGTGGCGATCGCTGGCGAACTGCGCAAACTGCATCCCGATGTGAAGATCGACTGGCTGGCCCAGCATCCGGTTACCAAGGTGCTAGAAGCCCATGACGAGCGCATCCACCCTGCCAGCGCCTATCTGGCGAGCGAATCCGGTCACATCGAATCAGAATCGGCCGAGCACGACCTGCACTGCTTCCAGGCCATACGGCGGATGGACGAGATCCTGCTCGCCAACTTCATGGTCTTCCACGACCTCAACCGCGCCGAGGACTACGACCTGTGGATCGGTGACGAATCCTGGGAGCTGGATTACTACCTGCACGAGAACCCGGAGCTGAAATCGGCCGCGTACGCCTGGCTCACCGACTTCGTCGGATGGCTGCCGATGCCCGACGGCAGCGACCGCGAAGCGTTCCTCACCGCCGACTACAACACCGAGATGATCGAGCACATCGACCGCTTCCCGCGGGTCCGCGACCGCGCCATCTTCGTCGGCGACCCCGACGACATCGTCCCGGACACCTTCGGCACCGGTCTCCCACCGATCCGCGACTGGACCGAGAGCCACTACGACTTCGCCGGCTACATCACCGGCTTCAACTCGCACCAGCTCGCAGACCGCGAAGCACTCGGCTATCGTGCCGACGAGCGCGTGTGCATCGTCACCGTGGGCGGCTCAGGCGTCGGCGGCCACCTGCTGCGGCGGGTGATCGCCGCCTTCCCCGAGGCGAAGTCGCGCGTGCCTGACCTCCGGATGATCGTGGTGGCTGGGCCGCGGATCGATCCGGGCAGTCTGCCCGCCCTGGAGGGGCTGGAGATCCGCCCGTACGTTCCCGACCTGTATCGTCATCTGGCTGCCTGTGATCTCGCCGTCGTCCAGGGCGGGCTGACAACGGCGATGGAGCTGACCGCGAGCCAGCGGCCGTTCCTGTATTTCCCGCTGCGACACCACTTCGAGCAGAATCTTCACGTGCGGCACCGGCTCGAGCGCTACCGCGCCGGGCGGTGTATGGACTTCGAGACCGCCAGCCCGGCCGACATCGCCGCGGCGATTGCCAGCGAGATCGGCCGCAAAGTGGACTACCTGCCCGTTGCCACCGATGGCGCTGCCCGTGCGGCTGCCCTGATCGCCGACCTCCTCTAGCAGAAACAGGATTATCCGACGCCGGGCGCCCCTCGTCACCGGCGGCGCGCCGGGCGGCGCGGCATCCAGGAAGCGAAGGGTCGCTGAGATCGACTCGCGGCGTTAAAGCACCACCCGCTGCGGATTTCTGTCAGCGCATCGTGGCCTGCCGACCTGGCACCCTCGGCGAGGCTCTGACCGAGCACTACCGCCGGGCACCATCCTGAACGCTCGGCCTTCCGGCCAGTAAGGTCCGCAGCCCGCCGCATCACCCCGCCAATACCGGCACCGGAGTTAACCTCGCCGGGCCAGGACTGCTGCGGTACTTGAATGGTCCCTGGACGGAGCAAGTCGACTAGTTAGTGTGT